>NZ_KE557310.1 GCF_000442275.2 Litoreibacter arenae DSM 19593 | reverse complement strand
CAGGCCGCTCTGAAGACCATTATCTCTGAAGACGGACAAGATGGCGATTACCACCGCCGTGATCTGTTCAATGCGATCAAGGACGGCGATTTCCCCACCTGGACGCTGCATATGCAGATCATGCCGTTTGAGGAGGCCAAGACCTACCGCTTCAACCCGTTCGATCTCACCAAGGTTTGGCCGCACGCAGATTACCCGCTGATCGAGGTGGGCAAGCTGACGCTGAACAAAAACCCCACCGATTTCCACACCCAAATCGAACAGGCCGCATTTGCGCCTGACAGTTTGGTGCGTGGCATCGGTCTCAGCCCCGACAAGATGCTGCTCGGTCGCAGTTTCTCCTACTCCGACGCCCATCGGGCGCGACTGGGGGCAAATTTTGCACAGATCCCGGTCAACCGCCCGAAATCACCTGTCCACAGCTACAGCAAGGATGGTGCGATGCGGGTCGATAACGTCAGCGATCCGGTTTACGCGCCAAACTCTTATGGTGGGCCACATGCCGATCCGTCGCTTACCGATGATGCCGGAAAGTGGCACGCCGATGGCGATATGGTGCGCAGCGCCTATACGCTGCGTGAAGACGATGACGATTGGGGTCAGGCCGGAACGCTGGTGCGCGACGTGCTGGATGATGCCGCCCGTGATCGGCTGGTTAGCAATATCGTCGGCCACCTCAAAGGCGGCGTGTCCGAGCCGATCTTGAAGCGCGCCTTTGAATACTGGCGCAACGTTGACAAGACGCTGGGCGAACGAGTCGAAAAAGGCGTGCGCGAAGGTTAAGCGTAAGATAATTGGCCGATATCGGTAAGTCACACGATCCGGTATCGGCCTGCCGCCGACCAAACTCGGCATTAAGAAGGCAACGGCTGTTTCAGTTGCAGTGGCCAAGGTTGGGCGCTCCGCATGTCAGCACCCGTAATCTCAGCTACCCACCCGCATCGAAAAGTTCCCACCGGACATCCATCAGGAGCCGGTAACCTGATGCTGTGCTCCCTTGATCCGGTAGATCAAGATGGCCAACAACGTATACCCGAAGGCGAGGATGATCTGAATTTGCACCGCGTCCGCAATGTCCTTCGGTGTCGCTCCCATTTGATTGACCGCGACAAAGGCTGAAATCGCGCTGGAAGACGGCACAAGCAGCGACAGCATGTGCAGATATTCGGGGATGGATTCAATCGGCCATGCGATGCCCGACAGAAAGAAAAGCGGCAGCCCCATGACCACCAGAAAGAACACCACGCCTTCACGCCGCGGGATCAAGAGAGCGAGGGCAAATCCCAACGCGGTACAGGCGCTCAGGAACGGCAGGCCGATCAGCATCAGCGTGCCGATGTTTCCCACCCTCGGGATGCCGTAGAAAGCCGGTAACAGCAGTTGAGTGAATGCGATCCAGCCCAGATATAATCCGATATAGGCAACAGGTGCCGCCCACATCCCAAGCCCGGTGGGAAACCTGCGCCCGGCGTGGAGCAAGCCGATACCCATAAGCAGCGTCTGCTGAAGGATCAAAACGAAGGACGCCGGAACCACATAGCTGGCATAGCCGCCCTGTGGATTGAATACCGCGATATTTGTGACGGTCACTGGGGCCAAAGCCGTTCGTGCCTGATCCTCATCCATGCCGGTGTCGGTCAGGCGCGCAAGGTTGACTTCGACACCCATGGCGCGGGCGACACTGGTAACCGCGCCCATGATGTTGGAATAGACCAGCAGATAGCTGCCATCGCCGAAGGCGGCGATCGGCGCGGGGGCTCCGGTCAGAAGATTGCGTTCAAAGCCAGCCGGAATGATGACGATGCCATAGACGTCGCGCTTGAAGAATGCATCGCGGGCGGCCTCCATATTGGGGACAGCGGCCATGATGGCGACATGGTCGTTGGCGTCGATAAGGCGCAGCAGTTTCCGGCTTTCGGTAGAATTGTCCTGATCGATAACCGCGATGGGCACATCGCGCAAAACCTCTCCGACGAAGGGCTGCGGATACAACGCGCTATAAACCAAAATGCCCGCGATCATCGTCATGCGGGCGCTGGAATCTGCGAACAGATTGCGCAAGACGCCGATGATCTCGGTCATGAAACGGCGCAGCGCACTCACGTTTCACCCCCTGCGGTCACAGCCCGCGCCCGCATGTGTAGCATGATCCACAACAGTGTCGTGAACACGATCAGAAGGGCGAACAGCCATAGCATCGTCGGCGCCGAATACTGCAACGGCGCCCCGCGAAGGGTCTGGTCCGTGCGCAATTCAAGGTATGGCGTCAGCGGGATGATCGACCCCCAGGCTTGGGCGAAACCTGACATTCCAAAGCGTGGGAAGCTGACCCCCGCGAACCCAAATGCCGGTGCGACGATGACGGCCATCATGCCCAAGGCTCCGGTTGCGCTTGTGGCAAACATCGCGATCAAAGCGCCCAGCATCTGACAGGCCAGAATGAACAACAGCCCGTTGAGGAAGAACACCAGGACATTTCCGCGAAAATCAGCCCCGAAGAAGGTGAAAAGCAACACATCCCCAAGCAGGAGAACAAGGGTTCCCAGCACCGTATAGGGCAGCAATTTGCCAGCTATCCCCTGAGCCGCCGAGCCGGATTGCTGCAAGAAGTTCGACAGGCCGCCCGGTGAATGTCGCTCACGCGAAAACGACAACACGGCGGCGGCGCAGATGAAGATCTGCATGACGGTCGGGATAATCGCCGACAGCAGGAACTGGATGTAGTCGAGTGAGGGATTGAACAGCGGGCTTTGCTGCACCGGGATCGGCGTTATCAGGTCCATGGCGCGGTCCGGTCCGACGCCGTTGGATTCCAGCAAACGCAGCGATACGCCCGCCGCGAGAGTCAGAACCGAGGTGCCCATACTGCGCGCCGCTGCCCCTCCTGATGCAAGGAACTGGCTGTTGGAGAAGATCACGATTTCAGGGCTTTGTTCCAGAAACAGATTTCGCTCCATCTCTGGCGGGATCATCAAGATCGCATAGACGTCCCGGGCGATAAGCGCCTGACGTGCTTCGCTCAAGGACGGTACCTGCTGGGTCACCGCCACGTCTGATGCGCCGTCGACCATGCGCACCAGCTGGCGCGACAGGGTTGATCCATCAAGGTCCACCACCGCAACCGGCAGGTCGCGCGGCAAACCCGGCGCAAAGACCGCGGCGAGGGTCAGAAAGATCAACAGCGGCATTGGGGCCAGCATGAACGCCAGCGAGGGGCGGGACGCGATATGACGCCTCTCACGCCGCAGAATGCGCCGGAAACCTGAAGGATGTGTGTCGCCTGACACCGGGCTATTCGGCGCTGCGCGCGGTCGCGGGCCAGTCTACCAGTGCGCTCATTCCGGGTCGCAGGCCGTCGACTGGCTCCGTCGGCTCGGCCCGCACCGAGAATGTCCGCAAGTCGAAATCACCTGTGGCCTTGGTTGCACGCCAGTTCGCATAGCTGCCTTCGACGTTGATCGCCGTGATCTCGGCAGGAACGGGCGCGTGGTCTTGCCCCAACGCGGGCACGCGCACCTCAAGCGGCTGGCCAACTTCGAGGCCCTCCAGAAGGTCTTCGCGCAGGTTGAACGTGAACCAGGCGTGGTCCACATCCACGATCGAAATCAACGGCGCGCCGGCGCTGAACAACTTGCCGACTTCGGCGGTGCGGGTCGTGACCTCGCCGTCAATCGGGGATGTGACGGTCAGTTCTTCGACATTGGCCTGAAGCTGGGTCAGATTGGCCTCAGCTTGGGTGACCTGCGCTGTGGCGACGGCCCTTTGCTCTTCGCTGGCCCCGTTGCGCGCCTGATCCAGGTTGGCTTGCGCGGCGGCCTGGGCCTGAATAGCGGCGTTCAATGCGTTGCTGGCCTGATCAAGGTTTGCCTGCGACACAACCGAGCTGTCACGCAGCTGGTTCACCCGATCATAGCTACTTTGGGCCAGTTCCACGTCAGCGACCGCCTTGGCCAACTGCGCCTCGGCGGCGGCGATTGTTTCGGGGCGGGTGGAAAAGGTCAGGTCCCGATTGGCCCGCGCCACAGCGATCCCTGCCTTTGCAGTCTCAAGCTGCGCACGCAATTGCGGGCTTTCCAACTGCACGACAATGTCGCCGGCGCTAACGCGGCTGCCAAAGCCGACAGGAGTCTCCGACACCCGTGCAGTGATCAACGCCGAAAGATCAATCCGCGTGGCCTCCACCTCGCCTTGCACCAGATAGGTGGCGGGTTGGCGCACAGTCCAGACGAGCAGGGCCGCAACGGCCAAAACGGCGAGCACGGCCAGAAGTGCATTTCTGGTATTTTTCATGGTCCAACCTCAAGCTTGGTAGGGGATAATTGCGAAAGCGAATATGTCTGAAATGCAGGGTCTTAAGGAACGGTCACGCTACACCTCACCCATGCGGTCCGCAAGATGGCGGAATGTGTTCGCATCGTTTCAAGCCTGTGGATGGTGTTTAAGCGGATGCGATTTGCGTCGTGATATGTTGCGACATATTCCGGCATAACTGACAATGCCCCAGCCCCCCTGAAATCGGGCCAGATAGGTGCTGGTGATCCTTTCAAGAGTGGCATCGCCGAAGCGAGATCAGTTTGCCCTTTCGCCGATCTCGGAGCTAATAACGAACTCGGGCGAATGCTCCATCAGATCAGACAAAATCGACAGGATATCGCGTCGCCAGACGACCGAAGTTGCAAGCTCCGCAGGAATGAGGCCGGAAATGGTTTCCAAGTCGGCCAGTATTTCCTCCGGACTGGTCTTCTGAGCGGCGCTTTCCAGCTGCTCGGCACGCGGATCGTTGAGGTCACCGGTGCGGCAGAACCATATCCAGAGCGCTGTTGCGAATGCAAAGGGACGCACAGACTGGTTTGCCCCAAGAGCATCAACCGCTGGTGCCAATATACGTTGCGGCAACTTCTCCGAGCCGTCGGTGCCAATCTGGGATGTTTCATGCGCAATGTTCGGGTTGCGAAAACGCTCGACGAGATCGGCGCAATATGCAGGTAGGTCAATATCGTGCATCGGCGGCAGCGTGGCGGATGCGGCGTCGAGATGCTTGCGTATCAGGGCTTCCAGACCGGCATCGCTTAGGACATCCCTGACGTATTGCTTGCCGAGCAGCAGACCCATGTAGGCGATCAGCGAATGACTGCCATTCAGGAGCCGGAGTTTCATTTTCTCGAAAGGTGCGACGTCTCGGGTGAAGATTGCCCCTGCGGCCTCCCATGACGGACGCCCCGACGGGAAGTGGTCTTCGATCACCCATTGATGGAAGCTCTCGGTCTCAACGGCGAGAAGGTCCTGGGTTTCCGTCAAATCAGCTGCAATCTCGCGGGTCGCGGCGGTTTGTGCAGGGGTGATGCGGTCCACCATAGATGACGGACAGGCGACGTTTCGTGCAATCCAGTCGCCCAGCCCGGTGTCAAATCGGTTAGCGAAATCAATCAGACCGGCATGAACGAACTTGCCGTTTTCTGGCAGGTTGTCGCAGCAAAGAACCGTAAAGGGCGCGGTGCCGTCGGCGCGGCGCTTCTCCAGGGCGGCGACGATCAGCCCGACGGCTCCGACAGGTGCTTGGTCACGTTTTAGGTCCTGCGCAATGACAGGATGAGACGGATCAACGCCGCCCGTGGCGCGATTAATGCCGTATCCTTTTTCGGTGACCGTGATTGTAACGATGCGGGTGGCAGGATCGCTAAGTGCGTTCAGCACGTCGTCAGGCTGGGTGCGCGCGCAAAGCGCTGAGGCGATGCTGCCGATGATTTGCGCCTCTGTGCGCTCCGGCGCTTTGACGAGGATGGTGTAAAGCCCGTCCTGCTCGTTGAAATCCTGCGCGGTTTGCTCGTTGCGCATACTGACGCCGATGATCTTCCAGTCACCCCCGCCTGCCGCCAGCGCGGCGTCGGTGTAGAATGCCTGATGCGCTTTGTGAAACGCCCCCAAGCCAAGATGGACGATCCCCGTGCCGCAGGCATCGCGGTCGTATTCAGGTGTCGCCACGCCGTCAGGAACAGCGGCGAGGCTGGATTTATTCAAACGTCTCATGCGACCGATCCTTTGTGGGACAGGGCCTCGATGATACCGCGCAACTCGGCGAGCCCTTTGAGCCGTCCGACAGCGGGATAGCCGGGCTGGCTGTTCTGCCCGAGGTCGCTCAGAATGTCCTGCCCGTGGTCGGGGCGGAACGGAATGTTGCAATCCGCGCGACCTTCTTCTGCTCGGCGCTTTTCCTCGTCCAGAGCGGCGGCGATCAATGCCACCATATCCGTCACCCCTTCCAGATGGGCAGCCTCGTGGAAAGAGTTTGGCAGGGTATCGGTTTCCCGCGCGACGTTGCGCAGATGCAGGAAATGCACCCTTGACCCCAGACGCCGCATCATCCCCGGGAGGTCGTTGCTTTGACGCACGCCAAGCGATCCGCTGCACAGGGTGATCCCGTTCGCGGGCGAGTCCACGGCGGCCATCAGGCGCGTGTAATCCTCTTCGGTCGACATGATCCTTGGCAGCCCCAGAAGCGGAAACGGCGGGTCATCGGGGTGACAACACAACCGCGCACCGACCTCTTCCGCGACGGGCACGACCTCTTGCAGAAACGCGATCTGGTGCTTGCGCAGCGTGTCGGCATCAATGGCGCTGTATGCGTCCAGATGGGCGCGCAGATCATCCAGCGTGTAGCCTTCCTCCGCACCGGGGAGGCCGCATATTACGTTGGTGACCAGCGCCGCTACATCCTCGCTCGACATTGCGCTGTGTCGCTCCTTCGCGCGGTCCACGACGTCGGATGGGAAGTCATTTTCGGCACCCTTTCGTGCCAGCGCAAAGATGTCGAAGACAGCAAAATCAACCACATCAAATCGCATGCAAGTGGCGCCGTTGGGCAATTCATGGGCCAAGTCTGTCCGCGTCCAGTCCAGAACCGGCATGAAGTTGTAGCAAATCGTATGGATGCCGACTTCGGCGAGGTTGCGGATACTTTGCTTATAGTTCTCGATGTGCTCTCGCCACTCACCTGTCTGCTGCTTGATATTTTCAGAGACAGGGAGGCTTTCGACCACATCCCATGTGAGTTCCGTTGGCCTGCCATCGGGGAGCAGTTCGATCTGGTTTTTGCGCCGCTCGATTTCCTCGACCGACCAGACGACCCCGTTGGGAATATGGTGCAGGGCGGACACGACTCCGCAGACCCCTGCCTGCCTCATATCGGGAATCGAAACCGTGTCTTTTGGTCCAAACCAACGCCAAGTTCGCCGCATGTCATCCTCCAGTTTTCGCCTAACGAATTGAAATATTTATATTTCAGGTAATCCTTATCAGGAAGGTTAACATTGTGTTGACTTGTATGGAAGTGGGGAAGTATCAAAAGACAGGGGGAGTGAAGCATGATGGCAGTCTCGGATATCGAAGAGTGGAAGCTGGATCACAGCAAGGCTGTCAGCCCGCAGCTCAGAAATGTCCTGAGAACCCGTATCATCAGAAATGACCTGCGCCCCATGAGCCGCTTGTCGGAACCCGAGCTTGCAAAAGAATATGGCGTCAGCCGCCAGCCGGTGCGTGAAGCCTTCATCACACTTGTGGAGGAGGGCTTGCTGGAAGTGCGGCCCCAGCGGGGAACCTATGTCAAACGGATCGACTATGAGGCCGTTCTGAACGCCAGATTTGTCCGCGAAGCCGTTGAAGCGGACATCGTTTGCAAGCTTGCCGCCGAAGGCAGCGCTGCGCTTGTGAAGGATTTGCGCGGCCAGATTTCGCATCAAAGGGCCGTGGCGGACGACACGCCTGAGCACTTCATGGAGCTTGACGAACATTTCCACAGAACACTCGCGCGTGCCGCCGGGGTCGGACGTTCATGGGATTTTTTGGCTCAGATCAAGTCCCAAATGGATCGTGTGCGGTTTCTGACGTTTGAAGAATTTCACATATCAAAGCTGATCGACCAACACGAACAGGTTGCCGACGCGATTGAGCAGAAAAGTGCATCGCGTGTCGAAGACGCGATGCGGACCCATCTCCGCGAGATCCTGTCCAGCCTGCCACGCGTTCAGAAGCTTTACCCCGACCATTTCGAAGATTCTCGGGGCGCAATCCCCGGAAAATCAGCCCAAAACTCTAGGAGGAGAATATCATGAGGCTCTTTTCAAAAATCACGACACTGGCAGCCGCAAGCTGCATGACGATCATGGCAGGGACTGCCGCGTTCGGTCAGGAAACCACGCTGAAGCTGGGGCATTTGGCCAACGAGGACAACTCTTGGCATCAGGCCGCCGTTCGGTTCGGCGAAGAACTCAGCGCGTTGACGGATGGCCGCATCGCGGTCGAGGTGTTCCCGAACGAGTCGCTTGGCAAGGAAATCGACCTGATTAATGGCATGCAGCTTGGCACGGTCGATATGACGATCACCGGCGAAAGCCTGCAAAACTGGGCGCCGATGGCGGCCCTTCTCGCTGTCCCTTATGCCTATCGCTCGCTTGAGCATATGGACGAAGTGGCTGGCGGTGAGATCGGTGACCAGATCGAAGCGCAGATCATCGAGCGCGCGCAGATCCGCCCGATCGCCTATTTCGCACGGGGACCGCGTAATCTTACGTCGCAGCGCCCTATCACTACTCCAGCGGATTTGAACGGAATGAAAATGCGCGTTCCGAACGTGCCGCTCTTCGTTGACGTCTGGAGCGCGCTTGGGGCATCCCCCACCCCCATGGCCTTCTCCGAAGTGTTTACATCCCTGCAAAGCGGCGTGATCGACGGACAGGAAAACCCGCTTGCCCTTATCCGCTCGGCCAACTTCAACGAAGTTCAGAGCCATGTGAACCAGACCGAGCATGTGCGCTCGTGGATCTACCTGACAATCGCTGAATCCACTTGGGCGAAATTGTCCGAAGAGGATCAGGCCGCCGTCATGAAGGCCGCCGCCGCCGCACAGGAATACGAGCGTGGCCTGCTGCTGGACAGCCTTGCCGCGGACAAAGCCTATCTGGAAGAGAACGGCATGACATTCGTCGAAGTTGACGGAGCAGCTTTCCAAGCCGCCGCCCGCGACGCCGTTCTGGCCAATGTCAGCGACGAGATCAAACCAGTCGTCGAGGACCTGTTCGCGAACTAGGCGACCAGATCACCCAACCTCGGGAGGCTGCCGGGTCACGGGCTGGCAGCTTCTCTCGCGCCAAGGGGGAAGAAGCCCAATGTTACGCTTAGAGAGCATTTTCTACACTATCTGCCGCATTGGTGTCGGTGTTTCGTTCCTCGTGTTGATCCTGACGGTTCTCACGCAAGTGCTCGGCCGCACATTCAGCTCGTCGCCAATCTGGACCGAGGAACTTACCCGCTTTGCGATGCTTTATGTTGTGGCCTTCGGGGCAGGCTTGTCATTGCGCTCAGGTGATCTCGTGAACGTCGATGTCGTTTGCGAGCAGGTGCCGGGCGAGTGGCCATGGCGACTGCGCCTGCTATCGGCAGCGATCACGGTGGCGCTGTGCGCTTACCTGATTCCAGCCGCATGGAAATACGTCTCCATCGGTGCGATGCAAACATCCCCGGCGATGACGCTCAGAATGGACATAGTGCATTTTACCGTGTTCGGGCTTCTCGTGACGCTTCTTGTTTTCTCTGTTTTCAGGATTTACCGAATGGTCGTTCTTGGTGAAGACGGCAAAGCCGATGTTCGTGAGGAGCTGGAATAATGGGCCTTACTATTCTAATTGCAGTCTTTGTCATCGGGCTGGTCATCGGCCTGCCGGTCGCCATCACGTTGGGCGTTAGCTCCCTTTGCTACCTTTTGGTCATGGGCATCCCGCCGGTGGTCATGCCGCAGAAGATGTATGCGGGGATGGACGTCTTCGTGCTTCTCAGTATCCCAGGGTTCATCCTTGCCGGAAACCTGATGAACCGTGGCGGTATTACCGAGCGCATCATCCGGTTTGCAAACTCGCTCGTCGGCTGGATCAGGGGTGGGCTCGGCCTGACCAATGTGGGCGCGTCCATGCTCTTCGGCGGGATCACAGGCACGGCTGTTGCCGATGCGGCCTCTATCGGTGGCGTCATGATCCCCGGTATGAAAAAGGCTGGGTATCCGGCTGATTTTTCGGCGGCTGTCACTGCGGCATCGTCGACCGTCGGCCCCATCATCCCGCCCAGCGTTCCGATGATTATCGTCGGCGCTTTGTCCGGCATCTCAGTCGGCAAGATGTTCCTCGCCGGAGCCATCCCCGGTGTCGTCATGGGTGTCGCCATGATGGTCACGACCTACCTGATCGCCCGCAAAAAGGACTTCCCACGGCAAGAGTGGCAAGGAGTAAGCGAAATCGCCAAAGCCTTTGCCGGTGCGTTCTGGGCGCTGGCGATGACAGGTATCATCCTCTACGGCCTGCTGAGCGGCATCGCTACCCCCACGGAAACCGCAGTCGTCGCCAGTGTGTACGCCATGATCGTCGGGCTGCTGATCTACCGCGAGTTGCCGATACGCGAAATTCCTACAATCGTCATAGACAGTGCCGTGTCGGCGACCGGCATCCTGCTGCTTGTCGGCTTTGCCAACGTCTTTGGCTGGATATTGGTGTCGGAGCGCATTCCGCAGGCTATCGCGTCGGCGGTGTTGTCGTTCACGGAAAACAAGTTTCTCGTTATTCTGATCATCAACATCCTCCTCTTGCTGGTTGGCATGTTCATGGAAACGATTGCGGCACTTATCATCCTGTTCGTCCCGTTGCTGGCCTTGGCAGTCGCCGTCGACATCGAACCCCTCCACTTTGCAACATTCGCGGTTCTCAATTTGATGATCGGGCTGACCACGCCGCCGCTCGGCGTCTGCCTGTTCGTCTGTGCCGGGATTGCTCGCTTGCCACTGACGCCGGTTGTGATCGCGATCCTGCCGTTCCTGTTCACCAACATCTTGGTGTTGTTGCTCGTCTCATACGTGCCGGCCATTTCTACATGGCTGCCATCCGTCCTCATGCCATAGGAGTCCTCCATGTCCACCAAAGCCTGCGTTCTGCACAAACAAGACGATCTGCGCATTGACGACATCACGGTTCCGGACCTTCAGTCTGGCGACGTACTGGTTCAGATGACCCACGGTGGCATTTGCGGCTCTGACCTGCATTACTATCTGCATGGTGGTTTCGGTCCGGTTCGCGTGAAAGAGCCGATTATTCTGGGCCACGAAGTTGCGGGCATAGTCGAGGCGATCGGGCCGGATGTGACCCGTGTAAAGGTCGGGGACCGCGTTGCCGTCAGCCCAAGCCGACCTTGCTACGATTGTAAGTACTGCAACGAAGAGAACTACCAGCATTGCGTCAACATGCGCTTCATGGGGTCCGCCCGCACGATGCCTCACGTCCAGGGCGGGTTTCGTTCCAAAATGGTGACGGGGGAGGCGCAGTGCTTCAAAGTTGGAAAAGACACATCGCTGGCCAGTGCTGCCTGCTCTGAACCCTTGGCGGTCTGCCTGCACGCGGCGGCGCAAGCCGGGCCGCTGGAGGGCAAGTCCGTTCTGGTGACCGGCGCAGGCCCCATCGGCGCACTTTGCGTCGCGGTCGCGAAGATGAACGGCGCGCGCAGCGTCGTCGTGACCGACCTGTTTGATTTCACCTTGGGCGTGGCCAAAAAGATGGGCGCGACAGACACCGTCAATATCGGCGCGAACCCGGACGGTGTGTCAGCCCATATTGCGGAGCACGGACCGTTCGACGTCGTCTTCGAATGCTCCGCAGCGGAGCCCGCTATCCTGTCGGCGATCGAGGCCGTGCGGCCCAGAGGGACGATCGTGCAAGTCGGCGTGGCTGGCAGCCTGAGCCTGCCGATCAACGCAATCGTCGGCAAGGAGATTACCTTCAGGGGAACACACCGTTTTCACCCCGAGTTCGAACAAGCCGTTAAAATCATTGATAGCGGAGTGATCGACGTAGCGCCGCTTGTCACGCAAACCTATCCGCTGTCAGATGCGGTCGAAGCCTTCACAACGGCGGCGAACCGCGAGAAAGCGGTGAAGGTGCAGTTGCAACTGGACAGCGTGTGACCAAGTTGCGGAGGGCGCGTTGCTGCGCCCTCTAGCCGCCCGCCGCCTTCGTCAGGCCAGCGTCCAACGCTTGCAGGATGGTGTCGATCTCCGCCTCCGAGATGATGAGCGGCGGTGACATCATCAAATTGTTCCCCCCGACACGCACCATGGCCCCAGCCTCATAAGCCGTGTTGAACATCCCCGACCATCTCGTGCTTGTCTTTCAGCGCGACGAGCCCTTTGTAAAGCTGGTCGCCCCGAGGTCCGGTGTTCTCGTTGATTTTCAGCCGCTGGCTTTCGCGCAGGCAGGCCCATGAAGCTGGCGGATGACACCACCCGCGTCCTGAATGGGCTCCATGATAAAGGCGGCAATGGTGTTCGTGCCTTGAAACTCAATCTCGTCCACCATCGCGGCGGCACAAAGCTGCGCCAGTTTCGCTGGGTCGCTTTCGTTGAACGGGTTGCGATAAGGGTAGGGCGAGGGGATGTGGAAATAGCCCGGCACCAACGGCTCGGGGTTATTCGGAAGTGGTCGTTGCCATTGATCGAAGCGCCGCCAAAGTTAGTGCCGTGATATCCTTTCTTCAAAGACAGGAATTTGGTGCGTGTGGGTTCCCCCACGGACTTTGTGGAATTGCCGCGCCAGTCGCAGCGCAGTTTCCACCGCGTCAGAGCCGCCAGATGTGAAGAATGCGCGCGCCATGCCGTCGGGCGCGAACATCTCCCGCAACTCGTAGCTTAGCTCGATGGCAGGCTCGTTGGAGGTGCCTGCAAACGCGGAATAATAGGGCAGGACCTGTAGCTAGTCGGCAATCGCCTGTTTGATCGGATCGCAAGAGTAGCCGACATTCACGCACCACAGCCCGCCCACGCCGTCTACGACCGTGTGGCCGCTCATGTCGGTGATCGTCGAGCCCTTCGCGGACGAGATCGCGCGCGGCGGGTTTTGCTGCATTGCACCCAGATGCCCCGTCGGATGCCGCATATGCCGCGCATTGTTCTCGTTGAGAAAGTTTCAGTCTTTCATCGCTCGTTTCCCACAGTGCCTGCCGCTAGGTCGCGCTAAATGGCAACGCCTGCAAGGCTGTTTCCGACATCGCCCTTGTTTGGGCGCGATCAGAACTCTACATGGCAGGGGATGAAACGATTTATTCCCTTTTTGAAGTCGCCTCCTACGGTGAACGTCGTGGCGTTAAGCGGGGCGATTGCGTCCGGCGGTCGCATTGGTACCCTCAACGACGCCGGTCTGGCATCTACGCTGACCAAAGCCTTCAAAAAGGGCAAGCCGGCGGCAGTCGCGCTTCAGCTCAATTCGCCCGGTGGCTCTCCGGCGCAAAGTTCGCTCATTGGCGCGCGTATCCGGCGGTTGGCCGAAGAGAACGACGTGCCTGTCTTCGCATTTGTGGAAGATGTCGCCGCATCCGGCGGTTACTGGCTGGCCGCAAGTGCCGACGAGATATTCGTGGATGCCACGTCAATCGTGGGATCAATCGGCGTGATTTCTGCCAGCTTCGGTTTCAACGAGCTGATGCAGCGTCAGGGCATCGAGCGCCGCGTGCATACGGCTGGCAAAGACAAGTCCATGCTGGACCCGTTCCGGCCCGAGCGGCCCGCCGACGTCAAAAGGCTGAAAGCGCTACAGGCGCAAATCCACGACACCTTCATCGACCATGTGAAGTCCCGACGGGGCGCGCGGCTCTCGGAGGACGGTGATCTGTTCACTGGCGAAATATGGGTCGGTCAAAAAGCGATCGACGTAGGGCTGGCAGATGCGATCGGCCATCTGGTGCCGGTGATGAAAGAACGGTTCGGCGATAAGGTTCGCTTCAACACCTTCGGCCCAAAGCGGTCACTGTTTCAGCGCTTCGGCGTACGTGTTTTGACCAGCGCCATTGACCAACTTGACGAAAAAGCGCTCTGGGCGCGGTTCGGGCTGTGAGCGCATGATTTTCAAGATTATCACCCTGTTTCTGGTCGGCATGGCCGTGCTTGCGATGTTCGGGAAGCTGAAGTTTCCGAAATCGGGGCCGAAGCTCGGGGCGAAGAACGCCTATAAATGCGACAAGTGCGGTAGCTACAAAATTGGCAAGGGTCCGTGTCCTTGCCAGAAAAAGGGTTAGGGATGCTCGAAGTATTGGGTGCGACGGGCGGGCTGATAATCCTGCTGCTGGCGGGCGACGCCTTAGTGCGAGGTGCCGTGAACCTGTCACTGCGGCTTGGTATCCCCGCGCTGATCATCAGCTTGACCGTTGTAGCCTTCGGCACGTCCGCTCCGGAACTGCTGATCTCCATTCAGGCAATCATTGACGGCGTGCCGGGTTTGGCTTTGGGGAATGTGGTCGGCTCGAACACGGCCAACGTCCTGTTGGTACTCGGCATACCCGCGCTGCTTTTTGGTTTGCCGACGAGCGAGTCCAGAACGCAGAAGAGTTTTATCCAGATGATCGCAGCGTCGCTGCTGTTCATCGCGGTCAGCTTCTTCGGGCCGATTACATGGACGCACGCCCTGGTTTTGCTGGCTGCGATTGCGTTCATTCTAATGGATCAGTTCCGCGATGCCCAAAACGGTCGCGCTGCGCTGATAGAAGACGAGCCGGAGGGCGCAGACCCGACGATGCCCGGCTGGAAAATTGCGGTTTTTATTATTCTCGGGCTTGTCGGTTTGCCCATAGGGGCAAGTCTCCTGGTCGAAAACGCCAGCGCCATCGCGACGCGCATGGGCGTGTCGGATACCGTGATCGGGCTTACGCTCGTTGCTGTGGGGACCTCGTTGCCCGAACTGGCCACCACTGTCGTTGCCGCGATGCGCAAACATGCGGACGTGGCATTGGGCAACGTAATCGGGTCCAATGTGTTCAACCTGTTGGCGATCATCGGCATCGCGGCACTTGTCGGCCCAATACCGGTGCCATCATCGTTCTTGCGGTTTGATCTTTGGGTGATGCTGGCGTC
This sequence comes from Litoreibacter arenae DSM 19593, assembly GCF_000442275.2. GTDB lineage: Bacteria > Pseudomonadota > Alphaproteobacteria > Rhodobacterales > Rhodobacteraceae > Litoreibacter > Litoreibacter arenae. Next base: position 357,006 of record NZ_KE557310.1, on the reverse strand, counting down.
TTCCTTGATCCTGATTCCGGTTGTCTTTTGGCACAAGAATCTGGGCAAGCGCTGGGGCGTGGTGCTTTGTCTGCTCTATGTCGCCTACATTGTCGTTGTGCTTGGCGCGGAGGCTTGAATGATCGAAGGACGTGCATTGGTAACAGGAGCTGCAGACCGCTTGGGCGCGGCGATGGCGCTGCGTCTTGCCGATCTGGGCTTCGATGTGGCGGTCCACTATGCCTCGTCCGGCGAGGCTGCGCAGGAAACGGTAGCGCAGATAAAAGCCAAAGGCCGGAATTCGGTCGCTCTCCAAGCTGATCTGCTGGACATGACCGCCGCCGCCGAACTGGTGCCAGAGGCGGCAGATACCTTGGGCGGCCCGTTGAGCGTGCTGGTGAACAACGCTTCAATCTTTGAATACGATACGCTCGCCACGGCCACGCTCGAAAGCTGGGATCGACATATGGGGTCCAACTTCCAAGCTCCGTTTGTCTTGACCCAGGCGTTCGCTAAACAGGCACCGAAGGCAGGCGCAGATGACAATGGTGAGCCGATCGCGCGGGCTGCCATCATCAACATGATTGACCAGCGGGTCCGTAAGCTTACGCCCGAGTTCATGACTTACACCTTGGCGAAAATGGGTCTGTGGGCGCTGACGCAGACAAGCGCCCAAGCGCTCGCACCTGCGATCCGCGTCAATGCTATCGGGCCCGGTCCCACCATGCAGGGCGCACGGCAGTCGGATGACCATTTCGCGAAGCAACGGGCAGCTACGGTTTTGGGGCGGGGTGCGAACCCGGCAGACATCACGGCGGCCATGGAATACCTCCTCAGATCACCGGCGCTGACGGGGCAGTTGCTCTGCGTTGACGGGGGCCAGCATCTGGCTTGGCGCACGCCCGATGTCGTGGGCGTGGAGTAGGAAAATACTGCAATTTGCCCTAGTGACGCATTGACTTGTCCCCTTTGTACAAAAGCGTCGCGAATCTGTTACCAAAAGCTTAATGTTATCAGGGATTTGGCTGAGGTGGAAAAAGTTATCGTTTGAAAACAATGCCTTGAAATACTGCCTATTTTTTGTGCAGTTCAGGTTGAGGCCCAAAAACTAAGGATAATTTCCCGCTCCCTTCCATTCCCCCACAGGCTTATCCACAGGAACAGTGGAAACCTTTAGTCTTGAAACCATCTAAGCGGCATTGCAGCGAAAGTAAGGAATCACGTAGCGACCATGACGGACCCTAGGTCACCCTCTGATGATGAGCAAAAAGATGCCGTAGGGGCAACCGGTCACGCCTGTGTGCAATCCTATCTGAGCACGCTTGACAACTCGCCCGGAGTCTACCGGATGCTGGATGCGCAGCAGCGCGTGCTTTATGTCGGCAAGGCGCGGTCGCTGAAAAAGCGGGTCTCGAACTACGCCAACCCAAGCGGGCACAGCCCCCGCATTTCGCGGATGATTTCGGAAACATCGTCGATGATGTTCCTGACCACCAAGACCGAGACCGAGGCGCTGCTGCTGGAGCAGAACCTGATCAAGCAGCTCAAACCAAAGTTCAACGTGCTCTTGCGCGACGACAAGAGCTTTCCCAACATTCTGGTGACGACAGGTCACAAGTTTCCGCAGATCAAGAAACATCGCGGCGCCAAACGCGAGAAGGGTGACTATTACGGCCCGTTTGCCAGCGCCGGCGCGGTCAATCGGACGCTGAACCAGTTGCAACGCGCGTTCTTGCTGCGTAACTGTTCAGACAGTGATTTCGAGACGCGGTCGCGGCCTTGCCTGCAATACCAGATCAAGCGCTGCTCTGCGCCCTGTGTGGGCAAGGTCAGTGCGGCGCAATACGGCAAACTGGTGCGCGACGCGCAGCGGTTCCTAGCGGGCCGCTCGACCGATATGCAGGAAAAGCTGGCGGGGGAGATGCAGCGCGCGTCCGAGGACATGGAGTTCGAACGCGCCGCCGCCCTGCGCGACCGCATCCGCGCGCTGACGCAGGTGCAGACGACCCAAGGCATCAACCCGCAAGGCGTTTCCGAGGCCGACATTATTGCGCTGCATCTGGAGCACGGGCAGGCCTGTGTGCAGGTCTTCTTCATCCGCGCAAACCAGAACTGGGGTAACCGGGACTTCTACCCGAAAACAGCAAACGCCGCAGAGCCGGAGATTTTGCAGGCCTTCATGGGGCAGTTCTATTCCGACAAGGAGCCGCCGCGCCAGATCATCCTGTCCCACGGAATTGAAGATCCTGACCTGATGGCCGAAGCCTTGGGAGAAAAGATCAACCGCAAGGTCGAGATACTGGTGCCTCAACGCGGCGAAAAGCACGAGCTGGTGACAAGCGCGCTGCGCAACGCCCGCGAAAGTCTGGCGCGCAAGATGTCCGAAAGCGCCACGCAGGCCAAGCTGCTGAAAGGTGTGGCGGAGGCGTTCGAGTTGCCGGATCCGCCGAAGCGGATCGAGGTTTACGACAACTCCCATATCCAAGGGACCAACGCAGTTGGAGGCATGATCGTCGCGGGGGAGGAAGGCTTCCTGCGCAACCAATACCGCAAGTTCAACATCAAGGGAGAAGACCTCGTTCCCGGCGATGATTTCGGCATGATGAAAGAGGTGCTTCAGCGCCGCTTCAAGCGGCTTCAAAAAGAAGACCCCGAGCGGAAGACCGATATGTGGCCCGACCTGTTGCTGATTGACGGCGGCGCGGGACAGGTATCGGCCGTGCGTGAGATCATGCGGGAGATGGACGTGGACGACATCGCCATGGTGGGTGTCGCCAAGGGCGTAGACCGTGATGCGGGTAAGGAGGAATTCCACCGCACCGGCAAGCGCCCCTTCGCTTTGCGGCACAATGATCCGGTGCTGTATTTCATCCAGCGCCTGCGCGACGAGGCGCACCGATTTGCCATCGGCACCCACCGCGCCAAACGAGCCAAGTCGCAGATGAAGAACCCGCTGGACGAGATCGAAGGCGTGGGGCCGAAACGCAAGAAGGCGCTGCTGTTGCATTTTGGCTCGGCCAAGGCGGTGGCGCGGGCGAATGTGTCAGACCTGACCGCCGTAGAGGGTGTGTCCGAGGCCATGGCGCGGACTATTTACGACCATTTCCACGACAAGGGCTGAGGGATTTCGCCGCGCTTGCGCGCGTCGACAGGTCGGGGGGCCAGCCCCCCGAACCCCCCGAGGTATTTTTGGAAAAAAGAAGTTGAAGTCGGGCTTGGCAGGGGGAGCGGTTCTCCATAGCGTGGGGGTATGACCGAGCACCTCTCCCTCACCGGCCGCATTGACGGCAAGCGAGACGACCTGATCGCATTGACACAAGAGTTAGTGCGCATCCCGACGCTAAATCCGCCGGGCGATAATTACCGCGAGGTTTGCGAATATCTACGTGCCCGGCTTGAGGCGCGTGGGTTCAGTTGCGAGTTGATCCGTGCCCACGGCACCCCCGGCGACAGCGAGAAATATCCACGTTGGAATATCGTGGCGCGATATGAAGGCAAGCGGGCAGGGGACTGCGTGCATTTCAACAGCCACACGGATGTGGTTGAGGTCGGCGCAGGCTGGACCACGGACCCGTTTGGCGGTGAATTGAAGGACGGCAAGATTTACGGGCGTGGCACCTGCGATATGAAAGGCGGCCTTGCGGCGTCGATCATCGCGGTGGAGGCGTTTATCGAGCAGCACCCCGACTTCGCAGGTGCGATCGAGATCAGTGGCACCGCCGACGAGGAAACCGGCGGGTATGGTGGCGTCGCCTATCTGGCGGAGCAGGGGCTTTACAAAAACGTTCAGCACGTAATTATCCCCGAGCCTTTGCAGAAGGACCGGATATGTCTGGGCCATCGCGGCGTCTGGTGGGCCGAAATCGAGACACATGGCGAGATTGCCCACGGCTCCATGCCGTTCCTTGGCGATTGTGCCGTGCGCCACATGGGTGCCGTGCTCCACGAGATGGAGGAGAGCCTGTTTCCGGCGCTGGCGCAGAAAACAACGTCAATGCCGGTCGTGCCGCTGGGTGCGCGGTCGTCTACGATGAATATCAATTCCCTGCATGGCGGGCAGTCGGAGCCGGAGGCGGACTTTACCGGGCTGCCCTCGGCCTGTGTGCCGGATTATGCCAAGATGATCATCGACCGACGCTACCTGATGGAAGAAAACAAGGCAGAGGTCGAGGACGAGATACGCGCGGTGCTGGAGAAGGTCGCAGGCGCGCGCGAGAACTTTCGCTATGAACTGAACGAAATCTGGTCGGTCGAGCCGACTATGGCCAGCAAGGACGCGCCTGTCGTGACCTCCGTCGCCAAGGCCATAGGGGATGTGCTGGGGAAGGAGGCTGAGTATGTCGTCTCGCCGGGCACATATGACCAGAAGCACATCGACCGCATCGGCAAGTTGAAAAACTGCATCGCCTACGGGCCGGGGCTTCTGGAACTGGCCCACAAACCGGACGAATATGTGGGCGTGGATGACATGCTGGACAGCGCCAAAGTAATGGCGCTGGTGCTGGTAGATTTGCTGCTGGACCCCGAGCAAGTCACGCCTGCGCAATAAAATTTCGCCCGACTTGGGATATGCGCCGTGCTTGCGCTTGCGTACCGTGCCAATCCGCTACAAACTTCGCCGCAAAGGCGCGGGGACTCGCGTCAGCTTGAACGGAGGATACCCCCTATGACCCGCTGGATTTTTGGAACCGTGGCGGCAACCGCGCTCTTGACCGGGGCGGCCATGGCCAAAACGGACGTGACCGTCGGTCTGCAATTGGAGCCGCCTCACCTCGATCCCACATCTGCAGCGGCAGGGGCGATTGATCAGGTGCTTTACTCCAACGTGTTCGAAGGATTGATGCGTTTCGCCTCTGACGGCTCGGTCATTAATGGACTGGCCGAGGAATGGGACATTTCCGAGGACGGCAAGACCTACACCTTCAAGCTGCATGAAGGTGTCAAGTTTCACGACGGAACCGACCTCGATTCCGCCGATGTGAAATTCTCGCTCGACCGTGCGCGGGCCGAGGATTCTGTGAACGCGCAGAAAGCGCTGTTCGAGAATATCGCAGACGTCGAGGCTGTGGACCCGCTGACCGTCAAGGTCACTCTGACCGCGCCACAGGGCAACTTCCTGTTCAACATGGCGTGGGGCGACGCGGTGATTGTGGCGCCCGAGAGCATCGACGACATCAAGGTCAAACCGATCGGCACAGGTGCTTTCAAGTTTGACGACTGGAAGCAGGGTGACAGCATCACTCTGGTGAAGAATTCGGACTACTGGGGGGAGCCGGCCAAGCTGGACAAGGCCACGTTCAAATTCATCTCCGAGCCGACAGCCGCTTTTGGCGCGATGATGGCCGAGGACGTGGATGCGTTCTACAGCTACCCCGCGCCTGAAAACCTCGCGCAGTTCGAGGCCGACCCGCGGTTCACCGTGCTGGCCGGGAATACCGAGGGCGAGACGATCCTCGCCATGAACAACAAGCAAGCCCCTTTCGACAATAAGCTGGTGCGTCAGGCTGTGAGCCACGCCATTGACCGCCAGGCGATCATTGACGGCGCGATGTTCGGCTACGGCACACCTATCGGCTCGCACTTTGCGCCGCATAATCCGGCTTACATCGACCTGACCGGAAATTCCGAATACGACCCCGAGAAAGCCAAAGCCTTGCTGGCAGAGGCTGGCATGGCTGACGGGTTCAAAACCACGCTGAAACTGCCGCCCCCCTCCTACGCGCGTCGCGGCGGCGAGATCATTGCGGCGCAATTGCGCGCCGTGGGGATTGAGACGGAAATCAGCAACCTTGAATGGGCGCAATGGCTGGAACAGGCTTTCCGTGGCAAGGATTTTGGCCTGACCATCGTGTCGCATACGGAACCGATGGATATCGGCATCTACGCGCGGCCGGACTACTACTTTCAGTATGACAACCCCGATTTGCAAAAGCTGATGGCCGATTTCGATGTGGAAGCCGACGGCGACAAGCGGACCGAGATGCTGCAACAGGCGCAGACGATCATTTCCGAGGATTACGTCAACGTCTATCTGTTCCAGTTGGCCCTGACCACGGTGGTCAATGCCAAGCTGCAAGGCATCTGGCCCGACGCACCGACGCAGGCGATTGATCTGACCGCCGTTAGCTGGGCCGAGTAAACGCGGGGCATAGCGGACAACAATGCTACGCTATGCTCTCAAAAGGTTAGGCTCGCTTGCGATCTCGCTGATCGTGGCGAGCCTTGTCATTTTTGCCTGTATCGAGGTGATCCCGGGAGACCCTGCCTCCTTCATGCTGGGCATCAACGCACAGCCCGACACTGTTGCCGCCTTGCGCGAGGAACTGGGGCTGAACGCCTCGCTTGCAACGCGCTACCTGTCATGGGTCACCGGAATGCTGTCGGGCGATTTCGGCACCTCTTACACGTATCGCTCACCAGTGGCCGAGATCATCGGGGACCGCCTCTGGATATCTCTTCCTCTTGCGTTGATTGCGCTTGGCCTCACGGTCCTCATTGCCTTTCCGGTCGGCATCCTCGCCGCCACCAAACGCGGCTCTTGGGCGGATATGTCGGTCATGGGCGCTACGCAGTTGGGCATCGCCATCCCCAATTTCTGGTTCGCCATGCTCATGGTGTTACTTTTTTCGATCAACCTGCGCTGGTTCTCCGCAGGTGGCTTTCCGGGCTGGGAAAACCCGCTGGCGGCCCTCAAAGCCCTGACCCTCCCCGCCATCGCGCTGGCTTTGCCGCAAGCCTCGATCCTTGCCCGCGTCATGCGCTCCGCGCTGCTGGATACCTTGTCGGAGGACTACATCCGCACCTGCCGCGCCAAGGGTCTAACGCAGCGCCAAGCGCTCTGGCGGCACGCCCTGCGCAACGCCATGATCCCCGTGTTGACGATCATCGGCCTGCAATTCTCGTTCCTGTTGGCGGGCGCGATCATCATCGAAAACGTGTTCTATCTGCCGGGCCTCGGGAGGCTCGTGTTCCAAGCCATTTCGCAGCGCGATCTGATCATGGTGGAAAGCGTGGTCTTCTTGCTGGTCTTCGCCGTCATCATGGTCAATTTCGCTGTCGATCTGGCCTATGCGTGGGTCGATCCGCGCCTCAGGGGGCGGTCATGAGGAACCTCACCTTCGGCCTCATCCTCACCACAATTTTCGCAATCGGCGCTTTGGTCTCCTTCGCCTGGACGCCCTATGACGTCACCGTTCTGGAAATTGCCAACAAGCTGAAGCCCCCGACCGCCGCCCATTGGTTCGGCACCGACCATTTCGGGCGCGACATCTTCTCGATGATCATGGTCGGCGCACGCACTTCCATCGCCGTGGCTATCGTCGCCGTGGTGATCGGCATGGGGCTAGGTGTGCCCCTTGGCCTTGCCGCCGCCGCCCGCAAAGGCTCGCTTCTGGACGAGGTCATCATGCGCGGCAACGACTTGATCTTCGCTTTTCCCTCGCTGCTGATCGCCATCCTGATCACCGCCATTTTCGGCCCCTCTGCCGTCAACGCCATCATCGCCATCGGCATATTCAACATTCCCGTTTTCGCCCGCCTGACACGCGGCGCGGCGCTGTCTCTTTGGACGCGTGACTACGTGCTGGCGGCGAGGGTCGCAGGCAAGGGCGCGACCCGCATTTCAGTCGAGCATATCCTGCCCAATGTCGCCAACCTGCTGATCGTGCAAGGGACGATCCAGTTCTCGTTGGGCATTCTGGCCGAGGCCGCCTTGTCCTATGTTGGCCTAGGTGCGCAGCCCCCCACGCCAAGCTGGGGCCGGATGCTGGCAGACGCGCAAACCCTGATCGCGCTCGCCCCCCATGTCGCCCTGTTCCCCGGCTTCGCCATTCTGCTCACCGTGTTGGGGCTGAACCTTGCCGGTGACGGCTTGCGCGACGTGCTGGACCCGAAACTGAGGGTGCTGCGATGACCCTCCTGTCCATCGAAAACCTGTCTTTGTCGATCCGAGGTATTCCGATCCTTCGCGACGTGTCGCTGTCGTTGAACCATGGCGAAATCCTAGGTGTCATCGGCGAAAGCGGCTCCGGCAAGTCGCTGACGGCGTTCTCGGTCCTGCAACTTTTGCCGCGTGGCACGACCTGTGAGGGGCGCATAAACTTGCTTGGCGAAGACGTGCTGACCAAGTCTGAAAAGGCCCTCTGCGCGATGCGGGGCCGCGACGTGGGCATGGTGTTTCAAGAGCCGATGACCGCGCTGAACCCCGTGCAAACCATCGGCGCACAGGTGGCAGAAACCATCCTGATCCACGAGCCCCAAACCTCCAAGGTGGACGCCATGGAGCGTGCCGCCCATGCCCTGACCCGCTGCGGGTTGCCCCAAGACAGGTTCCCCCTCGGCCGCTACCCGCACGAGATGTCCGGCGGCCAGCGCCAGCGCGTGGTGATCGCCATGGCGATTGCCTTGCAGCCGAAACTGCTGATCGCGGACGAGCCGACGACGGCGCTCGACGTGACCACGCAGGCCGAAATCCTCGACCTGCTGGCGCGGCTGGTGCGCGAGGATGACATGGGGCTGATGCTCATTTCTCACGATCTTGCCGTGGTCAGCGACATGGCTCACCGCATCGCGATCATGAGAAACGGTGAGGTGGTGGAGGAAGGCGGCGCGGATCTGCACCGCACCATGACCCACCCCTACACCAAGGCGCTGTTCGCGGCGTCCAGCCACCAGCCCGAACGCAACGCCAGCCCAGAAGATACACCGCTGCTGGAGGTCAACGACGCTATCCGCGACTACACGCTGCCACGCAAAAGCCTCTTCGGTTCGGCGGATACTTTCCGCGCCGTGAACGATGTGAGTTTCCAGATCAAGCGCGGTGAAAGCCTTGGCCTTGTGGGCGAAAGCGGCTGCGGAAAATCGACCTTGACGCGGGCAATCCTCGGGCTGGAACCATTGCAAGGCGGCACCATCCTGCTCGACGGCCAACCCGTTGGACCGCAGGTGCGCCGCAAGATGCAGGTCGTGTTCCAAGACCCCTATGGCAGCTTCAATCCGCGGCACAAGGTCGCCCGTCTGGTGTCCGAGCCGTTCCATCTGTTGGGCCGCAAAGCCACCGACGCCGAGATCGACGAGGCGCTCATGTCTGTCGGCCTCACTCCCGCCGACAAGACGAAATACATCCACGAGTTCTCCGGCGGCCAGCGCCAACGCATCGCCATCGCACGCGCCCTTATCATCAAGCCCGAACTCATCGTACTGGACGAGGCCGTATCGGCCCTCGACGTGTCGATCAGGGCGCAAATCCTCGATTTGCTGGCCGATCTGTCGGACCGGTTCGGCCTGACATACCTTTTCATTTCCCACGATTTGTCCGTGGTTCGCGCCATCACCGACCGCTGCCTCGTCATGCAATCGGGCAAAATCGTCGAAGAAGGGCCGACAGAACGCCTGTTCACCGCGCCCGCGCACCCCTACACTCAAACCCTGATAGCCGCCGCCCCGACGCTTCCTGAGTCATAGAAAGGCCAATCTAATGAGCATCCAAGACATCTGGTTCGATACCGCCCTGTGTTTCATCGGCGGTGCATGGGTTGACCCGGCGGAGGGGCAGACACTTGAACTTGAGAACCCGTCTACGGGCGACGTGATCTGCCTGATCGCCCGTGGCCAGCAAGACGATATTGACCGCGCGGTGACCGCCGCGCAGGAGGCCCTGCAAGGTCCATGGGCCCGCATGACCGCCCCCGAACGCGGGCGCATCCTTGCCCGCATCGGCCAGTTGGTTCTGGAGAACGCTGACAGGCTCGCGCGGCTGGAGGCCATGGATGTCGGCAAGCCCCTGAAGCAGGCCAAAGCCGACGCTCTCGCGCTGGCTCGCTACATGGAATTCTACGGTGGCGCGGCCGACAAGTTGCACGGCCACACGATCCCCTATCTCGACGGCTACACTGTCTACACCCTGCGCGAGCCGCATGGCGTCACCGGCCACATCATCCCGTGGAACTACCCCATGCAGATCATCGGGCGGTCTGTCGGTGCGGCGCTGGCCATGGGCAACGCCGCCGTGCTGAAACCGGCGGAGGAGGCTTGCCTGACCGCCTTGGCTTTCGCCGACCTCGCCCGCCAAGCGGGCCTGCCCGAAGGTGCGTTGAACGTCGTGCCGGGTCTGGGCATCGAGGCCGGGGCCGCGTTGTCGGGGCATTCCGGGGTCAACCATATCTCCTTCACCGGCTCCGTCGGCGTCGGCAAGCTGATCCAGCGCCTGGCGTCAGAGCATATCGTCCCCGTCACGCTGGAGCTTGGCGGCAAATCCCCGCAACTGGTATTCGACGACGCCGACATCGACGCGGCGCTGCCGTTCTTGGTGAACGCAGGGGTGCAGAACGCGGGCCAGACCTGCTCCGCCTCGTCTCGGATCCTTGTGCAACGCGGCGTGTTTGACGAGGTGCTGGACCGCATGGCCGCCCGCTATGGCGAGTTGCAAGTCGGTCCCGCCATGGCCGATCTGGACGTCGGTCCCCTGATCTCCGCCCGCCAGAAAGAGGTGGTCGAGGGCTTCCTTGCCCATGGCGCATCACTGGAAAAAGCCGCCCAAGGCCAGATCGTGGACAATGCGCCTGCAGATGGCCACTACGTCGCCCCGACATTGTTCGCAGGCGTCAGCCCCGGCCACATCCTCGCGCAGGAAGAAATCTTCGGCCCCGTCCAGGTGGTGATCCCATTCGACGACGAGGCCGAGGCGCTGTCCATCGCCAACGGCACCCAGTTCGGGCTTGTCGCCTCCGTCTGGTCCCGCGACGGCGCGCGGCAGATGCGGCTGGCGAAAGCCCTGCGCTCGGGGCAGGTATTCCTCAACAACTACGGCGCGGGCGGCGGAGTGGAATTGCCCTTCGGCGGCACCGGCCTGTCCGGCCATGGCCGCGAAAAAGGGTTCGAGGCGCTCTACGGCTTCTCCACCCTCAAAACCGTGGCCGCCTTGCACGGCTGAACTGAACATAAGGGAGACATCACATGCGTCTTGAAGGAAAAACAGCAATCGTCACCGGCGGCGCGTCGGGCTTCGGCGCAGGCATCGCACGCAAATTCGTGGCCGAGGGCGCCAATGTCATGATCGCAGATCTGAACATGGCAGATGACTTGGTGGCAGAGCTTGGCCAAAACGCCCGCGCGGTGGAGACCAACGTCGCCCAAGACGCCAGCGTTCAAGCCATGGTGCAAGCCACGCTCGATGCTTTCGGCAGCATAGACATCCTGATCAACAACGCAGGCACCACGCACCTTCCGACCCCGATGGAAGACGTCTCCGAAGACGACTTCGACAAGGTCTTCGCGGTGAACTGCAAATCCGTCTACCTGACCGCCAAACACATCGTTCCCCTGCTTAAGAAGCAGGGCAGCGGGGCCATCCTCAACGTCGCTTCCACCGCAGGCGTCAGCCCGCGCCCGCGCCTGAACTGGTACAACGCCTCCAAAGGCTGGATGAACACCGCGACGAAGGCCATGGCGGTGGAGCTTGCCCCCGAAGGCATCCGCGTCAACGCGATCAACCCCGTGGCGGGCGAGACGCCCTTGCTCAAGAGCTTCATGGGCGAAGACACGCCGGAAATCCGCGCCAAGTTCCTGTCCACCATCCCCTTGGGCCGCTTTTCGACGCCCGAGGACATGGCCAACGCCGCCTGCTTCCTCTGCTCCGACGAGGCGTCGATGATCACCGGCGTCTGCATGGAAGTCGATGGTGGGCGTTGCATCTGATGAAGGTCGGTCCGCGCAACCTGATCACCGATGTGGCGGGCCTGAAGGTCGGCCATGCGCAGGACGACGCCCTGAAATCCGGCGTCACCGTCCTGACTGCGGACGCGCCTTTCATGGCGTCGGTCCATGTCATGGGCGGCGCACCCGGCACGCAGGAAACGGACCTGCTCGACCCCGATAAATCCGTCGAAGCCGTCGACGCGCTTGTCCTCTCCGGCGGCTCCGCCTTCGGGCTGGACGCCGCCTCTGGCGTAACAGCTGGCCTGCGCGCGCAGGGGCGCGGCTTCGCGGTCGGCGACGTACGCGTGCCGATCGTCCCCGCTGCGATCATCTTCGATTTGCTCAACGGCGGGCGCAAGGACTGGGGCGAGAACCCCTACGCCAAACTGGGCCGCACAGCACTCGACAACGCAGCACAAGACTTCGCTTTGGGGTCGGTCGGCGCTGGCACAGGTGCCACCTCCGCCACCTACAAGGGGGGGCTGGGTTCCGCCTCCATCATCCTCGACGATGGCGTCACCGTTGCCGCCATCGTTACCGCCAATCCCATCGGCTCGGTCGTCACGCCCGAGGGAAAATTCTGGGCCGCACAGTCCGAAATCGACGCCGAATTCGGCGGTCTTGGCGGTGACCCCGCTTCTTACGGCGCGGTCAGGCTGTCCCTGAAAACCGACGCGGGCGAGGGTGCGAACACCACCATCGCCATCGTCGCCACCGACGCAAAATTAACGAAACCGCAAGCCAAACGCATGGCCGTCGCCGCTCATGACGGCATGGCGCGGGCCATTGTGCCGTCGCACACGCCGATGGACGGCGATCTGGTTTTCGCTGTCTCCGCTGGTGACAAGCAAGGCGACCCGCTGATGATTGGTCACGCCGCCGCGACCTGCCTTGCCCGCGCCATCGCCCGCGCGATCTTTGAGGCGACCCCCGCCGAGAACGACCCGCAGCCCTGCTTCAACCCATAAACATAAGCGCTTTTCGATGTGCCGTTTTTCGTGCCACTATGCCAGCGCTAACATTTCAAGGATGACACCATGACCAAGGGCGCCGCTCTTTTCGACCTCACAGGCAAGCGCGCACTTGTCACCGGTTCCTCTCAGGGCATCGGCTACGCCTTGGCCCAAGGGTTGAAGGATGCAGGCGCCGAGATCATTCTGAACGGCCGCGACGAGGCCAAACTCGGCGCCGCCGCCAAGGCGCTCGACACGCCGCATACGCTGGCATTCGACGCGACTGATCACGAGGCCGTTCGCAAGGCGGTGGACACTTTCGAGGCCAACACCGGCCCCATCGACATCCTGATCAACAACGCAGGTATGCAGCACCGCACCGAGCTGGAAAACTTCCCCGCCGACGCGTTCGAGAAGTTGCTGCAAACCAACATCGCCTCCGTCTTTCATGTCGGCCAAGCCGTCGCGCGCCACATGATCGGGCGCGGCGCAGGCAAGATCATCAACATCGCCTCGGTTCAAACCGCACTGGCCCGCCCCGGCATCGCGCCCTACACTGCCACCAAGGGCGCGGTGGGCAACCTGACCAAGGGCATGGCGACCGATTGGGCCAAGCACGGACTGCAATGCAACGCCATCGCGCCGGGCTATTTCGACACCCCGCTGAACGCGGCGCTGGTCGCCGACGCCGACTTCTCCGCGTGGCTGGAAAAACGCACCCCCGCAGGCCGCTGGGGGAATGTGGACGAACTTGTTGGTGCGGCAGTGTTCCTGTCCTCGCCCGCGTCCAGCTTCGTGAACGGGCATATCCTTTATGTCGACGGCGGCATCACGGCGTCGCTCTAGATGCTGAAAGCCATCGTCATGGGCGTTGCGGGATCGGGAAAATCCTCGGTCGGACATGCCGTGGCGGATCACTTGGGGGCGGTCTATTTCGACGGTGACGACCTCCACCCGCAAAGCAATATCGAAAAGATGGCCGCAGGTTCTCCGCTCGACGACACCGACCGCGCTCCATGGCTCGACAAGGTGGGTGCGGCACTGATGCACGCGGACAGCCCGACATTGATCGGCTGCTCTGCCCTAAAACGCGCCTACCGAGACCGCATCCGCGCAGCGTGCCCGCAGGCGAAATTTGCCCACCTCATCGGCGACCGCGGCGTGATTGAGGTTCGCATGTCCGCCCGCACCGGCCATTTCATGCCCGTCAGCCTGCTCGACAGCCAGTTCGCCACGCTGGAGCCCTTGCAGCCCGACGAGGCAGGGTTTGCAGTCGACATCGCGCAGGATTTCCACGCAGTGGTGCAGCAAATGGTCACCCGCCTGAGCCGACCGAACTCGTGACTTCCCCCCGGCGCGACCCTCCGCTACACAGGTCGCATGACGTGGAACCTTCCTAATATCCTTACGCTTCTGCGTTTGTTGGCGGCCCCGGGCGTGGCCGTCATGTTCCTGTATTTCCAACGGCCATGGGCCGACTGGTTTGCGCTGATCCTGTTCGTTTCCGCTGCACTGACCGACTGGATCGACGGCTACCTCGCGCGTGCGTGGAAGCAGGAAAGCAAGTTCGGCGCGATGCTGGACCCGATTGCAGATAAGGCCATGGTGATTATCGCGCTGCTGGTGATCACCGGCTTTTCCGGCATGAACCCCTGGGTGCTGCTGCCGTCCACCCTGATCCTGTTTCGCGAGGTGTTCGTCTCCGGGCTGCGTGAATTCCTTGGCGACACGGCTGGCTTGCTGAAAGTGACCAACCTGGCGAAGTGGAAAACCACCGCGCAAATGACCGCCATTGCGGTGCTGTTCGCCACCGGCCTGTTCGAGCATGAATTTCTGGATCGCACCTCCGGCATGGATAACGAGACGCTGGACGCGATCATGTCGGGCGCAGCCGACGACCCGCTTGGCCTGACATGGTTCGCAGGTGCCGCAGAGATCACTTTCAACATAGGCGCCGTCCTGCTCTGGGCTGCGGCGCTTCTTACTTTGATTACCGGATGGGATTACCTGCGCAAGGCAATGCCATTCCTGCGAGAGGAGGCAAAATCATGATCGACGTTCTCTATTTCGCGTGGGTGCGCGAACGCATCGGCATCCCGAAAGAAAAGCTGGAGACCACCGCCACGACGGTGATGGATCTGGTCGAGGAACTGCGCGCGCGCGAGGAGCGCTACGCGCTGGCGTTCTCCGACCTGTCCGCCCTGCGCGTCGCGGTGGATCAGGACCTGTCCGATTTCGACGCGCCCCTGAGCGGTGCCCGTGAAGTGGCGTTCTTCCCGCCCATGACAGGCGGCTAAGCCATGCGCGTGCTGGTTCAGGAAGCCCTGTTCGACGCGGGGGCGGAACTCAATGCCTTCGCCAAGGGCGACACCGATATCGGTGCGGTGGTCAGCTTTACAGGTGTGACCCGCGATGTCTCCGGCGGGCTATCCCGCATGCTGATAGAACACTACCCCGGTATGACCGAACGCGCCCTCACGCAAATCTGCGAAGAGGCGCAGACACGCTGGAGCCTTGCAGATGTGCTCGTGATCCACCGGTTCGGCACCATGGAGCCGGGTGACAACATCATGATGGTCGCCACCGCGTCGCGGCACCGCGCTGACGCCTTCGCAGCGGCGGAGTTCCTGATGGACTACCTGAAATCCCGCGCGCCGTTCTGGAAGAAAGAGATCACCGCAGACGGGTCGGAATGGGTCGCGGCAAAAGACAGCGACGAGGATGCGCTCGACCGCTGGTCGTAATACGCTTTCCGCTTCATCTTGGCAAAAATATTCCCGCCGGAGGCCCCGTCAGGCGCCTTGGTTCGTCCGCTCGATATAGCCGCGCAGCTCTTCAGCCTCATGGCGGGCGTCGCGCAACCCGTCCATTGCTGCCCGCAACTCCGCCTCGGTCTGTGACAGCTGGTTGCTCAGCTCCGCCTCGCGCTGTTGCAGGTAGGTGATCGCTTGGTCGCGGGTCTCTTCCGCGTCGTGCAAGGCCTTGGCCATCTCGTCCAGTTCCGCCACATCCGCCGTCGTCACGCGGCTGAACCGTTGTACCAACCAGCAGGTAAACCAGCCGACGCAGAATGCCAGAAACAGGATGAAGGCGGTGGCGATAACGAATTCGGTTCTATTCACTGGATGTCTCGGTTTCTACTTCCGGAGCGTCGGTCTCGTCCTCGTCTGTGGCCGCAGCGCGGGCGTCTGTCAACAGCTTGAACTCGATCCGGCGGTTGGCCTCGCGGCCCTCGGCGGTGTCGTTGTCGGCAATCGGATCTTCTTCGCCATAGCCCTTGGAGGTCATGTTGCTCGTCAACACCCGCCGCGCCATGAGCGCCGCCCGAACCGAGTCTGCGCGCTGCTGGCTCAGTGCTGCGTTCATCTCTTCACGGCCCTGGCTGTCGGTGTAGCCGCCGATTTCCATCTTCACGCGCTCGCATTGCTTCGCAATCTCCGCGATCTTGTCGATGGTGCGGCCAGCCTCTTCTGTAATGTCTGACGACGACGGCTCGAACACGATCTTTGACGTGGCCAGAATTGTGTTGATCCGCGACACGCATTCCTCTGGCGTGGGGATATTCAGCGTCTTGTCCAGTAACTCGTCATACCGCACGTTGACCTCGAAATTCTCCGCATCCCCGAGCTTGTCGGCCAGTGTTCGCGAAATGGTGTCGGAGGCCGACTTGTCCCCCGTCAATCCGCGGATTTCAACGTAGTCTTCCTGCACGATGGCGCTGCCGCTTTCCAGCGTGCCCAATGCCTCCAGCGCGGCCAGCACGCGCACCGGCCAGCTTTCCGGCAGGTCCTCGTCGTCGCGGGTCGCCAGATACACCTTGTCGCTACCGAACTGCGCCCGCGCGAAGGAGCCTACGATCTTCTTGATTCCGTCATCGGGCAGGCGGCCCCGCAATTGCACCAACCCTTCGGGGCTGCGGGTGGCGACGAATTCGACCACTGCGTCGTTGCCCGTGCCGTCTACGACAACCTTTTCCGGCAGCACTGCATGCAGCGAAAAGACCTCCGGCAGGGCGGCGTCGACTTCGCCGACCACGCGGTCAAATGTGCCTTGGCTGGTGCTGTCCAGTGCCACCATGGTGACGTCGGCGTCCGAGAAGGTCAGCGACCCGCCGCCCATGTCCTTCAGCCCTGCAATGGCGACCTCGACCGCCTTGGTCCAGTTCGGGGATGGCACACCCAGCCCGATTGCGCATTCCGGTTTCTCGATCTTGCCCGCATCGCTTGCCGCGCGGATGATCCGCGCCTTGGAGGCCTCGGTGTCGGCCGAGCAGGCGTCGAACGCGGCATTGCCCTCCGCGTCCAAGGTGAAGCGCAGCGTAAATGGCGTGATCACCGGTCGCGGGGCGGAAATGTTCAGCAGCAACCGCACCCCGTCAGGGGCGCTGCGGGCAAGCTGCGACTCGATCCGGCGCTTGCTTTCGGGGCTGTCGGAAATGGCGGTGATCTCTATCAGGTCAGCCATGACGGAAATCTTGGACCGCTCCAGATCGCGTAGCGCCTGAATGGCGTAGCTCAGGGCGTTGTCCCAGTTTTCCGGCACGGGGTAGTTGGCGGTCTCCAGCAGGTCGGTGATGCCAGTGCCTTCGGCGACGTCTTTCAATTGGTCGGCGATGCCGTCGCCCTCCTCGAAGGGGGGGATCAGGCCGATCAGCGAAATGCCCTCGCCGTTGCGCAGCATTTCGACCGAGAAGCGCGGTGCCTCGATCTTCTCGCGGGCTTTGACGTCCATGTTGTCCACGATGCGGTCGGGGTCGACCACGGTGCCCACGGCAGACACCACGCGAAAGCGCGTGGCCTCGTCGGGGGCCTCGCCGCCCAACGCCACAAGAAGCCCGTCGGTGGTCACGGTGGTCCAGTCGTGCTGCCCGTCAATCAGTTTGGAGGTCACGACCTCCGACGACCGGTCCTCGATCAGTCCCGCAGAAATCCATGCCCCCCCGATAGACAGGACGGCAGCAATGCTGAAAGCGGCAATTGTCTTTAGTCTCATACGGTTCGTCTACCATTGCAGGTGCGGAGAGCGCCCCGGTTCACTCGTAGCGGGCGCGGGTGGGTTGTTCAATCAAAGCAACGCGGCAGCGGCAAGAAACAGCGCAGGTATCAGCCCCGCATCACGATTGGACCGGAACAGGCGCATGCACACCTCCCAGTCCTCGGTGTCCAGTTGGCGCAGCTGCCAGACCATGTGCCAGCCAAACCCCCAAGCACCCACAAGCGCAAGGGACAGCGCCATAACATTGGCGTGAGGCACCAGCGCCACGATGATGGCCGCCGCCATCAACAGAACCGAGAGTGCCATAAACAGCCGCAACCACCAACCGGAGTCCTCGCCGAACAGCCGCGCGGTCGATTTCACGCCGATCAGCGCGTCGTCTTCCTTGTCCTGATGGGCGTAGATTGTGTCGTAGAACAGCGTCCACGCGATGCCCGCCAGATACAGGATCACGGGCGCGAGGCCCAGCGAGCCGGTATGTGCCGTCCATGCCAGCAACGCGCCCCAGTTGAAGGCAAGGCCAAGGAACACCTGCGGCCACCACGTAAACCGCTTGGCGAACGGGTAGATGGCGACGGGCAGCAGGGCCAACACGCCCAAGGCGATGGCGGCCCAGTTGAACGTCAGCAGGATGCCCAGCGACACCAGCATCTGCACTACCATCCAGGCCACGGCACCCTTGACGCTGACCTGCCCCGAGGGGATCGGGCGCGACTTGGTGCGTGCCACCTGCGCGTCGATCTTGCGGTCGGTTATGTCGTTCCACGTACACCCCGCCCCGCGCATCAGAAACGCGCCCAAGGCGCAGCCGGTGATTATCCACAGATCAAACCAGCGCAACCCCGCAGGGTCTCCGGCAGCCGCCAGAAGCACGCCCCACCAGCACGGCAATAACAGCAACCACGTCCCGATAGGCCGGTCCGCACGGCTGAGCCGCAGGTAGGGCCGCGCAGCCTTAGGGGCCCAAGTGTCGACCCAATTGCGATCCACCGCGTCGATCACTTGCCCCTCTGGCGTTTGGCTGGTCTCGGTCATAAGGTCGGCCCCATGGAACGCGCGAAAATCAGGTTGTTTGTAGAGCAGCCATTGGGGCAGGGCAATTCGGTCCCTATGACGCAGCCGCAGGCGAATTATCTCTTTAACGTCATGCGCCTTGGCGTCGGTGACGTGGTGGCCCTGTTCAACGGGCAGGACGGCGAATGGACCGCCCGCGTCGTCGACGCCGCCAAACGGCGCGGCATGGTGGTCTGCGAGCAGCAAACGCTGCCCCTGCAAACGCCCCCCGACCTGTGGCTGCTCTTCGCGCCGATCAAGAAGGCCCGCACCGACTTTATCGTAGAAAAGGCCGCCGAGATGGGTGCGGCCAAGGTGTTCCCCGTGCAGACCGACTACACCAATTCCGACCGCATCCGGCAGGACAAGCTGCAAGCCCACGCCATTGAGGCCGCAGAGCAATGCGGCGGCACCTACGTGCCGGAGGTGGCGAATATCAAGAAGCTCTCCGCCATGCTCGACGCTTGGCCCGAAGACCGCCACCTGCTGTTCTGCGACGAATCCATGGTGGGGGAGCCGTCGCGCCTCCAAGACCTGCCCCAAGGCCCGTGGGCCATCGTCATCGGCCCCGAAGGCGGCTTCTCCGACCGCGAGCGTGACGCGCTGCGCAGCCATCCGAATAGTCACCCCATTAGCCTCGGCCCCCGCATCCTGCGCGCCGATACCGCCGCCGTCGCGGCGCTGGCGCTGTGGCAATCCGCGTTGGGCGACTGGGCATGATCCGTCCCGAAATCGTCGACCTGTTCTGGCGCTATTTCGAGCTGCTGATCGGCATTGCGATCGTCGTGATCGGCGTGATGATCTTCAACATCCGTGGCTTGTTTTGGCAGGGGATCGGCGGCGTATTCTTTATCGCAGGGCTGGCGTTTTCTTGGACGGCTTGGCGACGTGCGCGCCTTGCCCCCAAACGCCATGATGGCCCCGGCGTCGTCGAGGTGGACGAGCGCCAGATCACCTATTTCGCCCCCCTTGGCGGCGGGGCGGTGTCGATCAACGATCTGGCCCGCGTGACGATCCTGACCAACGATCAAGGCCCCTTTTCCGAAGACGTCCACTGGCTGCTGGAGGAAAACGGCGGCTCCCGCCTGTTGATCCCGAACTCCGCCGAAGGGGCGGCGCAGCTGTTCGACGCGCTGTCCGCGCTCACGGGGGTCGACTACGAGGCCGCCATCCGTGCCATGGGGACAACGGAGCCTGACAGCTTTGTGATCTGGGCGAAAGAGCCGGCTCGCCTGCATTGACATCCCCCGCAATTCCCCGCACCCCTAGGTGAAATCGAACTCAGGCGGAGCCTCCGATATGTCTATTCCTCAATCCGGCGGCGGCCTGATCACCGACCATTCCCAACTGGCGCAGCTTCTGGAAGACGGCTGCAAGCCCAAGCAGGACTGGCGCATCGGCACCGAGCACGAGAAATTCGGCTACTGCCAGGACACCCACAAACCATTGCCCTACGAAGGCGAGCGCTCCATCAACGCTGTCCTGTCCGGCCTGCGCGACCGCTTCGGCTGGGCACCGGTTGAAGAGGGTGGCCACCTGATCGGGCTAACGAAAGAGGGCGCGAATGTCTCGCTGGAACCCGGCGGCGCGTTGGAGCTGTCGGGTGCCCCGTTGGAAACCGTCCACCAGACCTGCGATGAGGTGAACAGCCATCTGGCCGAGGTCCGCTCCGTCGCTGACGAGATTGGCGTCAAGTTCATCGGGCTGGGGGCCGCCCCCGAATGGACGCATGACGAAATGCCCCTGATGCCCAAGGGCCGCTACAAGCTGATGAACGACTACATGGAAAAGGTCGGCACCATGGGCACCGCCATGATGCGCCGCACCTGCACCGTGCAGGTGAACCTCGACTTCGGGTCGGAGGCCGACATGGTGCAGAAAATGCGCGTAGCGCTGGCCTTGCAACCCGTAGCCACCGCGCTGTTTGCCAACTCGCCGTTCTTCGAGGGCAAGGTGAACGGCCACAAATCATGGCGCTCCCGCATCTGGCGCTCGCTCGACCCCGACCGCACCGGCATGTTGCCTTTCGTCTTCGACGAAGGCATGGGGTTCGAGGCATGGGTGCAGTGGGTGCTCGATGTGCCCATGTATTTCGTCTACCGCGATGGCAAATATATCAATGCCTTAGGTATGTCGTTCCGCGACTTCCTCAAAGGCGAATTGCCCGCCTTGCCCGGCGAAAAGCCGCTCTTGTCCGACTGGGCCGACCACCTGACCACGGTGTTCCCCGAGGCCCGCGTCAAGCAGTTCATCGAGATGCGCGGCGCGGATGGTGGCCCGTGGCGGCGTCTATGCGCCTTGCCCGCCTTCTGGACTGGCTTGTGCTATGATCAAACCGCGCTCGACGCCGCGTGGGACGTGGCCAAAGGCTGGGATGCCGAAACCCGCGAGGCATGGCGCGTCGCGGCGTCCGTCGATGGTTTGGCGGCCGAAGTGAACGGCATGAAGATGATCGACCTCGCCCGCGAGGTGGTGAACATCTCCGACTCCGGCCTGAAAGCCCGCGCCAAACCCGGCGCTGGCGGCTTGGTCCCCGACGAGACGCATTTCCTCAACGCGCTGAAGGAAAGCATCGAGACGGGCCAAACCCCCGCCGACGAGTTGCTTGCCAAGTATCACGGCGAATGGAATGGCGACCTGAGCCGCATCTATGACGAGTACAGCTACTGATCGCGCTCAGCTCGCATTTGGTCCCGTCGCAGTTACCGTGTAGGTTAGCCTCACACCGGTATATGGATACACTGATGACGCTGCGCGACGGTTATGGAAACCTGGTTTCCACGAAGAACACTGATGCCCGGGATTACTACGCCCACGGGGTTCAGCTGTATCTGGGTGCCGAGTATGGTGCCGTCGCCGCTTTCGAGGCAGCGATAGCTGCGGATCCTGATTTCGCCTTGGCTCGCGCGGGGTTGGCACGTGCACTCATGAACGAGGCGCGCATGCGCGAGGCCAGGGAAGCAATCGCGCACGCCCAAGCTTTGACCAATCGGTCGGATGACCGCGAACAGACGCATATCGCGGCGTTCTCGGCGTTGCTTCAAGGTGATCCGCGTTTGGCCCAAACCATCGTCAAGGACCATGTCCGGGACCACCCGCGCGACGCGATGGCCGCGCAGCTCTGCACCAATGTGTTCGGATTGATAGGATTTTCGGGTGAGGTCGGTCGCGAAGCGGAATTGCTCGCCTACACCGAAGCGCTGCTGCCCCATTACGAAAACGACTGGTGGATGATGTCCATGCATGCGCTTTCGCTGTGTGAAACCGGACAGATCGCGGCGTCTCAGTCCCTGATGGAGAAGTCGCTGGCGCTTAACCCCAGAAACGCCAACGGTGCGCATTTTCGGGCGCATGCGCAGTATGAGGCGGGCGATATAGCCGCAGGACGCCGCTATCTGGGCAACTGGATGGAGACGTATGACAACAGGGCGGTTTTGCATGGGCACCTCAGTTGGCACGTTGCACTTTGGGCGCTGCATGACGGGGACGAGGAGGCCATGTGGAGGACTGTCGACAACGGCGTGCGGCCCGGAACGTCGGAGAGCCTGCCTATCAATGTGCTGACCGATACGGCGGCCATTCTTTATCGCGCCGAAATCGCTGGTGTGCAGGTGCCGCCCGAACGCTGGCGCGAGCTGAGTGAATACGCGGCGCAGTACTTTCCCGAAACAGGTCAGAGCTTTGCAGACATCCACGCCGCACTTTGTCATGCCATGGCAGGTGACGGAGAGCGCCTTGCGTATATTGCCGAGACGGCGAACGGTTTTGCCGGTGACCTCGTTCGCCCTGTCGCGAAGGCGTGGGGTGAGATCGCCCGGGAAAGATGGGCCGCGGCACTGGAGTACCTGGCGGAGGTGATGGCGACGACAGAACGTCTTGGCGGGAGCCGGGCACAGCGCGATTTGATCGAGTTGGCATATGTCAATGTGCTGATGAGACTCGGTCTGGATCAGGAGGCACGCCGGACCTTGAAATTGCGGCGTCCCGTCCTGAGCGACAGCACACCGGTTCTCGGGTTGCACTGACCGGAAAACTCGGGCGGTCGGCGCGACCGAAGTCAGCTTTTCTTCAACTGTATTTTCTTCTCGGTGCCACTCAGGATGCGGCGGATATTGGCCGCGTGGCGCATCCAAATCAGCGCGCCCAGCAACGCGGCCAGAAGCACGTAATCGGGCAGCCCCATGAAGTGCAGCCAAAGTGGCATCAGCGCCGCCGCAGCCAAGGCGGCCAGCGACGAGATGCGGAACGCCAGCGCGAAGGCCAGCCATGTCAGGCAAGCCGCCAGCCCCGCGAAGAACGACAGGGCCAACAGGGTGCCAAGATAGGTTGCCACGCCCTTACCGCCGTTGAAGTTCAGCCAGACGGGGAAGATGTGGCCGATGAACGCCGCCAGCCCCGCCAGTTGCGCGGCGTCCTCGCCTACAAGGAACCGCGCCAACAGCACCGCGATGCCGCCCTTGCCCGCGTCCAGCAACAACGTCGCCAAGGCGGCGCTTTTGGAGCCGGTGCGCAGCACGTTCGTGGCCCCTATATTGCCCGAACCGATCTGGCGCAGGTCGCCCAAGCCCATGGCTTTGGCGATCACCAACCCGAAGGGGATGGAGCCGAGCAGGTAGGACGCGACGGCGACGAAAACCAGCAGGTACGGGGCGGTGACGATCTCAGGCACGGGTGTAGACCTCCTTGCCGCCTACGAAGGTGCGCAGCACGCGGCCTTGCATCCGTTGGCCGTCAAACGGGGTGTTTTTGGACTTGGAGCGCAGCGTCTCGCGGTCCATCACGAACGGCGCGTCGGGGTCGAACAGCACCAGATCGGCGGGGGCGCCGACACTGAGCTGGCCACCTTCCAGCCCTAACCGTTTGGCAGGGTTCAGCGACAAGGCGCGCCACAGGGTCGGCAAGTCTACCGCCCCCGCGTGCAGCAGCCGCATCGCGGCGGGCAGCAGGGTTTCCAAGGCAACGGCACCGGAGGCGGCCTCCTCATAGGGCAGGCGTTTGCTTTCCTCGTCCTGCGGTGTGTGCATGGAACAGATCACGTCGATCAAACCGCTGGCCACGGCTTCGACCATCGCCATGCGGTCATCCTCGGACCGCAGGGGCGGTTTGACCTTGAAGAAGGTGCGGTAGTCGCCCACGTCCAGATCGTTCAGCGTCAGGTGGTGGATCGACACGCCCGCCGTCACGTCGAAGCCCGCCGCCTTGGCACGTTCCAGAACGGGCAGGGCCACGGCGGTGGAGATCTGGTCCGCGTGGTAGCGCACACCTGTCATCTCGACCAAGGCCAAGTCGCGCTCCAACCCCATACGCTCCGCCATGGGGGAGACCGCTGGAAGGCCGCGCAGGGTGGCGAACTTGCCGGACGTCACCGCGCCGCCCTTCGACAGAACGGGGTCTTGCGGGTGGCCCATCACCAACGCGCCCAGCGAGCGGGCATAGGTCATCGCGCGGCTCAACACCTTGTTGTCGGACACCACGTTGTCGCCATCGGAAAACGCCACCGCGCCGGCGTCCATCAGGAAGCCCATCTCGACCATCTCGCGGCCAGCACGGCCCTTGGTCAGCGAGGCCATGGGCGCGATGCGGACGGGGGCAATCTCGGACCCGCGGCGTTTGCTGAATTCGAGCGTTTCGGGTGTGTCGATGGTGGGGATCGTGTCGGGGCGGGTGACCATGGTGGTGACGCCGCCTGCCGCCGCCGCGAGACCGGCGGTGCGGAAGCTTTCCTTGTGCCGCTCTCCCGGTTCGCAGACCTTCACGCCGATATCGACGATGCCGGGGGCAAGGCACTTGCCGCCGCAGTCGACCGAGTTAACAGCTGTCAACTTTTTCTCATTTATATCAGTATTTTGCGTTAACACCTCGTTAATGCGCCCGTCCTTGATGAGGATGGAGCCAAGCGTCTCCGTTCCGGCCTCGGGGTCGATCAATCGCGCATTGGTGAGAAGCAGGTCAGCCATCAGAACCCTATGTAGTAAAAGAAGACCCAAAGGAAGGCCACGGCCATCGCCGCCATCACGATCAACAGCAACCGATTGACGAAGCTGCTGGTGGGCTTTGCCGAGGCGGAGGGACCTTCCAGCACGCCCTTGGCGGCGTCGCTTTCCAGCGGGGTGAATTTCGGCGCGGGGGCGCGGCCTTCGGTGAAGGTGGCGACCAGCTTGGCCTCACCCGCGCCGCGCAGGGTTACCGGGGCCTGAAACGCCGCAGTGCGGATCAGTGCGACGGACCCCTCCAGCGCGTCCAGCTTTGCAGCCTCCTCTGCCGTCGGGGTCACGTCATAGCCTTCACGCAGTAAACCGCTGAGACCAAGATCACCCAGCGTCTCTACGCGCGCGATCTGCACATCCTCGGCGTTCAGGCTGTCGACGCCCAAGGCGCGTTGCAACCGGTCCAGACTGCCGGAATGGCCGATTTCGGTCACGAGTTGGTCGTCCAGTTCAAACACCCGTAATTTGCCATGCTCGGTGGCGCTGATCGAAAGGTCGGACATTGCGTTAGCTCCCTAGCCAGATCATGAAAACGGTGAAGGCGAAGATGCCCAGCAGGGCGTACATCGCCACCTTGCCGGACATGCGGGGGTCTTTGGGTTCGTTCACACCATAACCTCGCGCGGTTGGGCGCGGCGGGTGCGGACCAGCAGCTCCATCGCGGCCATGCGGACGGCGACGCCCATCTCCACCTGCTCTTGGATAACTGAACGGTTGATGTCGTCGGCCAGCACGCCGTCGATCTCAACTCCGCGGTTCATCGGGCCGGGATGCATGACGATGGCGTCGGGCTTGGCGTGGGACAGCTTTTCGGGGTCCAGCCCGTAGCGGTGGTAATATTCCCGCTCGGACGGGATGAAGCCGCCATCCATGCGTTCTTTCTGGAGGCGCAGCATCATCACCACGTCGACGTCCCTCAAGCCTTCGCGCATGTCCTCGAAGACTTCCACGCCGAACTCGGCGATGCCCGACGGCATCAGGGTCGGCGGGCCGATCAGGCGGATGCGGTTTTCCATCTTGCCCAGCAGCATGATGTTCGACCGCGCCACGCGGCTATGGGCGATATCGCCGCAAATCGCGACGCTGAGGCGGTGCAGCCGCCCCTTGGCGCGGCGGATCGTCAACGCGTCCAGCAGCGCCTGCGTGGGGTGTTCGTGCCGCCCGTCGCCTGCGTTCAGCACGGCGCAGTTGACCTTTTGGGCCAGCAAATCCACCGCGCCGGAATGCGGGTGGCGCACGACCAGCAGGTCGGGGTGCATGGCGTTCAGCGTCAGGGCGGTGTCGATCAGGGTCTCGCCCTTTTTGACCGAGCTTGCCTGCATCGCCATGTTCATCACGTCTGCGCCAAGCCGTTTTCCGGCGATCTCGAAGCTGGCCTGCGTGCGGGTGGAGTTCTCGAAGAACATGTTGATCTGCGTCAGTCCCGCCAGCGTGTCAGTGTGCTTCACGTCGCGGCGGTTCAGATCGACATATTGATCTGCCAGATCAAGCAGCGTGGTGATCTCGTCGGGGCCAAGATGTTCGATCCCCAGCAGATGCTTCGCGCGGAATGTCATGGAAGGCCTCTCGTATATTTTACGGGGTTATATGCGGGGGGGACCGGACGGGCAAGCGGCGAGGGCGTTATGTCATTGTGAGCGATGCGCCACGCGATTAGGCTTGCGGGCATGGAATCGACTCTCGACTTTCACACGGCCAAGGCGCTCTTGGACTGGCATGTCGACCTTGGCGCTGACGAGGCGATCGGGGACGCGCCAGTGAACCGCTACGAGGTGCCGAAAGAGGCCCCCAAAATGGCCAAACCCGCGCCGGAACAGCGGGCCGCACCCGTGGTGGCGACACAGGGGCCGGACCCCGTTGTGGCGGCCGCGGAACTGGCACAGGGGGCGGGTGATCTGGATGCGCTCAAGGCCGCGATAGCGGCGTTTCCGCATTGCGACCTGAAAAACGGCGCGCGCAATCTGGTGTTCAGCGACGGCATCGCAGGCGCGCGGGTCATGGTGATCGGCGAGGCACCGGGCCGTGAAGAGGACCAGCAGGGCAAGCCGTTTGTGGGACCGGCGGGGCAGTTGCTCGACGCGATGTTCGCGGCAATCGGGCATGGGCGTGCGGATGAGGCGAGCCCCATCTACATCACCAACGTGCTGCCCTGGCGACCGCCGCAAAACCGCGACCCGAAGCCCGATGAGGTCGCGATGATGATGCCGTTTCTGGAGCGCCATATCGCGCTGGCGAACCCCGACGTGCTGGTGCTGATGGGCAACCATTCCTGTCAGGCGCTGCTGGGCCGCAAAGGCATCACCAAGATGCGCGGCCACTGGGACGAGGCGTTTGGCAAGCCCGCCTTGCCGATGCTTCACCCTGCTTATTTGCTGCGTATGCCGCAGGCCAAACGTGACGCATGGGCCGACTTGCTGAGCCTTCAGGCGAAGCTGCGCGGGTGAGATTACACTGACGAAGGACTGAAGATGGGCCGTATTGACGAGACAATGGACTTCGTGCCGGTGCGTATCGCGGTGATGACCGTGTCGGACTCGCGCACCGTGGCGGATGACAAATCCGGCAACACTCTGGTGGACCGGCTGAAGGGGGCGGGGCATCAACTGGCCGCGCGGATGATCCTGAAGGACGAGCGTGACGAAATAGCGGAGCAGCTGCGCCTATGGTGTGCCGACCCCGAGATTGACGTGATCCTGACGACCGGCGGCACCGGCCTGACAGGGCGCGACGTGACCGTCGAGGCGCACCGTGACGTCTATGAGAAAGAGATTGAGGCGTTCGGCACGGTGTTCACCATGGTGTCGCTGAACAAGATCGGGACTTCGGCGGTGCAAAGCCGTGCGACGGGGGGTGTCTCGAACGGCACATACCTGTTCGCGCTGCCCGGAAGCCCCGGTGCGTGCAAGGACGGGTGGGACGAGATTCTGGCGGCTCAACTCGATTATCGTCACCGTCCCTGCAATTTTGTGGAAATTTTTCCGCGTTTGGACGAACATAAGCGACGGAAATGAACATTCGACACGTTTAAGTCACTGGCATTGGACGCGCGGGCCCGCGCGCTCTAGATGTTAGGGGTAGTGTTTCCGGAGCCTGACAGCATATGCGTTTTTTCCGCCGTAGCCTTGTAGGCCTGTTTTTGATGGCGCTGACCGTGGGTTTGCTCGCCGTGGGGGCGAACACGGTTTACAGCGCCCTGCAAGAGCGGTGGTCGCGTGAAAGCGTGGTGCGCCCGGCGCGGGAGCGGGTGTTCTCGGTGAATGTGGTGGCGCTGGAGCCAACGACCGTGACGCCGGTTCTGACCAGTTTTGGCGAGGTGCGCGCGCGGCGGACGCTGGATCTGCGGGCGCCGGTCGGTGGCACGGTTGTGGAGCTGTCGCCGGACTTCCAAGAGGGCGGCACCGTGCGCAAGGGCCAGCTTCTGGCGCGGATCGACCCTGCGGATGCGCAAACTGCCGTTGACGTGGCCCGCACCGATCTGGTCGAGGCCGAAGCGGATTTGCGCGAGGCGCGCAACGCTTTGGCGCTGGCGAAGGACGATCTGGATGCCGCGCAGGCGCAACTTGATTTGCGCACGAGGGCGCTCCAGCGGCAGCAGGATTTGAAAGAACGCGGCGTGGGCACCGAAGCCACGGTCGAGACAGCGGAGTTGGCGGAAGCCGCCGCCAAGCAGGCGGTACTGTCGCGGCGGCAGGCGATCCAGCAGGCCGAGGCGCAGGTGAACCAGAGCCAGACCCTGATCGAGCGGCGGCGGATTAACCTGACCAATGCGGAGCGTTTGCTGGCGGATACCGAGGTGTTCGCAGCCTTTGACGGGCGCTTGTCGGGTGTGACGGCGACCCAAGGCGGCTTGGTCGCCAATAACGAACAACTGGCGGAACTGATCGACCCCGACGCGCTGGAAGTGTCGTTTCGCGTGTCGACTGCGCAATATACGCGGCTTTTGGATGAGGGCGGGAAACTGACCTCTGCGCCGGTGACCGTGACGCTGGCTGTGCTGGGAACAAACCTGACTTTTGAGGGGCGTCTGAGCCGCGAAAGCGCGGCGGTGACCGCTGGCACCACGGGGCGCCTGCTGTTTGCGGAACTGTCCGACAGCGCCGGATTGCGCCCCGGTGACTTTGTGACCGTTGCCATCGAGGAGCCTGCCTTGGAGCGTGTCGCTCTGGTGCCGTCGACGGCTGTGGACGCCTCTGGCGGTGTGCTGGTGCTGGGCGAGGATGACCGGCTGGAAAACGGCGAGGTGGTGGTGCTGCGCCGTCAGGACGACAGCGTGATCGTGCGCGCGCAGGGTTTGCAGGGACGCGAGATCGTGGCGGAACGCTCGCAGCTTTTGGGCGCGGGGATCAAGGTTAAACCGCTTCGCGGCAACGGCGCGATGCCGGAAGAGCCGCAGATGCTGGAACTTGATGACGAGCGCCGCGCCAAGCTGGTGGCCTTCGTCGAGGCCAGCGCGCGCATCCCCGAAGAGGTCAAAACCCGCATGTTGGCGCAACTAGCAGAGCCTCAGGTGCCTGCCGACATGGTGGAGCGGCTGGAAAGCCGCATGGGGAGCTAGTCTGTGCGCGGCGTGATCGGGGCGAAAACGGGCGGGATACTGTCCTATTTCACCCGTCACCGGACGGCGGCGAACCTGCTTCTGGTCTTGATGGTTGCCATCGGTGCTGCGGCTGTCCCGCGCATGAATACGCAGTTTTTCCCCGACGTGGTAGTCGACAGCGTCTCGGTCGGCGTCCAGTGGGACGGGGCGGGCGCGGACGATGTGGACAGCGCGATTGTGCAGCTGTTGGAGCCCGCGTTGTTGGCAGTTGAGGGAGTGGAAAGTTCCAGCTCGCAGTCGCGTGAAGGCAGCGCCAATATCAGTCTGGAGTTCGAGCCGGACTGGGATATGTCGCGTGCGGCTGACGATGTGCAGGTCGCGGTCGATAGCGTAACCAACCTGCCCGAAGACGCCGAGGAGCCGACCGTGCGGCGCGGCGCGTGGCGGGACCGTGTGACGGATGTGGTGATTACAGGGCCGGTCTCGGTCGATCAATTAGGCCGCTTTGCCGATGAATTCGTCACCCGCCTGTTTACCGCTGGCGTCACGCGCGCCACCATTCGCGGCGTGGCTGCACCGGAAACGATTGTTGAGGTGTCGTCGCTGTCGCTGATCCGCAACGACGTGACCATGGCCGAAATCGCGGAAGCCATCCGCGGCGAGGCTTCGGCGGACCCTGCGGGCGACGTGGACGGGGCCAATGCGCGTGTGCGCACAGGGGTTGCGAAACGCAGCGCGGACCAGATTGCGGGGATCGTGCTGCGGTCCAATGACGACGGCTCCAAGCTGGTGATTGGCGATGTGGCGCGGATTGTGGTCGAAGGCACCGACCGCGAGCGGGCCTATTTCGTGGGGCCAAACCCCGCGATTTCAATCCGTGTTGACCGCTCGAATAGAGGCGACGCCATCGACATTCAGGCCACGGTGCAGGACGTGGCGGACACGCTGGAACTGACCCTGCCCGAAGGCACCAAGGTGGAGCTGATCCGCACCCGTTCGGAAGCGATTTCCGGGCGGTTGAACATCCTTCTGGATAACGGATTGGTAGGGCTTGGGCTGGTGGTTTTGCTGCTGTTCCTGTTCCTCAATGCGCGCACGGCGTTCTGGGTTGCGGCAGGTATTCCGGTGGCAATGCTGGGCGCACTGGGGCTGATGTACGTGGCGGGAATCACGCTCAACATGATCTCGCTGTTTGCTTTGATTATCACGCTGGGCATCGTGGTTGATGACGCTATCGTGGTGGGCGAACACGCCGATTTCCGCGCCACGAAACTGGGGGAAGACCCCGCCACAGCCGCCGAGAACGCTGCGCGGCGCATGGCACAGCCGGTATTTGCCGCAACGCTGACGACTGTGATTGCGTTCTTCGGGCTTGTTGCGGTGGGCGGGCGCTTCGGCAATCTGATCGCGGATATTCCGTTCACGGTGATCGTGGTGCTGATCGCGTCGCTGATAGAATGCTTCCTGATCCTGCCCAACCACATGACCCACGCGCTGGCCGCGCAGGCGAAAGAGCGGTGGTATGACTGGCCGTCCCGCACGGTGACGCGGGGCTTCAACTGGGTGCGTGAAAAGGCATTCCGGCCTTTCATCGCAGGGGTGATCTGGGCGCGGTATCCGGTGATGGCGGGCGCAATCCTGCTGCTCATGTCGCAGGCCGCGCTGTTCATCCGCGGCGACGTGACATGGCGGTTCTTCAACTCGCCGGAACAAGGCTCGATTTCCGGCAACTTCGCGATGCTTCCCGGCGCGACCCGTGCAGACACAATGGAAATGATGCGCGAAATGCAGCGGGCCACCGCAGAGCTGGCCGCGAAATACGAGGCCGAGCATGGGCGCAACCCCATCGACTATGTGCTGGCCGAGGTTGGCGGAACGACGGGGCGCGGGCTGGCTGGGGCCGAGACGAAGGATCAGGACCAGCTGGGCTCCATCGCTATCGAGCTGATTGACGCGGACTTGCGCAGCTATTCCAGCTTTCAGTTCGTGGCCGAGTTGCAGGACGCCGTGCGGCGTCTCCCAATGCTGGAGACGGTGAGCTTCCGTGGCTGGCGCTCCGGCCCCGGCGGCGATGCGCTGGACGTCCAGATCTACGGCGCGGATGCGGAGACCCTGAAGGCTGCGGCGGAGGGTTTGAAGACTGCTTTGGCGAAGTTCTCCGAAGTATCCGCTTTGGAGGACACGCTGGCCTATGACAAGGAAGAGCTGATCCTTGACCTGACCGCGCAGGGGCAGGCGCTGGGGTTCACCATTGACGGGTTGGGCCGTGTGTTGCGGAACCGGCTGAACGGGATCGAGGCGGCGACCTATCCCGACGGCCCGCGCTCCGCCACAATCCGGGTGGAGTTGCCGAGGGGCGAACTGACGGCGGACTTTCTGGAGCGCACGTTCCTGCGGGCGCAGTCTGGGGCCTATGTGCCGCTCAGCGACATTGTCGCCGTGACGCGGCAGTCGGGCTTTTCCACGGTGCGGCGGGAGAATGGCGTGCGGCTGGTGTCCGTCACTGGCGACATTTCCGAGGATGATCCGGTGCGCGCCGAAGAGATCATGACCAGCCTGAAGGACGACATCCTGCCGATGATCGAGCAGGATTACGGCGTGGCAACCACGCTGTCGGGACTGGCCGAGCAAGAGGCGGAGTTCCTGACGGATGCCGCTCTGGGCTTCGCGTTCTGCCTGATCGGGATATTTCTGGCACTGGCTTGGGTGTTCTCCAGCTGGACGCGGCCGATTGTGATCATGCTGATCATCCCGTTCGGTTTGGTCGGCACGATTTACGGCCACCATGCGTGGGACATTCCGCTGTCGATGTTCACCGTTGTGGGGCTGATCGGGATGACGGGGATCATCATCAACGACTCGATTGTGCTGGTGTCCACGGTGGACGAATACGCCGAAGAACGCGGGCTGATCCCGGCGATCATCGACGGCACCGCCGACCGGTTGCGGCCGGTCTTGCTGACCACATTGACGACGGTTCTGGGCTTGGCCCCGCTGCTGTTCGAGACGTCTTCGCAGGCGCAGTTCCTCAAGCCCACGGTCGTGACGCTTTGCTACGGGCTGGGCTTCGGGCTTGTGCTGGTGCTGCTGGTCGTCCCGTCGCTGATGGCGATGCAGGCGGACGTTTCACGGCAAGTGCGCGCGGTGCGTCGTGCGCTGAGTGTGGGCGGCGGCTTGCGTTGGGCCGTCGCGGGGCTTGCGGTGGCAGTGGCCGCGCTGTTTGCGGCGACCTTGGGCAGCGCGATTGTCACGGGGGCCTTGCCCGCACCGCTGGCGTCACTGGCAGGCGGCTCGGCCGTGATGGCCGGCTTTGCGCTGTTTCTGGGCGGCACGGCCGCGCTACTGGTGCTGAGCTGGCTCATCGCGGCACTTGCCCATGCGCGGGCGGCCTAGCGGCAGCCTTGGATGTCGACTGCGGCCTGCGTCGTCAAAACCATCATGCGAATTTGATCCATATCGAGCCTGAACGGCGTCTCATCGCGGTGTGCAATTTCCGCCACGCCGCGCAACGTGTCGCCCTTGCGTGACAGCATAGGCTCACCGATCCACAGGGCGGGGTTGGCGGCCTCAATCACCAGCGCCTCGCTTAAGCCGTCGAGCGGGGGCATTTCGATCTCCACCTCGATCCGTGCACGGTCGCCGTTGTGAAACACCTTGCAGGCAATGCGGCGCACCTGCGCCTCTGGGGCGGTCATGGGGCGGGCGTGCATCGCGGCGGAAATTTCTTCGACATTGTCCTTCTGGTCAGGTGGCAGGAGTAGGTCCAGATCAAGGCTGACCGGCAGGCAGATTTCGGCGCAGACGCCGAAGTCCAAATGTCCGTCAATGACGATTGGCCCGTTCGTCGCCGCGTGGAAGGCCAGCGGCACGACCACCTGATCGCGATATCCGATAGACCGCAGGCCGTTCTGCCGGAACACCTTGGGCGTCGGCCACAATATGCGAGCCTCACCAAGGTTTTTTGAACCGGCCCAGCTCATCCGCGTCGGCACGCCAGCATCGCCCGGTGTGCGCCAGAAAGTCTTCCACCCCGGTGCCAAATCGAATTTGAGCGCTGCAATATGCGTGCCATCCGCCTCGCGCCAGCCGGGCATCACGGTGACCTGCACCACATCAGAGGCATCATTGGCCACCACCTGCGCGGCGGCGGGGCCGGGCAGGGACAGGTATGCTGCAAAGAACAAGGCGAGGTGATTGCGGATCATTCCAACGTCGATAGCGGCTTCGCAGGTGACAATAAACTCACGTTTGAGCGAGACGCTGACACAGTTTCCGCCTGCGGCTTCACTGCCGCTTGAATGCCCCCCGCCAAGCGGCCAGTTTGGCGCCATGAGTTTTGATTCGACCAACCTTGCAGGCAAGCTGCTGATCGCGATGCCCGACATGGGAGACCCGCGCTTTGACCGCTCGGTGATCTTCATGTGTTCCCACTCGGACGAGCGGGCGATGGGGCTGATTGTCAACAAGCCTGCGCAGGACCTGAAGTTCAATGACCTGTTGAAACAGCTGGATATCCCGATTGCCCCGAAGTCCCGCCAGATCAACGTGCATGTCGGGGGCCCCGTAGATTACGGGCGCGGCTTTGTGCTGCATTCGCCGGATTACCACAGCCAGGACAGCACCATGGAGGTCGAGGGCGGCTACGGGTTGACTGCGACGTTAGATATCCTCGAAGACATCTCGCAAGGGGACGGGCCGGAACGCTGTCTGCTGGCCATGGGCTATGCGGGCTGGGGGCCGGGGCAGCTGGAGGCCGAAATCCAGCACAACGGCTGGCTGATCTGCGACGCCGACAGTGATCTGGTGTTCGCAGGTGAGAACAGCGCCAAATGGACGGGCGCGTTGGATCTGATGGGGATCAATCCGTTGATGCTGTCGCCGGGGGGCGGCTCGGCCTAGGGGCCGCAGCGCGGCTCAGGCGGTCGTTGATGGCGAGGCCAAGGCCCGTCATGGGAATGGGGGCGACGTGGATCGTGTCGCCTTGTGCTATCTCGTCCATTTCCCGCAACATCGCGAACAGATTGGCGGCGGCTTCGTGCAGGTCGCCTGCGGGGGACAGGTTAAGCGCGCCGTTGACCGGACCAAACCCCAGCATCGGCGCACCTTCGGTCTGGTTCAGCAAAACGGGCGCGTCTGGCGCGTAGTGTGACGTCAACTGCCCCGGCGCGGTGGGCGTGTCGGGGTTCAACTCGCGGCTGAGCGGCTGGCCGATGGCGGCCTCCAGCGCCTCGACCGGCAACCCGCCGGGACGCAGCAGGCGCACTGGGTTTGTGGCGACGATTGTGCTTTCCACGCCGACCTCGCACGGCCCGTCGTCCAGCACCGCGTCGATACGGCCCGACAACCCCGCCAGCACATGCGCGGCGGTGGTCGGGCTGATCTGACCGGACGGATTGGCGGAAGGCGCCGCGACGGGGCAATCGGCCAGTGTCAGCAAGTCACGCGCCAGAGGCTGCGCGGGCATCCGGATGGCGACGGTGTTCAGACCTGCCGTGACCAGCGAGGAGAGCCCGTGGTCGTCCCTCAAGGACAGTACCAAAGACAGCGGGCCGGGCCAGAACGCCTGCGCCATAGCGCGGGCGTCGTCGTCGAAATGCGCCAGCGTTTCGGCTTGCGCCATGGTGGCGACATGGACGATCAGCGGGTTGAAACTGGGGCGGCCCTTGGCTGCGTAAATGGCGGCGACGGCTTGCCCGTTGCGGGCATCGGCACCCAGCCCGTAGACCGTCTCGGTCGGGAAAGCGACAAGGCGTCCGTCCTGCAACAGCTTGGCAGCCTTGGGCAAATCGGCGCGGCCCAGCGTAAGCGTATTGATGCCGGTCATAGGGGGTTGCCTGTTTTTGACGTTGCGTTTTGCTTGATGCCGGAGCGCGGGGGCGACACAGTGATCGGGTTATTTATTGCCCCTTTATCCGATCCTGCGGCCCCATGCAAAGCCGCGAGGTGCTAATTTGAGGACATCACATGCCCTATCGCGCCCCCAACGCCGACTACCAGTTTCTGCTTAACCACATCGTTGATTTTGTCGACGTCACCGCGACGGAGCGGTTTTCGGAGGCCACGCCGGACATGGTCTCGGCCATTCTGGACGAGGCGGCGAAGATGTCGAACGAGGTGCTGGCACCGCTGAACCGTCAGGGCGACTTGCATCCCGCCAAGCTGGAAAACGGTGTGGTGCGGACGTCACCGGGTTTCGCGGACGGCTACAAGGCCATCGCGGACGGCGGTTGGATCGGTATGGCTGCCAGTCCCGAATATGGCGGCATGGGGTTGCCGTTCTCGCTCCAGAATGCCGTGAACGAAATGATGGGCGGCGCATGCCTGTCGCTGCAACTGAACCCGCTGATGACCCAAGGCCAGATCGAGGCGCTGGAGCATCACGCGTCGGACGCGTTGAAGGAGTTGTATCTGCCCAAGCTGATCTCCGGCGAATGGTGCGGCACGATGAACCTGACAGAGCCGCAGGCCGGTTCCGACGTGGGGGCGTTGAATTCGAAGGCCGTGGACAATGGCGACGGCACCTATGCGATTTCGGGGCAGAAAATCTACATCAGCTGGGGCGACAACGACTTCAGCGAAAACGTGTGCCATCTGGTGTTGGCGCGTCTGCCTGACGGGGTGCCCGGGACCAAGGGCATTTCGCTGTTCATGGTGCCCAAGCTGATCCCCGACGAGAACGGCAAGCCCGGCGTGGCGAACTCGCTGAAAGTGGTGTCGCTGGAACACAAGATGGGTCTGCACGGGTCCCCGACCGCCGTGATGCAGTATGACGGCGCGACCGGCTGGCTGGTGGGCAAGCCCCATGGCGGCATGGCGGCAATGTTCACCATGATGAACAACGCGCGCGTTGGCGTCGGCGGGCAGGGCATTGCGGTAGCGGAGGCTGCGTATCAACACGCATTGGCCTACGCGCAGGAGCGCAAGCAGGGCAAGGCGGCAGAGGGCGAGACCATTCTGGGCCATGCCGATGTGCGCCGGATGCTGGCGCAGATGAAAGCGGATGTGTTCGCGGCGCGGGCCATAGCGGCTGCCTGCGCGGCGGCGATCGACATGCAGACCGCCACCGGCAAGGACGAGTGGGCTGCACGCGCCGCGCTGCTGACGCCGATTGCCAAGGCGTTTGGCACGGATACGGGCATCGAGGTCTCCCAACAGGGGATTCAGGTGCATGGCGGTATGGGCTTCATCGAGGAAACCGGCGCGGCGCAATTCCTGCGCGACGTGCGGGTAACGGCGATCTATGAAGGCACCAACGGCATTCAGGCGATGGACCTTGTAGCCCGCAAGATGATGGATGGCGGCGAGGCGGCCTATGCGTTGATCGATGAGATCGAAGCCTACGCGGAACGCTGCAAGGAGAAGGTGCCAGCATTGGCCGGTCCCGTGTTCACCGCGGCCGAGACGCTGCGCGAAACCACCGAATGGCTGGTCGAGCAGGACATGAACGACCGCTTCGCCGGTGCCGTTCCCTACCTGCGCCTGTTCGCGCGGGTGCTGGGCGGTTATTACCACCTGTGTGCGGCGAACGCGGCGGGGCTGGACTCGGCCCGTGGTCGGTTGGCGACGGTCTATGTGCAGCGCTTGTTGCCGGAACATGGCGGGCTGGCGGACCATGTGCGTCAAGGGGCGGATGACCTCTATGCGCTGAGTGAAGAGGATCTGGTGGCTTGAGCGAAACGCTCCGCTACCCGTTCCCGGATATTCCCGCAGAGGGCGAGGCGATAGAGGTCGCGGAGGGCATCTTGTGGATGCGCCTGCCGTTGCCGATGAAGCTGGACCACGTCAACATTTACGCGCTGGACGACGGCGACGCGTGGACGATTGTGGACACAGGGTTCCACTCCAAACGCGGCGTGGCGATCTGGGAAAAGCTGCTGGCGGGGCCACTGAAAGGCAAACCCGTTGGCCGTGTGATTGTCACGCATCATCACCCCGACCATATCGGTATGGCAGGCTGGTTTCAGGAGCCCGGCGCGGAGTTGGTGACGACGCGCACCGCTTGGCTGATGGCGCGGATGCTGGTGCTGGACGAGCAGGACAGACCCACGCCGGAAACGCTGCAATTCTGGACCCGCGCGGGCATGGACCCCGAGATACTGGCGGAACGGGCGTCGGAACGCCCATTCAACTTCGCCGACTGCGTGGTGCCTTTGCCGCTGGGCTACCGCCGTATCCGTGAAGGTGACACGCTGCACGCAGGGGGCCGGGATTGGACGGTCCGCATGGGTAACGGCCACGCGCCGGAACACGCGACGTTGTGGGCGGATGATGTTGTGCTGGGGGGCGATCAGTTGCTGCCGTCAATCAGCCCCAACCTTGGCGTCTACCCGACCGAGCCGGATGCCGACCCCGTCTCGGACTGGCTTGAGGCATGCGAGCGGCTGGGGGTCTATGCCACGCCGGAACAGTTGGTGCTGCCCGGCCACAAGCTGCCCTTTACCGGCCTGCCGCTGCGGATGCGGCAGTTGATCGACAACCACCATGGTGCACTAGCGCGGCTGCTGGAGCATCTCGACATGCCTAAGACCGCGCATGAATGTTTCCTGCCGCTGTTCAAACGCGAAATTCGCGGCGGTGAGTACGGGCTGGCACTAGTGGAGAGCGTGGCCCATTGCGCTCACTTATATTTGGCTGGACAAGCCACCCGCAGTTTGCGCGATGATGGGGCATATGTGTACCAACGCAAAGGGGCTTGAGGTATGGGTGACGAAATCGAAACAACCGCAGAGCTTGTCGAGGCCTCGGCGTTGCGTCGCGCGGGTGTGGTGCACGTGCGCCCTTGCAGCCCGACCCCCGAGGAAGAGCCGCTGCCGGAGTCGATGTCCAAGACACCGATCGAGCAGAAATCACCGGCGGAATGGGCCTATGAGCGGTTGATCCTGTATATCAAGAACTTCGAGGAGAAGCTCGACAACGACCACGAGGTCGCCATGGGCTTCGTCGGTGGCGACGCGGGCGTGATGCGGATCGAGGGCATCGGATTCTATGCACCGGATATCATCACTTTCTACGGCTCCGACCCCGGCGGGGCGCGGACGCAGCAAATCCAGCATGTCAGCCAGCTGAACGTGCTTTTGCGCGCCTTGCCGAAACACGTCGACCAGCCGGAGCCCAACCGCATCGGTTTCCGGCTGGCGCAGGATCTGGCAAAAGCATGAGCCCGCGTCCCCCTGACGCGTGACAGCGGCGCAAGAATCCGCTAACTCACGAAAAACGCCAATTACGGAGAAGACCAATGGCTGAGCACGAACACGGCTCCATGGACATCAGCGATCACGAGAAGACCTTTGCGGGCTTCGTGAAATTCACCACTTACGCTGTCATCGGCATCCTGATCTTTCTGGTGCTGCTTGCGATGGTGAACGGCTAAACACTTTCGATGAAACGGTTGTTATTTGTACTCGGGCTGGTCAGCCTGCTGGCGGCCTGCGGGGCGGAGCCTGTCTGGGCGCCTGATGAGGACGTCCGTGCCAAGGCGTATCGTGACAACGGGCCCGCTACGATCACCCTGATTACTGTGATTAACAACCGCTCTGGCGCGGGCGGGCATACGGGGCTGCTTATAAACGGGTCGCAGCGTGTTGTCTGGGACCCTGCCGGAACGTGGTGGAACCCGAATGCGCCCGAACGCAACGACCTTCACTATGGCATGACCGATCACATGGTCGACGTCTATGTCGATTATCACACCCGTCAAACCTACCACACGGTCCTGCAAGAGCTTCAGGTCTCGCCCGAAGTGGCGGAGCAGGCGATCCGCGAGGCGGCGTCATACGGCGCGGTTCCGAAAGCGTCCTGTTCCCAG
This sequence comes from Litoreibacter arenae DSM 19593, assembly GCF_000442275.2. Lineage (GTDB taxonomy): Bacteria > Pseudomonadota > Alphaproteobacteria > Rhodobacterales > Rhodobacteraceae > Litoreibacter > Litoreibacter arenae. Next base: position 318,003 of record NZ_KE557310.1, on the reverse strand, counting down.
TCCACCACCGCGATTCTGCGCCGCCTTCCGGGGTTTGAGAGCATCAAGCCGTCGTTTTCCCCCATCAAAACCATGAAGTCCTTTGCCAGTTTTCCCGGCGTCAAAACTCGCAAGGTTTATGACGACGATCCGGACGACAATGCGTCCAAACTGCCGGGCGGCGCTTGATTTACCGTAAAACTATAATTTTCGACGAAAATGTGCGATATCTGACAATGCGTGACGTTATTTTGTGCGCTTGTGTTAACAGATGTTGGACTTTGGCATGGCTCATTATCAGGCCGCGTTGGGCGGTGCTTTCTTAACCTTTCTGGGATCGATTCCCGCAGCGGCGGACATGAACCCGACCGAAGAGCGGCTTTTCCTGCTGTTGAAATCCAAACCCAGTTTCATGCGTGCGATGCCAGCGGGGCGCGAGATGCGGGAACTGGTGTTTAAGGGCAGGGCTGTGCCGGGTCCACTGGAATGGGGAGAGTCGCCGACCGAGATAGGGATAAAGCCCATTGGACTGGTGACCCATGTGGCGCGAAATTGCTCGAATGACACGGTCGGCGTTATCAGCGACACGTTCAAGGCCAGCTATGAGCAAACACAATCTTGGGAAGTGACTGTAGGCACGGAGCTGACCAACTCTGTCGAGGTGACGGCGTCCCTGCCGGGCGTTGTAGAAACGACGGCGGGAACGGCGGTAACCCTGAAGTTCGAAGGCTCGAAGGGCGGAGAGACGAAGTCCACCAAATCGCATGACGCGGGCTACTCCATACCGGTTAAGCCGGGCCGCGAGCTGGATGTGCAGTTTCAGATCACCGAGCAGGTGATCGAAGGCACCCCGTTCAGCATCGAAATGGAGCTTCTGGGCAAGGTCGAAATCACTCATCCACCGCAGGGGAACTGGGTGCGCTACAGAGGGTCAGTGCCCGCAAAAGCCGTCAGTGCCGGGAAAGAATGGAACGCCGCCGGAACAAAACGGCGCGATCTGTGGGTATGTCGCGCGGCCGGAAGCCCGCATATCGGCAAGGTGATCGGCCGCAGATGTAACTACGGATATGGCGGCCAGGAGAAGACGACCACCAATTTCGACGTCCTTGTTGTGGCAGGGCTGGAGACGAACTGGGTCGGTAAGTCCCAGTTCGAAAGTGGTGATGATTATGATGAGGACATCGTCGCGGAAGGAAAGGCGGAGGTTTTCTATGGCGGGCAGGAGAGCCGCCCGACGAAGCGATATAAAGGATGGACATTCGTTTGCCGCGCCAAGCACAAAGGGGACTTCCACCCTGGCAAGGTGGTGACCAACGATTGCATGATCGGTTACGGTGGAAAGGAATTGCAGAAGGGAAGATACGAAGTCCTGATGCGCGGCAAGGAAGTTGGCGATGTCACGCCTGTGGACTTGCAAGATCACCTGCCGGACGCGGCAGAGCGCACCTTCGTCGTGGAGGGCGTGTTCGAAGACGCGAGATCCTTCGGCGCCACTACCGTGTTCGGTACCTCCCGCCCGGTTAACCGTACTGTCTGCCCGGGATATGTGCCGCCGCAAAACGATACCTCGATCCGGGATGTCGAAGTGCGAACGTCCGAGCCTGTTACATACTCCGGTGATTCCGTGGCAATTCCGGCCGCGTATAACGATAGCCGTGAGCAGCCGAAGGAGCCGAAGGCACAGGGGGAGCCCGCGATCAACGGCACGGTTCTTGCGAAGATTTCCTACGGGGAAAACGGCGAAGCCCGTGCCACGCTGGTCTCCCGCATCCTGCGCGACCTTCGCGCGGATATGTTCGGGGCTGACGTCGTGGCTGTGCAGCAAGCGTTGAACGATGCCGGGGCGGCTTTGCAGGTGGACGGCTATTTCGGCGCCAAGACAGCCCGCGCTTTGCGTGAATTCCAGCGGGCGCAAGGCCTGTCCGTGGACGGGGTGTTCGGGCCTCAATCGCAAAATGCGTTGGGATTGTGACGGTTTCACGACTTTTTCACGCGCATGATTGTTAACCTTGCGTTAACTTATCCTTACGACGCGTAAAGAGTTCCGGGGGGAATGGTTAAAAAGTAGCTTAGTGATTGGTGTCCTATTTATATGTCTGGCAGGCCGTGTGGTGTGTTTTTGCCTCTGGCCTGCGGACACCCTCGATTGTCGAAAAAGTCATTTTACCGGCTTTGACCGGGAAAATACAAAAAACCCCCGTGGCGCAAGCTACGGGGGTTACTTATTTCGTGCTTAAAGACTGACGCTTATAAACCGCCTTCGCGCTGTGCTTTTTTACGAGCCAGCTTGCGGGAGCGGCGGATGGCCTCGGCCTTCTCGCGTGCTTTCTTGACAGACGGCTTTTCGTAATGTTGCTTGAGCTTCATCTCACGAAAAACGCCCTCACGCTGAAGTTTCTTCTTCAGAGCGCGGAGAGCTTGATCGACGTTGTTGTCGCGAACGCTTACCTGCATGTGGTGTCACCACCTTCCTAGGTTAGATTTGCAAGATTGCAGGAAGTGGCGATATAGCAAAGCCGCCCTAACTTGTCTACCAAGGAAACAAGCCCTTGAAAGGAGCCCGCCATGGACGACGCCAAGACTAGGATTCTGGATGCAAGCCTGCCGCATGTGACCTTCGACGGCTGGTCGCAAGCGACTTTTGAAGGCGCAATCGAGGACAGTGGCGTCGATCCTGCGCTGGCCCGTTCGCTTTTCCCACGTGGGGCGTTGGATCTTGCGATTGCCTTCCACAAGCGCGGCGATGCGCAGATGGTGGCGCGGCTGAAAGCCGAGAACCTGTTGTTGATGCGGTTTCGCGACCGAATCGCGGCGGGCGTGCGTTTTCGTCTCGAGGCGGTCGCTGAGCACAAGGAAGCCGTGCGCCGTGGTACGGCCCTGTTTGCCCTTCCAATGAACGCGGGCGACGGGGCGAAACTGGTTTGGGGCACTGCGGACGCCATCTGGACCGCCTTGGGCGATCAGTCCAAGGACCACAACTGGTACACCAAACGTGCGACTTTGTCGGCCGTTTACGGCTCGACCGTGTTGTTCTGGCTGGGCGACGAGAGCGAGGATCATGCAGCGACGTGGGAGTTTCTGGACCGGCGCATCGACAACGTGATGCAGTTCGAAAAGGTGAAGGCGCAGGTGAACGCCAACCCTGTTGCCTCCAAACTGATGGCGGGGCCGAACTGGCTGCTGTCGCAAATCAAAGCGCCCGGGTCGGGGTTCGACGCGGACCTGCCCGGACATACGAAATCAAAGTAAGGACCTGATATGACGCTGCCAGAAACGATGCGTGTCGTGGAAATCATCGAAGCGGGCGGACCTGATGTCTTGGAACCCGCGTCCGCGCCGGTACCGGAACCTCGCCATGGCGAGGTGTTGATCGCGCTGGACTATGCCGGTGTGAACCGGCCTGACGCGTTGCAGCGGGCGGGCAAATACAATCCACCTGCGAGCGCGTCACCGCTGCCGGGCCTTGAAGGGGCCGGTACAGTCGCAGCCATTGGCGATGGGGTCGCGGGTCTGAAGGTGGGCGACGAGGTTTGCGCCCTGCTTCCGGGCGGAGGGTACGCCGAATATGTGCGCACCCCGGCGGCCCACTGCCTGCCTGTGCCCAAAGGTCTGAGCATGGCGCAAGCGGCGGCCCTGCCGGAGACCTATTTCACCGTGTATTCCAACGTGGTGATGCGCGGCGGGTTGAAGGCCGGGGAGCGCTTCCTTGTACATGGCGGCTCCAGCGGGATCGGCACAACGGCGATCCAGCTGGCGAGCCTCATGGGCGCACGGGTGTTCACGACCGCTGGAACCGACGAGAAATGCGACGTGTGCAAGAGTTTGGGCGCAGAGCAGGCGATAAACTACAAAGAGGCGGATTTCGTGGAGACCGTCAAAGCCGAAGGCGGGGCGGATCTGATTTTGGACATGGTTGGCGGGGACTATCTGCCGCGCAACGTGCGCGCCCTGGCCGATGACGGGCGTTTAGTGCAGATCGCGTTTTTGCAAAGCTCGAAGGTGGAGCTGAATTTCGTGCATGTGATGGTGCGGCGACTGACGATCACCGGCTCTACGCTACGTCCGCAAAGCGACCTTGCGAAAGCGAGAATCGCGGCAGAGCTGAAGCAGCATGTATGGCCTCTGCTTGAGGCTGGACGCATGGCCCCGGTGATGGATAGCGAATTTGATCTCGAAGATGCAGCGAAGGCGCATGCTCTGATGGAGAGTTCAACTCATATCGGGAAAATCGTGCTTCGAGTAAAATAAAAGTCGGGTCTCGGGGAGACCCGACCTGAACCATTTACCCCTCTGGCAGCTTAAAGAGGCTGCGCAACTCGTCTTCAACGCTGGCCCGCGGCGCCAAGCGTCGGGCCACAGCGTTGCGCCGATTTCAGCGCTATTTCCGCTCGACCCTTAGTTTACCGTACCAAACGCTCCTTCCCCGAAGGAGATACCGAACGAGTAAGGAATACCATACCTTTGGTGAGTCGTTTCAAGAGAAAGTCGATGACGTAGCGTAACTTTTTCTTTCAGAATCTGACGCAATGGCGAAATAATCAGTCATTTCAGCGGACTGGATCGAACAAGGCGTCAGTGAGCGCACAGTCGCTAAACGCGCCATTTCCACAGATTCGAGGGGTCAGGTCCTTGGATAGGCACACGCGAATCTCTTGGATACGGCGTTTTTTGCATGTCACCGTAATCATATTCCCCGACAGATTCGAGTTTTCCTGCAAGAAGGCCTCTTCGACAACGGATGCCGGAAGTTTGACTGGCGCCGTGAGTTTTCGGAAAACGTCCGGCCGATTTATTGCGCTGTAGGCCCTTCGCGACGCCGCAAAATACTGCTCTGCCGACAGCCCCGAACAACGCCCGTGCTTTTTCCATTGGTGCCACGCCAGCCCGCCAGAGCCCATTATATCAGCCATCGCGTTGGTTTGGCTGCGGGACGGATCACGGTGCGGAGTTCTGCAATAGGACGGCCATCCGTGATCGTTTTGCGGCCACAATCCGTGCAGGGTCCAGCCGTAGTCATGCCGGTCGTCGCATTGATCCGCATCGCGGGCATCGCCTTCCAGTGCGCACCAGTTGGGCGACCAACTGAGCGACAGCACGTAGTAGTCAAAGTCACCGGCGCGTTCGCCCTCGGCCCACAGGGGGGCAGCCCAGATCAGCAGACCGATCAACAGAATGCGCATTTTCTCTTCCCCTATGACAAAACCGCCCCTATATAACCCCCAAGTTCCCCAACACCACGAACTTGTTCCAATCGGGACAGCCCCTGAGCCGGGTGACGGGAAAGTTGTGTCCGCTGATGCGGCAAGTAGGAGAGAGAATATGGCGCTACCCATTATGGCAAAGGCCACCGCTGTCTGGCTGGTGGACAACACGACACTGACCTTCCCGCAGATCGCCGAGTTCTGCGGCCTGCACGAATTGGAAGTTCAAGGCATCGCCGACGGCGACGTCGCCGCTGGCGTGAAAGGGTTCGACCCGATTGCCAACAACCAGCTGACGCAGGACGAGATCGACAAAGCCGAGAACGACCGCAAGTACCGCCTGAAACTGAAATACAACGCCGCCGCCGAGGGCGAGGAAGTCCGTCGTGGCCCGCGCTACACGCCGCTGTCGAAGCGTCAGGACCGCCCCGCGTCGATCCTGTGGCTGGTGAAGTTCCACCCTGAGCTGTCGGACGGCCAGATCTCCAAACTGGTCGGCACCACCAAGCCAACGATCAACGCAATCCGCGAGCGCACCCACTGGAACATCCAGAACATCCAGCCAATTGACCCGGTCGCCTTGGGCCTGTGTAAGCAATCCGAACTGGATGCGGCGGTTCAGAAGGCCAACGCCAAACGCTTGAAAGAGGGCACCGCTTTGACGGATGAAGAGCGCCGCAAACTGGTATCGACCGAGCAGTCTCTGGGTGCCGAAGAAGAGCCCGCGTTGCCGACTGCGATTTCGGGACTGGAGACTTTTACCCTGTCAGGCAATGACGACGACGAGGAAGAGGATGACAACCTGTTGGTCGATGCCGACAACCTGTTCAACCTGCCCGACGCGCCGAGCGCGGATGAAGACGACGATTAAGCCGGTTTACAGTTGCTGATACACGCGCCGCTGCCCTTCTGGGTGGCGGCGTTTTCTTTGAATGAGGGCGATTCAGAGGGCGATGTGATAAAACTGTTGTGAGACTCAGGCAATCCGTTGCCAAATCAAGCCATCACATAGGGGGAATTCACATGACCAAGCTGACACTCGACCGCCGCCATTTTCTGATGGGGACCGCCGCGCTGATCGCCGTGCATCCGTTCTCGGCCCGTGCTGCTGCCAATCAGGCGCATTTGCGGATCATGGAGACGACCGACCTGCATGTACATGTCTATCCCTACGACTACTACGCCGACAAACCTATCGACACAGTGGGTCTGGCCCGCACCGCCTCGATCATCGGGGATATCCGAGCGGAGGCGACGAATTCCATGCTGATCGACAATGGCGACTTCCTCCAGGGCAACCCCATGGGCGACTACATCGCCTATGAGCGCGGGATGAAGGACGGCGACATGCACCCGGTCATTCAGGCGATGAACACGGTCGGGTTCGACGCGTCGACCTTGGGCAACCATGAATTCAACTACGGGCTGGAGTTCCTGACGAAAGCGCTGGCAGGCGCAGACTTCCCCGTGGTGTCGGCGAACATCGTCAAGGAAATGGGGGCGGACCCGACCAAGGACAAAACCCTGCTGCCGCCTTTTGTCATTCTGGACAGGACTGTGACGGATGGTGAGGGCAACAGTCACCCGATCAAGGTCGGCTTCATCGGTTTCGTGCCGCCGCAGGTGATGAACTGGGACCGCAAACATCTGGAAGGCAACGTGCAGGCGCGCGACATTGTCGATACCGCCAAGGCCTATGTGCCGATGATGAAGGAGCAGGGAGCCGATATTATCATCGCACTCAGCCACTCCGGTATCGGATCGGCGGATCATTCGGACGGGATGGAGAACGCATCCGTGCCGCTGGCGATGGTCGACGGGATCGACGCGATCATGACGGGGCATAGCCACCTGGTTTTCCCGGGGCCGAAATACGAGGAGTTTGCAGGCGTTGATGCCGAGAAAGGCACGCTACACGGCAAACCCGCCACGATGGGCGGCTTCTGGGGGTCGCACCTTGGGGTGATCGACCTGATGCTGGAGCGGTCGGGCAACGAGTGGAAGATCGTCTCTCACATGTCCGAGGCGCGGCCTATCTCGCAGCGCAACGAGGACCGATCAGTTACCGCGCTGGTCGAAAGCGACGAGGCGGTGCTGGCCTCCGTCGCAAAGGAGCACGAGGAAACGCTGGCCTATGTGCGCCGTGCGGTGGGCAAGACCGACGCCGCGTTGCACAGCTACTTTGCCTTGGTCGCGGATGACCCGTCGGTGCAGATCGTATCGAACGCGCAGGTTTGGTATATTGAAGATCAGCTGACAGGGACCGAGCACGAGGGCCTGCCGATCCTGTCGGCAGCGGCACCGTTCAAGGCAGGTGGTCGTGGCGGGCCTGAGTATTTCACCGACGTGCCGGTGGGGGATGTGGCGATCAAGAACGTGGCGGATCTGTATCTGTATCCCAACACGATCCGCGCTGTGCGGGTGACTGGCGCTCAGGTAAAGGACTGGCTGGAACGCTCTGCGGGGATGTTCAATCAGGTGGAGCCGGGGCAGCCGGATCAGGTGCTGCTGAACCCGGAGTTCCCAAGCTACAATTTCGATGTGATCGACGGGGTAGAATACCAAATCGACCTGTCGCAGCCGTCGAAGTTCACAGCGAAGGGGGAGCCGCTGAACCCCGACGCGAACCGCATCGTGAACCTGACATATGAGGGCGCGCCGATTGATCCCGAACAAGAGTTCATCATTGCCACGAACAACTACCGCGCGTCCGGCGGCGGCGACTTCCCCGGCACGGGCGACACGATTGTGTTCGAGGGGCCGGACACCAACCGCGACGTGATCGTGCGCTATATCGTGGAGCAAGGGACCGTCAGCCCCCGCGCGGATGCCAACTGGACATTTGCGCCCTTGGACGGTGCGTCGGTGCTGTTCGATACCGGGCCTGCGGCGAGCAAGTATCTCGGTGACGTGACCAGCGTGGAGATCGAGCCTGCGGGGGATGGACCAGACGGGTTTGCGCGCTTCCGTATCACGCTTTGACCTGATTGAGCGCCTACGGCGCACGCGATGTTTTGTTGGGGCTCTGCCGTCGCCATTGTCACTCGGACCAATGGCGCGACAAGAGCGACCCCCGAGGTATTTTCGGAAAAAAGAAGTCGTGGGTCAGTGCGCAGTGGTACCGACGGGGTCGAGCAGGGCGCGGCCGCCGTCGACGGTCATGATCTCGCCGGTGATGAAGCTGGCACCGGGGGAGCAGAGGAATTGCACTGCGTCTGCCACCTCTGTGGCGGGGGCGATGCGTCCTAGGGGTGTGTGTTCGATAATGTCGTCGCGCAGGTCTTCCGTCTCCTTGAGTGACGTCTTCAGACTGGCGCTCATCACCGAGCCGAAGGCGACCGCGTTCACGCGGATTCGGTGAGGGGCCAGTGCGATGGCCATGGTGCGGGTCATTTGGTCAAGCGCTGCGCAGGAGATCGAATAGCCCATGAGCCCGGGCCGCGAGCGGCGTGCGGCGATTGACGACAGGTTGACGATGGAGCCCGCGACCTCGCCCTCCTCGGCGCCTTCGGATTGCTTGATCATGCGTTTGGCGATCAGCTGGCTCAGGCGCAGACCGGACATCAGGTTTTGCTGCAACAGCTGCTCGACCGAGTCATCCTCATCATCCATAGGGTCTGTCGGCATGACCTGACGCGAGGCGTTTATCAGGATGTCCACGCGGTCAAACGCGTCGATGGTGGCGGATAGCAGGTTGGCCTGACTGAGCTTTTCACGCAGGTCGCAGGAAAAGATGCGCACGGGGCCGTCGTCGGTTGCGGCATCGCCCATTTCGGCGCGCAGATGCTCCTCGTCACGGTCGGCCAGCATGACGTTGGCGCCTTCGTCGATGAACTTGCGGGCGATGGCAAGGCCCACCCCGTTTGCGGCGCCGGTGATAATGGCGGTTTTGCCTGCAATGGAAAACGACATGAAAATGCCTCCGGTTGGGTTAGCGTTTGGTGCGTGCGGCTTGTGACAGGCTGAGAGGGCGACGGGCGCAGATCACCTTGAAACCTGCGGTCTGAGCAATGGTGTCGACCTGTCCGAACCGCTCGTTCAGAGTCTGCTCGTAGGGCAGGTTGCGGTTTGCAACCATCCAGAATTGACCTTTTGGCATCAGCATGTCCGCGGCGCGGCGGATAAACATCTGGCCAAGCTCCGGCGCGGGTTTGCGGCCCAGATGGAAGGGCGGGTTCGACACCACCGCGGCGTAGTTCTTACCGGTGTGATAAGTCACGTCGCCCCAATGGAATGCTGCGCGTGCGTCCGAGATGTTCAGCTTGGCGGCTTCCAGCGCGTGGTGGTCTGCCTCGATCAGATCGAGGGTGGTGACGCCTTCGGAGCTTAGAATCTTGCGTGCCAGATACCCCCAGCCCGCGCCAAGATCGGCTACGGGGCCCTTGAAATCCGGCAGGTGCTGCGCCAGCAGGGCGGAGCCTTTGTCGATGCCATCGGACGAGAACACGCCGGGATAGGTGGTGAAACCGCCATCGATGGTGATGGGCTTGGCCTGCCAGTCGAACAGGTCGGGCAGGGTGTCGGGTCGGGGGAACCAGAACAGCTTGCCATGGGCTTTGGAGTAGACCTCCACGCCGTCAAACCGCGCACGCACAGCTTTCAGCACCGATTCCACGCCATCGGTTTTCGCGCCTTCAACGGCGACGATGCCACCCGCCGCGGTCAATTCGGCCGCGCGGGCGATCAGATCGAATGTCGCCGGTTTGGATCGGTGGCACAGCACGAGGCTGGCAGCAGCGGGTTGCGCAGGCTTCACCGACACCGAAAACCCGCGCGAGGTCAGGGCTGTGTGGTCGGGATAGAAGCTCTGGCTCAGGTGCATACGTTCCGGCGCGGCAAAGCTCAGGTCCATGTCGCCAGCGGCGTTGAGCACGGCAATGTCTCCGTCGGGCAGGGCAAGCAGGCCTTGCTCCAGCGCCAGGGAAAAACGGGTGTCTGTCATAGCGGGGGGTAGGCGCGGGGCCTACTCTTTCTCCATGGTGCATTGCAGCGGATGCTGGTTGCGGCGGGCGAAGTCCATCACTTGCGCGACCTTGGTCTCCGCAATCTCGAACGCGAACACGCCGACGACAGCGAGGCCTTTCTTGTGCACCGTCAGCATGATCTCGACCGATTGGGCATGGTTGAGGCCGAAGAACCGCTCCAGCACCAGCACGACGAATTCCATTGGCGTGTAGTCGTCATTGAGCAGAAGCACCTTATAAAGAGGCGGGCGCTTGGTCTTTGACTTGGTTTTTGTCACGACGGAGGTGTCGCCCTCCGGGTCGTCATTATTGTCGGACATGATGATCTCGAACGGGGTCACAGTCGGCATTCCTTGCGGCAGCAGGCTTTCGGTTGGCGAGGCCTACTATATAAGCGTGCTACGAGTCCAGAAAAGGGGGGCATCACGTCACATGAGTCAAAAGATCACGACAATCGGTTTCGATGCCGATGATACGCTGTGGCAGAATGAACAGTTTTTCCGCCTGACCCAAGACCTGTTTTACGATCTGCTGAAGGATTACGCCGATACCGACCATCTGGCAGAGCGCCTGTTGCAGTCGGAGCGTAAGAACCTTGGCCAATACGGTTTCGGCATCAAAGGCTTCATGTTGTCGATGATCGAAACCGCGATTGAGGTCACGGATAGACAAGTGCCGGTGGACGTGATCCAGCAGATCATCGAGGCGGGACAAGAGATGTTGCGCCATCCGATCCACCTGCTTCCCCATGCGCAAGACGCTGTGGAAGCCTTGGGCCGCAATTTCCGACTGGTGTTGATTACCAAGGGCGACCTGCTGGATCAGGAGCGCAAGCTGGCGCAGTCCGGCTTGGGCGAGATGTTCGACGCGGTGGAAATCGTCGCTGACAAGACGCCTGAAACCTACATCCGCGCCTTCATGCGCCATGGCCACGGGCCGGACCGCGCGATAATGGTGGGCAATTCGATGAAGTCCGACGTGGTGCCCGCCATCGAGGCAGGCGGCTGGGGCGTGCATGTGCCGTCCACATTCGAGTGGGAGGTCGAGAAGGCCGACGCCCCCGTGGATCACCCCAGGTTTCGGGTGCTGGAAGATCTGGGTGGATTACAGGGCTTGGTCTCGGACCTCGCCTAATTCGTCTGCGGCAACACCTTGCCGGGGTTCATGATGTTATCTGGATCAATCGCCGCTTTCACCGCACGCATCACCGCCAGCGCCACCTTGTCCTTGCGCCGCGCCATCGACGGCTTCTTGGTCAGGCCGATACCGTGCTCGGCGGAAAAGCTGCCGCCCAAGGATAGCACCACATCCTCGACCGCCTCGGTCAGAATATCAATATGCGCAGCGTCGCCTTTCGTGGGGAACAGCAGAAAGTGGATATTTCCGTCGCCAAGGTGGCTGACGGAGGTATGGATCGCTTTGGGATCGAGTTTCGCCAGCCGCGCGTCGATAAGTTCGAAAAAGGTCGCGACCTTGTCCACCGGCACGCAGATGTCGTTGTTGATCATCGGCTGGCGGATCAGCATGACCTCGCCCGCCGCTTCCCGCCGCTCCCACATCTCGCGGCGTTGGGAGTCGTTTTGTGCCACGACCGCGTCAACGACACGCCCGTCCTCCATCATCTCTGCCAGCGTGTTTTCCAGCAACGTCACGAGCGGGACCGTGCCATCGGAGAGTGGGTCCGTCAGGACTGGCGCTGTCGCGCCGACCTCGACCATGATGTTGATGTCATGGCGCTTCTCGAAGGGCGCGCGGGCTTTCGGGAACATGGTCAGGTGGTCCTCGATATAGACCGCGTCCATGTATTCGAAGGCTTCCACCAAGCCGCCAGTCGCTGCCTGCAAATCGTTCAACAATGTCAGCGCGTCCGGCAAGGACGGCACCGCGACCATGGCAGTCGCATAGGCGCGGGGCTTCGGGAAAAGCTTCACAACGGCAGAGGTAATAAGCCCCAGCGTCCCTTCCGCCCCGATCATCAGGTCTTTCAGGTCGTAGCCGGAATTGTCTTTATGCAACTCGCTCATCAGGTTCATGATCTGGCCGTCCGGCAACACGACCTCCAGTCCCAGGCACAAGCCACGGGTAGAGCCGTAGCGCACCACGTTGGAGCCGCCCGCATTGGTGCTGAGCGCCCCGCCGATCATGGCCGAGCCTTTCGCCCCGAAGGTGAGCGGAAACACCAGATCATGCGCGTCGGCGGCCTCGTGGATTGACGACAGCACGGCGCCAGCCCCGACAATGGCTATCCGCGCGTCGGGACGGATCTCGCGGATATCGTTCATCCGCTCCATCGAGATCATCACCGCGTCCTTGCCGTAGGTGCCACCCGCAAGCGAGGTGTTGCCGGAGACCGGTACAATCGCGGTTTTACTGGCGGCACAGGCTTTCACCACGGCGCTGACCTCGTCGGTCGAGGCGGGCCGGACCACAGCAATAGGTGTGGCTTTGTAGTTGCCCGTCCAGTCATGGTCATATTTGGCGGTGTCGGCATCTGTGAGCACGTGGGCATCACCCACGATGTCGCGCAATTGGGTCAGCAGGGTCATGGGGGTCTCCATCTTTGCGGCGAAGTTCCTCTGCAAAGGCCACAATGGCAAGCCCCAAACCTCAGATTCGCGCTTGACCCCGCCCTCGCGTTTTCATATCCCCCGCCCAGCGGCGTTATAGCTCAGTTGGTTAGAGCGAACGACTCATAATCGTTAGGTCCCTGGTTCAAGTCCAGGTAACGCCACCAGATAAGCCCGTGGATGCAGAGATGCCTCCGCGGGTTTTTTTTGTGCTCAGACCTGCGCGATGAACGCCTTGTAGGCAGCAGTCAGCCCGTTGAGCGTCGCCTTCTTCGCGTCATGCTGCGCAGGCTCGAACCCTTGGGCGGCCATTGCTTTGGCATAAAGCACATTCACGGCGGGCAAGCCGACCAGCGCCACAGGTTGGCCCAGCCAGTAGGGGCGCGCTGCCGCCAGTTCCAGCCCCAGCAGGATGCCGGACAACCGGGCGCGGGAAACGGCGGGATCGGCCCCGTGCAATAAATCCACAGCGCGAATTTTGAAAAGTTGCGTGGCGACGGCCTCGGGACGGCTGATCGTGTCGGCAATCGCGCCTTGGAACGCTTCCTGATCCAGCCCGCCGCCATCCCCAATGGAATGGCGCAGCACGGATTCGCGGCTGAGCAGGTCGAAAAGCTCGCCGGTCATGAAGGTCTGGAAGGACACGACCTCGCCCGCGCTGATATGCGCCCATTTCGTATGCGTGCCGGGCAGGCACAGGATGCCGTCAAAATCGGGTTGATCGACAAGAAAGCCTGCGATCTGCGTTTCCTCGCCGCGCATCACATCGGCGGAGCGTTCCTGTTTCAGCCCCGGCACGATGTGCAGCGAAATACGCGCGTCGCGGCACGGCACCGCTTGCGCCGCGCCGAGCGGGGCACATGGCACTGCGCGATACGGCGCCTCGGCCCATCCCTGACGCGATCCGACCATGCCGCAGGCGACCACGGGCGTCGGTGTGTCGTTCAGCCAAAGCGCGATATGCGAGAGCAGCGTAACCTCGAACTCGTCCGGCTCAAGCCCTGACATGCCTTGGTCGGAGCCGTTTTCTGCCAGAACCTCGCCCGCGTCGGTCATGGCCCAGACCCGCAGGTTGGAGGTGCCCCAGTCGACCGCGATCCAGTCGGGATATGTAACATCGTTGGTCATCAGGCAGTTACTAGCATATTGCTGGCGATGTCCAAGGGGGCGAGTGATCGCATCTTGCGGGTCGGCGCGGGGTGGGGTTTGTTGGCGAGGCATCCGGCCCAAGACATGAGAGGACGACACCTGTGCGATTTGGCGAAATGCCTGACGGCTCCCCTGTTCAGCGCCACCGCATCGAAGGCGGGGGGCTGGTGGCCCATGTGCTGTCCTACGGCGCGGTGGTTCAGGATTTGCGGCTGGAGGGCCATGATGGGCCGTTGGTCTTGGGGTTCGAGGAGTTCGCGCCCTACCTCACCGACAGCCCCTATTTCGGCGCGGTCGTTGGACGGTGTGCGAACCGCATCGGCGGGGGGCGGTTCGAGCTTGACGGGGTGGCCCATCAACTCGACCTCAACCTGAATGGTCGGCATCATTCACACGGTGGCTCCAAGGGTGTCGGCAAGCGAAACTGGATCGTGGAAAGCGTCGCCGCCAACAGCCTTACGTTACGCATTGACCTTGCCGACGGCGAAATGGGCTATCCCGGCAACACGACGGCCCGCTGCACCTATAGCTGTCTGGAAGGCGGCGTGTTCGATATCCGGCTGGAGGCCGAAACGGACGCACCGACCCTCTGCAACTTTGCCCATCACAGCTACTGGAACCTGGACGGCGGCGCGACGACGGAAGATCATGTGATGCAGGTAGATGCCGACCGTATGACGGTGGTGGATGCCGATTTCATTCCGACCGGAGAGGCTCGGGACGTCACCGGCACCCGCTACGATTTCCGCACGGAGCGCCCGATCCGCGACGAGGTGTTCATCGACCACAACCTCTGCCTGTCCGACACCCGCCAGCCCTTGCGCCGCATCGGCCATTTGCGGTCGCTGAAGTCGGGTGTGGAGATGCAGATGCGCTCGACCGAGCCGGGGCTTCAGGTCTATGATGGCTACAAACTGGCTGTCGGGCCAAGGGGGCTTGGCGGCCGTAGCTACGGCGCAAGTGCGGGCGTGGCGCTGGAGCCTCAGGTCTGGCCCGACGCCATCAACAACGACAGCTTCCCAAGCGCGGTCCTGCGCCCGGGAGAGACCTACCGACAACAAACACAATTCTCGTTCAACAAGGAATAACCCGATATGAGCTATACGAAATACCTGAAAGAAGCCAACTTCATCGGCGGCGAATGGGTCGGCGCGGATAGTGGTGACACCATCGACGTCACCAACCCCGCCACGGGCGAGGTGATCGGCACAGTTCCCGCCTGCGGCGATGCGGAGACCCGCCGGGCCATCGACGCGGCTTCTGCCGCATTTGACGGGCTGGCGGGTATGGGCCTGATGGAGCGCGTGGGCCTGCTGTGGAAGCTGCACGACGCCCTGATGGACAACCAGAAAACGCTGGCCGAGCTTTTGACGGTCGAGATGGGCAAGCCCATGGCGGAATCGATGGGGGAGATCGGCATTGGCGCGCAATATGTGCGCTGGTTCGCCGAGGAGGTCCGCCGCGCCAAAGGCGAAATCGTGCCTGCGCCGACGAATGGCCGCCGGTTCCTTGTGACCAACCATCCGGTCGGGGTGGTGGGGATGATCACGCCCTGGAACTTCCCGTCCTCCATGCTGGCCCGCAAGATCGCGCCCGCATTGGCTGTCGGCTGCACAGTCGTCGCCAAACCTGCCACCGCGACGCCCTATAGTGGCCTCGCATGGGGCGCGTTGGCCGAAGAGGTCGGCTACCCGAAAGGCGCGGTCAACATTGTCACCGGCTCCGCCCGCAAGATCGGCGGTGCGATCATGGACGATCCAAGGGTGCGCAAGGTGACCTTCACCGGCTCCACCGAGGTCGGCAAGGAGCTGATCCGGCAGTCGGCGGACACGGTCAAGAAGGTCTCGATGGAGCTGGGCGGCAACGCGCCGTTTCTGGTGTTCGACGACGCCGATATCGACGCGGCGGTGCAGGGCTGCATGGTTTCGAAATTCCGAAATTCGGGGCAAACCTGCGTCTGCGCCAACCGCATATACGTGCAGGACGGCGTCTATGACGACTTCGTGGCCAAACTGAAAACGGCGGTCGAGAACCTGAAAGTAGGCGACGGCCGCGAGGACGGGGTCGAGCAAGGCCCACTGATCGACATGGATGCCGTGGAAAAGGTCGAGGAGTTCATCTCCGACGCCAAGTCCAAAGGCGGCAACGTAGTCACTGGCGGCGGACGACACGGTAATGGTCAAAGTTTCTTCGAGCCGACCATCGTGACCGAGGCGACGCAGGACATGAAGTTCGCCAAGGAAGAGATATTCGGCCCGCTGGCCCCTGTCTTCCGGTTCAAGGACGAGGATGACGCGATAGCCTGGGCCAACGACACCGATTTCGGGCTGGCCTCCTATGCCTATACGCGCGATGTGGGGCGCATCTTCAAGCTCAACGAAAAGCTGCAATACGGCATGATCGGCATCAACTCCGGCCTGATCACGACGGTCGAGGCACCGTTCGGTGGCGTGAAGGAAAGTGGTCTCGGCAAGGAAGGCGGCAGCCAAGGGCTCGCCGACTATCTGGACGTCAAATACACGGCTGTGGATTTCTAGGCGGGGCAAATTTCCGAGGGAAATTTGGGTCCAGAGTTTCGATGAAACTCTGGCGCGATACAGGAAGGGGCGCACATGCGCCCCTTTTTCTTGCGTTTGTGCCGGTTTGTGGCAGGGTGACTCCATGAGATCCCCTGTCATTGACAACCTGCAATACGTCAACTGGTCGGAAATCGCCTTTCGCCAGCTTCGGCAGGGCGGGGTCGACGCCATCCACGTCACCATCGCCTATCACGAGAGCTTTCGCGGGGCCGTGCTGAACGTGTCGCAATGGAACCGCTGGTTCGAGCAATATCCTGATCTGATCATGCGCGGAGTATCCGGCGATTGCGTGCGCAAGGCCATCGAGACGAACCGCACGGCGGTGTTTTTCGGCTTCCAAAACCCCTCGCCCATTGAGGATGATATCGGGCTGATCGAGGTCTGGCACCAGCTTGGCGTCCGCTTCATGCAACTGACCTACAACAACCAGTCGCTGCTTGCGACGGGCTGCTACGAAGACGACGACACCGGATTGACCCGCTTCGGTCGGCAGGCGGTAGATGAGATGAACCGTGTGGGCATGGTGGTGGACATGAGCCATTCCGGCGACCGCTCCACCCTTGAGGCGATCGAGCATTCCAGTCGGCCCATCGCAATCACCCATGCCAACCCCAAATGGTGGCACAGCGCACTGCGCAACAAGAGCGACGAGGTGCTCTGCGCGCTGACCGACGCGGGCGGCATGCTGGGATTTTCGATGTACCCGCATCACCTGAAAGACGGCTCGGACTGCACCTTGGACAGCTTTTGCGACATGATCGCGGAAGCTGCGTCGCGTTACGGGGCGGACAATCTCGGGATCGGCTCGGACCTGTGTCAGGACCAGCCCGACAGCGTGGTCACATGGATGCGCAACGGGCGGTGGTCCAAGCAAATGGACTACGGGGAAGGTTCCGCCGCGCAGGCGGGGTTCCCGACGCAGCCGGACTGGTTCACCGACAACCGCGACATGCCGAATATCGGCACAGGGTTGTTGAAGGCGGGCTTTTCCCAGCCGGAGGTTGACGGCATCATGGGCGGCAACTGGCTCCGGTTCTACGACAGCTCTTTCGGAGGTGAGACATGACAATCGCTTTGCCCCCTCAGGAGCCACTGCGCAGTCCCGACGAGGTGATGCGGCTGGAGCGGATGGGCTCCATGTTCCCGTCCCGGCTCAGCTTCCTGCGCTCGCTCACCCGCCGCCTGAGTGCCGACAAGGCGGTCGTGACCCGACCCGTTTGGCAGATGGACGCAGACGGCTTCGGCCACGCCGTCTATTCGCTCACTTTGGGCGGGCATGTCTATTCGCTGGTGGCGTTTTCCAACCGCCTGGACCCCGCAGACCGAACGGATCGCGTCATCGCGCAAGCGTGGGACTCGGCCTTCGTGCTCTATGACGGAGTGCCTGACGCGGCTGAAATCGACCGTTTGCGCGACAACGCGCCCAAGCAGGAAGCGGGTCGTTTTTGCGAGCGTGATCTGGTCCTGAGCCGTGCCAACAAGTCCGTGCGGCTGTTCGATGAGGTGACCAGAGCCTTGCGCGAAGGACGGCAGCCGGACGCTGAAATGGTTGGTGATATCGGCTACCTGATGCGCACGACGGCGGTATATGGCAACGGCAAGTTCGGCATCGCGGACCGCAATGTGATAGCAGAACGCCCCGGTCTGGAAGGCCCGTTCGCCGCTGAAATGCTGACGGTCTGGCTAATCCGCGGCTTCACGCATGATCTGGCGGAGCATGTCGGCGGGGGCGAACTGGACCGGGCTTTGAAGCGACATCTGGGCATCGGTAACTCCACCGGCTTGGGCATGGCACCGTTCTTGGTGTCGCATCCGGAATTGCTCAACAACTGGATGATGGTCCGTGAAACCGCGTTGGCGCGGGTGCGGGCGGTTCCGGTGTTGGACGAAATGCAACGTGCGCGGCTGGTGGCTTTGGCCGACCGCGCCGCGAAACACCTGAGTCAGTGGAACGTGCCGGACGAGCGTCAGCAGGCACGGATCGACTGCTTGCGGCAGGATTGGGCAGACCTGACGTCGCAACTGAACGACCTGCTCGACCAGCCCAAGCCGCTGGACCAGCTGGTCCGCGTGTCGCAGGTTCTATCGGTGGAATGTCAGGAATTGGTCGTCTCGCTGGTGTTGGAGCCCTTCGGCCATTTGATCGACGGACTGACGGACTGCATGGGCGCCGGACCTCTGGCTCCGCTGGACCCGCGCATGGATGTCGCCGACTTGCGCGACGCCATGCAGCGCGAGTGCGGATGGGCGTTGCGCTATGATTTTGACGACCCGCGCGAGGATGCCCAATTCTGGTATGTCAGCGAGGAAAAGCAGGAGCCCCGTTTGGGCCTGAGATACGAGGAGCAGGGGGGAGAGTTGGAAAGCCCGCTGGATATTGCGCGGCAGATTCAGGCGCTGGCGGCTGACCTTGAGGGGGCCACGGGGCCGCTTGGCGAATTTCTGCGCGCCACCCCCAAGCATCGCAGCGCCGTGAGGCGGGTGCAGCTTCTGGCAACCCACCCTTACGCGGAAATCAGGAGCAACCTGATCTGCGAACGCTGCAAGCCGATTGATATGCTGCGCTGCAAGCTGTCCTTTTTCGGGGCCGCAAAGTTTGACCCCAAATCCGACCGCTGGACCCGCATCACGCTGGCCCAAGGCGCGCCGTTGCATGACGAACTGGACAATGCGGATGACTGGTGGATGCCGGTTTTCAACGCGTGAGCTGGATCGAAGACTTCCTTGACGACGGGCCGGACTACGCAGCCGAGCGCCGCTCGGTCGCGGAAATGCAGGCGTTGTTATTGAAAGCGGGTTTGGGCGCAAAGCTGCCTCTGGGCCACGCGCAGGATTTCGCGGGCATGGCAGACCTGCTGATGAGCGACCCGACGCTGTTCGCCGTCGGAACTGCGGCGCTGGAAGCCGATCATGTCCCTGTGCTGTCAGAGGGCACGGCGGAGCACATGGTCATCGACAAGGCGCGCATCGCGATGGCTGCGCCTGCGCTTGTGGACGCTCTGGTGTGCGGGGCTGCGCGGGTTGTCTTGCACGATCTGGACTGGCCGCAATTGCTCTGGCCGGTGTTGCTGCGGGCGGAGCGGGTCTACGGGATAACGACGGAGTTCCACCGACCAGACGCGAAGACGGTCATGGTGTCCAAAGCCGTGCGAGGTCTCAAGCCTCTGGGCGATCCCCAGCCTGTGCCGTTGGTGCCATTGGCGCGACTGCAAGACTTGGCGGCCAAGACCTTTGTGCCTTCCACAGAGGCCTCGCGCCGCTCCGGCGCGGGTGCGGGGCTGCAAGACAACGATTAGATGGAACCGTGTTTTCGGGATTCCTGAAAGTGACGCGGAGTCTCCGAATATGGTTTGCGCCGCCCGCATTGGTGCAACATGGCTAGTCCGAATGCCAAGCATAAGGGGGCCGTACCAATGAAACACCTCAAGTCACCGCAAGTCGACAAACTGGACGCAGATCGCAAGACACGTGCGATTGTGGAAGATATGCTCGCCAATATCCGCGAGAATGGCGAAGATGCCGTGCGCGGCTATGCCAAGGATCTGGATGGCTGGACGCAGGATTTCGCGCTATCGGACGAGAAGAAGGCGAAGCTGATCGCCCAGGTGTCCGATCAGGCGAAGGAGGACATTCAGTTCGCCCACACCCAGATCAAGCGATTTGCCAAGGCGCAGCGCGAGAGCCTGACGGATTTCCAGATCGACACCGAGCCGGGGGTGACCCTTGGCCAGCGCTGCGTTCCCGTCGATTGCGCGGGCTGCTATGTGCCGGGCGGGCGCTATGCCCACGTGGCCTCGGCTCTGATGAGCGTCGCAACGGCGCGTGCTGCGGGCGTTCCGTTCGTAGTCGCCGCGTCGCCGCCGCGTGGCGATGCGATTGACCCTGCCGTGGCCTATGCGATGGGCCTTGCGGGCGCGGACCTCATCTTGGAAATGGGCGGCGTGCAGGCGGTTGCCTCCATGGCGATGGGGCTGTTCGGGGCGAAGCCTGCCGATATTCTGGTCGGCCCCGGCAACGCCTTTGTGGCGGAAGCCAAGCTGCAACTCTTTGGCGGCGTGGGTATCGACCTGTTCGCAGGCCCCACCGAAAGCGCGGTGATCGCGGACCACACCGCCGACCCGATGACCGTCGCCATCGACCTGCTGTCTCAGGCCGAGCACGGCAC
Source organism: Litoreibacter arenae DSM 19593 (assembly GCF_000442275.2). Taxonomy (GTDB): domain Bacteria; phylum Pseudomonadota; class Alphaproteobacteria; order Rhodobacterales; family Rhodobacteraceae; genus Litoreibacter; species Litoreibacter arenae. The sequence goes on along the minus strand of NZ_KE557310.1, from coordinate 297,399 downwards.
GACCTCGCCCGTTTGGCTGTTCACCACCTCGTCCGAGCTGGCTGAGACGGTGAACCGCATTCTGCCCCAAATCGCCGAGGGCTGGCCGACGGGCGGCGTGGCGATAGAGGCGTGGGCCAACCACGGCGAGATCGTGATCTGCGACGACCGCGAACAGATGGCCGAAGTGTCCGACCGCTACGCCTGCGAGCATTTGCAGGTGCAGGCCGAAGACCTCGAATGGTGGAAAAACCGGCTGCGCAACTACGGCTCTCTGTTTCTCGGTGAAGGCTCCACAGTGACCCATGGCGACAAATGTTCCGGCACCAACCACATCCTGCCGACCCGTCAGGCGGCGCGTTATACGGGCGGGTTGAATGTGATGAAGTTCCTGAAAATCCTGACATGGCAGGAAATCGCGACCGACGCCGACCCTATGATGTCGTCTGTCGCCTCACGCCTGTCACGAACCGAAGGCATGGACGCCCACGCCCGCGCGTGTGACTGGCGCTTGCAGAAGTTTGGCAAAAAGGACGATTGGGGCTTCGAGGTCGCGCATCAGGAACGGTTCGAGTAAGCTAAAACCGCTCTGGGCGAAGTTGCTCCGCAATGCTAAACACTATGGTGGCTTGCGGTAAGCAACGGTCGTTGAGGATGGTGGATTTGGCAGACTCCAAGGTGGAACAGGACGAAAAAGGCAGCACGGCCATCGCGCCGGAGCGGCGGATAAAGCTGCGCCATATCGTGCCGAGTCTCGTCACGGTTTTTGCGCTTTGCGCGGGCCTGACCTCGCTGCGGATGAGCATTGAGGGCAATATTTCCGCCGCACTCTACCTGATTATGCTGGCGGTTTTTCTGGACGCCGCCGACGGCAAGATCGCGCGCTACCTCGACACCACCAGCCCGTTCGGGGCTGAACTGGACACGCTGGCCGACTTCTTCAACTTCGGCATCGCGCCCGGGCTGCTGATCTACAACGCGTTCTACCATGCCTCGGAATACCAGAATTTGGGATGGCTTAGCTGCCTTGTGCTGGCGATCTGCTGCGCTTTGCGGCTGGCGCGCTTCAACGTGGGCCTGTCCGAGCCGCACAAAGCCGGACAGCGCGACTATTTCGTCGGCGTTCCCGCGCCCGCGCTGGCGTCACTTGCCCTGATGCCGGTATTCCTGAGCCTCGTCGGCTGGACCGATATCGGCGTCCACTCGCATATCATCGCAATCTACGAGATCGGGATTGCACTTTTGGCGATCAGCACCATTCCGACCTTCTCGATCAAGCACGCCTCGGTCAGCCGCAGCCTGTTGCCGATGATCGCGGTCGGCTGCGCCATCCTGGTGATCTGCCTGATGGTCTATCCATGGCACACGTTCATCTTCGCCAACCTGCTATATCTCGTGACATTGCCGCTGCCCTATCTGCGAGAGCGCAAGGAACGCTTAGGCTAGCGCCCTTGCCCTGAGGCGGGTTTGGTGTCACTGACCGCACCAAACTTGTGACGAACAGGAAGCCGAAAATGAATATGCTGAAAATCGTGGCGGTGCCGATGCACCCCGAGGGCCGCAAGTTTGTGGCCATTTTTGCGGGCATCACTGTGCTGCTTGGCCTCATCTGGGAGCCGCTTTTCTGGCTGGGCGCCGGTGCCACGGTTTGGTGCTACTACTTCTTCCGCGACCCGGTGCGCACGGTGCCGCAACGCGACGGATTGGTGCTATCGCCCGCCGATGGCGTGGTTTCCTTGATCTCCGAAGTCGCCCCGCCGCCGGAGTTGGGGCTTGGCACCACCACCGTGTTCCGCGTGTCGGTCTTCATGAACGTGTTCAACTGTCACGTGAATCGTTCGCCCATTGAAGGCAAAGTCACGGAGATCGCATACCATAAGGGCAAGTTCGTGAACGCCTCGCTGGACAAGGCGAGTGAGCATAACGAGCGCAATGGGCTGACCATTGAATCCGAGGAAGGCCACCGCATCGGTGTGGTGCAAATTGCCGGTTTGGTCGCGCGGCGCATCGTGTGTTTCGTCAGCGTTGGCGACATGCTGGGCGCGGGCGAGCGTTTCGGTTTGATCCGCTTTGGCAGCCGGCTGGACATCTACCTGCCCGAAGGCATCCAGCCAGCGATTTCGGTCGGTACGACCGCCGTTGCGGGGGAAACGATCCTAGCGGACTTACGCGGTGACCAGAAACCTGTGCGCAGCGCCGATATCTGACGCCAGTCGATCCGCTCAGAAAGAAAAAGCCCCGCCTTTCGGTGGGGCTTTCTTCTTTCAGCGCTGGTCGTAGTAGAGGCCTACGGTATGCTCCGCCTCTGCGAAGAACAGCCAGCGGGTCATGAGCGCTCCGGCGATATGCAGTAGTAACGCAACGAACGAGATCAGGTGGTGAAACGGTGGTACGACCAGCAGCACATAGGGCAGCAGCGACAGGCACAAGATGCCAGTGATGCGCAATGTGCGGACGTGTTTGCGGCCGACCACATAGACCATTTCCTCCATCAGATAGTTCTTGGAGCTATGTGGCGCTTCGAACATGCGGACCTTGCCCATATGGCCCAGCCCCGTAGCGGTTTCGATTGTTGAGTCAGAGGCCGCGAACTGTTTGTCGCCGATGAACCATGTGACGCATTGAAATGCGCCCAGAGCCAGCAAAAGCGGAGCGGCGATGGAGGTCTGCCCCGCCACGAAGGCACCGCCTGCGATGGCGTAGAGGAGGAACAGCACCGGCGTGGTCCAATGGCTCCACCGTGGGACGGTTTTGATCTGGGTGTAGATCATCGAGGTGCCGAACACCGTGGCAAGGCTCAGCGCCGCGCCCAGCAGGCCCAGCAGCTTCCAATGTGTGTCGAGAAACACGACGCCTATCGCATAGAGCCCCATGACGGAGAGCGCTGCGACGGACAGGCAGCCTTCCCGCGAAAGCCAGCTGGTTTTCCACTGGGTAAACGCCTTGAGCGCCCTTTGCGGATTGCCGAGGTGGAACGTCGAGGAAATCAAGCCGCCCACGGCAAACACATAGGCGATCAGGAAGAAAATGAATGCGGTGAAACCTGTGTAGTCCGGCATGCCAAGGCCCAGAAAGGCCAGCAGGCCAAAGCCGATCCCGGAGAACACGGTGAAGAAGATAATGGAAGGGGCCGGATGCATCAGCCGATCCTTTCTAGCGTTTTGTCGAGCCAGCCTAGGAAGCCTTTGGCCTCTTGTGCCACGGGCTCAAGGAACGGGGCGAGGATGTCGACCTGCTCGTCCTTGGGGCGGGGCGGCAGGTATTTGTTGACGGGCTTGGTGCCTTGCTCCGGCATCAGGTCCATGCCGCCACGTTCAGCCACCAGCTTGGAGACGTCGGACTCCGCATCGCCCAAGTCACCGAAGTGCCGTGCGCCGGCGGGGCAGGTGCGCACGCAGGCGGGTTCACGGTCCTCTTCGGGCAGGTTCTCGTTGTAGATGCGGTCGACGCAGAGCGTGCATTTCTTCATCACGCCTTCGGCCTGATCCATCTCCCGCGCGCCGTAGGGGCAGGCCCATGCGCACAGGCCGCAGCCGATGCAGTCGGACTCGTTGACCAGTACGATACCGTCTTCCACGCGCTTGTAGCTTGCCCCTGTGGGGCAGACGGTGACGCAGGGGGCGTCCTCGCAATGCAGGCAGGATTTGGGGAAGTGGACCGTCATCGCGGCCCCCTCGTCGGGTGTCACCTCATAGCTGTGGACGCGGTTGAGGAAGGTGCCGGACGGGTCCGCGCCGTAGGGGTTCTGGTCCGACAAAGGCGCGCCGTAATTCTCCGTGTTCCAGCCTTTGCACGACACCACGCAAGCATGGCATCCGACGCAGGTGTCGAGGTCGATCACAAGGCCCAGCTTCTTTTCGGTGTGGGTCGGGAGTTGGGTCATTTCAGGCCCTTTCCGGCTGTCTGCAATGCGTCGGCAAAGTGTCTGCCATGTGTATGGCAAGTTTCGGCATATGCGGTGATCTTCATTTCCCCACCTTCCATTCCAGTTCCGACGGGCCCTTGCCGACCGGGGAGGCCTGCGCGGGGATCCCCGGCTGGCTTTCCGCCGGTGCCTTGGTCTTCTCGACGCGGACCTTCAGGTCGAACCACGCGGCTTGGCCGGTGATCGGGTCGGAGTTGGCCCAGCGGAGGCCGTCGCCTTTGGGGGGCAGCAACTCGTGGATCAGGTGGTTGAGCAGGAAGCCTTTGGTGGCCTCCGGCGCGTCCTCTTCCAGGGCCCATGCGCCTTTGCGTTTGCCGATGGCGTTCCATGTCCAGATGGTGTTCGCGTTCAGCGCTTTTTGCAGCGCCACCGGAACCACGATCTCGCCATGGGGGGAGGTGACGCGTGCCCAGTCGCCCTCGGCAAAGCCGTTGTCGTCCCAGATTTTCTGCGACACATAGAGCGGGTTGTGTCCGTGAATTTGCCGCAGCCATGCGTTTTGCGACCCCCATGAGTGATACATCGCCATCGGGCGTTGGGTGAGCGCGGTGATGGGGTATTCGGCGGCGCGGTTGTCGTCCTCGTTGGAGTACCAGATCGGCAGCGGGTCCATGGTCTGCTTGATCCGCTCGCGTAGATACTCCGGCGGTTGGCGGGTGCCGTGGCCTTCGGCGGCAAGCTGGAATTTGCGCATCGGCTCTACATAGAGGTTGAACAAGTAGGGCTGCGGCGCGTCGAAGAAGGACTTCTTAACGGCCCAGTCCTGATAGTTCATGTTCCACGGCTTGAAGAAGGCCGCGTCCTCGGGGACGTGTTCCATCCAGAAACCGCCGTTTTCGATGTAGCGGTCAAGCTGGTTCGGGTTCGGCTCCCCGCGACCATGGTCGTCGCCATTGCCCCGGAAGCCCGCCAGCGGACCGACGCCGGGGCGGCGGATGTGGTTGGTGATATAGTCGGCGTAGTCTTTGTATTTCTGGCTGCCGTCTTCGTTGACGAAACCCGGCAAGCCAAGACGTCCGCCCAGATCACACAGCGCGGACTGGAAGCCTTTGACGTCGCGGTCAGGCTCCACCACAGGCCAGCGGATTGCATCGGCCACGGCGTCGGCCTCGCAGATCGGGCGGTCCAGAAGCGAGATGCAGTCGTGGCGTTCCAGATAGGTGGTGTCGGGCAGGATCAGGTCTGCATAGGCCACCATTTCCGAGCTGTAGGCGTCGGAATAGATGATGTTGGGGATCACATAATTGCCGTCCGTGTCTTGGTCGGTCAGCATCTCGATCACGCCGCGCGTGTTCATCGACGAATTCCACGACATGTTGGCCATATACATGAACAGCGTGTCGATCTTGTAGGGGTCGCCCGCATGGGCGTTGGAGATCACCATATGCATCATGCCGTGGCTCGACATGGGGTTTTCCCAAGTGAACGCCTTGTCGATGCGGGCGGGAGAGCCGTCCTCCCTGAGCGCCAGATCATCCGGCCCGTGGGTGAAACCCAGATGCGGGCCGTCGAGGGGCTGGCCGGGTTTCACGCCGCAATGCGGTTTTGGGTGCGCTTCCGGCGGCTTGGGGTAGGGCGGCTTGAAGCGCATGCCGCCGGGGGTCTCCACGCTGCCAAGGATGATTTGCAACAGGTGCAACGCGCGGCAGGTCTGGAAGCCGTTGGCATGGGCGGAGATCCCGCGCATGGCGTGGAAGGACACGGGGCGGCCGATAAACTTGGTGTGCTTGTTGCCGCGGAAGTCGGTCCAGTCCTGTTCGATCTCGATAGCTTGGTTGAACGCCACATCCGCGAGCTCGGCGGCAAGGCGTTTGATGCGGTCGGCGCTGATCCCCGTGCGCTCCGCCACGGCCTCGGGGGCGTATTGCGGGTCGAGATATTTCTCGGCCATGTGCTGGAAGACGGAGCGGTGGGAGACGCCCGCCTCGCGCAGACTGCCTGCGAGGTCGGGCTTCACGCCCTTTGCGTCATAGGCGGCAGGCTTGCCGGTGGCGCGGTCAATCACCATCAGCTTGTTGTCTTTGTCACGCATCAGCAGGCCGAAATCCTCGGATTTCTCGTCGCCATTGACCAGCACGGGAGCGTTGGTGAACTGGGCCAGATAGTCCAGATCCAGCTTGCCCGCCTTGAACAGCTCGTGAACCATGGCGAGGATGAACAGCCCGTCGGTGCCCGGTGTGATGCCGACCCATTCGTCGGCAATCGCGTTGTAGCCGGAGCGCACGGGGTTGACGCCGACGACCTTCGCGCCACGGCCTTTCATCTTGCCCAGGCCCATCTTGATCGGGTTGCTGTCGTGATCCTCGGCCACACCGAAGATCATCAGCATCTTGGTGCGGTCCCAGTCGGGCTGGCCGAATTCCCAGAACGCGCCGCCCATGGTGTAGATGCCGGCGGCGGCCATGTTGACGGAGCAGAAGCCGCCATGGGCCGCGTAGTTCGGCGTTCCGAAGCCCTGCGCCCAGAGCGAGGTGAAGCTCTGCGACTGGTCGCGACCGGTGAAGAAGGCCAGCTTTTCAGGCGCGGTCTCGCGGATCGGTTTCAGGATGCCGACGGCGATGTCGTAGGCTTCGTCCCAAGTGATCTCCTCGAACTTGCCGGAGCCGCGCGGGCCGGTGCGTTTCAGCGGAGCTTTCAGGCGCGACGGCGCGTTGTGCTGCATGATGCCAGCGCTGCCCTTGGCACACAGCACGCCTTGGTTCACGGGGTGGTCGCGGTTGCCCTCGATATAGGCGACCTTGCCCGCCTTCATGTGCACGTTGATGCCGCAGCGGCAGGCGCACATATAACAGGTGGTTTTGCGGACCTCGTCGCTGACCTTGGGTGACAGATTGATCACGGGTTGGTTCATGGCGAGGCTCCGATCAGCTTTGGCGGTTGGCGGCGTTCACGATGGCTGCGAGGCAGCACGACGCCATCCGCGCGGCAGGGGGATCGGCCCGCGAGGTCAGCAGCACGGGAACCTTGGCCCCCATGACGATGCCCGCGGCGCACCCGCCTGTGAGGTAGACCAGCGATTTGAACAGGGTGTTGCCAGACACGATGTCCGGCACGATGATCGCGTCCGCCTTGCCCGCGACGGGGTCGGCGGTCAGCTTCTTGGTGGCCACTGCCTTGGGGGACAGGATCAGGTCCAGCGCCAGCGGGCCGGAGAAGTCGGCGTTTTTGATTTCCCCCTTCGCCCATGTGGCAAGCTCGTCCGCCTCGACCGAGGACGGCACGGCGGGAAGGATGCTTTCGGTGGCGGAGAGGAACGCCACTTTGGGGCGCCCGGTGCCCAGCATGTGCAGCAGCTTGACCACCTCGCGGGTGGCGTCCTTGCGGGTCTCGATGTTGGGGTCGACGTTGACGGCGGCGTCGGAGATGGTGATCGCGCGCGTCCCGTCTGGATGGGAGATGTGGAAGATATGCACCAGCCGGTTGCCGGTGCGCAGGCCCGCGTCACGGGCGAGGGCGGCGCGCATGAAGGTGTCGGAGTGAAGCTGGCCCTTCATCATGACGTCCGCGCGGCCTTCGCCGCAAGCCATGGCGGCGGCGTTGCCGCTGTCCTGCTCGCCCTCGGCCTCGATGATGGTGAATTGCGAGATGTCCCAACCGAGCTTGTCTGCCTCGGCCTCGATCAGGTGCCGCTCGCCGGTGAAGACCGGCTCCATGATGTTGGCCTCGGTCGCGTCGCGGGCGGCTTCCATGGGCAGGGGTGCGCCTGCGCGGGCGATGGCGACGCGGGGCGTTGCCGCCTTCTGCGCCATGTCGAGCAGCCAGTCGGGGCACACGGCCTCTTGCTGAGACAGAAACGGATTGTCGGCGGTCATAAGCGGTCCCTCCCAAAACTCTACTTTTCACCACGAAACCCGCCCCGATGTCTCGGGGCGGGTGTGGGTCTTTTTATGGGGCCGCAACTATTCGGCGGCCATGTCCGATGCGCTGACACCTGCCACGGCGACGGGCTTCTTCATGGCGTCGCGGCGGAAGGGCTCGCCCAATTCCTGATTTAGCAGGATTTCGATGAAGGTGGTCACGTTGTTTTCCATCTGCTCTTTCACCGCAGTGTTCAACGCTTCGGTCAAAGAGTCCATGCTGTCGACCTGCACACCTTTCAGGCCACAAGCATCGGCGATCTTGGCGTAGGAGACGTTGGTGTCCAGTTCCGTGCCGACGAAGTTGTCGTCAAACCACAGGGTCGTGTTGCGCTTTTCGGCGCCCCACTGGTAGTTGCGGAAAATGACCATGGTGATGGCGGGCCAGTCGCCGCGGCCCACGGAGACCATTTCGTTCATCGAAATGCCGAACGCGCCGTCACCTGCGAAGCCCACGACCGGCACGTCAGGGCAGCCGATTTTCGCACCAGTGATGGCCGGGAAGCCATAGCCGCAGGGGCCGAACAGGCCGGGCGCCAGATATTTGCGGCTTTGCTCGAAGGACGGGTAGGCGTTGCCGATGGCGCAGTTGTTGCCGATGTCCGACGAGATGATCGCGTCTTTGGGCAATGCGGACTGGATCGCGCGCCATGCCTGACGGGGCGACATCTTGTTCGGCTCGCGGGTGCGGGCGCGCTCGTTCCAGGTGGTGCCTGGATCGTCGTCCTCGTGATCCAGCGAGGTCAGTTCCTGCGCCCAAGCCGATTTGGTTTGTGCGATCAGGGCCTTGCGCTCTTCGCGGCCTGCGTCGCCTGCACCGTCTTTCAGTTGCGACAGGATGCCTTCGGCAACCTTCCTGGCGTCTCCGACGATGCCGACGGTGACTTTCTTGGTCAGGCCGATGCGGTCGGGGTTCAGGTCAACCTGAATGATCTTTGCATCCGTGGGCCAGTAGTCGATGCCGTAGCCCGGCAGGGTCGAGAACGGGTTGAGGCGGGAGCCAAGGGCCAGCACGACGTCGGCCTTGGAGATCAACTCCATCCCTGCTTTCGAGCCGTTATAGCCCAGCGGACCAGCGAACAACGGGTGGTTACCGGGGAAGGCGTCGTTGTGCTGATAGCCAACGCAAACAGGCGCGTCGAGGGATTCGGCCAGCTTCATGGAGGCGTCGATACCGCCTGCCAGAACAACGCCAGCGCCGTTCAGGATCACCGGGAACTTGGCGGACGACAGCAGGTCGGCAGCTTTCGCCACGGCTTCTTCACCACCAGCGGGGCGCTCGAATTCCACGGCGACGGGCAGCTCGATGTCGATCACTTGCGTCCAGAAGTCGCGCGGGATGTTGATCTGCGCGGGGGCAGAGGCGCGGTAGGCTTGCATGATGACGCGGTTCAGCGTCTCTGCGATGCGGGACGGGTCGCGGACCTCTTCCTGATAGGCGACGCAGTCGGCAAACAGGTTCATCTGCTCCATTTCCTGGAAGCCGCCCTGACCGATGGTCTTGTTGGCAGCCTGTGGGGTGACCAGCAGCAGCGGGGTGTGGTTCCAGTAGGCGGTCTTGACCGAGGTCACGAAGTTGGTGATGCCGGGGCCGTTTTGCGCGACCATCATCGACATCTCGCCGGTGGCGCGAGTATAACCGTCGGCCATCATGCCTGCGGTCATCTCGTGGGCGCAGTCCCAGAACTTGATGCCGGCGGTCGGAAACAGGTCGGAGATCGGCATCATGGCCGAGCCGATGATCCCGAAGGCGTGGCGGATGCCGTGCATTTGCAGGGTTTTGACGAAGGCTTCTTCGGTCGTCATTTTCATGGTGCGGTCTCCCGGTTAGGTGAAGGGCAGGGGGCTTTGTCCCGAGCAGGTATCTGGGCGGAACTTAGGTCGCAGGCCAGAGTCGTGTTATGACCAGTTTGTTCGGACTATATATCCAAAATTTGAAGGTGGGCTACCCTATGGCATTGCTGTGAAGCATTCCAGCGCCCGAGGCGTTTGCCAAATAGCGCTAATTCAGTTCTGCATCGCAGCAATTTCAGCGGCGATGAGCGCAACGCCGGGCGAAATTTGCCCCGCCCCGATGGAAGAATAGGCCAGCCGGTAGTGTTTGTATTCGCGGAAGCCGCCTTTGCAGAAGGCCGCGCCGGGCTCGATCAGCACGGATTTCGCCCTTAAGCGATCAGCGAGTTCGGTCGTATCGACCCCGTCCGGCGCGCGCATCCAGTAGCTGGACCCGCCGAACGCCCCTGCGCCTGCGACGGTTAAACCGTGTTCTGCCATGGCGTTATCCATGATGCGGCGACGGTCGTGGAAAGCGTTGCGCAGGCGGCGGACGAGGGCATCGTAGTGGCCGAGCGACAGGAAATAGGCCGCCGTGCGCTGCATATGGCCGGGCGGGTGGCGCAAAACCGCGGAGCGCAGGGCGCGGGCCTCGCGGATAAATGGTTTGGGACCAACAAGATAGCCCAAACGCAGGCCCGGGAAGAGCGACTTGGAGAATGAGCCGACATAGATGACCCTTCCGTCGTCATCGAGCGATTTCAGGGCGGGGGACGGGGGTTTGAGGAAGGACATCTCGAACTCGTAATCATCTTCGACAATCAGGAAATCATCCTCGGACGCGCGGCGGAGCAGCTCCTTGCGGCGCGAAATCGGCATGGTGGAGGCGGTCGGGCATTGGTGACTGGGCGTGCAGAATACCACGTCGGTCTCGGGCGGGATCAGGTGCGGCGGGAGGCCGTCGGCGTCTACGGGCACCTCGATCCGGTGGCAGCGGGACTGGTGCAGGATGGTGCGCAGGCCGGGGTAGCAGGGGTCCTCATGGGCGGCGGTGCGGCGCTGGGTCAGGAGGACCTGCGCGGCCAGCCACAGCGCGTTTTGTGCGCCGACGGTGATCAGGATTTCATCGGGATTGGCCAGAATTCCCCGTCGGGGCAGGGTGTTGCGGGCGACGAATTCCAGCAGTTGCGGGTCGTCGCGGTCGACCTGATCGGCGGTCAGGCTGTCGAAATCCCGCTGGCCCAGAGCGCGGATTGCACACAGGCGCCAGTTTTGCCGGTCAAACAGGGCAGGGTCTACCTGCCCGTAAAGAAAGGGATATTTGTAGGTTCGCCAGTCCAGCGGCTTCTCGATTTGCAGGTTGCCGGAGAAGCGGTGACCGATGGCGCGGCTCCAGTCGACGGTGTCGGAGGAGGAGCGCGGGCTGATCTGCGGCGGCTCCGGCGCGTTCTCGGAGACGAAGTAGCCGGAGCGGCCTGCCGACGACAGGTAGTCGTCGGCCATCAGCTCGTTATAGGCCAGCGTGACGGTGATCCGGCTGACGCCCAGATGCTGTGCCAGCTTGCGGGAGGAGGGGAGTTTCTCGCCGGGGCGGAAGCGGCCCGACAGGATGCCGCCCGCGACCATCTGCTGGATTTGCTGCTGGAGGGTGCCCTCATAGGCGGGGTCCAGAAAGAAGGTTTCGACGGCGATAGGCATAGGTTGGCTGGCCTTAAAGCGGGTTCAATTTGGATATATCGGAAAGTGAGACGCAGCGGAAGGGTTAACAGTTGGGGCGGTGGTCTGGCGGTGTGCAACGCTCGGGGTGCGAATCGAGGGTTAACGGCTGCAAAACTTGGGTTTTGGGCGGTCTGCGAACCGTCTGCAAAGCGTCGGCATTGTGTCGGGCATGGGGGCGGGATTTGCCGTGGTTAACACTGCGGGCGGTGAGGTTTGTTGAGATTTGGTGAACGCGGGGCGTGACGACGATCGCCCGGCGATTAGGGGTTGAGGCTGGGCGGGGGTGTGGGAGTGGCCGTTTGGAGGCCATAATCACAAACTTGTTTTCCTGCCGCAAAGGGCTGCTTTTACAAGAGGTACAACAATCCTCAACATCCGCTTGGATTTGTACTGGGTTTTTGACGGTCTTAATTGAAGAGGTTTGCCAATGTTCCAAGAAAGAGGGGTATTGAATCTTCGCCAAGGGATTGTTGATCTGCCGTGGTTCGGCACCGTGACGCTCTTTGTCTTTTGTGTTCTACCGTCGGTAATGCCTGACAATTTAACTTGTCGGTTGACAATTTAGAAAGTGAATGTATCTTATGGCTCGTAAGCGGCACACGTCGAAGGAAATTGAGGCGATGATCCAAGAACTCGAGGAGCTGGGATGGGCCGTTATAGAAGGCAAGGGGCACGCGTGGGGAATGTTGCGCTGTCCTAACAACAGCAAGGAATGCCGGTGTGGCGAGTTCTGCCAGATGTCTGTCTGGTCGACGCCGAAAAATCCGCAACAGTTCGCAAAGAAAGTAAAACAGAAGGCTCTCGCTTGTGTGAAACTCAAGAAGCGGAAGGAAAAGTAGATGGCTGAGGAATATGAATTCGAACTGGTCTTTGCCCTTCCTGAAGGGGAACACGACGCGTTCGCACTGTCTGATGCGGTGTTCGAAGCTGGCTTCGAGGATGCTTTGGTGGGCACGGGCGTGGCTGGTCTCCTCGGTGTCGAACTGGAAACCGAAGGTGATGATGCGGAGAGCGTCATCCTGAACGCGGCTCGCGCCCTAATCAAGACCCTACCTGTCGGCACGACCCTGCGTGAGATCCGCCCAGACCTCGTGAGCTTGGCTGACGTTGCAGAAAAGCTCGAGGTCAGACGCCAATCGCTCCAACAGCGTAAGATGCCTCTGCCCACTGCGGGCGGCCTTTACCGTATTGATGAATTATTGGAGGTTCTGGCCGCAGCGGTAGAGCCGCAAGCTGGGCGTCGCCGTCCGCGCTACAACTTGATGGCCGCCATGAAGTGGTTTCGGGCAGGTGAGGCTGCGCGTCGGATCAACGCTCAGCTAACTATGATGGAGATCGATTCAGCGACGATTGAGCGGACACCGAGAGCCAAGCACGAGGATGCATCTGTAGTCTCGCTCTAAAAACGGCAGGCTCGCGGCACGAGCCATGCGCAATCTGCAAAAAGCTCACTTTAAGCTGATCGGGCCTCCTAAAGCAGCCATTGGTGCTGCCGCAGCGAAGGCTCACTTTGTCCCGCGTAGCAGCCAGTGAAGAGCAAACAAAAAAGCCCGCGACCTAGCCGAGATCGCGGGCTTTTCCGTATCTTTTAGGTTGAGCCTCTACCCCATCACTGCCGTCAACGCACCATCTACCGACGCCAAGATCGCGTCGATGTCGTCCTTGGTGGCGATCAATGCGGGGGAGAAGCAGAGGGTGTTGTTGAAGCCCGGCACCGACCGGTTGGTCATGCCGATGATGACCGCGTCTTTGCTCATGCAGTGGCCGGTGACTTGGGCGACCAGCTTTTCGGGCAGGGGTGCGCGGGTTTCGCGATCTGCGACAAGCTCTGCGCCGAGGAACAGGCCCTTGCCGCGCACGTCGCCGATGCAGGCGTGTTTGCCTTTCAGCTCTTCTAGCTGCTCCAGCATGTAGGTGCCCATGGCGGTGGTGTTGTCGAGCAGGTTCTCGTCTTCGAGGATGCGCATGTTTTCCAGCGCTGCGGCGGGGCCTGCGGTGCAGCCGCCGAAGGTGGAGATGTCGCGGAAGTAGTTGAGGTGGTCGGAGGTGTCGTCCTTGAACATGTCGAACACGGCCTCGGTCGTCACGCAGCACGAAATGGCGGCGTAGCCGGAGGCGACGCCTTTGGCCATGGTCACGATATCGGGCTGGATGCCGTAATGCTGGTAGCCGAACCATGTGCCGGTGCGGCCCATGCCGCAGACGACCTCGTCGATATGCAGCAAGATGTCGTATTTTTTGCAGATTTCCTGCACGCGGGGCCAGTAGCCTTCGGGCGGGACGATGACGCCGCCGCCTGCGGTGACGGGCTCCAGACACAGCGCGCCGACGGTGTCGGGGCCTTCGCGCAGGATGACGTCTTCAATCGCGTTGGCGGCTGCGATGCCATAGGCCTCGCCGGACAGATCGCCCAAGCCCTGATCCATGGCGCGGTATTCAAGGCAGTGGGGGACTTTGACGAAGCCGGGGGTGTAGGGGCCGTATTGGGCGTTCCGCTCCTCCTGACCGCCGCCGGAGAGGCAGGCGATGGTGGTGCCGTGGTAGTCGCGGTCGCGGTAGAGGATCTTGTGCTTCTTGCCGCCATAGCGCTTGTGGGCGATCTGGCGGACCATCTTGAAGCCCTTCTCGTTCGCCTCGGAGCCCGAGTTGGCGTAGTAGACGCGGGTCATGCCGGGCATCTTGGCGATCAGCCGCTCGGAGAATTGCGCGGCGGGGATGGAGCCGACGGTGCCGCCGAAGAAGTTCATCTTCACCAACTGGTCGCGCACGGCATCGGCGATGCTTTCGCGGCCATAGCCCACGTTGACGGTCCAGACGCCGCCGGAGACCGCGTCGATATGCTTGCGGCCGTGCTGGTCCCAGACGTTGATGCCCTTGCCCTCGACGATGATCTTGGGGTCGGTGCGGGCGTCGCCCTCGGCCATGTAGCCTGCGTGCTGGCTGAGGTGGTGCCAGACATGGGCGCGGTCGGCTTCGACAACGCCGGAGAGATCATTGCTTTGCAGATTGCCGTCCATGGGGCTTCTCCAGTGATTAAAGGGGGCCGGAGCGTTAGTCCGGCGAATCTTGACGCGATGCGCCCAGTATAGCGCCTTACATCAGGCTGCACGTAATTCAGATGCGCAATAGGGCCAGATTTCGGCTGTGCGTAGGGCCAGTTTCGCGGCCTTTCGGGGTGTGGAAGGGTTGTCCCCGTGGCCGAATTGTTTTGTTTTCAGTCGTTTATGGTGCCGATTCCGTGGGCGTGGCGGGTGAGGTCAGGCTTGCAAAGGCTGATGAAATTCATTGACGGAACCCACCCCGCTTCGCCTACTTGCCGTTCACATAAGCCGAAAGGGTTGATGCGAATACCTGAAACTTGATCTGCAAATGCGAAGTGCATTGGCATTTAAACTGCCGTGTGTTTTGTTTTGCAAACGCCTTCAGGCGGCTAGAGATCCGGACCACCGGACAGGCCGACCTGAGGGAACCAAAAGCGCCGACAAGGTGCCAATATGTTCAACATGGGAGATGAACACATGAAACTATCCACCAAAATGATGAGCGCCGTCGCTGGCGTGGCCCTGCTGTCGGGGGCGCAAGCCGCCATGGCGGACGGGCACGGGCTGACGGTCGGCTACTTCCTCGAATGGCCGATGCCGTTCCAGTATGCCAAGGTCAACGGCACCTATGACGAAGCGCTGGGCGCGCCGGTCACCTGGGTGTCCTTCGACACCGGCACCGCAATGTCGGCTGCCATGGCATCCGGCGACGTAGACATTTCCGTGTCGCAAGGTGTGCCACCTTTCGTGGTTGCGACCTCTGCCGGTCAGGACATCCAGATCCTTGACGTGGCCGTGTCCTATTCGGAGAACGACAACTGCGTCGTCTCGAGCGGTCTGGAGATCGACAAGAATTCCGCCTCCGAATTGGCTGGCAAGAAGGTTGCCGTTCCGCTGGGTACCGCCGCGCATTACGGCTTTCTGAGCCAGATGAACCATTTCGGCGTTGATATCTCCAGCATGAGCGTCGTGGACATGGCCCCTGCCGAGGGGGCTGCGGCGCTGGCGCAAGGCTCTGTCGACATGGCTTGCGGCTGGGGTGGCGCGCTGCGCACGATGAAGGAATCCGGCAACATCCTGTTGACCGGCGCCGAGAAGGAAGAGTTGGGCATTCTGGTGTTTGACGTGACCTCCGCGCCTGCCGGTTTCGTGGCCGAGAACGGCGAGACCGTTGCCAAGTTCCTGAAAGTGACCGCAGACGCCAACGCGATGTGGGCTGACGAGGCCAACCACGCGGAAATGCTGCCGGTGATCGCCAAGGACGCGGGCATGGACGAAGAAGCGACCGCTTCGACGCTGGCAACCTTTGCATTCCCGAGCGTGTCCGAGCAACTGGGCGAGAAGTGGCTGGGCGGCGGCGCGCAGTCCTTCATGAAGGGTGTCGCGGACATCTTCGTGAACGCGAACTCCATCGACGCGGCGCTGGACAGCTATGAGGCGACTGTGAACACAGGCCCGCTGAAGGCCGCGTCCGAGATGTAGCACCGACTGAGGGGTGGCGCGGGAATTCCGCGCCACCCTTTTCACTTCCAAAATACCTTAAACAAGGAGTGGGGCAGCTATGTCGGGCTTGACCATTGAAAATATCTCCATGCGCTTCGACCTGCCGAACGGCAGCTCGGTGCAGGCGCTGAAAGACGTCACGCTGGCGCTGAAACCGGGCGAGTTGATGAGCGTTCTGGGGCCGTCGGGCTGTGGCAAGACCACGTTGCTCAACATTGTTGCGGGTTTTCTGGCCCCGACCGAGGGTCGCATCACGATGAACGGGCATACCGTGCAGGGGCCGGATGCGGAACGCGGGATGGTTTTCCAGCAGGGCGCGTTGTTCGAGTGGATGAACGTTCGCCAGAATGTCGCCTTCGGGCCGCGCATGAAAGGCGAGAAGGAATCGCAATACGGGGCCAATGTGGACCATTTGCTGGATGTTGTGGGCCTTCGGGACTTCAAGGAAAAAGCGATTTACGAATTGTCCGGCGGGATGCAGCAGCGCGTGGCTTTGGCCCGCTGCCTTGCCAATGACCCCGACGTGATCTTGATGGACGAACCACTTGGCGCGCTGGACGCGCTGACCCGTGAGAAGATGCAAAGCCTTGTGCTGAAGCTGTGGAAAGAGACGGGCAAGACGATCATCCTGATCACCCACTCGGTCGAGGAGGCGCTGTTGCTGGGCGAGCGTCTGCTGGTCATGGCCCCGCGTCCCGGCCGCATCCACAAGGAATACCGCTTGCCGTTTGCCGATCTTGGGGTCGACCAGGACCTGCGCGAGGTCAAGAAGCACCCGGACTATGCGAAGACCCGTGAGGAAATCCTCGCCATGATCTGGGACATGGAAGAGGAGATTATGGGCCGCACGGAGGAAAGCGCATGACCATTCTTGCAATCTATGTCGCCATCTTCGTGGGTAGCTTCTTCGCGGTGAAATATATCACCGCATCGGCGCGGCCGAATGACTATACCTCGCTGAAAACCGTGACCTTCGGGGACGAAAGTGCCGTGCGGCCGAACAGGGCTGCGTCGATCATTTCCATCGTGACGATATTTTTGCTGTGGGCGTCGTTCACCGGCTCCAGCCTGATCCCGTCGTTTCTGCATGCGCCTGCGCCGTTCACCGGCACAGGTGTGTTTACCTACACGGTTGACGCGAACGGGCAGACCGACGACGCGACCGTCACGGTCAACGTGCACGAGACCGACGGGGACGCGACTGTACCCGAAGTTGCGCCGGGGGACGGGTTTGCGAAGAACGACTCTGTGTCGATTGTGAAATACCGCTCCAAGCTGTTGCGGGTGGACGCGAATGACGAGGTGGGCCGCGACGACGGCGCGCAGATCGTGGCCGTGAACGGCAAGCCGATTGCGCTGGGTGGCGAGGTCATGACCGACTTCGCCCGCGTGGCCATGACGCCCAAGGGCACGTTGAACATCGAGCCGAAGACCGGCTGGCAGATGCAGCCATTGTATTTGCCGCCACCTGAAAAGGTCGCGAGCCGGTTGGCGGAGATTTCCAGCACGGGGTTCCGCAACTCGACGCTTTGGGAACACCTTGGGTACTCGCTGTTCCGCGTGATCGTGGGCTTCCTGATCGGGGCCGCCGTGGGCATCCCGCTGGGCTATGTCATGGGTCTGTCCAACTGGTTCCGCGGCTGGTTCGATCCGGTGGTCGAGTTCATGCGGCCCGTGCCACCCTTGGCGCTGATCCCGCTGGTGATTATCTGGGCAGGCATCGGTGAGGTCGGCAAGATCGTGCTGCTGTTCCTTGCGGCGCTGTGGATCATGGCGATTGCCGCGCGGTCCGGCGTGTCGGGGGTCAACATCACCAAGGTGCATGCCGCCTATTCGCTGGGCGCGTCCAAGTGGCAGATCATGCGGCACGTCATCATCCCGAATTCGCTGCCGGAGATATTCACCGGCGCGCGGGTGGCGATGGGCGTATGTTGGGGCACCGTTGTGGCCGCCGAACTTGTGGCCGCGGAGAAGGGCGCGGGCATGATGATCATGGTGGCGTCGAAGTTCCAGAACACGGACATCGTGTTGATGGGGATTATCCTGATCGGCGTGATCGGGTTCTCTATCGACGTGCTGATGCGCTGGGCGGAGCGTCTGCTGGTGCCTTGGAAGGGTCGCAGCTAAAATTTCACCCATGTCGTGAATTCACCGCCGCCTGTCTTGTTTCGATAGGCGGCGGTTTTCGTTTGGGCCGTATATGCGCGTATGTTTCTAAGTATCTTCGACATATTCAAAGTGGGCATCGGCCCGTCCTCGTCCCACACCATGGGGCCGATGACGGCTGCGGGGCGCTTTCTGGACGACCTGCGGGGCGGGCGTGAAAAAGAACCCGGCGCGGGAGAGTTGGCGGGCGTGTCGGCGTCGCTGCATGGCTCGCTGGCGTTTACCGGCAAGGGCCACGCGACCGACCGCGCGGTGATGCTGGGGCTGATGGGATATCTGCCCGCGACGATGGACCCTGATGCGGTGGACGGGTTGATCGAGACCTTGGCGGTAGAGAAGGTCGTGCGGCCCGAGGGGCTGCCTGAACTGGCGCTTGATCCGGCGAAAGACGTAGTTTTCGATTACGACCTGACGCTGCCGGGACATGCCAACGGCATGATCCTGAAAGCGTGGGACACGGCGGGCAACCTGTATATGCAGGAGACCTACTATTCGGTCGGCGGCGGCTTCGTGATGACCGAGGCAGAACTGGCGAATGAAGAGCCGGACCTGCATGTGCAGAAGGAACAGGCGGGGTTTCCGTATCCGTTCGGCTCGGCGGTTGAGATGTTGGAGATGGGCGCGGCCCACGGCAAAACCATTGCGCAGATGAAGGAGGCCAACGAATTGGCGACGATGTCGCGTGCGGAGTTGGACCGGAACCTGACGGTGATCCGCGACGCGATGTTTGATTGTGTTGACCGCGGGCTGCGGATGGACGGGATCTTGCCGGGCGGGCTGAACGTGAAGCGCCGCGCCAAGCGTATCCATGACCAGCTGCTGGCGGAGCAGGGGATGAACCGCAGCCAGCCGCATACGATCAACGACTGGATGAGCGTCTACGCCATGGCCGTGAACGAGGAGAACGCGGCGGGGGGCAAGGTCGTGACCTCGCCCACCAACGGGGCGGCGGGTGTGCTGCCGTCCGTGCTGCGCTATTACCGCGAGCATTGCATTGGTGCGACGGAAGAGGGGCAGCGCAACTTCCTGCTGACGGCGGCAGCGGTGGGCGGGCTGATCAAGCACAACGCCTCCATCTCGGGTGCCGAGGTGGGGTGCCAGGGGGAGGTTGGCTCGGCGTCCTCCATGGCGGCGGCGGGGCTGTGTGCGGCTTTGGGCGGCACCAACGAGCAGGTGGAGAACGCGGCGGAGATCGCGCTGGAGCATCATCTGGGCATGACCTGCGATCCGGTCGCGGGGCTGGTTCAGGTTCCGTGCATCGAACGCAACGGGCTGGGCGCGATCAAGGCGGTATCCGCCGCCTCGCTGGCCCTGCGCGGGGACGGGACGCATTTCATGCCGCTGGACAATTGCATCGAAGCGATGCGCCAGACCGGCATTGATATGAGCACGAAATACAAGGAAACCTCGCAAGGGGGGCTTGCGGTCAACATTCCGGAGTGTTGAGGTCGTCCCGATTGATTTGGGAGATATCACCATGAAGAAGATCGTGTTGACCGGCGCTGCCGGAAACCTTGGCAAAATCCTGCGTGGGCCGCTGGCCGCGATGTGCGACGAACTGTTATCCACCGACATTGCCGAAAGCGTAGGCGATCTGGCCGCGAACGAGACCTTCGTGCAGGCCGATCTGGCGAAGATGGACGATATCCGCCCGCTGCTGGAAGGTGCGGATATGGTGGTGCATTTCGGTGCGCTGGTGGACGAGGTGCCGTTCGAGGAAATCTGGGGTCCGAACTTCGTCGGCTCCTACAATATCTGGCAATCCGCGAAAGAGCATGGCGTGCGCCGGGTGGTCTATGCGTCGTCCATTCATGCCATGGGGATGTATCCGAAGACCGTGGCGATCACGCCCGACATGCCGCACCGGCCTGACACTTACTATGGGCTGGCCAAGTGCTTTACCGAGGATCTGGGGCGGATGTTCTGGGAGAAGGAGGGGCTGGAGTCGGTCCATATCCGCATCCTGTCCGCCACCTCGCGGCCCGGCAATGCGCGGGCGTTGGGGTCATGGCTAAGCCCTGACGATCTGGTGCAGGTCGTGACTCGGGCGATTGATACGCCGGTGGTGGGGTTCACGGTGATCTATGGCGTGTCGAAGAATGACCGCTCGCCCGTCGATAACTCGTCCGCGTCGCATCTGGGCTACCGCCCGAAGGACAATGCGGAGGATTATGCGGCGGAGATACTGGCAGACACGCCGCCTGCGGATTTGAGCGATCCGGGGATGACCTGCCACGGGGGGCCATTCGCGTCGGCCACGCTGGGCGTCAGCCCGATGGCGTTGATGGGCATTCCAGACGACGACTGACGCGCTCCGCCCTGTTCACGAGGCGGAATTAGCTTATGTTCTGTGGACAACGGCACGGGAGGAGTCGCTGATATGGCGGAAGAAGACATCGTCGATCTGTTCATTATCGGCGGCGGCATCAACGGTGCGGGCATCGCGCGGGATGCGGCGGGTCGTGGGCTGTCGGTGTCTCTGGCCGAGATGAACGACCTTGCCTGGGCGACGTCCAGCGCGTCCACCAAGTTGTTTCATGGCGGGCTGCGCTATCTGGAGTATTTCGAGATCGGCCTTGTCCGCAAGGCCCTGATCGAGCGCGAAACCCTGCTACGGGCAATGCCGCATATCAGCTGGCCGATGCGGTTCGTGCTGCCCTACCACAAGGATATGCGGTTCGAGGGCGAAACGCCGACCTCCAAGCTGCTGTCTGTGTTCATGCCGTGGCTTAAGGGTCGGCGTCCGGCATGGCTGATCCGGCTGGGGTTGTTCATGTATGACAACCTTGGCGGGCGGAAGATTTTGCCCGGCACGAGCAAGGTGGATTTGACGACTGATGTTGTGGGGCAGGGGATCGAGGACCGGTTCGAGCTGGCCTACGAGTATTCCGACTGCTGGATCGAGGACGCGCGGCTGGTGGTGCTGAACGCCCGCGACGCGGAGGCGCGGGGGGCGGAGATTATGGTGCGCACCAAGGTGGTGTCGGCCCGTCGGGAGGACGAGCACTGGGTCGTGGACCTTGAAAACAGTGAAACTGGCGAGCTGTCGCAGCGGCGCGCGCGGATGCTGGTGAACGCGGGCGGGCCGTGGGTGGAGGACGTGATCCGGCACGTCACCCACACCAATTCGAGCGAAGGCGTCCGGCTGGTGCGGGGCAGCCATATCGTGACCAAGCGGCTGTTTAAGCATGACAAGGCGTATTTCTTCCAAGGGGAAGACGGGCGGATCATTTTCGCCATTCCCTACGAGACGGATTTTACCCTGATCGGCACGACCGACGCGGAGCATCCGGACCCGTCGCAAGAGCCGGTTTGCACGGACGAGGAACGCGACTACCTGATCGCGTTCGCCAACGGCTATTTCAAGCATGACATTACGGTGGATGACGTGGTGTGGACCTATTCCGGCGTGCGGCCGCTTTATGACGACGGCGCCAAATCCGCGACCGCTGCGACGCGGGATTATGTGCTGAGCGTCTATGACGACGGGCCGCCGCTGCTCAATGTGTTTGGCGGCAAGATCACCACCTATCGCCGGCTAGCGGAGAACGCCTTGGCCAAGATCGCGCCGTTCTTTGACGGGGTGCCGGGCAACTGGACGGCGGGCGTGGCGTTGCCTGGGGGCGATTTTGCGGTGGATCAGGTGCAGGACTTGATTGACGGGCTGATCGTAGACTACCCGTATCTCGACGATGTCTGGGCGCGGCGGCTGGTGCGGGCTTACGGCACCGACGCGCGGGTGATGCTGGGCGATGCGGGTGCCGTATCGGATATGGGCAAGCATTTCGGGGCGAACCTGACCGCGCGCGAGGTGCGCTGGATGATGGGGCGGGAGTATGCGCGGCGGGCCGACGATGTGGTCTGGCGGCGCTCGAAGCTGGGGTTGCGGATGAGCGCGGACGAGATCAAGCTGCTTGATGACTGGATGCAGGCCGAACGGGAGAAGACATGACATATATACTGGCCATTGATCAGGGGACCACGTCCAGCAGGGCGATTATCTTCGACAAGGACATGAAGATCGTGGCCTCGGATCAGGAGGAATTTCCGCAACATTTCCCTCATTCGGGCTGGGTCGAGCACGACCCCGACGATCTTTGGTCCACGACCGCAGGCACCTGCCGCTCCGTGATCGAGCGGGCGAGGATCAGCGCCGACGACATTGCCGCCATCGGCATCACCAACCAGCGCGAGACGACGGTTGTGTGGGACAAGGCCACCGGCAAGCCGGTGCATAACGCGATTGTCTGGCAGGACCGCCGGACCTCGGACTATTGCCGCGAGTTGCGGGACGCGGGGCATGAGGAGATGTTCACCGAGCGGACGGGGCTGCTGCTGGACCCGTATTTTTCCGGCACGAAGCTGCGCTGGATACTGGAAAACGTCGACGGCGTGCGGGAGCGGGCGGAGGCGGGCGAGTTGCTGTTCGGCACCGTGGACAGCTTCCTGATCTGGAAGTTGACCGGCGGCGCCTCGCATGTGACCGACGCCACCAACGCCGCGCGGACGCTGCTTTATGACATTCGCAAAGGGCGGTGGAGCACGACGATTTGCGAGATGCTGGGCATCCCGATGCAGATGCTGCCGGAGGTCAAGGATTGCGCGGCGGATTTCGGCACGTGCCGCGCGGACCTGTTCGGCAAGGCGCTGCCCGTTCTGGGTGTCGCGGGCGACCAGCAGGCGGCGACGGTGGGGCAGGCATGCTTCAAGCCGGGCATGATGAAGTCGACCTATGGCACGGGTTGCTTTGCGCTGTTGAACACGGGCGACACGCCGGTTGCGTCGCAGAACCGGCTGCTGACGACGATTGCCTACCAGTTCGACGGCAAACCGACTTATGCGCTGGAAGGCTCGATCTTTATTGCGGGGGCGGTGGTGCAATGGCTGCGCGACGGGATCAAGATTATCCGCGAAGCCAAGGAAACGCAGCCTTTGGCAGAGAAGGCGGATGACGGGCAGGACGTCATTCTTGTGCCCGCCTTCACCGGACTGGGTGCGCCCTATTGGGACGCCGATTGCCGCGGGGCTATTTTCGGGCTGACTCGCGGCACCGGGCCGGAGGAATTCGCCCGCGCCGCGCTGGAAAGCGTCGGCTACCAGACGCGCGACTTGCTGGAGGCGATGAAGGCGGACTGGGAGGCCGATGGCGAGGATGTGCTTCGCGTCGATGGCGGCATGACGGCGAGCGACTGGGCGATGCAGTTCCTTAGTGACATTATCGGCGCGCAGGTGGACCGGCCGGAGGTGCTGGAAACAACGGCCTTGGGCGCGGCGTGGCTGGCGGGGTCGCGGGCGGGGATTTATCCCGATATGGACGGGTTTGCGGAAAGCTGGGCGCTGGACCGCCGGTTCGAGCCGGACATGGACGACGAAACCCGCGACCGCAAATACGCGGGCTGGAAGAAGGCGGTGAAGGCGACGATGTCGGTTTAGTCCTGCTCTGGCTCGATGATGCTTGTCTTGAGGTTTTCGAGATGGGCATCCACCAGCGCGGTCTCGCGGTCGCTGAGCGTCCGGCTGCGCGGATAGCGCGGCTGTAGGCGGTCGTTGAGGATGGGCGCCTCCCAGCCGTCGGTGGTCTGGAAAAAGCGTTCAACGCCGTCCTTGCCGAATTGGGTGTGGAAACCTTGGACCACTACGTCCAGATAGCTGAGCAGTATCGGCTGGGCGACCGGCGACGGTGCGTCGCGCTCAATGTGGGTTTGGTACATCTGGACGTCCACCTCGCCCGCTGCGTGGGTCAGCGCCGTGGATTGCAGCAAGCTGCGCGAATAGCCGGTTTCGCGGATATCGAGCGCGGCCCAGTCGGAATCCGGGACCCCTGCGATCAACCCGTCGATCCTGCTGCCGCTTGCGGGTGCCACGCTGAGATAGGCGATGTCGCGCAGCGCGGTATGGGTCCAGACCCTGCGCCAGCCTTCCAACGTCGCCACGTGTGTGGAGCCGTAAGTGTGGGTCGTCGTGTTTACCAAAGAGCCGTAGCCGAAGAAGTACTGTTTTTTCATGGGTGCGATGTAATTGGCTTTTCCCCGCCGACACAAGTTGAGTTCTGGCGTGAAAGGAGTAGCGTAGAGGTTCCCAATCAACAAGGAGACTTAGAATGTCAGTTGCACGCGTAACAGAACTCATTGCGTCCTCGAAGAAGAGCTTTGAAGATGCGACCCAGAAGGGTGTCGAACGGGCGGCCAAGACGTTGAAGAATGTCCAGAACGCCTGGGTTCAGGACATGAAATGCACGGTGAAGGACGGCAAGATCGACGAATACCGCGTGATCCTGAAAGTCACCTTCGTTCTGGAAGACTAAGCTGGCCCCTTGAAGCCAAGGCGGTGCTTCAGCAACCGCCAGCCAAGCTTTGGAATACGCCGCAACAGCGCCCCGCGCAGGTCGGCGTATTCCGCCTCTCCGGCGAGGAGTTCGAGATATTTCATTTGTAGGGAACTGCCGCGCTCGAAGGCTTTGCGGAAATAGCCTTCGGTTGCTTTCGGGAACATGATCAGGCGCCACATCTTGGCCTGATCGAGAGAGCGCTGAATGGGTTTCACCAGTTTCATGTAGCGGGAGAGTGCCGTTTGAGGTTTGCCTTGCGCGAGCGCCTCGATAACGGCATTCGCCGCGTGCTGCCCGCTTTCCATTGCCAGCGCGATGCCCTCGCCCGTGATCGGATCGACCAATCCGGCGGCATCGCCTGCCAGCAGGATGTGGTCGCGGCCCGGCGTTTTCTTGTAGTCGCCGAAGGGCAGATACTGACCTTTGTAGCGCAGGCTTTCGTCGCTGCCGGTTTGGGCGATATAGGCCGCCATGTTGGCCTTCATGTCTTCGTTGCGGCTGTTGATCCCACCGACGCCCACGGTCACGGTCTTGCGCTTGGGAAAGGCCCAGCCATAGCCCCAGCTTGCGGCGTCGAAATCGACCTCGACCGCGTTGTCGCGTGTCGGTGGCAAGGGGGTTTCGATTTCCAGCCCGAAGCCGATTTTCTCCGGATCGAAGGGACGTCCGAACAGGGTACGGGCCACGAAGGAGTTGACGCCATCCGCACCGATGAGGGCTTTGAAACGCAGCTTGATGCCGTCGCGCAAGGTTAGCGTGTCATCGGTCAGCGCGGTGATGGGCTGGCCCAGATACGGGGTCGCGCCTGCTTTCAGGGCCTCGGAATGCAGCATCGCGTCGAACTCGCGGCGCATGGTCAGGTGGACGGGCGGCGCGTTGCGTATGTCGGCCAGCACGCGGCCTTTGGACAGGAAACGCATGTGGTTGGAGGTCACGAACATGTCCTCCGTCACCTCCAGCCCGAAAATCGCCTGCATGGCTTTCTCGCTGCGGCCGGTGAACAGCCCGCCGCAAAGCTTGTCGCGGGGGAAGGTGGCCTTGTCGACGACGGCCACGGCCAACCCCGCCTTGGCGGCGGTGATTGCAGCGGCGGAGCCTGCGGGGCCGGAGCCCACTATGACGACATCATATTCCGACATGAGGCGCTTTTAGGTGATCCACGCAGCGGTGCCAATGCGTGATGGTCTTGGGGCCGGAATGGGGGTATGGCGGGCTGCAAATGGAAAGGGCCGATGATGATACCTAATGCTGTGATGACGCGATGCGG
Organism: Litoreibacter arenae DSM 19593; assembly: GCF_000442275.2. Taxonomy (GTDB): domain Bacteria; phylum Pseudomonadota; class Alphaproteobacteria; order Rhodobacterales; family Rhodobacteraceae; genus Litoreibacter; species Litoreibacter arenae. The sequence continues at coordinate 271,841 of NZ_KE557310.1, read as the reverse complement.
CGGGGCCTGTGAGCTATGCGGGGCCGAGGCTGTGGACGCGGTTGCCGTCACCCCGCGAGACGATCTGGTTGCGCTCTGCGACATCTGTGCGTCCGGCGACGCGGTTGAGGGGCACTGGCGTTGCCTGCAAAGGGCCGTCTGGTCCGAGGTGCCTGCGGCGCAGGTGCTGGCGGTGCGCAAGCTGCGTGCGCTGGATGCGCCTTGGGCGGCCGAGACGCTCGATATGGTCTTTCTGGATGACGGTTTGGCGGCTTGGGCTGCTGACGTGCCGCTGGAGCATCGCGACGCCAACGGGGCGTTGCTGGCGGCGGGTGACTCGGTTGTTTTGATCAAGGACTTGCCGGTGAAGGGCGCTGGCTTCACGGCCAAACGCGGCACGGCGGTGCGCGGCATTTCGCTGGTGACGGATAATGCGGGCCATATCGAGGGACGTGTGGAAGGCCAACGGATCGTGATCCTGACAGAGTTCGTCAAGAAGAAGTAAGTACCCAAGAAAAAGGGCGCGCAAGGTTTCCCCTGCACGCCCTTCGAATTCAGTGTCGCTGAGGCTTAGGCCAGAGCGATGTTGACTGCGCTTTCGCGACCGTCACGGCCAGCTTCGACGTCGAACGTCACGGCTTGGTTGTCGTCCAGTGTGGACAGGCCGGAGCGTTCCAGTGCGGAGATGTGCACGAACACGTCCTTGGAGCCACCTTCCGGTGCGATAAAGCCGAAGCCTTTAGTAGAGTTGAACCATTTCACGGTGCCATTAGCCATCGTGTCATTCCTTAGTATTGGTGCTGCCCGCACTATGCGGCAGCTCGGCTCGATTGGTCTGTAACGATAGACTGGCGGCCGTATTAGGGAAGACAGTGGGTCGAAAGAGGCAAACGTTGCAAAGCAGCGTCTGACAGGGTTCGACCCACAAGTAAAGCGTTTTCCGCCCTATAGCATCGCCGCGATCTGGTCCTTCAGGGTCATGCGCTGCTTGCGCAGGGCGGTCTCGTGGGCGTCGTCGGTGGGTTCCACATTGGTCTCGGCGCGGTGCACGGCGCGGTTCACCTCGTGGTACTCGTCGAACAGTTTGCGGAAGTGGGCGTTGCTTTCTTTCAGGTCGTGCATCCTGTCGATCTTGTCGGGGAATTCCTCGGCGAGCTGGTGGGGGGTGTTGGGCATTCGGGCCTCCTGTTCTGAGTGGTTGGATCCACTGTGCATCAGCCGCGGCGGTTTGCTTTGACGTGGGTCAAAACGGGGCGAAAATCGGCGTCGGCAAACCGTCAGCCATGCGTCGGCTTTGTGTCGGGCAGCGGCGCACGCAGGGTTCGCGGGGCGTTAACGGCTGGTGCGGTAGGTCGGGTCAATCGCAAAGCCAAAGGACCGTCCATGTCGTATCCCGCCAGTTCCCGCTCCAAGACCCAGCGTATCGCAAAGGAGAGGCTGGCCCATTACATGCAGCTGGCGCGTCTGGACGATGAGCTGGCTGAAGGCGTCCGCGAGGTCATCCCGCAGGCCTGGCACCGGCTGGAGCATGACATCGACGTGGAGGAGCCGAAGGTGAAGATCACCCTGCGCGTCGACCGCAGCGTGGCGAAGTTCTACCGCGCGTGGGGCAACGGCTATCAGGCGCGGATCAACCGGATACTGGCAACCTATGCACAGGCGAGGATCGCGGAGTTCCTGAAACTGGAGGCGGACTTCCACGCGTATGTTCAGCTGTCGATGGACAAATATAACGATCCGGTGCCGGACGATATCGAGGAAGGGCCGCGGGAGGGGGAGTTCTGAGCGGGCGCGGCTGGCGGGTTGAAACCCGCCCTACGGGTATGGCGGGGTATGTCGCCAGAGGGCTCTGGTTGCGGAATCGGGCTGAAAGGCAGCGGGTGAAGACGGGTTCTGGGTAAAAATTCGGAAATGTGGCGACCACAATTCATAATTTATTAAGGCTTTGGTCGGCAGAATTTTCCAAAGGTCGCCACTGTGCTGCCGTAAAGGGCCGAAAACCCGTTCAAACATGTCAAAATTATGCGTTCAATGTGCGCAAATTGTGAAAATTATATGTTTATTATCAATGGTATGGAGAAACTTACTTGCGAAAAATGGCCGTAATTCGCCTTATTGTTTTACATCTACCCGCCGCCGCCCCGGCCATTGATTTTTAGGAGACTGCCATGACCGTATCTCTCGTCGAAAAAGCCCGCCGCAACCGCCTTGTCGCTTTGCGTGCCATTCAAATTCGCAAATCGGGGTCCGACCGCGTCACGCTTTTCCCGCGTGCCGATGATAATGCAGACCGGATCATGTTCACGTCCCGCCGCGCGCAAAACAAGGTGCACAACCTGTTCGCCGTCGCATAAGCCACACCAAGGGCGCTACTCGCTACACGGATTTGCGCCCTGCTTCCGGTCTTGTTTTTGACCGGCATCCAGAAAACGCCCGGGGGATTGCCTTCGGGCGTTTTTGGTTTGTGGGGGGAGGGTGGTTGGGAACCAGCTTACGCTTATCAATAATGGTAATCTAAGTCTGACGTCTCAATTCTATTATAGCTTTCGATGTCGAGCGCCTTCCATAGGTCTCGATTTTCAAAAGGGTTTTCTCGAATCCTAGCGTAAACTGCTTGATCCATGACTCTCAACACTTCTTCAAACCACGCAAACGCCAATCCAAACAATCTAAGAGGGCTTTCCCCTTCGGGTGCGAAGTTAAGTGATGTTCCAAATGAGATTTCTTCCAAATCACCATTCCACAAAAAGGGTTGCCTAGAAATCTTCATTGGTTTTGTCAAAGTTGACGATCGGTGATGAAGTGGATGTCTCTCTCTTAGAATAAAGTCGGTATAAACATGGAGTCCCGCACCGGCTTTGCTAGCAGTTTTAAGTTGGGACACATGTGACAAAAATCCTTTGAAAACATGATTTTGTTCCGTGAATTTTTGTTTGTCTCCATTTGTGAGCGTCTCTTCAATCGAGACAAAGAAATTTAAGGTGGCCGAAAAGTAAACGGGCCAGAAAGGCGTGTCGGCGTCGAAGTCACTTGATGCAAGCAGATTGGCTGAGGCTCCTGCAAAGCGCCATGGTTGCCAACTAGTGAGCAATCCACCTGAGACGTATGGGACTGTTGGTCCGCTTAAGCCCGGTTTCACCTCGTAAACTTCTTATACTTCACCCGCTTCGGCTCCACCGCGTCCGGTCCCAGACGGCGGATTTTGTCTTCTTCGTAGGCCTCGAAGTTGCCCTCGAACCATTCCACATGGGCCTCGCCCTCGAAGGCGAGGATGTGGGTGCAGAGGCGGTCGAGGAAGAAGCGGTCGTGGGAGATGACGACGGCGCAACCGGCGAAATCTTCGATGGCGTCTTCAAGCGCCCTTAACGTTTCCACGTCTAGATCGTTGGTAGGTTCATCGAGCAGCAACACGTTGCCGCCGGATTTGAGGAGTTTCGCCATGTGCACACGGTTGCGCTCACCACCTGACAGCAGCCCCACCTTTTTCTGCTGGTCGCCGCCCTTGAAGTTGAAGGCGGAGCAGTAGGCGCGGGAGTTCATCTGGGCGTCGCCCAGCTGGATGATTTCGCCACCGTCGGAGATTTCTTCCCACACGGTCGCGTCGGGCAAAAGCGCGTCGCGGGACTGGTCCACATAGGACAGCTGCACCGTGTCGCCGTAAGTGACGGTGCCGGAATCGGGCTGTTCCTGCCCTGTGAGCATACGGAACAGCGTGGATTTACCCGCGCCGTTGGGGCCGATCACCCCGACTATGCCGCCTGCGGGCAGGGAAAAGGAGAGGTCCTCGACCAACAGCTTGTCGCCATAGGCTTTGGTGAGGTTTTCGACCTCGATCACCTTGTTGCCCAAACGGGGACCGTTGGGGATGATGATCTGGGCGCGGCCGAGCTTTTCGCGCTCTGACTGGTTGGCCATCTCGTTATAGGCGTTGATGCGGGCCTTGGATTTGGCCTGACGGGCCTTGGCCCCGGCGCGAATCCATTCGAGTTCCTTCTCCAGCGTCTTTTGCTTGGATTTGTCCTCTTTGGCCTCGCGCTCCAGCCGTTTGGCCTTTTGCTCCAGCCAGCTGGAATAATTGCCTTCGTAGGGAATGCCGCGGCCGCGGTCGAGCTCCAAGATCCAGCCGGTGATGTCGTCGAGGAAATAGCGGTCGTGGGTGACGATCAGGATAGTGCCCTTGTATTCGATCAGGTGCTTTTGCAGCCACGCGATGGTTTCGGCGTCAAGGTGGTTGGTCGGCTCGTCGAGGAGCAGCATGTCGGGGGCTTCGAGCAGCAGCTTGCACAGGGCAACGCGGCGTTTTTCGCCGCCGGACAGGGTGTCGACCTTTGCGTCGTCGGGGGGGCAGCGGAGGGCCTCCATCGCGACGTCGATCTGGGCGTCTAGGTCCCACAGGTTCTGCGCGTCGATCTCGTCTTGCAGCTTGGCCATCTCCTCGGCGGTTTCGTCGGAGTAGTTCATCGCCAGCTCGTTATAGCGGTCGAGGATGTCCTTCTTGGCCTTCACACCCAGCATCACGTTGCCGCGTACGTCGAGGCTTTCGTCCAGGCTGGGTTCCTGCGGCAGGTAGCCCACATGCGCGCCCTCGGCGGCCCATGCCTCGCCGGTGAAGTCCTTGTCCTGACCGGCCATGATGCGCATCAGCGACGACTTGCCCGAGCCGTTGACGCCGACGACGCCGATTTTCACGCCGGGGAGGAAGTTCAGGCGGATGTTCTCGAACACCTTCTTGCCGCCGGGATACTGCTTGGAGACGCCGTCCATGAAGTAGACGAATTGATTGGCTGCCATTGGATGAGCTCCGGACTAGAATGGGTTTGCTTTGGGCCTGTGTTTAGTCGGGCTTGCGGCCAAGGGCAATCGTGACGCTTTGATTTGACGGCGGAGCGGATACGGCGCAGATTGCGCGGCATGACAAAACCCAGCCGCCCCCCAAAGCCCCGCCCCGTTACGTATCGTCCCGCCGACGATCGCTATGACCGTATGGTGTACCGCCGCTGCGGCAAATCCGGTGTGAAACTGCCCGCCATCAGCCTTGGGCTGTGGCACAACTTCGGGGGCGACACCCCGCATGAGTTGAAGCGTGACCTGTGCCGGACGGCGTTTGATCACGGGATCACGCATTTCGATTTGGCGAACAATTACGGCCCGCCTCCCGGCAGTGCGGAGACGGCGTTTGGCGAGATATTGAAGACCGATTTTGCGGGGTATCGGGATGAGCTGATGATCTCCAGCAAGGCGGGCTATGACATGTGGCCGGGGCCTTATGGCGAGTGGGGCAGCCGGAAGTATCTGGTGGCGTCTTGTGACCAGTCGCTGAAGCGGATGGGGCTGGATTATGTCGATATTTTCTACTCGCACCGCTTTGATCCCGACACGCCTTTGGAGGAAACCATGGGCGCTTTGGACTATATCGTGCGGTCCGGGCGGGCGCTTTATGCGGGGATTTCGTCCTATAACTCGCAGCGGACGAAAGAGGCGGTTGCCATCCTGAAAGAACTTGGCACCCCCTGCCTGATCCACCAGCCGTCCTACAACATGCTCAACCGTTGGGTGGAGCATGACGGGCTGCTGGATACGCTGGACGATCTGGGCATCGGCTCGATTGCGTTTACGCCGCTGGCGCAGGGGATTCTGACCAAGAAGTATCTGGGCGGCATTCCCGAAGGGAGCCGCGCCACGCAGGGCAAATCGTTGCTGGATGGCATGATTAACGAGCGGTCTTTGGCGAGCGTTCGGGCGCTCAATGACATGGCGGAGGCGCGGGGGCAGACCTTGGCGCAAATGGCGCTGGCGTGGGTTTTGCGCGGCGGGCGGGTGACGACGGCGCTGATCGGTGCGTCGAAGGTGAGCCAGATCGAGGACTGCGCGGGCGCGGTGGCGAATCTGGAGTTCACCGACGACGAGTTGGCCGAGATCGACCGCATCGCGTCCGAGGAGGATATCAACCTTTGGGCCAAGTCCTCTGAGACCGACTGACCACATGCGGGCGGGTTGGCCTGTCGCGCAGGCGGGGCAGGCTGTCGGGCTTCTGGGTGGCTCGTTTGATCCGGCCCATGCGGGGCATGCGCATATCACGCGGGAGGCGCTCAAGCGGTTCGGGCTGGACCGCGTCTGGTGGCTGGTGTCGCCGGGCAATCCGTTGAAAGCGCGAGGCCCTGCGCCGCTGGACGTCCGTATGAAGCGTGCGCGTGATGTTATGGTGCATCCGCGCGTCGAGGTGACCGATCTGGAGGCGCGGTTGGGGACACGCTACACGGCACAGACGCTGCAAAAACTGATCCCGCGCTACCAAGGTGTGCAGTTCGTCTGGCTGATGGGGGCGGACAATCTGGCCGGGTTTCATCGCTGGCAGGACTGGGACTGGATCATGGAGAGCGTGCCGGTGGGCGTGCTGGCGCGACCGGGAAACCGGATTTCGGCGCGGCGGTCCGTTGCGGCGCGGCGCTACGAGGATGCGCGGCTGCCGGGGACCGCGTCGCAACTGCTGGCCCGAGGGGATGCGCCGCGCTGGTGTTACATCAATTTGCCGCTCAGCGACGCGTCATCGAGCGCGATCAGAGCATCGGGCGGCTGGCTTTCCTGAGAAACAGGGTTGCGAAGCCGGATGTGAAAATGACCACGAGGCCAAGCGCGGACAGCCCGTCGGGCAGGTTTCCGAAGACCAGCCATCCGTATGCGGTTGCGCCGACCAACTGGACGTAGACGAAGGGGGCCAGAACGGACGCGCCCGAGCGGGCATATGCGAAGATCAGAAGCAGGTTTCCCAGCATTGACGCCACGGCGGACCAGATTACGAGGCCGCCTATCGCGGGCGTTATGGGCGGCATGTTGAGGGCGCCCAAGGGGGTCAACAACAGCGTCCCGATAAACAACTGCGTGATGAGCAGATGGACCGGCTTGCCCAAGGGTGACACCCAGCGGGACGCGGTCAGGAACATGCCGTAGCAACAGCCCGAAAACGCCGCCCAAGCGAGACCGGGGGTCATGCCGAAGCCGGGTTTGACGACGAGCAGGACGCCGCCCAAGCCTATGACCAGCAGGACCACCCGCATGGCGCTGGGGTGCTCCTTCAGGAGCGTGACGGAGAGCGCGTAGCTGACGATGGGGCCGAGGAAGAAGGCTGCGAAGACGTTTGCGATGGGCTCGGTCCGGAGGGCGGTGAGGATGGTGGTGATGGTGACGACCTGAATGGCGCTGCGCAGCCAGATGCGCCAGTTCGACAGAAGGCGGAGCGCGTCACGGCTCAGGGCGAAGGGCAGCAGGATCAGCAGGCCGATCAGGTATCGTGTCCATGCCACGAAGAACGGGGCGACCCCGGCCGATGTCATGAGCTTTCCCGCCGTGTCGCCCAAGGGGATCAGCAACATGCCAAGGGACATCATGGCGACGGCTACGAGAATTGAACGCTCCATCACGGATGCGTAGCAGGGCGCAACTGGGCTTGCCACTGCCAACTGCTTGGGCGAATACTTTTGCCATGACCAAACCCCTTTCGACAAGATTTGGCCGCCGCGCCGTTCTGGGCTTCCTGATGTTCGGCGTGGCTGATGCCGCGCTGGCGAACGCGCCTGTCGTGTCGTTGTTGCCTCTGCCGAAGCCTGCGGACGCGCAAAAACGCGCCGTCAAAAGCGCGGAGGCGCTGGTGTCGGCGGCCAAGCTTGGCGGCAAGATCGGCTTTGCCGTTGCCGATGCACGGACGGGCGAGGTGCTGGAGGTGATGAACCCGCTTTTGCCGCTGCCTCCGGCGAGCGTGGCGAAGGCGGTGACGACGCTGTTTGCCTTCGACCGGCTTGGCGCGGAGAAGCGGTTCAAGACGCAACTGATTGCGACAGGCCCGATCCAGAACGGCGTTCTGGCGGGCGATCTGGTGCTGAAAGGCGGCGGGGACCCGACGCTGAGCACCGACGACTTGTTCGACATGGCGGCGAGCCTGAAGGCTGCGGGCGTTGTGTCGGTGAAGGGCAAGCTGCGGGTATATGGGGGCATGTCGCTGATCGACCGGATCGACGATGGCCAGCCAGAGCATGTGGGCTACAACCCTGCGGTGGCGGGGCTGAACCTGAATTTCAACCGCGTCTATTTCGAATGGAAGCGCAGCGGCGACGACTATGCGGTCAGCATGGACGCGCGGTCCGAGAAAATCCGGCCGGGGGTCGGGTTTGCCACGACATCCATCGCAGCGCGGGCACTGCCCATTTTCGAGTATTCGGGCCGGAACGGGCGCGACAACTGGACGGTGGCGCGCAAGGCGCTGGGCAATGGCGGCGGACGCTGGCTGCCGGTGCGCCGCCCCGAGATTTACGCGGGCGACGTTCTGCAAACTGTGGCGCGGTCGCACGGGATCAAACTGCCGTTTCCGGTGGTGGCTACGGAGGAGCCTCGCGGGACGGTTTTGGTCGAGCATGAGAGCGCCAGCCTTGAGGTGATTGCTCGGGACATGCTGAAATATTCGACCAACCTGACGGCGGAGGTTCTGGGCCTGCACGCCAGTGGGGCGCCAAGCCTGACGGAATCGGCGCAGGCGATGAACGAATGGCTGGCGGAGACATATGCGATCAACAAGGCGCGGTTTGTCGACCATTCGGGGCTTGGCGGCATGTCGCAGATCGGCGCCCGCGAGATGGTCAAAGCGCTTGTGGGCGCGGGCGCGGAGGGGCGTTTGCGGTCCATTCTGAAACCGTTTGCGGTGCGCGATGAGGACAACAAGGTGGTTCAGAAAAGCCCCGTGACGGTGATGGCCAAGACCGGCACGTTGAATTTCGTCAGCGCGTTGGCGGGCTATATCCGCACGCTCGACGGGCGCGATTTGGCGTTTGCGATTTTTGCGGCTGATGTGCCGCGCAGGCAGGCGCTCAAGAAGTCCGAGCGTGAGCGGCCAAGGGGGTCGAGGTCATGGAACGGGCGCGCCAAGAAGCTGCAATCGCAGCTGATAAACCGCTGGGCGACCCTGTATGACGCATAGGACAGGCGGCCCCTGATAGAGAGCCGCCTGCGGGTCGGTTTTGACGGGGTGGATGTCTAGGTGTGGACAGAGCCGCCGCGTGGCCCTGCGAAGAACCAGATGATGAGGCCAAGCACGGGCAGCAGTGCCACGAGCAAAATCCACAGGATTTTTGCAAGGCCGGACGCCCCGCTGTCGAGAATTTTCACGATCGCGTAGATGTCGAGCGCGAGGATGATGAGGCCGATGACGCCATATTCCATTGAGTAACTCCTTTACTGCTGTCTGGCCTCTCAACGCACAAAACGGTGATCGGGTTCCTGAGGAAGTTTCTGACAAGCGGCAAGAAGGCGGTGCGGCGGGTGTATATGCGTTATTCGGCCAGATGCCGTGCGCGGGCCCCGCGCTCGATTGCGGCGGCGTGCAGGCGGTCGATTTTCAGCTCGTAGCGGATTTCCTCCAGCAGGCGGAGTTCCGGCTGATACAAGGCCCCGTCAGCGGCGGCCACGTCGCAGGCGAGCGCGTAGGCGGTCTCATACAGATGTTCGGGCAGGGCGGCACGGACGATGCCGAAAAGCGCGTCGAGACCTTCCTCCTCCTCGAACAAATCGGCGGTGATGCGCGAGACCACCTTGATCCGGCTCACGTCGTAGTCGGCGAAGATCGGCAGGTAGTTCACGGCCTGCTGGATTGCCACCAGTTCTGACGTGCGGACGTTGTCGTCCGACATGGAGACGGAGATCATGATCGCGACGAGCGCGTCTTGCGGGGACAGGTTTGCTGTGTCGTGGGTCATCGCGGCCTCCGGCCAAGTCTATTGTTGCAGTGCAGAATATTGACCTGAACGGTAGCACACAATAGGTAGCGACACTGCTGCGGCATATGGTGTGCCGCGCGATAGAACTGGATGTGCTCCGATGACGGATATGCGTGACGCTGGAATGACCTCGAAAGCCTGGCCCTTCGTGGAGGCGCGGACGTTGCTCAAACGGTACGAAAAGGGCGCACCGGAGAAGGGCTACGTGCTGTTCGAGACGGGCTACGGGCCGTCCGGCCTGCCGCATATCGGCACGTTTGGCGAGGTTGCGCGGACCACGATGATCCGCCGTGCGTTCGAGGTGATCTCGGACATCCCGACGCGGTTGATCTGTTTCTCGGACGATGTCGACGGGATGCGCAAGGTGCCGGGGAATGTGCCGAATCCCGAGCAACTGACGCAGTATTTGCAGATGCCGCTGACGAAAGTGCCGGACCCGTTCGGCGAGTATGAGAGCTTTGGGCACCACAACAACGCCATGCTGCGCCGGTTTCTGGATACGTTCGGGTTTGAATACGAGTTCATCTCGGCCACGGAATTCTATGCGTCGGGCCAGTTCGACGAGGTGCTGCTACGCGCCTGCGAGAAGTATGACGACATCATGAAGGTGATGCTGAAATCCCTGCGCGAGGAGCGTCGGGAGACCTACTCGATTTTCCTGCCGATCCATCCGGAAACGGGGCGGGTTTTGTATGTGCCGATGAAGAAGGTGGATGCTGAAAAAGGCGAGATCACCTTTGACGACGAGGATGGCCGCGAATGGACGCTGCCGGTCACGGGCGGCAACGTGAAGCTGCAATGGAAGCCGGACTTTGGCGCCCGCTGGGCCGCGCTGGACGTGGATTTCGAGATGTATGGCAAGGACCATTCGACAAACACGCCGATTTATGACCGCATTTGCGAAATTCTGGGCGGGCGCAAGCCGGAGCATTTCACGTACGAGCTGTTTCTTGATGCGGACGGGCACAAGATTTCGAAGTCGTCGGGCAATGGCGTGTCGATTGACGAATGGCTGACATACGCGTCGTCGGAATCGCTGTCCTATTTTATGTATCAGAAGCCCAAGACGGCGAAACGAATGCATTTCGACGTGATCCCGAAGGCGATGGACGAATACCACCAGCAGTTGCGGGCCTATGTGGATCAGGACGCGGTGGCACGGGCGAATAACCCTGTGTTCCATATTCACGGCGCGGATGTGCCTGTGAGCAAAATGGTCGTTCCCTTCTCGATGTTGCTGAATCTGGCGTCTGTGGCGAATGCAGAAGAAAAGGACCAGCTTTGGGGCTTTATCCAGCGCTATGCGCCGGATGCGTCGCCCGAGACACATGGCGATCTGGATCAGGCGGCGGGCTATGCGGTGCGCTACTACAACGACTTTGTGAAGCCGGCCAAAGTGTTCCGCCTGCCGACGGATCTGGAGCGCGAGGCGCTGCTGGACTTGCGCGGGCAACTGGCCGCATGGGATGGCGGGCTGGACGCCGAGGCGTTGCAATCGGTGGTGTTTGCCTGCGGGCGCGAGCGGTTCGACCCGCTGCGGGACTGGTTCAAGGCACTCTATGAAGTGCTGTTGGGTGCGTCTCAGGGGCCGCGTTTTGGCGGGTTCATCGCGCTTTATGGCGTGGACGAAACCATCGCGCTGATCGACGATGCGCTGGCGGGCAAATTGGTCGGCTGACCATTCCGTGATTTGACGAAAACCGCGTTGCGACTACCCTTGGTGTATTCAAGGGAGGTCGGTATGCGGTTTTTGTTGGTGACGATAGTGGCGGTGTTCGTGGCGCAATCGGCTGTGGCCGAGGAGCGGATCGCGGGCATTGAGAACACGATCCGGAGCCAGGTGGACGCTTTTCTGGCGGAAGATGCGCCGACCGCGTTTTCCTATGCCTCGCCCAATATCAAACGCCTGTTTGGCACGCCGGAACGCTTCGGGATGATGGTCCAGAAGGGCTACCCGATGGTGTGGTCGCCCTCCGAGGTGAGATTTCTGGAGTTGCGCAGGCAAGGACCGCTGGTGTTCCAGAAAGTGCTGTTCATGGATGCCAACGGCGCGCCGCATGTGTTGGAATACAACATGTTGCAGACCGAAGGCGGCTGGCTGATCGACGGCGTGCAATACCTTGCGGCGCCGCCTGTCGGGGCGTGAGCGCGCAGCCTGCGAACGGTGCTATTTAAGCCTGCATTAACGAGCTTGCGCTAGACACCGCCCGTCAGGACGGCGTGTCCGGCATTTCCCATTCCGAGCGAACTTTCTCTCCCCTTAGCTAAGGGGGCGCTTGGCTTGTGCCGGGTGCCGCCTTGTCGCCTGACACGCCCGCTCCGCACATGTTGAAAAGGGCTACCTATGAACAAGGCGATTACCGACGGGCTGGTGTTGACGCCGCCCCCATTTGCGAACGGTCTGGATGTGTGGTCGCGCGGCGACGGCACACCGGGCACCGCGACTTATGACGGCTTTGCGACTGCCGCTTTCGTGCCTGCGGATCAGGATTTCGGCGGCTGTCTGGAGATTTTGAAAACCGAAAACACGCAGCGTCTGCGCTACATGGGCGAGACGCCGTTGCTGCCGGGCTGCTATTTGCAGATCAAGGTGCGGATCAAGGCAATCTCGGGCAATCTGCCGGTGGTTCGGGTGGCCGCGTTTGCCGGTGGCGCGGGTGGCAGCGCCGTTTCGGGTGTGCAAACGCAGGGGCCGTCCACCACGTTGACCAGCTATGGTGATGTGGTCGAGGTGACCGCGATCGTGGGCGGCGGCGCACGCAACGGCGTGGATCTGAGCTGGGGGCGCGACGCGCTTTACGGGCATTTCGGCATCGACCTGACGGGGTCGAATGGCGGTGTCGTTCGCATCGACGACGTGCAGATCGAGGACGTCACGGGCGCATTTTTGCGCAGCATGATGGACTGGGTGGACGTCAAGGATTTCGGCGCTGTGGGTGACGGCAGCACTGACAACACCGCCGCGTTCGAGGCGGCTGATGCGGCGGCAAACGGACGTGAGGTGCTGGTTTCCGACGGCGTATTTCACTTGGCGGACAGCGTCACATTCGAGAACCGCGTGCGTTTTCAAGGCACGGTCACGATGCCGGACGACAAGTATCTGGCGCTGTCGCAGAATTTCGATTTCGACCACTACGCGGCGGCGTTCGGGGACGAGGAGCTGGCGTTCCGCAAGGCGTTTCAGGCGCTTATGAAGCAATCGAGCCATGACAGCCTTGATTTGTGTGGCCGCTCCATCGGGTTGCGGGGGCCTGTTGATATGCGGGCGGCGGTTCCGGACGTGTCGTCTTTCACGTCGCGTCGTGTGATCCGCAATGGCCAGCTTGACGCGATCAGTGATCCGGCGTGGACCACGGGGCAGGCAAGCTCCAGCGGCACCTATTCAACGTCGCAGCCCTATCGGTTGAGCAACGTGAACAATGTTGCCAATATCGAGGTGGGCAGCCTCGTGACGGGCAACGGCGTCGGCCGCGAGGTCTATGTGACCGACAAGAACGTAGGCGCGCAGACGCTGACCCTGAGCCAGCAGCTCTACGACGCGGTGGGCACGCAGACCTATGGTTTCACGCGCTTTCGCTACATGCTGGATTTCAGCGGCTTCGACAAAGTCACGCAGTTCAATATCGCGGATATCGACCTGAAGGCTGACGGGGTGGCGAGCTGTGTGATGCTGCCGCCGCAAGGCCTGATCTGGCATTTCCGGGACTGCTATTTCAACAAGCCCAAGGACCGCGCCGTGACGTCCATCGGGCTGGCGTGTCAGGGGATGATGATCGACAAGTGTCAGTTCATCTCCAGCGAGCAGCCGCTGCCTGCGACGCAGCGCACCTCCATCGGGTTCAACATCAACGCCAATGACGCGAAAATCCGCGACAATCGTTGCATAAAGATGGGGGCATTTGCGGTGATCCATGGCTCTGGCCATATGATCCTGGGCAACCACTGGTTCCACGGGGATGATTTGAACGGCGCGCCGCGGGTTGCGGGGCTGGTGCTGACCAAGCCGTCATCCAAGATCGTGATCAACGGCAATTATTGCGACAACAACTATATCGAGTGGAACAACGAGCATGACGCTTTGCCCGACTTTTCCAGCGAGTTGAGCTTCGGGGCATTGTCCATCGTCGGCAACATTTTCACTGCCATCGGGGCGGCGTCCTATTTCCGCTTTATTGTGGTGAAGCCCTACGGCACCGGGCATTTCATCAACGGGCTGAATGTGTCGGGCAACACCTTCAAGGTGACGAATGGCAATATCGGGCGCGTGGACAAGATGGATGACAGCATCGCATCGCTGGACACCGGGCGTTTCCGCAACATCAACTGGTCGAACAACACCTATCACGCGATTGACCAGTGGACCCAAAGCCCGGTCATGTTGTCGTTCAGCGAGAACACCCCTGTTGAGACATGGAGTTGCGATTTCTCGGACTGGTTGCCGTTTGGCGGGCGGGCGCGAAACGTCACCGATGTGACGCCGGTGGGCGCATTGCGCAACGCCAACAACGTCAAGCAGTTCGTGGCGCATTACACGGACCCGGAGGAGGGCGCCGGTGGTGGCTCGGTGGACATCATCTGGGAAACGGCGGTGAGGGGGCGGATCAACGTGACCGCACGTGTGGACAACCCTTACTAAACTAGTGCAATGGGCCGACCGGTATGCGAATGGTCGGCCCTTACCAGTGCTTGACGTGGATCAAGGCGCGGAGCTTGGACGAACGTGTATCGTCGCACCAAATGAAGGAGAGCTTTACATGTATTCCAGAATTCTTGTTCCCGTCGTCTTCGATCCAGACCACACGCCGGAGGCCGCTTTGGAAGTGGCGAAGGCCATTTCGAATGACGATGCGCGCGTGACGATCCTGCACGTGATCGAGGAGTTGCCGAGCTATGCGACGCGCTACGTCTCCGGCGACTTTATCGAGAAGAGCCGGGAGGACGTGAAGGCGCGGCTGAGCCAGATTGCGGATATGGTTCCCGGCGGCGAAGCGATGGTAGTCACGGGGCATTCTGCCCGTACCATTCTGGAATGGGCGGAGACTCACGACAGTGACTGCATCATCGTGTCTTCGCACAAGCCGGGGGTGCAGGACTACTTCCTTGGCGGGACTGCGGCCCGCGTCGTGCGGTATGCGCAATGCTCGGTGCATGTGGTGCGATAGGCGTCAGTCCGTGAGAATTTGCGCCGTCGCGGTCATCTGACTGCGGCGGCGCTTTTCGTTTGGGCTGTGGGTTGGGGCGCGATCTGGGCGGCGAAATATGCCTCTGCCCGATCAAGGGTGGATGTCACAGGCTGGAACCAGCCGTCGACTGCGGGCGTCGAGGCATCGTGGCGGGTCATTTCCAGCTTGTGCGCGGTGAGAACCTGCCGCCGGAGGTGGCGGATGCGGCGCAGCCAGAAGGCGGCGCGCGCCTGTGTCAGGGGCTGTCGTGCTGCGTTGCGGGCCTCGGTAATCTGTTCCCATATCTGGGCGATCAGCGGGCCATGGCGCAGGGCCAACGGGTCTTCGTGTAGGTCTGTCATACGCGGATGTTGTAGGGATTCGGGTTGCCGCTTGGTTAAATGCGCCGCTCCCATCTCAAATTCGATGTGCTAGACTTGATGCGAGGAGGGCCATTCAATGACCAAGATTTCAAAACAGACGCAATGCCAGACTGTTATCACCACATTCGAGATGACGCCGGGGACGTGTCAGGACTTGCTGGACGAGCTGACGGCGGCCTATGCGGAGTTCATCTCGAAGCAGGACGGCTTTATCTCTGCCGCGCTGCATGTGAACGACGCGCAGACGCGGATTGCGAACTACTCCCAATGGAAGCGGCGCGAGGATTTTCAGGCGATGCTGCGCACCGACGAGATGCGCAAGCGCAACCGGGTAATCAGCGGGTTGTGCAAGAGCTTCGAGCCGGTGATGTATGACGTGGTGGAGGGGTTTTGACGGCGCGGTGCTGTGCCTTCTCAGGTGACGCGCACCAGTAGGACCATTGCTGCCAAGGCGCAACCGACTCCGGCATATTCGCGCAAGTGGAACCGCTCCCCGAAGGCAACGTAGCCGATGGCGCACAGCGCCAGCAGGGTGAGCATGGAGAACACCACGCCCGCCTGCGCCAAGGTCAGATACCGCATGGCGAAATACCACATAAGGGCGGAGGTGGCGTAGAGCGTCCCGCCTGCAATCACGTGGCGCGAGTTGAGGGCCATGTCACCGTCCGCGGCGACTTTCAGCAGGTAGTCACCGGTAATGACGATCACCGCGGTGAGCAGGCAAAATCCGTATCCAAGAGCAATATTGAGCATCGGGGCACCCCCTTGGGCTGACAAAAGGACTTGTTGATATGTCGGGGAGTGTAGCTGGTTTGCCGGATTAAGGCGCGTGAGGAATGTGTGAGGGAGGTGGGGGCGGTGCGCGAGAGGTGAGTGTCGAGCCATGGCTATGAAATGACGGTGTGGGGTGTAAATTTGCTTGATTTAGAAGAAATAGGAGTTATAGATATAAATATCGAAATTATAGAAAGTTGAAGTGATGCCCAATATTGAGATTTCAGACGCCGATTTTTTAAGGCTACAAGCCATCGCAGTGCCACTAGTGGATACACCCGCATCCGTTGTTAGCGGTTTATTGGACATGCATGAAAGCCAAACAATAGGTGGTGAAAAGCCAAAAAACGTACAGGTATATGGATTCGATTCACCGCCCCCGCTTGTGCACGTCAAATTCATTTCTGGGATGATTGGTCTTCATCAACCAGAAAAGCAAAACTGGGACTCGATGGTTAATTTGAGCGTCAAGTTGACACACAAACAAGAAAAGTCAGTGGAACGCTTGGCCAAAATCCTTGATTTAAATATCACCGACGGCTTCAAAGATGATGAGGGGTACAAGTATTTGCCAGATCTCAAGTTATCATATCAAGGTGTTTCGGCGAAACATGCAGCGAAAGTCATTGGAAATGCTGCAAGATTTCTAAATGAGGATGCTCGCGTCGATTTTGTTTGGCGGCAGAAGGATGGCGCATTTGCTCCGGGTCAAGTTGCGGCGCTTTCTTATGAAATTAGCTAGCTCTCAATTAACTACTTCCGCCCCCGCCGCTTCACACCACCTCGCTGCCCCGGCCTGCCAGCCGTCGACCGCCCACTCATTTTCTGACCATCGGCCACGGCCTTCTCCACCGCATACTGTCGCGCCAGAGGGTCGTCGGAGATGACCAGATCGACGGTCTCCAGCCGCTTTACCTCGTCACGTAAACGCGCGGCCTCTTCGAACTCCAGGTTCTCGGCGGCCTTGCGCATGTCGGTGCGCAGGCCATCCAAAACCGCCTGCAAGTTGGCACCCGCCAGCGGCGCGTCGATGGTGGCGGTGACGCGGTTCATGTCGACGTCGCCTTTGTAGAGGCCGGCCAGCACGTCCTCGACGTTCTTTTTGACCGTCTCGGGGGTGATGCCGTGCTTTTCGTTATAGGCGATCTGTTTGGCGCGGCGGCGGTCGGTTTCGCCCATGGCGCGCTCCATGCTGCCGGTGATGCGGTCGGCATACATGATGACGCGGCCGTCGGCATTGCGGGCGGCGCGGCCGATGGTCTGGATGAGGGAGGTTTCAGAGCGCAGGAAGCCCTCCTTATCCGCGTCCAGAATGGCGACGAGGCCGCATTCGGGGATATCCAACCCCTCCCGCAGCAGGTTGATGCCGATGAGGACGTCGAAGGCGCCGAGGCGCAGGTCGCGCAGAATTTCGATCCGCTCGATCGTGTCGATATCGGAGTGCATGTAGCGGACCTTGATGCCGTTTTCATGCAGGTATTCGGTCAGATCCTCGGCCATGCGTTTGGTCAGGGTAGTGACCAGCGTGCGCATGCCCTTGGCGGTGACGCGCCGGATTTCGTCCATCACATCATCGACTTGCGTCTCGACCGGGCGGATTTCGATCATCGGGTCCAGAAGGCCGGTGGGGCGAATGACCTGTTCGACGAAGACGCCGCCGGATTGCTCGATCTCCCACGCGGCGGGGGTGGCGGAGACGAAGACGGATTGCGGGCGCATGGCGTCCCATTCCTCGAACTTCAGCGGGCGGTTGTCCATGCAGGAGGGCAGGCGGAAGCCGTGCTCGGCCAGCGTGAACTTGCGCCGGTAGTCGCCCCGATACATGCCGCCGATTTGCGGGACGGAGACGTGGGATTCGTCTGCGAACACGATGGCGTTGTCGGGGATGAATTCGAACAGGGTGGGGGGCGGCTCCCCCGGCGCGCGGCCTGTGAGGTAGCGGGAATAGTTCTCGATGCCGTTGCACACGCCCGTGGCTTCCAGCATTTCGAGGTCAAAATTGGTGCGCTGTTCAAGGCGTTGTGCTTCGAGGAGTTTGCCCTCGTTCACAAGTTGCGGAAGCCGTTGGGCCAGTTCGTTTTTGATGCCCTTGATGGCCTGCTGCATTGTCGGGCGCGGGGTCACGTAGTGCGAGTTCGCGTAAATGCGGACGCGGTCGAAATCGTCGGTTTTCTTACCGGTGAGGGGGTCGAATTCGACGATGCTTTCAAGCTCCTCCCCGAAGAAGGACAAGCGCCATGCGCGGTCGTCTAGGTGGGCAGGCCAGATTTCCAACGAGTCACCGCGCACGCGGAAGGTGCCGCGCTGGAAGGCTTGATCGTTACGCTTGTAGGCCTGTGCGATCAGGTCGGCCATGACCTTGCGTTGGTCATATTCCTGACCCGCGTGAAGGTCTTGGGTCATGGCGCCATAGGTTTCCACCGAGCCGATGCCGTAGATGCAGGACACCGAGGCGACGATGATGACGTCGTCACGTTCCAGCAGCGCGCGGGTGGCGGAGTGGCGCATCCGGTCGATTTGCTCGTTGATCTGGGACTCCTTCTCGATGAACGTGTCGGAGCGGGCGACATAGGCCTCGGGCTGATAGTAGTCGTAATAGCTGACGAAGTACTCGACGGCGTTGTCGGGGAAGAAGCCTTTGAACTCGCCGTAAAGCTGCGCCGCCAGCGTCTTGTTCGGGGCGAGGATGATGGCGGGGCGCTGGGTTTCCTCGATAAGCTTGGCCATGGTGAAAGTTTTGCCGGTGCCGGTGGCGCCCAGCAGCACCTGATCGCGCTCGCCGGAATTGATACCTTCGGTCAGCTCCTTGATGGCGGTGGGCTGGTCGCCTGCGGGCTCGAACTCGGTCTCCAGCCGGAACTTGATGCCGCCTTCCAGCTTGTCACGGCTTTTGACGTCCGGGGCCGGATTGGACAGGATCGGAAGCTGCTGAGGCATCGATTCCGGGGAGTTGTTGTGCATGTCGCGTGATTCCTTGAGGTTGCCCCTAAGATGATCCTTTTTTGTTCCGCTTCAACCCGTGCCATATTGCGCTCTTGCCATAGGGTGTCAGGACCGCGATATATAGGCGAAGTTTTCCGGAGACACGATCATGCGCGCACGTATTTACCAGCCAGCCAGAACCGCGATGCAGTCAGGCACCGCCAAGACTCGAAACTGGGTGCTGGAGTTCGTGAACGAGACGGGCCGCGACGTGGACCCGTTGATGGGCTGGACCTCATCGGCGGACACGCAGGCGCAGGTCAAGCTGACCTTCGACAGCAAGGAAGCGGCGCTGGATTACGCCAAGGACAACGGCATCGACGCGGTTGTGACCGACCCCAAGCGCCGCAAGCCGGTGATCCGTCCGGGTGGATATGGCGAGAACTTCGCGACGAACCGCCGGGGCGTCTGGACGCATTAGGCCCCGTAGTAGAACCGCGTCACGTGAAAGAAGATTGGCGCGGCGAATACAACTGAATCAAGCTGATCCACGAAGCCGCCTTGGCCGGGGATCAGGTGACCCCAGTTCTCGATGCCGCGATCGGACTTGATCGCCGCGAGAACCAGGGACCCTCCCACGCCGACGAGATAGGCCATCAAAGCCATCGCTATCGAGGCGAGCGGCGAGAACGGCGTCATCCATGTCAGAAGAAAGCCCAAGCCCGCTGCCAGCGCCGCCCCGCAAAGTATTCCTTCGCGGGTTTTGGGAGATACGGCGGGTGCAACCTTGGTCTTGCCGATCCGGCGGCCCGCGAAATACTCCATCAAGTCGCCCATCTGGATCACGAAGACCAGATAGGCGATCAGGAGGGGTGTGCGACTGCCGTAACCGGGAATATCGAGCGTCACCAGCGCGGGGATGTAGCTGGCGCAGAACACGCAGATCATAAGGCCCCATTGGGTTTCCGAGATGCGGGCGAGGAAGTTTTTGTTTGAGCCTTTGCCGCCCCTGAGAACGCTTAGAATAGGGAGCAGCAGGAAGGCGTAGACCGGGATCAGGGTGGAGAACAATCCGACCTCTCCCCACCAGATCAGCACGTATTGCAGCGGCAGGATGACGTAGAAGCTGGCGATGAGGGACCAGTGATCCGCGTTGGTCTTGGTGGTCAGCGTCAGGAATTCGCGCAAGGCGGCAAGGGAGCAGAAGGCGAACAGGACAATGATGCCCACGGGACCCAGAAGCAGGGCGATGGAAAACAGGAAGACCATGCCCCACCAGCTATGCAGCCGTGTCAGGTAGGTTTCCACTGCCAGCTCGTCGTGGGTTTTCGGCAGGCGCGCGCGTAGCACCTCGCCCACCAATGTCGCGAGGATGAGGAGACCGCAGCAGGCCGCGAAAAGAAGAAGCAGGTCGGAATTGGTTTGGGTCATTTCCATCACGCGTGCCCCCGCTGGGGGATCAGTTGAAGGAGCGCGTCGGATGCGCGCGTGAGAAATTTATCCTTGGGCTCGCCGTCCTCGACGTGGATAGCTGAGCCGAAGACGACCGTGCAGGCCAGTGGCACGGGGATGACCTCGCCCGATGGCATGATGTGGGAGATGTTGTCGATCCAGCAGGGGACCAGATCGATTTCAGGCCGCTGCGTTGCGATGTTATAGAGCCCCGCCTTGAACGGCATCAGGGGATCTTCGGAGCGGTTCCGGCCGCCTTCGGGGAAAATGATGATGGAGGAACCTTCATCCAGCGCCTCGACGATCTTGGCGATAGGGTCGTCAGTCCGGTGCTCGGGGCGTCGGTCAATGAGAACCGCGCGGAACACGTCGCGCCCAACAAAGGCGCGGAGTTTGTTTTTCAGCCAGTAATCTGCCGCTGCGACGGCTCGGGTGTCGCGGCGCAGAGCGGCAGGCAATACCGTCCAGATCAGGGGTAGGTCCGCGTTGGATGTGTGGTTGGCGTAGTAGATGCGCTGACGCCGGACCGGCTCGATCCCGCGCCACTCGGCCCGCGCGGCGGTGATGAATTGCGCAAAGAAAATTAGCAGTTTTCCAACGACTGAAGCGGCAAAGCGGCGCATTGTGGCTCTCTTTTTGTCTAGCACGTCCAAGGGACAAGGTTTGGGCGCTTTAATCAAGAAAAACCGCGCCCTCGGGGAGGAGGGCGCGGCGATCATGAGGACAGTTTAGGCCGCTTTGTCGACGGTTACATAGTCCTCAAGAAGCTTTTCGTTCCGTGCGCGTTCGATCTGCTGGATGCGGTCTTCGCTGATACGTTCGTCGAAGCGGTATTTCACGAAGTTCACCAAGCTGAGTGACAGCATCAGGATGCCGATGCCCCAGTAACCCTTGGTCGCCAGGGGCACGTCGGGGGACATGTAAAGGGACAGGGCGAGCATGCCGTAGGCGATGAAAACACCGGCGAGGTTCACCAACATGATAAGGGCGTTGTCGGATTTGAAAGCATTGTTCATTGGATCATTCCTTGTCTTGGATTTCTGATTGGAATTGGGTTATTTTTTGGACTTTAGGCGCTTTAGGACATCTGCCCCTGTGGCCCGCGTGGCGTCGCCGTATCCGGCGTCCGACATGCGGTCTGCAAGCGCCTCGTGGCTGAGGTCGCGGTCGATGTCGGCGAGGATTTCTGCCTGTTCGAACGGGTCGTCCTTTTTCAACACGTTGGCGATCAGCTCCTCGGCTTCTGCCACACTGGATTGCCCTTGCAGGGTTGTGTTCAGCTTGGCTTGTATCGACTGCTC
Source organism: Litoreibacter arenae DSM 19593 (assembly GCF_000442275.2). Classification (GTDB taxonomy): domain Bacteria; phylum Pseudomonadota; class Alphaproteobacteria; order Rhodobacterales; family Rhodobacteraceae; genus Litoreibacter; species Litoreibacter arenae. The sequence goes on along the minus strand of NZ_KE557310.1, from coordinate 250,107 downwards.
GTAGCGCACGGCCTTGGCGGTGATGGCCCCTTGCTTCAGGTCGATAATGCGGCGGTGGCCGGTCTCGATGCTTTGACGCAAGCGCATGATGCGTTGGTCCAGCCGGGCGAGGGTTTGTCTGCGCACCTCCAACTCGTTTTCGAGCTGGGCAATGGCGTTGGCTGCCTCGGACGCCATGGTTTCGTTGTCGTCATCCAGAGCTTTGGTTGCTCGTCCAGTCAGGTCGGAAACGCGAGCTTCGATCGACCGGACCTGGCGCTGCTCACCACGTTGGCGCTGGATCAGGCTGGCGAGCGTTGCTTTTGCAGCGGTGAGGCTGTTGCTTGCCTCACGGATTTTTTGTTCAATTAATTCGATGGCATAGACGTCGCGGACCTTCTCTTCGGCTCGGGCGTTTGCGCCGGTCATCAGGGTCTTCAAAGTCAAAAACATCTTGGTCTCTCCTACATGGAGGTGTTTTTTGAACACCGTTCATGAATTCAAGATACTCGATTCTGAACGCCGTTCAAGAATTATTTTGAACAATGTTCACTTTTCTGAGGGCGTGGAGGTCAAGTGGCTGAAAACAAGGGTAATCATGTGTTCAAGTTGATCGACTGGAACTGCCGAAATGCGCTTTTCCAGCCCCAAAAGCACGATTCCATGCACCGCAGAGAACAGCCCGCGTGTCATCAAGGCAACGTCCGCAGCCGGCATATCAGGGAAGATTCGCGTGAGCGGGTCGGCGATCAACGAGAACACTTTTTGCAGTTCTTCAAGATACCACGCAGGGACCGCTTCTTCAGTAGAGACTTCCAAGTCGAAAAGCGTTCGCCACGCGGGGGTGTTGTCGCGAGCGAAGTGCAGATAGGCGTGCGACATGGCGATCATGGTTTTTACCGGATGCCCGGGCGGCTCGGCCTCGACCGCAGCGGAGACCTGCGCGCCGACACGTTTGAACGTGCGTGCGTTAACGGCCATGATCAGATCGTTCATGTCGCCGAAGACGTTATAGATCGCGCCGACCGCACAGCCCGCTTCCTTTGCAAGGTCACGCGCCCGAACCGCCGAAATGCCGCCGGTCTTGATCCGCTCTTCGGCAAGATCAATGAGCCGAACCCGTAGGTCATCCCGCTTCTTCTGAACTTTACCAGTCATCCGGCCCCCTTGAACTACGTTCATCTTTAGCGGAGCGTGATAAAGAAGCAAAGCCCTTGCCTTTAGTCGCAGGCTTTCGCAAAAAGCGCGCAGCGGTCCCTTAGCTCAACTGGATAGAGCAGCTGACTTCTAATCAGCAGGTTCGGGGTTCGAGTCCTCGAGGGATCGCCATTAAAATCAAAGTGTAAAGCAGGGATAAGGATGCACGAAATGGCGTTTTTCCATGCACACCTCATACTGACCTGGTGTGTGCCAATTTTAAACTGAGTTCGCTGTATGGTTAAGAGCTATTACTTGATGACTAACAATTGCAAGCCGGAACAAAAAGTGAACATTATGCTTTGTGCATGGAAAACGATTCTACATATGGGCAGGTGATCCAACTGCCACGGCGCAGGCCATTATTGTCGCAAAGCAAGCGGGATGCATCTGCCTTGCCGTCTTTGACGGATCTACTGACCCAAACGCCTGCCGATCCTTCTGCGACCGCGTTTTTGTCGGCAAAGCTCTCTCACACAACAAATCCAATCCTTTGGGTGCAGGATCATGCATCGCGCCGCGACAATGGTCATGTGTATGCGCCGGGTCTTGCCGGCTTTGGCATCCGTCAGCCGATCCTACAGGTTCGAGTGAGCCACCCCCGCGATGTGCTTTGGGCAATGGAGGAAGGCGCGGCCTGTCCAAGCTTATCCGCCGTCATAGGCGAAATACATGGCGCGCCTTCTGCCTTGGATTTTATCGCGACCAAGCGGCTTGCGCTGCGGGCCGATGGCTCTGGCGTGCCGGTGTTTTTGTTACGCAGCGGCGATCCTGGCGTGTTGAGCGCGGCACGCGAACGCTGGCGCATCACGTCCCTGCCATCAAAACCACACCCACACGACGCGCGCGCGCCGGGTCCTGGACAATGGGATGTGGACCTGTTTCGAACCCGTGGACGTGCGCCAGGGCGGTGGGTGGCGTGGTATGACCCGGACGCGAGCCACACAGCAGATCGTCTCCATTTGGCTTCCTGCTCTAACGATGGAGCGATGGAGAAGAGTGATAAGCCAGTACCGCACTCCACCAAAGGATGATGTTCCAGTTATTCTGTCATGTGACGGAACTCACGGCCCGGTGGTACAGTGTGTAAACGCTACCGCCCAAATCCGGGGCGTTAAACCCGGTGATCGTGTAGTCGATGCACAAGCAGTTCACCCTGACCTGCATGTTGAAGTTGCTGACCTGAAGGGCGATCAGATTTTGATGGATCGGCTGGTGCATTGGTCCCGGCGCTGGTGCCCCTGGACCGCGCAGGATGGTGCCGATGGGCTGGTGCTGGACATTACAGGCTCGGCCCATCTCTTTGGTGGGGAGGCTAGGATATTGCGCGATATCGTTCAACGCTTCGCCATGCAGGGGCTGACGGCCAAGGTTGCACTTGCCCCGACCCAAGGGGCCGCGCAGGCATTGGCGCGATATGCTCCGCAATACACGATATGCGATCCCCAGAACGTCGAAGCCCAACTATCGGCACTACCCGTGCAGGCCTTGCGTCTTGATGCAGACACGACACGCCTTCTGACACGACTTGGCCTGCGAACCATCGGGGCGCTGGCAGAGATGCCCCGTATTACCCTGATGCGGCGGTTCGGGCATTTACCGGCAGAGCGCAATCCGCTGATCCTGCTGGACCGGGCGACGGGTCATGTTCCCAGTCCGTTAAACGCGCCACCGGATCATATGCATTTTATCGCGCGGGCGCGTCTTCCAGAACCTGTCCTTGACCCGACCCCGCACCTGAACAGCCTGGTGGATGATCTTTGCACGCAACTGGCAAAGGCAGAGCAAGGCGCACGCCAACTGCATCTGACAATTTATCGGATTGATAGTGAATGCAGATCTGTGGGGGTCAATTTTGCCAAGGCAAGCCGTGATCCTGCGCATATTCTGCGCTTGTTCGACGGTGAAATCGACAAGATCGACCCTGGTTTTGGCTTTGACCTGCTGACACTTGAAGCTTTACGTGTTGAGCCTCTTTCACTCACACAAGATCGACTGGATGGTACCCGCGATACCAAAGCCGATGTGGCAGGATTGCTTGACCGGCTGACCGCGCGGCTGGGGCAGGATAAGGTGACATGGTCCACTTGGACCGAGACGCATAAACCCGAACGGGTCGAGGGGCGTGTCCCGGCTCTCACAAGTGCGCCTTCGGCAGCCGATGTTGCGATCCGCGAACGTCCCATCCGCATCCTCAAACCCGCCGAGGAAATCCACGTGATCTACGCCGTTCCCGAAGGACCGCCTTCGCAGTTCCGGTGGCGGCGTGTTGTGTATCGGACGGTAAGGCAAGCCGGACCAGAGCGGATTGCACCCGAATGGTGGCGCGATAAGCCCGGCACACGGTTGCGGGATTACTACAAGGTCGAGGTCGAGGATGGCCGCCGGTTCTGGATCTACCGCGAAGGGCTGCTGCATGATGGGCGTGGAGGTGACCCGCGCTGGTTTCTGCACGGGTTCTTTGCCTGATGCCTATGCAGGAGGGACATAAGCGTCGCACACTAGGCGAGGATGACGGCTTTGTCTGGCATCCGCCCAGCCCATATGTCGAGTTTGGCCTGGCCAGTTGCTTTTCCTTTCTCCGTGCCGCGTCCGATGCGGTTGACCTGACATCAACTGCCAATGTGCTTGGCTATGACAAGATCGGCATTGCGGACCGCAATACCTTGGCTGGGGTCGTGCGTGTTCACACCGAGGCCGAAAAGGCTTGCGTTAGCCCCTTGATAGGAGCGCGGCTGGTTCTGCTCTGCGGCACCGAATTGCTGGCCTATCCGCAGGATTGCAATGCCTATGCCCGGCTGTCTACGTTGCTGTCACAGGGCAAGATGCAAACGGCAGATGGGGCTTGGCAGGAGAAGGGAGAAACGCATCTGACATTGGATATGCTGGCCGCCCATGCGAAAGGTTTGCATCTGATCGTGATGCCTCCCGATAATCTGGACGTATTTGCGGCTGGTCTGCCGCGCTTGGTCAAGGCGTTGCCGGACATGCGTTATATTGGGGCGGCGTTCCTATATCGCGGGGATGACCGGGCGCGGATCAACCGGCTTGATAGTCTGGCGCATCAATATGGCCTGTCGATCTTTGCGACCAATGATGTGCTCTACCACGCGCCTAATCGCCGTCCTTTGCAGGATGTCATGGTGGCAATCCGCGAAGGCGTTGTCGTGCCGAAGGCAGGTTTTCTGCTAGAGGCAAATGCCGAGCGGCACCTCAAACCTCCTGCCGAGATGTGCCGTCTATTTGCCGATTGGCCCCATGCCATTGCAGTCACGCGGGCCTTGGCAGATCAGATCACCTTCAAGCTGACCGACCTGGCCTATGAATACCCCCATGAGATCGTGCCAGACGGCTCCACACCCATGCAGGAGCTGGAACGCCTCACTTGGGCGGGAGCGGCAGAGCGGTACCCAGACGGTGTGCCCGATCATGTGGTGCAGATTATCGGCAAGGAATTCGCTCTGATTGCGAGCAAAAAGATCGCACGGTATTTCCTGACCATCCATGACATTGTGCTTTTTGCCCGCGAAAAAGCCGACCCTCCAATCCTCTGCCAAGGGCGCGGGTCAGCGGCCAATTCCGCCGTCTGCTTTTGCCTTGGCATCACATCCGTGGACCCAAACGAACATAACGTCCTATTCGAACGCTTTTTCAGCGAAGAACGCGACGAGCCCCCCGATATCGACGTGGATTTTGAACATGAACGCCGCGAAGAGGTCATCCAGTATATGTATGGCAAATACGGCCGCCACCGTGCAGGGCTTTGTGCCACCGTGATCCACTACCGCCCCCGCTCCGCTATTCGTGAAGTCGGCAAGGCGATGGGGCTGTCTGAAGACGTAACGGGCAAGCTCGCAGGCACTATCTGGGGCAGCTTTGAAGGCCAGATGGACGATGAGCGCGCAAAGGAGGCGGGGTTGGACCTGTCTGACCCCTATCTGCGCATGGTTTTGAAACTGGCCAAACAAATGATTGGAATGCCCCGCCATTTGTCGCAGCATGTTGGCGGATTTATACTGACCGAACGCCCACTGACCGAAATGGTCCCCATCGGTAACGGCGCCATGCCCGACCGCAGCTTTATCGAATGGGACAAGGATGACATCGACGCGCTTGGTATCTTCAAGGTCGACATCTTGGCGCTCGGGATGCTGACTTGTATCGCCAAATGCTTTGATCTGCTTGATGCCCACTATGACCAAAGGCTGGAATTGGCGACGGTTCCTGTCGAGGATGATCTGCCCGACGATCAACGCCCCACCTATGATATGCTATGTCGTGGCGACAGTCTTGGCGTGTTTCAGGTCGAAAGCCGCGCGCAGATGGCGATGCTGCCCAAACTGCGACCCCGCCGGTTCTATGATCTGGTGATCGAGGTCGCGATTGTCCGCCCCGGTCCCATTCAGGGCGATATGGTCCATCCCTATCTGCGTCGCAGGCAAGGGCTAGAAGTCGTGGATTATCCAACTCCCGGCCCGGAGCATCCACAAGATGAGCTTGAGAACATCCTCAGCCGCACACTTGGCGTTCCGATCTTTCAGGAACAGGCAATGAAGATTGCACTGGATGCGGCGAAGTTTTCGCCGGCGGAATCAAACGAATTGCGTCGTGCCATGGCGACCTTCCGGTCTCGTGGCACAATCGAGACGCTGCAGTCCAAAATGGTCGGCAATATGATCGCGCGGGGCTATGATCCGGTCTTTGCGCAACGCTGTTTCGACCAGATCAAAGGGTTTGGCGAATACGGCTTTCCTGAAAGCCATGCGGCTAGTTTTGCCAAGCTGGTTTATGTCTCAAGCTGGATGAAATGCCATTACCCGGCGGCGTTTGCGTGTGCCTTGCTCAATTCCCAACCAATGGGGTTTTACGCGCCTGCACAAATCGTGCGCGATGCCCGCGATCACGGGGTTGAGGTGCGCCCGGTCGATGTGAATTACTCTGACTGGGATTGCACATTGGAGCCTTGTGGTGATGGCTTCGCCTTGCGGTTGGGGATGCGCTTGGTCGATGGGCTGCAGGACAGTGCCGTAGAGCGGATCATGGCCCGTCGCGATGCCCCGTTTGTCGACCTCGCGGACCTCAAAGAGCGCGCGGTTTTGGATGCCAAAGCTGTCCGCTGCCTATCGGCGGCCGATACAATGCGCAGCATGGGCATAGACCGACGGCAGGCGCTCTGGCAATCGCAGGCAATCAAAGACGCGCCTAGACTACCGATCTTCGCTCATGCGGATGCCGCACAAGAAGGTACCGAGCCCAAAGTTGACCTGCCCAAAATGCCCAAGGCCGAGCATGTGGTGGCAGATTACCAAACCCTGCGCCTCTCGCTCAAAGCGCATCCAATGGCGTTCTTTCGAGCCAGCCTGCGCGCGCAGAGCTATCGTTCAGCGTCAGAGCTTACATCCATGCGGCATGGTCAAAAGGTATCTCTCGCCGGGTTGGTTCTCGTCCGCCAAAAACCGGGCAGTGCCAAGGGGGTGTGCTTTATCACTCTTGAGGATGAGACGGGCGTGGCAAACCTCGTGATCTGGCCAAATATGTTCAAAACCTACCGCCCAACGATCATGTCTGCTCGGCTACTGGTAGTGAAGGGCCGCGTACAAACCGATGGCCACGTGATCCATGTGGTCGCAGATGATCTACAAGATCGCAGTGACAGGCTCGCAGGGCTATCCGATACGGCACTGGCCGCTATCACGACACGCGGCGACCATCCTACGCATCCTATTCCTGGACAGGTCGGGATCAGAGGGCACCCGCGCAATGTAAGGGTCATTCCAAAGTCGCGGGATTTTCACTAATCACTTAATATGATCGGTACGATCATGTTGCTGAAAGTAGGTATTGGGAGGTTTGCAGCGAAAGCTCCTTTATCCCACACTATGCGCTTCCATGGTTAAGGAACCCCGCAAACGCAGCGAATGTCTTGTGTGGATAGCTCCTGCATAGCAAGACATTTTTGAACTGATTTCGCACTGGTCAAAAGCAGACGTGTGTCCGGCCTATTTGCGCGGCACTCGTTGCCGCTGGCCCTGATGGTTTCCGCGACCAAGTCCAAAACGGCTTATCGAAAAATGCTAGGTCCTGGACATTCGACAGGTTGTCTTGGTTGGCGGGCTGACTGTGCGCCATCATTTCATGGGTCTTGCTGTTTCGGGTGTTCCTTTTCCTTCACTTAGACTGTGTGAGGCCGGTAGCATTCGTTCCTGGTCAGCACCGCCCACATAATCCGAGCGGTCTTTTTTGCAATTGCGACGGTCGCCAATCGAGCAGGTTTGCGATCAAGAAGGCCGATTGCCCATGGATCGACACGGGCAGGGTTCACTTTCATTTGTCGCAATCGGGCTGTCATCCCAGTCACCAAAAGACGCCGAATGTATCGATCGCCCATTTTTGTGATCCGTCCAAATCGTTCCTTTCCGCCACTCGACAAATTCAGAGGGGTCAGCCCCAGTAACCTGCCCCCCGAAACCTCCCGCGTTCTAATGTAGAGTTTGCTCAACGTTTCGAAGGAGCAACGAGATGCGAAAGAGCCGTTTCACGGAAGCGCAGATCATTGGGATGATCAAAGAACAGGAAGCCGGGATGCCGACAGTCGAGGTTTGCCGAAGGCATGGCCTGAGCCAAGGCACGTTCTACAAGTTCAAAGCCAAATACGGCGGTATGAACTGTCTGATGCCTACCGCTTGAAGTCGCTGGAGGCTGAGAACGCCAAGCTGAAGCGTCTTCTGCCGGACACCAATGCCGGTGGCGTTGCGGCCAGGCGAGCGTTGGTTGTTGGACTTCCTGTCCGACACGTTCGGCGCATCTCGCAAGTTCCGCATTCTGACCGTGAATGATGATTGTTGCCGTGAAAATCTGTGTCAGCGATAATGGGACAGAGTTCACAAGCCGGGCATTCTGAAGTGGGCAAACGACAACGACGTTGACTGGCACTACATCAATCCTGGCAAGCCGCAACAGAATGCCTTCATCGAGTCATTCAACGGAAGCCTACGGGATGAGCTGCTGAATGCGGAGTTGTTCGACAGCTTGGACGACGCGCGAAGGAAACTGGCGATCTGGCGATCCGATTGCAAAAACGTCAGGCCGCATTCATCTTTTGGAAATGAAACACCTGCTAACGTGCGTCGAGCGCTTGAGCAATTTGAGGGCTCCGCGCCCGACGCGCTTGCCCAAACTGACGACGAAGAATATGAAACCCAAATCCGCAAACTCCCCTTATGAATGAGAGAGCCTCGGGGGGCAGGTCACTCTCGGTCCAAGTTCCGTCGCCGCTTCGCGGGTAAGGGCAGCCAGTGCGGCTTTCGAACAAGCATAGGCTACACCTGCGAACGGATGCACCCGCGATCCCGCGATGGAGCCGACATTGACAATTGTTCCTTGCCCCCGCTCAAGCTCCGGCAACAGATCACGCATGAGCGCCGCAGGCCCGATGAGGTTGACCGCCATCACCTGCTGCCAGAGCTGTTCGTCGCTGTTCGCCACGCCCATGCGCTCACCGCCCGTGCCTTTCGGGGATATTCCGGCATTGTTGACGATGGCATGAAGGCCTTCGCCGCCCAAGCGGTCCCGTATTTGCGCGATCATCTCGTCACGGGTAAGGGGGTCTGCGAGATCGCCCTGAATATGATCCTCGGCGCCCGCGTGCCAAGGGCAGCGCGTATCGAAGGCAGAGCGAGACACCGTCAAAACACGCCATCCCGCTGCTTGGAAAACCTTGACGGTTGCGTGACCGATGCCCCGGCTTGCCCCGGTCAAAAGTAAGGTTCGGTTCATGTTCACTCCAAATGCTCTGGTTCGCAAAATCATTGGTATAATGCGTGTGGCAGAGCTTCGGGATCAAAGTAAGCCTAAACCAAGAGAATGTCTGTTGCACTTTTTGGGGGTCCACGCGCGGCCCTCACAATGCGCGGAGCAGCAACCCAGCAGCAATCGTAAATACCAGTAGTCCAGCAGCAAGTTCGATCAAGGGGACAAAGTGCGTGGCAAATCTGGATGACGAGAAAGATGCCAACATGCCTGACCGCATCGTCACCGCCGCAATCCCGACGCTAATGGTCACGATTGCGGTGCCCAACGCCATTGCAAAAGCTCCGGCAATGCCGGCCATCGCGATGCCCATTTGCCAAGTGATAACCAGCACGAAAAGCGCACCTGTGCAGGGGCGTACTGCGATGCCTGCAATCAGTATCAAAGCGTCACGGAGGGAGGTCGCTTGCTGCACGTCAGAGATGCTCGGCCCGTGTTTGTGCCCGCATTCCGAACAGGTGCCATGATCATGGTGCGTGTGGTCGTCATGCTTGGTGTGGTGAAGTTTCGCGAACTTTCGCAACGCCCGCACTGACAACCACATGCCAATCGCCCCGATGGCGGCGTAGCTTACAGGGGCCATATAGTCCTCTGCCGCGCCAATCAGTTGACCTCGGCTAAAGCTGAATATCAGCACACCGGCATAGACCAAGCCGATAGCGGTGAGCGCCTGACCAAGGCTTGAGATCAACGAGATCACAGATAGCCGCAACCATGGTACCTGACGGCCCAGCCCGTAGCCGCCGATCAGCACCTTGCCATGGCCGGGGCCGACCGCGTGGAAGAAGCCGTAAGCGAAACACAGTGTCATCAGCAGCGCCAATGCCCCGGAATCGCCGCGTCGCAGCGCTCGCAAACTGCGGGCAATCTGGTTTTGGAAGTCGCGTTGCTCCCCCGCAGCCCATGCGGCGACGCTGTCAAAGCCGCCACTGCTCCACAGCCAGATCAGGGCGATCACGGCGGTGGTGACAGGAATAACTACAAGGCGGGGCATGTTACGCGGATGTCGGTGGCGAACTCTCCGCCAATTAAGGGAATGTCGTTCTCTTCAAGGTCGGCATCCGCGTCCAAGGTCAGAAGCAGTGCCTGCATCTGGGCAAGTTGCCCGTCGATATCCGGCTCGACGCGCTGGAATGTGCAATCGCTGCGACCGCTGACTTTGACCGGAAGCGTCATGTCATAAGCTGTGTAGTGGGACGGATCGAAAGCTTTCAGCGAGACAGTGTCCCCTTCGATCGCAGGCGTGCCCGAGACCTCGCGCAGATGTGTCGAGATGATCCGTCCGTCCACCATATCTGCCGTCGGCTCCAGCGGTCCGGACAGGGTCAGCACCTTGCCACCCAGCACAACCTCCAGATCGCCGGCGTAGCCTTCCACCCAGTCGGCATCGAAGCCGGTGAGATGGTCGCGCTCCAGATCGGTAAGCTCACCGTCATGGTCGGGGTCCAGCTTGTAGTCCTCCGCCAAAAACAGTGAATAGAGGTCGTCATATTTCCATGTCACCTTGACATGGGTCAGCTTGCCTTGATTGTCGAAGATGATCTCAAGCCCCGTATCAACGAAGATATGTGGATGAGCGTTAGCGGGCACCGTAACGGATGCCAGCAGCATAGCGACAAGGCCAAATCGTGGGAATGTCATTCGAACAAGCTCCCCAAGTGCCGTGTGGTCAGGTCCGGCGCAAGCGGATGACGACGTCAACCTTGGCAATTTCGGTGCCTTCGGGCGCGTCCGGCAGGGCTGCGATTTCCAACTGCTCTTTCGGGGCGTCGGTCAGATGGCCGTCATCTTCCCAGAAGAAATGCGGGTGATCATCCACGCGCGTGTCGAAGTAGCTTTTGGTGCCGTCGACCATGATCTCGCGGATCAGGCCAGCGTCGGAAAACGCTTTGAGGGTGTTGTAAACCGTCGCCAAAGACACGCCTTCGGAGTGGTTTTTTGCGGCGGCATGAAGGCTTTCGGCGGTGATGTGACGGTCCTTCCCGTCGCCGACCAGCAACTCGGCCAAGGCGACACGCTGACGGGTCGGGCGCAATCCGGCCCCTGCCAGCCATTGTGTTCCGCGCTGTGTTTCTACCGATGTCATGAGCCATATTCCCTTTGCTTGCTTTACATATAGGGCGCCGCACCCCCATGTTTCAAATGAAAATCAGTCGCAGTTGGTCAGATGGCGGCCCTTGCACGCAATTAAGTGCCGATGCTAGGTGTAACATAAGGAAACAATACGAGATATGGGGCAGGTGTAATGAGCGATTACCCAACGAGCTTTGACAGGGACGCACTTCTGAAATGCGCGCGCGGCGAGTTGTTCGGCCCGGGTAACGCGCAGTTGCCGGAGCCGCCCATGCTGATGATGGACCGGATCACTGACATCTCCGGCGATGGTGGCGCACATGGCAAAGGCCATGTGATTGCCGAATTCGACATCACGCCCGACCTGTGGTTCTTCGAATGCCACTTCCCCGGCAACCCGATCATGCCCGGCTGCCTTGGCCTCGACGGCTTGTGGCAACTGACCGGCTTCAACCTGGGCTGGCGCGGCTGGCAGGGGCGCGGCTACGCGCTGGGCGTGGGTGAAGTGAAGCTGAAAGGCATGGTGCGGCCAGACCGCAAGATGCTGACCTACAAGATCGACTTCACCAAGGCGATCCAGACCCGCCGCCTGACCATGGGCGTAGCGGACGGCATCGTGGAAGCGGACGGCGAAGTCATCTACGAAGTCAAAGATATGAAAGTCGCTCTTTCCGAGAGCTGAAGTCCAAAGAGGAGCACGCCCATGCGTCGCGTCGTCGTTACAGGTCTGGGGATTGTATCCCCCATCGGCAATAGCGCCGAGGAAGTCACCGCAGCTTTGAAATCAGGCACCTCCGGCATCGTCGCCTCGCCGGAAATGGCGGAGCACGGGTTTCGCAGCCAGATCGCAGGTACTTTGAAAATTGACGTGACCGATCATGTCGACAAGCGCCGCCTGCGCTTTATGGGGCCGGGAGCGGCTTACGCACATATCGCGATGGAGCAGGCGATAGCGGATGCGGGGCTTGAGGAAAGTGACGTCATCAACCCGCGCACTGGCTTGATCGCAGGCTCCGGCGGGCCGTCTACGTCGGCCATGTTTGCAGCGCACCAGTCGGTGCTGAAAACTGGCGCAACCAAGCGGATCGGGCCGTTTGCCGTGCCGAAATGTATGGGCTCGACGATCTCTGCCAACTTGGCGACCGCGTTCCAGATCAAGGGCATCAACTACTCGATCACCTCCGCCTGCTCGACCTCGCTGCACTGCATCGGAGCCGCGTCAGAGCAGATCGTGATGGGCAAGCAGGACGTCATGTTCGCAGGCGGCGGCGAGGAGTTGGACTGGACCCTGTCCTGCCTGTTCGACGCGATGGGCGCGATGTCCTCGAAGTATAATGACACGCCTACGAAAGCCTCCCGCGCGTTTGACGCGGACCGTGACGGCTTCGTCATCGCGGGTGGCGGCGGCATCGTGGTGTTGGAAAGCCTTGAACACGCGCAAGCGCGCGGGGCAAAAATTTACGCCGAGGTTACCGGTTTTGGCGCGACATCCGACGGCGCCGATATGGTGGCCCCGTCCGGTGAAGGCGGCGAGCGGGCGATGCGTCTGGCGCTGGACTCGATCCCCGAGGGCCGCAAGGTCAGCTACATCAACGCGCATGGCACCTCCACGCCCGTGGGCGACGTGGGCGAGGTCGAAGCCGTGCGCCGCGTATTTGGCGAGGGCAGCACCCCACCGATCAGCTCCACCAAGTCGATGACCGGCCACTCGCAAGGGGCAACCGGTGCGCAGGAAGCCGTCTACTGCTTGTTGATGCTGAAGGACGATTTCATCGTCCCCTCGATCAATGTCGAGACGCTGGATCCGGCCCTCAAGCCGGAAGAAATTGCCACCAAGCTGGTGGAAAACGCAGGTCTGGACACGGTAATGACGAACTCCTTCGGGTTCGGCGGGACCAACGGGTCCATGTTGCTTTCAAAGTTCAAGGAATAAGAAATGGCAGGATTGATGGACGGCAAGCGCGGCCTGATCATGGGGGTCGCCAACGAGCGGTCCATCGCGTGGGGCATTGCCAAGGCAATGGCTGATCAGGGCGCGGAACTGGCGTTTTCCTACCAAGGCGACGCGTTCGGCAAACGGGTGGAGCCACTGGCTGCTTCCGTGGGGTCTGACATCTTGGTGGATGTGGACGTGACCGACGACGACTCGCTCGACGCGTGTTTCAAAACGCTGGAGGACAAGTGGGGCAGTCTTGATTTCGTGGTCCACGCCATCGCGTTTTCGGACAAGAACGAGTTGGCGGGCCGGTTCATCAATACGTCCCGCGAGAACTTCAAAAACTCGCTGGTGATCAGTTGCTACTCCCTGATCGACGTCGCCCGCCGTGCGGCCCCGTTGATGAAGGACGGCGGCACGTTGCTGACGCTGACCTATCAAGGCTCCAACCGTGTGACGCCGTTCTACAACGTCATGGGTGTGGCCAAGGCGGCGCTTGAATCGACCGTGCGCTATCTGGCCAATGACCTTGGCCCGGACGGCATCCGCGTCAACGCAATCTCCCCCGGCCCGATGAAAACGCTGGCGGGTGCTGCCATCGGCGGTGCGCGCAAGACCTTCCGCCAGACCGAGGCGAACGCCCCCATGCGCGCCAACGCGACGCTGGAGGCCGTGGGCGGCACCGCCGTCTATCTGGCGAGCGACCATGGAAGTTGCACCACCGGCGAGATTATCCGTGTCGATGGCGGCTACCACGTGCTGGGGATGCCGCAGCCGGAAAACCTGTAACACCTGTGTATTGAGCCAGATTAGCGCCCGCTCGTAGTCCTTTTTTGGCCATGATGCGCCTGTTTAACCCAGTTTGAAATGTAATGAGGATTGGCCATGATGACACTGCTGGCGGCCTGTATTCTGTGCTTTTTGATGCTTTACACCCTGCGCGGCGGACTAGTGTCCGATCGCGGGTTGACGGTGGTTGGCATGGACGTCCAAGGCCTGGGGCTTGGCGCGTTGGCCTTCGTGGCAGCCGCTTGGTACTTCGGGCCGCTCTATGGCGTGGCCATTGTCTTCTCGGTCATGATCCATGAATTCGGCCATGTGGCAGCCTTCCGTATCGCGGGCCATCACGATGCGCGGTTCCGGTTGATCCCGTTAATGGGTGGCGTGGCGATCTCCGACACCGAGCCCGAAACCCAGGCGCATGATTTCTTTATCACCTTGATGGGGCCGGGGATTTGTCTGGCCCCAATGGCGCTGGCCTACGCGCTATCCGATGTGGTCGCGCCCTATTCACCGCAAGCGGCGGAGTTCCTTTGGGTCTTTGCGATCGTCACCGGTGCGCTTAACTTCTTCAACCTGCTGCCGTTCTGGCCGCTGGATGGCGGGCGCTGCCTGCGCATCCTGACGGATACCTTCGTGCCTGGCGCGACCAACTTCATCACCATGGCGATGAGTGCCGCATTCGCCGCACTGGCGGTAGCGATGCAGTCCTTGGCACTGTTGTTCTTCGCTATCATGGGCGCGCAATCGCTATTCTCGTGGTCGGGCGCCTGGGTGCAGCGAAAGCGCATGACGAAAGGCCAGGGCGTACTTGCGTTGGCTGCGTATCTGTTCACCGCAGGCGCACATTTCTGGGGCGGCTTCACCATGTTGGCCCGCTACCTTTAGACGTTTTCCTCTCGCGTTGGCTGTGCCAGTCTGCGTCCAAAGCCGGAGGATCCCATGCCAATCACTACATGCATTTTCGACGCCTATGGAACGCTGTTCGACGTATCCGCTGCTGCGCGGCTGGCTGCCGAGGAACCGGGCCGTGACAACCTCGCGGCCTGTTGGCAGAAGCTGGCAAGTGATTGGCGTCTCAAGCAGTTGCAATATACGTGGCTCCGGGCGGTCACCGGCGACCACGCCGATTTCTGGGATGTGACGCAAAACGGGCTCGACTGGGCGATGGAGGCGAACGGTCTGGACGACCCGGAGTTGCGCGAACGCCTTCTGGCGCTCTACTGGGAATTGCGCGCTTACAAGGAGGTCCCGTTTATGCTGGCGCATCTGAAAGCGGCGGGCTTGAACACGGCGATCTTGTCCAACGGCTCGCCCGATATGCTGGACGGGGCGGTCAGCTCGGCGGGCATCGCCGAAAATCTGGATGACGTTTTATCGGTGCAAAGCGTTGGCGTTTTCAAGCCCCACGCGTCGGTCTACGACTTGGTCGGCAAGCGCTTCGGCTGCGCCAAAGACGAGGTGCTTTTCGTATCCTCAAACGGTTGGGATGCCGCCTGCGCGACGGGCTACGGCTTCACCACCGCATGGGTCAACCGCGCGGGCGAGCCATTGGATCGTCTGCCATGGCAACCGGCGCACATCCTCAGTGACCTGACGCCCATTCCAGAACTGGCAGCTTCGCTATGAGCAAATTTACTACCGCAGACGGCATCTACTTGCACTACACCGACGAGGGCGAGGGCCTGCCTGTCCTTTGCCTTGCGGGCCTGACCCGCAACAGCAGTGACTTCGACTATGTCGCGCCGCACCTTGATGATGTGCGCCTGATCCTTATGGATTATCGCGGGCGCGGGCAGTCGGACTGGGCCGATCCGTCCACTTACACGCTGCCGCAAGAAGGGCAGGACGCTTTGGCGTTGCTGGACCATTTGGGTATTGAGAAGGCTGCGATCCTGGGGACGTCTCGCGGCGGGATCATCGCCATGGGGCTTGCTGCGGCGGTGAAGGAGCGCCTGCTTGGAGTTTGCCTGAACGACATCGGGCCAGACATTTCCGAGGTTGGTCTGGACGCGATCAAAGCATATCTGGGCCGCCGCCCGACATTCAACACGATGGACGAGGCCACAATACAACGCGCGAGGCTAATGGTGGGGTTTGAGGGCGTGCCGGAGTCCCGTTGGCGCGAGGAGGCCGAGAAACACTACATCGAGAAGCCGGACGGTTTGGATATCAACTACGACCCGAAGCTGCGCGAGGCCGTGCTGGAGGGCTCGCAAAACCTGAACCCCGACCTCTGGCCGTTCTTCGACGCATTGGACGGCTTGCCATTGGCGTTGCTGCGTGGAGCAAACTCGGACCTGCTCACCCGGGAAACCGCTGCTGAGATGGAACGGCGCAGACCGGATATGCTCTCCGTCGAGGTGCAAGGGCGCGGCCATGTTCCTTTCCTTGACGAGCCGGAATCCCTGCTGACGATCAAGGCATGGCTGGAGGAAATGCGATGAACATCGACATGATCGAAGCAGCGGCCAAGCGCATCGAAGGCCACGCGCGGCGCACGCCTTTGCTGACCTCGCCCTTTATCGACAAAATCGCGGGGCGGCGGGTTTTCGTGAAGACCGAGGCCTTGCAGCACACCGGCTCCTTCAAGTTTCGCGGGGCGTGGTCGGCTGTCTCCGCGCTTGAACAGGACGCCCTGAAAGCAGGCGTTATCGCGTTTTCCTCCGGCAATCACGCGCAGGGCGTGGCTTTGGCGGCGCGGGAGTATGGCACCAGCGCGGTTATTATCATGCCCGCCGACGCGCCTGCGATGAAGATCGACAACACGCGGGCTTTGGGCGCGGAGGTTGTTTTGTATGACCGCGACACCGAGGACCGTGACGAAATAGGCGACCGCCTGTCCTCGGAACGTGGGCTGACCCTCATCAAACCGTTTGACGAGCCTTTGGTGATCGCGGGTCAAGGCACGGTCGGATTGGAAATTGCAGAACAAGCGGCGGAACTTGGCGCAGATGCGAATGACGTTCTGGTGTGCTGTGGCGGTGGCGGTCTGACGTCTGGCATCGCCTTGGCGCTGGAAGCCAAAGCCCCGAGCCTGCGGGTGCGACCGGTGGAACCGGAGCATTTTGACGACGTCACCCGCTCGCTGGCCGCAGGCGAGATCAAGCGCAACGCCCGCACCTCCGGCTCGCTTTGCGACGCGATCATCACGCCGCAGCCGGGGAATGTGACCTTTCCGATCCTCAAGCGCCTTTGTGGCCCGGGCCTTGTGGTGCCGGAAGAGAACTGCCTGCGCGCCATGGCGGTGGCCTTCTCCCGCCTGAAAGTCGTCCTGGAGCCCGGCGGCGCGGTCGCATTGGCCGCCGCGCTGTATCATGGCGACCAGATCGACGGTGATGACGTGATCGTTGTGGCCTCTGGCGGCAACGTGGATGCGGAGGTGTTCCAGATGGCCCTGACCAAGTACGGACAAGACGCATGACCGATTTCACCATTGCGAGCTTCAACGTCAAAAACCTGATCGGGCCGGATCAGGAATATTACCGCTTTGAGAAATACACACCGGAAGAACATGCATGGAAGGAAGACTGGTTGGCCGATCAGGTGTTCACGCTGAACGCCGATATCGTAGGTTTTCAGGAAATCTTCGACAAAGCCCCGCTGCAACAGGTGATTGCCGAAGCCGACCGGCGCGGCACCGCATCAAACGAGGACGCGGTGCCGGATCGCTCCAAGCGCTATGCCCGCAAGGCGATTTTTCGCAAGCTGGCCTATACGGATTACGCGCAGGCGCATCTGGCCTTCGCGCCCAATCTTAACGACGGGGAGCCGGGCGAACGCCGCCCCGGCCTCGCGATTTTGTCGCGCTACGGGTTTGTCGGGAAACCCGAGGTGATCCAGGAGGTTGACCCCGATCTGGTGATCCCCTTCGCCATGATGGGGGAGGGCAGTGGCGGCTCTTTCCGTCTGGATCGCCTCTCGCGCCCGATTCTGAAAGCCCGCATTCCGGTGGGCAATCAGGTTATCACCGTGTTCAACTGCCATCTGAAATCCAAACTTGGCGAATTCATGCGTCCCGAAGGCGGCGGGCCGCCTCCAGAGGCGGACTTGGTCAACTACGACCCCGTTGGCCGGGCGCTCGGCTCCTTGCGTGCCGCGACGCGCCGGATGGCGGAGGCTTGGGTGCTGCGCCAACTCGTCGTCGAGGAAATCAACAGCGGCAATCCGGTGATCGTCTTGGGCGATCTCAACGATAGCGACAACGCCGTCAGCTCCGAGATTATCGCCGGTGAACGCCCGTTCAAAAACTACGCATGGATCAGGCGGCATGACGCGAAGCGGGCCAACGACCGCTATACCGACGAAGAAAACGAGATCATTCAGGCCAAGATCGAAGCCGTGCGCCTGGAAAGCTGCGAAAAGCTGTTCGTGCGCAAATCGCTGCGCGATATGGTCTACACCTCGGCTTTCGGTGGGGTTTTCGAGAGCATCGACCAAATCCTGCTATCGCGCCATTTCACCGGCGGGCAGGGGCAAATCGGGGAGATGTCCTATTTCTCGGTCTTCAACGATCACCTCACCGATGGCTCCCACGACGAGGCACCGTATAACAAACTAGCCTCTGATCACGGGCAAATCATGGCGCATCTGCGCCTATGGGACGGGTAGAGGCGCGGGCAACGATGGCCCACGAGACCAGCATCAAACCCATCGCCAGCAGGAACGCGGCACCGGGCAGGAAGAACAGAGCGTCGTCGCCCGTGAAGTAGGAAAACACGCGGGTGAACACCAACGGCGCGAAGATCATCCCAAGCGCGTTGATCGAGGACATAACCCCTAGCAATTCGCCCTGTTGGTTATCTGCGGCACGCCCCGACATGACCGCCTGCAAGGCGGGGCCAACGACTGCGCCAAAAGCGGCAAGGGGTGTCAGGAACAGCAACACCCGCCCGTCCGAGACAAAGGCCATCATCGCCAAGGTGCCTGCGTTGTAAAGCAAGCCCCAATACACGGTTTTCGCCTCACCCAGCTTGGCGATCACCCAGCGGATCAGCACGGCTTGCGTGACTGCCATCGAGATACCGTAGATCGCCAGCGACGCGCCAATGACACCGGGCGACCAGCCGAAGCTGGCGGCGGTGTAATAGGCCCAGATCGCGGGATATACCATATTGGCGATCTGGTAGAAGAAATAGACCAACAGCAGCGCCCCAAGGCCGGGCAGGGCAGTGATGGCTTGCAAGCCCCCGACCGGATTGGCGCGGCTCCATTTGAACGGACGGCGTCGCTCTGGCGTCACCGTTTCCGGCAGCACGAAGTAGCCTAGCACGAAATTCCCGCCCGCGAGCAGTGCCGCAGCCCAGAAGGGCGCGCGTGGCCCAAGCTCTGCCAGCAGTCCGCCGATGACGGGGCCAAGAACAAAACCGACGCCGAACGCGGCGCCGATCAGCCCGAAATTCTGTGACTTCTTTTCACGCGGGGAAACGTCAGCCATGAAGGCGTTTGCCGTTGCATGGGTCGCGGCCGTGACACCGCCGATAATGCGCCCGATCAGGAGCAGCCAAATCGTGCCTGCCAAGGCCATCAGCACATAGTCCAAAGCCATCGCGGCGTTTGAGGTCAACAGCACAGGACGCCGCCCGAAGCGGTCGGAGAGGGAGCCGACCGTGGGGGAGCACATAAACTGCATGAACGCGAATGCCGCTGACAGGATGCCGCCCCAAACTGCCGCACCCGAGATGTCGGTTTGCCCGACATCCTGAATGAGTTGCGGCATCACCGGCAGGATCAACCCGATGCCCATGGCGTCGATCAGCACTGTGATCAGGATGAAGGTGATCGGCAGGTTCCGCGTCATAGCGGATTACATGCAGACCGCAATCAGATGAGGCAAGCGTTACGTATGGCCAATGTCGCGCAAGAACTGCGATAGTAACGCCGAAAACTCCTCGGGCTTGTCGACACACGGTAAGTGGCCCGCGCCACGGATCAACTCGAACCGGCTGCCTTTGATAATCCCAGCCGTTTCGCGCACGAGGTCCGGCGGGGCCGCTCTGTCTTCGCTTCCTGCAATCGCCAAGGTTGGAAGCGTTAGTGCGGCGGTGGTCGTGTAGAAATCCGTCCCTGCAATTGCTGCGCAAGCGCCCAAATAGCCCTGCTCGGGCGTGTCGGTCAGCATCTTTCGCCAGAGGGTGAGCTCCGGCGTTTTGCGAAATGCGGGCGAGAACCATCTCGCCATAACCTCGTCGGCCATTGCCTCCAGCCCGTCCGCCTGAATGGCCCGCATACGCTTATGCCACATATCGGCATTGCCTAATTTCGCGGCGCTGTTGGACAACACCATGGCGCGTATCTGGTCCAGCCGTTTCGTCGCCAGCCCCTGCGCAATCATCCCGCCGATGGACAGTCCGACAAACACGCAATCCCGCACTTTGAGATGGTCGAGCAACGCCTCCGCGTCGCGGATTAACGCCCCCATGGAATAGGGTGCGTCCGGCACGTCGGAGGCCCCATGCCCGCGCATGTCGTAACGGATCAGTCGCAGGTTTTGCGGCAGCAGAGGGATCACCTTGTCCCAGACCTCCAGCGTGGTTCCCAGCGAGTTGGAAAACACCACCGGTGCGCCGGCAGGGTCGCCATCTTCGACGACGTTCAGCGCGATATGTCCTAGGTCCAGTTTCAAGTCGCTGCCCCCTCTTTTGGCCTTTCGTATTAACGAAAACCTATTCGTGCGACATCTAATTCGCAAAATGCACTTGCGAAAGCGCGTCTCGGCGGGGACTGTTCGGTCATAACCGATGACAAAGGCCAAGACATGACGAAAATCAAAGCCGCCGTGTGCCACGAATTCGGCGCCCCCCTGACCATCGAAGACGTAGAGCTTCGCGCGCCTCAGGCAGGCGAAGTCGAGGTGGAGCTTGAAGCCTGTGCGATTTGCTTTTCGGACATCTCCTTCATGGATGGCGGCTGGGGTGGTGACCTTCCTGCGGTTTATGGCCATGAGGCCGCGGGGCGGGTCTCTGCCTTGGGTGAGGGCGTCAGCGGGTTGCAAATCGGTGACGCGGTTCTGGTGACCCTGATCCGCTCCTGCGCGACCTGCACCCCTTGCGCATCAGGCGTGCCGACGCAATGCGCCACACCCTATGACCGCATGGCAGGGCCTTTGTCGATGCCCGATGGCAGCGCGCTGGAGCACGGTTTGGCGTGTGGTGCTTTCGCGGAACGCGCGGTTGTAGATCAAAGCCAGATCGCCCGCATCCCCGATGACATGCCAATGGACGCGGCCTCTTTGCTGTCCTGCGGGGTGGTCACAGGCGTCGGCGCGGTCGTCAACACGGCCAAAGTACGGCCCGGCCAGAACGTTGTTGTGATCGGGGCGGGGGGCGTGGGGCTCAACGCCATTCAGGGTGCCGCGATTTCTGGCGCCGCCCGCATTATCGCGGTGGACATGGTGCCGGAGAAGTTGGACGCGGCCAAGGAATTCGGGGCGACGGACGGGGTTTTGGCATCCGATCCGAAGCCATGGAAGCAAGTGGCCGAGATCACCAATGGTCGCATGGCGGACGCAGTTATGGTCACTGTCGGTGCAATCCCCGCTTTCGAGACCGCCCCGCGTTTCCTTGCCGCTGGCGGGAATATGTATCTGGTCGGCATGCCTCATTCCGGTGCGACTGCCACCTACGAGCCGGTGATTTTCGGCGCACTGGCGCAAGGCATGAAGGGGACAAAAATGGGTGACGTCGTTCTGAAGCGCGACATACCGTGGCTGGTCGACCTCTATAGCCAAGGTCGTCTGAAGCTGGACGAACTGGTGTCGGGCCGCTGGCACCTTGACCAGATCAACGAGGCGATTGCCGACACCCGTTCAGGGGCTGCGCGGCGCAATGTGATCGTGTTCAAATGAGACTTCAAAACCTGCAAATCATCGTGACGTCCCCGCCTGCTCCTGGATGGGGCGGGCAGTATTGGATATTCGTCAAGCTGACGACCGCCTGCGGGATTGAAGGCGTAGGCGAAGTTTACGCCTCTGCCGTGGGCCCCGATGCGATGCGCGCGGTGATCGAGGACGTTTTTGCACGGCACATGGAAGGCGAAAACCCTGAAAATGTGGAGTTGATGTTCCGCCGTGTCTATTCTTCGGGGTTCACTCAAAGGCCTGATCCGACAGTCATGGGCGCGTTTTCGGGTTTGGAAATGGCGTGCTGGGACATTCTGGGCAAAGCCCGCGACCGGCCCGTTTGGGCAATGCTCGGCGGCAAGATGAACCTGAAAATTCGGGCCTATACCTATCTCTATCCCTTGCCGCATCATGACCTGACCGAATTCTGGACCTCGCCCGACATGGCGGCGGAGGCGGCTTTGGATGCCGTTGACAGAGGCTACACCGCCGTCAAATTCGACCCGGCAGGCCCTTACACGATCCATTCAGGCCACCAGCCCGCAATGTTCGACATCTCTATGTCCGTCGCGTTTTGCAAGGCGATCAGGGAGGCCGTTGGTGACCGCGCCGACCTCCTGTTCGGCACCCACGGCCAGTTCAACACGTCGGGCGCGATCCGCTTGGGCCACGCGATCGAGCCGTACACTCCCCTGTGGTTCGAAGAACCGATACCACCGGACAATCCATTGGAGTTCACCGAGGTCGCGAAGGCCGTGCGCATCCCCATTGCGGCGGGTGAGCGGCTGACGACGAAGGCAGAATTTGCAATCTTGCTGCGCACGGGCGGGGTGAAAATCCTGCAACCGGCCTTGGGGCGCGCGGGCGGCATCTGGGAGATGAAGAAGCTTGCCGGACTGGCCGAGGTTTTCAACGCCGAAATGGCTCCACATCTATACGCAGGCCCCGTGGAGTGGGCGGCGAACATCCATTTGGCGGCTTCAATTCCGAACCTGCTGATGTGCGAAACCATTGAAACACCCTTCCACGACGACCTGATTAGCGGCGCGATCAAGGTGGAAAATGGCTTTATCACGCCGCCTGAAGCGCCCGGTCTGGGAATTACCCTGAACGAAGACTTGGCGCGGGCGCACCCGTTCACTGGAACGGGGCTACACCTGCAAATGCAAGAAGAGCCGTGCGATTACCAAAACGGCAATGCGTTCGCAGGTGGAGCGCCGCTCAAGGCTTAGACGTCTCATAGTCGAGCCGCTGTTTGGCGACAGCCTCATTGTGCGCAGCCTTCCGGCTGTCCGACAGGCTGTCCTCCACATAGGTCAAATGCGCCTCTACGGCGGCCCTTGCGCCGTCCTCGTCCCGCGCCAATAGGGCCGCGTTGATCGCGCGGTGCTGCTCCAGCAATGTGTCGCGTGTGGTGCGTTGCTTGAACATCATCTGGCGGTTGTAGAACACGCCTTCGCGCAGCATCTGGAACATTGCCCGCATCATATGCAGCATGATGACGTTGTGGCTGGCCTCGATAATGGCGAGGTGAAATTCCGCATCCAGTTGCGCTTCTTCCGCCGGATTGCGTTTGGTATGCGCCAACTCCATCTTGCGAAAAATCGTATCCACAAGTTCCAGATCGGTGTCAGAGCCGAGCCGCGCGGCTCGGGCGGCGGCTAGCCCCTCCAGATCGCGTCGGAACGAGATGTAGTCGAAAACCGCTTCGTCGTGGTCGGAGAATAGTTGCACCAAGGCGTCAGAAAAGGCAGCCCCCACGACCTCCGCGACGTAGATGCCCGCGCCAGCTTTGGTGGCAAGTAGCCCGCGGTCCTGCAAATCCGCAACCGCCTCGCGCAGGGATGGGCGCGACACGCCCATTTTCTCTGCCAACTCACGCTCCGACGGCAGGCGCTCTCCGGGTTTCAGGATGCCGCGCAGTATCAGCAACTCGATCTGGCGCACCACAGCGCTGGAGAGCTTCTCGGCTTCGATCTTGTGGAACGGCATCTTTCACCTCACTAATTGGTCAAAATATATGACCAATGATAATGCTGAACAACAAAAAACCGGCACCTCTAAGGGGGCCGGTTTCCGTAGTTTCCATGAGGATTTAAGCTGCGTTGGGCCGGATAACGATGTCCACGCGACGGTTCTGGGCACGTCCTTCTTCGGTCACATTCGACGCCACCGGACGCGTCTCGCCCTGCCCGTAGGAGCGGATGCGTGAAGGCCTGACGCCTGCATCCTCCAGCGTGAAGGCGACAGCCTGTGCGCGGCGCTCTGATAACTCGTAGTTGTAGCTGTCCGAACCGGTGTCGTCGGTGTGGCCGACAATATTCACCGTCGTGTCGGGGTAATCCTGCAAGTTTCCAGCCAAAGCGCGCAAGTCGTTTTGCAGATCATAGCGCAGGTCCGAACTGTCCACGGCGAATAGCAGGTCTTGCGGCATGGTGACCCGCAATTCGTCGCCGGTGTTCACGATGTCGATGTTTTCGTTCGGGATGTCGCGGCGTAGGTCTTCGGCCTGTTTGTCCAGCTGATGGCCTATGACGCCACCAGCGGCCGCACCGATGCCAGCGCCGACGATGCCCTTGAGCAGCTTGTCGTCGTCGCTGGAGGCGCCGATGATGCCGCCCAATGCGCCGCCAATCATGGCGCCGGTTTGTGACTTGTTTGCGGTGGAAATGCTGTCGGTCGTGCATGCGCTGACCGCGAGGGTGGCAGCCGCAAGGACCGCGATAGATTTGTTCGTCATGATACCTGCCTCGGTAATATGTGTCCCGCCTTTGCGGCGTGGGTTATGGGCAGATATTAAGCGAATTCCGCGCTTGTGTTAAGAGGGAAGCGAGGGCCGGCGAAAAACTGCCGCCGGCCCCTGATATCCTAGCTGTAAGGGCGAATGATGATTTCAACCCGACGGTTCTGAGCACGGCCCGAGTTGGTGTTGTTCGACGCCACCGGTTGGCTCTCACCTTTGCCGATGGTGCTGAGGCGCGAACCCGATACACCGGCGTTGCGCAGAACGAAGGACACGGCCTCGGCGCGGCGCTCCGACAGGTTCTGGTTATACGCGGCGTCACCGGTGCTGTCGGTGTGGCCGACCACAATAACCTGGCTATTGGGGTAGTCGTTCAGATTTCGCGCGACCGCCCGCAGGTCAGCTTGCAGATCCGGACGCAGACGCGTGCTATCCGTCGCGAACAACAGGTCTTGCGGCATTGTGACCCGCAACTCGGAGCCGGTGTTTACCACGCCAACGTTGTCATTGCCGATGTCGCGGCGCAGCGCGTCGGCCTGCTTGTCCAACTCATTGCCAACCGCACCACCTACGGCACCACCGATCGCAGCACCGATGATCCCGCGTTCCAGCTTGTTGTCGGAGGTGGAGTTTGCGCCAAGGGCACCACCGATAGCCGCGCCGATCAGGGCGCCGCTCTTGGTACGTTGGTTCGGGGTCGATGCGTCGCAACCGGCAAGGATCATCGCGGCGGCGGGCAGGGCGAGCAGAATAGGTTTCATGTTTACAGTCCTCTTTAGACCGCGCAGATGCGGCTCTTCTCCTGCATAACGTCGGAATTGGGTAATTAGTTTCAAGTCCCGGTCCATTAGCGGCGGCAGGTTCCTGCCGCTCACGTCACGTCACTGAAACATTTGCCGGACTATAGCCTTGTTTTCGCGGCCTCGTATGCCAGCATCGCCCGCTTGACGGGTAGCCCCCAGTGATATCCGCCAAGCCCGCCTGATTTTCTCAATGCGCGGTGGCAGGGGATCAGCCAACTGATGGGGTTGCGGCCGACCGCTGTGCCGACCGCACGCGCGGCTTTCTTGTGTCCGACCTTGTCCGCAATTTGCGAGTAGGTGGTGACATAACCGGTGGGGACAGCCAGCAGCGCCTCCCAGACCTTGATCTGGAAGGGAGCGCCGATCAGATACAGCGGCGCTTGTTCCGTTCCGGCGGCATCTGCGCCGAATGCCCCGAGCACCCAAGGCTTCAGAAACAAGGGATCTTCAACAAAGGTTGCGTTGGGCCACCGCCCGACCAGGTCCGCCATGGCGGCATGTGAACCGGTTTCTGCCGAAAAGCCTATGCCGCAAATACCCTTTTCGGTTCCCATGACCAGCGCCGGTCCAAAGGGGCTTTCAAACCAGCCCCAATACATCTTCAAACCTTCGCCCTTTCGGGCGAATTCGCCGGGGCTCATGGCTTCCCATTTTACGAACAGGTCATGCAACCGCCCACTTCCAGACAGGCCAACCGCGTCGGAAGTTTCCAGCATGGTGAACCGCTCGTCGAGCAAGGCCTTCGCATGACCAAGCCGCAAATACTGTTGCAGGCGTCCGGGTGATACGCCTGCCCACTTGCTGAACACTCTTTGGAAATGTGCGGGGCTCATCTGCATTTCGCCTGCAAGCTGATTTAAGGACAATGGGCCGTCAGTGTGGCGGTCAATTGCTTCGATCGCCCGCTTTACAAGCCCGTAGTGGTAGCTGCCTTGCTCTTCGGCAGGACCAGCGTTTTGTGTGATATGCTTCGGCATTTGTTCCATGCCTTCAATCTAGGCACCATGTCGCTCTGTATCGACCCGTTTTTTGCGCATTATACGCACTATCCGGCTTGTTCGGTGTCAGGTTGTGCGGTGAATGCGGCTGTATCGGTTGCCCCCTGACCAAATTGACGAGCTTCCCGAGGGTGCATGCAAGCCATCAGCGGTCTGGAATGCGCTTGCAGGTCCAGGCTAAGGGTCTCCACGTCCGTTAGCGCTGTGGTGTCCAGGCAATCCATGGCGCTCCGCGTCAGCTGTAAGCTTTCAAGCCAGAACCCGTTTGCGCAAATTAGTTCGTGTCGCTCCAGCAGTACCAGCGAGCAGTCCGCGCAGGTGATCGTATCCCCACCCAGCACCTCAAGATCGCACGCTTGCGCAAGCATGGTGTCGAGCCCGAACAATAGCTCTACCCGCCAGCCGATCTGTAAGACGCGATGCCGAGCTGCGACGACAGTTTTTGGCAAGCCAGACGATGCGTTATGCGTCAGATCGACAGCAGCGACATCCTGCAAATCGGGGCGCAAACAGCCACGCCCGATCCAGAGAACGGGCTGGAACCCATGAGCAAAGGTAAGAACGCGGTCACCCGGGCGCAGCCATTCGACCGGGATATCTCCACGATCGGTGGTGATCAGAGTCCCGTTGCCAAACCCTGATAAGGGCAATTTCTGCCCTACTTGTGGGCTGCCATGCGGTTCGGTCAGTTTGTTTATCTTATTGGTTGCCATCCAGCGCTTCCTTGTCACTGCCGCGCCAAATTTGCGTCAAATGGTGAACCTGCGCTGAATCGACTTCCGCCGCATGGGTAAAACTTGAAACAACCTCGCCGCTCTTGCCCGTCCGCAAGCTACGGGGCATACCGCGCATATGACCAAACCTGCCAAGCAACTCGACTATCATACGATCCACGAGATTTTCACGCGCTTCGCCGCCTCTGATCCCGAACCCAAGGGAGAGTTAAACCACGTCAACGCCTATACTCTGGTGGTTGCGGTTGCGCTGTCGGCGCAGGCGACTGATGTGGGTGTGAACAAAGCGACCGAAAAGCTGTTCAAGATCGCGGACACGCCCGAAAAGATGCTGGCGCTTGGCGAAGACGGTCTGATCGAGCATATCAAAACCATTGGCCTGTATCGCAACAAGGCCAAGAACGTGATGAAGCTCAGCCAAATCCTTGCGGACGATTATGACGGGCAGGTGCCGTCGTCGCGGGCCGCGCTTGTGTCGCTGCCTGGCGTGGGTCGCAAGACGGCCAATGTCGTTTTGAACATGTGGTGGCACTACCCCGCGCAGGCGGTCGACACGCATATCTTTCGTGTTGGTAACCGCACCGGTATCTGTCCGGGTAAGAACGTGGATGTGGTCGAACGCGCCATCGAGGACAACATTCCCGTCGAATTTCAACACCACGCGCATCACTGGCTGATCTTGCACGGGCGCTATGTCTGCAAGGCCCGCAAGCCGGTATGCGCCAACTGCATTATCCGCGATCTGTGCATTTTTGAGGACAAGAACTATGAGTAAGACTTTTCAGGTTGTCGGCATCGGCAACGCCATGGTCGATGTACTGACCTCCGCCAGTGACGCTTTTTTGTCCGAGAACGGCATCGGCAAGGGCATTATGCAACTGACAGACCGGCAACGCGGTGTTGAGCTGTACGACCTTATCGGGCCGGCAAGAGAAATTTCCGGTGGCTCAGCCGCCAATACCATTGCAGGTATCGCGCATTTGGGCGGCTCGACGGCCTATGTGGGGAAGGTGAAAGACGACCAGCTGGGAGCGATTTTTGCGCATGACCTGCGGGCACAAGGCGCGGTCTATGAGACACCGTTGGCTCCGGCTACTCACGAGGCGGAAACGGGACGCTGCATCGTTCTGGTGACGCCGGACGGGGAGCGGTCGATGAATACCTATCTGGGCGTGACCGAATTTCTCGGCCCCGAAGACATCGACGAGACGCAAATGGCGCAGGCCGAGTGGATATATCTGGAGGGATATCGTTTTGACGGGCCAGACTCCGTCGCAGCGTTTGACAAGGCCATTGCCGCTTGCACCGGCGCGGGGGGGCGGGTGTCGCTAACCTTGTCGGACCCGTTTTGCGTCGGCCGCCACCGCGACGCGTTCCGCACTTTGATCAAAGATCACGTGGACCTGCTCTTCTGTAACCGTGCGGAGATACTGTCGATGTACGAGACCGACGATTTTGAGGCGGCAATGATGACGGCCGCGGACGAGCTGGAAATCGTTGCCTGTACTGACAGCGAGAATGGCGCATATGTGATGTCTAATGGGCAGCGCTTGCATGCGCCTGCGATGCCGGTTCAAATTGTAGATGCTACGGGGGCGGGCGATCTGTTCGCGGGCGCGTTCCTTTGGGCACTCACCAACGGATATGATTTGGAAACCTGCGGTCGCATGGGCTGTGTGGCTGCCTCGGAGGTTATTTCCCATATTGGCGCACGGCCGGAAACGGATTTGGGCGAGCTCTTCAAGCAGCAAGGTCTGTTATAGAAAACGGCACGTTTATCAGGCTCGTTGCACTAAGCGGTGGCCCGACCCTTCGGGGAGAATATTTGGGAAGCAATGAAGCCATGCGATGCGCCCTGACCCGCGCCGGCCGGATTTGACGGGCTACAGGTCAGAGCGACTTCATCGCTTACGGCCATCGGCATTCCTGCCTGTACCGCGATAACAACGTGACAAAGAGTGATTTCCCAACCGTTAACGGGCTCATTTTCATTGCTTTGAAAATATTCCGGGGGGTGCGGGGGGCTGGCCCCCCGCTCTGGCGACCGCGCGAGCGGGCGCAATGCCTCTAATCACCCAGCTTCGCGTGAACTTCGTCAAGGTCGATCTCGCCCACGGGCATCTTGTTGCCGGGGTTGTCGACGTCATACTTGAACAGGTTGAAGTCGCGTTTGTAGATTTCATAGACCAAGTGCATCGACAGATCGTCGAAATAGTCTTCTATCGGGTGCGCGCGTTTGGGCCCGTGCCCTTCGCTTTCGTTAAACTTGGGGATCTTCGCCACGTCCACTTTATGTTTGGTTTCGACAGCATCCATCACCGACTGCATCCCGTCATTGAACTTCTCGGTGAAGAAGATGTTGTCGTAGCGCCCGCCATTGACGATGAAGGTCGAGATGTGGCCTGACATGGCCGACCAGTGAATATCCGGGTCCATAGGCCTGCGCCAGCGAATGGTGTCGCGGGCAAACAGCAGAAAGCGTCTGAATGACTGGATTTGGTCGAACTCGAAACCCGTATCCGGGTCTCCAACCTCGATGCCGTATTTCTGCACGAGCAACGGCACCAAATTCCCACGGTAGCGTTTGCCGTTACGCTGGATGCCGCAGATTTTGTCGAAGAAAGACGACAGGATGCGCCCATACGGATTGCGCACGCAGGTGAACGCGTAGCTCTTGTGGGATGTGACGTTTTTTTCGATCTTAGGCTGGCTCTTCTCGATCGCCCATTTGTGCATCTTGCCAGTGGCGTCGTGAATGTCGCCGTCGAAGAACTCACCGTGGTCGGAATAGTACATGATCTGGCCGATGGACGAGCAGGCGCATTTGGGTACCACGCGGTACACCATGCTCTCACTTTCTGTCATCCAGGTTCCTGGAAACCCCATACTTTCGTCCTCGTTCTTGAACCAAGCGGCCTATTGTTTACGCTATAGCCACAATTGAGCCTACAAATACAATCACAGACCGTCTATGCAACAGTTGCTAAGTTTATGCAGGTAAACCTAAAAGAGTTTTAAGTCGGGGCCGGGGTCAATATCCAGATGGCAAAAATCGCCTTCATTCTGCTGTGTCATAAAGACCCCGCTGCGATTATCGACCAGGCGGAGCGTCTGACGGCGGCTGGCGACTGCATGGCGATCCACTTCGACGCCAGCGCTGACCCCATCGCCTACCAGCAGATACGCGACGCGCTGGACGACAACCCGAACGTGGCATTCGCCAAAAAGCGGATCAAGTGCGGGTGGGGGGAATGGTCGCTGGTGCAGGCAACACTGCACGCCATGCGTGCCGCGGTAGGCGCCTTCCCGCGGGCCACGCATTTCTACATGTTGTCGGGCGATTGCATGGCGATCAAATCAGCTACCTACGCCCATGAGTTCCTTGACGCTGATGACGTAGACTATATCGAGAGCTTCGATTTCTTCGCGTCCGACTGGATCAAGACAGGGATGAAGGCGGACCGCCTCATCTATCGCCACTGGTTCAACGAACGATCCCGAAAGCGGCTGTTTTACGCCTCCTACGAGTTGCAGAAGAAGCTGGGTTTCAAACGCGACATTCCCGCCGATCTGCAAATGATGATCGGCTCCCAATGGTGGTGCTTGCGCAGGCGCACCGTGGAATGGGTGCTCGATTTCACCCGTGACCGACCCGACGTGATGCGCTTTTTCAAGACCACGTGGATTCCGGACGAGACGTTCTTTCAAACCCTGGTGCGCCATCTGGTGCCGAGCGCCGAGATCAAGACCCGCACATTAACCTTCCTAATGTTTACCGATTACGGGATGCCCGTGACATTCTACAACGACCACTACGACCTGCTGCTCAGTCAGGATTTTCTGTTTGCCAGAAAGGTTTCGCCTGACGCGTTGGAGTTGAAGGAGCGGCTCGGCGATCTTTATGCTTCGGAACGGATGGATTTCCAAACATCAAACGAAGGCCTGACGCTGTTCAAGTTCCTGACAGGCCGGGGCCGCATCGGTCGCCGTTTCGCGCCGCGCTTTTGGGAGCGTGAAAGCTCGCTCGGGCGCGAACGGGAGTTGATGGTAATTGCCTGTAAGAAATGGCACGTCGCCAAGCGGCTGCTGGGGCGTATTCTGGATCATACACAACTCAAGGGGGCGGAATATCTGTTTGATGAGGAAGACAACGTGCTCCCCGATCTGGGGGGTATCCAGACCACCCTCGACAAGCGGACCCGTCACCGGCGGGCGCTGATGCGGCTGCTTTACGATCACTACGAG
This sequence comes from Litoreibacter arenae DSM 19593, assembly GCF_000442275.2. Classification (GTDB taxonomy): domain Bacteria; phylum Pseudomonadota; class Alphaproteobacteria; order Rhodobacterales; family Rhodobacteraceae; genus Litoreibacter; species Litoreibacter arenae. Next base: position 218,970 of record NZ_KE557310.1, on the reverse strand, counting down.
CAGAACCGGATGGTGATCTGCCTTGATCCCTCCAACCTTGATCTGCTGTCGGACCTGTTCGCTGACAACTCGACCACGCGACTGCTGGAGATCGAGTGCCGCTTCGAGGACGAATACCTGCTTGGTCACGCCAAGCGCGTCGGTTTGGCGGGCGAAATGACACCACAAGACACAATCGACCGGCTTTTGCCGACCGTGCGGCAGAATTTCCTGTTCGAGAGCGACCAGATCAAGGACGCCGACTTCCCGAACTATTTCAAGATATCGCAGAACGTGCCGCGCGACGAAAATATAGCGCCTCTCATGGCGTTTCTCGACGTGACCGAGGATAAGGCCCGTGAGATACTGAATATCGACTACCTGTTTGAGGATTGAGCTATGGCCTATACCTACGACGACCAGAACATTTTTGCCAAAATCCTGCGCGGTGAGATTCCCAATGACACAGTCTACGAGAGCGATCATGCCTTGGCGTTTCGCGATATCTCGCCAGCCGCTCCAAGCCATGTGCTAGTAATCCCGAAGGGGCCTTATGTCTCCATGGACCATTTTACCCAAGAGGCGTCGGACGCTGAGTTGATAGGCTTCATGCGCGCCATCGGCGAGGTGTGCCGCCTTGAAGGGGTCAGCGAGAAAGGATTCCGTGCGATTGCGAATACCGGCGAGCATGGCGTTCAGGAAGTGCCACACCTCCACATTCATATCATTGGCGGTCGTCCGTTGGGTCGTATGCTGTCGCCGGCCACCTGATCCAATTGCCGCGTCAGTCGGCCCTTGTGGGGGCGGGTGAGGGCGCTATGATCGCGGCCACTGATTTTTCTTGGAATGGGACGATTCACCATGGCCACCGCAGCCCCGGAAGTTGAAATTGTGGACACCATGCGCATCGCATGCGACGGCGGCGAGGGGGCCTTGGGTCACCCGCGGGTCTGGCTGCAAATCCCCGCCGACAAGGGGTTTGTGGAATGCCCCTATTGCGACAAGAAGATCATTCACCGGGACTTCGAGGGTAAGGTCTAGTGGCCTTTGGCAAAGGCTGCCATCTTCACCTGATCGACGGCTCCGCCTTCATCTTCCGCGCTTATCATGCCCTACCACCCCTGACCCGCAAATCCGACGGGTTGCCCATCGGGGCGGTGTCCGGCTTTTGCAATATGTTGCAGCGCTACGTGGACGGCAACAACGGCTCCGACGCGCCGACACATGTGGCGGTGATCTTTGACAAGGGATCACACACGTTTCGCAACGAGATGTACGACCAATACAAGGCCAACCGCGAGGCTATGCCCGAAGATCTGCGCCCGCAGATCCCGCTGACCCGCGAGGCGACCATTGCGTTCAACATCGCCTGCGAAGAGATGGAGGGCTACGAGGCCGACGACATCATCGCGACGCTGGCCGTTCAGGCGCGAGAATTGGGCGGGCGCTGCACCATCATTTCCAGCGACAAGGACCTGATGCAGTTGGTCGGTGGCGGTGTCGAGATGCTCGACGCCATGAAGAACAAGGTGATCGACGTCGAAGGCGTCGAGGAGAAGTTTGGCGTCGGCCCCGACCGCGTAGTCGATGTGCAGGCGCTTGCGGGGGATTCCGTCGACAACGTGCCCGGCGCGCCCGGTATCGGCATCAAGACTGCCGCGCTGCTGATCAACGAATACGGCTCTCTGGAAGAACTGCTCGACCGTGCCGAGGAAATCAAGCAACCCAAGCGCCGCGAAACCCTGATCGAGCACCGCGCCCAGATCGAGCTGTCCAAGCGCTTGGTGCAGTTGGATGAAAACACGCCGCTGACGTTCTCGATCGACGATCTGGAGGTCCGCGAGCCAGACCCCGAAAAACTGCTGGCGTTCCTTGTTGAAATGGAATTCCGCACGCTGTCCAAACGCATCGCCGAGAAGCTGGGCGCGGAAGCTCCGGTCATCGAAGACACCCCGCCACCTGCCGCTGACGCACCGGAAATGCCCGAGATCAAGGACGCGACTTACGAGACGGTTCGCGACGCGGCCGCCTTGCAAAAATGGATCGACCTGATCTACGAGCACGGCCATGTTGCGGTGGACACCGAGACCACTGGCCTGAACGAAATGATTGCCGATCTTGTCGGCATTTCGCTTTGTGTCAACGCGGGCCACGCCTGCTACATCCCGCTGGCGCACAAGGAGGGAAGCGACGACCTGTTCGGCACCGACGCGGTTGCCGAGGGGCAGATGCCGCTGCAAGAGGCGCTCGACCTACTCAAGCCGATGTTGGAGGATGACAGCATCCTCAAAATCGGTCAGAACATGAAATACGACGCCAAGATTTTCCACCGCTACGGCGTGGAGTTGGCGCCGTTCGACGACACCATGCTTATCAGCTACGCACAGCATGCCGGCTTGCATAATCACGGTATGGACGCCCTGTCGGAGCGCTATCTTGGGCACAGCCCGATCCCGATCAAGTCACTGCTGGGAACGGGCAAAAGCCAGATCACGTTTGATCGCGTTCCTATTGACGAGGCCACGCCATACGCTGCCGAAGATGCCGACATTACCTTGCGCCTGTGGCAGCTTCTAAAGCCGCAGTTGCATCAGAAAGGTGTCACAACGGTTTACGAGACGCTTGAACGCCCCTTGGTTCCGGTGCTGGCCCAGATGGAGCGCCACGGCATCAAGGTGGACCGTGACACGCTGTCCCGCATGTCCAACGCCTTCGCCCAGAAGATGGCGGGGCTTGAGGCGGAGATTCACGAGCTCGCGGGGCAGGACTTCAACGTCGGCTCACCCAAGCAGCTTGGTGAGATCCTGTTCGACAAGCTGGAACTTCCGGGAGGCAAGACGGGTAAGACAGGAGCCTATTCCACCGGCGTCGATGTTCTTGAAGACCTCGCGACCGAGCATGAGCTGCCGGGCAAGGTTCTGGACTGGCGGCAACTCAGCAAGCTGAAATCGACCTACACGGATGCGCTGCAAACCCATATCAACGCCGACACGGGGCGGGTGCATACCAGCTACTCCATCGTCGGGGCCAACACGGGCCGTCTGTCATCGTCAGAGCCGAACTTGCAAAACATCCCAGTCCGATCTGAGGAAGGCCGCCGCATCCGCGAGGCCTTCGTAGCCGAGCAGGGCAACGTGCTTGTGTCGCTCGACTATTCCCAGATCGAATTGCGCATCCTCGCCCATGTCGCGGGCATCGACGCGCTGAAGCGGGCCTTCAAAGACGGCCAAGACATCCACGCCATGACCGCGTCTGAGATGTTTGACGTGCCGCTTGATGAAATGACCCCCGACGTGCGCCGCAAAGCCAAGGCGATCAACTTCGGGGTGATTTACGGCATCTCCGGTTTCGGCCTCGCACGCAACCTGCGCATCCCCCGCGCCGAGGCGCAGGGCTTCATCGACCGCTACTTCGAGCGGTTCCCCGGCATCCGCACCTATATGGACGAGACCATCCAGTTTGCCAAAGACCACGGCTACGTGCAGACGCTGTTCGGCCGCAAGATCAACACGCCGGAGATCAACGCCAAAGGCCCCGGCGCGGGCTTTGCCAAACGCGCGGCGATCAACGCGCCGATCCAAGGCACCGCCGCCGACGTCATCCGCCGCGCGATGATCCGTATGCCGGATGCTATCCGCGACCTGCCGTGCAAAATGCTGCTACAGGTGCATGACGAACTGATCTTCGAGGTGCCGGAAGACGCGGTAGAGCAAACCATCGAAGTGGTGCGCGAAGTCATGGAAAACGCCTCCGACCCGGCGGTGAAATTCGATGTCCCACTCGTGGTCGAGGCAGGGCAGGGAGCCAATTGGGCGGAAGCGCACTAAGCTTCCAGCGCTTCGGAGCGGATAATCGGGAAAAACTCGCCGTCTGACCATACGCCGAACCAGCCATCACGATGAACGCCTAAATCCACCAGTCGGTAAAAACTCTTGCGATCAATTAGCGCCTCCAGATTGCGGCGCACCAGCACATAGGGCGACGGCTCTCCATCATCGTCATAAGTCACGCGGATGGGGTGTTCCGGTCCCGCAGTAAAGCGGTCGCCAACGTGGGTCTCGAACCTCAGTTTCTGATCCTCGCCCTCACCGACAGCATCAAAATCAAGCGCCACGAAGGGCGCATCCTCCACGGTGATCCCGACCTTTTCGACAGGAGTCACAAGAAAATAGTCGTCCCCGTCCTTGCGGATAATCGACGAGAACAGCTTTACCAATCCGGCCCGCCCGATAGGCGTACCCAGATAGAACCACGTCCCGTCCCGCGCGATGCGCATATCCAGATCGCCGCAAAAGGGCGGATTCCACTTATCGACCGGCGGCAATCCGCCTTTGGCGGCCTCTTGCGCGGCGGCTGCGATGTTTTCCGCCGAGGGGACCTCAACCTTTCGTGCATCGGTTCCTTTTGCCATTCTATTATCCCGCCATATCTGCCTTTATACCTGCATAGAGTATAGCCGCCCCGAGGGAGTTGTCACATGGCCGACACGCAAGATCTGGTAAAAGATATCGAAACCCTAGGCGACAAGCTGAGTGCCGCACGGTCCAGCATTGGCCAGCAGATCATCGGCCAGCAGGACGTCGTCGATCTGTCTCTGGTCGCGATGCTGTCCGGAGGACATGCGTTGCTGATGGGGCTGCCGGGCTTGGGTAAAACGCTGCTGGTTGACACTCTATCGACCGTGATGGGTCTCAGCTCCAACCGCGTGCAGTTCACGCCGGACCTGATGCCTGCCGACATCATCGGCTCCGAGGTGCTGGAAACCGCCGATGACGGCACCCGCGCTTTTCGCTACATCGAAGGCCCGATCTTTGCGCAACTGCTGATGGCCGACGAGATCAACCGCGCCTCGCCGCGTACCCAGTCCGCACTGTTGCAGGCGATGCAGGAACGCTCCGTCACCGTGGCTGGCACCGACCACGCGCTGCCTGCGCCATTCCATGTTTTGGCAACCCAGAACCCGCTGGAGCAAGAAGGCACCTATCCGCTGCCTGAAGCCCAGCTTGACCGGTTCCTTTTGCAGATCAACGTCGACTATCCCGACCGTGATACCGAGCGCGATATCCTGCTGGCCACGACCGGCACAGTGTCCGCCAAATCGACCGCCGTGTTCACGGGCGAGGAGCTAATCGCCGCGCAAACCCTTGTGCGCCGTATGCCCGTGGGTGACGCCGTGGTCGAACACATCCTCGACCTCGTCCGCGCCTGCCGCCCTGACGAGGCCGAAGCCACTGACCTTGTCCGCGACACCGTCTCATGGGGGCCCGGTCCGCGTGCTGCGCAAGCGTTAATGCTAACCGTTCGCGCCCGCGCTTTGCTGCAAGGCCGCCTTGCGCCATCGTCTGACGACGTGCTGGCGCTGGCCGATCCTGTCCTGTCGCACCGCATGGCCCTCAGCTTCGCCGCCCGCGCCGAAGGCCGCGTTCTGTCCGACGTCATCGCGGATGTCGCCACCCAAACAGGTCAACGGAAAGCCGCCGCGTGAGCCAGCTTTCGCCCAACGATCCGGCGACCACACCCGCCAGCCTCAGGCATCGCGCCGAGGCACACGCCAGCGCGTTTCCCGCGCTTCTGGCGCAGGCGGATCATTTGGCGTCGACGGTTCTGCTGGGGGAGCATGGCCGCAAACGCGCGGGCATGGGGGACGAGTTCTGGCAATACCGCCCCTCGCAGCACGGCGACGGGGTGCGCGATATCGACTGGCGACGTTCCGGCCGCTCCGACGCGACTTTCGTGCGCCAAAAGGAATGGCAGGCCGCGCAATCTGTGATGCTGTGGGTGGATGACGCCATGTCGATGTCGTTCACAGGCGGCAAGGATCGCCCCACCAAAGGCCATCGCGCCCGCGTTATTGCCATGGCGCTCTGCGTTCTACTGAACAAGGGCGGCGAGCGTTTCGGCCTTGCTGATCGCGGCACCCCGCCGCGCAGGGGGGAAGCACAACTGACCCGTATCGCGGGCCACTTGATGAACGCGCAAGGCGAGGCTGACTACGGCACGCCCAATGCCCGCATCCTGCCCGCAGGCTCCCGCGCGGTGTTCATTTCCGATTTTCTGGGCGACCCGTCCAAGGTGGCGGAAGCCCTTACTTCGGCCACGGACCGCGGCGTGCGCGGCGCGTTGCTGCAAGTACTCGACCCCGACGAGGAAGCTTTCCCCTATGACGGGCGCACCGTGTTCGAGAGCATGTCGGGTGCGATCAAATTCGAGACCCTGAAAGCCAACTCCCTGCGCGACGCCTATCTGGAACGGCTCGCCGCGCGCAAAGCGCAATTGCAGGATCTGGCCCGCAAAACCGGCTGGCGCTACATGTGCCACCACACAAATGATCCGGCGGCCAAGGCGCTGCTATGGCTTTATCAATCGCTGGAGCGGGGGGCATCATGATCGCCAATCTCGCCTTCACAACACCTATCTTGCTGGCGGCCCTCGCGATCCTGCCGATCCTGTGGTGGCTGCTGCGCGCCGTGCCACCTGCACCGATAAAGCGCCGCTTTCCGGGCATCGCGCTGCTGCTGGGTCTGAACGATGACGAGACCCAAACCGACACCACGCCGTGGTGGCTGCTGTTACTCCGTATGCTGGCCGTCGCGGCCTTCATCATCGGCTTTGCCGGTCCCGTCCTGAACCCCGAAGAGGACCGCGCAGGCTCCGGCCCGCTGTTGATCGCTATGGACGGCTCATGGGCCAGCGCCCGCGACTGGCCCGCCCGCACCGCGCGGGTCGAGGAACTGCTGGCCGAAGCCGCCCGCGAAGGCCGTCCCGCCGCGATCGCCGTGCTGTCCGAGCCGCCCGTGGGCGAGCTGACTTTCCAATCTGCTGACACCGTCGCCGCGACGCTCGCAGGCGTGCAGCCCCGCGCGTGGGAGCCGGACGAAGACACGCTCGCCGATTGGCAAACCCGTCTGGGCGACACGGCGTTCGAGACGATCTGGTTCTCGGATGGCCTCGCCCGCGATAGCCGCGCCGATCTGCTGGCAACGCTCAACGACAAAGGCGACGTGACCGTCATCGAAACCCCTCGCCCCGTCTACGCCCTGACGCCTGCCGTATTCAAAGACGGGCGCATCTCGGTCACAGCCCTTCGCAGCCCGTCTGGCGCTGCCCGCGACATCACCATATCCGCCATCGGCCCCGACCCGAACGGGACGGAGCAGGAACTGGCCACTGCCACCGCCTCCTTCGCTATCGGCGCAGACCAAGCGGAAATCCTGCTTGATCTGCCCACGGAGCTGCGCAATCGGGTCAACCGGTTCGAGGTGCAAGGCACCCGCTCCGCAGGCGCTGTTACACTAACAGATGACGCCCTGAAGCGCCGCGAAGTGGGGTTGCTCTCAGGCCGCAACGACCAGGAGGCGCAGGACCTCCTGTCGCCGCTTTACTATCTCAACAAGGCGCTGGTGCCGACCGCCGATCTGATCGAGGGCGCGTTGCAGGACATGCTTCTCGCCAGTCCCGACGTGCTGGTGCTGGCCGATATCGCCACGTTTTCCCCTGCCGAGCGGGACGATCTTCTGGACTGGATCGACGAGGGCGGCATGCTGGTCCGGTTCGCAGGCCCCCGCACGGCTGCCGCAGACATAGATGCCACCGATCCGCTGATGCCGGTGCGCCTGCGTGCCGGTGGCCGTAGTGTTGGCGGGGCCATGTCATGGGGTGAGCCGAAAGCCCTGCGCACCTTCACCCGTGACAGCCCGTTTTTCGGTCTGACGATCCCGGAAGACGTGCAGGTCAATTCCCAAGTCATGGCGCAACCTGATCCCGACTTGGCCGAACGCACTATCGCGTCGCTGACCGACGGCACGCCGCTAGTCACCCGAAAGCCGCTGGGCGATGGGCAGATCATTCTGTTTCACGTCACCGCCAACGCCGAATGGTCCACCCTGCCGTTGTCCGGCCTGTTCGTGCAGATGCTGGAGCGCCTCGCGATTTCCACTCGCCCCGCTGAAATCGCCGCCGAGGACTTGGCAGGCACGACTTGGGTTCCCGAAGAAACGCTGGACGCGTTCGGCGTGGTCCGCGACGCGGGCAATCTGGCAGGTGTCGCAGGGGAAACTATTGCCGAAGACCCCATCGGTCCCGAATTGCCGCCCGGTCTTTATGCAGGCGAGGATCGCCGCATCGCGTTGAATGTGCTGCCTGCCGACGCGACGCTGGCCCCATCCTCATGGCCCGCTGGCACCAAGATCGAGGGCATCGTCGTTGCACAGGAAACCCCGCTGATGGGCGCGCTCCTGTCGCTGGCCTTGGCCTTGCTGCTGGTCGATATTATCGCGTCGCTGGCGCTGTCCGGAAAACTGCGTGGGTCCGCCACCGCTGCGCTGGTGCTGATCGCGGTCTCGGCCCTGCCACAACAATCCCGCGCCCAAGACGATGCCCGTGCGCTGGAAGCCACGTCGGAGGTCGTTCTGGCCTATGTCAAAACCGGCGATAGCGCGCTGGACCGTCTCTCTGACGAGGGGCTCAAAGGCCTGTCCCTCAGCCTCTTCCGCCGCACCTCGGTCGAGCCCGCGGACCCCATCGCCGTCGATTTGGAAACGGACGAGCTTGCATTCTATCCGTTGCTCTATTGGCCCATCACCGAAAGCCAGCCGACCCCGTCCTCTGACGCCTATGCCAAGCTGAACCGCTACCTGCGCACCGGCGGGATGATCCTGTTCGACACCCGCGACGGCAATATTGGCGGCTTCGGAACATCTACTCCGCAAGGACGCAAGTTGCAGGCGTTGGCGGCTCCTTTGGACATTCCCGCACTAGAGCCGATCCCGCAGGACCACGTCCTGACCCGCACGTTCTATCTGTTGCAGGACTTCCCCGGTCGCTTTACCTCCCGCGATATTTGGGTCGAGGCCGCCCCCGCTGATGCGGAGACCGCCGAAGGCTTACCGTTCCGTGACCTCAACGACGGCGTGACGCCCGTGTTGATCGGCGGCAACGATTGGGCCGCCGCGTGGGCGCGGGATGCTCGCGGCAATCCTCGCTATCCGGTGGGCCGTGGCTTCGCAGGGGAGCGTCAGCGCGAGCTTGCCATCCGTTTTGGCGTCAACGTGGTGATGCATGTGCTGACCGGCAACTACAAATCTGATCAGGTCCATGTTCCGGCCCTGTTGGAAAGGCTGGGGAACTGAGATGGATGTGATCTTCGACCCCCTCCTGCCATGGCCCGCGCTCTACGTCGCTGCCGCGATCACGGCAGTTTTCGCCATCCTCGCCATCTGGCGCGGCTTGGGCGGCTGGTGGCTTCGCGCGCCTGCAATGGCGGTGCTGCTGGTGGCCTTGGCAAACCCGTCCTTGCAGGACGAGGAGCGCGATCCGCTGTCCGACATCGTGGTGATGGTCGTCGATGAAAGTGCCTCGCAGCGCCTGTCCGACCGCGAAAGCCAGACCGCGCAGGCGGTGGACGCGCTCACCACTGATATCACATCGCGCGGGATGGAGTTGCGCACGGTCAACGTGCCGGACGGGCAGGGCGACGCGGGCACCGAGCTGATGACCGCCCTGAGCGACACTCTGTCCGAGGAGCCGAAATCGCGCATCGCTGGCACGATCCTTGTCACCGATGGCCAGTTGCACGATGCCCAACGCGCGCCCGTGCTGGAGGCCCCGCTACATACGCTGCTCACAGGCCGCGACACCGATTGGGACCGTCGCCTCATCGTCAAAAACGCTCCTGCCTTCGCCATTCTGGACGAGGAAATCACGCTGACCTTACGCATTGAGGATCAAGGCGCGGTGCCGCGTGACATCCCTGCGCGTGCCAGCCTGTCTATTGCCATTGACGGAGAGGAGGCTCAGACCTTTCAAGTTCCCACCGGCGAGGATTTGCAACTGCCTCTGACGCTGCCTCATGGTGGAATAAACGTGCTGCAATTCAACGTCGCCGCCGACGAGACCGAGCTGACTGATCGGAACAACTCCGCGGTTGTGCAAATCAACGGCGTGCGTGACCGTTTGAGGGTGTTGCTGGTCTCCGGCGAGCCGCATGCGGGAGAGCGCACTTGGCGCAACCTGTTGAAATCCGACGCAGCGGTGGACCTCGTCCACTTCACCATCCTGCGCCCGCCGGAAAAACAGGACGGCGTGCCGGTATCGGAACTGTCCCTGATCGCCTTCCCGACGCGCGAATTATTCCTTGAGAAGGTCGATGAATTTGACCTGATCATCTTCGATCGCTACAAGCGCCGCGGAATCCTACCCGCGCTCTATTTCGACAGCATCCGTCAATATGTCGAAAAGGGCGGTGCGGTACTGGTCGCCGCAGGCCCCGACTTCGCCTCTGCCGACAGCATCTACCGCTCGCCCTTGGGGGGCATCATGCCAGCCGAGCCAACCGCGCGGGTGCTGGATCAAGGCTTCACACCGCTGATCTCCGAGCTGGGCGCGCGGCACCCCGTCACCGAAGGGCTTGAGAAATTCGCCCCCAACCCCACCGTCGACGGCATCCCCGGCTGGGGCCGCTGGATGCGCCAGATCGAGGTTTCGCCTCTGCAAGGCCAGACCGTCATGACTGGCATCGAGGAGCGACCGCTGCTGACGCTCGACCGTGTGGGCGAAGGGCGCATTGCGTTGATGGCGTCAGACCACGCATGGCTCTGGCATCGAGGGTTCGAGGGCGGCGGGCCGCAGCTTGAACTGCTGCGCCGGCTTGCGCATTGGATGATGAAGGAGCCCGACCTTGAGGAAGAGGCGCTGACCGCTGTTGCGGAAGGTCAGACAATGACGATCACCCGCCGCACTCTGGCGCTGGAGGTGGGCGAGGTCGAGATTACCGCGCCTGACGGCACTGTCACCACGGTTCCGTTGGAGGAAACCTCGCCCGGCCGGTTTACGGCGACGGTTGAGGGGCAGGAGCAGGGGCTCTACCGCCTCAAGGAAGGCGATCAGGAGAGCGTTATAGCCCTTGGCCCTGCCGCGCCGCGCGAATTCATCGAGACCATCGCGTCAGGTGCCAAGCTGGAGGGTTTGGTCGACGCAACCCGCGGCGGGATTATGAGCCTTGAAGACGGCATCCCCAACCTGCGCATGGTGGGCGAGGGTCGCAACGCCGCCGGTCGCGGCTGGATCGGCCTGACCCCGCGCAATGCGTATGTGACCACCAACGTCACCGTGATCCCGCTGGTGTCGCCGTGGCTGTTCCTGCTGCTGGCAATGGTGTTGAGCGTAGGCGCGTGGTTACGCGAAGGCCGCCGTTAGGAGAGCTTACCTTAGTTTGATGGAATAGGTGTGGTCCGACCAACCGTGCACGCTGTCGCGGGCGCGGATTATGACCTCGTTCACCCCGTCGGGGATAACCACGCCGGATAGCGACCGTGTAAATGGCTGCTCGGTTTCGTGCGGGTGGGCCAGCTTGCGAAAGCCCAGCTCCGTCCCGTCCGGCGCATTTACGGACCAGCCGTCGGCATAATGGTCCCAGCCGGTGTCGGCATGTCTGATGGTGACATCAAAGGTCCAGCCGCTGCCGTTCTGGCGGGCGGTAACACGCTCGATCTTCGCCTGATCCGCCAGCGTGGGAAGCGCCCAGAGGACGAAGGCGGCGGCAGTGGCCAGTATCGTTTTCATAGTCTGTCTTCCTCGGCGGCCGGCATGGGCGGGCCTGATTTCAAAATGGTGCGCGACAGCGACATGAATTCACGCTGCCAGATGATGAAAGTGACGGTCAACGTCGCTAAAATCAAGGGGACCGGTCCAAGCAGCCACGCAAGTGTGCCCAATGCGTAATATACTGCGCGCAACCCTCGGTTGAAATTCCATGCCGCCCGCACATTGATTTCGGCGGCTTGCGCGGCCCGCGCATAGGCGGACGGGGCCTCCACGTCGTTGGGGACGGCAGCCATCACCACGGCGCAGTAGCCGAACAGGCGGTTGGACCAGACGAATTTAAGAAAGCCGTTGGTCAGAAACATGACCACCGCCAGTAGTTTTAGCTGCCAGACGATGTTCGGAACTTCGTCCACGGTCAGGTCTGAGGCGACCATTTGCAACTGCTCGGTGTTGCCAATCATTGCCAGCATGCCGCCAATCGCGATCATGCAGCCCGACGCGAAAAAGGTTGTCGCCTGCCGCAGGTTGCCGAGAATCGCGGCGTCAAATACACGCGGTTCGCGGGTCACGAACTGGCGCATCCATTCGTGCCTAAATTTGATCATGATGACAGTCACGGACGGGTGGCTCGCGCCGGGATGCTCTATCCACCAGCTTACGACAAGCCAGCAGAACACCAGAAGTCCGAAGGCGGCGGCGTCCAGGAGTGTGAGCATGGAGAGGTGGTCAAGCAAAGTCATGCTGCAACCTAGCTGCGATTCAAGAGACTTGCCAGATGGCCAAACTGGTAATATGTTTTTACCAATTGACGCGGTTCAGGAGGACACGCCATGGAGATGCCCGCCCCTGATGTAAAGATTATGGCTAAAAAGGCCAGGCTGGTGGAGCGTTTGCAAGCGGTCCTGCCGCGTGATGCCGTGATCCATGACGAAGCCGAAACCCGCGCATATGAATGCGACGCCCTGACCGCTTATAAATGCCCACCACTTTGCGCGGTGCTGCCCGCGTCGACGGAAGAGGTCGCCGCCGTGCTGAAAATCTGCCACGAGGAACGCGTCCCCGTGGTTCCGCGCGGCTCTGGCACATCACTCGCGGGGGGCGCTTTGCCGACTGCGGATTGTGTGATCCTTGGTGTCGCGAAGCTGAACGATGTATTGGAGACCAACTACGACGACCGCTACATCCGCGTCCAAAGCGGCCGCACCAACCTCAGTGTGACCGGCGCGGTAGAGGAGAATGATTTTTTCTACGCACCCGACCCGTCGTCGCAGCTGGCTTGTGCCATCGCAGGAAACATCGCGATGAACTCGGGCGGTGCGCATTGCCTGAAATACGGCGTGACCACGAACAACCTGTTGGGCGTGACCATGGTGCAGATGGACGGCACAGTGGTTGAGATTGGTGGCGCATATCTGGACGCAGCAGGCTACGATCTGTTGGGCGTGATCTGTGGCTCCGAGGGGCAACTTGGCGTGGTGACCGAAGCGACGCTGCGCATCCTGCGCAAGCCCGAAGGAGCGCGGCCAGTGCTGATGGCGTTCGACGATAACGAGGTGGCCGGTGCCTGCGTGGCGGACATTATCAAAGCAGGTGTTTTGCCCGTCGCGATTGAATTCATGGACCGCCCTGTGATCCGCGCGACCGAGGCGTTCGCAGGTGCAGGCTACCCCGATTGCGAGGCACTTTTGATCGTGGAGGTCGAAGGCTCCGCCGAAGAGATTGACGAGCAACTGCGCAAAATTCTGGACATCGCCGGCAGGCACAACCCTGTGGAATTGCGCGAAAGTACGTCCGCCGAGGAAAGTGCCAAGATATGGCTGGGCCGCAAATCCGCCTTTGGAGCGATGGGACAGATCAACGATTACATGTGTCTGGATGGCACGATCCCGGTGTCGGAGCTGCCCTATGTGCTGAAACGCATAGGCGAGTTTTCCAGGCAATACGGTTTGGACGTTGGCAACGTGTTCCATGCAGGTGATGGCAACATGCACCCTCTGATCCTGTTTGACGCCAACAAGGAGGGTGATCTGGAGCTGTGCGAGGCGATGGGTGCCGACATCCTCCGCCTGTGCGTCGAGGTTGGCGGTTGCCTGACCGGCGAGCATGGCGTTGGCATCGAAAAGCGTGACCTGATGTTCGACCAGTTCAAGCCGGAAGACATGGAGGCGCAGATGAAGGTCAAGGATGTGTTCGACCCGAAATGGCTGCTCAACCCTGCCAAGGTTTTCCCGCTGAGCGTGACCGAGACCCGACGCGCAGGCTGAAACCAGCCCTCCGGGGGGAATATTTTTGCCAAGATGAAACGCTTTTGAAGAAGTTGATCCGACATGATGACACCCGACAGTGAAGCAGCACTGGCCGAAGCGGTCGAAGGCGCGAAAGATACGTTGCGTATTCAAGGCGGCGGCACAAGGCCAATTGGACATGCGGAAGGCGAGGTGCTTTCAACGGCGGGTCTGTCCGGTATCGAGCTTTACGAGCCTGGCGCTTTGACCTTGGTGGCGAAGGCAGGAACGCCAGTTGCCGTGATCGAAGCGGCGCTTGCCAAGGAAAACCAGCGTTTGCCGTTCGAGCCGATGGACCATCGCGCGCTGCTCGGCACCTCTGGTGAGCCGACAATAGGCGGGGTCGTGGCGACCAACGCCTCCGGTCCGCGCCGTATTCAGGCGGGGGCGTGTCGCGACAGCCTGATCGGCGTGCGCTACGTGGACGGGCAGGGGGGCGTGATCAAGAACGGCGGCAGGGTGATGAAGAATGTCACCGGCTATGATCTGGTGAAACTGCTCGCTGGCTCCTACGGCACGTTGGGTGTGCTGACCGAGGTGGGCTTCAAGGTGCTGCCGGGGATTGAGGCCACCGCGACGCTGGTGTTGCACGGCTTGGATGTGACCCGCGCGGTGGAAGCAATGTCGAAGGCGCTTGGCTCGCCGTTCGAAATTTCTGCCGCAGCCCATTTTCCCGAGACAGGCAAAACCACGCTTCGCTTGGAGGGGTTCGAGGCCTCTGTGAAATATCGCATGGCGCAACTGCGTGCGCTGCTGGACGGTTTCGGCGATATGGAGGAGGTGCTAGGCAACGCCTCCAAAGAGCACTGGGTCGCCGCCCGTGACGTGACACATTTCGCGGGTGTGGAGGGGGACATCTGGCGGGTTTCGGTGAAGCCAAGCGACGCGGCCGGCGTGATCAAGCACTTGCCCGACGGCGCAAGACTGTCGCTCGATTGGGGCGGCGGGCTGATTTGGGTTGTTGCGCCTCGGGGCGCAGACATTCGCGCGGCGATGAACGGCATTGCAGGTCATGCGACCTGTTTGCGTGGCAATGCTGCGACTTTCCATCCGGAGTCCGCGCCGCTGGCGGCGATCTCCCAAGGCCTGCGCGAAAAGTTTGACCCGCGCGGCATTCTGAACACCGGACTGATGGGGTAAGCCATGCAAACCAACTTCACCCCAGAGCAGCTCAAAGACCCCGCCACCGCCCGCTCGGAACAGGTCCTGCGCACCTGCGTGCATTGCGGGTTTTGCACCGCGACCTGCCCTACGTATCAGCTCCTTGGCGACGAGCTGGACAGCCCCAGAGGCCGCATCTACCTGATCAAGGACATGCTGGAGAATGACCGCAAGCCGGATGCCAAGACGGTCAAGCATATCGACCGCTGTCTGTCCTGCCTTGCCTGTATGACGACCTGCCCGTCGGGCGTGCACTACATGCACCTTGTCGACCACGCCCGCGAGTATATCGAGCAGCACTACGACCGCCCCCTGACCGACCGGGCGTTGCGTTGGATTCTGGCGCGTATTTTGCCCTACCCGAACCGCTTTCGTCTGGCGCTGCTTGGGGCCAAGATCGGTCGCCCCTTTGCCCGGTTCATGCCTGACGCGCGTCTGAGGGCTATGGTGGAGATGGCCCCGAAAACCATCCCGCCGGTGTCGCGCAATGACGACCCGCAGACCTTCGCGTCGCAGACCGAGAGGAAAATGCGCGTGGCTCTCATGACCGGCTGCGCACAGAAGGCGCTGAACACCGACATCAACGATGCGACCATCCGCCTGCTCACCCGTCTGGGCTGCGAGGTTGTCGTGGCTGAAGGTGCGGGCTGCTGCGGGGCGTTGACCCATCACATGGGCAAAACCCAAGAAAGCCACGCCACTGCCGCCAAGAACATCCGGGCGTGGGACGCGGAGATGAAGCGCAAGGGACTGGACGCTATCGTCATCAACACCTCCGGCTGCGGCACCACGGTGAAGGACTACGGCCATATGTTCCGCAACGAGCCGCTGGCCGAAGAGGCCGCTGCCGTATCCACGATCGCCATGGATGTGTCCGAGGTGCTGATGAAACTGGACCTGCCCAAAGGTGGCGACCAACAGTTGAGGGTCGCCTATCACGCGGCTTGCTCCTTGCAGCACGGCCAGCAGATCAAGACCTACCCCAAGGACCTGCTCAAACGCGCGGGCTTCACCGTATTGGAGCCGAAAGACTCGCATTTGTGCTGCGGCTCGGCAGGGACGTATAACCTGATGCAGCCGGAGATTTCCAAGCAGTTGAAGGATCGCAAGGTGCAAACGCTGGAGGCCAAGGAGCCGGACGTCATTGCGGCAGGCAATATCGGGTGCATGATGCAGATAGGCTCCGGCACCGATGTGCCGATTGTCCATACGGTGGAACTGCTCGACTGGGCCACAGGCGGGCCGAAACCGCCTGCCATGCTGGCGGCGGACAATGGTGGCCTTCGTCCGATGGATATACCGGTACTGAGATAGGGGCCAAAAAGAACCAACCCTCGCCGTATTCTTGCCCCAACTGTTCTATACTTAAGATTAAAGCGAGCATATCGGGGGCGATTGATGCGAATTCTGGCAACACTTATCACGACGCTTTTGCTCGCGACCTCCGTACAGGCGGAGAGCGCATTGAAGCCGCTGACCTCGCTTGACGCCAACAAGGCGTGGCAGGGCGTTGGACGGATCAATCTGGGGCGCTCGGGATTTTGCACCGGCACGCTGATCGCGCCTGACCTCGTGCTGACGGCCGCGCATTGCTTCTACGACAATAGTGGAAAACGCACTGCCGATACCGAGATCGAGTTTCTGGCCGGTTGGCAAAACGGCCGTGCCTCTGCCTACCGCAAGGCGAAGCGGTCGGTGATCCACCCCGACTATGTTTTCAAGGGGCGTGGCAATGTCGATAAGGTGGCGTCCGATCTGGCGTTGATCCAGTTGGATCAGCCGATCAAGCACCCGTCGATTTTGCCATTCGATACGGCTACGCAGGTGGATCGCGGTCAGCAGGTGCAAGTCGTCTCCTACGCAAAGGATCGCGCCGACGCGCCGTCCATTCAGGAAACCTGCAGTGTTCTAGCCCGTGATCCCGGCGTTTACGTGACATCGTGCGACGTGGATTTCGGCTCCTCCGGCGCGCCGATCTTTGCTATGCAAAACGGCGCTCCTGTCATCCTGTCCGTCGTGTCCGCCAAGGCTGAATGGCGGTCCCAAAAGGTGGCTCTTGGTGTGGGCTTGGACCAGCGCCTGTCAGTGCTACTCGACCAGATGGATCGCAATGACGGCGTCTTCCGCCGCGTTGACACCGGCGCGTCCCGGGTGGCGTTGCAATCGGGCATCCAGCCCTCAGGCGCGTTGTTCATAAAACCGTGAACACCGTGACCGAGGGGTCTTGAAACCCTGCAAAACCTTTCCCAGATCAATGATACCAGACGCCCGAATGGGGTTTGGCAAATGCGAAACAGGGCCTGTCCATTTGGAAGGCCCGCTACCGTTAACATTGCTTTTGAAAAGGATGAAAACCATGCGAGCTTATGATTTCGCCCCCCTTCACCGCGCCACAGTCGGGTTTGACCGTGTCGCAGATCTGATGGACCGCGTGATGTCTGCAGAGGTCACGAATTCCACCTATCCGCCCTACAATATCGAGAAAACCGGCGACGACTCCTACCGTATCTCGGTTGCAGTCGCAGGCTTCTCCGAGGCCGATCTGACTGTCGAGCAACGCGAGAACGCGCTGATCGTCTCGGCCAGGAAAGCGGATGAGGGTGAAGAAAAGACCTATCTGCACCGTGGTATCGCCACCCGCGCGTTCGAAAAGCGCTTCCATCTGGCCGACCACGTCCGTGTGACGGAGGCAAACCATGCCGATGGGATGCTGCATATCGAACTGGTCCGCGAGGTGCCAGAGGCGCTGAAACCGCGTCAAATCCAGATCACCAAAACATCTGAGCCAAAGGCGATCGAGGCCTAACACCTCTCGCCTGACGGAAACGGCCCCCATGGTCCCCCGTGGGGGCCGTTTTCTATCTACAGATCGCACGAATAGCGGGTTGGGCCGCCGGCCAACGGCGGGTATCTGTCGTCTTTTCGCGCAGTCTCTGATGAGTAGCGGTTGTAGGTTTCCTTGGCCATGTCGCTAAACGCGCAGTTGAACTCCAAGGCATCGTCACAAGTGTTCCATGTCAGCACATCGTGACGGTCGAACGCGGCACAGATATCGGCCTTTGCCCGAGGGATAGAAACGTATTCGCGCCCGATCTCTGATCCGTCAAAGAAGTAATATGCCCGAGGGTTAGAGCCGTATATCCAGTAGTAGGCTGAGCCTAGGTTCCACGACGAGACGGTGAAATCGCATGACTATCACCTCGCCCCGTTACAGTCCGGGTAGCTTATGTCATCGTTGCAGGCGGTGAGTGCGAGACATGTGGAGGCAACCATCAAGCGTTTACCTAAAACCACTGCCCCGGCTCCATCAAACCAAGCTCCAGCAACTGGTTGGAGTTCCATTCGAACTTCACCGAATTCTTCCACCAGAAATGCGGGATCTCGTACATGGAACCCGGATTGGACACCAATGCCTTGGCTGTGCGGAATGAGCAGACCGTGGCCGAGATGTTGTGGTGCCACGGGCAGGAATAGGTGTTGTACTCCTGAACATTAAAAGTGTGGTCGCCGCGCAGCTCAAGCCCTTTGGCGGCTTGAAACAGCCCTACGCGGTCAATACGGCGGCGGGTCCAGGGGATATGTTCTTCGAAGCGCCAACGCAGGCCACCGAAGAAATCCAGTTGCCGGTCCAGCGCCTCGCCATCCTCGGTAAACCGCGCCAGCGCGTAGTAGCCTGACTTGTCCATATGGGCCTGCTCCAGCGACACGGCGTTGGCATGCTTGCCAAGATCGTTGGAATACAGATCGACCACGTAGGTCAGGACCGAGTGCCGCCGTTCTTCGACGTTGAAGGCGATCAATTCCCGTATGTTGCGGGTCTCGCAGAAAGGGAAAAACAGGTATTCGGCGTTGAAACAATAATGCATCCACACCCCGGGAAACAACTTGATCACGGCGTTGGTGATCTTTGCGAAGGCGTCTTCCTCATGCACGTTGGTCACCACGACATGCAGCCCCTCATGCTTGCGCGGTAACAGGTCGGCGGCGCCAAACACCAATACCTCGCGAAAGCCTGCCTTGCGCACATGGGCTATCGTGCTGTCGACCTCGGCGGCATCTTCGACAAACACCAACGCGAACGGGCCTTTCGGGGATAACTGCGTCGGGGCGACGTCCAGAAACGCACTGAGGGAGCTGTGCCGCATGCCTGCTGTTCTTTCCTTTTTGCTCGCGGCCAAACTCTGTCATCGCGCTGCGAATTGCAAGATCGCACAGGCTGCGGTATGCCCCGCCTCAACCCTTATTCAGCAGGTTTATCATGTCCGACGCTAAGAAGCTCTTTATCAAGACCTATGGCTGCCAGATGAACGTCTATGACAGCGAGCGCATGGCCGAAGCCTTGGGTGCCGAAGGCTACGAGGCCACGGACGTGATGGCCGACGCGGATATGATCCTGCTCAACACCTGCCACATTCGTGAGAAGGCAGGGGAGAAGCTCTATTCCGACCTCGGTCGCATGAAGCCTTTGAAGCAGGAAAAGCCAGACCTGAAAATCGGTGTGGCGGGCTGCGTGGCACAAGCCGAAGGCGCGGAGATCATGCGCCGTCAGCCGATGGTCGATCTGGTCGTCGGCCCCCAGACCTATCACAGACTGCCGGACCTGATGGAGAAGGTGAACAGGGGCGAGCAGGCGGTCGACACCGACTTTCCCGAGGAAGACAAGTTCGAACACCTGCCAAAACGGATCAGCAAGGCCCGCCCGTCAGCGTTTCTGACCGTTCAGGAGGGCTGCGACAAGTTCTGCGCCTTCTGCGTGGTGCCCTATACCCGCGGCGCAGAGGTGTCCCGCCCGCCCGAACGCCTGATCGCCGAGGCCCGCAATCTGGTGGAGCGCGGCGTGCGCGAAATCACTCTGCTGGGTCAGAACGTAAACGCCTATCACGGCGAGGGCGAGGATGGCACATGGGGCCTGGCCCGCCTGATCTGGGCCATGAACGACATCGAAGGGCTGAAGCGCGTTCGCTTTACCACCTCGCATCCCAACGACATGGAAGACGCGCTGATCGAGGCGCATGGCACCTGCGACAAGCTGATGCCCTACTTGCATTTGCCGGTGCAAAGCGGGTCGGACAAGATCCTCAAGGCGATGAACCGCAAACACACCGCCGCCAGCTACATCGAGTTGATCGACCGCATCCGCGCCGCGCGGCCCGACCTGCTGTTGTCTGGCGACTTCATCGTCGGCTTCCCGGGTGAGACCGAAGAAGATTTCGAGGCGACGTTGGAGCTGGTCCGCACGGTGAATTACGGGCAGGCCTATTCGTTCAAATATTCGGCTCGTCCGGGGACTCCGGCAGCCGAAAAAGACCTCGTGCCAGACGATGTCGCCTCCGAGCGTTTGCAACGCCTCCAAGCCTTGCTGAGCGAGCAACAATACGAGGCGCAGCGCAGTATGGTCGGTCGGGAGGTCGGTGTACTGTTCGAGAAGAAGGGTCGTCTCGATGGGCAACTGGTCGGTAAATCCGACTACCTTCATGCGGTTCACTGCGATGCGCCCGAGCATATGATCGGTACAGTGCAACGCGTTCGTATTGAGGCCAGTGTCACGAATTCGTTGAAAGGCGTGTTGACCTGAATCGCGTTCGACCGACGTGATCTCACCCCAAATTTTCTGGTAACAATTCCGTAAAGCCTGCGGCGCTGCGGCCGGTCGGGCGACTATATCTAGTAAAAAGTGCTTTGATTTATACACAATTTCGCTAGGCTCTGGCACATATAGATGTGCGCATCCGACGTTAGTCAATTGTCCGATGCTACGGGTTCAAGATCAACATGCGAAGGACTAGGGCAGTGAAACTCGAGATCTCAAAAATCCTGCGAAGCGCGTTGGGCGGATGTGCCGTTCTAGTGTGTGCCTTGGCGCTGCCGGTCGCGGGCGCTTTGGCGCAGCAACAACAGGTCTATACCGAGGATGGCCTCAGCCAAGGAACAGTGTCCAACGGCAAGGTCGTTCACCGCACCAAAATTCGCGCCGAACGCTATGTTCCAACCATCTGGGTCGATCCTGACGGATGCGAGCACTGGGTCATGGATGATGGTTTTGAGGGCTACATGACCCCCCATGTCACCCGCCAAGGCATTCCGGTCTGCCGCCGTGGCAACACCTGCGCGGTGATGAACTCGGACCAGTTGTTCGCCACCAACCAGTACAGCATCAACGCTGCCAACAAGCGGCGCTTGCAGCAGTTCTTCAAGTCGGCCGGTGCGACCGCCTACATTATCGAGGGCCACACAGACAGCCGTGCCAGCGATGCGTATAACCTGAACCTGTCACAGCGCCGCGCGAATGCGGTCGCGCAGGTCGCGCGCTCTGTAGGGGCTCGGGTCTCGTCGACACGAGGTTATGGCGAACGGGTGCCAAAGGCATCCAACCGCACCGCGCGTGGCATGGCGGCCAACCGCCGTGTTGAAATCCAGTGTATCCGCTAAGAGGACAATGACATGAGACCGATCAAAGCTATCATCGCAGTCGCTGCCTTGGGCGCACTAACAGCCTGCACAGGCGAGAATAATGGCGGCGACAAGACCCGCGACTATGGCAGCGGGCTGTTCGGCCGTGGCACCAAAGATCTGAGCCAGCTTCAGGCCGGTATTTGGGTCGACCCGCGCGGGTGCGACCACTGGATCATCGACGACGGCATCGAGGGCTACCTGTCTGCACGTCTGGACCGCAACGGCAAGCCGGTATGTTCCGGCGCGGCACCTCCCGGCTATGCGACAGGGAATTATCGTGGATCGGACGACGTAAGAGATCCGATCTAAGTGTTCCGCAAATATCCAGGTTCGAGAAAGGCTGCCTTTGCGGGCGGCCTTTTTTCGTATCAATTCCATGAAACATGCAAGCCGCCTATTGCACGCCCCATCCCCCTCATGCACCCTGACCCCATGACCCAACGCAGGAGAGCTCGTTGACTATCAGTGATCTGACCGTGGACCCCACGGATGCCGTCTCGTCTGAAACCCTGTTGGAGTTTCCTGATAACCGATTGCTGATTGACCTTTGCGGAGAGTTCGACCGCAATCTGGCCCAGATAGAACAGGTGCTTGGCGTACAGATCGTGCGCCGCGGCAACCAACTTGCGGTGATGGGAGAGGCAGCCGAGAAGGCCGCTGAGGTGCTGGAGGCGCTTTATGTGCGGCTTGAAGGCGGTCGCTCCGTCGAGATGGCGGATATCGAGGCGGAAATCCGCATGGGCCGCTCAGCTGACGACACCGGCACCCGCGATGGCGACCAGATCGAGATGTTCAACGCCGGGGTCGAAATCAAGACCCGCAAGAAAACCGTGGAGCCACGCACCCAGGCGCAGAAGGATTACGTGGCCTCGCTTTTCAAAAACGAGCTGGCTTTCGGAATCGGCCCGGCGGGCACCGGCAAGACCTATCTGGCCGTAGCTGTCGGGGTGTCGCTATTCATCACGGGCAAGGTGGACAAGATCATCCTGTCGCGCCCGGCTGTCGAGGCGGGGGAGCGTCTGGGCTTCCTGCCCGGCGACATGAAGGACAAGGTCGACCCCTATATGCAACCGCTCTACGACGCATTGAACGATTTTCTGCCTGGCAAGCAGACCGCCAAGCTGATCGAGGAGAAACGCATCGAAATCGCCCCTCTGGCCTTCATGCGGGGCCGGACGCTGTCCAACGCTTTTGTGGTGCTGGATGAGGCGCAGAATGCGACGACGATGCAGATGAAGATGTTTCTGACCCGTCTGGGCCAAGGCTCGCGCATGGTGGTGACGGGTGATCGTTCGCAGGTCGATCTGCCACGCGGCGTCCAGTCCGGCCTGCGCGACGCGGAGACGCTGATCAAGGGCGTGAAGGGTGTGTCTTTCAGCTATTTCACCGCCAAGGATGTCGTTCGTCACCCATTGGTCGCGCGCATTATCGAGGCTTACGAGGCTGCCGAAGCCAAAAGCTAGGCGAGGGACGCAGGCACCAAGTTGCCGCTCCGGTTCCGTAAAACTGCCATATTCCACAGGCAGGCTGTCCGTCACGTGGCGCAGGATTCGTGCCATCACCAGCGATTTAACCTAGGAATACGGAGGTCAGAGAAATGGATCATAAAAATCTTCAGCCACTCAAAGGCGCCTCGGCCCGTGAGAAAACCGCTTTTACGATGAAAACGATCAAAGAGCTTCTCGCCGAGGAAACCGAGAGCGCTAAAAACGCCGAAGCGAAACCAGTCGGCGACACATCACCGGCTCAAGCAGCTGAGGAACCGGCACCGCGGGCGGCACCCGTTGAAAATACAGCGCCGGTCGAGGCCGTTGCGCCGCAGGAAGAAGCCTCTCCTTCGGACGTGGAGCCTAATGAGCAGGCCATCGAAGCTCCCCGTTCGTTTCTGGGCCGACTGATCGGGCGCTGACGAGAGTTTAGAACAGTTTTCTGACTTTCGATGCCCCGCACCTTGTTTCGGCCCCGGGCGTCGGTCTTGTGCTGTTCCTCTTGACTCTGAGCCGGTTCGGCTATCATCTACTTCCGTCGGGCAGGGTCGTTTGGTCTTCGTCCGACGACGCCACGTCGGGAGAACCAGCTAGGCTGGTGCCGAAGGAGCAACCGCCCCGGAAACTCTCAGGCCAAACGGACCGACGTTGCTGACACGGATCTGGAGAGAGGTGTTAAATCACCCGCCGAAGGGATAGCGATCTCAGGCAAAAGGACAGAGCGGGCATCGTGCGTGTGGCAAGCCACGCGCTTCTTGATGCCGCATGTCGTTCCTTCTGAACCATCGGCTCGATTGTAGAAGGGCCGGAAGATGTCAGATCTGTTGCAGACACCACTCCATGATCTCCATGTGCGCCTCGGTGCGAAGATGGTGCCGTTCGCGGGCTATTCGATGCCAGTCCAGTACGGGCTGGGCGTGATGAAAGAACACCTGCATACGCGGGCCAAAGCGGGCCTCTTCGACGTCAGCCATATGGGGCAGGTGATCGTGACCGGCGACGACGCGGCGCTGGCGCTGGAGCGCCTGATCCCCGTCGACATTGTTGGGCTGGAAGAGAACCGCCAGCGCTACGGGTTTTTCACAAATGACGCGGGCGGCATTACTGACGACCTGATGCTGGCCAATCGCGGCGACCACATTTTTGTGGTGGTAAATGCGGCCTGCAAAGATGCCGACATCGCCCACATGAAGGCCAATCTGGAACCCGATGTAAGTGTAACCCCGGTTACAGATCGCGGTTTGCTGGCGTTGCAGGGGCCGTCTGCCGAGGCGGTGCTGAGTGCCTTGAACCCCGCCGCCGCCGAGATGAGCTTTATGGACGTCGCCACGCTGACGCTGAACGGCGCGGAATGTTGGGTGTCGCGCTCCGGCTACACTGGCGAAGACGGGTATGAGATTTCGGTGCCAAACGCAGAGGCCGAGGCTTTGGCACAGGTTTTGCTGGATCATGACGACGTGGAAGCCATCGGGCTGGGCGCACGGGACTCGCTGCGTTTGGAGGCCGGTCTGTGCCTTTACGGCCATGACGTCGACACCGATACGACTCCCGTGCAAGCGGGACTGATATGGGCCATCCAGAAAGTGCGCCGTCCCGGCGGCGATCGCGCAGGAGGCTTCCCCGGCGCAGATACGATTTTTGCGGAGCTTGAGAATGGTGCCTCGCGTAAACGCGCCGGCCTGCTTCCCGAAGGCCGTGCGCCGATGCGCGAGGGTGTGCCGTTGTTCGCAGAGGCTGAAGGCGGCGAACAGATCGGCCAGATCACGTCGGGTGGATTTGGCCCGACCGTCGAAGGACCTGTTGCGATGGGCTACGTTCCAAGCGAACATGCGGCTGTCGGCACCAAGGTCTACGGCGAGTTGCGCGGCAAAAGGCTGCCTCTGACCGTCACCAAGATGCCGTTCACACCGGCCAATTTCAAACGCTAACCCACGGAGAAACCCTCATGAAATACACCGAAGAACACGAATGGCTGCGCAGCGAAGGCGATGTGGTCGTTGTCGGCATCACCGAACACGCAACGACACAGCTGGGCGACATTGTTTTCGTCGAACTGCCCGAAGTGGGTGCCGAGGTTAGCAAAGATGACGAGGTCGTCGTGATCGAGTCCGTCAAGGCGGCATCCGACATTTCGGCCCCGCTGGACGGGGAGATTGTCGCGGTCAACGACGCGCTGGCTGACAACCCGAGCCTCGCGAATGAGGATGCCACTGGCGAAGGCTGGTTTTTCAAGATCAAGCCGTCCGACGCGTCCCAGATGGACGACTACATGGACGAAGACGCCTACAAAGCAATGATTGATTGAGCGGAGCGCTATCATGACTTTCACCCCCACCGATTACCTGCCTTACGATTTTGCGAACCGCCGCCATATCGGCCCGTCACCGGCTGAGATGGAGCAGATGTTAAAGGTCGTGGGGGCGAAAGACTTGGACGCGCTGATTGACGACACGCTTCCGCCCGAGATCAGACAGAAGGCTCCTCTGGACTTCGGCAAGCCCAAATCCGAGCGTGAATTGCTGCACCACATGAAACAGGTGGCCGGCAAGAACAAGGTGCTGACCTCTCTGATCGGGCAGGGCTACCACGGCACTGTGACGCCGCCTGCCATCCAGCGCAACATTCTGGAAAATCCTGCGTGGTATACGGCTTACACGCCCTATCAGCCGGAAATCAGCCAAGGGCGACTGGAGGCGTTGTTGAACTTCCAGACGATGGTGTCCGACCTGACGGGGCTGGAAATCGCCAACGGCTCCCTGTTGGATGAGGCCACCGCCTGCGCCGAAGCCATGACCATGGCGCAACGGGTTGCGAAGTCGAAGGCCAAGGGATTCTTCATCGACGAGAATTGCCACCCGCAGAATATCGCCGTGATGAAAACCCGCGCGGAACCTTTGGGCATTGAGATCATCGTCGGCAATCCCGATGATCTGGACCCAAGTGCCGTGTTCGGGGCGGTGTTCCAGTACCCCGGTACTTACGGCACCCTGCGCGACTTCACGGACGAGATCGCGAAACTTCATGAGCAATCCGCCATCGGTATCGTCTCAGCTGACCCGCTGTCGCTGACCTTGCTCAAGGAACCCGGCGCTATGGGCGCGGACATCGCTGTCGGCAGCACGCAGCGCTTTGGTGTGCCTGTCGGCTATGGTGGCCCGCACGCGGCCTATATGGCGACCAAGCAGGTGCATGTCCGCGCCATGCCGGGGCGCATCATCGGCGTGTCTATCGACAGCCACGGCAACCGCGCCTACCGCCTATCCTTGCAAACCCGCGAGCAGCATATCCGTCGCGAGAAGGCGACCTCCAACGTATGCACCGCGCAGGCACTGCTGGCCGTTATGGCGGGGTTTTATGCGGTGTTCCACGGGCCTGAAGGACTGAAAGCGATCGCACAGCGCATCCATCGCAAGACCGTGCGTCTGGCGCGCGGGCTGGAGGAAAAAGGTTTCAAGATCGAGCCGGAGACATTCTTTGACACGATCACGGTCGATGTCGGATCGCTGCAAGAGGCAGTGCTGAAGTCGGCCGTGGACGAGGGCATCAACCTGCGCCGCGTCGGGGACACCCGTGTGGGGATCACGATCGACGAGCGCACCCGCCCCGACACCATCCGCGCCGTCTGGCGTGCGTTCGGGATCGCGGATCGTGACACCGATCTGGATGCCGAATACCGCATCCCCGAAGCGTTGCTGCGCACTTCGGATTACCTGACCCACCCCGTATTTCACATGAACCGCGCCGAGACGGAAATGATGCGCTACATGCGCCGTCTGGCGGATCGTGACCTCGCTCTGGACCGCGCCATGATCCCGCTGGGATCGTGCACGATGAAGCTGAATTCGGCCGCGGAAATGATGCCGGTGACGTGGGACGAATTCTCGCTTCTGCACCCGTATGTTCCGGTCGATCAGGCCGAAGGGTACCGCGAAATGATCGACGATCTGTCCGCCAAGCTGTGCGAGATCACCGGCTATGACGCGATCTCCATGCAGCCGAACTCCGGCGCGCAAGGCGAGTTGGCGGGCCTGTTGAGCATTGCTGGCTACCACCGCGCCAACGGGCAAGAGCATCGTAACATCTGCCTGATCCCGATGTCGGCGCATGGCACCAACCCGGCCTCGGCCCAGATGGTCGGCTGGAAGGTCGTGCCGGTCAAATCAGCGGCAAACGGCGATATCGACCTCGACGATTTCCGCGCCAAGGTCGAAAAGCACGCCGACAATCTGGCGGGCTGCATGATCACTTATCCGTCCACGCATGGCGTGTTCGAGGAAACCGTGATCGAGATTTGCCAGATCACCCATGACAATGGCGGTCAGGTCTACATCGACGGGGCCAACATGAACGCGATGGTCGGGCTGTCGCGGCCTGGCGATCTGGGCGGCGATGTCAGCCACCTCAATCTGCACAAGACGTTCTGCATTCCGCATGGTGGCGGCGGGCCAGGAATGGGGCCGATAGGGGTGAAAGAACACCTGATCAAGCATCTGCCGTCTGATCCCGCTACCGGTGAAGGTGGCGCTGTTTCCGCTGCTGCTTACGGTTCGCCTTCCCTGCTGCCGATCTCTTGGGCCTACTGCCTGATGATGGGCGGCGAAGGGCTTACGCAGGCGACACGTGTGGCGATCCTGAACGCCAACTACATCGCCAAACGGTTGGAGGGCGCGTTTGACGTGCTCTATAAAGGACCAACTGGTCGCGTTGCGCATGAGTGCATCATCGACACACGCCCCTTTGCGGACAGCGCCCACGTGACGGTGGACGATATCGCGAAGCGTTTGATCGACTGCGGCTTCCACGCGCCGACGATGAGTTGGCCAGTGGCTGGAACGTTGATGATCGAGCCGACCGAGTCCGAGACCAAAGCCGAGCTGGACCGCTTCTGCGACGCCATGCTCGCTATCCGCGAGGAGATTGCCGCGATCGAGAAGGGCGAAATGGAGATCGAAAAAAGTCCTCTCAGGCACGCGCCCCACACCATGGAAGACTTGGTGAAGGACTGGGATCGTCCCTACACGCGTGAGGTCGGTTGCTTCCCGCGTGGAGCGTTCCGCGTGGACAAATACTGGCCTCCGGTCAACCGCGTGGACAACGTCTGGGGCGACCGTAACCTGACTTGCACCTGTCCGCCTATGGAAGACTACGCCGAAGCGGCAGAGTAAGCACAAGAACCCGCTGTCACCGTGAAAATTGACAGCGGGTTTGTTTTTGGCCAGCGTCGGCAAAAGCCTGTTTGTGCAAAGGATGACGCCATGTCCACCGACCCGCTGTTGCAGCCCTATCAGCTCAAGCATTTGACGCTGAAAAACCGGATCATGACGACCAGTCACGAGCCGGCCTATCCCGAAGATGGCATGCCCAAGGAACGCTACCGCGCCTATCACGAGGAACGTGCAAAGGCTGGCGTCGCGATGGCGATGACGGCGGGGTCTGCGGCGGTCTCCAAGGACAGCCCGCCAGTGTTCAACAACGTGTTGGTTTACAAGGACGAAGTGGTCCCTTGGATCAAGGAGCTGACCGACAGCTGCCATGAACACGGCTGCGCGATGATGATCCAGCTTACGCATCTGGGGCGGCGCACAACGTGGAACAAGGGCGACTGGCTGCCGTCTGTGTCGTCCTCCAAACACCGCGAGCCCGCGCACAGGGCCTTCCCGAAACTGATCGAGGATTGGGACATCGAGCGGATCATAACCGACTTCGCCGACGCCGCTGAGCGGATGAAGGCAGGTGGCATGGACGGGATCGAGTTGCAGGTTTACGGCCACCTGCTGGACCAGTTCTGGTCGCCGCTGACCAACGATCTGGTGGGGCCATACGGTGCCGACACACTGGAAAACCGGATGCGGTTTCCGATGGACGTGCTGGCCGCCGTGCGCAAGCGCGTGGGCGACGACTTTATCGTGGGCTTCCGCTACACCGCCGACGAGGCGCAGAAAGGTGGCATCACGGCGGAGGAGGGGATCGAGATATCCAAGAAGCTGGCCGCCTCCGGCCAGTTGGATTTCCTGAACGTCATTCGCGGGCGCATCCAAACTGATCCGGCGATGACCGACGTGATCCCCGTGCAAGGTATGAAGAGCGCCCCGCATCTGGATTTCGCGGGCGAGGTGCGCAAGGCGACCGGTATGCCCACCTTCCACGCGGCGCGTATTCCGGACGTGGCAACCGCGCGCCACGCGATCGCGTCGGGGCTGCTGGACATGGTCGGCATGACCCGCGCCCACATGGCCGACCCGCATATCGTGCAGAAAATAATGGAAGGGCGGGAGGAGGATATTCGCCCCTGCGTCGGTGCTACCTACTGCCTTGACCGCATCTATCAGGCGGGGGAGGCGCTGTGCATCCACAACCCCTCCACCGGGCGCGAGCTGACGATGCCGCATAAGATCGAGCCCGCGAAAACGCGGCGCAAGGTTGTGATCGTCGGCGCTGGTCCCGCTGGTCTGGAGGCCGCACGGGTTGCCGCTGAGCGCGGCCACGACGTCATGGTGTTCGAGGCGCAGCCCGATCCCGGTGGGCAGATCAGGCTGACCGCGCAGAGCCCGCGCCGCCGCGAGATGATCTCGATCATCGACTGGCGCATGGCGCAATGCGCTGCCCGCGGCGTTGATTTCCGCTTCAATACATGGGCCGAGGCTGAGGACGTGTTGGCTTTGGAGCCTGACGTGGTAATCGTCGCGACAGGTGGCATGCCGAATACCGAACTGTTCGAGACCGGCAAAGAGGCAGAGCACGTCGTCACGGCGTGGGACATCATTTCCGGCGATGTGAAGCCGGCCGAGAATATCCTGATCTACGACGAAAGCGGCGACCATCCCGGTCTGCAAGCCGCCGAGGTTGCCGCCAATGCCGGATCGAAAGTCGAGGTCATGACACCGGACCGCGTCTTCGCGCCGGAAATCATGGCGATGAACCTCGTGCCGTATATGCGCTCGCTGCAAGACAAGGAGGTCACCTTCACAGTGACCCGCCGCCTGTTGGGGGTGGAGCGGTCGGGCAACAAGCTGACTGCCACAATCGGCACGGATTATAGCGATCACACCCACAAGGCGGATTACGATCAGGTGGTGGTCAATTACGGCACGCTGCCGATGGATGATCTGTATCACGCGTTGAAACCTGATAGTTCCAACGGCGGGGCGGTGGATCATGAGGCGCTCATCGCCTGCGTGCCGCAAACGACCTTGCGGAACCCCGACGGCAAATTTCAGTTGTTCCGGATCGGGGATGCCGTGTCGGCACGGAACACGCACGCGGCAATCTATGATGCGTTGCGCTTGGTTCGGGCGGTTTGAGGACATCTGGACAGCAGGGCTGATGCGACCGTTTGACGGTTCGCCGTGCCGCAGAGTTAACTTCGCGTCAGCTTGACAAAACGGGGTCCGGTCTCAATTTGTAAGGCTCAGCCACGCTTTGGAGAGCCGCATGAAACTCACCGTTAACGGACAGACCCATGATGTAGATGTCCCGCCGGACATGCCTTTGCTCTGGGTACTCCGCGACGAGTTGCAGATCACGGGCGTCAAATATGGTTGCGGCATCGCGCAGTGCGGGGCTTGCACCGTGCATGTTGATGGCGAGGCGGTGCGGTCCTGCCAGATACCCGTGGGTGATTTGGAGGGCGAGGTCACGACCATCGAAGGGCTTGGAACGCCCGACGCCCTGCATGCCGTTCAAGAAGCGTGGATCGAGCTTCAGGTCGCGCAATGTGGTTACTGCCAGTCAGGGCAGATGACGCAGGCGGCGTCGCTACTGGCTGACAATCCGGCGCCAAGTGATGCGGACATAGACGACGCCATGTCCGGCAACCTGTGCCGCTGCGGCACCTATCCCCGCATCCGCGCCGCGGTGAAAAGTGCCGCCGCGAAGATGGGGGCTTAGCGATATGGGCAAAGCACGCACAATCGCACGCCGGTCGTTTCTAGTGGGCTCCGTCGCGCTGGCGGGGGGCGTGGCCTTCGGCACTTATGTGGTGCACAAGCCGCATGACAACCCGCTGGCCGAACAGGCTTCGGAGGGCGAGGCCACGTTCAACCCGTGGGTCCTAGTCAGCAGCGACGCGGTAACCCTGATCGTGCCGCACGCGGATACGGGGCAGGGGGTCGCGTCCATGCAAGCCGCGTTGATCGCGGAAGAATTGGACATTGAATTCGGCCAGTTCGAGACCAGTTTCGGCGTCCCGAGTGCTGCCTATTACAACACCGCTATGGCGAGTGAAGCTGTGCCGTTCATGCCCACCGACAAGGGGTTCGCGGCAGAGACAATGCGCTCGGCCATGGGGGCGGCGATCAAGGTTCTTGGCGCTCAGGTGACGGGCGGTTCAAGCTCCACGCCTGACAGTTACGAGAAGCTGCGCGCGGCGGGTGCATCGGCGCGTGAAACGCTGAAGCTGGCCGCGTCACAAAGAACGGGCGTTCCGGTGGAGCAGCTGAAAACGGCGGGTGGCGCGGTGCAATTGCCTGACGGCACTGAGTTAAAATACACTGAACTGGCGGCGGATGCCGCTACACTTGATCCCGTCACCGACGTCCCTCTGCGTGACCCCAGCACATGGCGGATGGTGGGACGTAACATGCAGCGGCTGGATGTGGTCGCCAAGTCCACTGGCACGATGACCTACGGCATCGACCTGTATCTGGACGGGATGGTCAACGGCACCGTGCGCATGAACCCGCGCAAGGGTGCGGCACTCAACAGCTATGACGCCAGCGCGGCGGAGGCCATGAAAGGCGTCCGCAAGGTAGTGCCAATCACCAACGGGGTGGCGGTTCTGGCTGACAATACGTGGACTGCGTTCCAGGCTGCCGATGCGATTGAATACGACTGGGCCGCTGCCCCCTATCCGGCAGAGCAGGACGGGCATTGGGCGGAGGTCGCGGCCTCGTTCACCGAGGAGCGCTTGGATTCCGAGTGGCGCAATGAGGGCGACGTGGACGCAGTGATGGAGGGAGCCGAAACGCTCGAACTCGAATACCGCGCGCCTTATGTTGCGCACCAACCGCTGGAGCCGTTGAGCGCTGTCGCTAAGGTTACCGATGATCGCGTGGACGTCTGGGCGACGCACCAAATGCCGCGCTTCGCCGTCGATAAAATTGCCGCGATAACAGGCCACAAGACGGCGCAAATCCACTTCCATAGCCAGTATGGCGGCGGCAGTTTCGGCCACCGTCTGGAGTTCTTGAACATCACGGCAACGGTCGAGGCCGCGAACCAGATGCGCGGGACGCCGGTCAAGATCACCTTCAGCCGCGAAGAGGATTTCGCGCAGGACTTCACCCGTCAGATCGGTATGAGCCGCAGCAAGGGTGCTGTGAAAGACGGCAAGGTGGTCGCGCATGACTTGCAGATCGCGACCGTGTCCTCGTCCCGCTCCCAGATGGGGCGGCTTGGTCAATCGGTCCCCGGCGCCGACAGCCAGATCGTCGCGGGCGCTTGGGAGCAACCTTACGCGATCCCCAACTTCCGCGTGCGTGGCTATGCGGTGCCGGAGCTTGCGCCGACCTCATCTTGGCGGGCGGTCGGGGCGTCAAGCGGCGGGTTCTTCTCGGATTGCGCTTTGGACGAGTTGATCCACGCCGCAGGAGCTGACCCCTTGGAGGAACGGCTTCGGCTAATGAACCACGATGTTTCGCGCAAGGTTCTGGAGGCGGTGGGCGAGATGTCGGGCTGGGGCAGTGACCTCGGACCAAATCGGGGTCGTGGTGTGGCGTTTGTCTTGTCCTTTGGCGTGCCCGTGGCGGAGGTCGTGGAGGTCACCAATACCGACAGTGGCATCAAGATTGACAAGGTATGGGTCGCCGCCGATGTGGGTCGTGTGATCGACCCCATCAACTTTGACAATCTGATGAAAGGTGGCGTGATCTGGGGGCTGGGCCACGCGATGAACAGCGAGATCACCTACTCGGACGGCATGGCGGAGCAGTCGAATTTTTATACCCACGAGGGGATGCGGCTTGCTCAGTGCCCCGAGATTTTCGTGAAGGGTCTGGAGAACGGCAGCGCCGTCAAAGGCATCGGGGAGCCGCCCGTGCCACCCGCTGCACCGGCCTTGGCGAATGCGATTTTCGCGGCGACGGGGCAGCGCATTCGCGAGATGCCTTTCAACAAACATATCGACTTCGTCTAGCCATATTCAGGCGATGGCCCGGACAACCTCGGCCACGCGCTCGGCGTTGTCTTTCGCCAGCGAGCCGTCGCTGTTCCAAAGTGAGTTTTCGAACCCGACGCGCAGCTTGCCACCTTGGCGATGGGCCGCGACGAGGCAATCTGTTTCGCGCGGGCCGAAGGCGCAGACCGCCCAATCGGCGTCAAGGTCACTTGCCGCCAGCCAGTCGGTGAACGGCTGAAGGTCTTCGGGCGCGCTGGTCTGGCCTTTGGTGTAGCGGCCAAGGACAAAGATCAGTTGCAAGTCGCTTGCGTGCAGTTTCCCGCTGTCCAGCAACTGCGACATGAGGCGCAGGTCGCCCTCGCTGTAGAGGATATGCTGCACAGCGATGCCGGAGGTCCGGCAGTTGGTGTAGAATTCTAACGCGGTGTCCAGATCGCCGTCTCCTGTTATCTCTGCCAGGGAAACCGAGACGAGGCTTGGTTGCACAGTCTCGACCACCGCGCGTTGCTCCGCCGGTGAATAGATGCCGACCGCCTCGGTCGTGATCTGCACCGACATCTCAGGCACGATCTCCGCGAGGGCTGCTAACGCCTCGCTATACAGGCCCGCATCCAAACTATGGCGCCCCTCGGCATCCCGCACATGCAGATGTAGCCCGTCCGCGCCAGCGGCGTGGCAGGCTTTGGCAGTAGCGATGATTTCCGGCAGGGTGATCGGCAGCGCCGGATGGTCCGCCTTGGTTCGGCGTGCGCCCGTCGGTGCCACCATGAGGCGGGGCAGGGGCGTCATAATGTGCGGTCGATCGCTGTTTGCAACTTGGTGACGATTTCGTCCAGATGGGCGTCTTCCATGATGAACGGCGGGGCGAGCAGGATATGATCGCCCCGTTTGCCGTCTATCGTGCCACCCATAGGATAGCAGATCAGGCCAGCCTCAAACGCCTCTTTCTTCAATGTCTTGTGGAGCGCCTGGTCGGGGGCAAAGGGGGCTTTCGTCTCACGATCCTCGACGAACTCCAGCGCCCTGAACAGCCCGCGCCCGCGAATATCGCCGATATTCGGGTGTTGTCCGAAGGCCTGTTGCAACGCGTCTTGCAACTTGTCGCCCATCACCGCGCAGCGATCCACCAAGCCGCCATCGGTCAGCTTGGTCAGCACCGCCAACGCGGCCGCGCTGGCGGTCGGGTGGCCTACATAGGTGTGCCCGTGTTGGAAAAAGCCACTGCCAGATTCGATAGCCTCGTAAATCTTGGCCGAGCATAGCATAGCGCCAATCGGCTGATATCCCGCGCCAAGCCCCTTGGCGATTGCGACGATGTCGGGGGTGATGCCTTCCTGTTCTGAGGCGAACAGCGTGCCGGTTCGGCCCATGCCGCACATGACTTCATCAAGGATCAGCAGGACGCCGTATTGGTCACAAATCTCGCGTATGCGCTTGAAATACCCTTCCACGGCGGGCACGGCCCCGGCGGTGGCCCCCACGACAGGCTCCGCGACAAATGCGATGACGCTATCCTCGCCAAGCCGCTGGATTTCTGTCTCCAGCTCGTTCGCGACGCGTAGGCCGTATTCGACGGTCGTTTCTTCATCGCGCTTGCCGCGATATTCGAAGCACGGTGAGATGTGCGTGGTCTCAACCAGCATCGGCGCGAAGGGCGCGCGGCGCCACTCGTTGCCGCCCGTCGCCAAGGCGCCAAGGGTGTTCCCGTGATAGCTTTGCCGTCGTGCAATGACATGCCGCCGCTGGGGCTGGCCGGTTTCGACGAAATACTGACGTGCAAGTTTCAGGGCGGCTTCCATTGCCTCCGATCCGCCGGAGACGAGGTAGACGCGGTCGATACCCTCTGGTGCGTGTTCGATCAGTTTGTCGGCCAGTCGCTCCGCCGGATCGGAGGTGAAAAAGCTGGTATGGGCGAAGGCGACCGAATCGAGCTGGGTCTTGATGGCGTCGGTGACCTCTTTGTCACCATGCCCAAGACACGAAACAGCAGCGCCGCCGGAGCCGTCGAAATAGGCCTTACCGCTTTGATCGTAAAGATAAACGCCCTCGCCGCGCGCGACGGTGGGTAGGCTGGCTTTGGTATGGCGTGGGAATATGTGTGACACGGTATTGATCCTGTGCTGGGTGACGCGAAGCACTGAAACACACGATTCAATTATTGACTAGATATGAAACAGATGAAACACATGTTGGTCAGAAGATCGACTGGGAGGGCGGTTTTTGCAGCATTCGTTCGAACAGCAGCTTGCGGGAAGATACGCGACCCTCAGCGCTAAGTTGAAAGAGGCTGCGGATTTCGTGGTCGCGAACCCCGTCGATGTCGCTACGCGCAGTTTGCGGGCGGTATCCAAGGATGCAAAGCTGTCTCCGGCCACCTTTTCGCGGATGTCGACAGCCTTGGGCTATGACGGTTACGACGCCCTGCGCGAGGTGCTCCGCCGTAGCATGGAGCGGCACGCCGGGTCGTTTTCAAGCCGTGTCGAGGATCTGCAAAAGCGTCATGATCATGGCGATCAAAGTTTTCTCAATAGCCATCTGCTTGCGTGCTCAACCAATCTTGAAGCGATGGGCACCCATCTGGACATCCCCACGATTGAGATGTGTGTGGACCGCCTGCACATTGCGCGGCGCGTGTTGGTTGCGGGGGCGTTGGGGTCAACAGGTATAGCTGAATATCTGACTTACATGGCCAGTTTCATCGCTGACAACTGGTCGATGGCGCACCGGATGGGGGCGTCGATGGCAAGCGGGCTGGTCGGCATCTCCGACAAGGATGTCCTGGTCGTCATCACCAAGCCCCCCTTTGCGAAATTGACAATTAATGCGGCCAAGGAAGCGTCAGCCTCGGGCGCTTTCGTCATCGTGATTACCGACACCCACACCTGCCCCGCCTTGATCTTCGCGTCTGCAAGTTTCATCGTACCCACGCAGAGTCCGCATTTCTTTTCGTCTTATGCGTCGACTCTTGTGCTTGTTGAGATCATGATCGGCATGTTGGCCGGTCGCGGGGGAACCGAAGCAAGGGATAGAATTGCGTTGGTCGAGGACCGGAACCGCACATTGAACGAGGTTTGGGATCGTTAGACCCCAAGCCGAAACGAACATCAAAAAGAGGAGAATATTGATGTCCATTAACCTGAAACTTTCCGTCGCAGGCTTTGCCGTAGGGGCCATGATGGCACCGGCAGCTTTCGCTGAGGAGTTCATCACCATCGGCACCGGCGGTGTGACCGGCGTGTATTACCCGACCGGCGGCGCGATTTGCCGTCTGGTGAACAAGGGCCGCAAAGAGCACGGAATCCGCTGCTCGGTCGAATCCACCGGCGGCTCGGTCTACAACATCAACACCATCCGTGAAGGCGAGCTGGAATTTGGTGTGGCTCAGTCCGACTGGCAGTACCACGCGTATAACGGCAGCTCGCAATTCGAAGAAGCAGGGCCGTTCGAAGATCTGCGCGCAGTGTTCTCCGTCCATCCGGAGCCGTTCACGGTCGTGGCACGCGCTGACTCAGGAATCAGCAACTTCGACGATCTGAAAGGCAAGCGCGTCAATATCGGCAACCCCGGGTCGGGCGCACGCGGCACCATGGAAGTGCTGATGGAAGCCAAGGGCTGGACTACCGACGATTTCACGCTGGCCTCCGAGTTGAAGCCTGCAGAACAGTCGGCCGCTCTGTGCGACAACCAGATTGACGCGATGGTGTTCACCGTTGGTCACCCGTCGGGCACCATTCAGGAAGCGACGACCGCTTGTGACTCGGTGCTGGTGGCTGTTGACGGCGACGTGGTCGACAGTCTGATCGCGGACAACTCGTTCTACCGGACGGCCACCGTTCCGGGCGGAATGTACCGCGGGAACGACAACGACGTGAATACGTTCGGTGTCGGCGCAACCTTCGTGACATCCACTGCGGTATCTGAAGATGCGGTCTATGCCGTGGTCAGCGCGGTTTTCGAGAACTTCGAGGACTTCAAAAAGCTGCATCCTGCGTTCGCGAACCTGAAGCCGGAAGAAATGGCGACCGCCGGTTTGTCCGCTCCGCTGCATGACGGCGCTGCGAAATACTACAAAGAGCAAGGTTGGATCGAGTAATCATCGACCTGACGGGAGCGGGCGGCAACGCCCCTCCCACACGACCTCAATAGAACAAAAAGCGTCGATAAAATTCGGCCATTCCGACCGGGGGACACATGACAGACAATCAATCTCAGAACCGCGCCTTGAGCGAGGAAGAGCTACAGGATCTCGTGGCCTCCTCCGACGCCGGCGCACGATCCCCGGCCGGGGCAGTTGGCCTTCTTCTCGCCGTCGTTGCAGTCGTCTGGTCCCTGTTTCAGGTCCTTCTGGCGTCGCCCTTGTCGAACTACATCCTGCCCGGCGACATCATCAACAATTCGCGGCAGGTTCATTTGGCTTTCGCCATATTCCTGGCGTTTATGGCCTATCCCGCGTTCAAGTCGAGCCCGCGCCACTACATTCCCATCGCGGATTGGATACTGGCCTTGCTGGGCGCGTTCATCGCGATGTATGGCTTCGTTTTCTATCAGAAGATCGTCGATGCTGGCGGTCTGGCCGACGACGTGGACAAGTGGTTCGCGCTCGCTGGTCTGCTGATCCTTTTCGAAGGTGCGCGTCGGGCGCTCGGCCCGGCCATGGCGATCATCGCCACGATATTCCTCGCATATGTCTTCTTCGGCGCGTCGGACTTGGTGCCTGACGTGATCCGCTGGAAGGGCGCGTCGCTTAAGAAAGCTATGAGCCACATGTGGATCACATCCGAAGGTGTGTTCGGTATCGCGCTTGGCGTGTCGACCAAGTTTGTCTTCCTGTTCGTGCTGTTCGGCGCGCTGCTGGATAAGGCTGGCGCGGGCAACTACTTCATCAAAATGGCGTTTGGCGCTTTGGGCCACCTCAAGGGTGGGCCTGCGAAGGCTGCGGTTGTCGGCTCTGCCGCGACGGGCCTGATCTCCGGCTCGTCCATCGCAAACGTGGTCACCACCGGCACGTTCACTATCCCGTTGATGAAGCGTGTGGGTTTCTCTTCCGAGAAAGCCGGCGCTGTGGAAGTGGCAAGCTCCGTCAACGGGCAGATCATGCCGCCCGTCATGGGGGCTGCGGCCTTCCTGATGGTGGAATATGTGGGCATTTCCTACGTGGAAGTTATCACCCACGCCTTCTTGCCCGCGACGATTTCCTACATCGCGCTGGTCTATATCGTTCACCTCGAAGCGGTGAAGAGCAACATGCCGGTCCTTGGTAACCGCGTCGTGTCGATGGGCAAGACCATCGGCGGCATGGCGTTGTTTTTCTTCGGGTTCGCGGGTTTGTGCTACGGGGTTCAATATCCGGTCGGGTGGATCGTGTCCGCGATGCCGGACGCCTCCGGCACGGTCATGTCGCTGCTGATCTTCGCAACATATGTCGCGCTGTTGTGGTTGGCGTCGAGTGTTCCCGATCTGGAGCCGGACGACCCCAACGCGGAAGAAGTGGAACTGCCCGTCGTGGGCGAAATCTACAA
Source organism: Litoreibacter arenae DSM 19593 (assembly GCF_000442275.2). Lineage (GTDB taxonomy): Bacteria > Pseudomonadota > Alphaproteobacteria > Rhodobacterales > Rhodobacteraceae > Litoreibacter > Litoreibacter arenae. The sequence goes on along the minus strand of NZ_KE557310.1, from coordinate 180,431 downwards.
ATCCGGCCTCTACTATCTGCTGCCGATCATCGTGTTGGTCTACTTCCTGATGATCGAGCAAAAGTCCCCCGGCCTGTCGGCTTTCTGGGCAACGATGTTGCTGTTCGTCATTCTGCTGACCCAACGCCCGCTGAAGGCGATCTTCCGTGGTGAGAGCGACACTGCCAATGCCATCAAAGCGGGTGTCTTGGACCTGATCCAGGGATTGATCGACGGTGCCCGCAATATGATCGGTATCGGTCTTGCGACCGCAACCGCTGGCGTGATCGTCGGCACCGTTACGTTGACGGGTGTGGGGCAGGTGATGGCCGATCTGGTCGAGTTCCTGTCCGGCGGGAACCTGATCTTGATGCTGGTGATGGTGGGGCTGCTTAGCCTGATCCTCGGGATGGGGCTGCCGACGACGGCGAACTACATCGTGGTTTCCTCGCTCATGGCGGGTGTCGTGGTGGAGTTGGGCGCGCAATCGGGCCTGATCGTGCCGCTGATCGCGGTGCACCTGTTCGTGTTCTACTTCGGCATCATGGCCGATGTGACGCCGCCGGTGGGCCTTGCCAGCTTTGCCGCCGCTGCTGTATCGGGCGGGGACGCGATCAAGACCGGTTTTGTGGCATTTTTCTACAGCTTGCGCACCGTGGCGTTGCCGTTCGTGTTCATCTTCAACACCGATTTGTTGTTGATTGATGTCGGATGGGCGCAGGGCATTCTGGTCTTCATAACTGCCTCCATCGCGATCCTTGTGTTCACTGCGGGGACCATGGGCTGGTTCTTAACCAAAAGCCGCATCTACGAGAGCGTCGCGTTGATCCTCATCGCCTTCGCGCTGTTCCGACCGGACTTCGTGATGGACCGCATCCAGCCACCGTTCAAGATCATCGAGCCGGCTGGGTTTGCAACCGCTGTTGGTGAGGCCTCGGATGGGCAAGAGCTGCGGATCATCGTTTCCGGACCGGACTTCGACACAGGCGAGAGCAAGGAGACGACTCTGGTTATGCCGATCACTGGCGACGGCACCGAGCAAGAGCGGCTGGACGAGTTTGGCATTATGCTGCTTGAACAGGACGGGGTCGTCAAAATGGATGAGCCGATGTTTGGCACGCCGTTCTCTGACACGATGAGCAGCTTCGACTTCTACGCCGACGAACCGGTGCAGATCGTCACGGCAAAAGCGCCGTCGAACCAGATGGCGAAAGAGTGGGTCTTCATTCCGGCCCTGATCCTCTTGGGGCTGGTCGCACTGTTGCAACGCGGCCGTGCCCGCACCTCTCGTGAAGGAGTTCCCGCATGACGAAATCGGTTCTATGCGCAGTTGACATCAGCAACGGTCAGGACGACGTCAAAACCATCCAGACCGCCGCCCGCATGGCGGCGCTTGACGGCGCGCAGCTTGATGTGATCGCTGTTGTACCTGACTATGGCATGAGTTCGGTGGGTAGCTTTTTCAGCAAGGATCACCATGACAAGATGGTGGAAGAGGCGAAAAAGCAGCTAAACGAACTGGTGACCGGGGCGCTCGACGACACACAAAACGCCAAGGTGCGCCATATCGTGTCAACTGGCCGGGCTTACGAGCAGGTGTTGAAGCTGGCCAAGAAATCCGACCCGGAACTGATCGTGGTCGGTGCCAGCAAGGCGGATTTCGCTGATTATCTGCTTGGGCCTAACGCAGCACGGATTGTTCGACATGCAACCTGTTCGGTTTATGTCGTGCGATAGCACTGGCCAATAGATGCACTCTCAAAAGCCCGGCCACAGCGCCGGGCTTTATTTTTGCACAGAACCTGCGCGTGAGGCGGTGTTGCGTGTAATTTTGCAATGCGTCACATTGCTTTCAAATTGATATAACCAAACGAGCCTGAAACATGAAAGTACTAGCCTTTGCCGCCTCGAACAGCGGCAACTCCATCAACAAGCGTCTGGTGACGCACGCCAGCGAGGTTCTTATACGGGACATCCTGCCCGAGGCTACTGTCGAGATGCTGGACATCCACGACTACGAGATGCCCATCTACAGCCCGGAACGCGAAGCAGAGGGCGGCGTCCCTGATCTGGCCCGAAAGTTCTACGCTAAGATCGGCGATTCCGATGCGCTGCTGATCTCTTACGCGGAGCATAACGGGCATTACACAGCGGCGTGGAAGAACATCTTCGACTGGCTGTCGCGCATCAACAAGGAAGTGTTCCAAGGCAAGCCGATGGTCATCCTGTCTGCTTCCCCGGGCAAGGGTGGTGGCGCGAGCGTGATGGCCGCAGCCAAGACTTCGGCAGGCTTCTTTGGTGCAGACCTGAAAGGCAGCTTGTCCGTGGGCCGTTTCGGCGAGACGTTTGACAAGGAGCAGGGCCAGTTGATTGCACCGGACCTGGTGTCCGGATTGTCCGAAGCCTTGGGCGGGCTGAAGACAGGTTAGGGCTTCCGGAAGTCCTTAGCCTTCAAATCGTGCTTGGTAAGCTTGTCATACAATGTCTTACGTGGCAGGCCGAGAGCATCGGCCACATCGGCGGTCTTGCCGCCCAGGCGACGCAAAGTATCGGTCAGCACCAGTTTCTCAAACGCGCTCATCTGATCGTTCAAAGTAAGTTCCGCCCCGATGGATGCGGCTTTCTGGACGTTTAAGCCAAGCGCGAAGCTGCGCGCGAAGTTGCGCAATTCGGGCAGGTTGTCCGGCCAGTCTCGCGCGATCACAGAGGCATAGAGGCTTTCGGGGATTTCCGGCATATCGCCGTTCATGCCGCGCACGGTCTGACGGACCAGCGCTTCGAAGATCACGGCGAGATCCTTGCGCCGGTCGGCGAGGGTGGGTATGGCGATTTGCATAACGTCCAAGGCGTAGAACAGATCGTCCCTAAGTCCGTTTTCGCGCAGATGTTGAAGCTGCTCTGGGGATGAAGCGATTACGCGCAGCTCGGGGAACCGCTCCATCAATCCCAGCAAGGCGGCCTGCTGCGCGGATGTGGCGACGCCCAGCGATTTGACCGAAAGGTCGGTCGGTTGGGACGTCAGGTCCAACTCTCTGAGCGCCTCTGCACTGGTGTCACGCAGGGACAGCGAAATGAAGCGTTGCCTGTCGGTGGACAAGGCGTGGATAGTGTGTGCAGCCAGCCGTTTGCCTGCACCTGCTGGCCCGTGCAGGTAGATGTGAACAGGCAGTCCGGCGGCCTGCCGTAGCGCTTCTCGCAGTCGCTGCACCGCCCTGCAACTGCCCGGAAAGTTCGACGCCGCCGCATCGCCTGCTTGCAACTGCCGCTCCATGTTGCGCGATCGCAGGACGAGGCCGCGATGTTCCATTGCGCGGTTTACGACCTCTATCAGTTGCTCCGGCGGGCAGGGTTTTTGGCGGAAATCATAGGCACCCTCCGCCATGGCACGCACCGCCATGGGGACGTCAGCTTGCCCAGTCAATAGAACCACCGGCAAGTCGGGATCGACCTCTCGCGCCCGGGCAAGCACATCGAATCCGTCTTTGCCCGGCATGCGGATATCGGACAGGATCACCCCTTCGAAGTCGCGGGTGATGTGCGGCTTGGCCATGACGTAGCTGGACGCGGCGATTACCGTGAAGTCGGCCAACTCGAAGCTTTGCGCAAGCGATCGCCGCAAAGCTGCGTCGTCCTCAATCAAAAGCAAACTGGGCGTCATTCTTCGGCCTCTTGTAGGGTCAGGGCTGGTAGGGTGACCGTGAACGCGGCACCCGAGCCTTCCAGATTTTCAACGCTGATCAGGCCGCCAAAGCTGCCTATAATTCCATAGGAAATAGACAACCCGAGGCCCATACCCTTCGAAGCCCCGATTTCCTTGGTGGTGTAGAATGGCTCAAAAGCCCGGTCGATGTCCGCCAATCCCGGGCCGGTGTCGGCGATGACAAGCTGGACCTGCCCGCGTCGCCGGGTCAGCGACACAGAGATTTCCTTGACCGCGCTATCGCCCAACGCGTCCATGGCGTTTGATAAGAGGTTAACGATTACCTGCTGCAACCGGACGTGGCCTGCATCGACCCATGCGTCCGTGATCGTGTCAACCTTGAACACGATACCTTCTGACACAGCCCGTTGCGCGGCCAAGCCCAGAGACGCCTCCAGCACGTCGGCCACATTCACGCGCTCAAGCGGTTCGGTTTCCTTTCGGGCAAACCCGCGCAGGTTGTGGATGATGCGCCCCATACGCTGCGTCTGCTCCGAGATTAACGTCAGGTTTTCGCGGGCATCGGGATCACGTCCCAGCTCTATCAGCTTCTTCGCATTCTCGGCGTAGTTCTGGATGGCAGAGAGGGGCTGGTTCAACTCGTGGCTGATCCCCGCCGACATTTGCCCCAACGCCGTTAGCTTGCTCGCGTGGATCAGGTCGTCCTGCGCTTTTTGCAGTTGCGCGTTGCGTTTGGCGACGCGGGCTTCAAGCTGCGAGTTGGCTTCTTCCTCCAGCCGCAACCGGTCAGCCAGTCTTGCGCGGCTTTGCACGAAGATGGCGACGCCCAACCCGAACAGCGATAGCATCGCCGCGGTCAAGGCTGCCAAGAGGCGCGCGTCAGAGAGCGCCGGTTCGGCGTCCATGAATGCCCGCGCTGTCATCTCAATCAGCGGCACATCCTGGGAGATCACCAAAGCACGCTTTGGCATCTCTGCCGCGTCCTGAAACTGCCAGAGCGCGTGCCCGCCGGCGTGATGGATTTCGTATTCCGGAAACGTCGTCACCAAGGCCAGTGGATAGTCGAATGCTGTTGGCGGAACTTGCGCAATGGTTTCGTCGCGCATCAGAGCCACTGCAAGGCGGTTTGAGACGAACCCGATCCCCGCGTCGTCGAAGAAAGTCACCACATTCTCGTCAATGCGCCACTCCGCCTCCAACTCGTCCATGTTTACTTTGACGACCACGTATCCCTGCGGTTGCCCGTCATCCGCCAAAACGCTGCGCGCGAAGTAATAGCTGCGCCTGCCGTAAACATCCGCAGAGTGAAACACGCCCATACGGCGCGTCTTGGCAGCCATGACGTCGGCCCGCTGCGACCAGTCCGTGCCGATGATCTGCGCGTTGTCGTCGAACGTTGATGACGCCAGCACTTTGCCCTCTGCGTCCAAGGTGTGGATTTCCTTCGCTCCGGTGGTCAGCGCGATGCGTAACAGAAACTCCGAGGTGCGCGGCACGGTCGAGCGGTTCTCGATGAGTGCAGCGACTTGCGGGTGTCGTGACATCAGGTCCGTCAGCTCGCGGTAGCTTTCCAACTGCGCGATCAGGCGATCGGCGGACTGAGCCACGACAACGCTGCCGGAGCGGGCAAGTCGGTCGAGCCCTGACCTCAAGCTGAAATTATAGCTGGCGGTCACAAGCGCGAGGCTGAGAACCAGAAAAGCGATCACCGGATATCGCAGCGTTTTGGGGAACAGGGGGGCGATCATGAGGTCTCGAATCGTGGCGGGATTAGTGCGAAATACCGCAATTTTCAGGGTGCGGCATTGCTAAAAAGTGCGAGATTTCAGAATTTCTTGATTATCGGCAGTGTAAAAAACGCGTATATATTTGATATATAAAAGGAAAACATTCGACGAAGGAGTCCCTTGCGCGGCTATCACCCTTCTTGCAATGCTCGCAGCGTCCGGCGGGGCTTCCCGTCCGATTGAAATTCCAATGGGAGGAAACCATGAAATCTATTCTTAAGGCGGCTTGCGTCGCCGCTGTCGCTCTTGTCCCGGGTGTCGCTGCTGCTGCGTGCGACGACGGCGAAGTGGTCATCAAGTTCAGCCACGTCACCAACACCGATAAACACCCAAAAGGCATCGCTGCCTCGCTGCTGGAGCAGCGCGTGAATGACGAGATGCAAGGCAAGGCCTGCATGGAAGTGTTTCCGAACTCGACACTCTATAAGGACGAGCAAGTCCTTGAGGCCATTCTGCAAGGCGACGTTCAGCTGGGTGCACCGTCGCTGTCCCTGTTCGAGAGCTTCACCAAGCAATACCGCCTGTTCGACCTGCCGTTTATGTTCAAGAACATCAACGCGGTGGACGCTTTCCAGACTTCGGAAGCCGGCGAGGCCATGAAAGGCGTTATGGCCAAGCGTGGTCTTCAAGGTCTGCAATTCTGGCATAACGGCATGAAGCAAATCTCTGCCAACAAGCCACTGCTGATGCCCTCCGACGCCGCCGGACTGAAATTCCGCGTGCAGCCCTCTGACGTGCTGGTCGCCCAGATGCAGGCTTTGGACGCGTCGCCGCAACCAATGGCATTTGCAGAGGTCTATGGCGCGCTGCAAACCGGTGTTGTCGACGGTCAGGAAAACACCTGGTCCAACATCTACGGCCAGAAATTCTTCGAAGTGCAGGACGGCATCACCGAGACCAACCACGGCATCATCGACTACATGGTCGTGGCTTCCGTCGACTGGCTGGATAGCCTTGACGCAGACGTGCGCGAACAGTTCCTGACGATCCTCGAAGAGGTCACTGTCGAACGCAACGCCGATTCCACCAAGGTAAACGAAGAGGCCAAGCAGGCCATCCTCGACGCCGGTGGCACAGTGCGGGAACTGACCCCTGAGCAGCGGACTGCTTGGGTCGAAGCCATGAAGCCCGTCTGGGCGCAGTTTGAAGGCGACGTTGGTGCTGAGAACATCGCCGCCGCGCAAGAGATCAACGCCCAGAACTAATCGGGCTATAACAAAAACGGGCAGGCGCGGCTTTGTGGTCGCGCCTGCCTGCAAAAAGAAGACGTCTGATTTCGGGGAGGAAGTCACGTGCACCACCAAGAAGACGAGCCAAGCGCCGTTGGGCGCTTCATCGACCGGCTTGAGGAAAACGCGATCGCGCTCATGCTCGGCATCATGGTGATCCTGACATTCGTCAACGTGATCCGCCGCTACGTTTTCAACGCCTCCCTGATCTGGAGCCTTGAGGTGGTGTTGATGCTGTTTGCCTGGATGGTCCTTCTGGGCATCAGCTACGGCATCAAGAAGAATACCCATCTGGGCGTCGACGCGCTGACCAACGTGTTGCCCAAGGGGCCACGCAAGGGCGTGCTGATCGTCTCTGCCCTGATCTGTGTCGTCTATGCCGTGCTTTTGATGAAAGGGGCCTACGATTACTGGGCACCGTTCGCGGGGCTGGATGTGACGTCGGGCCGCTGGTTCCCGACAGGCTTCATCGAGACCCGTAGCCGTGCTTTCATGGAAACCGATCAGGTGCCCATGCCGTTCTTCCTGAATTTTCTGGCGGACTTGATCAACGACGGTGACAGCTACTCCAAGCTGCCGGATTTCGTCCCCTACACCATGCTGCCATTCGCCTGCGCGCTTATCCTGCTGCGCTTTGTGCAGGCTTTCATCAAGGTGCTGCGCGGCACGCAGCACACGATGATTGTCAGCCATGAAGCGGAGGAGGCCATAGAGGACCTCACCGCGACACATAAGCAAGGGACTTAAGTCAATGGATGTGGTTCTGCTTTTTGTGCTGATTGTCGGCATGCTGATGATCGGTGTCCCGATCGCTGTCTCTCTTGGTCTATCGTCCATGCTGTTCCTGCTGATGTTCAGCGACACATCTCTGGCCTCCATTGCAGCGTCCTTGTTTCAGGCCATGGCGGGCCACTACACCCTGCTGGCCATCCCGTTCTTCATCCTCGCGTCGAGTTTCATGTCGACGGGTGGTGTGGCGGCACGGATCATCCGGTTCTCCATCGCTTGCGTTGGTCACTTGCGCGGCGGTTTGGCGATTGCAGGCGTGCTTGCCTGTATGATCTTCGCTGCCCTCTCCGGCTCGTCGCCCGCCACCGTGGTTGCCATCGGCTCCATCGTTATCGCGGCGATGGTCAAGGTCGGCTACACCAAGGACTTCGCCGCAGGTGTGATCTGTAACGCAGGCACGCTGGGCATCCTGATCCCGCCTTCCATCGTGATGGTGGTTTACGCTTCCGCCACCGACGTGTCGGTGGGCCGGATGTTCTTGGCAGGCGTGCTGCCGGGCATATTGGCCGGTACGATGCTGATGATTACCATCTACGTCATGGCCCGCATCAAAAACCTGCCAAAAGGTGAATGGCAGGGCTGGGGCGAGATATTCGAGAGCTTCCGAGACGCCTTCTGGGGTTTGATGCTCATCATCATCATCATGGTCGGCATCTACGGCATCCCCGGCCTGACCGGCGCGATCTTTACGCCGACAGAAGCGGCCGCCGTCGCGTCCGTCTATGCGTTCTTCGTGGCGACGTTCATTTACCGTGACATGGGGCCGCTCAAGACCATTGACGGGCAGCGCAACCTGACGCTGCTGGACCGCCCCATCGCATTGGTCACGGCGTTCTTCCACCGGGACACGTTTGCGACGTTATTTGATGCAGGCAAGCTGACGGTGATGCTCATGTTCATCATCGCCAACGCGCTGATCCTGAAACACGTCCTCACCGACGAGCAAATCCCGCAACACATCGCGGATGCGATGCTGGCGGCGGGGCTGGGGCCGGTGATGTTCCTTGTGATGGTCAACATCATCCTGCTCATCGGTGGGCAATTCATGGAGCCGTCCGGCCTGATCGTCATCGTGGCCCCGTTGGTGTTCCCGATCGCGATCGAGCTGGGTATCGACCCGATCCATCTCGGCATTATCATGGTGGTGAACATGGAAATCGGGATGATTACGCCGCCCGTGGGCCTCAACCTATTCGTGACTTCGGGCGTGGCGCAGATGCCGATGATGGCCGTGGTACGCGCGGCGCTGCCATTCCTGGCCGTGCTGTTCGTGTTCCTGATCATCGTCACCTATGTGCCGTTCATCTCGACATGGCTGCCGACTCTGATGATGGGGCCGGAGATCATCGTAAAATAGGCTGGCGGACATCTCTGAACGGGCTTAGCTTTGGTCGGATGAAGGCTGTAATTTTCGACCTCGACGGGACGCTCGTCCATTCCGCACCTGACATTCATGCGGCGGCGAATGTGATGCTGTCCCATGCGGGCCGCGATCCTGTGACCTTGGAACAGGTGATCGGCTTCGTCGGCAACGGCATCGAGAAACTGGTGGAGCGTTGCCTTCGCGCGACCGGCGGCGTACCGGACGACCTGACCCCGCATTACGCGCAGATGAACCGCGCCTATGCCAGGGACCTGACCACGCTGACGCGGCTTTTCGACGGGGTGCGCGAAACGCTCGATATGCTGGATTTGCCGATGGCGCTTTGCACCAACAAGCCGGAAATCCCGGCCCGCGACCTGTGCGACCAGCTTGATCTGACGCGTTATTTCGACGTGATAACCGGTGGGGACAGCACACCCGCGAAGAAGCCCGATCCGCTGCCATTAGTGCATACAACAGTCGCGTTGGGGTTGACCGTCGAGGAATGTCTCTATGTCGGGGACAGCGTCACCGATTTCCGCACCGCCCGCGCGGCGGAGATGTCTTTCGCCTACTTCACTGGCGGTTACCAACCAACGCCGGTGGAAGGCTTGCGGCCGGAGGAGTGTTTCGACACATGGCACGGGCTTGACCTGTCGCGGTACGCTTAAACCTAGCGTTTTGCCATGAAAAAAGGCCGCTGCATGTGCGGCGGCCTTTTCAAAGAATGTCACTAAGAACTTAAAGGCCCCAGTTCGCCGCGGTGGTTTCGAAAAACCCGCCAGCTTGCTTCACCTTGATCCAGTTGTTTACGTAGTTGATCCAGATCTGGTCGCCTTGCGGCAGCAGCATAGCAATAGGCGAGGGCGCGCGCGGCTCGGTTCCGGGGACACGCACGACGGGGAATTTGTCGTCCAGCGTGGAGCCTTCGATGTTGGAGGTAATGAACACATCGGCGCGGCCCGCGATCACTTCCTGATAGCCGCGTGCAGGCGCCTCGACGACCTTGATCGTGGCATTCGGGAACCATTCGCGGGCAAGCCCCTCAAACGTGGTGCCAAGGGTCGTGGCCACTGTCACTTCGGGCTTGTTGATGCTCTCATAGCCGTCAAACTTGTCGGCGTTTTCCTTCAGGGTGAAGGGGAATATTTCGACCGCGATATAGCTCTCCGAGAAGCCTGCAACTTTCATGCGTGCAGGCGAAATGGAAGCGGAGCCGGTCATGTGGTAGCTGCCAGCCGACACGCCATTCACAAGCGTTTTCCAATCGGTTGGGACGAACTCGACCTCGACGCCAAGATCTTTGGCAAGCTCGGTCATAATGTCGATGTCGTAGCCCTTGTAGCTGTTGGTGGCGGGGTCGCGCACGGACATCGGGTTCCAGTCGCCGGTGGTGCCGACTTTAAGCACGCCACCGTCAAGGATTTCGTTCAGGGCGGATTGGGCAAAGGCGGCGGTGCTCATGACCGCGCCGAAAGCCAGCGCCGCGAGGGCGTTTGCAAATTGTTTCATCTTGGAAGTTTCTCCGGTGTTGGACAGGTGACCTTGTCGTTGCGTTTGCAAGATCACGAATGATCGTGACTTGAAGTTTCGATCACTTGCCACATAACCTCAAGGTAATAGATGGCAAGGCCGGAAGGGCGCAAGTGTGACACAAGACGCGATCGAGATGATCGATGTGGACAAGTGGTTTGGCGACTTTCAGGTTCTCAAAGGCATTAATCTAAACGTGAAGCCGGGCGACCGGGTGGTGATTTGCGGGCCGTCGGGCTCCGGGAAATCCACCGTGGTGCGATGCATCAACCGGCTTGAGACGCATCAAAAGGGCGTGATCAGGATCGGCGGCGTGGTGCAGGACGGCAGCGCCAAGGCGTTGGAGGCGATCCGGTCCGAGGTCGGGATGGTCTTCCAACAGTTCAACCTGTTCCCGCATCTGACGGTGATGGAAAACTTATTGCTTGGCCCGATGAAGGCGCGCGGCCTGTCGCGCAAGGACGCCGAGGCGCGGGCTATGAAATACCTTGAGCGGGTCCGCATCCCAGAGCAGGCGCACAAGCGGCCTGGCCAGCTATCAGGCGGCCAGCAGCAACGCGTCGCCATCGCGCGGAGCCTGTGTATGGAGCCGAAGGTGATGCTGTTCGACGAACCGACGTCGGCTCTGGACCCCGAAATGATCTCCGAAGTGCTGGACGTGATCGTCGAGTTGGCGGTGGAAGGCATGACCATGGTGGTCGTCACCCACGAGATGGGGTTTGCCCGCAAGGTGGCCGATCAGATGGTGTTCATGGACGAAGGCGAAATAGTGGAAACCGGCACGCCGGAAGAGTTCTTCACCGCGCCCAAATCGCAGCGCACACAGACCTTCCTCAAACAGATATTGTCACACTGATGCGGGTCCTTTTCTCCCTAGCGGCGCTGCTGGTGCTGTCCGGCTGCGGCTCCTCCGACATTTGGGGATGGTATGTAGTCAATCCCATGACCCCCGCCGGATGGACCAACATCAAGTTTCTGGTGAATGGCATGGGGGCGACAATCCTGCTCTCGCTGATCGCCGCGTCGATCTCGATGGTGTTGGGATTGATCGTCGCCTTGCCCGGCCTGTCGGAGCGGCGGGGCATCCGTGTGATCAACCGCGTCTATGTCGAGTTCATCCGCGCCATCCCGCTGCTGCCGATGTTGTTCTGGGTATTTTACGGCCTGCCCATCGTGTTCAAGTCCATGGGGCTGAACATCCAGATTGACCCGTTCTGGGGGGCGATCATCACGCTGGCTTTGTCGGATAGTGCCTTTACCGCCGAAATCTACCGGGCTGGAATCCAGAGCATCGCGAAAGGCCAGACCGAGGCCGCCAAGACCATTGGCCTGAGCTACATACAAACCATGCGTTACGTGATCCTGCCTCAGGCCATCCGGCGTATTCTGCCGCCTTTGGCGAACCAGTTTATCTACATCGTGAAGATGTCTGCCTTTGCCTCCGTGATCGGCATGCAGGAATTGACCCGCCGCGCGAACGAGTTGGTGGTGACGGAATACCGGCCGCTGGAAATCTACACACTTTTGATTGTGGAATACCTCGTGCTGGTGCTGCTGATCAGCGCTGGCGTGCGCTGGCTGGAACGAAAAATGGGATCGGATGAGAGAGGATAAGTGACATGAACTGGACTGAATTCATGGACGAGACCGTTGAGAATATCGGCGTGCTGGCCAAGGAGATGCCGGAGACGGCTAAGGCCTTCACGACGATGGGAACCTTCGCCAAGAAATCCGGTGCGCTGGACGAGAAGACGAAGGAGTTGATGGCGCTCGGCATCGCGATTGCGACGCGGTGCGACAGTTGCATCGGCTTCCACGTGAAATCCCTGATCCGTCTGGGCATTACTCGGGACGAATTGGTCGAGGCGCTGGCGATGGCAACCTATATGGGCGGCGGGCCGTCCTATGCCTATTCGGCCAAGGCACTAAAGGCGTTTGAGGAGTTTTCCTGAAGAGGTTTTGCGCCTGCCTTCGGCAGTCGCCACGTCGGGGGCGCTGCCCCCGCACCCCCGAATTTAAGTGGGGCTCTGCCCCACACCCCGAGGTATTTCGGGAAAAAAGAAATGACTAGCCGAGCGCCTTGCGGATGTTGTCCGCTGTAAGCGCGGAGACTCTGGCATTGGCCTCCTGCGTGACGCCTGCGATATGCGGGGTCAGGATCAGGTTCGTAATGCCCGCGAAGGCTTGGCCGCTTTCAAGGGTCATGGGTTCTGTTTCGAAAACATCCAGAGCTGCGCCATGGAGCGTGCCAGCTTTGAGCGCGGCGGTCAGCGCGGTCTCGTCTACCACTCCGCCACGGGCCGCATTGATGAGGATCGCAGTTGGTTTCATTCGTGCCAATGCGCTTTCGTCGATAATGTGGCGGGTGCCGTCGGTAAGCGGGACGTGGAGGCTGACGATATCTGCAGTCGCCAAAAGTCCGGCCAGCGTATCCACGCGCGTTGCCCCGTCGAAATTTCTGGCAAAAGGATCGTGCGCGAGAACCTCCGTCCCCATCAGCCGTGCGCGCTTGGCCGTCTCGCGGGCGACGGAGCCGTAGCCGAGAAGCCCCAGGATCTTGCCGGACAGCTCGCGGCCGCACATGTCTTCTCTGGGCCAGTCGCCGCGCATCATTCGGTCTGCGCCGAAATATGCGCCGCGCAGAAGCATCATGGCACTGGTCAGGACATATTCCGCGACCGACACGTCGTTGGCGCCCGTGGCCGGGAGCACCTTGATATCGCGCGCGGCGCAGGCGTCGAGGTCGATGTTGTCGAGGCCAACGCCGAGACGCCCCAAAGCCTTCAGGTTTGGCGCGGCGTCGAGCAGGGCGACGCGCACTTGTGTGCGGTTTCGGACGACCAGCGCGGCGGCATCGGAGATTTCGCGCATCAACCGCGCCGGATCGTCCACCAAGCCGGCATCATAGACCACGTCGAAGTCGCGGCGGAGATCATCCACGGCGGCCTCGTCCATGAACTCGGCTATGACGAGTTTCGTCATGCGTTCTGGGCAGCAACCGTCTTCATGAAGCGGTCACGGATCACCACCGGGTCCATCGTGATCACCGGCACTTTGATGTTGCCGCTTTCACATTTGGACACGATCACGGTCATCTTGTCGCCTGCCAGCGCATCCTTGACGACCTGTACGGTGTCTTCGGCCTTGCACTCGATCACGTTTTCGCAGCCGCAGGCTTTCGCCACGGCGGTCAGGGAGGTCTTCTTGCCTGCATAGGTAGGCTGGTCGCCGGTGGAGCCGTAGGAGCCGTTGTCGATGATCAGCAGCACGTAGTTGTCGGCCACATTGTTGGCGATGGTGGGCAGTGTGCCCAGATTGGTCAGCACCGAGCCGTCGCCGTCGATGACGAGCACCTTGGATTTCTGCGCAAGGGCCAGCCCGAGGCCGATGGAGGATGCCAGCCCCATGGTGCCCAGCATGTAGAAGTTGGACGGCTGGTCGTCGATCATGTGCATTTCCTGGCTGGGAAGCCCGATATTGCACACGGTCAGCGTGTCCTTGATGGTCGGGGCCAGTTCTTTGATTATGTCGGAACGGATCATACTAGTAGCCTCCCCAGAATGTTGCATCCGTCAGGATGGCGACCGGTTTGTTGCACATGAACGTGTATTTCAGGATGTCGTCGAACTCTTCCACGTCGGATTGGCGGTGGAAATGGTATGTCGGAATGTTGATCTGCGCCAGCAGCGCTTTTGTGTGCACGGCCATTTCGGCCTGACAGGCGACAGGTTCTCTCAACTCGCCGCGATATGAGATCAGCATCGGCAGGGGCATCCGGTAGAATTGCGTCAGGGTGACCAGCGTGTTGATCGTCACTCCGATGGCGGTGTTTTGCATGATAATGGCGGAACGCTTGCCGCCCATGAAAGCACCGGCGCACAGGCCCATGCCCTCGTCCTCCTTGTTGGAGGGGATGTGGTAGATGTCGGGATGCGCTTCCGCAGCCTCAATAACGCCGCCCAGCTGTTTGCACGGCACGGTCGTGATGAATTCAACTTTGTTGCTCACAAAGCCATCTATGATGACGTCATTGACTGACATGTGTCGGCTCCCTTAAATCCTGTCAGACATGCAATTGACCTAAAGACAGCCTGCGGTCAAACCATATCGACTTTAGTGTGACTGAAGTTTTTCTTTATATTCCGCAACCGTCGCGGTGACCTCCTCCATCAGGCGTTCTATCAAAGGGGTTTTCGGGCAATCGGCCCGCGTTAGCATGCAAAGGTTGCGCCCCGACGTGTCGAGCGGCACGCGGCGCAGGCTCGCAAACACAGCATCCGGCACGCAAATGTCCGGCACGACCGAAATGCCCAGCCCGTGCGCAACCACGCTTGCGACCGTTTCAAGCGATTCCAGCTCCATGCTGCTTTGCACTTCGATGCCGTTTCGGGCAAGCCAGTCCTCAGCAATCCTGCCCGCAGCCGCCCGTCTGGTATGGCGGATATAGGGCAGCGCGCGCAGCAGATTTTCCGGCGTGTCCTGAGCCGCGTCGGGCGCTGTGATCAGGACCAGCGGTTCATGCGCGATATGGTAGGTGCGAAAGCGCGGCGAAGGGATCGGCAGGGCGGAGGTGATAGCCGCGTCCACTGCGCCTCGTTCGACCATATCTTTCAACTCGTCCGACAAGCCGGGCAATACGCGAACCTGCAACTGCGGAGTGCTCTGGATCAGACGTTTCAGCGATTTGGGGACGAGGCCGTGCAGGCTTGATGGGACCGCGCCCAAGGTCAGGCTGCCGGTCAGGGCGGTGTCACCTCCGGCCTCTGTCAACAGGCTGTCATAGGCGGCAACCACCTCGCGGGCCTGAGATATGAGTGACAGTGCCAAGGGCGTCAGGGTCGGTGGTTTGGCTTGACGGTTGAACAACATTGCGCCCGTAATTTCTTCGAGACGCCTCATTTGCTGGCCCACTGCGGCTTGCGAGACATGTACGCGGCCAGATGCTGCGACAAAGCTGCCGGTTTCAGCGACTGCGATCAGGGTCCGGAGCAAGGTGATAGACATCTGCGAGCCTTAGCCCGAGCGGTCCTGTCCAGCAAGGGCGGGGATCAGTCGCGCAGGTCCGCCGGGCCGACGCGATCTGCCAGCAAAATAAGCCAGGACAACGTCTCTCGTTCATCCTCGTTCAGCAGGTTTCCCTCGCTGAGCGCCTTCATCTCGACTCGCAATAACGGCCAGCGGTCATAGAAATCGAGCAGGTCTGTAATAGGCTCTGGACCTTTTTTTAATGGCATCATGCGGTGCTCCGGTGTTCGACGACTGTGAATTTCTTCAAAGTATCAACGCTTAAGCAAGCCGACATGTGAAAAAAACGTGAAGGTCTTGGAGCAATTCGGGTTAGGTTGTTAAACTTACCTTTAGGGAAGGCGTTTGGATAAGCTTTGGCAGAAAAGATTAACATATCGTTATTCGGCTCCTGCGTAGTCCGTGTGGACGGCGCAGATGGTGTCGAGATCAAGGGTGCGAAGCATCGTGCGCTGTTTGCCTTGCTGGCAACTGCGCCGCTCGGGCGTCGTACGCGGTCGTATCTTCAGCGCACTTTGTGGGGGTCGTCGTGCTACGATGGCGGGCGGCAGAACCTGCGTCGTGCGTTGTCTGATCTTCGCAACCTTCTGGGCGCGGATTTCGACCGTTTCATCAAATGCACCAACAGCGATGTCGAACTTGACCTGTCGCTGGTGAACTTCCTAGGCGCCCCCGGCACCGGGACGTTCATGGAAGGGACCGGCATTCGGGACAAGGGTTTCGAGGAGTGGGTCGCGTCGATGCGTGCCGACGAGAGCCAGATTGCCGCGCTGTACCGTACGACGCCGCGCACGGAATTAGGCCGCCCGTTGCCGCGCATCACCGCGCTGCCGTTTCAGCGGATCGTGGGCGGCGACGATCTGAGCGTTCTGGGCGACTGGCTGGCCGAAGAGGTCTGTCGTTCCCTGTCCCGCTCCAACCTGTTGTCGGTGATTTCGCACCTGTCCAGCCGTGCGCTGGCGGCACGCACCACGGACACGCTGGATGTGCGTCGCGAACTGGATGTGGACTATTTCGTGACAGGTTCGATCCGCGATATGGGCGGGCGCATTGTGGTGGACATGGACTTTGTTGATGCCCGCGACGGCAATATCCTCTGGACACGGCAGATCGCCGGGCCACAGTCGAATTTCTGGGATAATGTGACAAGCGGCCTCGACGGTGTCGTGCGCGCCATTGGCCGCTCCATCGCCGACGAGGCGATTGCCTATGTCAACGACCGACCATTGCCGGAGCTGGAGGATCACCACCTCGTCATTGGTGGGGTGTCCCTGATGCACCGCCCGACCTTCCGCGACTTCGCCAAATCCCGCACACTTCTGGAAGAGGCGGTATTGCGTGCGCCCATGGTTGCCGAAACCCATGCATGGTTGGCCAAGTGGTATGTGCTGAGCGTGTTCAACGGCTGGACGACCGACCAGAAGGGCGACACGCAAAAGGCGTTGGATTCGTCGTCCCGGGCGCTTGATATCAACCCCGACAGCTCATTCTCGCTGGTGATCGACGGGTTCGCGCATAACAACCTGATGCAACGCATGGACGTGGCCAGCCAGCGCTACGACACGGCCATCGATATCAATCCCAATGAAAGCCTGTCATGGCTGCTGCGCGGGGCCTTGCTGGCGTTCCAGGACGAGGGCATCGACGCCATCGCCGCCGCCGAGCAGGCGCGCAACCTCTCCCCGATCGACCCGTTCGGGTATTACTACGACAGCCTGTCCAGCACGGCCTATCTGGCCGCCG
The DNA here is from genome assembly GCF_000442275.2 of Litoreibacter arenae DSM 19593. Classification (GTDB taxonomy): domain Bacteria; phylum Pseudomonadota; class Alphaproteobacteria; order Rhodobacterales; family Rhodobacteraceae; genus Litoreibacter; species Litoreibacter arenae. Next base: position 163,322 of record NZ_KE557310.1, on the reverse strand, counting down.
AGGATTACCAGCGTGCGCTGGAACTGGCGGAACGGTCGCTGGCCTTTAACGACCGCCACCTGTCCACATTGCGCGCCAAGATTACGGCGCTGCATTTTCTGGGACGCGGCGAGGAGGCTCAGACCGCTGGCGCAGAACTGCTGCGCAGGGCGCCCGGCTTCAGTCTTACCAACTACAAGAGTGCCCATCCGGTCGCGAAAGCCGCTTTGGGGTTAAAGGTTATTGCAGCTCTTGAGGCTGCGGGTATTTCATAAGGAAGGTTAAGCGAATGGCGCGATATGGCGGGGTAGGGGGCGTTGGTGGCGTCGGCGGAGTAGGTGGTGTTGGCGGCGTCGGAGGTGTTGGTGGCGTAGGCAGCACCGGTCTTGGCGACTTTCTGGGCGCAGGGGCGGTAGGCCCGTATGATCCGCTGACCGCTATTGGACTTCAGACCACGGCGGAAGGTATCGCGCACGTGGCCGGCTCGGGCGACGCGCCCCAGCCCACGCATCTGCCTGCGAACTCCAAGAAAAACATGAAAAGATCCGCCGACTGGGTTCGGGCATCGCTCTACCTGACGGACTTTATCAAAGACCTCGACATTAGCGTTTCAGGTGACGACACCACGCTCGGCTTCGAGACTAGCACGCTCGTGAAGATTACCCGCCCGACCGAGGCGCTGATGGCGGCGCAGGCCAAATGGGTGCGCGACTATGCCGACCTCAGGGCGGATCGCGGCGCGGAAATCCAGTCACAGCTTGGGTTCCCGACCGAGTATTTCGCCATGATCCTCGCGCTGCACCCTGCGCAAAGCCGCCACACGCTGGAGTTGATCACGGCGACGCAGGTTCTGTCGGCCCATGTGGCGATGATGGTCAAGCACGCGCTTGCGATCCGCCGCCCCGATCAGGTCGACACCCGCATCCTGCCGATGATCGCAACACCCGGGCACGGCGCGTTTCCCTCCGCGCACGCGACCGAGGCTCATTCGGTACTGACGGTGCTTCTGGCCCTGATGGAGGCTTGGGCGAGCCATGCCGACAATGACGACAGGGGCAAACTGCTGCGCAAACTGGCGGAGCGGATCACCGTCAACCGCACGGTCGCGGGTGTCCACTATCCCATGGACAGCTGGGCAGGCGCGGCTCTGGGGCAGGCTATTGGCGGCGCGATTCTGGGCCGCTGCGGCGTCGCGCATACGGCCAAGCAGATCACCTACGCGCCGACAGATACGGATTTCTTTGGCGACGAGTTGGACCGTCTCATCAAGGGCGAGACTGTGGCAGCCGACTACGGCATCACCGTCGGCGCGGCTGTACAGTCCACCCAGTCGGATGTTTTCACATGGCTTTGGGACAAGGCGGCGAAGGAGTCGCACACCCATTCGGACCCAGGTTCCTGACATGCGCAGGCGCATTGACCAATATACCGGCCCATACGAGCGTTGGGTCTATGGAGATGATCTGGGCCGTCCGTTTTCATTTCCGGCGATCAGGGACCGGACGTCGAGCTACTTCACCGCGCTGATGGATAGCGACACAAAACTGCCTGATGTCTCCAAGCTGATATATCGTGCCGAGGCTGGAGCGCCGATAGAGCGTATTGCGCTGCGCTATCCCCCGCTGTGGAACGATGGTAATGCCCTGAAGGTCAGGCCATTCTGCTTCTTTGACCCCGATGATATTGAAGACCCTGCGCTTACCGATTTGCAGGTGTTGCTGGCGGAACTTCTGGAACTGTTCGACCAGTTTTTGCAAGCCAACGACCCCGATGCGCTGCGCAAGAGGCCGCGATACCGTGTCAACTTTCCAATCAATCCGGCGTCATGGACGAAAGATTACGACGCCAAACGGGATGTGGCGGGCTACACCGCGCGGACGACGCCTCCCAAGGCCATTATCGGCGTGATTGATGACGGTATACCGTTCGCCAACCGGACTTATCTCGACACCGCCGGCAAAACCCGCATCAGCCATTGTTGGCTGCAATCGGCTCGCAGTCCCGGTGCGGGCACGGTGCCTTTCGGGCGCGAATATAGCAATGGCCAGATCGACGATCTGATCGCAGATCACGGCGGTGACGAGGACACGCTCTACCGCATGTCGGGTGCGGTTGATGCAGCGCTGCCGGAGCTTGGCACTTATATTGCACGCGGCACGACCCACGGCGCACATGTGCTATCGCTCGCCGCAGGCGCATCACTTGCCGGGGTGGAGGAGCCGGATCAGGACGATATCGGGATCATCGCCGTGCAACTTCCCAACACCATCGCGTGGGACACGTCGGGCTTTGGCAAGGAGATGTATATGCTCTCGGCCATCCACTACATATTCGAGCGGGCCAAGCGCATTGCCGACGCCGCCGGGGTGGACGAGATACCTGTGGTCATCAATTTCTCCTACGGCTGGTCCGGCGGGCGTCATGACGGCAAATCCGAGATGGACGCAGCCATTCAGGAACTGCTCGAAGAACGCCGGAAACTGGCGCCGACTTACTTGGTGATGCCAGCGGGCAATACCTATGACGACAAGCTTCACGCGCAGTTGGACGAGGCAAGTTTCACCGACGACTCGGTCTCCATCGGCTGGAAGGTGCAGCCTGACGACCGCACCTCCAGCTATCTGGAGGTCTGGTTGCCCGAAGAACTCGACGTCGAAGATTACAGTTTTGAAGTTACCCCGCCACGCGGTGTCTCGCTTGATACCGTGCCTTCCCTGGCTTTGCGGGGCGACCCGCACTTCCCACGCGGCGACGAGCGAAATTTCGCGGACCTTCGCGTGGGTGGTGCGGCGATTGGACAGATATCGGTGGACCGCAACCGCGGGTCTCGCTGGCGGGCGATGCTGGCACTGGCACCGACGTTGCCGCTTGACGTGGACCTGCCCGGTTTTCAACGTAGATGGGCATCGTCGGGGCAGTGGACCGTGACGTTGCGCCGCTCGCCCACAGCGGCCCGGCTGCCGGATGGTGCCAATATCAATATATGGGTCCAGCGCGACGACGATCCGTCAGAGCTGAAGACCGGTGGCAAGCAAAGCTACCTGGAGGAGTTGGACAGGGTCGCCACGAACGATCCGTCCCTGCCGCGCTACCTGCATCCGTTGGGAACGGTGCGCGGGTTCGGCAGCCTGAACGGCGTGGCAAATGCCGCCCTGACGACGCGCGTGGCGGGCTATACGCAATGCACCGGAAGCCCGGCCGCGTATTCTTCGGCAGGGGGCCTGCGCAATGGCAGCACCGGGCCCGAGCCATGGGGCAGCGCGGTGGATGTCTGCGCGGTGTCCGACCGCAGCCCCAACCGTCCCGGCTCGCTCGGGCAGGGGGTGCGCAGCGGGTCGCGGTCGTTGCTGGTTGGCACATCCGGCGCGTCCCCGCAGGTTGCGCGCAAGATGGTGCGGGCGTTGGCCGACGGGAAGGATGCGTTTGCAGGACTGGAGCCGCAAACCTACACATCTGGCAATCCGCTGGAAGATGCGCACAAGCAGGCCCGACTGGGTAGCTTCAAGGCTGCGCCTCTGTGGGCCGGTGGATAAATGGTGGCGACGGAAACTCGCCTAAGAGATCATACTGGCACTGGCTGGTATGAGGGAAGGGCGTTCGGGGTGGATTACCCAGTGAGCTGTGGCTTTCAGCAGGGCGCAGCGCTTATCAGTGCAACCCCGTGCGCTCTTTTTCCCTAGAATTGATAACGGTGAAGACTTCTGCCTTCGTCGCGCAGCCATTTGCGCGGGTGTTGGTAATCGGGCATCAGCTTGCCGACCTCGGTCCAGAATGCAGCGCTGTGGTTCATCTCGGCCAGATGCGCGACTTCATGCGCGGCTACGTAGTCGAGTACCTGCGCGGGGGCAAGGATCAGCCGCCATGAATACATCAGGTTTCCCTCTGACGTGCAGGACCCCCAACGTGACCGCGTGTCCCGTAAGGTGATCTTGACAAACGGTCGCCCCAACTGGGTGGCGTAGCGCGCGCTGGCCTCGGCCAGACGGTCCCGCGCCAACGTCTTGAGAAACGCACGCACCCGCACACCGGCTTTGTCCGAACCCTTCGGAATGAGAAGATGGTCCTGCATCAGTCTGACCGACTTGGTGTGTGTCTCTGCAATCAGCCGTGGGTGGCCTTCAATGGGGATCACCGCGCCGGGCGCTACCGATGTGGCGTCCGGCTGTCGGTCCAGATGGCCGCGTATCCAGTCCTCCTTGGCGCGCAGAAACGCCTGCGCCTCACGCATGGAGGCGCGGCGGGGTAAGGTCAGGGACACGCGGCCGTCGACGCCAGACACGCGCAAGGACAACCGCCGCGCCCGCGTCGAGTGTTTCAACGTCACGTCAATCGGGGGCTGCCCCAGTTGAATCGTCTCTGCCATTGGTTGCGTGCCTGCATTTTGCTGCTTATGTCCAAGTTAGCGCGGCCAATAGGCCATGGGAAGCTACATTGGGGGGAAAGCCTTTGACACGCCTTTCCCCATGTGGCAACTGGCTGCAATTCTGAGATTCAACCGTATGTGCGCCGCGATGGCTGCACCGATGAAAGAGGACGATTATGCCCAAGGAAGAATGGGGCGTTAAACGCGTTTGCCCAAGCTGCTCGACACGGTTCTACGACCTGCGGAACGATCCGATGACTTGCCCGTCATGCGCCCACGAGTTCACGCTCGAGAGCATCACCGGCAACAAATCCCGCACTATGCAGGCCGATAAGGCTGATGCGCAGAACAAAGACATCGTCAAGGATGACGCCGACGAGGTCGTGCTTGAGGATGATGAAGATGACGTAGATGCCGATTTGGGCGACGACGTTCTTGAAGATGATGACGACGACGACACCGTCAGCCTGGACGAGTTGGCCGATGTTGCGTCGGATGATGACGAAAGCTAATTAGTCGGGCGCGGTTGGATTTTTCACTTGAACTGATCCTCGCGCCCTTCTAGATACCACTTCGCAGCCGCAAGGTTGCCGTTTGGGGCCTTAGCTCAGCTGGGAGAGCGCCTGCATGGCATGCAGGAGGTCAGCGGTTCGATCCCGCTAGGCTCCACCAAACACCCCCTTGCCAGAACCTTGCGCTAGAGCGCGGTCATCTCGTCGATGCGCACCGCGCGGTGTTCCAGCATCGAGCGTTGCGCGGCCATGCCCATGAGGACGGACATCATACCGTCACGCAACCCGACTTCGGGCGCGTCGCGGTTGCCGCGTACCAGATCGACGAAGCCCTGATGCTGGTAGAAGGTCGAGCCGTTGTGGTCGCCCGCGTCCAGAATGGTCGGATCGACCGGCACCTCGCGCACGAACGGTCCTTTGGGGTGACGTGGGCTGACGATCACCTGCGGCACTGGCGCGTCGCCCAGATGCGGCGGCCAGAAGCGGCCGGGACCGGGCACCAAAGCCTCGATCTTGCCGTTCGGGCCGACGGCGCTGACCTCTTCCTGATAGCGGGCGCCTTCGGCGAACATGCACAATTCCAGCACGGCGCGGGTGCCTGAAGCGAAATCGACAATCACGTAACCGTTGTCGAAAATGTCCGGCGTCTCGCCGTCATAGCTCTCATCCAGATGGTTCACGTCTTGCCCGCCCGATGCCATCACCCGGACCGGTTCGGACCGCATCACAAGGCGCATCAGGTCGAAGAAATGGCAGCATTTCTCCACGAAGGTGCCGCCGGTGTCGCGGTTGAAGCGGTTCCAGTCGCCCACCTTGGGCAGGAACGGAAAGCGATGTTCTCGGATGGTAAGCATCTTGACCCCGCCGGTGGCCACCTCCGCCTCAGACAGAAACGCGGCGATGGGTGGCATGTACCGGTATTCCATCGCGACCCAGACAGGGGCGGGATAGCTCTGCGCAAACGCCTCCATACGGGGGATGTGCTGCGGCTCAGTGAACAGGGGCTTTTCCACCAGCACGGGCAGGGGGCGTTTTTGGGCAAGGGTCTCAAGCTGTTCGACGTGGCGGAAATTTGGGCTGACGATCAGGATGCAGTCGAGGTCTTCGACCTCCAGCAAGGCTTCCACGCTATCGACCAGCGCGGCATTCGGTGCGAAAACCAACGCCTGCGCCGCCATACCCGCGTCCGGCTCGAAAATTGCGCCGACGCTGGTGTCGGGCAAAAGTGCAATGTTGCGTAGGTGTTCCTGTCCCATCATGCCGCACCCGATAAGCCCGTATCTGACGTGTTGACCCATGTCTTTTTGTCCTATTTTAGCCGCTGTACATAGCGGGCGATGTCGGTGTCGAACCATGTTCGCGAGTATTCGACCGGATGGGGTTTCTGCTCCCAACTCAGCCGCTCGATATAGCCTGTCATCTGTCCGGCTTGGGGGCCGAATTCCGGCGGCGCCCAGTCGGGGGTCTTGCCGATACTGACGTAATCCTCGGCACGGGTGATCCAGAAGCCAAGCTTCATCTGGTAATAGCGATACAGCGAATCCGAGACCTGAGCTGGGTCCACCGTGCCGCTGTCCGCGTCGAGCCAGATTTCCTCCACCGCGGCGGGCTTCTTGTTGAGAAAGCGCAGGCGGCGCATGCGGGTTCCTCGCGGGGAACTACCAAAAGCAGGCAGATCGCCGGGCTTTGTGTGCTCGGATATGTCGAGAAACTTAGCGGTCGGAAGCCCACCGCCCTCCAACAACTCGATACGGAACATCGAATAGATGCTTTGCGCGGCGGGGTTGGAGCGGACATAGTTTCCAGACCCTTGAATCCGTTCGAGAAGGCCCTTTTCTTCAAGTATCTTCAGAGATTTGCGTAATGTTCGCACGGTCACTTGATGCGTGGCCGCGAGCTGCCGCTCTGGCGGCAGGCGAGCGCCATCGGCAAGTCGTCCGGACGCAATTTCACGGATCAGAAGCTCGCTCACCTGCGCGTAAATCGGAAGCGCCGCAGGGCTGTCTTGCCGCTCGTACATTTGCCGCCAGCCTCTCTGTGCAAAAAATTGATACCCTATTGATCTACATCAAAGACAAGGCTACGCAAGAAGAAATTGCGAATGGGTTTTGGGAGGAATCACATGACAGTTGTTCCGGTTACGTCACCAGATTTGGACGCGGCAGAGGTCTCGTGGTTCTCGGCGTTGTGCTCCGACGATTACCAGTTTCTGGGTGTGCCGGATGGTGATCTGCGCTCCTCATGGGCGCATTGTTCCGACATTGTCAAAACCGCCGAAGCTCAGGGCTTTCGCAACATCCTTTGCCCGTCTTCCTATCAGGTTGGTCAGGACACGCTGAGCTTCGTCGCGGGATGCGCCCCGATCACGTCAAAGATCAACCTGCTGGCAGCCGTGCGTTGCGGCGAGATGCAACCGATCATGCTGGCCCGCACGCTCGCTACGCTCGATCACATGCTGGAAGGGCGGCTGACGGTGAACATCATCTCCTCCGACTTCCCCGGCCAGACAGAGCCGAGTCCCTACCGCTACCAACGGTCGCGCGAGGTTGTGCAAATCCTCAAACAGGCATGGACGCGGGATGAGATCAATCACACTGGTGAGATCTATGACTTCAAGGGCCTGACGACCGACCCCGTGCGCCCCTACCAGACCGGCGGGCCGCTGCTGTATTTCGGCGGCTACTCCCCCGACGCGCTGGAGTTGTGCGGCGAGTATTGCGACGTCTACCTGATGTGGCCCGAGAAAATAGAGGAACTTGAGGGCCGCATGAAAGCCGCCAACGAGGCCGCCGCGCGGCACGACCGTACGCTGGACTACGGGCTGCGCACGCATGTCATTGTGCGCGACACCGAGGCTGAGGCGAAGGAATACGCGGAATACATCGTCTCCAAGCTGGACGACGCGCAAGGCACCGCCATTCGGGATCGCGCTTTGGACGCCAAGTCCTTGGGCGTCAGCCACCAAGCAAAGAACCGCGACGTGGCCGATGATCACGGCTATATCGAGCCGCACATGTGGACGGGCGTGGGCCGCGCACGCTCCGGCTGCGGGGCCGCGATCGTGGGGTCGACCGATCAGGTTCTCAGCAAGCTGGAGGCTTACCAGGAGATGGGCATCCGCGCGTTCATCCTGTCGGGCTACCCGCATATCGACGAGGCCAAGCATTTCGGCAACCGCGTGTTGCCGCAGATGAAAACCTGCTCCTTGCCCCACGCTTACGGTCGCGTTCCGTCGCAGCCGCCCGCCACGCCGCTTGCCGCAGGGGAGCGCCGCTGATGGACCGTGTCTCGCTAACCGCCGACCTGTCCTTCAGCCGCCTTGTCTACGGTATGTGGCGCGTGGCCGATGATGCGGACACTTCCCCTCCGCATGTAGAGGCGAAGATTCAGGCGTGTCTGGATCAGGGCATCACCACGTTCGACCAAGCCGATATATATGGCGGCTACGTGGCCGAGGGTGTGCTTGGCGCGGCGTTGAAAGCCAACCCGTCCCTGCGCCCGCAGATGGAGATCGTCACCAAATGCGACATCGTCGCCCCCGCTGGCCGCTATGCGGACAAGCGGGTGAAACACTATGACACTTCACGCAAGCATATCGAATACTCGGTCGACTGCTCGTTACGCGACATGGCGATTGATCATATCGACTTGCTATTGATCCACCGGCCCGACCCCTTAATGGACCATCAAGAGACGGGTGCGGCGCTGGACGATCTCGTGGCAAGCGGCAAGGTGCGCAGCGTCGGCGTGTCGAACTTCCGGCCCTATGATTGGGAGTTGCTGCAATCGGGCATGAAGACCCAACTGGCAACCAACCAGATCGAAATCTCGCTGGCCGAGATCGCGCCCTTCACAAATGGCGACATAGCCTTCCACCAACGCCACGACCACGCGCTGATGGCGTGGTCGCCTTTGGGGGGTGGTGATCTGATGACCGGAACGGGCGCAGTTGTGGATCGTCTGGATGCTATCGCTGCCGAGCAAGGCGTGGACCGTGCGGCGGTGGCCGTAGCGTTCCTGCTGCGCCATCCGGCGAAGATCCTGCCAGTGCTGGGGACGAACAACCTGGACCGGATCGCCAAAATTTCCGACGCGATGAAGGTCGAACTGGACCGCCAGACGTGGTTCGAGCTGTATGAGGCCGCCCTCGGTCGGGAGGTCGCGTGATGTCGGTCCATGACCGCACCACCACCAATCTGTTTGTGCCGGACGAGGACAACACCCGCCTGCTGCGCGATGCGTTCGGGCGGTTCGCGACGGGGGTGACCATCGTGACCGCGGCCACGGAAAACGGCGTCGCCGCGATCACGGCAAACAGCTTTTCGTCCGTGTCGCTATCACCGCCTTTGGTGCTGTGGTCGCCCGATAAAACCTCGCGCAGGTTTTCCTATTTCGAGGCTGCCACACATTACGCCGTACATGTTTTGTCGACGGATCAGGACGATTTATGCTGGGCGGTCGCGAAAGACGTCTATGCTTTGCGCGACCGTGACCTGCGTCGAAACGCCGAGGGCGTGCCGGTATTGGAAGGTTGTCTGGCGCGGTTCGAATGCACGAAAACCGCAGTCTACGAAGGCGGGGATCATGTCATCATGCTGGGACAGGTGAACCGTGCGGCGATGCGGGAAGAGGGCGATCCGCTCGCTTTCTACAAGGGACAGATGGGGCGTTTTACGGCGCAGTGAGCGCATCGCGGCGGGGAGGTCGCGAGGTGTCTCGGAAGGGGGGAGGAAAAGATGCAGGTGTTACTGTCCGCAGCCCGGTTGCTCCATTGGGTCAATAGCCGGATTCTGTCCGTCGGCCGCTGGATCGGGATCACCGCATTGGCGATCATGGTGTGCCTGATCCTCGGGCAGGTCTTCTTCCGTTACCTGCTGAACGACGCGCCCAACTGGACCGAGGAGGGTGCCCGGTTCGGCATGTTGTGGATGACCGGCCTCGTCGCGCCGATGGCCTACCGGATGGGTGGGTTCGTCGCCATCGACATGGTCGAGCAGGCACTGCCACGGGTGCTGGCGGGTCTGCTGGGCCTGCTGCTGCTGGGCATTTCGCTGTGGGTGCTATTCGTCGCGTGGGATCGCGGGTTGAATAACCATGTCGATACATTGTCGGGGCGTGGGTGCTCGTCTTCACTGCGCTGGCCGTTCGGGATCGAGATCGGCAAATGCGGCGCGAAGTTCCAGAATAACTACCAATATGCGGCGCTTTGGGTCGGTATTAACCTGCTGATCCTTGTGAATATCGAACTTATCGTTCGTCAGGTCGCGACGTTACTGGGGCGCGGTGACGGCCTGCCGCCCCTGCGCGAGGAAATCGTGGCGGGGGCTGATTGATGCTGCTTTGGTTCCTGCCTCTCTTCTTGCTGTTGATCATGGTCGGCCTGCCGGTGGTCTTCGCGCTGCTGGCTTCGCCTATCGTGCTGGTCATGCTGGAAGGCGACCAGCGCAACGTGGTCGCGGGCCTCTACCGCAACCTCTACAACGGCATGGACAGCTTCCCCCTGATGGCGCTGCCGTTCTTCATGCTGGCGGGCGAGATCATGAACAGGGGCGGCATCACGCTGCGGCTGGTGGAGTTCTCGCAAGCCTTCATGGGGCATCTAAGGGGCGGGCTGGCGCATGTGAATATCCTTGCGTCAATCCTGTTCGCGGGACTGTCCGGCTCGGCCGTAGCGGATACGTCGGCGCTTGGCTCCACCCTGATCCCCGCGATGGAGAAGAACGGCTACACCCGCAAGTTTGCTGCGGCGATCACGGCGGCGAGTTCCGTTATCGGGCCGATCATTCCGCCATCGGGCATCATGATTATTTACGCCTACGTGATGGGCGAAAGCGTGGCGGCGCTGTTTCTTGCGGGGATCGTGCCGGGGGTTCTGGTGGGCGTCGGTTTGATGGTCATGGTGCGCCTGATGGCGGACCGCTACGACCTGCCCAAGGCGGAGCGTATCGTGCGCAAGGACCAGACCATCACGCCGCTGGAATCCGCCGTGAGCTTCGTGCTGATCCGCATCAACGTGGCAGGTCTGCTTTATGCGGTGTCTGGCTTGGTGACATGGGTGATCCCGCAGCACGTCAACGGCTGGCTGGTCTTTTTGGTGACGCTGCCCGTCGCGCATGTGATCGTGCAGGCGATCAAGGCACGGGTATCCAACGACTTCCGGCTGGTGTGCAAGAAAGCGGTGGCGCCGCTGCAAACCCCGATCATCATTCTGGGCGGCATCCTGATTGGCGTGTTCACCCCGACCGAGGCGTCGGCGGTGGCAGTGGCATACGCACTGATCGTCAGCTTTTTCGTGCTGCGCTCAATGAACGGGCGCGACCTGATCGACGTGCTGACACGCTCGGCGGTGTCGACATCGGCGGTGCTGTTTCTGGTCGGCGCGGCGGTGTCGTTCAAGACCGTGGTGTCGCTGTCCCACGCGCCGGAAATTCTGTCGGACTACATCCTGTCGCTGTCCAACAACCCGCTGGTGCTGCTGTTCCTGATCAACCTGCTGCTGTTCATCGTCGGCATGTTTCTGGATGCGGGGCCCGCGATCATCATCCTCGGGCCGATCCTTGGCCCGATCTTCGTCGACCTTGGCGTGCATCCCGTCCATTTCGCCATCATCATGTCGGTCAACCTGACCGTTGGCCTCGCCACCCCGCCCATGGGGCTGGTGTTGTTCGTGGCGTCTACGGTGTCGGGGGAGAAGGTCGAGACCATCTCCAAAGCGATCCTGCCGTTTCTGGCGGTTGAGGTTTTTGTTATTTTTCTAATCACCTATGTCCCCGCCATCTCGATGACGGTGCCATATCTTGCCGGTTTCCTGGGCTGCGGTCCGGAGGTCGGTTTTGCGGCATGCATAAGTCCATCGCCGTGACAACAGCATCCATAGGGAGGATACAATGCTGAAAAACCTAACCAAAGTGGCGCTGACCGCCGCACTTCTCGCGACGCCGCTTGCCACATGGGCGCAGGATTTCACCATCCGCGCCACGGCCAACTCCAACGAGAACGACGAGGATTATGACGGCCTCGTCGTGTTCAAAAATTACGTGGAAGCAGCCTCCAACGGGCGTATCGCGGTGGAGTTGTTCATTGGCACCCAGCTTTGCGCGACAGGGGCGGAATGCCTTGAGGGCGTAGCGGAAGGGTCGATCGACGTTTATATTTCGACCTCCGGCGGCGCCGCTGGCATCTTCCCCTATGTGCAGGTTCTTGACCTGCCATATCTGATGGCCAATGACCGCGTGGCCGAAGCCGTGCTGACCGGCGACTTCACGCGCAAGATGCGCGACATGGCGCTGGAGACATCGGACGGCGCGATCCGTTTGATGACTATCGGCAACACCGGCGGCTGGCGCAACTTCGCCAACACGCAGCGCCGCATCGCCAAGCCGTCCGACATGGAGGGCCTGAAGATTCGCACCGTAGTCGCCGACCTGCCGCAAGAACTGGTCCGCGCGATGGGCGCATCGCCAACCCCGATCCCGTGGCCGGAACTGTTCACCTCGTTCCAGACGGGTGTTGTGGAAGGTTCCAAGAACGGCATCACCGACATCATGGGGATGAAATTCCCCGATGCCGGATTGCAATACCTGACGCTGGACGGCCACGCCTATATGGGTGCGCTGTGGTGGATGTCGAACGCCAACTTCATGGCGATGCCCGAAGACCTGCGCCGCGTCGTCGTGGACGGGTTCAGCCAGCTTCAGCAGGCCACCTTCGCGTCACCCAAGCGCAAGTCTATCGAAGCCTACGAGGCCTTTGTCGCGGGTGGCGGCGACCTCTACGTGCCGACGCCTGAAGAAAAAGCTGCCTTTGCCGAAGCAGCGGCCCCTGTGCAGGAGTGGTTTCGTGAAAACGTCGACGGCGGCAGCGAAATCCTAGACGCGTTGATCGCGGCGGTGGATGAAGCCGAGGCCGAGCTAAACGCGGCCTATGAAAGCGACCTGAACTAAAACGAAAGGGCAGCGCGGGACGATCCGCGCTGCCTGTCCCTAGCGGAACGGATACATCCAACCTTTGTAGTCAGTGACCAGCACATGGGCTTTCTCGATCATCTCAGGGGTCATTTTCTTGACCACTTCTTCCAGACTGATCGCCGCGTCAGGGTCGCCGCCAATGGCCGACAGCGTGTACCACATATAAGCTCGGGTCAGGTCCGGCGCGGGCATGCCGCGACCGACTTCGTAATACCAGCCGACAGCCGATTGCGACCCCGGATGTCCCTTCATGGAGCTGCGCAAATACCACTCGAACGCCCGCACGTCGTCGCGCTCGACACCCAGACCCATCGCATACATGATCCCGATCAACTCCTCCGCGTCGGCATTTCCGGCACGGGCGGCAGGGACCAGTTCCGTGTAGGCCGCCTCAAAATCGCTGTTCTCCATCAGGTCGCGGGCAGTCTCGATATCCGCAAGAGCGGGCGTCAGCATCACAAGCAGGGCAAGAAATGGCTTCATCGGGTATTGGCTTTCATGTTCACGGTTGTCATGGCTCAAGCCGCTCTGGCTGAGCCTGCGCCACTGACCGAGGCGGATTTCGCGTCAGTGGACAAAGATCAGGCGGCGCTTGGCCAGCTTCTTTTCTATGACAAAATCCTGTCCGGGAACAGAAATATCAGCTGTGCCACCTGCCATCATCCCAAGTTCGGCACCTCTGACGGATGGTCGCTTGGCATAGGTGAAGGCGGTGTCGGGCTCGGGCCGGACCGGAACGCTGGGCAGGATCACTCCCGCATCGAAAAGCGCGTCCCGCGCAACGCGCCGGCCCTGTGGAACTTGGGTGCCCGCGACGTTCACACGTTGATGCATGACGGGCGCGTCAGCATCGCCGACACCTATGAAAACGGCTTTAACACACCTGCGGAGGAGTGGCTGCCCAACGGGTTGAACTCGCTGTTGGCCGCGCAGGCGTTGTTTCCCCTGACGTCGGAGGCGGAGATGGCGGGCGGCTCGCACGAGAACGAGGTGTCCGGCGCGGTCAACGACCGGATCGACAAGGGCTGGCCCATCGTCGCCAAACGGGTACGCGCGATCCCCGAATACGGGCGGCGCTTCGTCGAGGCGTTCGACCACATCGACGCGCCGGAGCAGGTCACCATCGTCGATGTCGCCAACGCGCTTGCCGCCTTTCAGGCACTGGAGTTCCGCAGCTTCGACAGCCCGTTTGACCTGTATCTGGGCGGCGCGGTGGATGCTTTGGACGCCAGCCAAGAACGCGGGTTGGATCTATTCTACGGCAAGGCCGGTTGCGCCTCATGCCATAGCGGACCTCTATTGAGCGACCAGCAGTTTCATGCCCTTGGCCTTCCGCCTTTCGGCCCTGGTCGCACGCGCCGCTTCGATCTGATCGCCCGTGATGTCGGGCGGATGGGGGAAAGCGACCGGCTGGAGGACGCATACCGCTTCCGCACGCCGATGCTGCGCAACGTCGCGCTGACGGCGCCATATGGGCACAACGGGGCGTATCAGGATCTGGCGGATATGATCCGGCATCATCTTGACCCAGAGGGCATGTTCGATCGCTGGACGCCTGCGAAGGCCAAACTGCCGGACGCGCCGTGGTTGCATCAGGTGGACTACGTCATCTGGCAGGACCGTGCCGAGATTGCGCGGCAACGGCGCAATGTGGCCGCAAGCGGCCCGCCCCTTTCGGAGGCTGAAATCGCAGACCTGACCGCCTTTCTGCACGCGTTGACGGGGACTTCACTGGACCGGCCCATGTTTGGTGTGCCCGAGAAGGTGCCAAGCGGGTTGCCGGTGGACTAGCGGCTTTGCCAAACAGAGGCTGGTGGCCGGACGACAGGCGCTCTACGCTTGATCCCGAAGACAAACGGAGACGGATATGAGCATTGCAATTCTAGGCACAGGCGCCATCGGCAACTACGTGCGGGCCAACACCGGTGGCAAGATCACCACGATCCTGACCCGTCCGGAGCGGGTGTCCGAGCTTCAGGTCGAGACAGGGCTGACCTGCGTGGGCTCCGCCAAAGACTTGCCTGAAGGCACGAACCTGCTGATCGACTGCTCCGGTCACGTCGGCTTGGCCGAGCACGGCCCAACCGCGTTGGCGCGGGGGATTGACGTACTGACAGTTTCCGTCGGGGCGCTGGCGGACGAGGATATTGCTAAGAGCTTAACCGAAGCGGCCGCAAAGGGCGGTGGGGCTTTGCTGCTGGCGAGCGGTGCGATTGGTGCGCTCGATGCCTTGCGCGGTGCGCGCGTCGGGGAGTTGCAAAGCGTCACCTACACCGGACGCAAGCCGCCAGCAGGGTGGCGTGGCTCTCCGGCCGAGGAGGTCGTGGACCTGTCCAAACCGCTGGGCACAGCGGTCGCGCATTTCACCGGATCGGCGCGGCAGGCGGCGTTGCAGTACCCCAAGAACGCCAATGTGGCCGCGGCAGTGGCCTTGGCCGGTATCGGACTGGACGACACAACGGTTGCGTTGATCGCCGACCCTGACGCCAAGGGCAACACCCACGAGATCACGGCGCAAGGCGCTTTCGGCGAGCTGACTTTCACCATCACTGGCAAGGGAATGCCGGAAAACCCGCGCAGCTCTGCTCTTGCGGCGATGAGCGTCGTTGCAGCGGTCCGGGAAAGGTCGGCGACGATCCGCTTCGCATGAAGTTGCATACTTCCTCGCCCCATCAACACCTTATGGCTTGATGGAATCCAAGCGTCGTGACAGGTTCGTACAGGTTCCGGCTGATAGCCGGGACAAAGTGCGGGGTAACCCGCCGTGTCAATTGGGAGGAATCTATGACGAACCGTCTTTTCAAGGCGCTCATGACGAGTGCCGTTCTGGGCCTTGGGGCCACCACCGCGCTGTCCGCTGCCGAGTGCATCGCGCCAGCCAACCCCGGCGGCGGCTGGGACTTCACCTGCCGCCAGATCGGCAAGATCATGTATGACATCGGCGCGGTCGATACTCCTGTGCAAGTCACGAACATGCCAGGCGCAGGCGGTGGTCTGGCCTATAACCACGTGGTCACCGAGCGTAGCGACGATGCCGACCTGATCGTGGCCGCATCCTCTGCCACAACAACCCGTCTGGCGCAAAACGCCTATGCTGGAATGACCGCCGACCAAGTGCGCTTCGTCGGTGCCATCGGTGCCGACCCGGGCGTCATCGTGGTTGCGGCTGACAGCCCGTACCAAAGCCTCGGCGATCTGGTGGAGGCCATCAAGGCTGATCCGGGTTCCGTGGCCTTCGCTGGCGGCTCTGCCGTTGGCGGGTTCGACCATATGAAGCCGCTGATGATCCTGCAAAAGGCCGACTTCAACGACATCACCAAGATCAAGTATATCGGTGTCGACGGCGGCGCGGATGCGATCACGCAAACTGTGGGTGGGTTCACGCAGGCGATGACCGGCGATATGTCCGAAGTCGTGTCCTTTCTTGCCAATGGCGACATTCGCGTCATTGCGGTTCTGACTGACGAGCGTGTGCCGGGCTTCGACGACATCCCGACCGCCAAAGAGCAGGGCTACGACGTGGTCGCGGTGAACTGGCGCGGTCTCTATGTGCCCAAGGGTATCTCTGACGAGCGCTTTGACGAGTGGGCCGCCAAGCTGCAACAGGTTGCCGATAGCGACGAGTGGGCGCAGGCGATGAAAGACAACGGCTTGGCCCCGTTCACCAAAGTGGGCGGCGACTTCCAGTCCTATGTCGACGGCCTTGTCGCGGATATTGCCGCAATGTCCAAAGAGCTGGGGGTTACCCAGTAATGGCTTCCGACCGGATATTTGGTCTGGTCGCGCTGATCACGGCGGTCGCGTATATCGCGGCCGCCACCCAGATTCAGACGAACCTTTTTTCGGGCGAATACCTGCCGAAGCTGTTTCCGCTGCTGATTGGCGGGGTGGCGGCAATCTGTTCGCTGTTCATGCTGTTCAAGCCGGACCCCGAGCCTGACTGGCCCGCCGCCGGTTCATGGATTTCCATGGGCGTCGCCGTGATCGTGTTGGCGATCTACGCTGTGCTGTTGAAGCCTCTGGGATTTATCCTACCCACTATTTTCGCCGCGGGCATCCTGAGCTATCAGATTTCGCCGAACGCGCGGAACGCGGCCCTTTCCGGCGTCGGCCTGTCGCTGGGTCTGTTCGTTCTGTTCAAGTTCGCGCTGGGCCTTGGCAACATCGTTGCCTACCGCATCCCGACGCCTGCAAAGCTCTGGGACGCGATCTCTATTCTCATTCCGTTCGTGGGGCACTGATATGGACATTCTATCCAACCTCGCGCTCGGCTTCGGTGTGGCGCTGTCGCCCTACACTCTGTTTCTCGCAGTCTGCGGCTGCTTCCTTGGCACCATCATCGGTGCGCTTCCTGGCCTTGGCCCGTCGAACGGCGTGGCGATCCTGATCCCGATCACCTTCACACTTGGACTTGATGCTACCAGCGCCTTGGTGCTGATGACGTCCGTTTATTACGGCGCGATGTATGGCGGGCGGATTTCGTCGATCCTGCTGAACATTCCCGGTGACGAGCCTGCGCTGATGACCACCCTCGACGGCTATCCGATGGCCAAGCAAGGCCGCGCGGGCGACGCGCTGGTGCTGTCAGGTGTCGCCTCTTTTGTCGGCGCGTTTCTGGCCACCATCGGGCTGATGCTGCTGGCCCCGTCGCTGGCGCGGGTGGCGTTCCTGTTCGGCCCAGCCGAATATTTCGCCCTTTACTTGCTGGCCTTCTGCACCCTTGGCGGCATGGCCTCCAACAATCAGGCCAAGGCCGCGCTGGCGGCCTGTATCGGGCTGGGAATTGCCATGATCGGTGTGGACTCGTCCTCCGGCCTGCCGCGCCTGACCGGCGGCAATTTGCACCTGTATGATGGCGTCGACTTCCTTGTCGCCATCGTCGGCCTCTTCGCAATTGCCGAGGTGTTCTTCTTCATCGAAAGCCATGGCAAGGGCTCGTCCATCGGGGTCAAACTCGAAAAGGTGGGTATTCCGTGGGGCGACATCTGGTCTACCAAGTGGACCATGCTGAGGGCCTCCGGTGTGGGCTTTATCGCGGGGATTCTGCCGGGTGCGGGGGCGTCGCTGGGGTCTTTCATGGCCTATATGTCCGAGAAGTCCATCGCCGGTGAAAAAGGCGGCTTCGGCACGGGCGTGCCCAAAGGCGTAGCCGCGCCGGAGGCTGGCAACAACGCCGCCGCAGGTGGCGCGCTGGTGCCGATGCTGACGCTCGGTGTGCCCGGCTCGGGCACCACGGCCGTGCTCTTGGCGCTGCTGATGACGCTTAACATCACCCCCGGCCCGACATTGTTCACCGAGCGGCCAGAGGTCGTATGGGGCCTTATCGCATCGCTGCTGATCGCCAATGTCGTGCTGCTGCTGATGAACGTGCCGATGGTCAAAATCTTCGTAAAGGTCCTGATGGTGCCTGCGTGGATACTACTTCCGGGCGTGACGATGATCTCTTTCGTGGGCATCTATTCGCTGTCCGGCAGCTATTTTGATCTGCTGATGATGGTGGGCTTCGGCGTTCTGGGATACATCCTGCGCAAACTCGATATCCCCACGGTGCCGGTGATCCTTGGGATCCTGCTGGGCGGCAATATGGAAGACGCGCTGCGCCGTGCCATGACCTTGTCGGACGGCGACGTGACCTACCTGTTCTCCAGCCCGATTGCGATCGGTCTATGGGTGGCGGCAATCGCGGGCTTCGTGGCGCCAATGTTCCTGCGCAACATCCTGCGCAAGCCGCAAGCGATCACAGACTGATGGTGAAGGTGTTGATCCCCTCGGGCGCTTTGGGCCTTGGCTATGACCGCGCTGCACTTGCGCGGGGCATTTCCGAGCGGCCTGATATTATCGCCATCGACGGCGGCTCCACCGATAGCGGGCCGCATTACCTTGGCACCGGTACCTCCAAATACGCGCGCGGCTCCACAAAGGCGGAGTGGCGCGAGTTGATGCAGGCCCGCGCCGAGGCTGGCGTGCCGTTGGTGATCGGCACCGCAGGCACCTGCGGGGCTAATAGCGCTGTGGATTGGTTGGCGGAGATCACCCGCGAAATCGCGGGCGAGCTTGGCATGACCCTGAAGCTGGCGGTGCTGAAAAGCGGGCAGAGGCCGGATGCAATGATCGACGCGTTGGGGCAGGGCAAGATTTCCCCGCTGTCCCCCGCGCCGGATATTTCGGAGGATGTGTTGGCCTCCTGCTCGAACATCGTGGCACTGGCGGGCGCGGAGCAGATACAGGCGGCGCTGGAAACGGGCGCCGATATCGTCATCGCCGGGCGGACGACGGACACGGCGATCATCTCTGCCTTGCCACTGGCGCGGGGATGCCATGCCGGGGCGGCATGGCATGGTGCCAAGATCGGGGAATGCGGCGCGTTGGCGACGACAGCACCGAACTCCGGCACAATTCTGGTCGAGTTCGATGCGGAGGGATTCACGATCACGCCCATGGGCGCAGCCGCTCGCGCGACGGCACACACTGTTTCCGCGCACATGCTGTACGAGAACTCCAACCCGAACATCTTGTACGAGCCGGGCGGGCATCTGGACGTGACCCATGCCGTCTACACGGCGCTGGACGACAAGCGTGTGCGGGTCACCGGCAGCGAATGGGTCGTCTCCGACCGCTACACGGTTAAGTTGGAAGGCGCTCGGTTGGCTGGCTTCCAGACCGTGTCGCTGGTCACCGTGCGCGACCCGCGCTACGTCGCGAACATCCGCGCATGGTGCGACGACATCGTGACCAAAGCCACCGAGAAAGCCCGCGCCCGCGTGGGTGAAGACTTCGAGATCGAGCTGCGCGTGATTGGGCTGGACGCCACGCTTGGCGCGTTGGACACAGACGCGCAGGTGGGCACGGAAGTCGGCGTGCTGGCGTTGATCACCGCGCCAACCGAGGCGTTGTCGCGCGACGTGGCCAAGGTTTTGAACCCCTACCTGTTGCACCATCCCCTGACCGAGGATGAAGAAATGCCCACCTTCGCCTTCCCGTTCTCGCCGCCGGAAATGAGCCGTGGTGCCGTCTACGAGTTTTGCCTGAACCACGTGCTGGAACTAGACGATCCGATGGAAGCGTTCAGCTTGACGGTCGAGGATCTGGGCGCATGAGCAGGCTTGGCGACATGGTCTTGAAAGTACGGTCAAAGAATGCGGGACCGTTCTGGCTAACGGTCGATATCTTCTGCGGCACGCCCGATGCCTATGCGCAGGTCTGCGCCTCGGTCACCGGGGACCGCGTCGCGGCATTGTTCAAGGTGTCGCCCGACACCGTGGACCGGTACGAAATGGCGTCGCTCAACGTGGTGAAATTCAGCCTGCCGCGCCCTGCAGTGCAGGGCACGCGCGAAGACCGGGACATGCACGGCGCGTCCTTCGCCGCGCTGGTGGCGGAGCTGGACGTCTGACATCTTGACCGCGCGGGGCTTTGTGATCACAGTCCCGCCATGCTGCTGAACTCACCCAAACCCGAGCCGACAGGCACCGCCGCGACAGGTGCGGCCAATGATATGGTGTACCGCCGCCTGCGGTCGCAGATCATGCATGGCGAAATTTTACCCGGCTCTGCCAAGACCTTGCGCGGGATCGGCAAGGAATTCGGCGTGTCCATGACCCCCGCCCGCGAGGCGATGCGGCGGCTGGTGGCGGAGGGGGCGTTTTCGCTGTCCTCATCGGGGCGCATTTCGACGCCGGAGCTCTCCAACGACCGGATAGAAGAGCTTGCCGCGCTGCGTGCGTTGCTGGAACCGGAGCTAGCAGCACGGGCCTTGCCACGCGCGCATTTTGCGCTGATTGACCGCTTGCAGGCAATCAACGGGGTGATCGGGCAGGCTATCGCGCGGCAGGATGCCGTGGGCTACATTCGCACCAATCTGGAATTCCACCGGACGCTCTACCTGCGGGCGCAGGCCCCCGCCATGCTGGCCATGGCAGAAACGGTCTGGCTCCAAATGGGGCCGACCATGCGCAGTCTGTACGAGAAGCTGCGCCGCACCGAGATACCGCAGCATCACCGTCTGATCGTTGCAGCGTTGAAAGCGGGCGACGAGCCGGGGTTGCGGCTGGCGGTGCGCGCGGATGTCACCCAAGGGCTGCGGATGCTGGCGCAATAGCGATTTCGCCGGGCCTTACGGCCCGCCGACGCGCGGGGGCACTGCCCCCGCACCCCCGGTTTTAGTGGGGCTCTGCCCCACACCCCGAGGTATTTATCAAGCAATGATGGGCAGTTAGCTGTGGATGGCGCCGTCGCCGCAGGCCAGCGCTGCCTCGCGTACGGCTTCCGAGTAGGTCGGGTGCGCGTGGCAGGTGCGGGCGAGGTCCTCGGCGGCGGCACCGAACTCCATGGCGACGCAGATCTCGTGGATGAGATCGCCCGCCATTGGGCCGATGATATGTGCGCCGAGGATGCGGTCAGTGTCCTTGTCGGCTAGGATTTTGACGAACCCGTCGGCGGCGAAGTTGGCCTTGGCGCGGCCGTTGCCCATGAAGGAAAACTTGCCGACCTTGTAGTTTCGGCCTGCCTCTTTGAGCTGTTCTTCGGTGGCGCCGACGCTGGCGACCTCGGGGTGGGTGTAGATCACGCCGGGGATAACGTTATAATTTACATGGCCTTTTTGCCCTGCGAGGACCTCGGCGACGGCCATGCCTTCGTCCTCGGCCTTATGGGCCAGCATGGGGCCGGTGATCGCGTCGCCGATGGCGTAGATGCCTTTCACGGACGTGGCCCAATGGGCGTCGGTCTTGATCTGGCCGCGTTTTTCCATAGCGATTCCAAGAGCTTCGAGGCCAAGGCCGTCGGTGTAGGGCTTGCGGCCCGTAGCGACCAGCACGACGTCGGCGTCTTCGGTGTGTTCGCTATCGTCCTTACGCAGCTTGTAGGTGACTTTGGCCTTGTTGTTCTTGACGTCTACGCCTTGCACGGCGGCGCCGAGTTGGAACTCAAGGCCTTGTTTTTTCAGTAGTTTCTGGAAGCTCTTGGACACTTCGGCGTCCATGCCGGGGGTGATTGTGTCGAGGAATTCGATCACCTTCACTTCGGCGCCCAGACGCTTGTAGACCGAGCCCAGTTCCAGCCCGATCACGCCTGCGCCGATGACGACGAGCTTGTTCGGAACCTTGCCCAATTCCAGCGCGCCGGTGGAGGAAACGATGGTCTTCTCGTCGATCTCTACGCCGGGCAGGGTGGCGACTTCGGAGCCGGAAGCGATGACGATATTCTTGGCTTCATGGACCTCGTCACCGACCTTGACCTTGCCTGCCTCGGGGATGGAGGCCCAGCCTTTGATCCAGTCTATCTTGTTCTTTTTGAACAGAAATTCGATGCCGGAGGTGTTGCCGGATATGACGTCGTCCTTGTAGGACAGCATCTGTTTCCAGTCGACGGACGGGGCCTTGCCCTTCAGGCCCATCTTGGCGAAATTATGCTCTGCCTCGTGCAGTTGGTGCGAGGCGTGCAGCAGGGCCTTGGAGGGGATGCAGCCGACGTTCAGGCAGGTGCCGCCAAGGGTTTCGCGGCCCTCCACGCAGGCCACTTTCAGGCCAAGTTGCGCGCAGCGGATGGCGCAGACGTAGCCGCCGGGGCCGGAACCGATGATGATGACGTCATAGCTGGACATTGGGGTATCTCCTTACCTTGGATAGGCGTGTTTTTCTGTGTCTACGATCCGTCGGCAAAGCGTCGGACTTTTGTCGGGCATGGTGTCAGAGCACGGCTGCGACGAGCATGGTGACGGTTGCGAGGAAGCCTACCCCCCAGATGAGTGAGCGCCAAGGGGTCAACCCGAAGGCGTAGGCGGGAATGTAGAGCACGCGCGCGATGAGGTAGAGCCAGGCGCAGGTCGCGGTGACGGGAGTGGACTGGCCGCTGACCGAGATCACGACGGCGGCGATGGTGAACAAAATGAGGCCCTCGAAATGGTTGTTCATCGCGCGTTGCAGGCGGCCTGCGGTGCCGGTGAGTTCAATCTTGCGGTCGCGGGGGGACAGCGCGGCCTTGGTGCCGACCTGCATTTGTGCGGTGACCGAGTAGATCAGGAATTGCACGACTTGCAAAAGGGCCGCGTAGGTCAGGATGGTGAGTTCGGGGGTCATGTACGGGCTTTCGTGTGGGGTGGCGGTGTGGCGGGGTGAACTCCGCCCTACGGGGGTGTGGTGGGTGAACCGTTCGCCTTTGGCGAAGAACCACCCACCCTACGGTTTGCTAAATTCATAGTCGTCCAGCATGGCGCCAGCCTTTTCGGTTTGCGATTCCTTGAAAACGGTCTGGTCCACGTTGCTCATCACCTCTTTGAGCAGGTAAAATTCGGTATCGTTTTCGATCGCTCCTCGTTTGACGATTGCCTTGGCGACCTTCTGAGGATTTCCGGCGTCGTCGAAAAGGTTTCTTCCTGTTTGCTCCTTGTATGCAGCGAGAACGAGGTTCGCATTCGCGGGTGTATCTTCCAAGGCTATCATCATCGTCTCGAGCAAATCGTTCAGACCTTGCTGAACACCTCCTAAGAGTTCGCTCGCATTCGCGGTTCCATTGGTGAGCAAACGCAACATGCGTTCACGAGTGACAACACCTTCTTGCATGATCTTGAAAAACTCAGGACCGTATAGCGGCTCCATAGATGCCTTCAGCGTTTCGAAAACGTCATAGAGCCGATGGAATTCGGCGATCAGTTCTTCCTTGGACCGACGGGCCACCGGCTCAGATCCCCTTTCACAAATCCATCAACAGCCTACGCGGATCTTCCAACGCCTCTTTCACGCGCACGAGGAACGTCACGGCGCCTTTGCCGTCTACGATGCGGTGGTCGTAGCTGAGCGCCAGATACATCATCGGGCGGATGACGACCTCGCCGTTGATCGCCATCGGGCGGTCCTGGATTTTGTGCATGCCGAGGATGCCGGATTGGGGCGGGTTGAGGATCGGCGAGGACATGAGCGAGCCGTAGACACCGCCGTTGGAGATGGTGAACGAGCCGCCCTGCATTTCTTCCATCGACAGTTTGCCGTCGCGGGCCTTGGCGCCTTTTTCGGCGATGGCTTTCTCGATCTCGGCGAAGCTCATGGAGTCCGCGTCGCGGATCACGGGGACGACGAGGCCGGTGGGCGTGCCTGCGGCGATGCCCATGTGGACGTAGTTCTTGTAGACCACATCGGTGCCGTCGATCTCGGCGTTGACCTCGGGGACTTCCTTCAGCGCGTGGACGCAGGCCTTGGTGAAGAAGGACATGAAGCCGAGTTTCACGCCGTGTTTCTTCAGGAACAGGTCCTTGTATTCGTTGCGCAGGTCCATGACCGCGCCCATGTCCACCTCGTTATAGGTGGTCAGCATGGCGGCGGTGTTCTGGCTTTCCTTCAGGCGGCGCGCGATGGTCTGGCGCAGGCGGGTCATCTTGACCCGTTCCTCGCGTGGCTCGTCATCAGCGGAGACGGGCGCACGGGGGGCCTGCGCGGCGGGGGCAGGGGCGGAGGCCGTGGCGTTTTGCACGTCTTCCTTCATGATGCGCCCGTCGCGGCCGGAGCCTTGGACGGTGGCGGGGTCGATGCCTTTTTCAGCCATGATCTTGTTGGCTGAGGGGGCGTTTTCGACGTCCTTGTCGCCGCTGGATGCGGGCGCAGGCGCGCTGGCGGCAGGTGCGGCGGAGGCGGATGCAGCCGCGCCGCCACCCGAGGACAGGACGGCCAGTTTGGCGGATGCCTCGACCGTGGTGCCTTCCTCGGCCAGAATTTCGGTGATCGTGCCGGCGGCGGGGGCGGGGACCTCGACGGAGACCTTGTCGGTCTCCAACTCGCACAGCATTTCGTCCTGCGCGACGGTGTCGCCGACCTTCTTGAACCATGTGGAGACGGTCGCCTCAGTCACGCTCTCGCCCAAGGTGGGGACCATGACGTCGATGCTCTCGCCGCCTTCGTCGCGTGGTTTGACGTCGGTTGGGCCTGCGTCGATGGCCTTGTCCGGCTCGGCCTTGGGATCGTTTTGCTTGGGCTTGGCGGCGTCGTCGGTCTTCGCATCGCCTTCGGTGACCTGCGCCAGCAGGGCGTCGACGCCGACGGTTTCGCCTTCCTGGGCGACGATTTCCGACAGGGTGCCTGCGACGGGGGACGGCACCTCTACGGTGACTTTGTCGGTTTCCAGTTCGCACAGCATTTCATCGACGGCGACGGTGTCGCCGGGCTTTTTGAACCATGTGGCCACGGTGGCCTCGGTGACGCTTTCGCCAAGGGTTGGGACGCGAATCTCAGACATATCAGTTTCCTTCGAGTGTCAGCGCGTCGTTCACGAGCGCGGCTTGTTGTGCTTTGTGCTGGCTGGCCAGACCCGTGGCGGGGGAGGCAGCAGCGGCGCGACCGATATAGGTCGGACGCGTATGCTTGGCTTTGATGCGGGTCAGGACCCATTCAATATTGGGCTCCATGAAGGTCCAGCCACCCTGGTTCTTCGGCTCTTCCTGACACCAGACCATTTCGGCGTTCTTGAAGCGCTCCAGCTCGCCCACCGCGGAGATGGCGGGGAAGGGGTAGAACTGCTCGAACCGCATCAGGTAGATGTCGTCGATGCCGCGGGCGTCGCGTTCCTCCAGCAGGTCGAAATAGACCTTGCCGGAGCACATGACGACCCGTTTGATCTTGTCGTCCGACACCAGCTCGGTGTCGGAGTTGCCGTGCTGCGCGTCGTCCCAGAGGACGCGGTGGAAGCTTGAGCCGTCTTGGAATTCCTCGGCCTTGGAGACGGCCAGCTTGTGGCGCAGGAGCGATTTCGGCGTCATCAGGATCAGCGGCTTGCGGAAGTCGCGGTGCAGCTGGCGGCGCAGGATGTGGAAGTAGTTGGCGGGCGTTGTGCAGTTCGCCACGATCCAGTTGTCGCCGCCGCACATGGTCAGGAAGCGTTCCAGCCTCGCGGAGGAGTGTTCGGGGCCTTGGCCTTCATAGCCGTGGGGCAGCAGGCAGACGAGACCGGACATGCGCAGCCACTTGGACTCGCCCGACGAGATGAACTGGTCGAACATGATCTGCGCCCCGTTGGCGAAGTCACCGAACTGCGCTTCCCAAAGGACCAGCGCGTTGGGCTCTGCCAGCGAGTAGCCGTATTCAAAGCCCAGCACCGCGTATTCCGACAGCATCGAGTCGATCACCTCGTAATGCGACTGGCCCTCGCGGATGTGGTTGAGGGGGTAGTAGCGTTCCTCGGTGTCCTGATTGATCAGGCCGGAATGGCGCTGCGAGAATGTGCCACGGGTGCTGTCCTGCCCCGACAAGCGAACCGGATAGCCTTCCGTCAAGAGCGAGCCGAAGGCCAGCGCCTCGCCGGTGGCCCAGTCGAAGCCTTCGCCGGATTTGAACATTTCGGCCTTGGTTTCCAGCAGGCGGCCCACGGTCTTGTGCAGCGGGAAGCCGTCGGGGGCCTTGGTCAGCGCGCGGCCCACCTGATCGAAAGTTTCCTTGGAGATGGAGGTCTGCCCGCGCTGGTAGTCGTCCTCCGCGCGGCGGTCCAGATGGGACCATTTGCCGTCGAGCCAGTCGGCCTTGTTGGGCTTGTAGTCCTTGCCGGCCTCGAACTCCTCGCTCAGATGGTTCTGGAAGGTCTCCTTCATGTCGTCGATCTCGCCCTCGGGGATCAGCCCGTCGCGCACCAGACGTTCGGTATAAAGGGTCAGCGTGGTCTTCTGCTGCTTGATTTTCTTATACATCAGCGGGTTGGTGAACATGGGCTCGTCGCCCTCGTTATGGCCGAACCGGCGGTAGCAGATGATGTCGATCACCACGTCCTTGTGGAACTTCTGACGGAATTCGGTGGCGATCTTGGCGGCGTGGACCACGGCTTCGGGGTCGTCGCCATTGACGTGGAAAATCGGCGCCTCGACCATCAGCGCGATGTCGGTCGGGTAGGGCGAGGAGCGCGAGAAATGCGGCGCGGTGGTAAACCCGATCTGGTTGTTCACCACGATATGCATTGTGCCGCCGGTCTTGTGGCCCTTGAGGCCGGACAGGCCGAAGCCTTCCGCCACGACGCCCTGACCCGCGAAGGCCGCATCGCCGTGCAGCAGGATCGGCATGACGGTCGTGCGGTCGGGGTCGTTGTTCTGGTCCTGCTTGGCGCGGGCCTTGCCCAGCACGACGGGGTTCACCGCCTCGAGGTGGGAGGGGTTGGCGGTCAGGGACAGGTGGACCTCGTTGCCGTCAAAGGTGCGGTCGGACGACGCGCCGAGGTGGTATTTCACGTCGCCGGAGCCGTCGACATCTTCGGGCTTGAAGCTGCCGCCCTGAAATTCGTTGAAGATCGCCTTGTAGGGCTTGCTCATCACGTTGGCGAGGACCGACAGGCGACCACGGTGGGGCATGCCGATGACGATGTCTTTTACGCCAAGGCTACCGCCACGTTTGATGATCTGCTCCATCGCGGGCACGAGGCTTTCGCCGCCATCAAGGCCGAAGCGCTTGGTGCCCATGTATTTGACGTGCAGGAACTTCTCGAAGCCCTCGGCCTCGACCAGCTTGTTCAGGATCGCCTTGCGGCCTTCCTGCGTGAAGGTAATTTCCTTGTCCCAGCCTTCGATGCGTTCCTTCAGCCAGCCCGCCTGTTCGGGGTCGGAGATATGCATGAATTGCAGCGCAAAGGTGCCGCAATAGGTGCGTTTCAGGATGGCCACGATTTCGCGCATGGAGGCGGTTTCCAGCCCCAGCACGTTGTCGATGAAGATCGGGCGGTCCATGTCGGCCTCGGTGAAGCCGTAGTTCTTCGGCTCCAATTCCGGGTGTTCGGTGATCTCGCGCATACCCAGCGGGTCCAGATCGGCGGCAAGGTGGCCGCGGATACGGTAGGCGCGGATGATCATGATGGCGCGGATGGAATCCAGCACCGCCTGCTTGATCTGGTCGTCGGAGACAGGGACACCCTTCTCGGCGGCCTTGGCCTTGATCTTGTCGGCGGCTTTTTCCGGCTCCGCCCATTGGCCGTCCAGCGCCTGCGTCAGGTCGTCATTGGGCTGCGGCGGCCAGTCAGCGCGCGCCCAGCTTGGGCCGGCGGCCTCGGCAGTCACATCGGTGTCGGCGTCGCCCAGGGCTTTGAAGAAGTCCTGCCAGCCCTGATCGACCGCGTTGGGGTCTTTGGCGTAACGCGCATAAAGCTGCTCCAGATACTCGGCGTTGTGGCCTTGCATGAAGGAAGACGCGTGGAACTGGTCGTTGGGGGAGTGTTCGGTCATTGGTGCTACTCCTGGGACGGGAAGCTGGTTTGTGTCTCTAGCGTGCCGGAGACAGTGACTGGGGCGCCGATTTTAGTCGCGAGGCTCGCGGCGTTCATGGGCGTGATGGCGAAGCGTTGGGTGGGCGAGGTCTCGACCACCCGCGGGGCGGCAAAATCTTCGGTTGGTTGGCCCGAGAGCGAAGCGGAGGACAGCGCGAAACGGCAGATGATGTTGGTCTGCGCGGGGTCGGGTTGCAGCCAGAAGACCAAAGCGGCCTCCGTATCCGAACCGATCTGGCGGGTCAGGATGCGGGTCTTGCTTTGGGGGATGTCTTTTTTCTTGGCGAACCCTGCGACGGTCTTGCGTTGCAGATCCACGATGGCCTTGATCTGTTCACCACCCGTGTCGCCAGTGGCGTAGAAGGCCACTTGGGGCCAGATCAGAAGCTCTATGGTTTCGGGGGAGAGGTCACCTTGCGGGACCAGCGCCCAGCCTTGCTGCGCGAGTGACGTGACGGTGTCGTCGACATTGGCGGTCGGCTGGTGGCAGGCGTCGATGGAGCCGGACATTTCGGTGAGCGTCTGGGCGCTGGCGGGGAGGGTCGACAACAGCAAGAGTGCGAGCGAACGGATCATTTTGGCACCTGCGTAGTACTGGTGGAGATGACCAGTACGGA
This sequence comes from Litoreibacter arenae DSM 19593, assembly GCF_000442275.2. Lineage (GTDB taxonomy): Bacteria > Pseudomonadota > Alphaproteobacteria > Rhodobacterales > Rhodobacteraceae > Litoreibacter > Litoreibacter arenae. Next base: position 134,665 of record NZ_KE557310.1, on the reverse strand, counting down.
AGTTTTAGCGTCCGGTACGATTTGATACGGCATTAAGCTTTGATCCAAAGCGCTGCGCAAGTCGAGGTCTACGTGTGTGCCGAATGTGTCCCGTTTCCAGACTCGCAGGTCAACCTGCATCAGCTTGGGGTTGTTGTTCTTCCAGCGGCGCGAAAAGTTATGTTCGGCCGCTCCGATCGACGTGACGGAAATATCCGCGTTCCAAGCGAGTATGCAGGTCAAAAGGAACGGGCCGTCCCACTTGACGTTAAGCGCTGCCGGAAGCGGCTCTGACACAGTCAAATAGCCGAAATAGGGTGTAGCGGCGTCAGCATATGTGGCGAGTTGGTCTAGGATCTCCAGCTCTTTCGACACGTACCAAGAATAATCTGGCCTGATTGTGGCGCTGACAGTCAGGCCGGTTTTGAGTTCGGTGAGATATGCTGCATTCGCGAACGTCTCCGCGATTGGCCGAAGGTCGCCCGACAGCCCGCCCCAACCGACGCCGCGAAGCTCCGTGAGTTTCTTGGAAAGATCAGCGGTCGGCTGCGAACAGATTTCGATGGTTTTTGACACCAAATCGCCAGAGGTTGCCATAGCTGAACCGGCCGCCAAAGCGGTGCTGACGCACGCAGCTATGGCGGCCGGTTTGATCATTTGCCGATGGCTTTCAGCACGGCCTCGCCCAGTCCGGCGGGGGATTCAGCGACGGTGATGCCTGCGGATTTCATCGCCTCGATCTTGCTTTCCGCGTCGCCTTTGCCGCCTGCCACGATGGCACCGGCATGGCCCATGCGGCGGCCGGGAGGGGCGGTGCGGCCTGCGATGAAGCCTGCGGTTGGCTTCCAGCGGCCTGCCTTCTTCTCGTCGGCGAGGAACTGGGCGGCTTCTTCCTCCGCGCTGCCGCCAATTTCGCCGATCATGATGATGGACTGGGTCTCGGGGTCGGCGAGGAACATTTCGAGGACGTCGATATGCTCGGTCCCTTTGATCGGGTCGCCGCCGATGCCGACGGCGGTGGACTGACCAAGGCCGCTATCAGTGGTCTGCTTCACCGCCTCATAGGTCAGCGTGCCGGAGCGCGAGACCACGCCAACGGAGCCGCGCTTGTGGATGTGGCCGGGCATGATGCCGATCTTGCATGCATCCGGCGTGATGACGCCGGGGCAGTTGGGGCCGATCAGGCGGGACTTGGAGCCTTCCAGCGCGCGCTTGACCTTCATCATGTCGAGGACGGGGATTCCTTCCGTGATGCAGCAGATGAAGGGGATTTCGGCGTCGATGGCTTCGAGGATCGAGTCCGCCGCGAAGGGGGGCGGGACGTAGATCACGGTTGCATCCGCGCCGGTGCGCTCTACCGCCTCGTGGCAGCTGTCGAACACGGGCAGGTCCAGATGGGTTTGCCCGCCCTTGCCGGGGGTCACGCCGCCGACCATTTTGGTGCCGTAGGCGATGGCTTGTTCCGAGTGGAAAGTGCCTTGAGAGCCGGTAAAGCCCTGACAGATTACCTTGGTGTTTTCGTCGATGAGAATGGCCATGTTAGCCCCTATTTTTCTTGTCAACTTCAGCTTGGCACACTTTACAGATGCCATTGTGATGATCGGCCTTAGTTGCGTTATGATAAAATTCGTCTAAGCGTTTAGTCTCACCACAGTGCTGACACTGCTTTGTGAGTGGCGTGCCTTGCCCGCTCACCCCTTAACCGCCTTCACGATCTTCTCGGCGCCGTCTTTCAGGTCGTCGGCGGCGATGATGTCCACGTCGGAATTGTTGATGATCGCCTTGCCCTCTTCAACATTGGTCCCTTCGAGACGGACGACCAGCGGCACCTTCAGGCCCACTTCTTTCACCGCGGCGACGACGCCCTCGGCGATGACGTCGCAGCGCATGATGCCGCCGAAGATGTTGACGAGGATGCCTTTCACGTTCGGGTCGGAGGTGATGATCTTGAACGCCTCGGTCACCTTTTCCTTGGTCGCACCGCCGCCTACGTCAAGGAAGTTGGCAGGCTCGGCGCCGTAGAGCTTGATGATGTCCATGGTCGCCATGGCAAGGCCCGCGCCGTTGACCATGCAGCCGATTTCACCGTCCAGCGCGATGTAGTTCAGGTCATATTTCGACGCTGCCAGCTCTTTGGGGTCTTCTTCGGTGGTGTCGCGCAGCTCCGCGATGTCGGAGTGGCGGTAGATGGCGTTGCCGTCGAAGCCCATCTTGGCGTCGAGGCATTTCAGATCGCCCTTGTCGGACACGATCAGCGGGTTGATTTCCAGCATCTCCATGTCTTTTTCGGTGAACAGTTTGTAGAGGATGCCCATCAGCTGGACGCATTGCTTGATCTGGCCGCCCTTGAGGCCCAGCGAGAAGGCGATGCGGCGGCCGTGGAAGGCTTGGTAGCCGGTGGCCGGATCAACGGAGAAGCTGAGGATTTTTTCAGGGGTCGACGCGGCGACCTCTTCGATGTCCATGCCGCCCTCGGTCGAGCAAACGAAGCTGACGCGGGAGGTTTGGCGATCGACGAGCAGAGCCAGATAGAGTTCCGTCTCGATGCCGGAGCCGTCTTCGATATAGATGCGGTTGACCTGTTTGCCTGCGGGGCCGGTCTGGTGCGTGACCAGCGTGCGGCCCAGCATCTTCTTGGCTTCGGTCGCGGCCTCTTCTACGGATTTGGCAAGGCGGACGCCGCCTGCTTCGCCTGCATCGGCTTCCTTGAAGGAGCCCTTGCCGCGGCCACCTGCGTGAATTTGAGCTTTGACCACCCAGAGCGGGCCGTCCAGTTCACCTGCTGCTGATTTTGCGTTTTCGGCGGCGAGGACGACGCGACCGTCCGAGACGGGGGCACCGTAGGAGCGAAGGAGCGCCTTCGCTTGGTATTCATGGATGTTCAAAACTCTCTCCTTGAGTCAGGGGGTTCTTGGCTTTGATACATGGGAAAAGCGTTGGGCAAACGTTGAATTTGACCTAGGGGCCAGAAAAGCGACATTTGTGATCACAGTATTTGAGCGTGTGATCACAATTCTAATGAAAGGACGAATCGCCTTGGTCATTGACGGCGCGGGCGGGGCTTGGGACTTATAAAATATGAAGAATCGAAGATATGAAAGCCTGCCTGATGCCCGCACCTAAATGGGGTGTCGTCGGCACGATGGACGAGCCGCCGGAGCTTGTCGCAGCCTACGCGGCCCATCACCTGTGGGCGGGGGCGTCGGCGGTGCATATCTATCTGGATCGCGACAACCCGCGCACGCGGGCGCTTCTCGCGCCGTTGGCAGCGGTGCATGTGACGGTGGCGGATGAAGCGTATTGGCGGTCGGAGCTGGATATCAAGGTGCCCAAAACGCATCAGCGGCGGCAGACTTTGAATGCGACGATGGCGTATCGGCGCACGGACGTGGACTATCTGGTGCATCTGGACGCGGACGAATTCATCCATCAGGTCGAGCCTCTGGAGCAGGAACTGATGCGGCTGCAACGCATGCGGCCCGGCGACTATCTGAGCATCCCCAATCTGGAGCGGGTCTGGCTGGAGGGGGAGCCGCAGGATGCGATGTTCAGCGGGAACTTCCGCGCGTCGACCAAGCGGCTGGAAGCGGATTTCTCGCGGCTGGTGCTGGACGGCGAGGGGCTGACGCGGTTTGGGCTGACGGGGCATAGCGAGGGCAAGGCGTGCACGCCCACCGGATACGACTACGTGCTGGGGATACACCGGCCGCATCACGATACGGAGCGGCCGTGGACCTTTCCGGGGGTAAAGCGGTCGCGGTCGTCGGTGGTGCTGCATTTCGACGGCATGACGCGGCTGCATTGGGTCTACAAGCGGCTGCGCAAGGCGCTGTTTCGCAGCATTCAGGTGGGCCAGCCGATCACAGAGCAGATGCAGGCGCAGATTGATGCGATTGACGCCGCTGGTGGCGACATGGAGGCGGCGAACGCGCTGCATGACCGGATCAAGGTGCTGGGCGTGATGGCGGAGGCGCTGAGGGCGGAGGATCTGCTGCTGGAGGTGCCGTTCGACGTCACGCGCGGGCTCAGCGCACTGCTGCCGCATGAGACGTTTGACTTGTCGGCGGCAGGGTTCGACCGCTGGCTGCGGGAGGAGAAGGCAGAGTTTTTCGACGCGCTGGCCTAGGGGGGCGAGCCTAGACTGGCAGGTGAAAGGCTTTGCCGAGGTAGCGGCGGGTGTCGCCGAACAGCTCGACACAGACCGAACGGAATGTGGGCCAAGGGGTCGCGAGCGTTGCGTCGACCTCGCCCATGTCGAAATGCAAAACGGCGTCGTGCTTCTTGGCAAGGTGCTGCATTTGCCGGTTTTCACGCAGACATTGCATGTGGAGCGACTTCACCCCACGGTTTTGCGCAGCCGCGATGAGGCGGTTCAATAGGGCGTCACCGATGCCTTCGTGCTGCCATGTTGGCTCTACCGAAAGGGCGACCTCGGCGGTTTCGGGCCAGGTTTGGCGCAGACCGCGCAGCTCGGCGACACCGTGCAGGTCGCCGTCGACGAAGGCCCCGAAGACGACGGAATCGAGGCTTAGGATATTTTCAGCGTAGTCTTTGACGAAGTCGTCAGAGACCAGCCCGCCGAAGCGGAGGCGACGTGTCTCGGGGTCGAGCCTGAGGAAGTGATCGACCAGCACCTGCCGGTCGGAGTTGCGGAGCCGTCTGATATCGGCGTGCAGCTTATCACTTTGAGGTTTCACGGGGTGGGTCATGGTCGATGACTGCCATATTGCTGATTATAAAACAGAATATAATGCTGCAACGCAGCACATTCCAGTGCTGGCAAGTCGTGACGTGGGGGCATAGGGGGCCGTTGACGCAAAAAGGCCCGCCGGGTGGGGCGGGCCTTTGATTTTGGTCGAGGCGGGTGGCTTAGGCCAGCGAGCCGTCGATCTCCTTGCAGGCTTTGACGAGGCCTTTCACGGCGTCGACGGATTTGTCGAACATCGCTTGCTCGTCCTTGCTGAGCTTGATGTTGACCACGCGCTCGATGCCGTCTTTGCCAATCACGGTCGGCACGCCGACATAGAAGCCGTCGAGGCCGTATGCGCCATCAACGTAGGCCGCACAGGGCAGCACGCGTTTTTGGTCTTTCAGGTAGCTTTCGGCCATCTCGACTGCGGACGTCGCAGGCGCGTAGAAGGCGGAGCCGTTGCCCAGCAGACCGACGATTTCGGCGCCGCCGTCGCGGGTGCGTTGCACGATTGCGTCGAGTTTTTCCTGCGTGGTCCAGCCCATGTCCACCAGATCGGGCAGCGGGATGCCTGCGACGGTGGAGTAGCGGGTTAGCGGCACCATGGTGTCGCCGTGGCCGCCGAGGACGAACGCAGTGACGTCCTTCATGGAGACTTCGAACTCGGTCGCAAGGAAGTGGCGGAAGCGGGCGGAGTCAAGCACGCCAGCCATGCCGCAGACTTTCTCATGCGGCAGGCCGGAGAATTCGCGCAGCGCCCAAACCATCGCGTCGAGCGGGTTGGTAATGCAGATCACGAACGCATTTGGCGCGTTGGCCGCGATGCCTTCGCCAACGGATTTCATGACCTTCAGGTTGATGCCCAGCAGGTCATCGCGGCTCATGCCAGGCTTGCGGGGAACACCGGCGGTGACGATGCACACGTCTGCGCCTGCGATGTCGGCGTAGTCGGTGGTGCCTTTCAGGGTCGCATCGAACGGGCCGGCGGGGCCAGCTTCTGCGATGTCGAGCGCCTTGCCTTGCGGAGTGCCGTCCGCGATGTCGAACAAGACAACGTCGCCGAGTTCTTTCAGCGCGACAAGGTGGGCGAGGGTGCCGCCGATTTGTCCGGCGCCGATAAGGGCAATTTTAGGTCTGGCCATGTGACTGGTCCTTGGTGCGGTTGATGTTGGGGGCGAGGGGTAGCGCCTGCGAGGGAGTCGCGCAAGTGTGCCGCAGTGCAGAAACGCAGATTGTAAATTGGGATACGTGCTTCGAAAGGTCGTTAGGTGTTGAACTGACACGGCTTTTCGCCCTAGCTGGCAGGCATGGAGTTCGACGCAACCTTTTTCGCCCTCGCGCTTCCTGCGGCCCTTATCGCAGGTGTGGCGAAGGGCGGGTTCGGCGGTGGGGCCGCGTTCGTGGCAACCGCGATTCTTGCGCTGTTCCTGCCCCCGGCAACCGCGTTGGGCATCATGCTGCCGCTTCTGATGATCGCTGATCTGGCCACCTTGCGCCCCTATTGGGGGGAGTGGCACTGGCCAAGCGCCAAGGCGCTGATGCTGGGCGGAATACCTGGCGTCGTTCTGGGAGCGATGCTCTATCAGGCGACCAATCCGGACGTCTTGCGGGTGCTGATCGGGGTGATCTCGCTTTTATTCGTGGCGTTTCAGGTGGCACGGACGCGGGGATGGGTCTCGGTAGAGCGCACGGGATTTAGCCAGCGGCGCGGGCTGGTGGCGGGTGTCGTGTCGGGGTTTACCAGCTTTGTAAGCCACGCAGGCGGCCCACCGACCGCAATATTCCTTCTGGCGCAGGGGATGGGGAAAACCACCTATCAGGCGACGACGGTGCTTACGTTCTGGGCGATCAACGCCATGAAAGCAGTGCCTTACGCGTTTCTGGGCGTGTTCAGCTGGGACACGTTCCGCGCGGATTTGTATATGCTGCCGCCCCTTCTGGTGGGGGTGGCGGTAGGGGTTTATGCACATCGGGCGATGCCGGAGCGTTATTTCTTCCTGCTCACCTACGCCTTGTTGGTCGGCGCTGGCGGTAAGCTGATTTTTGACGGGCTGACATAGGCCGGTTGCGACGCAATTTTCTGCAACGCCGCAAAAGAGCAGTTGCGGCCCTGCGTGCGGTGTGGTGACTCATAAAGTAACAAAACAGGAGTTGGATTCGATGCAAAACGTCGCGCAGCCTTACCGTTCGGTGCTTTATATCCCAGGGTCCAAGACCCGGGCCTTGGAAAAAGCGCAGAGCCTTCCGGTGGATGCAATTATCTTCGATCTGGAGGATGCTGTCGCGCCGGATGAAAAGGTCGCGGCGCGGCAATTGTTGGCCAAGACATTGAATACGACGGATTATGGCCCCCGCAAACGGATCGTGCGCGTCAATGGCGGTGACACCGAATGGGGCGCGGATGATCTGGCGACGTTTATCGACGTCGCGCCTGACGCGATCTTGCTGCCGAAGGTGGAAGACCCTGCGACCATCGCTGCGCTTTCGGGGCTGCTGAAAGGCGCCACGACGATTTGGGCGATGATGGAAACACCGCGGGGAATTCTGAACGCTTCGGCTATCGCCGCTGCCCCGAAGATGGAGGGGTTCGTGATGGGGACGAACGACCTCGCCAAGGACTTGGGCTCTCGCGGTCGTGGTGCGATGCTGACGAGCTTGCAGCTTTGCCTGCTGGCGGCGCGAGCCGAGGGGTTGGTTTGCGTGGATGGCGTCTACAACGCCTTCAAGGATGAAGACGGGTTGCGGGCCGAGTGTGACGAAGGCCGCGACATGGGGTTTGACGGCAAAACGCTGATCCACCCCGCTCAGGTTGCCATCGCCAACGAAGTGTTCGGGCCGTCGGAGGACGAGCTTGATCTGGCCCGCCGCCAGATCGAGGCGTATGAGCAAGCCAAGGCCGACGGGCAGGGCGTTGCGGTTGTCGATGGTAAAATCGTGGAAAACCTGCATGTTGAGACAGCGACGCGGCTTTTGGCCAAGGCGGACGCGATCAAACTGGTGGAGGGTGCATGACACTTCTTATTATCGGCGTCCTTTTGTGGGCGTTTGCGCATTGGATGAAGCGGCTGGTTCCTGACATGCGCAAGGCCATGCAGGACAGGATGGGAGACGCCTCCAAGGGGGCAATTGCAGCCTTGTTGGTTCTGTCCATCGTGTTGATGGTGATCGGTTATCGCAGTGCCGAGTTCATCCCCGTTTGGTACCCGCCCAGCTTCGCCGGGCATATCAACAACCTGTTGATGTTGCTGGCCTTCTACGTGTTCGGCGCGTCTGCGGCCAAGCCCGCCAAAGTGTGGCTTGGGACCAAGATACGCCACCCGCAGCTGACGGCGGTCAAAATCTGGGCGTTCGCGCATTTGCTGTCGAATGGTGATCTGGCCTCGATCATCCTGTTCGGCGGGATGCTGGCATGGGCGGTGATTTCGGTCATCATGATCAACCGCTCCGAAGGGCCGTGGACACCGCCGCCGCAAGCGCCGGTCAAGAAGGAAATCGTGCTGGTCGTGGTCACGTTGGTGCTGTTTAGCGTCACCGCGGGGATCCATGCATGGCTCGGCGTCAACCCGTTCGGAGGTGTGTGATGAAGCTCTATCGTTTGCTGACCGAGGACGATACCTCCGCCTTTTGCCACAAGGTATCCGAGGCGCTGTCGAAAGGCTGGGAGCTTTACGGTGACCCGACCTATGCGTTCGATGCCTCCAACGGCGTCATGCGCTGCGGGCAGGCGGTCACCAAGGAAGTTAAGGGCAGCTATAGCCCCGACATGAAACTGGGGGCGCAATGATGAGCAAGACCAACGCAGGGCGGTTTTTCGAGGATTACACCGTCGGCGAGGTGATCGAACATGCGGTGCCGCGCACGTTGTCGGGCGGGGAGCGGGCGATGTATCACGCGCTTTATCCGGCGCGGCATGCGTTTTATTCGTCGGACGAGTTCGCCCGTGACTGCGGGTTGCACGAGGCTCCGCTGGATGACTTGATCGCGTTTCATACTGTGTTTGGCAAGACGGTGCCGGATATCTCGCTGAACGCGGTGGCCAATCTGGGTTATGCCGAGGGGCGGTTCCTGAAACCCGTGCATATGGGCGACACCATCCGGTCGCGCTCCGAAGTGATCGGGCTGAAGCAGAATTCCAACGGCAAGACCGGGGTTGTCTGGGTCCGTACCACGGGCAGCAACCAGTTGGGCGAGGATGTGCTGAGCTACGTTCGTTGGGTCATGGTGCGCAAGGGCGACGTCGATGCACCTGCGCCGGAGACGGTGGTGCCTGATTTGGCAGATGCGGTGAAGGCGGGTGATCTGGTTGTGCCGGAAGGGCTTAGCTTTGCGAATTACGACTTCGTGCAAGCGGGGGAGCCGCACCGTCTGGCTGACTACAAAGTGGGTGAGAAGATCGACCATGTCGATGGTGTCACCATTGAGGAGGCCGAGCATATGCTTGCCACCCGCCTGTGGCAGAACACGGCCAAGGTGCATTTCGACGCAACGGCGCGGGATGGTGGGCGGTTGATCTATGGCGGTCATGTGATCTCGCTGGCGCGGGCGCTGTCGTTCAACGGGCTGGCCAATGCGCAGATCATTGTCGGGCTGAATTCCGGTGCGCATGCGAACCCCTGCGGGGCTGGCGACACGGTCAAGGCGTGGTCCGAGGTGTTGGATGTGGCCGAGACTGGTGCCGAGGGCGTTGGCGCGATCCGGCTGCGGCTGGTGGCGTATGAGGCGGAGGGCGATCCGTTCACGCTGAAAGGCGAGGACGGGAAATATCTGCCTCATGTCCTGCTTGATCTGGATTACTGGGCGTTGATGCCGGTTTAGGGTCTGAAGGCCGGCTCGACCCAGCACGCGAAAACGTGATGTGCCATGTGCGCCGTATCGGGCATGGTGTCCTGTATGCGAACCTGCTCGTTCATCATGGCCACATGGGTCGGCTGCGCCTCTGCGCAGGCCTGTGAGCTGGCGCTGGTGCTGGCGGTGGATGTCTCGGGTTCAGTGGATCACATAGAATACCGCCTTCAGATGGACGGCCTCGGGGCGGCGCTGGCCGACGGTGCGGTGACGGAGGCCTTGGTGGCCGCGCAAGCCAAGGTGATGCTTTTGCAATGGACCGGTATCTCGCGCCAACGGGTCTCGGTGCCGTGGACGCATGTGACTGATCTGAACGCTGCGGATGCACTGGCCCTTCGCGTGCGTGGTGCGCCGCGGGAATGGCGCAACTTTTCTACGGCAATTGGTGAAGCTGTGGGCAGTGCATTAATCGAGTTCGACGCTGTGCCCGAGTGCAAGCGGCGGGTGATCGACGTCTCGGGCGACGGCTTTTCAAATGAGGGCGTGCCGCCAGCGGAGATGAAGTCGGCAGCTTTGCGCAAGGGCGTGACGATCAACGGGTTGGCGATCGCGGAGTCCGAAAACAAGTTGGTCGACTACTACCGTGCAAATCTTATCGTCGGCCCGGGGAGCTTTGCCCTGGAGGCGCTGACTTTCGAGGACTATCCGAAGCGCATTCGCCAGAAGTTGTTGCGCGAGATCACAAAACAGGTCGCGTCTCTGGAGTAGCCGCTGGAAGCTTTGATTTGTGATCACGCGCTAGAATAGCGTGATCACAAAAGCAAAAATTCTACAAAATTGCTACAAATCACCGCGCATTTCGGCGCGTATGGGGCGTGACTCGGTGCGCTAATAGTCTAATGATAATGCACAAACACCGTAGCAAAACGAAGGACGCGCCATGGCTGACGTCAATCGGGGAAAACGACCTCTTTCCCCCCATATCTCCATCTACCGCCCGCAATGGACTTCAATCACGTCCATTCTGACGCGACTGACCGGCAACGCGCTGATTGTCGCGTCGGTTTTGGTCGTATGGTGGCTTCTGGCCGCCAGTTACGGCGAGGATTATTTCAACACCGCGAACGGGTTTGTCACCGGCTGGTTCGGTGATCTGATCATGTTCGGCTCGCTCTGGGCGGTCTGGTATCACTACCTGGCGGGGCTGCGTCATCTGTATTGGGACAGCGGGCGAGGTCTTGAGTTGGACGCGGCCAAGAGGTTGGCCTACGGCGTGGTGATTGGCAGCTTTGTGCTGACAATCATAACCGCAGTTATTTTGTGAGGGAGCTGAGATGCCTATTTTGACAGACCGCAAACGCGCTACCGGCCTGGGCTCGGCCAAGTCCGGCACCATGCATCACTGGGGCATGATCGTTAGCTCTGCGATGTTGATCAGCCTTGTGCCGCTGTTCATCTTCACATTCGGGCGCATTCTGGGCGCGCCCTACGAAGAAGTCGTTGCCTATTACAGCCGCCCGTTTCCGGCGATTGTGGCCGCGCTAACGATTTTGGTGTCCATGATTCATTTCAAAAACGGTGTTCAGGTGCTGATTGAGGACTATGTGCAAGGCACAGCGCGCAAGGTCGCGATCATCCTGTCGATCTGCCTGTGCTACACCATCGCCGGGATTGGCCTGTTCGCCATCGCCCGCCTCGCTCTTTAATCGGAAGGCCCGTCTGACATGGCTGCTTACGAATACGAAACTCACGAATATGACGTTGTGGTGGTTGGTGCCGGTGGCGCTGGCCTGAGGGCCACGTTGGGCATGGCTGAACAAGGTCTGCGCACGGCCTGCGTGACCAAGGTGTTCCCGACCCGGTCCCACACGGTTGCGGCACAGGGCGGCATCGCCGCGTCGCTGTCGAATATGGGGCCGGATAACTGGCAGTGGCATATGTATGACACCGTCAAGGGCTCGGACTGGCTGGGCGACACGGATGCGATGGAATATCTGGCGCGGGAGGCCCCGAAGGCGGTCTACGAGCTGGAGCATTACGGCGTTCCGTTTTCGCGGACCGAAGAGGGCAAGATTTACCAGCGCCCGTTCGGTGGCCACACCACCGAGTTTGGCGAAGGCCCGCCCGTGCAGCGTACTTGTGCTGCCGCCGACCGCACCGGCCACGCTATTTTGCACACGCTCTATGGCCAGTCGCTGAAGAACAACGCGGAATTCTACATTGAATACTTCGCCACCGACCTGATCATGAACGATGAGGGTGTCTGCACCGGCGTTTTGTGTTGGAAGCTGGACGATGGCACGCTGCACGTGTTCAGCGCCAAAATGGTGGTGCTGGCCACGGGCGGCTATGGTCGTGCGTATTTCTCGGCCACATCGGCGCATACATGCACCGGCGATGGCGGAGGCATGGTGGCCCGCGCGGGCTTGCCGTTGCAGGACATGGAGTTTGTGCAGTTCCACCCGACGGGCATCTATGGCGCGGGCTGTTTGATCACCGAGGGCGCACGCGGGGAGGGGGGCTACCTGACCAACTCCGAGGGCGAGCGGTTCATGGAGCGCTATGCGCCGACCTACAAGGACCTTGCGTCACGCGATGTGGTGTCGCGTTGCATGACCATGGAAATCCGCGAAGGTCGTGGCGTGGGCGAGCATAAGGACCACATCCACCTGCACCTGAACCACCTGCCACCTGAAACGCTGGCGCTGCGTTTGCCGGGTATCTCGGAATCGGCGCGAGTATTTGCGGGCGTGGATTTGCACAAGGAGCCGATTCCGGTGCTGCCGACTGTGCATTACAACATGGGCGGCATTCCGACCAACTATTGGGGCGAGGTTCTGAACCCGACCAAAGACAACTCCGAAGCTATTGCACCGGGCCTGATGGCTGTAGGCGAAGCGGGCTGCGCGTCTGTGCATGGGGCGAACCGCCTTGGGTCCAACTCGCTGATCGACTTGGTGGTGTTTGGCCGTGCAGCGGCGATCCGCGCCGCCGAGATCGTCACGCCGGGCGCGCCGAACCCAGAGATGCCGCAGAAGTCCATCGACGCGGCGATTGACCGCTTCGACAGCTTCCGCAACGCCAAGGGCACCGTGTCGACCGCAGAATTGCGGTTGGAAATGCAAAAAACGATGCAGGAAGACGCGGCGGTATTCCGCACGGACAAAACGCTGGCGGAGGGCGTGGACAAGATGGCTGCCGTGGCCGCCAAGATGGACGACCTTAACGTCACCGACCGCTCGTTGGTCTGGAACTCCGACCTGATGGAGACGCTGGAGCTGGCGAACCTGATGCCGAACGCCTTGGCGACCATCGTGGGGGCCGAAGCGCGTAAGGAAAGCCGCGGGGCGCATGCCCATGAGGACTATCCGGACCGTGACGACAAGAACTGGCGCAAACACTCGCTGGCCCATGTCGATGGCACCAAGGTGACCCTGAGCTACCGTGGCGTGCATCTGGACCCGCTGACCCCACAGGATGAAGGTGGCATCGACCTCAAGAAGATCGCACCGAAAGCCCGGGTATACTGATGCGCTGGCTGGTCCTTCCTTTGCTTATGGCGGCATGTGCGCCTGTTCCGATGTCACCGGAACGGGCTGCGCGGGAGTGCCGCGACGAGGTGGGGCTGGCTGATGGTGTTCAGGGCAATATCGGCGTGGGTGTCGGCACCGGCGGTGGCAAGGCGCGCGGCTCGATCACGGTGACGGACAAGGTGTTCCGGCCGCAATCCGCAGATGCCGCGTTCGCTGAGTGCATCGACCGCAAGATCAGCGGTAAGCCGCAACCCACGACCTTTGGCATCACGATCGGGGCCAAGACATGATGCGCGCTGAGCAGTATCTTGGGGTGACGTCCTGACAGAGCTCGCCGACATACGCCGCGCCGCGCGGGACGAGGGGTTTATTCTCCACCCGTGGAAGACGCGCCCGCCCTATCTTAAGGCATACGGCTTCGCGCCGGATTGCGTGATCGACGTCGGCGTACATGACGGCACGCCCTGGCTGTACCGCAGTTTCCCCGATGCGCATTTCGTGCTGGTGGACCCGCAAGCGGAATGTGAGGCGGCGGTAAAAGCCGGTGTCTCGCCCAAAAGTTTCGACTTCCGCGCGGTGGCTTTGGGGGCAGAGCAGGGCAAGGCCATGTTGTCCGTGCCTGAAACCGAACCGGGCAAGGGCGGCGCCATGGCGAGCTTGAAGGAACGCGTGGACAAGCTGGCAGACAGCTTTTCCGAGGTGGCGAAGCGGGAAGTGCCGGTGATGACCCTCGACGTGCTGGCTGCGGATTTGCCCGGACGTCTCGGGTTGAAGATCGACACCGAAGGCTTTGAGTTCGAGGTTCTCAAGGGCGGCGCGGAGACATTGAAGCGCTGCGACTTCGTCATTCTGGAGCTGTCGGTAACTCACCGATTTGCAGGTGTCGGCCCGCCATCGGCGGTAATTGCAGAGCTGGCGAAAGCAGGGCTGGAGTTCCGCGACGTGCTGGCGATGGCAGCACATGCTGGAAAAAAGGCGCAACCGCGCCATATGGATGTATTGTTCACGAGGTGGAACACATGAAACGGATTGTCACGCTTTCACTTGTTGTCCTGATGGGGCTTTCGGCTTGTGGCGAGGATGGGCTGGCTGACCAGGTCGCCCGCAAGCAAGCCTCCGACGCGGTGCGACCCGTGCTGGCGAAACGCTTCCCCGGTGTGCCGCTGGAGCCTGCCACGGAATGCGTCATCCATAACGCATCCGCCGCCGAGATCATAAAGCTGGCCCGCGCTGGTGCTACCGGCCTTGGCCCGGAAGAAACACAACTGGTGATCGAGATCGCCACCCGCCGCGACACGATCGCTTGTCTTTTGGAAGACGGCATCGCGCCGTTTTTGACGTAGGAGAACACCATGGTCCAACTGACCCTTCCCAAGAATTCCAAGATCATGGGCGGCAAGACATGGCCGAAGCCCGAAGGTGCCAACAATGTGCGCAAGTTCCAGATTTACCGCTGGAACCCTGACGACGGAAAGAACCCCTCGGTTGATACCTATTTTGTCGATATGGACAAATGCGGGCCGATGGTTCTGGACGCGCTGATCAAGATCAAGAACGAGATTGACCCGACGCTGACCTTCCGCCGCTCTTGCCGCGAGGGTATCTGCGGGTCGTGCGCGATGAATATCGACGGGATCAACACGCTGGCCTGCATCTACGGCATGGACGAGATCAAGGGCGATGTGAAAATCTACCCGCTGCCGCACCTGCCGGTGATCAAGGACTTGATCCCCGACCTGACGCATTTCTATGCCCAGCACGCCTCGATCATGCCGTGGCTGGAAACCAAGACCAACCGCCCCAAGAAGGAATGGCGGCAATCCATCGAGGATCGCAAGAAGCTGGACGGGCTATATGAATGCGTGATGTGCGCGTCTTGCTCGACCGCTTGTCCGTCCTACTGGTGGAACGGCGACCGCTACCTCGGGCCAGCCGCGTTGTTGCACGCCTACCGCTGGATCATCGACAGCCGTGACGAGGCCACGGGGGAGCGGCTGGACGAGTTGGAAGACCCGTTCAAACTGTATCGCTGCCACACGATCATGAACTGTGCAAAGACCTGCCCCAAAGGATTGAACCCGGCCAAAGCCATCGCTGAGATCAAGAAATTGATGGTGGAACGTCAGGTCTAGGTTGGCGACAGCTTGTCAGATTGGATGGGGCGTCGTTAGAGCGGCGCCCCGTTTTGCATTAGGGCGAGGAGAAGAGTGCATTTGACGATGAAAGGGTGCTTCGAAAGCTTGATGGCCAGCGCCTGAACGGCCAGCATCATACAATTCGGCTTGTATCTCGGCGACTATGGATCGTCATGAGGGTGAGTGGAAAGGACGGTCCAATGGTAGAGGTAATAGGCCGCCAAAGGCAGAATGGCATGGGCCACGATCCATTCATGGGGTATCAAATTAGACGCGGTGTAGGCGTTTGCCACGCCAAGCGCGGCGCTGCGTACGACCTGCCAGCGCACTGCATTGGCGCGACCCTCAACGCCCCAACTGTTCACATCCCAGCCCATTTTGTCGAGCATGTCCGGGTCCACAGCCCAGATAAGGCCGTAGAGCGCGGCCATTACAAAGAATCCCAAAGAGATGGAGATTTGCACCATGTTGGCGGGCAGGAAGAGGCAAATGGCAATGAGGCTTAGGCTGACTGCGAGTATGGTTGCGCCTGTGCTGGCGTCGCGGTTTTCGCCCTCGAACCACGCTTGTGGCAGGCGCACCCAAAGCGTCGCGGCCAGCCCCATCGCCACGGCGATATTCAGCGCTAATTGTGGCACGATGGCCAGGGCGGCCGTGTAGGTAAAAATGACGGCTATGGCCCGCGCCAGCAGGCCCTTGGGGATGGGCAGACGGGTCGTCAGCAAAACATACAATGAGATCAAAGAGCGGCGCATACCTCATATTTGGGGGGTGAATGCGCCGAATTTAAGGAAACAGACTGTTCTTCGGGCCTAGCAGTAGCGCTCCACACCGACGATCTGGGCGTCGGAATAGCGATCGCCATGTGCCCAGCCGATGGGCAGGATGCGTTTGATTTCGGCGCGGTCCTCGTCGGTGAACTCAATGGCGTCGCCTTCCACCAGTTGCTCCAGATGCGCGCGGGTGCGGGTGCCGGGGATCGGGATGATGTGGCTCCCTTGGTCCAGTGTCCATGCGATTGCGGTGCCTGCCGGGCTCCAGCCGCGAGAGGTGCAGAAGTCTTGGAAACGTTCGAGGATTTTGCAGTTCGCCGCGAAGTTCTCTTCCATGAAACGCGGTTGCTTTTTGCGGAAATCGGTTTCGGCAAAGTCGGCGGGATCGGGGAACGCGTCAGCGAACATGCCACGGGCGACCGGAGAGAACGGCACGAAGGCCACCCCAAGTTCGGCGCAGGTCTGGATCATGCCCATTTCGGGCTGACGTGTCCAAAGCGAGTATTCGCTTTGCACGGCCATGACGGGATGGACCGCATGGGCGCGGCGCAAGGAGGAGGGCGCGATTTCGGAATAGCCGATGCCGCCGATTTTGCCTTCTTTGATGAACTTGGCCAGCGTTTCTGTGACCTCTTCGATCGGGCGCTCGGCCTCGCGGCGGTGGATGTAATAGAGGTCGACATAATCCACCCCGAGCCGCTTGAGGGAGCTTTCCAGCGCGCGGCGCAAGCTGGCTTCGGAGTTGTTGAAATGCCGCGTCGGCTGCGTCTCGATCCCGCCTTTGGTGGCAATCTTGAAGCCGTGGTTGGGGTTGGCTTTGAGGTAGCTGCCGATGACCTCTTCGGACTTGCCCATGCCGTAGATCAGCGCGGTGTCGAGGAAGTCGACGCCATATTCGCGGGCGGCATCCAAGGTGTCGTGCGATGTGGCAAGGTCGGTTTCGCCGTAGAAACCTGCGAAACTCATGCAACCTAGACCGACTGCGCCGACCTGAGGACCGCCTTTTCCAAGCTGGCGCGTCTTCATGCGAAGGCCGCCTCGAGTGCGATTTCCACCATGTCGCCAAAGCTGCGTTCCCGGTCTTCGGAGGGCAGCGCCTCGCCGGTTAGCAGGTGGTCGGACACTGTCAGCACCGCCAAGGCGCGGCGGTTGTAGCGGGCGGCGAGGGTATAGAGCTCGGCCGCTTCCATCTCGACGCCGAGGATACCGTGGCGGGTCATCTGTTCATTCAGGTCGGGGCGTTCGTCGTAGAACACGTCGGCCGAATAGATACCGCCCACATGGGTCGGCACGCCTTTCGCTTCGGCGGCGTGGAAGGCGTTGTGCAGGAGGTCCCAATCGCAAGTCGGGGCGAATTGCAGTTCCTTGAAGATGCCACGCGACGGGGTGGACAGGGTTGTGGTCGCGGTAGCTAGGATCACGTCGCGCACGGCGACTTTGTCCCGCATGCCGCCGCAGGAGCCAATGCGGATCAGCGTTTTCGCATCGTAGTCCTTGATCAACTCGTTGACGTAGATCGACAGCGACGGCATCCCCATGCCAGAGCCGTGGATGGTGACGCGGTTGCCCTTCCACATGCCGGTGAAGCCCAGCATGCCGCGCACCTCGTTGACCAGTTTAGCGTCCTCAAGGAACGTCTCCGCCGCCCATTTGGCACGATAGGGATCGCCGGGCAGCAAGACGGTTTCAGCGATATCGCCGAGTTTGGCACCGATATGGACGGTCATGGGGCGGGCTCCTTTGGGACTGGTTTCCGTCCCGTATATCAGCCCTATTCCGCCGGTGCGAGTGCCCCTTGCGCCGCTTTCGCGTCGGCCGCTGCGAAGTCGACCATGCGGCGGGTGTCCTCGTCCCAGAGCTTCAGCTTCATGCATTTGAGGCTATCGCGGAAGGTGACGCGGTTGGTTCCGGCCAGTTCGGGGTGGTCGCGCAGGACTTCGGGCAAGCGGTAGAAGGCGATGCGGGCATAGAGGTGGTGGACGTGGTGGATGCCTACGTTGCAGCTGAACCAGTTCAGCCAGCCCGGCAGCACGTAGTAGCTGGAGCCATAGAGCGCGGAATCGTGCACCGACCAGTTGCCTTGGTGATCCCATTCGACGCCCTCGAACTGGTGCTGGATGTAGAACACCCAGACGCCGCAGAACGCCCCGATCAGGGTGGAGGGCACGAAGATGAAGAGGATCGGACCCCAGCCGCCGAAATAGTAGATCGTGCCGAGCACAATCGCGATGGACAGGTTGGTGCCCATGGCGCTGATCCAATACTCGCGGCGGTCCATCAGGCGGAAGGGCAGGCGGTACTCCAGAAAGAAGGAGTAAAACGGCCCGAAGGCGAGCAGGAAATACGGGTTGCGGTAAAGGCGGTAGGCGGCTTTGGCGAGCGGGCCTTTGGCGTTGTATTCCGCGACCGTCAGGGTCAGCAGGTCGCCCATCTCGCGGCGGTCCAGGTTGCCGTGGGTGGCGTGGTGGACGTCGTGTTTCTTGGCCCAGACAGCGGCGGGGGCGATACAGATCACGCCAAGGCAGCGGCCCAACCAGCGGTTCGCGGCCCATGATTTGAAGATCGCGCCGTGGCCGCAATCGTGCTGGATGGCAAACATGCGCATCATCAGCATGCCTGTCAGAATGACGGCGGGGATGGTGATCCAGTATAGCTCAGCCGATAGCGACCACCACGCGATTGCCCACAGGGTAACATATGGCACGAAGGTCGTCGCGAGTTCCCAAAGCGAGCGGGGCAGTGACGGGTCGCGATATGCTTTGAGAATGGGGATCCACTCCCGCGCGGGTCGGCGGGTCTGGGGCATGGCAGCACTCATGGAAAAACCTTTGGTCACAGTTCGTTGGGCGCAGGGTCAGACCCTGCGTGCCGCGTGTCAAGTACGGGATTACTCCGCTGCGATGTCTTCAGGCTCCACCAGAGCCACGAGGTCCATCATGATCCGGTTCAGCTCGAAATCCTTCGGGGTGTAGACTTTGGCCACGCCCATAGCCCGCAGCCGCTGCGCGTCGTCTTCGGGAATGATGCCACCGACCACGACCGGGATATGGCCTATGCCCGCCGCGTGCATCTTTTTCATCAAGTCCTCGATCAGCGGAATGTGGGAGCCGGAGAGGATCGACAAGCCGACCACATGCGCCTCGTCTTTCAGGGCAGCCTCGACGATCTCGTCAGGCGTCAGGCGAATGCCCTCATAGCTGATGTCCATGCCGCAGTCGCGGGCGCGGGCGGCGATCTGCTCGGCCCCGTTGGAGTGGCCGTCGAGACCAGGTTTCCCCACGAGGAACTTGAGGCGGCGGCCGAGCTTGGTCGACACGGCATCGACCCGTTCGCGGATTTCCTCCAGCCCTTCGGTGCGGTTCGACGGGTTGCGCGAGACGCCTGTTGGGCCGCGATACTGCCCGAAAGCCTGCCGGATCACGTCGCCCCATTCGCCGGTTGTGGCGCCAGCTTTGGCAGCTTCGATGGTGGCAGGCATAACATTGGTGCCATCTTTTGCGGCAGCGCGGACCCTAGTGAGTGCCGCTTCAACCGCGTCATTGTCGCGCGACGCGCGCCATGCGTCCAGCCGCGCGATCTGGTCGGCCTCGGCGTCCTTGTCGGCCACCATAATCGCCTCGTCACCCGCGGTCAGCGGGCTTTCCTCGTGCTGCTGGTATTTGTTGACGCCGACCACGATGGTGTCACCGGATTCGATGCAGCCGAGGCGTTCTGCATTGGCCTCTACCAAGCGGGACTTCATGTACTCAATCGCCTCGTTGGCGCCGCCCATGCCGTCGATGGTTGCCAGTTCGGCGCGGGCGCCTTCTTTCAGTGCTTCGACCTTGCGCTCCACAGCGGGGTTGCCGTCGAACAGGTCGTCATATTCCAGCAGGTCGGTCTCGTAGGCCATGATCTGCTGCATCCGAAGCGACCATTGCTGGTCCCATGGGCGGGGCAGGCCAAGGGCTTCGTTCCACGCAGGCAGTTGTACGGCGCGGGCGCGGGCGTTTTTCGACAGGGTAACGGCCAGCATCTCGATCAGGATGCGGTAGACATTGTTTTCAGGCTGCTGCTCCGTCAGCCCAAGGGAGTTCACCTGCACCCCGTAGCGGAACCGGCGGAACTTGGGGTCTTCGACGCCGTAGCGGTCGCGGCAAATCTCGTCCCACAGGTCCACGAAAGCGCGCATCTTGCACATTTCGGTGACGAAGCGGATGCCGGCGTTCACGAAGAACGAGATGCGGCCCACCATTTGCGGGAAATCCTGCGCAGGGACTTTGCCCTTGAGGTCATCCAGAACGGCGGTCGCGGTGGCAAGCGCGAAGGCAAGCTCCTGCTCCGGCGTCGCACCTGCTTCTTGCAAGTGATACGAACAGACGTTCATCGGGTTCCATTTGGGCAGGTGTTCGCGGGTGTAGGCGGCAACGTCGGTAATCATCCGCAAAGACGGCTTGGGCGGGCAGATATAGGTGCCGCGCGACAGGTATTCCTTGATGATGTCGTTCTGCACGGTCCCTTGCAGGGCCGATACGTCCGCGCCTTGTTCCTCGGCCACCGCGATATAGAGCGCCAGAAGCCACGGCGCGGTGGCGTTGATCGTCATCGACGTGTTCATCTGGTCCAACGGGATATCGTTGAACAGGGTCCGCATGTCGCCCAAATGCGCCACTGGCACGCCGACCTTGCCAACTTCGCCTTTGGACAGAACGTGGTCGCTGTCATAACCCGTTTGCGTCGGCAGATCGAAGGCGACTGACAGTCCGGTTTGCCCCTTCGCCAGATTGCCCCGATAAAGCGCGTTGGACGCAGTCGCGGTCGAGTGCCCCGCATAGGTGCGGAACAGCCATGGGCGGTCTTTTTGCGGCGTGTTCGGCAGGTCGGACATAGGGGCCTCGTGTGACATTAGTTGCGTAATATTGTTGCGTCCTGAGATTGATACGTGGAATTTTATACCATTGTCAATTCGCTGCAATGCAGAATTTATACGCTTGTCACGGGTTCCGCCATGGTTTTTATCGGCCACTGCCGCGATCTGTGACATAAGGGCGCGAACTGGCCCTGAGTTGAACCTGGAGCCGACTGGAATGGGGCCTGAAGAAATAATGTATGACGTCAATTCACTCGTGATCGCCGTGCTGCTGTTGCTGGCGATGGGGGTAGCCATGCGCCTGGGGCGCGTTGTGGGGAAACGCGGGTCTGGCCATCACAACGATGAAAGCAAGTCGCAGATTGGCGCGGTGCAGGGCTCGCTTCTGGGTCTGCTCGCGCTTTTGCTGGGTTTCACCTTTTCGCTTGCACTCAACCGCTATGATGACCGGTCCCGCGCAGTAGTAGACGAGGCGAATGCGATCGGGACGGCGTGGTTGCGCACCGATTTTCTGAGTGACGCGCGACGCGACGAGGCGAAAGCCCTGATGAGCAGATACGGCCTGACCAGATTCGAGGCGGGACGTGTGCCTGCCAGCGAGATCGAGCGTCGTGACGAACTTGTCAAAGCCGCGGAAGAGATATTTGACAAGCTATGGGTGCTCGCCAGCGCCGAAGCGCAAGAGGTCGGCGGCCCTGCTGCCGTCAGTTTTGCCGCGTCGCTGAACGACATGATCGACTCGCTGGGCGCGCGCGATGCGGCCATCGAGCGTCACGTGCCGGAGCCTGTGCTGTTCTTGATGTTCGCCACGTTTGTGTTGTTGGGGAGTATACTGGGATACAGTTCCGGCCTGACAATGGTAAAGGCGGGCTTTCCCATCTATGCGATGATGTTCCTGATCGTGGCATTGGTGTTCATTATCATTGACCTGGATCGCCCGCGCCGCGGAATTATTGCGGTCAATCAGGAGCCGTTGGGTATGATCTCGCAAACTATGGTCCAAGCGGTGAATTGAGGGAGCAGATGTTTACCACCGTCGAACTGCCCGTCTGGGCGCTGGTGCTGATGGGGGTGCTGGCTGCGGTCACCGCTGCGTCGCACCTTCTGTTCCCGTCGGTGCGCTGGTTCTTTCGGCGGCGGGCGGAGCGCGTGGTCGCGCGGCTCAACACCAAGCTGGCGCGTCCGATCCAGCCGTTCAAGCTGGCGCGGCGCCACGACATGATCCAGAACGTGCTCTATGATCCGGACGTCATTCGGGCAGTGAACGCCTACGCCGACGAGAAAGGCATCCCCGACAACGTCGCCTTCGAGACCGCGCAACGCTACGCCCGCGAGATAGTCCCGTCGTTCAGCGCGTCCGTGTATTTCGGTCTTGGCACGAAGCTGGCGCGGTGGCTGTCACGCTCGCTCTACCGTGTGCGCGTCGTCAATGCGCGCGGGAATGCGATGGCGGCGATTGATCCGGAGGCGACGGTGGTGTTCATCATCAACCACCGGTCCAACATGGATTACGTCCTGGTCACCTACCTTGCCGCCCGCGACAGTGCGCTGTCCTATGCCGTTGGGGAGTGGGCGCGGGTCTGGCCGCTGCGCCCGCTGATCAAGATGATGGGCGGCTACTTTATCCGGCGCAAATCGCTGAGCCCCCTATATCGCCGTATTCTGGCCCGCTATGTTCAACTGTCCACGCGCGAAGGCGTGACGCAGGCGGTTTTCCCTGAAGGCGGCTTGTCGCGGACCGGCGCACTGGGCAAACCCAAGCTGGGGCTGATCAGCTACATCGTCGATGGCTTTGACCCAAACGCGACGCGCGATGTTGTATTCGTGCCGGTTGGCCTCAACTACGACCGTGTGCTGGAAGACCGCGTGCTGGTCGCCGCTGCCGAAGACAAGTCCGCCCGCTTTCGTTTCCGTATCGTGCCTGTGTTCCGCTATGTGGGGCGCCACCTGTGGCAGCGTTTGACGGGCAAGTTTCACCGGTTGGGCTTCGCGGCTGTTGCGTTCGGCGAACCTTTGTCGCTGAAGCAGTTTCTGGCGGAAGGCGCTGCACAATCGACGGAAGCACTGGGCGAGGAACTGATGGCGCGGGTCGGGCGTGTCGTCCCGATCTTGCCGGTGCCTCTGGTGTGCCAGTTGCTGGAGACGGCGGGCGGCAAGTTGGCGCGCGCAGAGCTTGAGACGCAGTTTGCGCAAGAGGTCGCCCGCTTCCGCGCCAGCGGACTGGAGCTGTGTATGCCCACCGAGGCTGGCGGCGTCAGCGTGGAGCGCGCGGTCAAAGAGGCGTTACGGATGTTGGAGGTGCGCGCGCTGATCCGCGTTGATGCGGGTCAGATTACGGTCACCGACAAGGCACCGGAAGCGATCACCTATTACGCGTCATCCCTTCAGCATTTTGACGCGACATAAAATTACAAAATATTAGACTAACGGGTTGTATTATTACTTTTGTGTTTGTATCCCTGCCTTATTGGCGGCGCAGCATTTGATTCTGCGTCGCGGCACCGACTAAGATAGGGAGCGCCGACAATGGCTCTAGATATGCAGGACGATAAGATGGACTACAGCGCCGAGAAGAAGGACCTCTACGAGGTTGGTGAAATTCCTCCGATGGGTCATGTCCCGTCACAGATGTACGCGTGGGCCATCCGTCGCGAGCGGCACGGCGAGCCGGAGCAGGCGTTCCTGTCGGAAGTCGTGGATGTGAAGAAGCCAGACAGCCATGAGGTTCTGGTTCTCGTGATGGCCGCAGGCGTAAACTACAACGGCGTCTGGGCCGGTCTGGGTATCCCGCTCAGCCCCTTCGACGTTCACAAGGCAGAGTATCACATCGCAGGTTCGGATGCTTCGGGCATCGTCTGGGCCGTGGGCGACAAGGTTACCCGCTGGAAGGTTGGCGACGAGGTCGTGATCCACTGCAACCAGGACGATGGCGATGACGAGGAATGCAACGGCGGCGATCCGATGTTCTCCACCTCTCAGCGCATCTGGGGCTACGAGACGCCTGACGGCTCTTTCGCGCAATTCACAACCGTTCAGGCGCAGCAGCTTATGCCACGCCCGCAGCATCTGAGCTGGGAAGAAAGCGCTTGCTACACGCTGACGCTGGCGACCGCCTACCGGATGCTGTTCGGCCACCACCCGCACGAGTTGAAGCCCGGCCAGAACGTTCTGATCTGGGGCGCGTCCGGCGGCCTCGGCTCCTATGCCATCCAACTGGCGAACACCGCAGGGGCCAATGCGATTGGCGTGATCTCGGACGAGGACAAGCGCGAGTTCGTGATGGGCCTCGGCGCGAAGGGTGTTTTGAACCGCAAGGATTTCAACTGCTGGGGTCAGATGCCCAAGGTGAACACGCCTGAATACAAGGAATGGTTTGGCGAGGTGCGCAAATTCGGCAAGGCGATCTGGGACATCACCGGCAAGGGCAACAATGTCGACATGGTGTTCGAGCATCCGGGCGAGGCGACGATGGCCACCAGTGTGTTCGTCTGCAAAAAGGGCGGTATGGTCGTCATCTGCGCAGGCACCACGGGCTACAACCTGACGATGGACGCCCGTTATCTGTGGATGCACCAGAAGCGCGTGCAAGGCTCGCATTTCGCGCATCTCAAGCAGGCATCTGCCGCGAACAAGCTGATGTGCGAGCGCCGTCTGGACCCGTGCATGTCCGAGGTGTTCCCATGGGATGAGATCCCTCAGGCACACACAAAGATGCTGCGCAACGAGCACAAGCCCGGCAACATGGCTGTTTTGGTGACCGCACCGCGCACCGGACTGACCACGTTCGAGGATACGCTGGAGGCAAGCCGTAACGCTTGACCTGCCCGAAATTAAGACTGCAAAAGCCCGCGAATCGGACCGATTTGCGGGCTTTTTTTGTGCGTAAGAAAACGCCCGACGGCAATTCAAACACTTACAGGCTTTGCCCTCGCTATTTCTGAGGAGGGATATTTAGTGAATTTTATCGGCAAGTTTCCGCTGTTAGCCTCTTGTTAACGGATGATTAACCCTTTCGGGAGGATAGTGATGATGAAGAATGACTGGATTATCGACGTATTGATGGACCTCAAGAAGTTCTCCGCCAGAAATAACTTTAGTTATCTGGCAGAGCACTTGGACGACACGATCATGGTTGCATCAACCGAGCTCGCGTCGTCTTCCAACTCGATGCGTCACATGGCAGGTGACGGTGAACAAACTGGTAGACATGCAAGAGGTGCTTTCACGGGCGACAACGCTTGAGGAAGTTCAAACCTTCGTAGAAGACCTCAGGGACGTCTACGATCTAGAACACCTCGTCTATCACTCCGTTAACAGCACAGGCGGTCAATACGCCGCGCTGACATACGATCAGGAATGGGTGCAGCGCTATCTAGAGCAAGGCTACGCCCGCATCGACCCGGTCGTGCAGGGGTGTTACCGGAAATTCCAACCTACCGATTGGAAAGCTCTCGATTGGTCCGCCAAGGGAGCGAGATCATTTTTGGGCGAGGCCGTAGAATCCGGCCTTGGCAATCAAGGCTTCAGCGTTCCAATCCGTGGTCCCAGCGGTCAATTTGCCGTGGTGTCGGTGAATCACAAATGCACGGACGATACTTGGGCGAATTTCACCGGCGAACGCGCAGCGGATCTGCTGCTCATCTCCCATTATCTTAATGAAAAAGCACTTCAAATTGAAGGCAATCCCGAGCGCGGTCCAACCCGCGCCCTGTCCCCGCGCGAAAAAGACACGCTATGCCTGCTGGCATCCGGCGCCAACCGTGCCAACATAGCGGAAACACTCAAGATTTCCGAAAGCACCTTGCGTGTCTATATCGAAAGTGCGCGCTTTAAGCTGGGTGCCACGAATACCACCCATGCCGTCGCAATGGCCCTCACTCACGGGCTGATTGTCGTCTAGTCGTTGCAATTTTCGGAATGTTGCGCCCGCGTCGCTGACACGTTCTTAACCCGACCATGTGAACTCCAAAATCCCCTAGCGGATGGAGTTCCACATGATCAGATACGTCTACGCCGACCAACTTAACGCCCACCCAAAACTGCAAGAGACGATGCTCAGGGATCGTGCCGTGCAGTTTCACGAGCGATTGAAATGGGACGTCTCGGTGGACGCGAACGGATTTGAGCGTGATCAGTATGACGCCCTGAACCCGCTCTATGTCATCTGGGAAACGCCGGAAGGGCGCCATGGCGGCTCCATGCGGTTCCTGCCGACGACAGGTGCCACGATGGTAAACGACTTTTTCGTCCACCTCACCGACGGACAACTGTCAGCCCCGCGCGTCTGGGAAACCACACGGTTCTGCGTGTCGCCAACCGCGCAAAATGGCGGCCAGATAGCCGCGCTGCTGATGATGGCAGGTGCGCAGCTTGGTGTCGGGCTTGGGTTAACCCATGCAATCGGCGTGTTTGATGCCCGCATGATCCGCATCTACCGCAAGCTCGGCTGGCTGCCAAAGGTGCTAGGAACAGACGGGAGAGGCCGTGAGGCAATCAGCGCAGGACTGTGGGAATTCACCCCCGAAATCCTGGCCCGGCTAGCCGATAAAGCGAACATCTCGACCGAACTGTCAAACCACTGGTTCACCCGCGCTTTTGGCCCCGATGCGCTGCCGATAGCGGCCTGATATCTCTGGCAAATCCACAAGCTGCGGGGTAGGGTCCGCGTCATGTCACGTGCCCCTACCACCATCACATTTTCCGAGGATCAGGCAGAGGCGTATGACGCCATCACCGAGATCATGGCGAAGGCGGGTGTGGACCTTGTCGAAGGCCACACAACACCACTGAACGACGCAAAAACGCAAGTTATGGCGATCGTCGGCAAGGCGGGCTCCGGCAAGACGTTGCTACTGGCCAAGATGGTCGAAGCGGTGCAGGAGGCGGGTGTCGACCTGATCTCCGGCGATTATGACGGCAAGCCTCGCAAGGATCGCCGAACCATCGCGGTACTGGCCCCCACGAACAAGGCGGCCAGCGTTTTGCGCAATCGCGGCGTGCCCGCGACGACCATCCACCGCATTCTCTACACTCCGATGTATGATCCGGAATACGAGCGCATTGCAGACTGGCTGGCGGGGCAGGGCGACAAGCCCGAGATCGAAGGTCTGACCGAGGTGAACCTCGAACGCGCCCGCCTGTTTTATGAGGCGAACAAATCTATCCCCGGCGCGCTGGCGGCGGCTGGGCTTAAAGGCTCCGACTTCATCCAAGGCTGGAAACGGCGCGAAGACCCACTGGACATCGGCTTCATTGATGAATCGTCGATGCTGGACGAAAAGCAGTACGAAGACCTGCGCGAGATTTTCCCGACGCTAATTCTTTTTGGCGATCCCGCCCAGCTAGCCCCCGTTGGCCAGTCCGGCGAGATGGTGTTCGATACGCTCAAGGACGGCCGCAAGCTGGAGCTGTCGCGCGTGCACCGTCAGACGCAGGACAACCCCATTCTGGACCTTGCCCACGCGCTTGCAGACCCAAGTGTGAACTTCAATGCGTTCGAGCGGCTGGTCCGCGACGCCGCCGCCAAGGACGACCGCGTCGTTTTCGCCGAACGCGTGGAGGCAGACCTTATGGCCCGCTCCCCTGTTCTGGTCTGGCGCAACGCCACACGCATACGGCTGATACAGGCCTTTCGCGGGGCATACGGGGCGACGGTTGACACGTTGCTGCCGGGGGAGCCGCTAATCTGCGACGGGATCGAACTGCCGCTCAAGCACCGGAAGAAACGGATTGATTTGGAAGCCCGCGGCCTGATCAAGGGCGCTCAGGTGGTCTATATGGGGCCGGGCAACAAGCCCGGCTTTTCGCGCCTTCACGTCATCGGTGCCGAAGACCCGCAGGTCTCTGCCGCGTCGATTATCAAGATCGAAGCGCCGGGCGAGGAGGAGCCGTTTATCCCCTTTGCCGCCCGCATGGGTGCTGCGTTCCTGCACGGCGCGGCGGTGACGATCCACAAGGCACAAGGATCTCAATGGGACACGGTGCAGGTGTTCGCGCCCGACCTTTACGCCGCCGCGCGGGCAGGGCGGGAAGAGGCGGGCCAGCCGCTATGGAAACGTCTGGCCTATGTCGCGATTACACGAGCAGAACACCGCCTGAGATGGGTCACCCGCAGCATGCTGGCACGCCCTACGGGCGAGCTTCGCACGGATGATCTGCCAAAGGGACCAGCGCGACTCGAACTCAAGGCACCAGAGGCCGAGGACTAGAACCGCACGTAGCGGAACACCGCAGACGCGACCCAGCCCGCCGCGATTGCGATGAACAGGGACAGCAATCCGTAGATCAGCGGCTGCTCATGGGCCAGATCATATATCCACCGCTCCAGCCCCACCTTGTTCACGTTGATGACAGTAGAATAGTCGTCGACAACCATGCCGTCACGAACGAGGAAAATCCGCGTGTTGTACGGCCCTTCCACCAGGTTGGCGGGGAGGTCGATTGTCGTCGAAAACAAGGTCTGGTCATATAATTTCACGGCATTGTCGAGCCGCTGATACAGGTTTTTCGCAGTCCTGATGCGGATCAATGCCTCAGTGAATTCGCCAGCATTCGCCACGTTCGAGGGTGCACCGACGGAACGGATCGCGCGGGGGATAGAAATGCGATGGCGAAGGTCCTCGGTGCGGGTAAGAACCTGACGCAAATCGCCGCTTGAGGCCACTGCGTAGAAGCTCGGGGCTTTGTCGACTTCCACCAACTCCGTGTTCACCCAGATGCCGACGCGCTTGTCTTTCTTTCGCACGCTCACCGGCTGGCTTGGGCCTGAGACGGTGATAATCACCTCCATAGGTGCTTCGGCGGCTGGCGCGTCGCGTTTCACAGCGCCGTAAATCAGGATGTCGGAGCCGTCGAAATTCGCCGTGATCGCCACTTCGTCGCGCGACAAGCCTGCCACGACCTCTTCAGCGGCAAGTGGCAAGGCAAAAAGGCAGAAGATCAGGGCCAGCGCGCGGATCATCAGTGCCCCCCGACGCCGAGCGAAAACAACTCTGTCGGCTGGATCAGCAGGTCCAGCGCCAGCTTGGCACAGACCGCGAGAACCAACAGCGACAGCAAAATGCGCAATTGCTCCGCTTTCAGTTTGACTCCGATCCGCGTGCCAATCTGCGCCCCCACCACGCCGCCGATCAGCAACAAGACCGCCAGCGCCATATCGACCGTGTAGTTCGTGGTCGCGTGCAGCAGGGTGGTGAATGCGGTGACAAAAATGATCTGAAACAGTGAGGTCCCCACTACGACCTTAGTCGGCATTCCAAGGATATAAATCATCGCGGGCACCATGACGAAGCCGCCTCCGACGCCCATGATCGCGGCCAAAATGCCGACCAACAACCCCACCACAATCGGCGGAATAACAGAGATATAGAGACCCGACGTGCGGAATTTCATCTTGAACGGCAGCGCGTGCACCAGCCCGTGCTTCTTGCGCTCTGGCCGTGCAGCCGGGTTCTTGGACCGGCGAATGGCCCGCAGGCTTTCCAGAAACATCAAGCCGCCGATGATGCCGAGAAATACGACATAGCATAGTTTTACCAGCAGATCGACCTGGCCAATCTCCCGCAGCATGGCAAACACCTGTACGCCGATTGCAGCCCCGATCAGGCCGCCAATGAGCAGCACCAGCCCCATTTTCAGGTCAACCGTTCGCCTTCTGAAATGCGCCAGAACCCCTGAGAACGACGAGGCCACGATCTGGTTCGCTTCGGTCGCCACGGCGACAGCAGGGGGGATGCCGATGAAGAACAGCAGCGGCGTCATCAGGAAGCCACCGCCCACGCCGAACATGCCGGATAGAATGCCCACGATCCCGCCTAGTCCTAAAAGCAGGAAGGCGTTGACCGAAACTTCGGCTATGGGAAGGTAGATTTGCATAATGCTCCTTAGCCCCCGTCAACTGGACTGAGCAAACCAAAAAGGTAGGTCCAGTTCACAATACTGTTCAACTTACCCCGCCAAGCGCGAAAATGGGACTCCCTACCCAGCTTATCGCTCTTTTACATAGGGCTCCCCGCCCGCGCGTGGTGGCGTGGCCTTACCCACGAAGCCCGCAAGGATCACCACCGTCAGAATGTAGGGCAGGGCCTGCATGAATTGCGAGGGCAGCGTGACGATGCCGAGGTCGAGGCTTGGGTAGCGATTGGAAATGGCCTCTAGCAGGCCGAACAGCATGGTCGCGTAAAGCGCATACCACGGACGCCATTTGGCGAAGATCAACGCAGCCAGCGCGATGAACCCGCGCCCCGCGGTCATTTCCTTTACAAAGCTCGCACCCAAGCCCGTCGCCAGATAGGCCCCTGCCAAGCCGCAGAGCACGCCGCAGATCGCAACAGCCGCGTAGCGCAGACCGACCACCGAAACGCCGGCGGTGTCTACGGCGGCGGGGTTTTCGCCAACGGCGCGCAGGCGCAAACCGAAGCGGGTTCGGAACAGGATGTACCACGTCAAAGGCACGCAAAGCAGCGCGATATAGACTAGGAAGGTGTGGCCCGACAGAACCTCTGAATAAAGCGGGCCTAGGATAGGGACGCCTGACAGGCTGTCAGCCAGCGGCAGGTCGATGCTTTGAAAGCGTGCGTTGCCTTGCAGCGCAGGGGTCTGCCCGCCCAGCTTGAACCAGCTCAGCCCGATCAGCACTGTCAGGCCCGACGCCAGAAAGTTGATCGCCACACCCGATATCAACTGGTTGCCGCGGAAGGTGATCGAGGCCAGTCCGTGGATGCCTGATAGCACCAGGGACGACGCGATGCCTGCCAGCAGTCCTAACCAGACAGAGCCGGTCGAAAAAGCGGTCGCGGCCGAGAAGAAAGCAGAGATCAGCATCTTGCCCTCGAGCCCGATGTCGAAAATCCCCGCCCGCTCCGAAAACAGCCCCGCGAGGCAGGCGAACAATAGCGGCGTGGCAAGGCGCAGGCCGCTATCGAGGATTTGCAGAACCGTCAGATACTCCATCGCTACGCCTCCGCCCGCTTGGGTCGTATCAGGACCTTCGCCACCATCAGGCGCACCATGTTGTCCAGCGCCCCTGTGAACAGGATGACCAGCGCCTGAATGACGATCACCAGCTCACGCGGGATCGAGGTCCAAAGCCCCAGCTCCGCCCCGCCTTGATAAAGTGCCCCGAACAATAGCGCCGCGAACAGGATACCGATGGGATGCGAGCGGCCCATAAGGGCCACAGCGATGCCGATAAACCCCGCGCCTTCGACCGAGCCGAGGATCAGCCGCTCTGCCTCGCCCATGACGTTGTTGATCGCCATAAGTCCGGCCAGAGCGCCGGAAATCATCATGGTGATGATGGTGATTTTCACGGGATTGATCCCAGCATAGACCGCCGCAGGTTGCGACTTCCCGAATGCGCGCAACTGGTAGCCCAGCCGCGTGCGCCAGATCAGATAGTAGACGAACACGCAGGCCGCCAGCGCCACGAACAACGAGACATTGGCAGGCGTCCCCTTGGCGAACGGAATACCCACCGCGCCCAGCATGTCACCGAGGGAGGGCAAATGCGTAGCCTCCGGAAATTTGGCGGTGGCAGGGTCCATGGAGCCTCTGGGGCGTAGTTGGTTGACCAGCACATAGTTTAGCAAGGACGCTGCAATGAAGTTGAACATGATCGTCGTGATCACGATATGGCTGCCGCGTTTGGCTTGTAGATAGGCTGGGATCAGCGCCCATAGCGCCCCGAAAACCGCCGCCGAGGCGGATGCTGCCAGCAGCGCAATCGTCCAATGTGGCCACGGGATGAACAGGCACACGAGCGCCACGCCAAGCCCACCGATGGCGGCTTGACCCTCGCCACCGATGTTGAACAGCGACGCATGAAAGGCCACAGCCACGGCCAACCCCGTGAAGATGAAGTTGGTGGCGTAATAGAGCGTGTAGCCCCAGCCATAGGTTGACCCGAGCGCACCGGACACCATCAGTTTCAGCGCTTGAATCGGGTCATGGCCGGTGACCAGAACCATCAGCATGGACAACACGAAGGCCATGATCAGCCCCACAAGCGGCACGACGACAAGGTCGGCCCATTTTGGTAATTGCTCCATCAGGGGGCCTTTCCGTGTACGTGGGCAAGCTGGGCCTCGACCGCCTTATGGACAGGGCCGTCCGGCTCGCTTGTCATGCCCGCCATCATCAAGCCCAGCTCTTTCTCGTCCGTCTCTGCGGGCAGGCGTTCGCCCATCAACTGCCCGTCGAAGATCACCGCCACGCGGTCCGACAGGGACAGGATTTCCTCCAACTCGACCGAGACCAGCAGGATCGCCTTGCCCTTGTCGCGCAGGGCGACGATTTGTTGGTGGATGAACTCAATGGCCCCGATGTCGACGCCGCGCGTTGGCTGGCCGACCAAAAGCAAGTCGGGATCGCGCTCGATCTCGCGGGCCAGCACGATCTTTTGCTGATTGCCGCCGGAAAAGCTCTTGGCCTCCAGATCGCAATTCGCAGGCCGCACGTCGAAGCGTTCGATCTTGCCCTCCGCGTCTTTGCGGATGGCGGTGTTGTTCATCAACAGGCCCGACTGGTATTTCACGTCGTCGTGATAGCCGAAGGCGATGTTTTCCCACGCCTTGAAGTCCATGATCAGACCTTCGCGCTGCCGGTCCTCCGGCACATGGGCAATGCCGCGTTCGCGGCGCGACCGCGCGTCGGAATGCTTGCCGCTCAGGTCAATCTCCTGACCGTTGACGCGAATGGTGCCGGTGCCGGTGCGCATCCCGCCCAGCACTTCCAACAGCTCCGACTGGCCGTTGCCTGCGACGCCAGCGATGCCGAGGATTTCGCCCGCGCGCACCTCGAAGGAGATACCTTTCACCCGCACAACGCCCTTGCTGTCGACCACTTTGAGGTTCTCGACCTCCAGCACCTTTTCGCCCGGCTGGGCCGGCTTTTTGTCCACGCGCAGCAGCACCTTGCGGCCCACCATAAGCTCCGCCAGATGTTCCGGCGAGGTCTCGGATGTCTTGACCGTCGCGGTCATCTCGCCGCGCCGCATGACGGACACGGTGTCCGTCGCCTCCATGATCTCGCGCAGCTTGTGGGTGATCAGGATGATGGTTTTGCCCTCATCCTTCAGCCGGTGCAGAATGCGGAACAGCTGATCGGCCTCGGCGGGGGTCAGCACGCCTGTAGGCTCGTCAAGGATCAGAATATCGGCCTGCCGGTACAGCGCTTTGAGGATTTCCACCCGCTGCTGCATCCCCACGCCTATATCCTGGATGACCGCATCGGGGTCGACGTTCAGCTCGTATTCGGCGGCCAGCGCAGTCAGTTCCTTGCGGGCTTTGGTCAGCGACGGGCCAAGCAACGCGCCATCCTCGGCGCCCAGAATGACGTTTTCCAGAACGGTGAAGTTCTGGACCAGTTTGAAGTGTTGGAACACCATGCCGATACCCGCCGCAATCGCAGCTTGGCTGTCCGGAATGGAGGTCTTCGTGCCTGCGATGTAAATCTCGCCTTTGTCGGCTTTGTAAAAGCCGTAGAGGATTGACATCAGCGTGGACTTCCCCGCGCCGTTCTCCCCGATGATCCCGTGGATCGTGCCGGGCATCACGCGGATGGAGATGTCCTTGTTGGCTTGCACAGGCCCGAAAGCCTTCGAGATGCCCTTTAGCTCAATTGCCGGTTCGCTCATGCCCTGTCCCCCCAAAAACGGCAAAGGGCCGCCCCCGAATAGGGCGGCCCTGCCTGTCAGTTTAGAATGTCAGCGAAGGGCAGGTTTCGTCGGACATGTAGTCGTGGACTTCGATTTCGCCCGCGACGATTTTTTCAGCCACTGCGTCAACGGTTGCTTTCATCTCGTCGGAGATCAGCGCCTCGTTGTGCTCGTCAAGGGTATAGCCCACGCCATCGTTGCCCAGCCCCATGACCAGAAGACCGGTTTCCAGACCGGGGCCGTCCATCATCGCGTTGTAAACGGCGTTGTCCACACGCTTTTGCATGGAGGTCAGGACCTTGCCGGGGTGCAGGTAATTCTGGTTGCTGTCGACGCCGATGGAAAGGATGCCCTCGTCAGCGGCAGTTTGCAGGACGCCGATACCGGTGCCACCCGCTGCTGCATAAACCACGTCAGCGCCTTGGCTGATCTGCGCGCGGGTCAACTCGCCACCTTTCACCGGATCGTTCCATGCAGCACCCGTTGTGCCGGTCATGTTGGAAATCACCGTGGTGTCGGGGTTTGCCGCTTTCGCGCCTTGGGCATAGCCGCAGGCAAATTTACGGATCAGCGGGATGTCCATGCCGCCGATGAAGCCGACGGTGTTGGTCTTGGACGTTTGCGCCGCCATGTAGCCAACAAGGTAGGAGCCTTCATGCTCGTTGAACACCACCGAGCGCACGTTAGGCGCGTCAACGACCATGTCGATGATTACGAACGACGTGTCGGGATAGTCGCCAGCGACCTCACCCAGAGCGTTGCCGAAGGCAAAGCCGGCCATCACGATCGGGTTTGAACCTGCTTCCGCAAAGCGGCGCAAGGCCTGCTCGCGTTGTGCGTCGGATTGCAATTCGACCTCTGCGAAGGAGTTGCCGGTTTCTTCGGCCCAACGGGTCGCGCCATTGTAGGCCGCTTCGTTGAAGGATTTGTCGAACTTGCCGCCCAGATCGAAAATGATCGCCGGATCGGCCAAAGCCGCACCAGCGCTCAAGGCGATAGCGGCGGACGCGCCGAGGAATTTTTGCATGATGGTCATGGTGGTCTCCCAGATGTTTTTGTTAGCCCGGGGCCGTCCCCCCGGTTGCCTATAGCAGTGATCGGGCGAGGCTCGCCCGCAGATCATCGCATATTAACGCCCGACCCTAGCCGAGGGGTCAACCGATTCTTAACAGATTTTCCGGCAAATGGCGTGATTTCAGGCGCTTACGCAAGGTTAGCGGGGGACAAGCTCGCAGCGCATCACCAAAGCGTCGATCCCCGTGCCATCGGGGCGTCGGTAGTAGCCTCGCCGGATACCCGCGCCACTGAAGCCAGTGGCGTTATAAAGGCTGATCGCAGCGGCATTGTCGGCGGCCACTTCAAGAAAAGCCGTCACCGCGCCGTCTTGTGCAGCGCGGGTTTTGAAGGCCTCAACCAAACTGCGGCCCGTGCCTTGCCGCAGGGCGGCAGGGTCGACGGCGAGGGTCAGCAGCTCTGCCTCATCTGCCGTCACGCGACCCATCAGGAAGCCATGCGGCGCTGTCAGGACGAAGGCGTTGCGTTGAAGCTCGGTGAACTCGGACGAGGACCACGGGCGGGGGATGTCGAAGCATTTCTCATGCAGGGCGGCCAGTTCGTCGGGGGTCATAGAATGACCGGGGCAGGGTCTTTGGGTGGTGCCGCATCAGCGGGTCGCAGGTAAAGTGGCGCGGGGCGGATACCGTCGGCCTCGCGGTTGGCAGCGATGCGGGCGATCGCTTCGACGATATCGCCTCCGCTTGTGAT
The DNA here is from genome assembly GCF_000442275.2 of Litoreibacter arenae DSM 19593. Classification (GTDB taxonomy): domain Bacteria; phylum Pseudomonadota; class Alphaproteobacteria; order Rhodobacterales; family Rhodobacteraceae; genus Litoreibacter; species Litoreibacter arenae. The sequence goes on along the minus strand of NZ_KE557310.1, from coordinate 99,502 downwards.
GACTGCCTGCGCACCAAGCCGCGCGGCCAAGGTCGGAGCCTCATGGCCGACGACCTGCAAGGTTCCCCGCGGGGCATCGGCCGGAATATCATCGCTCGCGCACAGGGCGGGGGCGTCTAGTGCTTGCCCATCCTTGGCAAAGGTCTGCGCGTAGAGATTGCCCTGACGGGCATCCAACACAGCGAGCGTCTGGCCTTGCTGCGCTGGCGTGAACGCCATCGCCTCCAATGCACTTACGCCAATGGCCGGAATGCCCAGGGACAGCGCCAACCCGCGCGCCGCACTGACGGAAATGCGAATGCCGGTGAAGTTGCCTGGCCCGATGCCGACGCCGATGCGATCAAGGTCGCGCCACGTCCTGCCAGCCTCCGCCAGCACCTCCTCCAGCAGTGGCATGAGCCGTTCGGCCTGACCTTTCTGCATCTCCTCGACGCGGGAAGCCAAAATGGTGTCTCCCAACAGCAAAGCGGCCGCGCAATGCGCGGCCGATGTGTCGAATGCCAGTGTCAGTTGGTCAGCCATGGCCTGCTTTAGGCCGCGACGGGGCGAACCTCAACCACTTCGGGGATGTAGTGGCGCAGCAGGTTCTCGATGCCCATTTTCAGCGTCAGTGTAGACGAGGGGCAACCGGCACAGGCGCCTTGCATATGCAGGTAGACCACGCCACGCTCGAACCCGTGGAACGTGATGTCACCACCGTCCTGCGCCACAGCAGGACGCACACGAGTGTCGAGCAACTCCTTGATCTGGTCCACGATGGCACCGTCTTCGCCGGTATGCTCCGCATGGCCGCCAGAGGCATCTGTGTCGCCCTCTAGGGCAGGCTGGCCGGACTGGAAATGCTCCATCACCGCGCCAAGGATGGCGGGTTTGACATGGTCCCATTCCGTCGCGTCCGCTTTGGTCACGGTGACGAAATCGTTGCCAAGAAACACGCCGGTCACGCCGTCCACCGCAAAGATGCGGCTGGCGAGCGGTGATTTGCCTGCGGTGTCCGCAGACGGGAAGTCCGCCGTGCCGGTTTCCAGCACGGTCTGGCCGGGCAGGAATTTCAGCGTCGCCGGGTTGGGTGTGGATTCGGTCTGGATGAACATGGGGGCAGCCTCTTTGATGATGAACTAGATATGAGACTCCGGCGCTGCGAAGTCAATAGTTTGGAATTATTCTAAAGTGGCTGGGCGGCGTCTAGCTCACCGCCTCCAGCTGCTCTTTCGTCATCTCGCCCGGCACAATTGTGACCGGGATCGGCAACGTGCCGGAGCGACGGGTCAACTCGGTCACCAGCGGGCCGGGGCCCTTGTTGCCGGTTCCGGCACCCAGCACCAGAACACCCACGTCGGGGTCTTCCTTCACCTGTGCCAGAATTTCCGGCACAGGCTCGCCTTCGCGAATGACCAGTTCGGGATCGATCCCCTGCTTGTCGCGCATCCATTTGGCAAATACCTCGAAATGCGCCTCGATACGGTCGCGGGCCTCCTGGCGCATGATTTCTCCGACTCCGACCCAGTGATTGAACTCGTCGGGGGGGATGACCGCCAGAATTTCCACGCCGCCACCTGTGCGGGCCGCGCGCATCGCGGCGAACCGCATCGCGTTCAGACATTCGCGGCTGTCATCAAGCACGACAAGAAACTTACGCATGGCCAAGGCCCTCCACGGTGCAGATCATGCTGCAAGCGCAGGCGTCGCGCAACACATGCTTTAGCGTCATTCGGACAGTGCCCAGTCCCAATACATCTCGCGGACTTTCTTGGTGACAGGGCCGGACTGATAATGCGTGCCGTCGAATTCCTTGACCGGCGTGACTTTCATCATGTTGCCGGACAGGAAGACCTCGTCGGCTTCGCGGAAGTCCTGAAAGCTCAGGACGGTTTCATGCACCTTGGTGCCGTCCTTGGCGAGGTTCGATATGTGCCGCGCGCGGGTGATGCCGGCGAGGAAGGTGCCGTTTGGCACGGGGGTGAAGATCTCGCCGTCGCGCACCATGAAGACGTTGGCCGTGGCGGTCTCGGCCACATTGCCCAAGGCGTCGGCCACCAGCGCATTGCCGAAACCCTTGGCGCGGGCCTCGGATAGCATGCGGGCGTTGTTCGGATAGAGACAGCCCGCCTTGGCGTTGACCACGCTCGACGACAGGGTCGGGCGGCAGAATTGCGTCGTGGTCAGGGTGGTCGCGGCACCCTGCGGGGCCATGGGGATTTCTTCGAGGCAAATCGCAAAACCTGTCTCGTCGGGTTTGGGAACGATGCCCAACTCGTCGCCTGTGATGGCCCAATACATCGGGCGAATGTAGACGGCGGCGGTTTTGGGGTAGGCGGCGAGGCCCTCTTGAACAATCTCGACCATCTGCTCTGCGGTATGGGTCGGCGTGATCATTAGCGCCTTGGCGGAGCGGTTGACGCGCTCGCAATGTGCAAAGAGGTCAGGCGATACACCCTCGAAATACCGCGCCCCGTCGAATACCGAGGTGCCAAGCCACATGCCATGATCCGCCGCCCGCATGACGGGCACGTCGCCCGCGTGCCACGTGCCGTTGAAATATGTGCGGATGTTGATGCCGGTCGCCATGATGTTCCTCCCGAAAAGCTAGGGCAGGCTAGGACGCGTTAGGTCAGGCGTCCAGACCTTTTTGCAAGGCCGCTACCGCACCATCCCGACGATGTCGTAGGTCTTGGCAAGGATCGGCTCCGTGATCTCGCGGGCGCGCTCGGCACCGCGGCGCAGGATTTTGTCGATCTCGTCCTGATCCTGCATCAACCGCGACATCTCTGAGGAGATGGGCGACAGCTTGGATACCGCCAGTTCCGCCAGCATCGGTTTGAACTCGGAAAACTGCTTGCCGCCGACGTCCTTCAAAACCTGCTCGGGCGTCATGTCGGCGAAAGCCGCGTAGATGTTGATCAGGTTGCGGGCTTCAGGGCGGTCGTCCAACCCTTTGACTTCGGACGGCAGCGCGTCAGGGTCGGTGCGGGCCTTACGTAGCTTGGCGGCGATAGTGTCGGCGTCGTCGGTCATGTTGATGCGGCTCATGTCGGACGGGTCCGACTTCGACATCTTCTTGGACCCGTCACGCAAGGACATCACGCGGGTGGCGGCCCCTTCGATCACAGGCTCGGTAATCGGGAAGAAGTCCACACCGTAGTCGTGGTTGAACTTGGCGGCGATGTCGCGGGTCAGTTCCAGATGCTGTTTCTGGTCGTCGCCCACCGGCACATGCGTCGCGTGGTAGATCAGGATGTCAGCCGCCATCAGCGACGGGTAGGCAAACAGGCCTACGGAGGCGTTTTCACGGTTCTTTCCTGCCTTGTCCTTGAATTGCGTCATGCGGTTCAACCAGCCCATGCGGGCGACGGTGTTGAAAATCCACGCCAGTTGCGCGTGTTCGGGCACCTGACTTTGGTTGAACAGGATCGACTTTTCGGGGTCCACACCCGAGGCGATGAAGCCCGCGCATAGCTCCCGCGTGTTGCGTTTCAGGGTTTCGGGGTCTTGCCAGACGGTGATCGCGTGCAGATCCACCATGCAGTAGATTGTCTCGAAACTGCCCTCGTCCTGCATGTCGGCAAAGCGCTTCAATGCTCCAAGGTAGTTGCCAAGGGTCAGGCCGCCGGATGGCTGGATGCCCGAGAACACTCGCGGTTGGAAGGCGGTGTCTGCCATGGTCTGTTTCTCCGTCTGGATTTATGGGTCTCTGTCGCTTACCCATGGGCCAACAAGAGGTCAACCAGAGCAGGTCCCATGTATAACGAAAACGCAGACGCTTCCCCGTTTAACGTCTTGCCGCCGGTGGTCATTGCCCTGGCGGCGATCCTTGCCGGGGTCGAGATCATTTTCCAGGCCGGTGAAAGCGGATTGGTCGGCGGCGCAGGGGCCGTGGGCTGGCGGCTGGGCGCGCTGGAGGATTACGCGTTCTTCGGCCCGATTTGGGCTCAGATGCTGGAGAAGAGCTATTTCCCGCTGGAGCATATGCAGCGCTTCGTGACCTATCCGTTCGTGCATGGCAGCTTTACCCATGCGGCTTTTGCCGTGGTGATCGTGCTGGCGATCGGCAAGGCGGTGGGCGAGGTGTTCTCGGCCGTGTCATTCATTGCGGTATTCATGGTCAGTTCGATTGTGGCCGCGCTGGTATACGCTTTGCTCACCGACACCCAGCAACCGCTGTTCGGGGCGTATCCGGGGGCCTACGGGCTGATCGGGGCGTTTACGTTTCTGTTATGGGTCAACCTCGCGGCCGTTGGCGCGAACTCAATGCGCGCGTTTTCGCTGATCGGGTTCCTTATGCTGTTCCAACTGGTTTTCGGCCTGTTGTTCGGCGGCGGGTATGACTGGGTCGCGGATGTGGCGGGTTTTGTGGCCGGATTTCTGCTGTCCTTTGTGGTCAGTCCCGGCGGCTGGGGACGTGTGCTGGCGAAACTGCGCAAGCGTTAGCGTCTCAGACTGCGCTTCAGATCGGACGGGGTGAACGCGCCCAAAAGGCGACCGGCGAAGGCGTAGAAGACGCCGCCCGACACCAGCAAAATTGCCAGTGCCAGGTAGCGCCATGCGCCCATCTCGAAGAGGGGGCGCAGCACGAGGTTTCCGGCGTAGAGAAACGCTCCCATCAAAACGGAGGCCGCAATGATGCGCGGCGCGCGGGTGCGGAAGCGGGCGTCGAAGGTGGCGGCTTGCCCGAACCCGCGGGAGTAGTGCCAGAGCAGCCACGCCATGCCCCATCCCGCCAGCGAGGTTGCCAGCGCGGCGGCGAGGTAGTCGAGCCATGCCCATAGGCCCACCGCGACCACGACGTTGATGACCATGGACACCACAGCGAAGTAGAAGGGGCGCTTGGTATCTTCGCGGGCGAAGTAGAGGGGTTGGAAGATCTTTTGCAGGACGAAAGCGGGCAACCCCATGCCGTAGATCGCGACGGCCAACGCGGTGGCGGCGGTGTCTTCGGCGGTGAAGCGGCCTCGCTCGAAGAGAACCGAGATCATAGGCGAGGGGATCACCATAAGCGCGACGGCACAGGGCACGGTCAGGGCCAACGCGACCTCGCCCGCTCGGCTAAGCGCGTCTTGCCCGCCTGCCACGTCGTCTGCCTGCAAGCGGCGGGACAATTCGGGCAACAGCACCACGCCGATGGCGATGGCGACGACGCCCAAGGGCAGTTGATACAGGCGGTCGGCGTAGTTCACCCACGCGATTGCACCTTCGGTCCAGCTGGCCACGTTGCGGCCCACCAGCAGGTTGACCTGCACCACACCGCCTGCCAGCGCGGCGGGGGCGGCGATGATGGCGAGGCGTTTGAGTTCGGGTGTCAGGCGGGGGCGGCGCGGGATCAGGCGGAAACCGGCGCGGGAGGCGGCGACCCAGACCAGCGCCAGCTGCGCGAAGCCTGCGAGCGGCACGGTCCAGGCGAGGGCGAGACCGATATCGGCACCGAGCGCCCACGTGGCCGTCAGAGACAGGATGAACAACACGTTAAGCAAGACCGGCGCTGCGGCCGCCGCCACGAAGCGGCCTGTGGCGTTGAGGACGCCGGATAGCAATGCGGCCAGCGATATGAACAGGATGTAGGGAAAGGCGATGCGGCCAAAGAGAGTGGCCAGTTCGAACCGCTCGTCCGCCACAAATCCCGACGCCATGAGCAACACCAGCGCGGGCATGAAGATCTGCGCGATCACGGTGAAGAAAATCAGCAGCGTTCCCAGCCCCGTGAAGGCGTCACGGGCGAAGGTTTCGGGGTCGTCGCCCGCCTCCAGCTTCTTGGAGAACATCGGCACGAAAGCCATGTTGAACGCCCCTTCCGCGAAGAAGCGGCGGAACATGTTGGGCAGGGAGAAGGCAATCAGGAACGCCTCGGCCACCGGCCCCGCGCCCAGAAAACCCGCGATCAGAACGTCGCGCACGAAGCCAAGGATGCGCGACAGCAGCGTCCACACCCCGACGGTCGCGAAGCCGCGCATCAGGCGGTTGGATTGGCTCATGCGCGCGCTCGTTCCGAGCCGCGGGTGATCGCCTCGCGCAGCTTGCGCTCGATTGCCGCCTGTTTCGACTGGGAATGGAGTTTTAACCCGAACATGTCCTTGACGTAAAAGGTATCGACCACCTGCGCACCGAAGGTCGCGATCACGGCTGATGCGATCTGGATGTTCGATTCCGACAAGGTGCGGCTGAGGTCATGTAGCAGGCCGGGGCGATCGCGGGTGTCGACTTCGATGATCGTGTAAATCTCTGAGCCTTCGTTGTCGAAGGTCACCGAAGTTGGCACCACGAAGGGCCGGTGGCGCTTCTTTATCTTGTCGCGTGGGGCCAGCGCCTCGCGGGGTAGCACCTCGCCCGTGAGCGTTTTGTGGATCATCGACTTCATGCGGGGCAGGCGGCTTACGTCATAGGGATGGCCGTCGCCGTCCTGAATCCAAAAGATCGCCGTCGCGAAGCCGTCCTTGGATGTGTACGTCCGCGCGTCGACGACATTGGCGCCGACCAGCGCCAGTGCCCCGCACATGCGGGCGAAAATGCCGGGGTGGTCGGCCATGGCGAAACAGGCGCGGGTGGCGTCGCGGTCTTCGTCAAGCGTCAACTCGACACGGATCTCGTCGGTCGAGATGCCGCGCAGCAGATTTGCGAAGTCGACATGGGCGGTGACGTGCAGTCCCTGCCAATAGGGGGGATAATGCCGCGCGAGTTCCCGGTTCAGGTCCTTTTTATCCCAATCGGGCAGCGCCGCGCGCAGGTTCTTCTTGGCCCCCGAGCCGCGTTCCTCACGGTTCAGCGCCTCCATCCCGTCCTCCAGCCCGCGTTTGGTCTGGCGGTAGAGGGCGCGGATCAAGGATGCCTTCCAGTTGTTCCACACGTCCGGCCCGACGCCGCGAATGTCACAGACTGTCAGCACGCAGAGCAGGTCCAGACGCTTGACCGTCTTCACCGCCTTGGCGAAGTCGCGCACGGTGCGCGGGTCCGCGATGTCGCGCTTTTGAGCCATGTCGGACATCAACAGGTGATAGCGCACCAGCCATTCGACGGTTTCGCATTCGTCGCGAGTCAGCCCCAACCGCGGAGCGATGTAGCGGGCCATTTTGGCGCCAAGGATCGAGTGGTCTTCTGCGCGACCCTTGCCGATGTCGTGCAGCAGCAGGGCCACGTAGAGCACCTTGCGGTTCACGCCTCGCTTCAGGATCGAAGAGGCCACGGGAAGTTCCTCGATCAACTCGCCCCGCTCGATCTGCGCGAGGTGGGAGATCGTCTGGATCGTATGCTCGTCCACCGTGTAGCTGTGATACATATTGAACTGCATCATCGCCACGATGGTCTGGAAGTCGGGGATGAACGCCCCCAGCACACCCAGCTCGTTCATCCGGCGCAAGGCGCGTTCTGGATTTCCGTGCTTGAGCAGCGTGCCGAGGAAGATGCGGGCAGCCTCCTTGTCGCCCTCCAGCCCGCGGATCAGGTCCAGATTGGCCGCGATCAGGCGCATGAGGTCGGGGTGAATGAAATAGCCGGTGCGCAAGGCCTCCTCGAACACGCGCAGCAGATTGCGCGGGTCTTTCAGGAAGTTGCGCTTGTTGACTACCGCGATGCGGTTCTTTTTCAGTTTGAAGCCGGGCTTGAGTTTTTTGCGGCGGGCGTTGCGCAGGAAGCCGATGATGGCGGGCTCCTGCTTGACGTGGCGGGCTTCCAGATCGGTCAGCAGGATGCGGGTCAACTCGCCCACGCGGGTGGCGTGGCGGAAATAGTCCTGCATGAAATGCTCCACCGCACGGCGCCCGCCCTTGTCCTCGTAGCCCATCCGCTGCGCCACCTCGACCTGAATGTCGAATGTCAGCTGTTCGGAGGCGCGGTTGGCGATCAGGTGCATGTGGCAGCGGGTCGCCCACAAAAAGCGGTCGGCGAGGCGGAAGTTGTCCAGCTCCTCCTGCGTGAACACCTTGAGGCGTACCAGCGTGTCGACCTTTTTCACCCGCTTCACATACTTGGCGATCCAATAAAGCGATTGCAGGTCGCGCAGCCCGCCCTTGCCTTCCTTTACGTTCGGCTCGACCAGATACCGCTGGCCGCCATGTTTTTTCAGGCGCTCCTCGCGTTCCTCCAGCTTGGCTTCGACGAATTCCGCGCCGGTGCGTTTGAACAGCTTTTGCCACAGTTGGGTGTCGAGTTCCTCGGCCAGAGGCGCGTGGCCGTCGACCAGCCGGTGTTCCAGAAGGGCGGTTCGGATGGTGAAATCTTCACGACCGAGCCGCAGGCAGTCTTTGACGGTGCGTGCCGAATGGCCGACCTTCAGTTTCAGATCCCACAGGATGTAGAGCATCGACTCGATGACGCTCTCGGCCCACGCGGTGATTTTGTAGGGCGTCAGAAACAACAGGTCTACGTCGGAGAACGGCGCCATCTCCCCGCGCCCGTAGCCCCCGACCGCCATGACCGCCAGCCGTTCCGACTCGGTGGGATTGGAGAGGGGGTGCAAGTGGCTTCGTGCGACATGGAAGGCCGCCCTGACCATGCCGTCGGTCAAATAGGTGTAGGACCGGCACACCCGCCGCGCGGCCAACGGCTTTTCCGTGAACGCATCGGCTATGATCGCACGACCGGTTTCCTGTACCTCCGCCAGCGCGGCTACCGTCGCCGCCCGCAATTCCTTGGCGTCGGTGATCGACGCCGCGTTGGCGTCGAGCGTCGCCAGCAGAGCCTCGGTGTCCAGAATCTTATGCGCCGGACAGATCAGATCGCCCGGCGCATTTGGTTCGATGTCGGGCAGCAGCGGCTCAGAAGCCGCCGAAGCCGAAGGATTTTGGAGCGGGATCAATGATCTGGACCTGATTGTTCGTCACTTGGGCGACCGCCATGGCGCGTTGGTTCGTGCCATCGGGTCTGAACCGGAATACCCCGTTCACGCCCTTGAAGCCAGAGGATTGCGTCAGGTTGCCCTTGGTCATCGCCAGCTTCTTGGCCGATAGCGCACCGATGGCGGCGATGCCGTCATAGGCCAGCCCCGCCAGCGGGTGGGCGGAATCGCCATACGCGCTGCGGTAGCGGGCATTGAACTGCGCCACGGGACCGGGGTCAGGCAAGGCGAACCAGCCGCCTTGAATGCCGGGCAGCGAAAGTGTCTGCGGCGGCACATCCCAACGGGTCAGTCCGATATACTTGGTCACTGAGGGGCTCACGCCGTTTTCCGGCAGCATTTGCGCTAACAACGGCAACGCGCCTGTGCTGTCGGAAGTCAGCATAACCGCCGTGGCCCCGGAGTCCTTGATCGTCTGCGCGATGCCTGGCACGGCGGAGATGATGCCCTGCTCGCTGAACTCGAACGAGCCGTCGCCGACGATCTGCACATTTGTCCCGGCAGAGGCTTTCACGACCGCCGAGCGTGCAATCTGGCCCACCGCGGTGCGTGGATAGACCACCACCACGCGGCTGCGGCCTTGGGCGCTGGCATAGCTCATCAGGCGGGAGGCGATGTTGTCATAGGTGTTGCCCAGAACCAGAAGGTTTCCGCCCGCAATGGATGTATTGTTGGAAAACGAGATGATGTTTACGTTCGATCCGGACACCGCAACGGCGGCAGCATTCGCTGCGTCGGAGCGGAGCGGGCCAAGGATCACATCGGCACCGGCTGCGACGGCCTGCTTCGCGGCGGACGCGGCGGTGCCGGCCTGCCCGGCAGTGTTGTAGACGGTCAGATTGATCTTGCCGGAGCCGAGATCGGCCATGGCCAGGCGCGCGGCATTCTCCATGGCGCGGGCAAGGCTGTCGTCGCCCGCGGAAGCAGAGCCGTAAGGCACCAGCAATGCGACATTGACGGCGCCGCCATCGGACTTGGCACCGCCTCCGCCACCCCCCCCGACTTGTGTCAGGTCTACGTCACAGGCCGATAACGCAGCCGCCGCGACAATCGCCAGAGCGGCTCGTGCGCCCTTGCGGGCGCTTCCTAAAAGGTTGAACATGCAAATAACTCCATAAGTCCCCACCAAATGGCCGCCGGCACAGCCACACTTGTGGCTTTCTGAATACGAGGTATGGGGTGGCAAGTAAACGTGAAGACGAAGGGCAGGGCTCATGACGGCTGCAAATCGCGTAAAACTGGCGTCGGGCCTGTATTTTCTGGCCACGCCCATCGGCACCGCGCGCGACATCACGTTGCGGGCGCTGGACATTCTGGCCTCGGCAGACGTTCTGGCGGCCGAGGACACCCGCACTTTGCGCCGGTTGATGGACATTCACGGAATCGCTTTGGAGGGGCGTCCGATGGTGGCCTATCACGATCACAACGGGGCCGTGGCCCGGCCTCGATTGCTGGCCGCATTGGCAGAAGGCAAGTCGGTCGCCTACGCCTCGGAAGCTGGCACGCCGCTGGTCGCGGACCCCGGCTACCAGCTGGGCCGCGCGGTGACGGAGGCGGGGTTCATGGTGACGTCCGCCCCCGGCCCCTCGGCGGTGTTGGCGGCGTTGTCGGTCAGCGGTCTGGCGACGGATGCGTTTTTCTTTGCGGGTTTCGCACCGACTGCGAAAGGGCAGCGCCAGAGCTTCCTGCGGTCGCTGGCCGAGGTGCCCGGCACGTTGGTCTTTTACGAAAGCCCGAAACGCGTTCACAAAATGTTAGATGATCTGGTCGAAGTTTATGGCCAGACGCGCGACGCCGTAATCGCGCGGGAATTGACCAAGAAGTTCGAGGAAGTCCGGCGCGGCACCTTGGCGGACCTAGTGGAGGAATTGCACGGCGTGACCTTGAAGGGCGAGGTCGTGGTGCTGGTTGCCCGCGGCGAGAGCAGCGGGTTCGACGAGGACGACACCGACATCCTGCTGAAAGAGGCGATGGCGGCGGGGTCGTTGAAAGACGCGGTCGCTCAAGTGGTTGCCACGACGGGCCAGCCGCGCCGTCAGGTGTATCAGGCCGCCTTGCGGCTGGAGAAAGAAGGAAAGTAGTCATGTCCCGTGTCGAGCGTGGGAGAACCGGATACCACGCAGGGCTAGAGGCAGAGCGTAGCGTGGCGCGGGACTATCTGCGGCGCGGCTACAAGTTCGCGGCCCATCGCTTTCGCGGCAAAGGCGGAGAGATCGATCTGGTGATGCGCGACGCCCGTCAGGTGGTATTTGTCGAGGTCAAGCAGAGCCGCTCCCACGCCCGCGCAGCGGAACGCTTGCTGCCGCGCCAGATGGCCCGGCTGTTCGACACGGCCTGCGAATTTATCGCAACGGAGCCAGAAGGTCAGGACACTGAAATGCGCTTCGACGTCGCGTTGGTGGATGGCACAGGGCGGGTCGAGATCATCGAAAACGCGCTGACCCCATGACTGCCGCGCAGCCGCTGTTTGCAGATAATGGATTGAAAGCCCGCGCCCGGTGCCGCATTTAACGGGAAAGGGGGCTTGGCCCTGAACCGCGAAAGGAAAGCGCATGGGCCTGAAGGTCGCCATTCAAATGGACCCGATCGACAACATCAACATCAATGCGGATTCGAGCTTCCGTATTGCCGAAGAAGCACAAGCGCGCGGGCACGAGTTGTTTTTCTACACCCCCGATTCCCTGTCCTACGAAGAGGGGGAGGTCTACGCAGCAGGCTGGCCTCTGACCGTGCGCCGCGTCCAAGATAATCACTATACGCTGGGCGACTGGCAGCGCATTAACCTTGCGGATTGGGACGTGGTCTGGTTGCGGCAGGACCCGCCTTTCGACATGGGCTACATCACCACAACCCACATTCTGGATCGCATCCACCCTGACACGCTGGTGGTGAACGATCCGACTTGGGTACGTAACTGGCCGGAAAAGCTGAAGGTTCTGGACTATCCCGACCTGACGCCCCCCACCGCGATTGCGCGAAACCTGTCGACTCTCAAGTCTTTCAAGGACCGGCACGGAGACGTCATTCTGAAACCGCTCTACGGCAATGGCGGCGCAGGGGTTTTCCGGCTGACACCGGATGACCGCAATCTCAATTCGCTTCACGAGTTGTTCGCGGGCATCAACCGCGAGCCGCTGATCATGCAGAAGTTCCTGCCCGACGTAGCGAAAGGCGACAAGCGCATCATCCTGATCGACGGGGAAGCTGTCGGCGCCATCAACCGCGTGCCTGCTTTGGGGGAGACCCGCTCGAACATGCATGTTGGCGGGCGGCCCGAAAAAGTAGGTCTGACCGAGCGTGACCGCGAGATCTGTGACCGCATCGGAGCGGACTTGAAGAACCACGGGCAGGTGTTTGTCGGCATCGACGTCATCGGCGGCTGGATGACCGAGATCAACGTGACCTCGCCCACCGGTCTGCAAGAGCTGGAGCGGTTTGACGACGTGAACGTCACCAAGAAGATCTGGGAAGTGATCGAGGCAAAACGGGCCTGATCAGGACGCAACGCGATAACTGACGGCTTCGGCGACGTGCGGCGCTCGCACGTCGGGACTTTCTTCCAGATCAGCAATCGTGCGCGCGACGCGCAAGACGCGGTGATAGCTGCGGGCGGACAGGCGGTAGTGTTCAGCGGCGCGGGTGAGCAGCTTGGCCCCCTCGGAGTCAGGTGTCGCGATATCCTTCAACAACTCGCCTTCGGCGTCGGCATTCACCCTGACCCCTGCGTAACCGGCAAAGCGCGCGCGTTGCAGGTCGCGCGCGGCTTCGACCCGCGCCGCCACTTGTTCGGAGGTATCACCGGACGCGGGTAGGTCCAGATCGGTGAAGGCCACGGGTGGAACGTCCAGCCTCAAATCGAACCGGTCCATCAAGGGGCCGGAAATGCGGCCCATGTAATCCTCGCCACACAAGGGCGCGCGGGAGCAGGCTTGTGCTGCGTCAGTCATGTAGCCGCATTTGCAGGGGTTCGCGGCGGCGACCAGCATGAATTTGCAGGGATAGCGCACATGGGCATTGGCGCGGGCGACGACGACGTCGCCTGTCTCGATCGGCTGGCGCAGGGTTTCCAGCACCGCGCGGGGGTATTCGGGAAACTCGTCCATGAACAGCACACCGTTATGCGCCAGCGAGATCTCCCCCGGTTTTGCCCCGCGTCCCCCACCGACAATTGCGGCCATGGAGGCGGTATGATGCGGGGTTCTAAACGGGCGTTCACGGGATATGCCGCCGTCCTCCAGCAGTCCCGCGAGGGAGTGGATCATGGACGTCTCCAAAGCTTCCTCTGGCGACAGCGGCGGCAGGATGCCCGGCAGCCGGGCGGCCAGCATGGATTTGCCGGACCCCGGCGTGCCGACCAGCAGCAAATGATGCCGACCCGCCGCGGCGATTTCCAGTGCGCGTTTGGCCCGCTCCTGTCCTTTGACGTCGCGCAGGTCTTTGACGTGGTGCGGGCGGCTGACCTCGCCAGGTGTGGCGACGGGCAGGGGCTTTTGGCCGGTATAGTGCTGGACGACCTCCAACAACGACGCCGCGCCGAAGACGCGGGCGGCATCGACCCAAGCGGCCTCTGCCCCGCATTGTTCGGGGCAAAGCAGGCTGCATTCCTGCTCGGCGGCCGTCAGGGAGGCGGGCAGCGTGCCGATGACCGGAACCAGTGAGCCGTCGAGTGACAGCTCCCCCAAAGCAACCGTATTCTGCACGTCCTCGCTGGGCAGGATGTCGAGTGCGGCGAGCAGGGCCAGCGCGATGGGCAGGTCGAAATGCGACCCTTCCTTGGGCATGTCGGCTGGCGACAGGTTCACGGTGACGCGCTTGGACGGCATGGCAATGGACATCGCGGTGAGCGCGGCGCGCACCCGGTCGCGGGCCTCGCTCACCGCCTTGTCGGCAAGCCCGACGATGGAGAAGGATGGCAAACCGGCGGTCACGGCGCACTGCACCTCGACCAGCCGGGCCTCTATGCCCTCGAAAGCGACCGTATATGTGCGCGTAACCACGTGACCCTCTTGCCTGACCCCTACGGGCCACCTTGGGGCATGTTTGGTTAACGCGAGGTTTACTCAGTCGGGACCGGGCCATTGGCCTGCTGGATAGAGCAGGTCGTAGGTGGATTGTGGCGCGTCCTCCAGGCCGCGCCTGCGCCATTCCAGAAAGGTCGGGTCGGAAATGGTGTCGACGATATAGGGTTTAGACGCCTCGCTGACCGGCAACCCGTAGCCTGCCATGCGGGCAGCCACCGGCGCAAAGAACGCGTCGGCGATAGAATATCGTCCAAACAGCCACGGGCCGTCGGTGGCCATTTCGCGGGCGGCGGCCCAGAGCAGTTCGATACGGGCGATGTCGGCGGCAACTGCGTCCGAGACAGGGAAACCCATGAAGCTTTGCCGCAAATTCATCGGGCAGGCAGAACGCAACGCCCCGAAGCCGCTATGCATTTCCGCCACCATGCCCCGCGACAGCGCGCGTGCTGCGGGGTCATCTGGCCAATAGCCTTTGTCGGGGTGCCGCTCCGCCAGTGTCTCGGCAATGGCAAGGCTGTCCATCACGACCGCCCCGTCTGGCAAGCGCATCACGGGGACCGTGCGGGCGGGCGCAAAGGGTTTCAGGTCCTCCTGAAACTGAGGGATATAGAACCGCGTATCATGCACGGTCACGTCGACGCCGAACTTCGCGAACAGAAGCCAGCCCCGGAGCGACCAACTGGAATAGGAGCGGTCGCCGATGAGAAGATCATAAGTCATAAAGGACAACCTACTGCGATGGGTGGAGATTTCGGAAATGAAGATTTGTGGGGCGGTACCATCAGGGCTGGTGATTGATCACTTCGGCACGCCACCCATTAGGGCCGACGTCGATGCGGGTCACGGAAAGCGGCTCTATCTGATGAGACATTGCCTTGTAGGGCGTCACGCCAAGGGCGCGTTCTATCTGCGACAGGATCACGCCCATATGGGCGACGATCACAACGTCTTCGTAGGCGCTACGATGAAGCACATCGACCTTGGGGCGGAGACGGGCATGAAGCTCGTTCCAGCTTTCTCCTTCGGGGGGCTTCACGTCGCCGGGCGTCTCCCAGTAGGCGCGGGACAGGTCGGGGTGCAGGTCTGACACCTCGGAAAAGTGCAGCCCGTCCCAGACGCCGAAATCCAGCTCCCTAAAGTCAGGATCATGCGGCAGGCGTGTCCGCCCTGCGCTGATGGCGTCGGCGGTAGCGCGGGCGCGGAGCAGGTCTGAGGACACCAGTGCCGCGTCGTGGGGAAGATAGTTGTGAAGACGCGAAATCCGCGCGGTGTCCGACAAGTCCGCAGGCACGTCGCGCCAGCCGGTAAACGCCTTCTCATGGGTCGGGCCGTGGCGCACCCACCAGAGGCGGGTGATGCTCACGAAAGTCCCTCTGGCAGTTTGCCCTTCAACACCTGCGGCAGTCCAGCAATGACCTGCACCACAAGTTGCGCCTCGCGGGCGATCATCTGGTTCAGCACGCCTTGCGCCTCGCGGAACTGGCGCGACATGGCGTGTTCCGGCACGATGCCTTGGCCCACCTCGTTCGTGACCACGACGACAGTGGCAGGACATCTTGCCAGTGCCGCGATCAGATCGGTGGAGACACGGGCCAGATCGGACCCCGCGAGCAAATGATTGGTCAGCCACAAGGTTGCGCAATCGAGCAGGGCGACCTGTTCCGCCGGGATCGTCGGCAACAGCGCCGCAACCTCCAATGGCTGCTCCAGCGTCGTCCATCCGTCCGCGGCACGGGTGCTCTTGTGGCGGGCGATCTTGGTGTGCATTTCGTCGTCGAAGGCTTGCGCGGTGGCGATATAACACTTCTCGCTTGAACTGGCGAGCAGCGCTGTCTTTTCGGCAAATGCCGATTTGCCGGACGCAGCACCACCCAGCACCATGGTCAGCCGTGGAAGCGTGGTCATTCAAATTTCCTCCATCCGGTTTTGATCCATTCGCGTGTGTGTCGCGTAGTAATCACAAAAGGCAATACCAGAGCCAAGCCTAAACCGACACATGGGGGTGTGACTTATGGCACTTGACGCAAGACCATCCGACAACACGCTTTCTCGCACCGCGATGAAAGCAGAGCTTTTGGACGCAGAGACCGAGCTGCGCCTTGCCTACGCATGGCGGGACGAGCGGGATGAAGCAGCACTGCACCGTTTGATCACAGCCTATATGCGGCTTGCGATCTCCATGGCATCCAAATTCCGCCGCTACGGCGCGCCGATGAACGATCTCATTCAGGAAGCTGGACTGGGACTGATGAAGGCTGCCGACAAGTTCGACCCTGACCGTGGCGTGCGCTTTTCGACCTATGCCGTCTGGTGGATCAAGGCATCCATTCAGGATCACGTGATGCGCAACTGGTCGATGGTGCGGACCGGCTCGACCTCCTCGCAGAAATCGCTGTTCTTCAACATGCGCCGGGTGCAGGCGCGACTGGAACGCGAAGCGGCAGCGCGGGGCGAGATGCTCGACAAGCATCAGCTTCTGCAGAAGATTTCAACGGAAGTAGGCGTTCCCTTGCATGACGTGGAGATGATGGAAGGGCGTTTGTCCGGTTCCGACTTCTCGCTGAATGCGACGCAGTCTACCGAGGACGAAGGCCGCGAATGGATTGACGCGCTGGAAGATGACGGCCCGCAAGCGGCGGAGATGGTCGAGCATTCGCATGACATCGACACCCTGCGCGGCTGGCTCGTCGATGCCATGCAGGGCCTGAGCCAGCGGGAGCAGTTCATCGTCCGCGAGCGCAAGTTGCTCGACAAACCGCGCACGCTTGAAAGTCTGGGTAACGAGTTGGGCCTGTCCAAGGAACGCATTCGCCAGCTTGAGGCCGCAGCCTTTGCCAAGATGCGCAAGTCGCTGGAGACGCAGAGCAGCGAAGTGCAGCACTTTCTGGCACACTGAGCTTTGCGCAGATTTAAGCTACCGATTGCCCCTCGCGCCCCGCTGTCCTAACACTTGTTCACAGGAAAGCGGGGTGCAACATGCTTGCAGGCAAACGAATACTTCTGATTGTTGGCGGCGGAATCGCGGCGTTCAAGTCGCTTGACCTGATCCGCCGGTTGCGAGAGCGCGGTGCGACCGTGACCCCGGTTCTGACCCGTGCGGCGGAGGAGTTTGTCACCCCACTCAGCGCATCGGCCCTTGCCGGTCAAAAGGTCTACCGCGACCTGTTCGATCTGACCGACGAGGCCGAGATGGGTCACATAGAGCTGTCCCGCGCCGCCGATCTGGTGGTCGTCGCGCCGGCGACGGCGGACCTGATGGGAAAGATGGCATGCGGCTTGGCGAATGACCTGGCCTCCACGCTGTTGATGGCGACGGACAAACGCGTCCTGCTTGCCCCCGCTATGAATGTGCGCATGTGGGAACATCCTGCCACGCAGCGCAATCTGGCGATCTTGCAAGGCGATGACGTGCTGACAGTCGGTCCCGATGTGGGTGATATGGCTTGCGGGGAGCACGGGCCGGGCCGCATGTCGGAACCGCTAGCGATTGTCGATGCGGTCGAGGCCGCGCTGGCGGATGGGCCGCTGAAAGGCAAGCATGTGCTGGTGACTTCCGGCCCGACGCACGAGCCGATTGATCCGGTACGCTACATCGCCAACCGCTCTTCCGGCGCGCAAGGCACTGCGATTGCACGGAGTTTGGCCGCGCTTGGGGCAGATGTGACGTTTGTGACAGGACCAGCGGACGTGCCGCCGCCTTTGGGTGTGAAAGTTGTAAAAGTGCAAACCGCGCGGCAGATGAAAGATGCGGTCGATGCGGCTTTGCCAGCGGATGCAGCAGTGTTCGCGGCGGCTGTGGCGGATTGGCGGGTGGCAAATGCGTCCGGATCCAAGATGAAAAAGGACGGCTCCGGCAACGCCCCTGCTTTGGAGTTCACTGAGAACCCCGACATACTAGCGAGTGTCTCCCAGATGAAAAAAGGCCGCCCCAAACTGGTCGTAGGCTTCGCCGCAGAAACCGACGACGTGCAGGCCAACGCGACCGCCAAGCGCAAGCGCAAGGGCTGCGACTGGATCGTGGCCAACGACGTCAGCCCCGCGACGGGGATCATGGGCGGCAACGAGAATGCGGTGACGATTATCTCGGATGAGGGAGCGGAGAGTTGGCCGCGTCTGACCAAGGATCAGGTAGCCGCAAAGATCGCCGCGAAGATTGCCGAGGCTCTGGCGTGACGCCCGTTTTGCGATTTACATGGACCGAAGATGCTGATCCGGCCTTGGGGTTGCCCGCCTATGAGACAGACGGCGCGGCAGGGGCGGACTTGCGGGCCAACTTGGCAGAAACCGACCGCGCGAGCGGTTTGATCCTGTCCCCGATGGGCCGCGCTCTGGTGCCGACCGGTCTGCGGGTCGAAATCCCCCAAGGGTTCGAGGTGCAGATCCGCCCGCGCTCCGGCCTTGCGCTGAAGCATGGCATCAGCCTGCCTAATACGCCCGGCACGATTGACAACGACTATCGCGGCCCGCTTGGCGTGATCCTCATCAACCTTGGCACCGAGCCGTTTACTGTGATGCATGGTGACCGCATTGCGCAGATGGTCGTAGCTCCCGTGGTGCAGGGCCGTTTTGAACTGGTGGACGTCCTTTCCGATACCGCACGCGGTGCTGGCGGGTTCGGATCAACGGGGCGCGGCTGACGTGGTGTTGGTTCTGGCGCTGGCCGCTGCGATCTTGCTGGCGGGACGCTTCGGGCTTCCAAAGCGGTTGCAGACCGTGGCGTTGGTCACGCTCGCGGCCTTCGTGCTGTTTGCTCAGTTAACCCTCCCCGTAGGCAACCCCGTCAAGGACGCCACAGGCACTTTGCAGGCTTGGGCGGTTTTCGCAGGCGTCATGGCGATTTTCGCGGGCTATCGCGCGATGCTCACCCGCCTGCGGCAAGGGCCGGTGGAGGATGCGCCCCCGCCTGCGAACCCCGACAAATTCACCGAAGCGGAGTTGAACCGTTACGCTCGCCATATCGTTTTGCGAGAGATTGGCGGGCCGGGGCAGAAGAAAATGAAGAAAGCCCGTGTGCTGGTCGTGGGCGCGGGCGGTCTCGGCGCTCCGGTGTTGCAATATCTGGCGGCGGCGGGGTTCGGGACCATCGGCGTGATTGATGACGATGTGGTCGACAGCTCTAACTTGCAGCGTCAGGTGATCCACACCGACGCGCGGGTGGGGATGCCCAAGGTGTTCTCGGCCCAAGAGGCGATGCAGGCGCAAAACCCGTTTGTGACGGTCCGGCCTTACAATCGTCGCCTGACCGAAGACATGGCCGCCGATTTATTCGCCGACTATGATTTGATCCTCGACGGTTGTGACAATGCCGACACCCGCTACCTTGTGAACCGCACCGCCGTGCGTTTGGGCAAGCCGTTGATTTCCGGTGCTATTACGCAGTGGGAAGGCCAGTTGAGCCTGTTCCATCCTGCTGAAGACGGCCCTTGCTATGCCTGTGTCTTCCCAAACGCGGCGGCTGCGGGACTGGCACCTTCCTGCTCCGAGGCAGGCGTGGTCGGCGCGTTGCCGGGCGTGGTCGGCTCTATGATGGCGGTGGAGGCGATCAAACATGTCACCGGCGCAGGCCAACCCTTGCGGGGCCATATGTTGATCTATGATGCGCTTTACGCCGAGACGCGGTTGATCAATCTCAAGAAAAACCCTGACTGCGCGGTCTGTGGACAACCTGCCAAATAATGCAAACTACCCACAAGACCCACAATGGGTTGTGGGTAAGGCTAAATAAAGTCTTTACAGAGAGTCCGATTAATCACAACATCTAGGCAAGGGTCGTGGGTGACAAGCGACCTGTAGAGTAGAACCCAGTTGGTTGGGGTGCAGGCAACCCCCAACGCCCAATCTGGATAGGGGATCGAGCATGGCAAGCCTAGAGCACTACCTTGAAACCGAGGATCTTCACCCGATTGATCTGGTGGAAACCCTTGCGGCGCATCACGACTGGGACTTCGACCGCATCGCCGAAGACCAGATCGCCATGGCGATCGAAGGGCAGTGGCGGACCTATTCCATCACGCTGGCATGGTCACACCACGACGAAACCCTGCGGCTGGTCTCTACCTTCGAGATGGAACCGCCGGAAGAAAAACTGCCTGCGCTCTATGACATGCTTAACCTTGCCAATGACACCTGCTGGACCGGCGCGTTCACCTACTGGCACGCGCAACGGCTGATGGTCTACCGCTACGGGTTGATCCTGTCCGGCGGGCGTGACGCGGGGGCCGATCAGGTCGACAAGATGCTGTCGGCGGCGATCAAAGCGTCGGAGCGGTTCTATCCTGCCTTCCAACTGGTGTGCTGGGGCGACCGGACCCCGCAAGACGCGATGAATGTTGCCATTGCGGAAGCCTACGGGCGCGCCTAACCTTGGCCCCTGATGACAGACGGGGGCTTCATGGATTTTTCCGAGATCAACACGCGCGGGCTGGTTTTGCTGGGTTGCGGAAAGATGGGCTCGGCCCTTCTGGAAGGCTGGCTGAAAGGCGGCATCGACGCAGGTGCGGTCTATGTGCTGGACCCGAACCCGTCCGACTGGCTGAAGGCGCAAGGCGTCCATATCAACGAGGATTTACCTGACGATCCGGCCATCGCACTGCTGGCGGTAAAGCCACAGATGATGGGCGACGCGCTGCCGCGCATGGCGGCCCTGGGCAACGGAACCACGCTGTTTTTGTCGATCGCCGCAGGCACGTCGATTGCGCGTTTCGAGGAAGCGCTCGGGGGGCAGACGCCCATAGTGCGCTCCATGCCGAACACGCCTGCCGCAGTCGGCCGGGGCATCACCGCGATCATCGGCAACACTCACGCGACTGCCGCGCATCTGGATATGGCCGAGGGGCTGTTGAAGGCCGTGGGCCAAGTAGTGCGCTTGGAAAACGAGGCGCAGATTGACGCGGTGACCGGCGTGTCCGGCTCCGGCCCCGCCTATGTGTTCCACTTGATCGAGACGATGGCGGCAGCGGGTGAGGCGCAAGGATTGGCTCCTGAATTGGCGATGCAACTTGCGAAAGCCACCGTCGCAGGCGCGGGTGCTTTGGCGGAGAACGCCTCCGAGACACCCGAGCAGTTGCGCATCAATGTGACCAGCCCCGGCGGCACTACCGCGGCGGCGCTCAAAGTACTGATGGACGAGGAAACGGGCTTCCCGAAGTTGCTGGGCGAGGCCGTGAAGGCCGCGACGGAGCACGGGCGCGAGTTGGGGAAATAGGTCATGGCCGAGATTTCATTCGACGATTTCATGAAGGTCGACATCCGCGTGGGCGTCGTCACAAAGGCCGAGCCTTATCCCGAGGCGCGCAAACCCGCGTTCAAGCTCTGGGTGGATTTCGGGC
Organism: Litoreibacter arenae DSM 19593; assembly: GCF_000442275.2. Classification (GTDB taxonomy): domain Bacteria; phylum Pseudomonadota; class Alphaproteobacteria; order Rhodobacterales; family Rhodobacteraceae; genus Litoreibacter; species Litoreibacter arenae. The sequence continues at coordinate 78,332 of NZ_KE557310.1, read as the reverse complement.
CGGAATTGGGCGAGCGGAAAAGCTCCGCTCAGATCACCAAACACTACACTATAGAGGATTTGCCCGGCAAAAAGGTGATGGCCGTGGTCAACTTTCCGCCGCGCCAGATTGGCAAGTTCATGTCGGAGGTTCTGGTGCTCGGGGTGCCGGACGAGGACAACGAAGTCGTGCTCCTGACTCCTGACAAAGATGTGCCGATTGGCGGAAGGCTTTACTGATGAATCTGCTGATTTCCCGCCTGCTGCCGGATGCGGTTATGGATAAGGCCCGTGCAGAGTTCGACGTTACTTTGCGCAAAACCTCGGATCCCATGACCGAAGTGGAGGTGACCGAGGCGTTGGCGGCCTACGATCTGATCCTGCCCACCTTGGGAGACCAGTTTACCGCCGCCGCAATCTCTGCCGTGACGCCGCGCACAAAGCTGCTGGCCAACTTTGGCGTGGGTTTCAACCATATCGACGTGGGCGCCGCGAAGGCGCAAGGCATCAAGGTCACCAACACGCCGGGCGCGGTAACGGATGCCACCGCCGACATCGCCATGACGCTGATGTTGATGACCGCGCGGCGTGCGGGCGAGGGCGAGCGGCTGGTGCGCTCCGGCAACTGGACCGGCTGGCAGCCCACGCAAATGCTGGGGCTTCATCTGACGGGCAAAACCGTCGGTATCATCGGCATGGGCCGGATCGGGCAGGCGATTGCAAACCGTTGCCGTAACGGGTTTGGCTGCAAGATTGTCTACGCCAACAGGTCGCGCAAGGACGTGGATGGCGCGGAGCAGTTGGACAGCATGGAGGCTGTCGCGCAGGTGGCTGACGTCGTTGTCGCAGCAACTCCGGGTGGGCCTTCGACGCGGCATCTGATCGGTGCGTCCGTGTTCGACGCCATGCAACCCCACGCGATTTTCGTCAACATTTCCCGTGGCGACGTGGTGGACGAAGCAGCCTTGATCGCGGCGCTGCAATCCGGTGCTCTCGCTGGCGCGGGGCTGGACGTTTACGAAAATGAGCCGCAGGTCCCGGAGGCCCTGATCGCGATGGAGAACGTCACCTTGCTGCCGCATCTGGGCACCAACACGCTGGAAGTCCGCACCGGCATGGGGATGATGGCGCTGGACAATCTGCTGGCCTTCAAGGCGGGCAAGGACTTGCCGAACCCGGTCTAGCAGTCGCCTGTCGCCTCTCGGAAATGCTTGCGGCACAGGGATACGTAGGTCTCGTTGCCGCCCACCTGCACTTGGTCCCCATCCACCAAGGCTTGGCCATCAGCCCCCTTGCGGATGACCATCGTGGCCTTCTTGCCGCAGTGGCAGATGGTGCGGACCTCCCGCATTTCGTCAGCCAAGGCCAACAAAGTGGCGGAGCCGGGAAACAACTCCCCACGGAAATCAACCCTCAGGCCGTAGCACATCACCGGCACCTTCAGGTCGTCGACCGCGCGGGCAAGCTGCCAGACCTGCTCCTTTGACAGCCACTGCGCCTCGTCCACCATGACGCAGGCCACTTTGCCCTGCGCAAGTCGGTTCGAGATCATTGCGAACAGGTCGTCCTGCTTGCCATAGATGTCCGCCTCCCGCGCCAGACCGATGCGCGACCCGATCTTGCCAGTGCCTGCGCGGTGGTCGAAATCGGCGGTCAGCAGGTAGGTCTGCATCCCCATTTCCTGATAGTTATGCGCCGCCTGCAACAGCAGCGTCGACTTACCGGCGTTCATTGTGGAATAGTGGAAATACAGTTTTGCCATAGCGTCCCGTAGCAAAGCCGATTGTCAGGAGCAAGGTCGGTGAGGGGCGTGCTAGGGAAAGCGTTCTCCGCACGCGCTGATTACCCGGCAGCGCCTGCATCGACGCCCCCCACCTTCAGGAGCCGCATTCAGCACAACACGTCCCCCTTCGCCCCCATACCCTAGGGACGCCCCCTTCATAACGCGGGGGAAATCAATTGCGCAGGGGAAACGCTTTGGGCTATTCCCCGATAAGGTCATCTGGCCGAGGGATGGGACGATCATGACGAAGATGAACAGGTATCTGAAAAAACACACCGAGGCTTTGGTCAAGGATGTGGGCGTGGAAGCGGCTTGCAAGCTGACCGGGCGGTCCAAGGCGACGCTGGGGCGGTACTATTCCGAGTCGGAGGAACACGCGGATCGCTATATGCCGTTGGACGCTGTGGCCTCGCTGGAGGCTGCCGCGAGCTTTCCACATGTGACGCAAGCCTTGGCTGAAATCAACGGCAACACGCTGGAAGTCGCCGCGGGCCGCAAGGGCAATGCGACCTCGGTGAACTCCAACGTGGTGGCGCTGGCGCAGCGGTTCGCGCTGTTGATGTCGGAGTATAACCAGTCCATCGCGGACGGGGTGATCACGGTGACCGAGGCCAAGCGGATGCTGTCGGAGACCCTGGAGCTGCAAAAAGTTCTGGTCGAAATGAAGCTGCATCTGGAAGACGAAACCGCCTGAAAACGGCGTCTGCAACGTGTCGGCAAAGCGTCGGCTTTGTGTATGGCACGTTGTCGGGCCGCGTCTTTAGCGCGTGGGCACCGAATAGAGCACGTAGCCATCCTTGCGGGCCACCTCGATGGCGCCGGTTTCGGTGACGAACACGCCCAGATTTTCCATATCCGCCGGACAGCCCACGAGGTCGGCGGCATCGTCAAGGAACTGGTTGGTGAAATCGTCCTCGCCGATGCGGCGGCACTGGTCCCCCATAACGCGGTAGCCGTCGCCGAAGAACGGCAGCGTGGTGCCAGAGATCGGCGCAGGCGCGCAGGCGGAGAGGGCGAGGGCCGTGGCGGCGAGGGTGATATGGCGCATCGTGGGACTCCTGTGGTTGGGTGTTGGGGTGGAGTTTAGCATGGATTTAGGATTGTGCGCAGGGAGTGGTGGGTGAACCACGCGCCGGAGGTGCGGAACCACCCACCCTACGGTTTGCTACAGATCGGTTTCTGTCTTTATCGAAGCCAGCCATCTAGCATAATTTATTCCCTGAGCGACAAAATTAGTGGCAAACTCCTTGGAAGGTGCAGTTGGTTCTGGTTTTCCGGCTTCATGGCGATAAAAATGCGCCGCGTTTATCCACTGCAAGAAACCATCAAACAATTTTTCTGTTGGAATTCTATCAAATTCATGAGGTTCAGAAACAAAGCAAAGCTTTGGTTTGAGCTGATTAATAGCCACGTCTTTGTTTAACTGAGTAGCTTTTACAGCATGGATTTTAGAAAGATTTTCCAAAGCGTCAAAGGCAGACCTAACGGCCTGCCGAGTGTCTAATTTGGTGCTAAGAAGCGCCATTTCGGCTTGCTCTAAATGTGACGCCGCCGCTGACAAGTCATGGTCATCAAGATTATCTAATACATCAGAAAGGTTTGTAGAAAAAGCGACGTCTATAAAGGGGTGGACAGCACCATTCTCGTCAATTCGGTAGGCAACATGTTGCTCTCTGAACACGCGTTCAACGAAGGTGCGAAACACGTAAAGTGCAGAAACGCGCTGCTTGCTGATTGTTCTCTCGGGTTTAAATCTGTGTATAGCGGTTAGTATGTCTAGAAAGTCACCGATATCGCATTTGCTCAGAACTTCCACCCAAGGAACATAGGGGCCATAGCCGCTGTTCGTAAGAACAGGTATTCCTAGCTCTTTTTCGATGTAGTTTCCGAAATCGAGATTTTCGTCGCCGTCGTATTCTTCAAGATATTTGGCAATCCGGTGCCGCATCCGAGTGTCGTCAGATGCATTTGTCTTACTTTTTAGATAATTCCTCGAGAAATAGCCCAAGTTTTGTTCCATGCGTCCCCCTACAAACTTGCTTTTCCCGAAACTAATTTCAGCTAACTCTGCAACGCCCTGACCTCAATCTCCCCCTCAACCCGTGCCTTCATCGCCAGCGCACAGGCGTGGGCGGCGGCGGCGGTGGTGAAGTAGGGGATCTTGTCATAAAGCGCGATGGAGCGGATTTCGCGGCTGTCTTCTACCGCCTGCGAGCCTTCGGTCGTGTTTAGCACCAGCGAGATCAGGCCGTCTTTCATCTGGTCGACGATGTTCGGGCGGCCCTCGTAGACCTTGTTGACCGTCTCGCACGCCAAGCCTTGACCCACCAGCCAAGCGGCGGTGCCGCGGGTGGCGATGAGGGGGTGGCCGAGGGCGGACAGCTCGCGCGCGGCTTCCAGCATGGCGGGGGTCTTGTCCTCGTCGCGGATGGAGATGAAGACCTTGCCTTTGCCGTTCAGCGGCAACTCGGTGCCTGCGCCCATTTGCGCCTTGAGGAAGGCCATGTGGAAGGTCTTGTCGGAGCCCATGACTTCGCCCGTAGAGCGCATTTCGGGGCCGAGGATCGTGTCGACGCCGGGGAAGCGGGCGAAGGGGAGGACGGCCTCTTTCACCGCGAACGTGTCGATGATCGGGTCGATCAGGTCGAAGTCGCCCAGCTTGGCACCGGCCATGACCTGCGCCGCGATGGACGCGATGGGGGAGCCGATGGCCTTGGCCACGAACGGCACCGTGCGGGAGGCGCGGGGGTTGACCTCGATCAGGTAGATCGTGTCGTCCTTGATGGCGAACTGCACGTTCATCAGGCCGACCACGTTGAGCGCCAGCCCGAGCGCCTTGGTCTGGTCGCGGAGCTGCTGGATGATGTCGTCGGACAGGGAGTAGGGGGGCAGGGAGCAGGCGCTGTCGCCGGAATGCACGCCGGCCTCCTCGATATGCTGCATGATGCCTGCGACGTGGACGGTTTCGCCGTCACACAGCGCGTCGACGTCGATTTCGATCGCACGGGACAGGTAGCTGTCGAGTAGCACGGGGCTGTCGCCGGAGACCACCACGGCCTCGGAGATATAGCGTTCGAGTTGCGCCTGATCGCGCACGATTTCCATGGCGCGGCCACCAAGGACGTAGGAGGGGCGGATCACCAGCGGGAAGCCGATTTCCTTGGCTTTCTCGAAGGCCTCCTCGTCGGAATGGGCGAGGCCGTTATGGGGCTGCTTGAGGCCGAGTTTTTGCACCAGCTGCTGGAAGCGCTCGCGGTCTTCGGCGAGGTCGATCGCGTCGGGGGAGGTGCCGAGGATCGGGATACCCTCGTCGGCCAGCGCCTGCGCGATTTTCAGCGGGGTCTGGCCGCCGAACTGCACGATCACGCCGTGGAGGGTGCCGTTTTCGAGCTCCACGCGGAGGATTTCCATGACGTGCTCGAAGGTGAGCGGCTCGAAATAGAGGCGGTCGGAGGTGTCGTAATCGGTGGAGACCGTCTCGGGGTTGCAGTTGATCATGATGGTCTCGTAGCCCTGCGCGGTCAGCGCGTAGCAGGCGTGGACGCAGCAATAGTCGAACTCGATCCCCTGACCGATACGGTTGGGGCCGCCGCCGAGGATGACCACCTTTTTGGCATTGGAGGGGCGGGCCTCGCATTCGACCTCGCCCATCATCGGGGATTCGTAGGTGGAATACATGTAGGGGGTCTGCGCCTCGAACTCGGCGGCGCAGGTGTCGATGCGCTTGAACACGGCGGTGACGCCGAGGTTCTGGCGGGCTTTGCGGACGTCCCGCTCATCGCGGCCGGTCAACTTGGCTAAGCGGGCGTCGGAGAAGCCCAGCATTTTGAGCGCGCGCAGCCCGTCCTCTCGCATGGGCAGGCTGTCCTTGCGGATGGTGGCCTCGGCCTCGATGATCTCGCGGATACGGGCGAGGAACCAGGGATCGTAGGCGGTGATCTGGTTGATCTCGTCATCCGAGAACCCGTAGCGCATGGCGTGGGCGATGACGCGGATGCGGTCGGGGGTCTGGCGGGCCAGCTCGCGGGTCATGGCCTTGTCGATGGCCTGCTGGGCCAGCGCGGTTTTACCGTAGAGGACGCCGTCGCGGCGTTCTTCCTGATCGGGGGCGGGCATGCCTTCGATTTTGACCTCGTCAAAGCCGGTCAGGCCGGTTTCCATCGACGCCAGTGCCTTTTGCAGCGACTCGTGGATGGTGCGGCCGATGGCCATGACCTCGCCCACGGATTTCATCGCGGTGGTCAGGTGCGGCTCCGATCCGGGGAACTTCTCGAAGGCGAAGCGCGGGATTTTGGTGACGACATAGTCGATGGTCGGCTCGAAGCTGGCGGGGGTGACCTTGGTGATGTCGTTGTCCAACTCGTCCAACGTATAGCCTACCGCCAACTTGGCCGCGATCTTGGCGATCGGGAAGCCGGTGGCCTTGGAGGCCAGCGCGGAGGAGCGCGACACGCGGGGGTTCATCTCGATCACCACCATGCGGCCATCGGCGGGGTTCACGGCCCATTGCACGTTGGAGCCGCCGGTCTCGACGCCGATTTCCCGCAGCACCGCAATGGAGGCGTTGCGCATCGCCTGATATTCCTTGTCGGTCAGCGTCAGGGCGGGGGCCACGGTGATGCTGTCGCCGGTATGGACGCCCATCGGGTCCACGTTTTCGATGGCGCAGACGATGATGGCGTTGTCGGCGCGGTCGCGCACGACCTCCATCTCGTATTCCTTCCAGCCCAGAAGCGACTCGTCGATCAGGATCTGGTTGACGGGCGACGCATCGAGGCCGGATTTGCAGTAGTGTTCATAGTCGGCGCGGTTATAGGCCACGCCGCCGCCGGTGCCGCCAAGGGTGTAGGCGGGGCGGATAATGGCGGGGAGGCCCACATATTCAATCGCGTCCATACATTCCTGCATGGTGTTGGCGATGGTGGCTTTGGGGTTTTCCAGGCCAAGGCGGTCCATAGCTTCGCGGAACAGCTTGCGGTCCTCGGCCATCTCAATAGCCTCGCGCTTGGCGCCGATCATCTCGACATTGTATTTCGCCAGAACGCCCATTTCTTCCAGCGCCAGAGACGTGTTGAGGCCGGTTTGCCCGCCCATGGTGGGCAGCAATGCGTCGGGGCGTTCCTTCTCGATGATCTTGGCGACGACCTCTGGGGTGATCGGCTCGATATAGGTCGCGTCGGCCATGTCGGGGTCGGTCATGATGGTGGCGGGGTTCGAGTTAACCAGAATGACGCGGTAGCCTTCCTCGCGTAGGGCCTTGCAGGCCTGGGCGCCGGAATAGTCGAATTCGCAGGCCTGCCCGATGACGATGGGGCCCGCGCCGATGATCATGATGGATTTGATATCGGTTCTTTTCGGCATGTCCACGTCCCCAGATTGCGCAAATTATCGTGGGTGTAAGGAGTCGCGTGAGGGGGCGCAAGGGCATGTGGGGAAGGGATTTGAGATTCTTTGCCTGTGACGGCGGGGCAGCGCAACACAGGGTTGGCGTGGGGCAATTTCTCCCAGAGAAATTGGCACCAGACTTTCGAGGAAAGTCTGGTGCGCTCGTAGCGTGCTACTTCTTCGGCACAAAGCCTTCGGGGAACGACGAATGCGGCTCCGGTGCGCCGTCGACATAGAGGTAGTCGCGGGTGATGGGCACCGTTGTCTGATGCTTGTGCAGCTGCACATGGTAGAGCACATGCGGCATGTCTGATAGGCTCAGTTCCGACGCGATCAGGTAGTAGCGCCACATGCGGATGAAACGCTCGTCATAGCCCATGGCGCGGACCTCGTCCAAGCGGTCTTCGAAGCGGATCAGCCATTCGTAGAGCGTGCGGTCATAGTGGGTGCGCCAGACTTCGATGTCGGCCGCCTCCAGCTTGGTCTTTTCGACGACGCTCACGACCTCGGACAGCGACGGGGTGTAGCCGCTGGGGAAGATGTATTTCTGAAACCATGGCGACAGGTTGCCCGGAGGGCCGGTGCGCCCGATGAAGTGGATCAGGGCGACGCCGTCTTCTTTCAGGTTCTGCTCGATCTGGCGGAAATAGGTCGGGTATTGCGGCTGGCCGACATGCTCCAGCATACCGACGGACACGATGCGGTCGAATTTCTCGGTGACGTCGCGGTAATCTTGCAGCCGGAACTCCACCAGATGGGAAACGCCGGCCTCTTCGGCGCGTTTCGTCGCCGCTTTGCGCTGCTCGTCGGACAGGGTGACGCCCACAACTTGCGCACCGTAATCCTTCGCCAGCGTGATCGCCAACCCGCCCCAGCCGGAGCCGATATCGAGGATTTTCATCCCCGGTTTGATCAGCAATTTGCCCGCCAGATGCGCCTTTTTGGCGGCCTGCGCTTCCTCCAGCGTGAAGGCGGGATCTTTAAAATAGGCGCAGGTGTATTGTTTGTCCTCGTCGAGAAACAGGTAATAGAACGCGGTCGAGATATCGTAGTGGTGCTCCGCGTTTTGTTTGGCTTTGGAGTGGGGAATCCACTGGTCCCATTTGCGCTTGGCGATGCGCAGGTTTCGGGCAAGTGTCTGGGTCCATGGCAGATTTCCGCCCTGGAAATTGCGCACCACCAGCGTCAGCAACCCGCGCACGTCGTCGCCGTCGATGGTCAGGGTTTCGTCCATATAGGCCTTGCCCATGGCGAGTTCGGGGTTGCGGATCAGCTTGCCGGGGAGGGCGTCGTCGTGGAAGCGCACCGTGACATGCGGGGCCGCGCCGTTGCCTGCCTTGATGGTGCCGCCGGAGTTGAGGTGGACCGTCAGGTCACCGTCCTTGATGAGCTGCCTCAGCAGTGTGCCGAGAAGTCGTTCCCACATAGATATTGCTTTCCGTGACGTAGGGTTTGCCGAGTGCCGTCGGCGTATCAGCGCGCAAAGGGCCGGATTCCCGTGCGCTTGTCAATAATCAGACTCACGCAGGAAATTTGCATCCCGTTTGCTTGACTTTACAGGCGCGGGCATGTGTATCGGGCCGATACAGATTTACGCCGAAGAGGGCCCCATATCATGCACGCTTACCGCAGCCACACCTGTGCCGACCTGACCGCCGCCAATGTCGGCGACAACGTTCGCCTGTCGGGCTGGGTGCATCGGGTCCGCGACCACGGCGGCATCCTGTTCATCGACCTGCGCGACCATTACGGGATCACCCAAGTGCTGGCCGACCCCGACAGCCCCGTGTTCAAGGAGGTCGAGAAGGTGCGGTCGGAATGGTGCATCCGCATCGACGGCAACGTCATGGCCCGCGCGCCGGAACTGGTGAACCCCAAGCTGCCCACGGGCGAGATCGAGGTGTTTATCCGTGACATCGAAGTTCTGGGCGCGTCGGACGAGTTGCCGTTGATGGTGTTCGGCGATCAGGAATACCCCGAAGAGACGCGGCTGAAATACCGCTTTCTCGACCTGCGCCGCGAGAAATTGCAGCGCAACATGATCCTGCGCTCCGACGTGGTGGCGTCGATGCGCAAGCGGATGTGGGATCTGGATTTCAAGGAATTCCAGACGCCGATCATTACCGCGTCCTCGCCTGAGGGTGCGCGCGACTTTCTGGTGCCGTCGCGGCTGCATCCGGGCAAGTTCTACGCCCTGCCGCAAGCCCCGCAGCAGTTCAAGCAGTTGTTGATGGTGTCGGGCTTTGACAAGTATTTCCAGATCGCCCCGTGTTTTCGTGACGAAGACCCGCGTGCCGACCGCTCGCCCACGGACTTCTACCAGCTTGACCTTGAGATGAGCTTTGTGGAGCAGCAGGACGTGTTCGACACGATCCAGCCGGTTATCCAGGGCGTGTTCGAGGAGTTCGGCGGCGGCCGCAAGGTGGACGAGGTCTGGCCGCAGATCAGCTACCGCGACGCGGCGCTTTGGTATGGCACCGACAAGCCGGACCTGCGCAACCCGATCAAGATGCAGGTGGTGTCCGAGCATTTCAAAGGCTCCGGCTTTGCGATTTTCGCCAAGATATTGGAGCAGGACGGCACCGAAATCCGCGCTATCCCTGCGCCCGGCGGCGGGTCGCGCAAGTTCTGCGACCGGATGAATGCGTTTGCGCAGAAGGAAGGGTTGCCGGGGATGGGGTATATCTTCTGGCGTGATCAGGGTGACGGCATGGAAGCTGCTGGGCCTTTGGCGAAAAACATCGGCCCCGAGCGCACTGAAGCGATCCGCCAGCAGCTTGGCCTAGGGGTCGGTGACGCGGCGTTCTTCTTGGGCGGCAAGCCATCGTCGTTCGAGGGCGTGGCTGGCCGTGCGCGGGTGGAGATCGGCAACGAGCTAGGGCTGACCGACCAAGACCGCTTTGCCTTCGCGTGGATCGTGGACTTCCCGATGTACGAGGCGGACGAGGAGAGCGGCAAGATCGACTTCTCGCATAACCCGTTCTCGATGCCTCAGGGTGGCATGGAGGCGCTGCAAGGCGATCCGCTGGACGTGCTGGGCTATCAATACGACCTTGCCTGCAACGGCTACGAGCTGATCTCGGGCGCGATCCGGAACCACAAGCCGGAGATCATGTTCAAGGCGTTCGAATTGGCGGGCTACGGCGAAGAGGAAGTGCGAAAGCGCTTCGGCGGGATGGTCAACGCGTTCAAATACGGCGCACCGCCACACGGCGGCTGTGCTGCGGGGATCGACCGCATCGTGATGCTGCTGGCCGACGAGGCCAACATCCGCGAGGTGATCCTGTTCCCGATGAACCAACGCGCCGAGGATTTGATGATGAACGCTCCAAGCGAACCGATGTCGGATCAGCTGATGGAACTGGGCTTGCGGGTCATTCCGCAGGATGCTGGCTAGTGTTTGATGGCTTGAGGGCGAAGGGTTTTGATGTACTGGCAAAAAACCATGCCGAGGCGATCCTGCAAGGAGATTATCCAGAGGTTGCAAGCCAAATCATTGAAGTCTTGGCCGCATTTACGATAGAGGCCAAAGAAATTGTTGGAAGCGGTGGGGGGCAGGCCGCTTCTACAATGCGATTGCGTGACGCATTGTACCAGAAAGGTTGGCCCAAACACGAGTTCGTGGTCAAGACCATCGTTGATGGTGTCGAACGTGAGGCGATTAGTCATGAAATCGACCACGTCTATCGCGCCAGTGAGGGAGTCCTTGCTCTTGAAATCGAGTGGAACAACAAGGATCCGTTTTTTGATCGGGACTTGGAGAACTTCCAGCGTTTGCATGCGCAAAGCGCTATTTCGCTGGGGATTTTGATTACGCGCGGCGCATCATTACAAAATCATATGACACAGATTGTTCGATGGGTGATTGAGCAATCTGGAGTTATCTCCACGTCTGAGCTGGAGGAGTGGGGTATGAAGGAGCGCACTGCCCGCCAACGAAAGATGCTTGACGACAAATTAAGCAAACAGATGCCATTCGCCCAAGCTTTTGCCGAGTCGTTCGTATCGGATAAATATGGGCAAGCCACAACGCATTGGGATAAGTTGGTGACGCGTGTTAACAGGGGTGTCGGCAACCCGTGTCCACTATTGTTAATAGGCTTGCCGGTGAGCGTTGTTAAAGATTATTCCGCCGCGACACCGGAATTGTAGCTGTAAGTGTTCCAATCTGGTTTGTAATCAGCATCAGCCTGATTTCCCCACACTGTCCATCCGTCACGGATGCCACGACCGAACAGTTCCAAATACGGTCCCCAAGAACAACTTTCGATAAGCTCGTATTGCTCATCAGGTTTTCGGGAATGCTCCCTTTTACGCGTTTGCATCATATTCACTTGGCGGCGACCGGGAGCGAGGGTGCGGATATTTTTGCCACGTACCCCAAAAAGAAGTATCTCGGTCACATTGCGAAAATAGAAACCAACACCACGGCCGTCTGAGCCGCCATCTTTGCGTATCTTATGCCAAATAATGTTTGATTTGTATTCAAACCCCCAAGCATTCAATACGCGCAGTCCCTCAGGCAGCAAGGCATTTGGAACCCACATGTAGCAATGTGCACGATCCATTAAATGATCCGACACAGGCAATGCGCAAATGTCCTCCACCGTCATAGTAGGATAGCGCGCAAGGCGCTTGTGCTCAGGTGCTACCTTCCCGGTCCGGTTGGTGAAACGCCACGGCGGATCCGCCATGACGCAGCCGAAACTGTCACCGGACAGGAAGTCCCGTAAGTCTTGTGATGGATTGCTGCTCATATCCAATATATTGATGCCTCCAGCACTTTCCTGCAATGAGTAACTCGCACAATTTTTCGCTTTGTGCAGGAACTTTATGAGAACATCCTTAACGCGGCAGCGGCAGCTAGGTCAATCCTCCAGACTGTCCTCGCGCTTCTTGTCGATCAGTTTGCGTTCTTCGGCTTTGCGGGAGGTGAACCGGTCGCCGTAGCCTTTGATCTCCGACTCCGGGATGACTTCGCGGGCGCGGGTGAAGACCTCGTCTTCTTCCTCTTCGATATGGTGTTCGTAGTCGTGGCGTAGGGTTTTGAACTTGGTGAGCCATGCGCCTTGCGACATATCCATGTCGTTGAGTTCTTCCATCAGGTCGTCAAGCTGCTGGTGCTCGTGGACCGAGTGGCGGGCGGCATCCTGCCCCCATGTCTTGGAGATGAGCTTGGAATAGAATGTCTCTTCCTCGGCGGCGGCGTGGCTTTTGACGTCGTGATAAAAGTCTTCCCATGCGGCTTTGCGGTCCTTCGACGCGCCGGTGGTGTCTTCGATCCGGTCGAGCAGCTTGCGGTGGTGGTCGTGGTCTTTCTTGATCAGGGTATAAATGTCGGACATGAGGGTGCTCCTGTTTGTTCGCTGCAAAACGCAGGTGCGCGGGTGAAAGTTCCGGCTGCTTCGGCGGCAAGGCGCCGCATGGCTGGGTTCTCAATCTTTTTTCAACGGAATTGCCCCAGAGATACGTTAATCTAAGGTCACTCATTTAAGGAAAGAGCCGCCTGATGGCGTTCACGCCCGACATTGCCGCCATCCGCTTTGGAGAGGGTCTTGCGCCGGACATCGCCCCGCCTGCGTCGGTAGAGGATGTGTTGGGGCAGCTTCGGGGGCCGGATCTGGCGGCGCAGGCGTTTCCAGTCGTTCCGTTGTCAGAGCTACATGGCGAGTTTGCCGATATTCGCGCGTTGCAAAAGGCCTACCGGCGTGGCCGCAATGGCCCTAACGCGGATGAGATGAGCAAGGCCTACAAGACAGCGCGGCGTGCGCTGAACAGGCGGCTGGAAGGGATGATGGCGCCGGTTTTGTCCCGTTCCATCACCAGCACGCAACCTTTTCGGGAGCGGCTGACCCGCTTCTGGGCGGATCACTTCACGGTCGTGGGCAAGAACAACCTGACGCAGAATGCGGTGCCGTCCTACATTGAGGAGAGCATCCGGCCGCATATCACGGGGCGGTTTTCCGACATGCTGAAAGCCGTCGTGACCAGCCCACTGATGCTGGATTATCTGGACCAGAACTCCTCTATCGGGCCGAACTCCCGCGGGGCCAAGGGCAGGCGGGGGTTGAACGAAAACCTTGCCCGCGAGTTGCTGGAGTTGCACACGCTGGGCGTTGACGGTGCCTACACGCAAGGCGATGTGCGCCAGTTGGCGGAATTGCTGACGGGGATGGGCACCGAGCTTGGCAGCGGCTTTGTCTTCCGGCCCAGAATCGTGGAGCCGGGGGCTGAAACGGTGCTTGGGCAAAGTTACGGCGGCGGTGCGCCTGCGGTGGATGACGTTATGGCGTTTCTGGACGACGTGGCGCTGCATCCTGACACGGTGCGGCATATCGCACGCAAACTGGCGGTGCATTTCACCTCGGACGCGCCGGACGATGGCATGGTTGCGGCGATGGCGGACGCCTATACGGCGACGGGGGGCGAGTTGGCGGCGGTCTATGAGGCGATGCTGCGCCTTCCGTTTGCGTGGGATAGCTTCGGGCAGAAGGTCAAGCAGCCGGTGGATTACATCACGTCGGCGATGCGGGTTTTGCAGGTGCCGCCCGCGACCCTGCACAAGCTCAACCGCTCGAAACGCCGTGCCTATGTGTTCGCGCCGATGGCCGGGATGGGACAGCAATGGCTCAGGCCAGGCGGGCCGGATGGGTGGCCCGAGGAGGCAGAGGCGTGGGTGACGCCGCAAGGATTGGCGGCACGTATCCAGTGGGCGATGGCGGCGCCGTCGGCTGTCTTCCGCAGCTTGCCGGACCCGCGCGACTTTGTCGAATTGGCGCTGGGCAGTGTGGCTGACGAGAAGACCAGATTTGCCGCAAGTGCCGCAGAGACGCGGCGGGAGGGCGTGGGGCTGATCCTTGCCTCGCCCGCGTTTCAGAGGAGATAGCGATGGCCGACCCTATATCCCGCCGCGGGTTTTTGCTGCGTGCGTCGGCCCTCGGATGCTCGGCGGCGGCAAGCCCTTTGATGACGCCGATGACCTTCGCGCAAGCGCCGGGGGATAACAGGCTGGTGGTCATCATCCTGCGCGGGGCGATGGATGGGCTTGATGCGGTGCGGCCCGTGGGCGATCCGCTTTTGCGGCAGTACCGGCCGGGTTTGGGCATGGAGTTGGACAATTCCGGCACCGACCTTGACGGGTTTTTCGCGCTGCATCCGGCCTTGGCGGGGTTGATGCCGCTTTGGCAGCAGCAAGACTTGGCCGTCGCGCATGCGGTGTCGACGCCCTACCGCGACAAGCGCAGCCATTTCGACGGGCAAGACCTGCTGGAGGCGGGGACGGGCATGGATGTGGACAGCACGCAGATGCGCGACGGCTGGCTGAACCGGATGCTGCAAGTGCTGCCTGGTGCCGGGTCCGAGACCGCGTTTGCAATCGGGCGGTCCGAAATGAAACTGGTGTCGGGCCGCGCACCGGTGTCGAGTTGGTCGCCGGAGGCGCGGCTGGATATGTCGCCGCAGGCGCGGTTGCTGCTTGAACAGATTTATCATGACGATCCGCTGTTTCAGGAAACGAGCCACGATGCGATTGCCATTGCGGAAAGTCTGGGGTTGGCGAGCGACGACAGCTTCGGCATGTCGGGGCGGGATATGCGGGCGGCGCTGAAGGTGGCGCAGCAGGCGGGGGAGGCTTCGGTCCTGGCCGATTTCGCCGCGCGGCGGTTGAATGAGGATGCCCGTATTGCCGCGTTCTCGCTTGGGGGTTGGGACACCCACAGCGCTCAGACGCGCGGGATATCCAGAGCGCTGGGCAACTTGCAGGACGCGCTTCTGACGTTGAAGGACAGGCTTGGTGCCCGCTGGGACAAGACGGCGGTGGTGGCGGTCACGGAGTTCGGCAGGACGGCGCGGGAAAACGGGACGCGCGGCACGGATCACGGGACCGGAGGGGCGATGATACTGGCAGGCGGCGCCATCCGCGGCGGCCGCATCTATGGCGATTGGCCCGGGCTGGACGAGGCGGCGCTCTACGCGCGGCGCGACCTGATGCCCACATCGGATGTTCGATCCTACATCGCGTGGCTCATGCACGGGATGTATGGGCTGGACGCTGGCACTCTTCAAACAATAGTGTTTCCGGGGCTACAGATGGCAGGTGATCCGGGCCTTCTGGCCTGAAATCGTTTGCGATGCTAGCCGGGAAGGGCCTGCCGTCATGAAAGACGCGAACCAAGATATTGTTCAGGACTGGAAGCCACCTTCGCGGCCAGACGCCGCCGTGCTGGAAGGGCAATATGTCAGGCTTGAGCGATTGACACCTGACCGCCATGCCGTGGACTTGCATCGCGCAAATTCGGCGGATGATGGCGTCTGGGATTACATGCCCTACGGGCCTTTTGCATCCGCCGGAGACTACGAAGCTTGGGTGCGTGATGTCGCAGAGGGCGACGACCCGTTCTTCTACGCCGTCAGGGCTGTGTCGACGGGGCGGGCCAGCGGGGTCGCAAGTTACTTGAGAATCTCGCCGGAGGCGGGGTCGATCGAGCTCGGACACATCTGCTTTTCGCCAGAGCTTCAGCGCAGTGCCGCTGCGACAGAGGCAATATTTCTGATGATGAAGTGGGCGTTCGAGGCCGGTTACCGGCGCTTTGAGTGGAAGTGCAATGCTGCGAACATCGCCTCGCGCCGTGCCGCCGAACGCTATGGCTTCAGCTTTGAGGGCGTATTCCGGCAGGCGGCGGTCGTAAAAGAGCGCAACCGCGACACTGCCTGGTTTGCCTGCATCGACGCGGAATGGCCTGCCTTGAAAGAGGCGTTCGGGACGTGGCTATCGCCGTCGAATTTTGACGCCGAGGGCAAGCAGTTGTCGCGGCTGGGCGATCTGACCGCACCCGTTCGTGTGTCCAGAGATCCGGCGCTTTAGACCAGCTCGCGCACATCCAGCCGTGTTTGAATGACGGCCCGCGTGGCTAGGATTGCGTCGCGTCGACCCTCGCCAGACATGTGCGCCTTCGTCAGCTTGCGTGAGACCGTTTCAAGTTCGGGATCACCGGCAAGCCGTGCCAGCCCTTGAAGAAACGGCGCGACATACGGCAAAGCGTCGAGTCCGCTGCGCAACAGCTCGTCGATATGTGACAAATCCTCGGTCAGGGCGATGCGGTCCGGCGACACGGTTTCCTCATTGAGGCGACGTGGTCCCATGGGGCGCATGTCTTCGGGCAGGAACTTGAGAATGGTCTGCTGGAAGGCGCAGACCGAGCAGATCGGCTTTGCCAGAAATTCGTCAGCCCCCGCAGCCAGCGCGGCTTGCGCAAGGCCATCGCCATCCGCGCCGCTGGTGGCGATCAGGACGGGCCGCGCGGGGCCTGTCTCGCTCGCCAGTTCCGCGATCAGGTCCACGCCGGAGCCGTCGGGCAGCCCTAGGTCCACGACCACAACGGACGGGCGGTAAACTTGCAGGTGCCTGTGCGCGGCGGTCAGGCTGTCTGCCCGGCGAATGCGCGCCCCCGACCTGATACACAAGAGCCGGATGGCCTCGGATGCAAATCGGCTGTCTTCCACCACAAGCACCGTCAGCCCCAGCAGCGGGCGCAGCGCAGTCGCATGAGTCGTAAGTGTCAGATATCCTAGGTCTTCAGGCATTTGGGGGCCTCCGGCAGCTAGAGGGGTGAGTCGTTGTACATGGTCATGCTTGCCTACCGATGCCTAACAGAAGGTGAACAGCGCTGTTTTTACGCAGTTTGGGCGCTTGCGGTGGCCCAATCACCCAGCCATAACCGCGTCACCAGACGCCTGACCCAATGGAGAGACCAATGATCGGCAGATTGAACCACGTAGCGATTGCGGTGCCTGATCTTGACGCCGCCTGCGCGCAGTATCGCGATACTTTGGGCGCAAATGTAGGTGCGCCGCAGGACGAGCCGGATCACGGCGTGACAGTGGTCTTTATCGAGCTGCCGAACACCAAGATCGAGCTTTTGCACCCGCTGGGTGAAAACAGCCCCATTCAGGGGTTTCTGGACAAGAACCCGTCGGGTGGCATCCATCATATTTGCTACGAGGTGGATGACATCATCGAAGCCCGCGACCGGCTGAAAGACAGCGGTGCCCGCGTTTTGGGCACCGGCGAGCCGAAGATCGGCGCGCATGGCAAACCTGTGCTGTTCCTGCATCCAAAAGACTTCACCGGCACGCTGGTTGAGCTGGAGCAAGCCTGATGGCCCTGACCTCTGCCATCGTGGTGTTTGCTGTGACGTGGTTTCTGGTGCTGTTTTGCGTGCTACCTTTCGGCACGCCGAGCCAAGGTGAAATGGGGGAGGTTTCCCCCGGCACACCGAGTTCAGCCCCGGCCAACGCGCGGATGAAGCGCAAGTTTCTAATCACCACCCTGATCGCCTTCGTGATCTGGGTGCCGCTTTGCCTTGGCATTATCTATGGCTACATCAACGCCGACACAATGAACCTCTACAAACGGTTCGGGCCAGACAGCTAGGCAATCTAGCGGGCCAGCCGGTGATACAGATGCGTGAAGCTGGCGACGCCCAGGATCGGGATCAGCAGGTTGACGAAGGGGATGGTCAGCGGGATTGCCATGAGCGTCCCCGCCATCCAGATTTGCGCACGATTGCGTTTCAGGAACTCGCGCGCCCCAACCACGCCCAGCCTGCGTTGCGCCACGAGCATCGCGTATTCCCGACCCAGCAGCAGGCCGTTCACGCCCCAGAAGATGAGCGGGGCGAAGGGCGGGAAGATCATGTACAGAACCAGCGCGACTGCGTTGACGGCCACGATCACGCCCAGAAACTTGGCGCTCTCGGCGATGGATTCGCTAAGGGGCAGGGGCGAGACGGCGGGCTCTTGAGGGTAGTGCTCTGCCTCCACGGCGTCGACCACCTGATCGAGGAACAGCCCTGTGAAGGCCGAGGCGACGGGAACCATTAGGAACACGGACGCTACAATCATGACCGGCACCACCGCCCATGACAGGACGTTGTCGATCCATGTGATCTCGCCGATCCACGGCAAGGTGAACGTGTCGGGCACGACGAAGCCGACGGTCCACGCAAAGGCGACCGTGAAGGCGAATAGCAGCGCGATGGTCAGGCCAACGCCGCCCAGCAAGACCTTCAGAAAGCGGCCATCGCCAATTTGGCCGAGGGCTTTGAAAAAGTCGGTAAAGATCATGCGGTGAGCCACGTTGTTTTCGCGTCGAGGTCGGGGCGCGGTCGGTCTGGCGGCGTGGAGGTCTCGGTTCCGAGGTGAATGAAGCCCGCGACATATTCCGGAGGCTCTATTCCCAAACCTTCGCTCAGGAATGTGCGGTCGAACGCAGTCCAACCGGTGAGCCAGTTCGCGCCCCATCCGGCGGCAAGTGCCGCGTTGAGCAGGGCAAGGCAGACTGCACCGGCGCTGAGCGTCTGCTCGATTTCGGGAATTTTCTCGGAGGGTTGAGGTGACGCGACCACAGCCACGGAAAGTGGCGCGTTTTCGAACATGGCGGCGATTTTCTCGATGCTGTCCGCGTCGTATCCCAACTCCGCGCCGCGGGTGCGGGACAAGGCCGCGAGGCGGGGCAGGGCGCTGTCTTGCAGCACGATGAAGCGCCAAGGCTCCAGCTTGCCATGATCCGGCGTGCGTGCGGCAGCGGTCAGCAGGGTCACGAGCGTGTCGCGGTCGGGGGCGGGGTATGTGAGCGTTTTATGCGGGCGGGACCGACGGGTCAGAAGAAAGTCGAGTGCGGCTTGATTTGGTTTTGGCATGAAACGTGGCCCTTTCCGAGTTGGACCTTATGTCGGGCAGGACAGCGGGAAATTCAAGACAGGCAGCGCGGCGGAGGCCTGCGGGGCCGGGCGTGACTTCGCCCAGACCAGCAACGCGATCAGCAGGCAGAACACCGCCAGCAAGACCAGCAGCCCCTTGATCACTTCTTGGCGGCCTTCTTCTTCGCGGGCGCTTTCTTCTTGGCTGGCGCCTTGCGTTTCTTGCCACCTTTGGACTGTTTCTCGACGATCAACTGAACCGCCTGATCCACGGTCAGATCATCCGGCGAGACGTCTTTCGGGATGGTGGCGTTGACCTTTTCCCATTTCACGTAGGGGCCGTATTTGCCTTCCATGATGGAGATCGCGCCGCCCTCGTCGGGATGCTCGCCCAGATCGCGCAAGGTTTTCGCCGCCGCACCGCGACCGCCGCGAGAGGCGACCTTTTCGGCCAGCAACTGCACGGCGCGGTTCATGCCCACGTCGAACACCTCTTCAAGGCTTTCCAGATTGGCATTCGTGCCGCCCCGGTTCGAGGTCGTGTCCGCGTGTTTGATGTAGGGCCCATAGCGGCCGATGTTGGCCCAGACGTTGACGCCATCCTCGGGGTGGGGGCCGATCAGGCGGGGCAGCGACAGCAGGCGCAAGGCTTGCGGCAGGTCGATGTCCTCTGCGGGCCATTCCTTGGGGATCGACTGGCGCGGCGGCTTCTTGTTGTCATCGGTGACTTCGCCCCGCTGCACGTACGGGCCGAAACGGCCTTTGTGGACCCAGATTTTGTCGCCCTCGTCCTCACCCAGCAGTTTGCCTTCGGGCGGGATAGCGCTGGCCTCCGCTTCCGGATCGGGCGGGCCGAAGGGGCGGGTGTACTTGCATTCGGGATAGTTGGAGCAGCCGATAAACGCCCCGCCGGAGCGGGCGGTGCGCATGGACAGGCGACCCTCGCCGCAATTGGGGCAAAGGCGCGGGTCGGTGCCATCTTCGGTGGGGGGGAAGATATGCGGTGCCAACACCTCGTTGAGCTTTTCCAGCACTTCGGTGATCGACAGGTCCAGCGCCTCGGAAATCGCGACCGAGAAGTCGCGCCAGAAGCGCGACAGCACGTTCTTGTAATCCCGTTCGCCTGCGGAGACGTCGTCGAGTTCCTCCTCAAGTGCTGCGGTGAAATCGTATTCCACATAGCGCGAGAAGAAGTTGGACAGGAACACCGTCACCAACCGTCCCTTGTCTTCGGGGATCAGGCGGTTCTTTTCCTTGCGGACATAGTCGCGGTCCTGAATCGTCGTAACGATGGATGCGTAGGTGGAGGGTCGACCGATGCCCAACTCTTCCATGCGCTTGACCAAGGTCGCCTCGGTGTAGCGGGGGGGCGGCTGGGTGAAGTGCTGTTCCGGCGTAACGGACTTCTTAGGGGCTGCCTCGCCCTGATTGATCTGGGGCAGGGACTTGTCGTCATCGTCGATCACGGCGTCGTCGCGGCCTTCCTCGTAGACCTTCAGGAAGCCGTCGAACATCATCACCTGACCGGATGCGCGCAACTCTACCTGACCGTCGGCGGAGCCGATGATAACGGTTGTCCGCTCCAGCTTCGCTGCCGCCATTTGCGACGCGATGGTGCGCTTGTAGATCAGGTCATAGAGCTTGCGCTGGTCGCCATCCATGATCTTGAGGCTTTCAGTGTCCGCCGCCAAGTCAGTCGGGCGGATACATTCGTGGGCCTCTTGGGCGTTCTTGGCCTTGTTTTTATACATGCGCGGCTCGGCAGGGACGTATTTGTCGCCGAACTTGTCCTTGATCGCGTCACGCGCGGCATGGACCGCCTCGGGGGCCATGTCGATCCCGTCGGTCCGCATATAAGTGATGTAGCCTGCCTCATAGAGGCGTTGCGCGGCGCTCATCGTTTGACGTGCGCCCATGCCGAACTTGCGGCTGGCTTCCTGCTGCAAGGTGGAGGTCATGAACGGAGCGGACGGGTTGCGGGAGCCGGGCTTCGCCTCGACGCTGGTGACCTTCAGATCGCGCGAATTGACCGCAGACACGGCAAGCTCGGCAGCGGTGTCATTGGCGATGTCGAACTTGTCGAGCTTCTTGCCCGCCAAAGTGGTCAGACGCGCCTCATATTCCTGACCGCGCGAATTGGCGAGCATCGCCTTCACGGTCCAGTATTCCTGCGCCTTGAATTTCTCGATCTCCATCTCGCGGTCGACGATCAAACGCAGGCAGACCGATTGCACACGGCCAGCGGATTTCGCACCGGGCAGGCGGCGCCACAGCACGGGCGACAGTTTGAACCCCACCAGATAGTCCAGCGCGCGGCGGGCCAGATAGGCGTCCACCAAAGGCTGGTCTACCTTGCGCGGGTTTTTCATCGCCTCGGTCACGGCGGATTTGGTGATGGCGTTAAACACGACGCGGCTGACTGGCGTGTCCTTCTTGATCGCCTTGCGCAGGCGCAGGGCTTCCTCAAGATGCCACGAGATGGCTTCGCCCTCGCGGTCGGGGTCGGTCGCGAGGATCAGGTTGTTGTCTTCTTTCAGGGCGTCCGCGATGGCTTTGACGTGTTTCTTGGAGTCGCTGGCGACCTCCCAAAGCATGTCGAAGTCGTTGTCCGGATCGACCGAGCCGTCTTTTGGCGGCAGGTCGCGGACGTGGCCGTAGGAGGCAAGCACCGTGTAGTCGGGGCCGAGATATTTGTTGATTGTCTTGGCCTTGGCGGGCGACTCGACGACAACTACGGGCATATCTGCCTCTCCTTAGACCACTGCTTCAATGAGCGGTTACATGTGGTCGCAGGGTAAGGCTTGTCAACAGGGGGTATGTCCGATTGGGGGCCGCATCGGCGGGTTTCACGCCAAAGAAGCGGGGAAAAAGGCAGCTTGGGGCGCAAATGACGCAGGGTTGACGACAACTGGTAGTGAAACATCAAGGGTTAGGGTTTAAGTGAGTGCCATGAAACGTCTTGCTCTGATTTTGCTGTTTTTGCCCTCAATGGCATTTGCCGATTGCGTGGTGTTGCTGCACGGTCTGGCCCGCAGCAATTTTTCGCTGTCGGTGATGGAGCAGAGTTTGCAAGCTAACGGCTTCCAGACCGTGAACCCGTCTTACCCGTCCACGAGCGATACCATCCGCGATCTGGCCAATGCCACGATTCCGGCGGCAATTGCCGAATGTGACACCAACACCCCGATCCATTTTGTCACGCATTCGATGGGCGGCATCTTGGTTCGGGCGTGGCTGAAGGACAATGATCTGCCTGAACTGGGCCGCGTGGTGATGCTGGCCCCGCCGAACAAGGGGTCGGAGCTTGTGGATCAACTCAGCTCTTGGGAGCCGTTCGAGTGGGTGAACGGCCCGGCAGGCGCGCAGCTGCATACAGGGCCAACGTCGTTGCCGAACACACTGGGGCCGGTGGACTTCCCGCTTGGTGTGATCGCAGGCACGCAGACGCTGAACCCGTTTTACTCCGCACTGATCGACGGACCGGATGACGGCAAGGTGTCGGTGGAAAGCACCAAGGTTGAAGGGATGGCGGGCCATTTGTCCGTGCCCGCAACACATACGTTTATGATGAACTCGCCGCTCGTCGTCGCGCAAACTGTCCGCTTCTTGCAGAACGGCAAGTTCGACAAGAACCTGACCCTTGCGGATGTGGTGGTAAACGTCGCGGAAGACGTCGGTGACGCGGTGTCGGAAGCCGCCAGCGAGGTCGGGGCCGCCGTGACGGAAACGGTAGAGGAAACGCTTGGGACCGACGGCTCCGACTGATCAGGATCTTGGCTGGATCCGGTTTATATGGCCCATCTTGCGCCCCGCCTTGGCGTCAGCCTTGCCATAAAGATGCAGCGCCACGGCCGGATCGGCGGATAAGTCGGCCACGCGGTCCATGTCAGCGCCGATAAGGTTCTCCATCACGACATCAGCGTGACGACTGCCATCGCCCAAGGGCCAGCCTGCGACCGCACGGATGTGCTGCTCGAACTGGTCGATAACGCAGCCGTTTTGGGTCCAATGGCCGGAATTGTGCACGCGCGGGGCGATTTCGTTCACGATCAGACCGTCCGGCGTCACGAACAATTCGACCCCAAGAACGCCCACGTAGTCCAGCGCGTTCAAAATCCGCGCGGCAATCAGCACGGCGTCGGTTCGCACTGAAGCAGGGACCGACGCGGGCACCGTTGTCGTATGCAAAATTCCGTGGCGGTGGACGTTCTCGCCCGGATCGAAGCAGGCGACCTGACCATCCGCCGCGCGTGCGCCGATCACGGAAATCTCGCAAGAGAAGTCGACAAATCCCTCCAACACGGCAGCTGCACCATTCATGGACGCGAAGGCTTGCTCGGCATCACTTTCCTCGCGCAACCGCGCTTGGCCCTTGCCATCATAGCCCAACCTGCACGTTTTCAGGATCGAGGGCGTGCCGATTTCGGCCACGGCCTTGTGCATGTCTTCAAGCGTGTCGACGGCCATGAAAGGTGCGACTTTCAGGCCAACTTCCTGAAGAAAGTTCTTCTCGGTCAGGCGGTCCTGACTGACGGTCAAAGCGCGGCGGTTCGGGCGGACCTCGCAAATAGCCTCCAACTGGTCGAGCGCCGATGCGGGGATATTCTCGAATTCATAGGTTATGACGTCCACGGCCTCGCCAAACTTTCGCAAGGCGTCAGTGTCGTCATAGCTGGCCTGAAAATGGTAATTCGCCACATGCGACGCGGGGCAGTCGCCGCCGGGCTCGAAAATGCAGGTCTTGAAGCCCAGACGCGACGCGGCAACCGACAGCATGCGGCCCAACTGGCCGCCGCCCAGAATTCCGATGGTCGCGCCTGTGGGCAAGGGATTACTCATCGCGTGGCTCCTGCGGAATGGAGGCCGACAGGTCGGCACGCCACTTATCCAGACGGGCGGCCAGTTCGCTGTCTTGCAGCGCCAGAATGCCCGCCGCCATCAGCCCTGCATTTGCCGCGCCTGCTGCGCCGATGGCCATGGTGGCGACGGGATAGCCGCGCGGCATTTGAACTATGGAATAAAGGCTGTCCACACCCGAAAGCGCCTTGGTCTGAACCGGCACGCCGATCACCGGCACCCGCGTTTTCGACGCCATCATGCCTGGAAGATGCGCGGCACCACCAGCCCCTGCGATGATCACCTGTAGGCCTCGGTCCACGGCCGATTTGCCGTAGTCCCACAAACGATCCGGCGTGCGGTGGGCGGATACGATCTTGGCCTCATAGGCAATGCCGAGCGCGTCCATTATGTCGGCGGCTTCCTTCATTGTTGGCCAGTCGGACTGGCTGCCCATGATGATGCCTACGGGAACTTGCGGGTGGGTCATAATGGGGGCCGATCTCAGGATGCCGAATTGAAGGGGCACTTATAGCGGCTTGGGTGCGTCACGCAATAATGTCCGGCGTCAATTGATCTTCGAGCACGGCGATACGGTCTTTCAAGGACAGCTTTTGCTTTTTCAGGCGACGTAGGGTGAGCTGGTCGGGCGCGGATTTCTCCTGCAACGCGGCAATCGCCTCGTCCAGATCCCGATGCTCGCGCTTCAGGACCTCCAGTTTGACACGGAGCACGTCGTTTTTGCTCATGTTTTCGGACGATTTCACGGGGTTAGCAGCCTTGCTATGCAGTTTGAAGCAATGTGGGCATGCAAACCCGTTCTGTCCAGTGTTTCGCAACTGCTGCCCTTGATTCATCGCAAGAGAAGCCCCATTTTTAGTGCAAGGTCGCCTTCGGGGGCCAATTTCGCAAAGTCGCTTGAACACTTAGGACTGTGCCATGACAAAATTGACCTTGGGGTCGCACCCTTTTCTGCTGGGCTTCGACCAGCTTGAGCGGTTGGTGGAACGCACCGCCAAATCCGAGAACGGCTACCCGCCGTTCAACATCGAGCAATCCGCTGACAATGCTTACCGGATCACACTGGCCGTAGCGGGCTTCGGGGAGGACGACCTGTCCATCACCGTCGAAGACAGGCAGTTGATCGTGCGTGGACGTCAGTCCGAGGCCGATGATGACCGCATCTTCCTGCATCGCGGAATTGCGGCGCGACAGTTCCAAAAAGCGTTCGTTCTGGCCGATGGCGTCGAAGTGGCGGGCGCGACCACCGAGAACGGTTTGCTGCATGTGGACCTGAAACGCGCGAAGCCGGACACCATCGTGCAGACCATTAAGATTAATAAAGGATAAATGTCATGGACACACCGATTGACCTGAAAACTTTGGGCGGCGCAGACCGGATCGTGTATGTGCGCCCCGTGGCGGTCGCCGACCTTCCCGCCGAGGTGCAATCCGAGGTGGATGGCGTGGAGCAGCTCTATGCAGTTCACGCGCCTGATGGCGAGCGTCTAGCCTTGGTGCTGGATCGCGATATGGCGTTCATGCTCGCGCGACAGAACGACTTCTCACCTGTCACCGTGCATTGACCACCAGATAGCCGCGAAACCAAGAAGGGCTCCCTGATCGGGAGCCCTTTTTTTGTGTGCAGACAGAAGGATCAGGCTTTGATCAGCCCCATCGACTCGAGCTTCAGGATCACCTGATGTGCGCAGTTGTCGACATCGACATTCTCGGTCTCGACCCGCAACTCAGGGTTTTCCGGCACATCATACGGGTCGGAGATACCAGTGAATTCCTTGATCTTGCCCTCTCGTGCCAGCTTATACAGGCCCTTGCGGTCGCGCCGTTCGCATTCCTCGATTGAGGTGGCGACATGGACCTCGATAAAGGCGCCAAACGCCTCGATATCCTCGCGCACTGCGCGGCGCGTGGTGGCGTAGGGCGCGATCGGGGCGCAAATGGCGATGCCGCCGTTTTT
This sequence comes from Litoreibacter arenae DSM 19593, assembly GCF_000442275.2. GTDB lineage: Bacteria > Pseudomonadota > Alphaproteobacteria > Rhodobacterales > Rhodobacteraceae > Litoreibacter > Litoreibacter arenae. The sequence goes on along the minus strand of NZ_KE557310.1, from coordinate 52,673 downwards.
GGTGATCTCGGAGGCAACATAGCCGATGCGACGGATGTTGAGGTCGCGGTGTTCCTTGCTGAAGCCAAGCTCGGACGACAGGTTCTTGCGCACGATGTCGCCATCGAGCAGCGTAACCGGGCGGCCACCCATTTCCATCAGCTTGATCATCAACGCGTTGGCAATGGTGGACTTGCCGGAGCCGGAGAAGCCGGTGAAGAACACGGTGAAGCCCTGATTGGCGCGCGGCGGGCGTGACTTGCGCAGTTCCTCGACCACCTGCGGGAAGGAGAACCATTCGGGGATTTCCAGACCTTCCGCCAGACGGCGGCGCAGTTCGGTGCCGGAGATGTTCAGGATCGTGACCTCGTCCTTGTCCAAGATCTCGTCGGCAGGCTCGTATTGGGCGCGGTCCTGCACAAACACCATGTGTTTGAAGTCGACCATTTCGATGCCCATTTCTTCCTGATGCTCGCGGAACAGGTCTTGTGCATCGTAGGGGCCATAGAAATCCTCGCCCGCGGAGTTCTTGCCGGGGCCGGCGTGGTCGCGGCCCACGATGAAATGCGTGCAGCCGTGGTTCTTGCGGATCAGACCGTGCCACACAGCCTCACGAGGGCCTGCCATACGCATGGCAAGGTTTAAAAGGCTCATCGAGGTTGTAGAGGCCGGGTACTGGTCCAGCACCGCCTCGTAGCAGCGCACGCGGGTGAAGTGGTCGATGTCGCCCGGTTTGGTCAGGCCCACGACTGGGTGGATCAACAGGTTGGCCTGCGCCTCTTTCGCTGCACGGAACGTAAGTTCCTGATGGGCGCGGTGCAGCGGGTTGCGAGTCTGGAAGGCCACGACGCGGCGCCAGCCCATCTTGCGGAAATAGGCGCGCAACTCATTCGGCGTGTCGCGGCGGCCGCGGAAGTCGTAGTGAACGGGTTGCTGGATACCGGTGATCGGTCCGCCGAGGTAAATCTTACCCGCTTGGTTATGCAGGTAGTTCACGGCAGGGTGGGCACTGTCATTGGAGCCGAAAACCTTTTCGGCCTCGCGGTCCTTGTTCGGCTCCCATTTGTCGGTGACCGACATCATTGCAAGGATCACGCCCTCTTGGTCGCGCAGCGCAATGTCCTGGCCTACCTCAACGGAATTCGCGAAATCTTCGCCCACGTCCAGATTGATCGGCATTGGCCACAACTCGCCTGAGGACAGGCGCATGTTTTCGACGACGCCGTTGTAGTCTGCTTCCGACAGGAACCCCTTCAGCGGGTTGAACCCGCCGTTCATCAAAAGCTCCAGGTCACAAATCTGGCGGGGGGTAAGATCCCACGACGCCAAGGCGCCTGCCTCGTGCTTCAGTTTCTGTGCGCTGTCATAGGAGACGAATAGTTCAGGGATAGGTGCCAGATTGGTCGGTTGCATGTCGCATCTCTCTTTTAGAATACAGATAACGCCCCCTCCAAGCGCCGTTGGAAGAGCGTTTAGCGTTCAACTTCGACCACTATCAAGGGCCGGAATAAATTACAGGGGAAACGCGGCAGAAAAGCCGCGTTACTCCGCGACCGCGCCGTAGCCCAGCGGCTCTGACACGTCCCTGCCTTCAACCTCGCCTTGTTCGGCCAACCAGCGTTCTGCCTCCAGCGCTGCCATGCAGCCCATGCCCGCGCTTGTGACCGCTTGGCGGTATTTGTGGTCAGTCAGGTCGCCCGCTGCGAATATGCCGGGGATAGAGGTCTCCGTGCTGTCGGGTTTGGTCACCACATATCCGCCCATGTGGGTTTCCAGCACATCTTTTACCAGCTCGTTCGACGGCGCGTGGCCAATGGCGACGAACACGCCCTTACAAAGGATTTCGGTGATCTCGCCGGTCTTTGTATGCTTGACCTTTACGCCCTCAACGCTGAGCGGAGACTCCGTGCCGGTGACTTCCACCAATTCATGAAACCACAAAGGCTCGATCTTCGGGTTCTTCATCAGGCGGTCAATCAGGATAGCTTCGGCGCGGAGTTCGTCGCGGCGGTGGACCAGTGTTACCTTGGAGGCGAAATTCGTCAGGAACAGCGCCTCTTCCACGGCGGTGTTGCCGCCGCCGATCACCACGATTTCCTGCCCGCGATAGAAAAACCCGTCGCAGGTCGCGCAGGCGGAAACGCCGAAGCCTTTGAACTTTTCTTCCGTCTCAAGCCCCAACCATTTGGCCCGTGCGCCGGTCGCAAGGATGACCGCGTCGGCGGTGTAAACGGTGCCGCTGTCTCCGGTCGCCTTGAAGGGGCGCGACGTCGTGTCGAGTTTCGTGATGATGTCACCGATCACCTCGCAGCCCATCGCCTTGGCATGGTCCTGCATGCGGATCATCAGGTCCGGGCCTTGGACCTCGGTGTCGCCGGGCCAGTTCTCGACCTCGGTGGTGGTGGTAAGCTGGCCGCCGGGCTCGATGCCTTGCACCAGAATAGGGTCAAGCATGGCGCGGGAGGCGTAGATGCCTGCGGTGTATCCGGCAGGGCCGGAGCCGATTATCAGAACTTTCGTGTGGCGCGTGTCGGACATGGGGGAACCCTTGGGCAATTAATGCGGTCAGCCCCATATAATTGCGCGGGCCAGCGAGCGAAAGGGGGCGGCGCGTCATTTGCAGATCATATAATTTGTTGCGCAGGCTTGAAATATTATTGCGCGAGCGAGGTCTGAGGCGTAAGACAAGCTGAAACAGGGGAGTCATTTATGGCCATGTCAAAACTCGACGAAATTGATCGCAAGATTCTGGCTGAGTTGCAAGCCGACGGGCGCATGACCAACGTGGAGTTGGCCAAGCGCGTCGGGATATCTGCGCCGCCATGCCTGCGCCGCGTGCGGACGCTGGAGGAGTCAGGCTACATTCGCGGCTACCACGCCGATGTTGAAGGTCGCGCCTTGGGCTTCGAGGTCAAGGTTTTCGCGATGGTCGGCCTGCAAAGTCAGGCGGAGGCCGATTTGTCGGCGTTCGAGGCGCGCTGCCGCAGCTGGCCATTAGTTCGGGAATGCCACATGCTCAACGGTGAGGTTGATTTCATCCTCAAATGTGTTGCGCCGGACCTAAGCAGCTTTCAGCGTTTCCTGACCGAAGAACTGACCTCTGCCGACAATGTGGCAAGCGTCAAGACTTCGCTCGTCATTCGTGTCGCCAAGGACGACCCCGGCGTCCCCTTTGAAGTCGTCGAGGAACGCCTGTCGCAGATCGCCTAAGTCCCCTCGCGCAGTGCCCGCACTTCGAAAGCGGTCAGGCGGTTGATCAGTTGAGGGCCGAAGAAGTCGAGATTGCGGGCCTGCGGGAACAGACGCAAAAGCGCGGACAGCACTTCATCATCGTGCAAGGAGCCCGCATAGGGTCCGGGGTGAAAGCTCTCCAATTCGATCCCGTTCACCTTGATCGTGGCCTGCCGGTCGAACCCCAGATTGAACACGGCGATGGGCGAGGCGGGCTGGATGGAAAACACCGACACCCCATCCTCGAAGGCGCGGATAGGGGCGAATGCAAGGTCCGCACCGAACAACGCGCGACATTTGGAATGGCGATACAGGATGTGTGATCGTGGCGCGAGCAACAGATCAGCCGACGGTTTTGCCAGCCCGAACGCATCGGCTGTGACGCGGAACAAGGTGCCGCGATCAGCGGTTTGCGCGTCTCTCATCGACATCTCGTAGGAGCCAATCCATTGAAGCGGGATGGGGCCGTACTCGGACGTCATCAAACGCATGCCGGGTATCAGGTCCTCGACTGCTACCGGACCGTCCTCGGTCTCAACCACTGCACCGCGCGCCATGTTTGCGCAGGCGCTTTCGATGACTGGCAACGCTGGTGCGTTGACGGTATCGTAACGGGCGCGGTTGTCGGGCGTGAGCCAGGCAACATCGTAAGGCCGCGCCATCGCCCGTGTGCGCTGGCGCCCTGTCGCGCCAAAGTCTATCCGCTGTGCAGGGCCGGTTTTTGGTAGCCCGATATCAGAGAAGGAATTGGGGGAATAGGTCATGCATCGTCCCGCTTCAATTTTTGCGTGACTGCGTCGGCCCCCACCGGCGCGCAGAACTGCTGGTTTATAATGGTTAAACAATGTCCGGCATTGCAGCACAAAGTCAAATTTCCGCCGCCAATCGTTGCCTCACGTTAAACAATGTCTGCGCGCAGATTGGACAGTTTCGGTTTCCGCGCCCGCTTTGTCACAATCAGCTTGAGGGTGTGTGGTCGATTCGACCTGCCTGTGCGCTTTGCGCAGCAAGGCTGGATAAGCGCGGCGCGCGATGCTAGCAGTCCACTGCCAATAGCGAGAAGGCACACCCCATGGCGTCACTGAGCAAAGACCAAATCAAAGCGCAATTTGCAAAGGCGCGCGCGGCGCAGGAGAAGGGGCGCCTTGAAGAGGCCGAGAAGGGGTATAAGCGCCTTCTGCGCGACGTCCCGCAACTGGCGGAAGCACATTTCAATCTGGCGGAGATTCTGGCCAAGCGCGGGCGGGTGCCGGAAGCGGCCCAGCATTTCGAGGCGGCACTTGCGCAGCGCCCGGGTGAAGCCGCGATCTGGTTGAGCTACCTCGATCTGGCAAGCCGACACCCCAACCCGAAGAATTTCGATATCTTGCGCAAACGCGCGGCTCCGGTTCTGGGCAAGTCGGCGGCGTTTTCGTACTACGAAGGGCTTGCGGCGCTGCGGGACGAGCGTTGGGAACAGGCTGCCGCATTTTTGGAGACGGCGATCCATGGCGGTGCCCGTCAGGCCAGCGTTTACGCGGAATATGGCTTGGTTCTGGTCGAGCTGAAGAAATTCGACCTTGCGATGGAGCAGTTCGACAAGGCTCTGGCCATCGCGCCGACGCATGACCTTGTGCTGTTTCGCAAGGCAAGCCTTTTGCAATCCGTGGGCCGCATAGATGACGCACGTGCCGTGATCCAGCGCGCCATCGACGTTGCGCCCAAAATCGCACGCAATTATGCGTTGTACGCATCGCTCACGAAAATGGCCGCCGACGATCCCAACATCGCAAGAATGAAAACTGCGCTGAATTCCAAGTCATCTGGCGACAAGGACATTCCGGCCTTGGGCTACGGATTGGCGAAGGCAATGGAGGATAGTGGGCAAAATACCAAGGTTTTCAGCTATCTCAACAAGGCCAATTCTGCGCTGTCGAAAGCCTATCCGTATGACATTGACGCCGTCGAGGCGAGCGCCGAGCAAATTCGAGAGTTGTTCGCGCGGGTGAAAAATATCGACGGCCCGACCAGCAAATGTGCCCCGATTTTTGTGACCGGTGCCCCCCGATCCGGCACTACGCTCGTGGAGCAGATCCTCGCGTCCCACTCGACGGTGGAAGGCGGCGGGGAGTTGGCAATCTTGCAGCCCAAGATATCCGAGCTTCTGACCGTTTCCAGAGACGGCTCCGATTTGAACGGTGAAGTCCTGCTTGCCCAAGCCGTGAAAGCTGCCGACGACTTTCAAAAGCAGCTTACCGCGCTGTTTCCCGAGGCGACCACGGTGACGGACAAATCCATTTCCAGCTATGCCACGTTGGGCTTTCTCGCCAAGATCATGCCTGATGCCCGCTTCGTGGTCGTCCGGCGCGACCCCCGCGACAACGCGTTGTCGCTCTACAAAAACCAGTTCCGCGAAGGGTTGCACCGCTACGCCAACGACCTTGGCGATATCGCGTTCTTTCTCAGACAGTTCGAGCAAATGGTGGAATTCTGGCGCGACCAAAGCCCCACCAAGTTCCATGAGATCCGCTACGAGCAGTTGATTGCAGAGCCAGAGGCGCAGTCGAGGGCGCTGGTCGCGGCCGTCGGTCTGGACTGGGAGGACGCCTGCCTGTCGTTCTACGAGACGAAGCGGGAGGTGCGAACACTATCTGCCACTCAGGTGCGGCAGCCGATGTATTCATCGTCAGTAGGTGCTTGGAAAAAGTTCGAGCAGGACATGGCGCCGTTTATCAAGGCGTATGGAGCTATAGACACTTAACCGGCCGGCCAAACACAGACCCGATCTGATCTGCAATTGTGTCCCTGAGCGGTAGCTTTAGGACGCTGCGTGGCGAGGTAGCCCCGCGAAACGCGCAGCAGCGGGGCGCTCTGCGATTGCGTCCTTCAAGACAACAGCCAAGCCCGGCGTTCCTTCGGCCAAGCGCGATTTCCAATCAGGACGCTGCCCGCGTGCCCAAGGCATGGTGATTTCGGTGTTTTCGCTGTCTTCCAGCGCCCAAGTCATCCAGCGGTTGTTTTTGGCCATCGTTCTGCTCCGTCCTAAGGCGTCGGATCCTTGCGGGTTGAAGGCCGCATTCCGGTCCGACCAGATTGTGTCGTGTCCCGTTTGGGGATGTCATCAATCCACCACGCCAATGGGGCATCAGAATGTCGCGGTTCGGATTTTTCCAGATTCTTTTGCAAATGATTGTGGCGCAGCACAATCGCGAGACAGAGAAGCGCAAAGGCCAGTAACTCAAGGACGTATGAATAAAGTAGCTGCATGGACCGAGTCGTAGCAGTTGAGGTTTAAGGCGTGATTAAGGCGATCCGCCGCCTCAAGATCGTCAAGTTTGACGCAACAAACGTCGTCCTAAATGGTGATTGTTGCGATCAGCCGCCCGTAGTCGGCCTCCATCTTATGAACGCTGCGGCGGTAGGAGTAGAACCGCGCGGGGTCGGAATAGGTGCAGTGTCGCGTCCACTCTGCCTGAACGCCCGCAGTTCGCAACCGGTGCAACCCGTAGCCGGGCAAATCAAATAGCATCTTGTCGCCGCCGCCATTGGCGAAAAAGCGGGCGTTTTCGGGGTCTTCGTCATAGAAGCGGTCGAAATACTCCGGACCGACCTCATAGGCGGCTTGGCTGATGCAAGGTCCGATCACGGCCCGAATGTTGTCTCTTTTGGCACCCAAACCGATCATGGCGTCTACGGTGTTCTCAAGAACGCCAGCAAGAGCCCCGCCCCATCCCGCATGAGCGGCCCCGATCACGCCCGCGTCGGTATCGGCAAAAAGCACAGGCTGACAATCGGCGGTCAGAATGCCCAAGGCGACTCCCTTGGTCGCGCATACCATGCCGTCTGCTTTGGGCTTGTCGGGCAAAGGCCCGTCCACAACGACCACATCCGCCGAATGGCATTGATGCACTGACACCAGATGATCCGGCGCAACCTGCATGGCGTCTGCGACGCGGGCGCGATTGGTCAGCACCGCTTCGGTCTGGTCGGATGATCCTTGCCCGCAGTTCAATCCTGCAAACACGCCTGACGAGGCGCCGCCTTTGCGGGTGAAAAAGCCGTGCTTCACCGGGGCAAGGCTGTCAGCAGTGAGAATTTCCAACGTCATGTCGGGCTCGCAAGGTCAAAGCCGGGGGGCAGTGAGGCGCCGTGTGGCGCAAGGGCAATTGCTTTGAACAGGCTCCCCATTTCTTGCGGGTGCGTCAAGCGTCTATGCGCGGCAATATGCGCGTCCAATGTGGCCTCGCTCATATTTTGCGCGAGCGCTTGTGCACGAGCGGTGATGCCCAGCCGCTCCAACAGAACTCCTTGCGGGGTCATGGCGCTGGTTTGGCAAGCGGTCGCATCAGACAGGGCTTCAAAGTCCACATGCGCCGTCAAATCAGCCGCGCCGGGGCGGGCCAGAGGGTCAACAGGCGCGTGGTTCTCCAGCGCCTGAAATGTATCGCCCAAAGACCGCCAGTCGCCGTAATCGACGATGATTGCGGCCCCGCCCTGCGCAACGCGATCGGCAATGCCGTCCATGATCGGGGCGGCGGCCGGTCGCAGCTCGACCACATCACCCGTGCCCGTGTCCTCAAGCCGGTGGGACAGGGCGTCGATCCGCGTCTCTTCGGTCAGTCCAAACGCCAGAGCGCTGTCTTGCAGGCCGATGTGGCGCTCGCTCCAGCCTTGCTTGCCGCGCACGAACTGGCGGACGGGCAGGGCGTCGAAAAACTCGTTGGCGAGCAACAAGACGGGGCCGTCGGGAAGGTCGGAGACATGGGTCACCCAATCCACATCCGTGCCTTCCAGCGTGTCGGCCTGCACGCCGCGCAAATGTGCACTGGCTTCGACAAGCACGACTTTGCGGGGAAACCCGTCAATGGTGGCAGTAGCCCGCAACACATCCTTCATCAACGTCCCGCGCCCCGGCCCAAGCTCGGCCAGATAGGCGTCGGGTCGACCCTGATCCATCCAAGCCTGCGCCAGACACAGGCCCAGCAACTCGCCAAACATCTGACTGATCTCGGGCGCCGTGGTGAAATCCCCTGCCGTGCCAAAAGGGTCACGGGTCGCGTAATAGCCATGCTCGGGGTGGAGCAGGCAAGTCTGGATATACTCGGCCAAATTCATCGGGCCGTCCGCCGCGATCTGTCGCGCCAGAAGGTCGCGTAGCGCGGTCACAAACGTCTGGCCCGCGCAATCATCGCAAGGCCCAGAAGGATCATCGGGATCGACAGGATCTGCCCCATCGTCAACCCGTAGCCGCCGACCTCGAAGGCCAGCCCCAGCGGGTTACCCTCGCTGACGAATTGCGCGTCGGGTTGGCGGAAGAACTCGACAAAGCTGCGGGCCAGACCGTAGCCCACAAGGAAAACGCCGATCATCGCGCCGGGCCGCGTAAGCCACCCGCGACGGTAGGCGAGCCACAGCATGACGCCGCCAAGAATCAGCCCCTCCAGCCCCGCCTCATATAGCTGCGACGGATGGCGGGCGCACAGGCCGTCAACGCCGGGGCAGTCCTGTGCAGCTTGTCCCGGAAAGGTGAACCCCCACGGCACATCCGTGGGGCGGCCCCACAATTCCGCGTTGATGAAGTTCGCCAGACGTCCCAGCATGAGGCCCGGCGGGGCGGAAACCGCGACCGCATCGCCGACCCGCAAGGCAGGCAGCTTGTGCTTCCAGCAATAGGCCAGCCCCGCGACGACGACGCCAAGGAAGCCCCCATGGAAGGACATGCCGCCCTCCCAGACCTTCAAAATTTCGGTGGGGTTCGACAGGTAATAGCCCGGCTGATAAAACAGGACATAGCCCAAACGACCGCCCAGAACGACGCCAAGGATGATCCATGTCAGCAAATCCTCAGGCTGGTTCTTGGTCATTGGCGGCCCGCCACCACCCCACAGCGCAGGGCGCTTGACCAACCCCACGACGATGCGCCACGCGATCACCAGACCGGCGATATAGGCCAAGGCATACCAGCGCAGAGCGAAGGCGAAATCACCGATTTCGATGGTGAATATCTCGGGGCTGATATCGGGGAAGGGGAGGGCAAAATTAATCATGCGCGTTTGGTGCGCCGAGGCTGCGACGAAGTCAACCTTGTGCGCGGAGGCGAGCCGACCCATATAGGGGGCAATGACGAAGGAGTGACCGGATGCAGAGCCGAAACAAGATTCTCGACGATATGTCGCAACTGATGACCAACGCCATGGGCGTGGCTCAGGGTGCCAAAACCGAGGCCGACAATGCCTTGAAAGGCATGATGGACCGCTGGCTGGCGGACCGCGACTTCGTGACACGCGACGAATTCGAGGCCGTGCGCCTTATGGCCCAGAAGGCCCGCGAAGAGAACGAAGCGCTGAAAACCCGCCTCGACGCGCTTGAGGCCAAGAAGAAACCGGCGGCCAAGAGGTCCTGAGGCCGCCCGCGCTACCAGATGTCTTTGTAAAGCTGCACGATGTCCTCGGCCGTCGGCACGCGCGGATTGTTTTGCGGCGAGCCTGACGCCAAGGCCTGCTCCGCCATCAGGGGCAGCGTGTCGAAGTAGCGCTGCTTGTCCAACCCTTGCTCTGACGGGGCTGGAACCCTCAAGTCTTCGTTCAATCGACGCAATTCCTCCACCAGCTTGCCGCAGGCCACAGCATCGCTGTCGTCGCTTTGCGCCATCTGCATGACCCGCGCACAATCCGCGTAGCGCGCTTGCGCGTGATCTACCGAGAATGCGGTCACCGCCGGCAGCAACATTGCGTTGGACAACCCGTGCGCCACATGGAAATGCGCCCCGATCGGGCGGCTCATCCCGTGCACCAGCGCGACCGAGGCGTTCGAGAACGCCATTCCTGCCTGAGATGCCGCCAGCATCAACCCCTCCCGCGCCTCGGCATTGGAGCCGTCCATACATGCCGCCCGCACATGCTTGGCGATCAACGGCATCGCTGACAGCGCGAAGGCGTCGGTATAGGCGAAGGCCTTACGCGAAACATAGGCCTCCATCGCGTGGGTCAGGCTGTCCACCGCCGTGTCCGCCGTGATGCGCCACGGTTTGGTGACGGTAAATTCCCAGTCGATGATTGCCGCCGTGGCGACGGCTGCCAGCCCCGACAGGTTGTATTTCTCGGTCTTCACCGTGTCGGTTATCACGCACCAGCGGGTCAATTCCGAGCCGGTGCCGCCCGTGGTCGGGATCAGGATCACAGGCGGGCCGCATCGGTCGATCTGCGTTGGCGCCTTGTAGTCGCGCACATGGCCGGAGTTCGCCGACATGAACGAAACTGCCTTGGCGGTATCCATTGGCGAGCCCCCACCGAGACCGATCACGCAGTCATAATCGCCCGCTCGAAAAGCTGTCAGACCTTCCTCCAGGCAGGTGTCTGTTGGGTCCTCCACCACACCATCGAAAATGCCGTAACTGATCCCCGCGCTGTCCAGCACGTCCGTGACTTTAGCCCCATGGCCAAGCTCCACAAGGTTGCGATCAGTCACGATCAGCGGCTTGGACAGGCCCAGTTGGGTCAATACCTCGGCGGTTTCTTTGGCAACGCCGCCGCCGATGCGGATGATACGGGGGGATTGAACGCGTCCGATGCTCATGTGGGCCTCCTTCAAAGCGTCCGCCAAGCCTGTCCCGCCCACATCGAAGATGCAAGCCACCTTGCCATTCCCCGCGCGGGTCACTTAGGGTCGCGAGGTCCAACAAATCAGGGAACCTGACCCATGCTTCGTTTTGCTGCCGCGGCGCTTGCCGCCTTCACCGCCACCGCCGCCATCGCCGACGGGCACCTGCCCGATCTGGAGGGCAAGGAAGTCGTCGTCGTCACTGAGAACGCCTACCCGCCGCTGCAATTCATCGAGCCGGGCACAGGAAACCCCATCGGCTGGGAGTATGACGCGATGGCGGAGATCGCCAAACGCATCAACATCAACGTGGTCTATGAAAACAGCAGCTGGGACGCGATGATCCCCGCCGTGTCGCAAGGCCAGTATGACCTAGGCATGACCGGCATCACCATCCGCGACGACCGCAAGGAAAAGGTGGACTTTTCCGACAAATACATGACCTCCGCCATGCTGATGCTGGTGCGCGGCGATGAGGAGCGGTTCTCCGACGCGGCCTCTTTCGCGGCGGATGAAAACCTGCTGATGGCGGCCCAGCCCGGCACGACGCCGTTCTACGTTGGCGTCTATGACGTGCTTGACGGCAACGAGGAAAACCCCCGCATCATCAAGTTCGAAACTTTCGGCGCAGGTGTCCAAGCCCTGCGCACCGGCGATGTCGATCTGGTGCTGACCGACAGCACCGCAGGCTATGGCTACGCGTCGGCGTCCGAGGGCAAGCTGAAGATCGTCGGCGAGAAACTCGGCACCGAGGATTTCGGCTTCATCTTCCCCAAGGGCTCCGACCTGGTCGAACCGATCAACGCTGCAATCGCGGATATGGACAAGGACGGCACGCTCGAAGCCCTGAACAAGAAGTGGTTCCTGGACTACAAACTCGGCGGCTAAACCCGACGTGCTTGGCCCGTCAAAGCAGTCTGACGACTTCCCCTATTGGCTGGTGCTTCTAGGGGGCGTCGTCGCCTATCTCGGCTATCAGGTGGTGGCCGATGATCTCTATGCGCAGGTGCTCGGCACGCTGTCCAAGGGCATCAAGATCACGGTGATCGTTACACTGGTGGGCTTCGCGCTCGCGTCAGCGCTGGGGCTGCTGCTGGCGCTGATGTCGCTGTCCCGCAGTATCATCATCCGCCAGATCGCACGCCTCTATATCGAGGTCGTGCGCGGCATCCCGATCATCGTCTTGCTGCTCTACACGGCTTTCGTCGTCGCTCCCGCCCTCGTCGCGCTGGCAAACTGGGTGCTGGCCTTCTTCGACGCAGAGCTGATGCGCACCCGCCACTTCCCGCTGCTCTGGCGGGCTACTCTGGCGCTCGCCATCGGCTATTCGGCCTTCATCGCAGAGGTGTTTCGCGCCGGTTTGCAGTCCGTCGATCACGGCCAGATCGAGGCCGCGCACACGCTGGGGCTCAACCGCTGGCAGCGCTTCCGTTATATTGTATTTCCACAAGCGATTCGCACGGTCCTGCCCCCGTTGGGCAACGATTTTGTTGCAATGGTGAAAGACTCCAGCCTCGTCTCGGTGCTGGGCGTGGGCGACATAACGCAACTTGGCAAGGTCACTGCCGCTGGAAATTTCCGCTATTTCGAGACCTATAACGTCGTCGCCTTGATCTACCTGACATTGACCGTCACCCTCTCCCTGCTTTTGCGCCGTTTCGAGCGGCACATGCGCCAGTCCGACTACGATTGATTGCATCCTGCTCCCAAGCGCATAGGTTAGGCGCAAAGGAGTACTGAATGACCAACCCCCTTCTCGCTGACTGGAAAACACCTTTCGGCCTGCCGCCTTTCTCCGACATCTCCGACGACGACTTCGCCCCCGGTTTCGAGACTGCCCTGACCGAGGCCCGCGCGGAACTCGCCGCGATTACCGAGAACCCCGACCCGCCCACATTCGCCAACACCATCGACGCGCTGGAGCTGATGGGCGAGGGGCTGCACAAGGTCTTGTCGCCGTTCTACACGCTGGCAGGCGTCGACAGTAACCCCGCCCGCGAGGCGCTTCAGCGGGAGTTTTCGCCAAAGCTGGCCGCGTGGGGGTCCGAAGTGTCGATGAACCCCGACCTTTTCGCCCGCGTTGATGCGCTTTGGCAGGACCGGGACAATCTTGACCTGACCGCCGAGCAACTGCGCGTGCTGGAACTCACCCGCCGCGGTCTGGTCCGCGCCGGTGCACAGTTGGAAGGCTTCGCGTTCGACCGTCTGAAACAGGTCAAGGAACGGCTTGCCGTGCTTGGCACGCGGTTTACCCAGAACCTGCTGGCAGATGAGCGCGCGTGGTATATGGAACTGGACGCCGAGGATCTGGAAGGCCTGCCTGATTTTGTCCTTGCCACGGCCAAGGCAGCCGCCGAGGAGAAGGATGCACAAGGCCATGCCGTCACCTTGTCCCGCTCCCTCATTGTGCCGTTCCTGCAATTCTCCGCCCGCCGCGACCTGCGCGAACGCGCTTACGAGGCATGGACCTCGCGCGGTGCCAACGGTGGCGAGACCGACAACCGCGCGATTGCTACGGAAATCCTCACCCTGCGCGAAGAACGCGCGCACCTGCTGGGCTATGACGACTTCGCCACCTACAAGCTCGAAACCGAGATGGCCAAGACCCCCGACGCGGTGCGCAAGCTGCTGATGGAGGTGTGGGAACCCGCCAAAGCGCAGGCCGATCTGGACGCACAAAGCCTTGCCGCGATGATGCATAATGACGGCGTGAACGACGCGTTGGAGCCGTGGGATTGGCGCTACTATTCCGAGAAACGCCGCGCTGCCGAGCATGATCTGGACGAAGCGGAGCTGAAACCCTACCTGCAACTCGACCGCATGATCGAGGCCGCGTTCGACTGCGCCACCCGCCTGTTCGGCCTTGAGTTCAAACCGCTCGACGTCAAGCTACACCACCCCGACGCCCGCGCATGGGAGGTCACCCGCAAAGGCGAACACATCGCCGTGTTCATCGGCGACTATTTCGCCCGTGGTGGCAAGCGCTCCGGCGCATGGTGCTCTGCGCTGCGGTCGCAACAAAAGCTGCGCGGAGACATCCGGCCCCATGTCATCAACGTGTGCAACTTCGCCAAGCCGCCCAAGGGCAAGCCCGCGCTGCTGTCCTATGACGACGCGCGGACGCTGTTCCACGAGTTTGGCCACGCGCTACACCAGATGCTATCCGATGTGACCTACGAATCCATCTCCGGCACCTCCGTCGCGCGTGACTTTGTGGAACTGCCCAGCCAGCTTTACGAGCACTGGCTCGAAGTCCCCGAAGTCCTGTCCAAATACGCAACCCACGCGGAAACCGGCGAGCCGATGCCCGCTGACATGCTGCAACGGATGCTGGATGCGGGCACCTATGATCAAGGCTTTGCGACGGTGGAATACGTCGCCTCCGCCATGGTCGATCTGGAATTCCACACCGGCGACGCGCCCGAAGACGCGATGACCGCGCAGGAGGAAATCCTTGAAGGCTTGGACATGCCCTCCGCCATCCGCATGCGTCACGCGACGCCGCATTTCGCCCATGTGTTCGCCGGCGACGGCTATTCGGCGGCCTATTACAGCTACATGTGGTCCGAGGTGATGGATGCCGACGCCTTCGCCGCGTTCGAGGAAGCAGGCGGCGCGTTCGACAAAGCCACCGCCCGCAAGCTGGAGGATCACATCCTCTCGGTCGGAGGCCTGCGCGAGGCCGACGAGCTTTACGTCGAGTTCCGTGGCCGCTTGCCCGGTGTCGAGGCGCTGCTTAAGGGTCGCGGGCTGGACAAGGTCGCATGAAACTTTCGGAGCAGCAGGCCGACGCCCTGATCGAAATTGTCCGCATCGTCGCGGCCCGCGAGATCCGGCCGCTGTTTCGCAACCTCGTCCTGTCGGATATCGACAGCAAGTCCGCGCCGGATGATCTGGTAACGGTCGCCGACCGCGCGGCGGAAGTCGCCATTTCCCAAGCCGTGCGCGACCTATTGCCCGAAGCCTCCATCGTCGGAGAAGAAGCGGTGGCAGCAGACAAATCCGTGCTGGATCGCGTAGGCGACGGGCAGGTGGTCGTCATCGACCCGATCGACGGCACATGGAATTTCGCCCACGGCATCGCCACCTATGGCGTGATCCTGTCGGTGATCGAGGACGGCGAGATAGTCTTCGGCCTGCTCTATGATCCCGGCTATGACGACTGGATTGTAGCGATAAAAGGGCAGGGCGCGTGGTTTTGCGACGCGCGCGGTAATCGCCGTCCGCTGTCGTTGTCGGTGCCGCCGCCCGTGTCTGACTGTTTCGGCTTTGTCGGATTGTATCTGTTCACAAAGCCCCAACAAGCGCAAATCGCTGCCCGGTTGCCAGATTTCCGGCGCACACAAGCCCTGCGCTGCGCCTGCCACGAATACCGCGCCCTTGCGGGCGGGGCGTCGCAGTTTTGCCTGACCGGAATGCTCAACGTCTGGGACCACGCCGCTGGCGTGTTGATCTACCAAGAGGCTGGCGGCGTGGCGCGGCTTCTGGACGGGCGCGATTATCACCCGACGATGCGACAGGGAAACCTGCTCACCGCCGCCTCGCCTCAGCTCTGGGACGATCTGGCCGAACGCTTCGCATTCCTCAACTAAAACTATTCCCGTATCTCGCCGGGCATCAGCCCCCACAGCTTTTCACGCGGCAGCCAGCCCTTGGTGCCGTCCAGCGTGACGCGGCACCAGTAAAGGTCGCATTTGCCCAATCGCGCCACGACGCCGACCTCGGCATGGGCCACGATGTCCGACGCGGAATCGGCGAGCCTATAGACCGGCGTCATATCCTCTTCGATCAACCCGAACCGCGAGCCGCTGAGCAGAGTGTAATGCACCCAGCCCCCCGCGCCGTCGCGGTCGACGACGCGCCGCCAATGGCCGTGCTCGGCCACAATTTGCAGCGGCATGTTGCGGTGTTTGAACACCCAGTCGATGCGGTGCGACAGTGACGGACCACGCCGCACATTACCCTCGGACGCTTTCAGCGACACGAAACGGGGCAGCGGCAGATTGGTGACGGGGCCACGCTCGGACGCCAGCGCGGCCATGGGTGACAACAGCAAACATGCGACCAAAGCCGCAATTCCAAATACCCGTTTCATCGACCGTCCTGATTGCACTGCTGCACTTGTCATTTTTAGGGCATTTCTTGCCTTGCCCCTTCGGTCGTGATCTTGGCACTATGGGGCAGGAAATTCCACTCAAGGATAAGCGCAGATGCCAAACCAGAAGCTGAGTGTTGTCGTGACGCGACGGTTACCCGAGCATGTCGAAACCCGCATGAAAGAGTTGTTCGACGTCACCTTGCGCCCCGACGACACCCCGATGACCCGCGAAGAGCTGGTCGATGCCGTCAAAACCGCCGACGTGCTGGTACCGACGCTCACCGACAAAATCGACGCAGGGCTTTTGGGGCAGGCGGGCGACAAGCTGAAACTGATCGCCAACTATGGGGCTGGGGTCGACCATATCGACGTCCAAACTGCCCGTCAGCGCGGTATTCTGGTCTCGAACACGCCGGGTGCCGCCGCCGAGGACACCGCAGACATGACCATGGCGCTGATCCTTGCCGTCACCCGCCGCATACCCGAAGGGCTTGCGGTTATGCAGGGGGGCGAGTGGCAGGGCTGGTCGCCCACCGCGCTGATGGGCGGTCGCATATCCGGCCGCCGCGTCGGTATCCTTGGGATGGGCCGCATCGGGCAGGCGGTCGCCCGCCGCGCCCGGGCCTTCGGGATGCAGGTCCACTATCACAACCGCAAGAAAGTCCACGAAAGCATCGCAAACGAGCTGGAGGCGACCTATTGGGACAGTCTCGACCAGATGATTGCCCGGATGGATGTCGTGTCGATCAACTGCCCGCACACGCCCTCCACGTACCACCTGATGAACGCCCGCCGTCTCAAGTTGATGAAGCCCGACGCGGTGATCGTGAATACCTCGCGGGGTGAGGTGATTGACGAAAACGCCCTGACCCGTATGTTGCGCGCTGGTGAGTTGGCGGGCGCGGGTCTCGACGTGTTCGAGCACGGCACCCAGATTAATCCCCGTCTGCGCGAGTTGAACAACGTCGTGCTGCTGCCCCACATGGGTTCCGCCACCCGCGAGGGGCGTCTGGAGATGGGCGAAAAGGTGCTGCTGAACATTAAAACCTTCGCCGACGGCCACCGCCCGCCCGATCAGGTTGTGCCCGGGATGCTCTAAGCCGCTCACGCGCGGAAATCGTGTCCGCAGCACGGAACAATTTCGCAGCCAGACCGTTCTCCTTTCATACCGTAACCGAATGAAAGGAATACGAGATGAACTGGGACCAAATCGAAGGCAACTGGAAAGAATGGAAAGGCAAAGCCAAAGCCAAATGGGGTGAGCTGACCGATGACGAGCTCGACCAGGCCGAAGGCAACCGCGAGAAAATCGAGGGGCTGATCCAGCAAAAGTACGGCAAGACCAAAGAAGAAGCCCGCGAAGAAGTCGATCACTTCATGAAGGGCTAAGCCATGGCTGACACTGACCGTACTGAAACTGACGCTCGGGGCCAGCTTTTCGACCAACTCGACGATGTCCGTGCGGGCATGTTGGGGGTCGAAGGCTCCGGGCAGCACATGCAACCGATGACCCACTATTTCGACCGTGATACCGGCGAGTTGTGGTTCATCACGTCCCGCGACACGGACCTGGTTCGGGGCATCGGACAGGGGAACACGGCACATTTCTGCGTCCAAAGCACGTCGCAGGACTATTACGCCTGCCTGTCCGGCCCGATCCGCCAAAGTCAGGATGAGGCCAAACTCGACGAGATTTGGTCCGCCGTAGCAGCCGCCTATTTTGAGGGTGGTCGCGAGGACCGTGACGTCTGCCTGCTGCACATGCCTCTGCGCGAGGCGGCGATCTGGTCGTCCTCCGGCAACCCGTTCGCTTTCGGCATAGAGGTGCTCCGCGCCAACATGACCGACAGCACGGCGCAAACCGGCACGCATAAGGTGATCAACTTCGCCTCCGCTGCCTAAGAAAACAAAAGCCCCGCCAAACGGCGGGGCTTTTGTTTGATAGTCGGGGTAAACAGACCTACCCGTCGATCTTCGCCGCCATAATGGCAATCGCCTTTTGGTAGACCCCCGCCGCATTCCACTGCTTGATGACCGCGAAGTTCGGCTGACCCTCTTGGTAGCCAGCGCCGGGCCGCCAGCCCTTGCCGCGCAGGAAGTTGGCCGTTGAGGCCAGTGCATCCGCCATGTTGTTCAAATCAATTCGCCCGTCGCCATTGCCGTCCTGCCCGTAGCGCAGCACGTTGCCGGGAAGGAATTGGGTGTGTCCCAACTCGCCATGCTTGGCCCCGATGGAGTTCGGCGAGATGATGCCGCGATCCACCAGTTGCAGCGCCGCCAGCGCGTGGCCGGTGAAGAATTCCGACCGGCGGCAGTCATAGGCCAGCGTCGAGATCGACGACACCACATTGCTGTCCCCCATGAAGTTGCCAAAGCCGGTTTCCATCCCGTGAATGGCGATAATCACCCCCGCAGGCACGCCGTATTTCCGCTCCAGCGAGTCGTAGAACGCCGCGTTGCGTGCCTTGCGTTTGCGTCCTTGGGCCACGATGGTATCCGCCCCGCGCACCTGCATGAATTTGCCCAGCGAATACTTGAAGCTCTTTTGGTTGCGGTCCGCATTGATCGTGCGCTGCGCATATTGCGTATTCGCCAACGCCGCCAGTCCGCGCTTGCCGACACCGGCCTGCGCCGCTTCCTTGGCGAAGGCCGCCTTCCACGCGTTGTAGCCACCAGCACTATTGCCGCATTGGGCCGAAAGCGCGGGGGAGGCCAGGGTCAGGGCGGCGATGAGAAGAGCAGAGCGAAGCATGACGGAAATCCATTTGTATGAAACAATCCGCCGCAGATTAGCTGCGCGGCGGACCACACGCAACTGGCACCGCTTCGCTTGTCGGAAACGGTGGATTATGCGTCGAAAGATGCGCGGGGATCGGCGTTTGCCTTGCTAGACAGAGGCCAAGTAAGCCCAACGGGAGTCGGTTAGTATGAAAGCGCATGTCAAAGCACTGGTCGTCGGCGGTGGTGCCGTCGGAACCTCGATCGCCTACCATCTGGGCAAGGCCGGTTGGGACACCATGCTGCTGGAACGCGACGAGCTGACCTCCGGCTCCACTTGGCACGCGGCGGGGCTTTTGCCGTATTTCAACATGTCGTTTGCCACGACCCATATCCACGACTACTCGATCAAGTTCTACAAGCAGCTTGAGGCGGAAACCGGCCTGAACGCGGGCTTCTCGGTCTGCGGCAATCTGCGCATGGCCCGCACGCAGGACCGTATGGACGAATACGCGCTCTATAGCTCCACCGCCGAAACCGTCGGTGTGCCCCACGAATGGATGACCCCTGCGCAGATCAAGGACCGCTGGCCGCTGATCCGCACCGACGACCTGAAAGGCGCGATCTACCACAACACCGATGGCTATATTAATCCCGCCGATGTCACCATGGCGATGGCCAAGGGCGCGCGCCAGCACGGCGTCACGATCGAGCGGAAATGGCAGGTCGACGGCTACGAGTGGACCGGCTCCGAATGGCGTGTGACCGTCACCAAGATGGTGGAAAAGGGCGGCAATCTGGTCGCTTCGGACGAGCAGACCGTCATCACCGCCGAACACGTCGTCACCGCCACCGGCAACCACGCGCAGCGCACGGCGCAGCTGCTGGGGATCAATATTCCCGCCATCCCCGTAGAGCACCAGTTCATCGTGATGGAGCAGGACCCCGCGCTGGTCGAATGGCGCAAGACCAACCCCGAACACCCCGTCATCCGCGACGCCGACGCGCAAAGCTATGTCCGCGAGGAACGTGGCGGCTGGATCCTTGGCGTCTATGAGAAGAACGCGCCCGCCCGCTTTGAATATGGCGTCCCCGACAGCTTCCGCGCCGATCTGTTCCAGCTCGATCTGGAGCGGATCGAGCAGCAATATATGGAAATGATCCACCGTATCCCCTCTTGCGAGGAATGTGGCCTCAAGGACGATTTCAACGGCCCGATTTGCTACACGCCAGACGGCAACCCGCTCGTCGGTCCCGGACCGGGCCTGCGCAATATGTGGCTGGCCGAGGGCTTCTCCTTCGGGATCACGGCGGCTGGCGGCACCGGCTATTACCTCGCCCAGATGATGGTCGAGGGCGAGGCAGAGATCGACATGGCGTCCCTCGACCCCAAACGCTACGGCTCCTGGATGACGACCGAGTTCGCCGCCCGCAAGAACGAGGAATGCTACGACCACGTCTACATCCTGCACCATCCGGACGAAGAACGCCCCGCAGCACGCCCCCTGCGCACATCGCCCGCCTATGACCGCCAAGCCGCACGCGGTGCGCAATTCGGCTGGGTCAACGGCTGGGAACGCCCCAACTACTATGCCCCCGAAGGCTTCAGCGACCACGACGCCCGCAGCTTCAGGCGCGGCGGCTGGTGGCAATACGCGGTGGAGGAGGCCAAGGCCATCCGCGAGGGCGTGGGCCTTGTCGACGCGACCGCCTTCACCAAACACATCGTCAAAGGGGCAGGCGCTGCCGCCTTCCTTGACTGGTTCACCACCAACAAGCTGCCCCGCGTGGGCCGCATCAACCTGACCTACGCGCTGACCGATGCAGGCACGACGCGCACGGAATACACCATCGTACGGCTGGCCGAGGATGAGTTCTACCTCGTCTCCGCCGGTGCATGGACCGCCTATGACGCCGACTATCTGCGCAAAAGCATCGAGGACAAAGAGGCAGAATTCGGCCGCATCGAATGCCAGGACGTCACCACCCAATGGGGCGTGTTTGCTATCGCAGGACCGAAATCCCGCGACGTGCTGAACGCCGTGATCAAGGACGCCGACCCCGCTACCGCGCTCAGCAACAAGCGCTTCCCATGGCTGTCAGCGAAACAGATCGAGCTGGGCATGTGCCCCGTTAACGCCATTCGCGTAGCCTATACCGGCGAGCTTGGCTGGGAATTGCACCACCCCATCGAGATGCAGAACTACCTGTTTGACCTGCTGGAAAAAGCAGGTGAGCCGCATGGTATGAAACTGGTCGGCGCGCGGGCGCAAAACTGGCTGCGTCAGGAAAAATCCTATCGTGCCTTCGGCAACGAGCTGGGCCGCGACGCGACCCCGCTGGAGGCCGATCTGCCCCGCTTCGTAGACCTGTCAAAGGACTTCCGTGGCAAGGACGCCATGCAAACCTTGGGCATCCGCTCCAAATGCGTGACGCTGCTGATCGACGGGCCGGACGACGCCGACCCGTGGGGCCGCGAGGCGCTGTATGACGGCGACACCAAAGTGGGCCGCCTGACCTCCGGCGGATACTCCGTCGCGTTCGGCAAAAGCATCGGCATGGGCTACGTCAAACCGGAACTGGCGGAGGTCGGCACCAAGCTGAAAGTCCGTATGCAACGCGAGCTTTGGGACGCCACCGTAGTCGAGGACAGCCCCTACGATCCGAAAAACGAAACCATCCGCAAGGACGGATAAGGCTCCGGGGGGCCTAGCCCCCCAGCTTCGACATTGTTTCAGGGTTCATCATCGCGCCCATCAGCCCGCTCTCGGTCATGCGTTTCATAACTTCTTGCTGCACGCCGCAGGTCTGCATCGCGGCCATCACCGGCGGGGCCATCATCTCCGGCGGTTGCTCTGCGGTCTGATCCAGTGACGTGATCGGTCGCGCCGCGTAGGTCTCGATGACGCTCAGATACCGCTCCACCCCGTCGGCGCCTTGGCTGGTCTCCAGATTGTCCAGAAAGCACCGTCCTGCCTGACGGTATGTGTCGTCCCATTCCCAGCTGGGTAGGTTCGGCTCCAGTTCCGGTGCGCGGCTCAGCAGGAAGGTGGACAGCTGCTGCCCGCCCAACTCGGATGCGGCTTCGAGCCGTTCAAGATTGTCGGCCAACAGCGCCGATGCGGGCAGGGCGAACAGCGCCGCCAGAATGGAAATACGGGTCATATCAAAAAAGCTCCTTGGTAAACGGAGCCAGTGTGCCAAAGCCGCCCCGACAGGTCTAGCGCCGTCTCCGCCAAAGAGCGATCCGCCGCCGACCGCGTACAATCGCATCCGCCAACGGGCCGCGCAGGGCCGTAATATCGACGGCCAAGAGCAGAAACCCGATGGGCAGCATCCAGACGCCGAACACCGGCAAAATCGCCAGAATCCCACCGATAATGAAGAAGAACGCAACCGGCACCCGCACAACCCACCAGCCCTTTGCGCGAATGGCGTTCAACGGTCGGCGCAGGGCAGGCACCTTGCGTTCGAACATCGCGAACTGTCGCTCGAAGCGTCGCGTCGCGCGGTCTTGTCTACTTGGGTCAGTTGCCATCATGGAGTGTCACATAAGACGTGTGCGGGCGCTAATCAATCGCTGCCGAACCGCGAAGGCGAAAGCGCAGCAACGGTGCCGCCGTCCAATTCAGGCGCACGTCCGCCCACCAAGTCGGCGAGCAACCGGCTCGCCGCGGGTGCGGTCTGGAAGCCGTAGCCCCCTTGCCCCGCACACCACCAGAACCCGTCCCGCTCCGAGGCGCCAATGACAAGGCAGCGGTCCGGCGCGAAGGTGCGCAGCCCCGCCCAGTTGGCGATCATCCGTTGCACGGGGGTGGTGACGTGCTCCTCATAAAGCGCGATGCCTTCCGCCAGAACCATGTCGTCCGCCCATGCGTCCATCGGGATTGACGGCTCTTCGTCGGCGGGGGAAATCAGCAGCGCACCGGCATCCGGCTTGGCATACCACGCCTCGCCGGGGCCGAAGATGATCGGCCATTTGGACACGTCCAGCCCCTCCGGCGCGGCCACCCGCGCGATGGAGCGGCGCATCGGTTGCAACCCCAAAGGCGTCACGCCCGCCATTTTCGCGATCTCGTCGGCCCATGCGCCAGCCGCGTTCACGACCGCCCGCGTCTCGTAGTCCTCGCCTGCGGTCACGCGCCAGCCGGTCGCGGTTTTCTCTATCGCCGTAACCTCGGCACGGGTCACCACACTGCCGCCATTGCCGCGCAATTCGCGGATAAACCGTTGCACGGCGGCGTCGGTGTCGATGTCCCACGCCTCCGCGTGGTAGCCGACCTGTGTAACCCGCGCGGGGTCCAGCACCGGCACCATGTCCAGCGCCTCGTCCATCGTCAGGCGGCGCATGTGCATCGACACCATGTCCGTCGCAAACGCCAACTCGTTGCCCTCGCGCCCGACCAGCATCAACCCGCGCGGCAAGTCGCGCGAGCCGTTCACGTCCAGATGCCAGTCCTTGCTGGCGGTGTTCAGCGCCACTGTGGAGGGCTTTCCATACGTCTCCTCGAACAGCGCCGCCGAGCGACCCGAGGCGTGGTAGGCCAGCGCGTCCTCACGCTCCAGCAACGTGACGCTGCCCAATGCGGACAGGCGCGCGGCGGCGGACGCGCCTGCGATGCCGCCGCCGATGACCACGAAATCGGTCATGCTTCTTCAAGCCTGTCAGTCGCCGGGGCGGGGGCCTGTGTCAGGGCCGTCAGCCGGTCATACAGATCGTCGCTCATCTCGAACGACATCGCTGCGAGTGACGGGGCCAGTTGCTCGCTCGACCGTGCCGATATGATCGGGGCCGTCACATGCGGGTTCTTCATCACCCACGCCACCGCCAGCGTCGCGGCGTCGGTGCCATTCTCCGCCGCGATGGCGGGCAGGGCAGCAGCGACCTCATGCATCCACGGCACATCATAGCGGGCCTTGTAGCGTGCGTCGTCGATCAGCCGCCCCGCCGCGTCGTCGCCTGCATATTTCCCCGTCAGCAGCCCTCCGCCCAAAGGCGAATAGGGCACCACCGCGATCCCCTGATCGGCGCAGGCGGGGAACAACTCCACCTCTGCCTGCCGCTTCACAAGGCTGTACATCGGCTGAAGCACGTCCACCGTCACCCCCAACCCCCGCGCCACCTGCGCGGCCTTCATCACCTGCCACGCGGCGAAGTTGGAGATGCCGATATATCGGATCAATCCGTCCTCGCGCAGCTCGGCCAGCGCGCCGAAACTCTCGTCCAACGGCGTCTCGGGGTCGAAGCGGTGCAGATACATCAGATCGACCGTGTCCACATTCATCCGCGCCCGGCTTTCCTCAAACGACGCCAGCACGTTGGCCTTCGTTGCGGGCTTGTTATACGCGGCCTTGGTGGCGATCAGCACGTCGTCGCGCTCGGATTGGACGAACCGGCCCAGCATCGTTTCGGACTGCCCGTCGGTGTAGACATAGGCGGTGTCGAAAAAGTTGATCCCCGCAGCGC
Organism: Litoreibacter arenae DSM 19593; assembly: GCF_000442275.2. Lineage (GTDB taxonomy): Bacteria > Pseudomonadota > Alphaproteobacteria > Rhodobacterales > Rhodobacteraceae > Litoreibacter > Litoreibacter arenae. Next base: position 28,602 of record NZ_KE557310.1, on the reverse strand, counting down.
GGCAATCGGCATACATCGACTGGCTGGCGACGATATCCGCCTTGCCACCAAACTGCATGGTGCCGAAACAAAGCTGCGATGCGGGGGCGCCATTGGCCGTGGTCAAATGTTCCATTGCGCGAGACTGGCAGAGAATTTGCGTTCGTTAAAGATCAATCCGTTCGACATTGATATAGAGCAACGTCACCGCCTCCCAAGCGGTCCATGAAGTAGCCGAACGTAAGGAGCCCTCATGTCCGCAAACCCCCAGCCCTCCCTGCTCGAAGAGTTGCCGGGCGATCTGATGATGTGGGTTCTCATCGTCAGCGAGCTTCTGATTTTCGGTGCCGGGCTGGCGGCGTTTTTGGCTGTGCGTCTCAGCGATCCCGCAGGCTTCGCCGAGGCGCAATCGCACCTCCACCGCACGGGGGCGGCGTTCAACACCATCGTGCTCATTACCAGCGGCTATCTAGCCGCCAAAGCCCTGCACTGGCGGACGCTCGCCAAACGCACCGCCGCACGTATGGCTCTGGTCGCGGCGGCGGCTTTGGGGGTGGTGTTCCTTGTCATCAAAGGTGTCGAATATGCCGACAAGGCGGCGCAGGGCATCACCTACGAGACCCACCCGTTCTTTATGTTCTACTACCTGCTGACCGGATTTCACGCGTTCCACGTGGTCGCGGGCATCCTTGTGCTGCTGCTCGTCGCGTGGCGCGACGCGCCAGACAATATCGAGATCGGCGCCGCCTTCTGGCACATGGTCGATCTGGTCTGGGTGCTGCTCTTCCCCGTCGTCTACCTGCTGGCCTGATCATGATGAAACCCGACACCCTCACCCGCGCATGGATCGCGCTGATCGTCTTCAGCGCCCTGTCGATGGTTGCCGCCGGACTGGTCAATAACGGCTTTGACCAACGCCTGACCGGCAGCCTCGTGCTTGCGCTGGCCTTGCTGAAGGCCCGCGTTATCCTGTCGCGCTACCTCGGGCTGGCCGACGCGCCCTCGTGGCGCAGGGGCTTCAATCTGGCGCTGACCCTGTTCTGCCTGATCCTGCTCGGGCTCTATCTGTTCCCGCAGATATAACGCAAAAGGCCCGCGAAACGCTCGCGGGCCTCAATGTTTCAGAAGGGTCGAACCTTAGTTCGGAATGTCGCCCTTGATTCCTTCGACGTAGAAGTTCATTCCAGCTAGGCCGTCATCGCCGAAGTCCTGAGCAGTCTCGCCCTCGGCCAACCAGTCAGAGCCGTCCTGCTTTTTCAGCGGGCCGGTGAACGGGTGGTAGGAGCCGTCCGCGATGCTGTCTTTCAACGCCAGCGCCTCGGCCTTCACGTCGGCAGGAACCGCGTCGGAAATCTCGCCGATGCCGACCATGCCCGGCCCGATGCCGTCCCATGTGTCGGTGCTTTCCCAGGTGCCATCCATGACGGCCTGAACGCGGTCGATGTAGTAGGGCGCCCAGTTGTCGATGATCGACGAGACACGCGGCATCGGCGCATATTCCGCCATGTCGGAGGCCTGACCGAAGGTGATGACGTTACCGGCTTTCTGTGCCGCCGCCTGAGGCGCGGTGGAATCCGTGTGCTGCAAGATCACGTCCGCCCCTTGCTCGATCAGCGCGGTCGCGGCATCCGCTTCCTTGGCCGGGTCGAACCATGTGTAGGCCCACACGACGCTGAACTCGACGTCAGGGTTGACCTTCTTGGCGTGGATATAGGCCGAGTTGATGCCCCGGATAACTTCAGGGATCGGGAACGAGCCGATATAGCCGACCTTGTTGGTCTTGGTCATTTTGCCCGCAATATGCCCCTGCACCGCGCGGCCTTCATAGAAGCGGGCAGAGTATGTGGACACGTTGTCGGCACGTTTGAAGCCCGTGGCGTGCTCGAACTTCACATTCGGGAACTTGGCGGCAACGGCGATGGTCGGGTCCATGTAGCCGAACGAAGTGGTAAAGATCAGGTCCGCGCCCGACAGCGCCATCTGCGTGATTACACGCTCCGCGTCGCTGCCTTCAGGCACGCTTTCCTGATAGATGGTCTCGACCTTGTCGCCGAATTCCTCTTCGACGGCCAGACGGGCTTGGTCATGCTCATAGGTCCAGCCGCCGTCGCCCACAGGGCCGACATAGATGAAGCCCACTTTGGTTTTGTCTTGCGCATAAGCTGCGCCGGTCAGCGCGAAGGCCGCGACGGCCCCGGCAAGGATGGTTCTGCGTTTCATGGATGGTATCTCCCCAAGGTTTAAAAACTCGTAATGGCCTCAATGAGAGGCGTGGAATGCGCGGCCCAGACAGGCAGGCGCGGCAAGTGAAGCGCGGGCTTTGCCACCCTTTCGGGGGGCCGACATGATGACCAGCACCACGATGGTTATCAGATACGGCGACATCGACAAGTACTCGACAGGAATTGCCATCCCCGCCGCTTGCAGGTTTAGCTGCAACACGGTCACGCCGCCGAAAAGATAGGCCCCCAGCAGCACCCGCAGGGGCCGCCACGAGGCGAACACGACAATCGCCAGCGCGATCCAGCCCGCCCCTGCGGTCATGCCTTCCGTCCATTGCGGCACGCGGATCAGGCTGAGGTAAGCGCCCCCCAGCCCCGCGCAGGCCCCGCCGAACATGATCGCCAGCAGCCGCACCTTCACGACCTTGTAGCCAAGCGCATGCGCCGCATCGTGGTTCTCGCCTACCGCGCGCAGGATCAGGCCTGCGCGGGTGTATTTCAGCACGGCCCACGTTCCGACGCACAGCGCCAGCGACAGGTAGACCATCAGGTCATGGTTGAACAAAACCGGACCGATAAACGGAATATCCGCTAGCGGCCCAAGGTCCAGCTTGCCCACCGCAGGGGGCCGGATGCCCACATAGCTTTGGCCCAACAAGGACGACAGCCCCAGCCCGAACAGGGTCAGCGCCAGCCCCGTTGCCACTTGGTTGGACAGCAGAAACTGCGTCAGTATCCCGAAAATCAGCGACAGCAACGCGCCCCCCACGGCGGCGGCGATGAACCCGACAACGGGCGAGCCGGTCTCTACCGCAATCGCAAACCCGCAGATGGCGCCCGTGATCATCATCCCCTCGACCCCGAGGTTCAACACGCCCGATTTCTCGACCACCAACTCGCCCAAGGCGGCCAGCAGAATCGGCGTCGCGGCAACCATGAGGGAGGCGAGCAACAGGGTGGGGGAGATCGCACTCAGGTCCAATGGGCACCTCCAATGGCAAGGCAATAGGCGCAGGTCGCGGCCCATCCTCCGATCACGCCGAGACCCATCATCGGCAGATGCGACATGTGCGAATGCCGTCCCTTGAACGCCACCAGCTTGCGCCGCAGAGCTGGAATGAACATCGCAAGCGCTGCAAGCCCGCCCACCAGCACGACGTGGCTCAGCATGAACGCCACGCCTATGTTGCTGTCCATATGCATCATCCAGGGCAGCATCAGCCCCATCATGCCGCCCATCAATAATGGTCCTTTGTGCTTAAACATCACGCCACCTCCCGCTTGCCGAACCTGATCCGGTAATTCGTCAACACATCCACCGCCAGCAGGAAGAACAACAACATCCCCTGAAACGCCTGAATGGCCGCCGCCGGAACGCCCAGCATGAAAGACGCCAACTCGCCGCCGATGTAGGTCAACGCCATCAACAGCCCCGCCAGCAGGATGCCGATAGGGTTCAGACGACCGAGAAACGCCACGATAATCGCGGTGAACCCGTAGCCCACGTTGAAGTCGATGCTGATCTGCCCCGCAGGCCCCGACACCTCGAATAGGCCTGCCAGCCCTGCCAAGGCACCAGCGGTGCCAAGGCAGAACAGGATCAGCCGCGCAGGCTGCACACCGCCAAACCGCGCGGCCTTGGGCGCTTGGCCCGCCAGCCGGATATGGAAGCCCATCATGTGCTTGCTGAACAACACATAGGCAAAGATCACCGCCACCAGTGCCGCGACCACGCCCCAATGCAGGCCGGTGCCGGGCAGAAGCTCCGCGTTGTAGGCCGGGGGGTATTCCTTCAGGTTCCGTGACCCCGGAAAGCCGGAGCCCTCAGGGTTGCGCAGCGCCCCCAACGCCATGGAGGCCAGTATGAACTCCGCCACATAGACCAGCAGCAAGGACACCAAAATCTCGTTGGTGTGGAACTTCACCTTCAATACCCCCGGGATCATCGCCCAAAGGAACCCGCCCAACGCGCCCGCGACGACCATCAGCGGAAAGATAAGCACGCTCTCGGTCGGGTAGAACGCCAGCCCCACCGCCGCGCCGCAGATCGCGCCGATGATGTATTGCCCCTCCGCCCCGATATTCCACACGCCCGCGCGGAAGCCCATGGCCAGCCCCGTGGCGATCAGGATCAGCGGTGCGGCTTTCACCAGCAATTGCGGCCGCGAGTAGTTGGCAAACTGCTCGTTGAACAGCGGGTCCCAGAAGATCGTGCGAATGGCTATGAGCGGGTCTTTGCCCAGAAACGCGAACATGATGCCGCCCGCGACCATCGTCGCCAACACCGCCAGCAGCGGCGTTACGGCGGTCCATAGCTGCGAGGGCTGCGGACGTTTCTCCAGCGCGATCACGGCTGAATTCCTGACACAACACACCCCATCATTGCTTCATAAATACCTGAATTCCTCACCCGGCCACCTGCACAGGCTCCAGATCATGGGCCCCTCCCATCATCAAACCGATCTGGTCCACCGTCAGCCCTGCCGCGTCGACGGGCGCACTAAGACGCCCTTCGTTCAGTGCCGCGAACCGGTCCGAGATTTCCATCAACTCGTCCAGATCCTGACTGATCACGACAATCGCCGCCCCCTTGGCCGCAAGATCCAGCAAGGCCTGCCGGATCGCCGCCGCCGCAGAGGCGTCGACGCCCCATGTCGGCTGGTTCACCACCAGAACCGAGGGGTTCTGCATGATCTCCCGCCCGATGACGAATTTCTGCAAATTGCCGCCCGATAAGGCCCGCGCCGCCGTGTTTTCCGACGGCGTGCGCACGTCGAATTCTTTGATGATCCGCTTGGCGAAATCGCGGGTCTTGCCCCAGTTGATCATGCCGCGCCGCTCCAGCCCCTCGCGCACGGCACCCGACAACAGCGCGTTCTCTATCAGCGACATATCAGGCGCCGCCGCGTGGCCCAGCCGCTCTTCGGGGGCGGCCAGCATCCCCAAGGCCCGTCGCGCGTTCGGTCCTTTGTCGCCAACGTCCTTGCCCAACAGCCGCACCTTATCCGCCGGAACCAGTATCTCCCCGGCAATGACCGAGCACAGCTCGTCCTGCCCGTTGCCCGCTACCCCGCCGATGCCGAGGATTTCGCCCATCTGCACCGCCATGTTGATATCTTTCAGCGCGGTGCCGAAATGCGTCCGCGCCGCCACGTCGAGCGCCTCGATCTCCAGCGCGACCTCCTGCGGCACGCGCGGGGCTTTCTGCGGCACGTGCAGCACTTCGCCCACCATCATTTCCGCCATGGCGCGGGCGGTCTCCTCGCGCGGGTTACAGTTGCCCACGACCTTGCCCAGCCGCAGCACCGTCGCGTGGTCGCACAGGGTGCGGATCTCCTCCAGCTTGTGCGAGATATACAGGATCGCGCAGCCCTCGCCGCGCAGCTTTTCCAGCGTCTGGAACAGGATCGACACCTCTTGCGGGGTCAGAACGCTGGTCGGCTCATCCATGATCAGCAGCTTGGGGTTTTGCAACAGGCAGCGGATGATCTCGACCCGCTGGCGTTCTCCGGCGGACAAGTCACCGACCAGTTGGTCGGGGTCCAGCGGCAGGCCGTAATTCTGCGAGACCTCTCTGATACGCGCCGCAAGGTCGCGCATCTTCGGCGGGTTTTCCATGCCAAGGGCGATGTTTTCGGCCACGTCCAGCGCCTCGAACAGCGAGAAATGCTGGAACACCATGGCCACGCCGCTCGCCCGCGCCGCGCGCGGCTCAGCCGGTGCGTAGGGCTGGCCGTTAAGCGTCATGGAGCCTGCGTCAGGCGTCACCAGCCCGTAGATCATCTTGACCAGCGTGGACTTACCTGCACCGTTTTCGCCCAGCAGGGCGTGGACCTCGCCGGGGCGGATGGAGAACGATACATGGTCGTTGGCAACAACGCCGGGATAGGCCTTGGTCAGGCCATTGATCGTCAGCAGGTCTTCACCCGCTGTGCTCAGCCGCTCTTCCGTCAAACCGCGACATCCTCCCCAGACATGCCCACACGCGCCCCCGCTTGCGCCATTAGCAGTAGCTCAGAAGCCACGCCCACCGCAATGGCTTGCGGGTGTTTCCCCAGCGTCGGTTGCCGATAGGGCAGCGGATGCACGAAATCCGGGCCTCCGAATGTCCAAGCGCCCGCAGCCGCGACCGGAACCGCGCCCATTTGGTGGCCGAGCCGATCAGCCCCGCGCTGGCAAACCCGTGACCCAGCAGCCGGTGGCACAGGTCCAGATCGAACGCGTGGGAGTAGGTGAGGATCAGATGATGCGCATCACGCGGCGCGTGCGGGACGGCGTCGGGAATGTTGACAGCTGTCAACTCGTTAATGACAAATGAATTTTTTGCGTCGCTGCGGTCGGGGAAGCGGTCGGCACCGCTATCTATCCATGTTATCTTGAACGCTTGCGTGGGAGCGATCACATCGACAATCGCACGCCCCACGTGCCCCGCGCCCCAGACCCAAAGCGGCACGCGTGCGGGCTGCACCGGCTCACAGAGCCAGCCTCGCTCGAAGACCATCCCGACGCCCGACCCGTTGCGCCCATCCGCCTGCGCCCGCGTCACCGCAAGCGGCTCCTCCGTGTTGCCTTCGACGCGGCGGGCGTAGCTGTCGCCCAGTTCCGGCATGTCCTCGAAAACTTCGGTCACCAGCGTCACTGCCCCACCGCAGCACTGCCCCAAGGCAGGGCCCAGCGGCACGCGGGTGACGCGCGAGGTAGCGACTGACAACGCCTGCCGCGCCGCGTCCAGTTCCAACGCGCCACCGCCGATGGTGCCCGATTGCCCGCCCTCCCAGACCAGCATCGACGCCCCCGCCTCGCGGGGGCTGGAGCCTTGATGCGCCGCGATCACCACCCGCGCAACGCGGCCATGTGCGGCCAGCGCGTTGCGCAGCGCTTCAGCGTCGAAGCTCATGCGCGCAGCTTCTGGCAGGCCATCAACACCCGCTCTGCCGTGGCGGGTGCGTCGAGGTCGGGATAGCCGTCCCCGCAGGCCGACACCGCATCCGACAGCGCCAGCCAGGCCGAGATGCCGTGCATCAGCGGCGGCTCCCCTACCGCCTTGGACTTGAACACCGTCTCCGCCCGGTTCGCCCCGTCCCAGAGTGCCACGTTGAACACCTCCGGCCGGTCCGACGCGGCGGGGATCTTGTAGGTCGCAGGCGCATGGGTCGTAAGGCGGCCCTTGTCGTCCCAGACCAGTTCTTCCGTCGTCAGCCACCCTACGCCCTGCACATAGCCGCCTTCAATCTGGCCGATATCCAGCGCGGGGTTCAGCGACCTGCCGCAATCGTGCAGAATGTCGGCCCGCAGGATGCGGTTCTCGCCGGTCAGCGTGTCGACCACCACCTCTGTCACCGCCGCGCCATAGGCGAAGTAGAAGAACGGGCGACCATGGCCCTTGATCCGGTCCCACTCAACATCCGGCGTGGCATAGAAGCCCGTCGCAGACAGTGACACGCGGTTCTGGTAGGCCTTTGCGGCGGCTTCCGCAAAGCTCAACTCGGTCCCGTCAAACCGCACGCGGCCTTCCTCGAACCGCACCTCACCCTCCGACAAGACCGTACCAATCCGCGCCTTGATCGTCTCGCAGGCGTTCAGGACCGCCATGCCGTTCAAATCCGACCCCGACGACGCCGCGGTGGCCGAGGTGTTCGGCACCTTGCCGGTATCCGTAGCGGTGATCTTTACCGCGTCCAGCGGCACCCCGAACGACTGCGCCGCGACCTGCGCGACCTTTGTGAACAACCCTTGCCCCATCTCGGTGCCGCCATGGTTCAGATGGATCGAGCCGTCCTGATACACATGCACCAAGGCCCCCGCCTGATTGAGATGGGTCAGCGTGAACGATATGCCGAACTTCACCGGAGTCAGCGCGATGCCGCGTTTCAGCACGGGGTTCTTGTCGTTCCACGCCGCGACCGCCTTGCGCCGCGCCTGATAATCCGACGACACCTCCAAAGCGTCCACCATCTCGCAGATGATCGAATCCGTGACCTTCATCCCGTAGGGCGTGGTCTGCGGTTCCGGGGCCACATGCACCTCGCCCCCTCCCGCAGGGGCCGCGCCGCGCGACGTCAGGTCTTCATGCGCCGCCCCTGATTTCATTGCTTCGGAAATATTCCCGCCCATTGCCGGCAGGCGATGCGCAGCATCGCTGAGAGGGGAGGCATCCGCGCCCCCAACCATCGACGCATAAAAGTTCTCGCGCCGCACTTGCAACGGGTCCAGCCCCAGATGATGCGCGATGTGGTCCATCACCCGCTCGATCCCGACGATCCCCTGCGGCCCGCCAAATCCGCGAAACGCGGTGTTGCTTTGGGTGTTGGTCTTCAGCCGGTGCGAGGTAATCCGCGCGTGGTCCAGATTATAGGCGTTGTCCGCATGCAGCATGGCGCGGTCCGCCACGGGCAGGGACAGGTCCTGCGCCCAGCCGCAGCGGGCATATTGGGTGAAGTCCACCGCCGTGATCCGCCCCGTGTCGTCAAAGCCCACGTCATAGTCTATGCGGAACTCGTGGCGCTTGCCGGTGACGATCATGTCGTCGTCGCGGTCATAGCGCATCTTCACCGGCGCACGGTGCTTCTGCGCGACGACAGCGCAGGCCACGCACAGGGCATTCCCCTGACTTTCCTTGCCGCCAAATCCGCCACCCATGCGGCGTACCTCCACCCGCACGGCATGCATGGGGGTGCCGATGGCCTCGGCCACCTTATGCTGGATCTCCGTCGGATGCTGCGAGGACGCATGCACGACCATATCGCCATTGTCCTGCGGCACCGCCAGCGCGGCGTGGCCTTCCAGATAGAAATGCTCCTGCCCGCCAATCTCGACACGACCTTGCAGACGGTTGGCGGCGCCCGCCAAAGCCCCATCCGGGTCGCCCTTGGTGTAGATGCGCGGCCCGTCCTCGAAATGCGACTTGGCCGCCATGGCGTGGTCGATCGTCAGCAGCGGGGTTTCCTCTGTATACTCCACCTGCGCCCGCCGCGCCGCCTTGCGGGCGGCCAGATGCGAGGTGGCGACCACCAGAAACAGCGGCTGGCCCAGATAATGCACCCGACCCGTGGCCAGCAACGGCTCGTCATGGATCGAGGGGCTGACGTCATTGTCATGCGGCAGATCATCGGCCACCAGCACATCAAGCACGCCGTCAGCTTTGCGCACCGCATCAAGGTCCATCGACGTGATCTTCCCTCGTGCAATGGTGCTCAACCCGAAGGCAAGATGCAGTGTCCCGCGCGGCGTGGGTATGTCGTCGGTATAGCGGGCAGCCCCCGTGACATGCAGCGGGCCCGCGTCATGGGCGGTGTGCTTCCCGACACTCATGGCCGCACCTCCAGCACTGAGGCGGGGATGCCGAGGCTCTCCACATAAACGCGGCGCAGCATGTTTTGCGCAGCCTGCAAGCGGTAGGCGGCGGAGGCCCGCATATCGCTCATCGGCGCGTAGTCCTTGGTGAAGCCCGCCAAGGCTGCCTCCATGTTCTCTTCGGTCCATGCCTTGCCGGTCAACGCGTTTTCCACATGCGTGGCGCGTTTGGGCGTGCCCGCCATGCCGCCGAACGCGATCCGCGCCTTTGCGACAGAGCCACCCGCGACCACGATGTTGAAACACCCGCACAGGGCAGAGATATCCTGATCGAACCGCTTCGACAGCTTGTAGCATTGCAGCGTGTCGCGCTGCTTGGGGATGGTGACGAATTCCACGAACTCGCCCGGCTGGCGGTCCTGCTTGCCATATTCGACAAAGAATTCCTCCATCGCCATTTCGCGACGGGTGTCGCCCTTGCGCAGATGCAGGGTGGCACCCAAGGCGATTAGTGCGGGCGGGCTGTCCCCGATGGGCGAGCCGTTGGCGATGTTGCCGCCGATCGTCGCCGCATTGCGCACCTGAACCGAGCCATAGCGGCGCAGCATTTCCGCAAACGACGGGTAGAGCGGCTTCACCGCTTCCAACACTTGGCCGATCGTGCAGGCCGCCCCGATGCGCAGCCCGTCTTCGGTGTCCTCGATCCGTTGCAAATCGGCGCAGCGTCCGGTGAAGGCGACCTTATCCAACTCGCGCAACTGCTTGGTTACCCACAGCCCCACATCCGTCGCCCCGCCGATCAGGGTGCCGTCGGGGTTGTCCTGACACCACGCCGCCAATTCGTCGGAACTTTGCGGCATCGGGTAGGGCGGGGTTGACCCCGCCACTGCCTCGTCCATCCACGCGGGCACCGGCTCGGACGCCGCCGCCTCCGCCGCCCGGATGATCGGCGCGTAGCCGGTGCAGCGGCACAGGTTGCCCGCCAGTTGGTCGCTGTGATCCACAGCACCGTTCTTGTGGGCGGCGGCCATGGTGGTGATGAAACCGGGCGTGCAGAACCCGCATTGCGAGCCGTGGTGATCCACCATCGCGCGTTGCACCGGATGCAGCGCATCGTCCGGTCCCGCCACGCCTTCGACCGTGCGCACGGCACGGCCCGACAGCTGCGGCATGAACAGGATGCAGGCGTTCATCGCCCGCGCCACCCCGTCCTCGCCCGTCACGATGACCGAGCACGCGCCGCAGTCGCCTTCGTTGCAACCTTCCTTGGTGCCCGTCAGGCAACGCCGCTCGCGCAGGAAGTCGAGCAGGGTTTCGGTGGCGCCGACCTCGGCCTCCACGGTCTCTCCGTTCAGAAGAAACGTCAGCATATGGATAGTATCCCGCCGCCTTACCTGTCGGGTGTTCCCGTCTTGCGCGCCTTCGATGCGGCGTAGAAGGCGCGCGGGAATTATCTGGCATCCAGAAAAGCGCAGGACGCGCCGTTTGGCAAGCCTTTCAGCTTTTCCGCGCCTGCGCCTCCCACGCCTGCCGTTGCCATTCCAGCCAGCCTTGCAGCGGGATCAGCGCGTTTGGCTCCATCCAGCAAATGCGCTGGCGGCCCTCCTTGCGGGTGGCGATGATGCCGCCGGTCTCCATGATCTTGATGTGTTGCAGGAACGAGGGCAGCGCCATGTCATGCGGTGCGGCCAGTTCCTTGACGGGGGCGGGACCGTGAGCCAGCCGCTCGATAATGGCGCGGCGGGTCGGGTCGCCAAGGGCGGCGAAAAGGATGTCGAGCGAATGGTTAGCCATGGGTCTAACTAACATTTTGTACAAAATTGGCAATCTCATGTACGCGGCGTACGTGGTGTACACAACTGCGGTGGTTTCGGGGTTTCCGAGGGGCGGGGTGCATCCTAATGTGATCCCATGAGCAGCATCCCCCGATTCATCCATCTCCGCACGCATTCCGAGTATTCCCTGCTGGAAGGCGCCCTGCGCCTGAAGAAACTGCCGGGCCTCTGCGCCGCCGCTGGCATGCCCGCTGTCGCGTTGACCGACACCAATAACATGTTCGCAGCATTGGAGTTTTCGGAATACGCATCCGGCGCAGGCATCCAGCCGATCATCGGCTGTCAGGTCGATCTGACCTACGAGCAAGCCGCTCCGGGTGAGCGTCCGCGCGACCCCGCACCCATCGTGCTGCTTGCACAAACCGAACGCGGCTATCAAAACCTGATGAAACTGAACTCCTGCCTGTATCTGGAGTCAGACGGGCAGTTACCGCAAGTCTCCGTGGCGCAGCTGGACGTCCACAATGAAGGGCTGATCTGCCTGACGGGCGGGCCGGACGGTCCCATCGGGCGGTTGCTGCAAGCGGGGCAAATGCCCAAGGCAGAAGGGCTTATGCGCGAGTTGGCGCAGATCTATCCCGACCGCCTCTACGTCGAATTGCAACGCCACCCCGTTGATGGCGGCTTGCCGGAGGCCGAGCAGAAATCCGAGCGCGGGCACGTGGAACTGGCCTACGCAATGGGCCTGCCGCTGGTCGCAACCAACGACGCCTACTTTCCAAAACCCGACATGTACGAGGCGCATGACGCGCTGATCTGCATTTCCGAAGGCGCGTATGTCGACCAGCAGGAAGACCGCCGCCGCCTGACGCCGCAGCACTATTTCAAGTCACCGCAGGAAATGGCGACGTTGTTTGCCGATCTGCCGGAGGCTTTGGAAAACACCGTGGAAATTGCGCAGCGCTGCGCGTTCAAAGTCTACAAGCGCGACCCGATCTTGCCCAAATTCGCCGATGACGAGGTCGAGGAATTGCGCCGCCAGGCCCAAGAGGGACTGAAAGCGCGGCTGGCCGTGATCCCCCACGCCGCACCGGTCGAGGAGTACGAGGCGCGGCTGGAATTCGAGTTGGGCATCATCGAAGGCATGGGCTTTCCCGGCTACTTCCTGATCGTGGCCGATTTCATCAAATGGGCCAAGGACCACGACATTCCGGTAGGGCCCGGTCGGGGCTCCGGCGCGGGCTCTCTGGTGGCCTATGCGTTGACGGTCACCGATCTTGATCCGTTGCGATACTCCCTTCTTTTCGAACGGTTTTTGAACCCCGAACGGGTCTCCATGCCCGACTTCGATATCGACTTTTGCATGGATCGCCGCGAGGAAGTGATCCGCTACGTCCAAGAGAAATACGGCCGCGACAAGGTGGGGCAGATCATCACCTTCGGCGCGCTGTTGTCCAAGGCAGCCGTGCGCGACGTGGGCCGCGTGTTGCAGATGCCTTACGGGCAGGTGGACCGCCTGTCGAAGATGATCCCTGTGGAAGGGGTCAAGCCGGTCTCGATCGAAAAGGCCTTGGCCGACGAGCCGAAGCTGCGCGAAGAGGCCAAGAACGAAGAGGTCGTGGCGCGGCTTTTGGATTATGGCCAGCAGGTCGAAGGCCTGCTGCGCAATGCCTCGACCCACGCGGCGGGTGTGGTGATCGGCGACCGCCCGCTGGACGAGCTTGTGCCGCTTTATCAAGACCCGCGCTCCGACATGCCTGCGACGCAGTTCAACATGAAATGGGTGGAGCAGGCGGGGCTGGTAAAGTTCGACTTTCTGGGGCTGAAAACCCTGACGGTGATCCAGAATGCCATCGACTTGATTATACCCTCTCGGCCCCTTCATGTGGACGCCGACGGCAACACGTTGTTCGAGCCGCCCGCAGGTGCCGAGAACGATATCGGCGCGATCCCGCTAGATGACGAAAAGTCGTATAAGTTATATTCCTCGGCCAAAACCGTGGCTGTTTTTCAGGTGGAAAGTTCGGGAATGATGGATGCGCTGCGGCGCATGAAGCCCACCTGCATCGAGGATATCGTCGCATTGGTGGCCTTGTACCGGCCCGGCCCGATGGAAAATATCCCCACCTATTGCGAGGTGAAGAACGGGCAGAAAGAGCTTGAATCCATTCACCCTTTGATCGACCACATTCTGGCCGAGACGCAAGGCATCATCGTCTACCAAGAGCAGGTGATGGAAATCGCGCAGGTCATGGCAGGTTACTCGCTTGGTGGCGCCGATCTGCTGCGCCGCGCCATGGGTAAGAAGATCAAGGAGGCGATGGATGCCGAGCGGCCCAAATTCGAGAAAGGCGCCAAGGAAAACGGCGTCGACGCGAAGAAGGCCCGCGAGGTCTTTGACCTGCTTGAGAAATTCGCCAATTACGGATTCAACAAGTCCCACGCGGCGGCCTATGCGGTGGTCAGCTACCAGACGGCGTGGTTGAAGGCGAACCATCCGGTGGAGTTCATGGCGGGCGTCATGAACTGCGACTTGCACCTGACTGATAAGCTGGCGACGTATTTCGACGAAGTCACAAAGCGCATGGATATCGAGGTGGTGCCGCCTTGCGTGAACCGCTCCGACGCGATGTTTACCGTGGGCGACGGCAAGGTCATATATGCGCTGGGCGGCCTGAAGAACGTCGGTGCCGAAGCGATGAAGCTGGTCACGGAGGGGCGCGGTGACACGCCATTTGCCACGCTGTTCGACTTCGCGCGGCGGGTGGATTTGAAGCGGGTCGGCAAGCGGCCGTTGGAGATGCTGGCGCGCTCCGGCGCGTTTGATCAGTTGGACCCGAACCGCAACCGCGTTTTTGCGTCGTTGGACGGATTGGTGAACTATTCCGCTGCGATCCACGAGCAGCGCAACTCTAATCAAGTGTCGCTGTTCGGCGAGGCGGGCGACGACCTGCCGGAGCCGCGTCTGTCTCCGGTCGAGGACTGGCTGCCGGCCGAGCGGCTGATGGAGGAGTTCAAGGCCATCGGTTTCTACCTGTCGGGTCATCCGCTGGATGACTACATGCTGTCGCTGAAACGGAAGGGCATCATGACCCTGACCGAGATTGAGCAACGTGCCCAAGGCGGGCCGTTTGTGGCGCAACTGGCGGCGAATATCGCGGGGCGTCAGGATCGCAAGTCGGCACGCGGCAACCGCTTTGCCTTTGTGCAAGGATCTGATCCGACAGGGCAATTCGAGGTCACGGTGTTTTCCGACACGCTTGAGAAATCCGGCGAGCATATGGTGACGGGCGCCAATGTGGTGCTGACCGTGGAGGCCACACTGGAGGCGGAGCAACTGAAACTTCTGTGCCGTGGGGCGCAGCCGGTGGATGGCGCGGTGGCGGATGCGGGCTCGCTGGGCCTGAAGATTTTCGTAGAGGACGACAGCGCCATCGGGGCGATTGCCTCGGTGCTGGAACGCTCCGGCCAAGACCCCAAGATCCGCGCGCGGGGGCCGGTGTCGCTATGCCTCATGTCGCCTGATCTGCCAGGCGAAGTGGAGGTCGCCTTGGGCGACCGCTTTGCCATCAACCCGCAGGTCAAGGGCGCGATCAAGTCGCTGGGTGGCGTGGTGATGGTGGAAGAGGTCTAGCCTACCAATGCGGCGGGCGTTGGTCGGCCAGAACGGCGGTGCCGCCGACGTCCAGCTCCTGCTCGGCGGAGCGTTGCATCAGCATTTCCACGCGGCGGGTCAGGGTGGCGATTTCGGCTTCCTGACGGGCCACGATGTCGGACATATCCTCGACCGTGCGGGTCAGGTGGGCGATTTTCTCTTCCAGCTGGGTCGTGTCAGTCATGGGAACCTCCGGTTTTCATGTCGCAGATATGGCGCTTTGCTTGCCCCCGCAAGGGCTGCGGGGTAAAGGCTGGGCCGAACAATACAAGCAGGACAGCCCGCCATGGCCAAAGTCAAAAAGCAGCCCCGCCCCAAGGCCGAGACCCCGAAAGGGTTCCGCGACTATTTCGGCGCGGAGGTCACTCAGCGAAAGGCGATGCTGGACAAGATTTCCGAAGTCTACCAGCTTTACGGATTCGACGCACTGGAAAGCAGCGCGGTCGAAACGGTGGAGGCGCTTGGAAAGTTCCTGCCCGACGTGGATCGTCCCAACGAGGGCGTGTTCGCGTGGCAGGAGGACGAGGCCGACTGGCTGGCGCTGCGCTATGACCTGACCGCGCCCTTGGCCCGCGTCTACGCGCAGTATCGCAACGATCTGCCGACGCCGTACCGCCGCTACGCGATGGGTCCGGTCTGGCGCAACGAGAAGCCCGGCCCGGGGCGGTTCCGCCAGTTTTATCAATGCGATGCGGATACGGTGGGCGCGCCTTCAGTGGCGGCGGATGCCGAGATTTGCGCGATGTTGGCCGACACGCTGGAGGCGGTTGGGATCGAGCGCGGCGACTACATTGTGCGCGTGAACAACCGCAAGGTTTTGAACGGGGTGATGGAGGTCGCGGGGCTGTCCGGTGACGACAAAGTCGACGAGCGCGGGATCGTGTTGCGGGCCATCGACAAGCTGGACCGGCTGGGACCGGACGGGGTTCGGTCGCTTTTGGGAGAGGGCCGCAAAGACGAAAGCGGTGACTTCACCAAGGGCGCTGATTTGAACAGTTCGACGATCGATCACATACTGCGGTTCGCAACAGCTTCTCAAGACATCCTTCAGCAAGTCATGAAAGTAGCGACTGGTGGTCTGCAGCATGTAGAAAACACTTTTGGCCTAGAAAACGCGAGAAAATTCACTGATGCGCAAATTGCTTGGAACAGCATTGCACTTCAGCAGCTTCGATCTTTGATCGGCGAGAGTGAAGTAGGTCTTGAAGGCGTCGCCGAACTCGAAACTATGGCTGAACTACTCGCCGCCCAAGGCTACGGCCCCGACCGCATAGTCATCGACCCCTCCGTCGTCCGTGGTCTTGGCTACTATACCGGTCCCGTCTACGAGGCGGAGCTGACCTTCGAAATCAAGGACGAGAAGGGCCGCCCGCGGCAGTTCGGCTCGGTCGCTGGCGGGGGCCGTTATGACGATCTGGTCAAGCGGTTCACTGGGCAGGAAGTGCCTGCGACGGGGGTCTCGATCGGCGTCGACCGGCTGCTGGCCGCACTGCACGCGAAAGGCCGCTTGGGCAAAGACACGGTTGGCCCGGTGATCGTGACCGTCATGGATCGCGCGCGGATGGCGGAATACCAAAGCATCGTGGGCGAGCTGCGGGCCGCCGGTATCCGTGCGGAGGTCTATCTGGGCAATCCCAAGAACTTCGGCAACCAGTTGAAATACGCCGACAAACGGAACGCGCCGATAGCCATTATCGAAGGTTCCGACGAGGCGGAGCGGGGCGTGCTGCAGGTCAAGGACCTTGTGCTGGGCGCGAAGATCGCTGAGACCGCGACCCACGAGGAATGGAAAGACCAGCCCGCGCAGCGTGAAGTCGCGCGGGGCGATTTGGTGTCTGAAGTCAAGAAGATGCTGGGCTAGTGGATCGGGTTCGCCAACAGACGGAGCGGCTGTCGGCCCTGTTCCGCGACGCGGGCGCGGTGCCTGTGGAGACGTCTGTTTTGCAGCCTGCGGACACGCTGTTGGACCTTTACGGGGAGGACATCCGCGCGCGGGCCTATGTGACCTCGGACCCTGTTTTGGGGGAGCAGATGTTGCGACCGGATTTCACCGTTCCTGTGGTGCAGCGGCATATGGCGGACGGGGCGGAGCCTGCGCGATATACGTATCAGGGACTGGTTTTCCGGAAGCAGGAAGCTGGGACGGGTCGCGCCTCGGAATATCTGCAAGTGGGCTACGAAGTGTTTGACCGTAGCGATCCCGCGAGCGCGGATGCGGAGGTGTTCGCCTTGTTTGCGGAGGCATTGCAGGGCGCTCCGGTGCAGGCGGAAACAGGCGACATTGGCGTGCTGATTGCCGCTGTTGCGGGGCTGTCGACGACCGAGCGGCGTCGCGCCGCGTTGCTGCGCCACTTGTGGCGGCCTGGGCGGTTCCGCGCGTTGCTGGAGCGGTTTAGCCAGGCTTTAACCCGCGTTATCCCTTCCGTGAGGGCGGAGGTGCCGGAGATCGGGATGCGCTCGGTCGCGGAGGTCGAGGCACGGCTCGTCGCCCTGCGCGAGGACGCGCAAACGGCACCGCTGGATGCGGTGGAGTTGCGGGCGTTGCAGGCTGTGCTTGAGGTGTCCGACATGGCCCCGATCGCCTTGGCGCAGTTGCGCGAGATCGCGCAGGATTTGCCCGCGATCAAGCCTGCGCTGGACCGGTTCGAGGCGCGCTTGGCTGCGCTGGCAAAGCGCGGCGTCGACGTGGATGCTCTGCCATTTTCCGGCACCTACGGGCGCACCACGATGGAATACTACGACGGTTTCGTCTTCGGCTTTCATGCGGGCAATCCGGTGCCGGTCGCCACAGGCGGGCGCTACGACGCGCTGACCCGCGTGCTGGGGCAGGGTCGGGAAATCCCCGCCGTGGGTGGTGTGATCCGGCCCGAATTGCTGGAGGCCCTGCTATGATAAAGCTGGGCATCCCCTCCAAGGGGCGGTTGATGGAGGACACGTTTGCGTGGTTCGCCGCGCGGGGCGTGACGCTGGCGCGAACCGGCTCCGACCGCGAATATGCGGCGGAGGTGTCAGGCGTGGATGGCGTGTCGCTGGTGTTGCTATCAGCGGGCGAGATCCCGCGCGAGCTGGCGGCGGGGCGCATTCATCTGGGCGTGACCGGCACCGATATGGTGCGTGAGAAGATGCCGCTTTGGTTCGAGAAAACCGAGACGCTGGCGGAGATGGGCTTTGGCCATGCCGACCTGATTATCGCCGTGCCGAACTTCTGGGTGGATGTGGAGACCGTCGACGACCTCGACGCCGCTGCCGCCGCGTTTCGAAAAGAACACGGGTTTCGGTTACGGATCGCCACCAAGTACCATCGGTTGGTGCGGGAATACCTGCAAAAGCATGGGGTCGCGGATTATCAGTTGGTCGACAGCCAAGGGGCCACGGAGGGCACCGTGGCGAACCTGACGGCGGAGGCGGTGGCGGACATCACCTCCACTGGTGCCACGCTGGAGGCGAACCATTTGCGGATGTTGTCGGACGGGCCGATTTTGGCGTCTCAGGCGACCTTGTTTGCCAGCAAGGTGGCTGACTGGACAGATTGCGATCTGGCCGGTTTGACACGGGTTCTGGGGCTAGAGAATACCGATATCGGCTAGGGCAGCGGACAACTCTGGCGGCAGCGCGTCTTCCGTGGCGCGGCGGGCGGATATGTCGGGCGGCGCGTCCTCTGGTTTGAGGTAGCGCCAGCCTTGGAACGGCTTCTTCAGGACAGGGGCGGTGCGGATCAGCTCCGGCTCGAACACCAGCGCACAGCGGCGGATGCCGTCTTCTCCGATAACCTCATCCAGACGCAGCAATTTCTGGCGGGCCTGCACCACGCCCTTGATGACCCAATAGATGGAGCCGCCGTCCAGTAGTTCGGCCTCCCGCTTGGGCCACATGCGGGTGATATGGCGGGGCAGGCCATCGGGACCTTTCGGGCGCGGTGAATTGTGCCACGCTTGCAGGCTTTCTACCGATTCTGTGCCAACGCTTAGCTTGATGAGATTGATCATATCTATATATTGTATGCTTCCCGCTCCCGACTTCAATGCGATTCCAACCCCTAGGATGCCGATATGACCGCTTTCGCCGCCCCCATTGCCGAGCAAATTTGGGATATGAAGTACCGCTTCAAGGACGCGGACGGCACTCCGGTGGATCAGACGGTCGAGGATACTTGGCGGCGCATCGCCCGTGATCTGGCGAAGGTCGAGGACGATCCTGCGAAGTGGGAAGAGACGTTTTACGACGCGCTGTCGGACTTCAAATACCTGCCTGCAGGCCGGATCATCGCAGGCGCCGGTACCAAGCGGTCGGTGACGCTGTTCAACTGCTTCGTGATGGGCACGATCCCCGACAATATGGGCGGTATTTTCGAGATGCTGAAAGAGGCCGCGCTGACCATGCAGCAGGGCGGCGGTATTGGCTACGATTTCTCGACCATCCGGCCCAAAGGTGCGGATGTGAAGGGCGTAGCGGCGGACGCCTCTGGCCCGCTGTCGTTTATGGATGTGTGGGACGCGATGTGTCGCACGATTATGTCCGCAGGCTCGCGACGTGGCGCGATGATGGCGACCATGCGCTGCGACCACCCCGACGTAGAGGCGTTCATCGCCGCCAAACAGGACTCCGCTCGGCTGCGCATGTTCAACCTTTCCGTACTGATTACGGACGATTTCATGGATGCGGTGAAGGCCGATGGCCCTTGGGAGCTGGTCTTCGACGGCAAGGTCTACAAGACCGTGCAGGCGCTTGATCTGTGGAACAAGATCATGCGCGGCACCTATGACTATGCCGAGCCGGGCGTCATCTTCATCGACCGGATCAATCAGGCCAACAACCTGTCCTATGTTGAGCAGATCGCGGCCACCAACCCGTGCGGTGAACAGCCTTTGCCGCCCTATGGCGCGTGCCTGCTGGGCTCGATCAATCTGGCCCGACTGGTCGACCGTCCGTTTGAAGAGGGCGCAGACCTGGATGTTGCAAAACTGACAGAATTGGTCGCTGTAGCCGTCCGAATGATGGACAATGTGGTCGATGCGTCCAAGTTTCCGTTGGAGGCGCAGGCTCGGGAAGCAGCTGCGAAACGGCGGATCGGGCTGGGTGTGACCGGCTTGGCTGATGCACTTCTCATGGTCGGTTCGCGCTATGGCTCCGAGGAGGCGGCGCGTCTGACGGAGCGGTGGTTGCACGCGGTCGCCCGCGCCGCATATCTGGCCTCGGTGGATTTGGCGAAGGAGAAGGGGGCGTTTCCCCTATTCGACGCGGAGGCCTATCTGGCGTCCGGCACCATGCAGGCGATGGACGGGGACGTGCGCGACGCGATCCGCGAACATGGTATCCGCAACGCGCTGTTGACTTCCATCGCGCCGACCGGGACGATTTCGCTTTATGCGGGCAACGTGTCCTCGGGGATCGAACCGGTCTTCGCCTACGCTTACACGCGGAAGGTTCTGCAAAAAGACGGCTCGCGCACCGAGGAGGAGGTGATCGATTACGCCGTGCAAATGTGGCGCGACAAGTTCGGTGATAAGGAGTTGCCCGATTATTTCGTCAATGCGCAAACCTTGGCCCCGCTGGATCATGTGCGCATGCAGGCGGCGGCGCAGAAATGGGTGGATTCGTCAATTTCCAAGACCATCAACTGCCCCGAGGATATCAGCTTTGACGCCTTCAAGGACGTATACATGGCGGCGTGGGATACCGGCTGCAAAGGTTGCACCACCTACCGCCCTAACGCAGTGACGGGATCGGTTCTGAGCGTGTCGGAGAGCGCCGATACCACGCCATCTGAAAATCCGGAAACAGCTACGGATGGCGATGTAATCTATATGTCCGAGCCGCTGGATCGTCCGGCGGAGTTGGAAGGCCAGACCTATAAGGTGAAATGGCCCGACAGCGAGCATGCTATCTACATCACCATCAACGACATCGTGTTGAACGGCCACAGGCGCCCGTTCGAGGTTTTCATCAACTCCAAGAACATGGAGCACTTTGCCTGGACCGTGGCGCTGACCCGCATGATCTCGGCGGTATTCCGGAGGGGCGGGGATGTGTCCTTTGTGGTCGAAGAACTGAAGGCCGTGTTTGACCCCCGTGGCGGCGCGTGGATGCAGGGAAAATATATCCCTTCCATTTTGGCGGCTATTGGCGGGGTGATCGAGAAACACATGATCGCCACTGGCTTCATCGCGGGCGAGGGAATGGGCCTGAAGGCCGATCCTCAGGCGCAGGTTGTGAACCTCAACGGCAACCGGGGGCCTGCGTGTCCGAGTTGCGGGCAGTACGATATGCGCATGGTCGAAGGTTGCATGACTTGTGGCGCTTGTGGGCATTCGAAGTGTAGCTGACCATTTGAAGGTGTATTGTCGTGTCGGGACAAGCATATAATGACCGCCCACAAGCTAATGGCTGCCAGTTTGCAAGCATAAGGCGGCCATGTACCCTCTTTGGGATCACCGGATGGATTGCGCGCTGTGCAAAATCGGTTGAGCCATGAATAGAGTATGAATCATCGATAGCCAGGAGCGTAATTAGTTTGGGCGGTCTCGGACTTTCGCGGCACGTCACTTGGAGGACCGCAATGTGCAAGTGGCGTTTGGCAAGTGAAACAAGCGAAGAGCAATAGCAGGTTGCACGCCTCCTACTGTAGTGGCACTGTAAGGTCCGAGCGCGTGGGCAGATTTTACCGTTGTGCGTTCGCAACGGATGAAACCACTGTTAGGTGGATATGCCCTATCGGGTTTCCTTCAGCATATTTTATGTGACCCTTCGGTTGCCTAAGAGTGCCCACGGGCTCACCAAAATAGATATTTGGCTGGTCATATGAGTTCTCTATCCAGATTTAGGTCTTGTAAAAACGTCTCTGATCTTGCGTATCTCGTCGGATATCAGCCCAAGAAGTTGTCCTACATTCTCTATAAAATTCCAGATGAATCGAAGTATATGGAATTTGAGATTCCAAAGGCGACGAAGGGCGTTCGGAAAATATCCGCGCCGATCCCCGAACTTAAGCTTGCTCAAAGTCGGCTGGCCCATGTTCTGCAAGATTGCCTGGCGGAAATTGAGAAGGGGCAAGCCAGTGGTGAGAATTGCATCATATCTCACGGATTCAAGCGCCACCTATCAATTTCAACAAACGGCGCCCGGCATGTCAATAGGAAGTGGGTTCTGAATTTCGACCTGAAGGACTTCTTTCCCTCGATAAATTTTGGCAGAGTGCGTGGGTTTTTTATGAAGAATAAGCACTTTCTACTTGACGAGAAGGTGGCCACTATAGTTGCGCAATTGGCGTGCCATAAGGGAGCTCTTCCCCAGGGGGCGCCTACATCTCCAGTTATATCCAATCTCATAGCCAACCATCTGGACATCAGACTTTCGAGAGTTGCCACGAAGAATAGATGCACCTACACCCGTTATGCTGATGACATAACTTTCTCCACGAATAAAAAGGACTTTCCGAAAGGTATTGCGGCGAATCGTGATGATGGCAGCCCATCTGGAGATTGGGAGCTATCCAAAAGAATCCGCTCTGAAGTTAGAAGGTCGGGTTTTGAAATAAACGCCAAAAAGACTCGAATGCTTTTTAGGAGGTCTCGACAAGACGTAACCGGGCTCGTTGTCAATACAAAAGTAAATGTCAAGCGAGAACTCTACAAACAAGTTCGAGCTCAAGTGCATAGTTTCATTAAAGATGACGTTTGCTTTAAGAAAGTGAAGATTGGAGGTGTGAAAAGGGAGGTAAAAGTATCAGAGGCCGCACTCGAGGGAATGCTTAGCCACATTTTCTGGGTCAAGGGTGCAGAGTTTAACTATAAGAGGCTTAATAGGCCAACAGGCCCTAACGAACCAGGCTTCTACAGGGAATATCGACGTTTCCTCGATTACAAAACGTTTGTTGCTTCTCCCCAGCCTGTGGTTATTTGCGAAGGCATAACTGACAGTATCTACATCAAATGTGCAATTAAGCGCAGCAAAGCCGCGCGCCCGAAACTCCAAGATGCCAAGTCTTTAAGCGGCTTGGCAATCAAGCTGTTCCAATATCCAAAGATTGGAAGCAAATTAAGAGTGCCAAGCTCGGTTCAGCACCTCAATGGCGGCACTGGTGACCTCAAGGAACTTATTCATAAATATAAGGTCCGCACAAATAGTTTGGCGAACAGAGGATTCGTTTCTCCAGTCATCCTCTTGGTCGATAATGATCAGGGATCGCGAGAGGGCCTTTGGGGGGCAGTCAAGACAGCATCAGGCGCAACGAAGAAAGTTGATGGAACAAAGGGATACTACCATGTCACCAAGAACCTTTATGTCGTTCCGACACCCAAGCTGACCGGCGGAAAAGATAGCATGATCGAAGACTTTCTACCTTCTTCGGTAGTAACTCAAAAACTTGGTGGAAAATTCTTCAACCCGGACGAGAAGACTTTCGACAGGAAAAAGCATTATGGGAAAAGAATTTTAGCTGAGAAGGTGTCGAGAGACCACGCAAGCATTGATTTCGCCTCCTTCTCCCCTGTCCTTGACAGAATAGAGGAGGTTTTGGACCACTTTTCGGCGTTCCCGATGGTCCAAGGTCGAGTAAAATTCTGATATTTCATCAATTTTGCTCGCAAGTCGAGACCAGCCGTTCGCTGCGCTGCTCACCGATGGCAGGTAAGGGCCGGTACTGGCGTTCTGAGCTACCGAAATAGATGTCTTTGAATCTCGACAAATGCACCTCGGATATCCTTCACGGGTCCGAGCTTTGCCTTCGCATCGTTCGTGCCACCATATCGAATTCGGAGAAAATCTGAGATCTTCCGCGGAGAGAGCTCCTCTACCCCATTTGTCTCGTAGGCATGCAGGACGTAGTCAAGAAAACTGCGCATTTCATCTTCATAGCCGGACAGTCCATTCGCCCTTGCGACCTCTGCGCGCTCGGACCGCGCGAGAGGTGCCAGCGTGAATCGCACGTAGGCGAGAACGTCGAAGATGTCGCTGTTGGGCGCATCAATGAGGCGCTGCATGTCGGCGAGACGTTCAGTGCCGTAGCCGAGTTCCTTGAGACGTTGCATGAATGCCTCGCGCCGTTCCGGGTCGCTCCAGATCGCGCGCAATTCGTCTTCATCGGCGACCATAGTGCCGAGATCGCCAAACAGCTGCTCCATGAACTCCTGGGCCGTGATTTGGCGACCGTCGTGGGACATGTAGGTCGTCGTTGCGAGGTAGCGGATCTTGCGGTCCTTGCCGTCGGCCAGTTTGATCACGATCTTTTCCGTTGGCGGAGGATCTTCGCCGCCTCCAGGTGGGTCGGCAGGCGGCAGAGGAGGGTCGCCGGGCGTGGGTTTCGGCTTGGGATCATCGGGTGGGAGCGGTTCGCCATCCCATTCCGGGTCGTTGAAATGCTCGTAGGCCTTCACGAAGTCGTAGACGGTGAAGAAGTCCTTGCCGTCGAAGGTCCGCGTCCCGCGTCCGATGATCTGCTTAAACTCGATCATCGACTTGATCGGGCGCAGCAGCACGATGTTTCGGATGTTGCGGGCGTCGACGCCGGTGGAGAGCTTTTGGGAGGTCGTCAGGATTGTCGGCAGGCTCTTTTCGTTGTCTTGGAACTCTCGCAGGTGCTGCTCGCCCAGCTTTCCGTCATCTGCCGTGACCCGTTCGCAGTAATGCGGGTCGGGGTCAGCCTTGATCTGGTTGATGAAATTGCGGACGCGGGCGGCGTGGTCCTGGGTGGCGCAGAACACCAGTGTCTTCTGGCGCTGGTCGATCTGGTCCATAAATTCGGTCACGCGGCTTTCTTCGCGTTCGTCAATCACCAGCTTGGTATTGAAATCGGCTTCGGTGTATTCGCGGTCGGGGTCGATCTCGCCGCTCACCACCTCGTCACCATCGCTGAAGGTGTAGGTGTCCATCGTGCTCGCCATCTGACGCACCTTGAAGGGCGTGAGAAAGCCGTCACCGATGCCTTCTTTCAGGGCGTAAGTATACACCGGATCGCCGAAATAGGCGTAGGTATCTGAATTCGTTTTGCGTTTCGGCGTCGCGGTCAGGCCCAGTTGCACGGCAGGCGCGAAATACTCCAAAATGCCGCGCCATGTGCTTTCGTCCTTGGCCCCGCCGCGGTGGCATTCGTCGATCACGATCATGTCGAAAAAATCGGGGTCGTAATCCTGAAACCGGAACTGCCCATCCTCGGTCATGAAGGTCTGAAAGATCGTAAAGAAGATGTTCGCGTTCTTGGGCACCTTGCCCCGTTTGCGGATCTCGTCGGGGCTGATGCGCGACAGGGCGTCGGGCGGGAAGGCGCTGAAGGCGTTGTAGGCCTGATCGGCGAGAATGTTGCGGTCGGCCAGAAACAGAATGCGCGGGCGGCGTATGGGATCGCCAGTCAGATTCCAGGACGACTGGAACAGCTTCCACGCGATCTGGAACGCGATGGAGGTTTTGCCGGTGCCCGTCGCCAGCGTCAGCAGGATGCGGGTGTCGCCGCGCGCGATGGCCTCCAGCGTGGCGGTGATGGCGTTGTGCTGGTAATAGCGCGGCTGCCATTTGCCGCCCCCCGTCTCGAACGGGACCGCGCCGAAACGATCGCGCCAATCGTTGCCGGTGGGAAAGCAGCGGTCCCACAGCTCTTGCGGGGCGGGGAAGGGGGCGGTCAGGTCGCCCTCGGCCCCGGTGTTCATGTCGATGCCGTACCAGCCGTGGCCGTTGGTGGCATAGGCCATGCGGGCTTGCAGGCGGCGAGCGTAGTCCTTGGCCTGTCCCACGCCGTCCGTGTGACCGAGGCCTGCGCGCTTGGCCTCGACCACCGCCAGTTGCCGCCCGCGCATGGACAAGACGTAGTCGGCTGACAGGGACGTGCCGCGCTGGCCTGCGCCCATGATCCGGCCAGGTGCGATGGTCAGTTCGCGGGCGATGTGTGAGCCATCGACGACACCCCAGCCCGCGTCCCGCAAGACAGGGTCGATCTGGTTGGCGCGGGTGTCGGCTTCGGTCTCGATCATAGCATCAGATCTTCAAGTTAGAATTGACTTCGAGGTACTCCAAGACCTCGTTGAGTGCTTTGATGATGTGGAGGCGATTTGCTCCAAAAGCATAGTATCCAGATGAGAGCATTTCTGGTGATACTTCAGTTGCAGGAGGGAATTTCCGTTTGCGTTTCTCACCTGCCTCATCAATCATGGTTAGCGGATACCGAAAATCGCGGCCGGCACCTTCATAAAACCCGCCAGCACCGTAGTTTTGAATATTGCCGTTGTAGCAATTCTTCCCAACGAGATGCTCAAGATCTGCAAGCAGTTTTGCTCGTTTCTTGGTGAATTTATTTTTCGCCATGGTCAGGAGGCTTTCATTTTAACTGGCCCGAGAAGGCTTTTTGCAAGACGGATTGGCGGAGGTCGGCGAGGTCGGTGAGTTTGGTTTGGTAGTGATTGCTCAGATTAAGCGACCTCTGATGCAATTCCTCGATTTGGCTCACCGCCGCATCTTGATCTTCGATCGAAGGCAAAGGCACTCGGAAATCTCTAAAAAATGTCAAACTTAAGTTTGCACGTGCCATGTTCACCTCCCCTGCATGAAGCATGACTTTGAAGAACGGAGAGTTCAACAGATAAGCAAGATAGGAACTACGGAGTTTTTCCCGATCAGGTCGAATAAGACAAACTGCCTGATTGATATTCGCGATATCATCGCGGTCAAATACAGCCGTTCGCCCAATAGAAGCGCCAACGATGTTTGTCAGCACGTCGTCGCGTTGAAGGATAGATTTTTTGTCTTTCTCATTAAACGCATCTTCGACATATTTGGTCTTCGTGAAATCCATGGCGTTTGCTGTCACGTTCTCGCTCGTGACGAATAGGACGCCAGGTTCGTCGACGTAACTGATGCCTTGCCACTTTGGAGACGATCCCTTGGTAATCTTCTCCGCAATGTCAGCGAGCGCTTCGTTTGCGTGATTCTCAGACAGCGCCTCGAAGATTTCACCTACCGATACCTCAAACAACTCCCCCGCATCCGCCAGATTGGCCTCTGCATGGGCGCGGGCGCGGTCGAGGGCGGTGAAGGCCTGATCAAGCACCGCCACGATCCGCTTCTGCTCCTCCAGTGGGGGGAGGGGGATGGGCAACATTTCGAAGTATTCTTTCGGAACGCGCTTATGGCCAACCGCGCCAGACATGACCTTTTGACCCGCTTCGCGGAATTCATCGCGGGCTAAGAAATAATACAAGTATTCGGCTTCCAGCTTTGGACTCGTTCGCATGACTACAAATTCACTGGACCCAAATCCGACGCCGTTACTCAACCCCTGAGCAAGACCGAGTTTTCCATTCTCGAAACAAGGCGTGATCTTTGCGCATATCACATCGCCGTCCGCGAAATACGTATAACCCTTGATGACGCTCTCCAGAGGGCGCGTGTCCGTTGCTGTGAAGTCCTTAGATATTTCCCCGAGATCGTTCATTGGAACGAAGGACACCTGAGCCTTCGCGGCCAATTCCGTGCGCGGAATGCTCTTGGGTGGTTTGAACTGGCAAATATCAGACAGGGGCGTGATTTTCCATTTGTCTGGCAGGTCCATGGTTGACGCCACACCGTCCTTCACAACATCCCCCTGATCTCTTCCAGTATCACCGCCGTCTCCGCATCCCGTGCCAGCATGTCTTCGATAATTTGCGCGGGTGCCCGCAGGGCCTCGGCCTCGGGCGCGTTGGGGTTCTTCACTGTCAGATCCCATGTGTCGCGGTCCAGCCCCGCCACGGGGACCGACCAGCTGTGCGCGCTGTCGGTCTTGTCCGGTTGCAGTCTGATGAACTCCGCCAGATCGGCGTCGTTCAGCGGGTTGGTCTTGCCCAAGCTGCGCCCGGGGTCGAGCTGGTAATACCACACGTCGCGGGTCGGTTTGCCCTTGTCGAAGAACAGCACCACCGTCTTGACCCCCGCGCCCTGAAACGTGCCGCCGGGACAGTCCAGCACGGTGTGCAGGTTGCAGGTCTCCAGCAGCTCCTTGCGCAAAGCGACGCTGGCCTGATCGGTATTGCTCAGGAACGTGTTCTTGATGACGATCGCGCCACGACCACCCGCGCGCAGCTTGCGCATGAAGTGTTGCAGGAACAGATATGCGGTCTCGCCCGATTTGATCGGGAAGTTGTGCTGCACCTCCTTGCGCTCGCCGCCGCCGAAGGGAGGATTGGCCAGCACGATGTCGTGGCGGTCGGCCTCCTGTATGTCCATCACGTTTTCGGTCAGCGTGTTGGTGTGGCGAATGGAGGGCGCATCGATACCGTGCAGGATCATGTTCATGACGCCGAGGACGTAGGCGAGGGATTTCTTTTCCTGTCCGTAGAAAGTGCGCCGCTGGAGCGTGTCCCAGTCGGAAGCGGAAAGGTTGTCGGTGCGCAGGTGGTCCCACGCCTCGCACAAAAAGCCCGCAGAGCCGCAGGCACCGTCATAGATCGTCTCGCCCACCTGCGGATCGACGACCTTGATCATGGCGCGGATCAGCGGGCGGGGCGTGTAGTATTCGCCGCCGTTGCGCCCGGCATTGCCCATCTTCTTGATACGGGTCTCATAAAGGTCGGACAGTTCGTGCTTGGCCTCGGAGGAGCCGAAGTTCAGCGTGTCGATGATGTCGAGCGCGTCGCGCAGGGAGTAACCGGAGCGGAACTTGTTGATGATTTCCGAGAAGTGTCTGACTTCAGCGCTTATGGGCCAGTTTAGGGCTATT
>NZ_KE557309.1 GCF_000442275.2 Litoreibacter arenae DSM 19593 | reverse complement strand
TTTACAGGAAGTGTCCCGAGAGTCCGTACATATCTACAGCAGATAGCCTCTTACGGTGCTCCCGCTTGGGAGTATGGGGATGGCTAAGCGTGCACAGCTTGGCCGTCTCCGCCACACCCAAGTGTGAGAGCGACCATTTATGATCAGTGCATCGCCGTAGTTTCACGTACACCCGATCCCTTCGCGACGATCACACGAGCCATGCCTTGGGCTGTCATCCTTTAATTCTAAACGAAACTCTCGGTGGGCGCACAGTACATGTTGAGCCATCGTCAGCCGTAAAAACTTGGGATATCTGATCATCTATCACCATGTCACCTCGACCGTATTGCCCGTTTGTATTCTCACTCAGAATGTTTGTGTAGAGGATCTGAATAGGAAATACGCCGTTGTCGTTAAACAGTGGGCGATCTTGTACGAATGCGGTGTCTGGAGCGCCATGACCGTCTAGTCCGTTACCTGTAATGTAACGAGCTTCTTCGTTTGGAGCACGGTATGAAATTTTGTAATTTTCACCCAGTCTTGGCGCTGCCTTCTGGCGTGTCACAACTTTCGAAATGTTAGCTCCCTGCTTCGGAACGACTACAGCTCCGAAGCCTTTAACGCTTGTGGGTGCGTTCAGTTCTGCCAGACTAACCTCTGGGTGAGCGTAATACTGCACATCAAAACCGCCACAATCCATTTGCTGAATTAGGTTCATTCCACTGAAAAATCCTGGGAGCATTTTGCTGTCCTCTTGTGTGCTTGGAGGCATACATCCTGAAAGTGCAATTACAACGGCGATCATTTTTGGATAGCTCATATGTAGTCTCCAATAATCCTGTTTCGGCTAACTCGTCGCCCATTGCGATTCAGTATGTCTTGAACCGCATAAGCGATTGTAGTGGCATACCGAGCCTGACGCGACTCTTGCTCAACTCTCATCGTATCCATCAGGTGTTCCTGGCCGGAAGCTCTCTGCACGGTTCCATCCGGCAACTCATAGTCGACGCCGCCTCGATTGAACCTTGCGTCATTATACTCATCTTTCAAGCCAAGCATATGTCCATACTCGTGCGCTTCAAGGATGTCAGCCTGTGGGTTCCGCGACGACGCTGAGACGCTATCTGTACCAGACCGTGACTCACCTATGTTAAATACTGCTCTGTAGCCAAGCACATATGATTGGCCTTGAAGAACTCTTCGTCCAGTTATCAACGGTCCAAGAGGATTTGGGGCAGGCTGCATTGGTACATTCACTATTTCAACATTGTAATGCACACCACGCAAGCGAGCTCCTGATGCAGCGAGTACAATCTGTGGGTCAAAAACGATCTCGTAAATATTTTGACCGCAAGTTGCATCAGTAATATCGAGCTTGAGAGGTTTCGCGTTCCAATACCGCGCAATCGCGGCCGGGATGGAGCGAATGCGGGTCGCCAGCTGCGTGTCATTCATTGCAACGCTAAGCGGACGCTCGGCACTTGGAGCAGTAGCATTTGTCGCAGCCATTAAGGTTGTTACGACTATGCGACCAGCTCCAGGAGCAGAGGAAGCAGTCGCGGGAGAATGTGTATCGACAATTATGTTCGCCTTAAATGGATTGGCGTATTGCCCGTTATAGCCGCCACTAGCGTTTTTTTGGCGCAACGCACTATCTGGAGTATTATCGTGCGCGGTATCTCTAGAGATTAACCCTGTGCAACACCCACACGCGGCACGTGTGGGACGACCCGCCAACGCGCTCCGCGCGGTGCTACCGTCAGCCGCAGCGCTTATCGGTGCTCCGCCGAGAGTACCAGGCGACGTGGTTGGAGGGAGAGAGGAGTTAAAGCACATTTGATCTCATTCCCTTGGTTTTTTTCAATCGCTTCACTGCATACGCGAGCACATTGTCCGCCTTGGCATCAGCATCGCTTTTCTCGAGGATCTTAGCTCTGATCCAAGGAAATAGAGGATCAGCGTAGTAGCTTGTCCCGAACCAGTAACTCAACACAACTGACGCTTGGTAACCTTTTGGACTATCCATTTCCATAATCCGGGCAGCTTGCCTTGATCCTAACAAGAACTCGTGCCTCGGAAAGCCGACTAAATGCTCTTGCTTGGCGTGACATCCAATTTGCGTCTCAAGCAGCACTTCATCTAACCCATCATGCCCGTACACCGTTGGCAGCTGTGCCTGTGTCGCCTCAAGGGTATCCCAATATAAGCCATAGTCATCACCAATAAAGCTATTCGAGAAGCGTGAAAAAAGCTCATGGAGTGCATCAATCTTATTATGGCTCGCAAGATCTTGATTGGTTAAGATATCATGGAACGACTTATATCTTGGATCAGTCCAGAAGTACGAGCCAAGGAAATTCATCAAGAACATCAGATATGCGATTTGATCGCGGTATTCTAAGTCAAATTTATCTCCCGACGAAACTGCGTGCTCCACAAACCAAAGCGTTCTGACTAAGCCAAGTCCTTTAATCCGCATTTCGGCGAAGCTGCTAAGCGCTCGCAGACAATCGGATGTGTTTGCAGACCAAGCTGCATCATGAAGGTCCCGCATTCTCAGCGTTTTTGCGAGAGCCTTTGGCTGAACGTGCTCAGTTCCTTCTAAGACCACCCAGCGGCTACCAAATAGAGGAGTATTCAGATGTATAATCAGACGTGCAACACCTGACAGAATACTAGATTGAACGTCGCTAAGGCGTCCAATTAGAGATGGGTACCAAGAGGTAGGCTCCCAGTATCGCTGGTAGTACCATCGCCCTTCTTCATCCTGAACTTTGGTGAACTTTCTGAAGTGGGCCCAGACGTCATTGAGATCGCTTCGGGATTGAACGAATACCCCCGCCCCGGCATCCCACAAGTGCCACGGTGCTTTGGAACGAGTAAACAGATTGCGTACAAAATTGCTACCCTCCTTTAGTTGAACTATCCAAGGGGCCACGTCGCGAAGTTCTTCGTAGGCTTCACCTTTGAACAAGCATCTATACTCAAGCCCGGACGTCTCCAAAAGCTCAGGCAGCCCTGAAATCTGGGCTGCGTCAAGGATGGCATAGACGTAGGATTCCTCATCATGCATATTTGTGAGGTTGCTTTCAGTTTCACCAAACTCGTTGTCAATAAAATCAGATTTGCCAAATAGAGCATGTAACAAGGCGTCGGGCACTGTCTTGGGTTCATCCACGCCAAACTGAGCGTCTAAGGGCTCCACGCCCTCGAGCATGATAGGTGGCTGAGCTTGCTCGACCTGAGCGACTGGCTCAGTTGCTCCTTGAACCCAATAGTCATCAATAGGATTGTCTGAAGCCACTAAGTATTGTCCGTCGAAAACTGATTGATCTAATTCAATTCACGGTAGCTACTTCTCATCATTTTGCAACCATTGAACGTGATGGCTTCCGGTCGAGTGACGTCGCTATGATAACGTTTCTTTTGCTCTGGACTGTAACCTGGGCGGACCTGCGGGACACTTGCGTTGCTACTGTAGCTTGTCTCTGAGAGCTTCGTAAGGGGTTTGGCCGTTGTGCGCGACAGCACGTTCCCTTGAAGCTGTTGTCGTGGCGTCCAAGGTGGAATTCGAAGAGCTATGAGTCGCCTAGTGGAAGACATCGTCACCGACGAAGAACGCGCAGCTATCGAGAGTGTCTTGGCTAGCCTAGAGATGCGGTTTGACAGGTTGACCGCACTCGCCGGGCTAGACCCGGCGAAAGACTTTACCCACTCCGATCTTCGGGCGCTGAACTTCTGTGGGGCTGACCTCCGGGGCTTCGACTTCACCGGCAGCGACCTTCGCGATACCGCGATAGATGGCAGTACCCAGATAGACGATACCACCATCCTAACCGATGCGAATGTACGGTGGACGAAAAAGGAAGATATCCCGATCGTGCAGCTAATGATGCGCGTCACATCGGCATCCGGGACTGCGGCACGAACTTCGCTTCTGGCGGATATCGAAACGAGGTTTGGAAAAACAAGTCACGTGATCCAATTCGTGGTAAATGCCGCGTCTGAAACGGACGACCTGGAAACCTTCTTGGACTTCCTAGACTTCCTCCCCCCGCGATTGAGCCAGAGCCATTTGAGAAAGCTAGCTCAGAACGGCGAGCGGGTCCTTAGAAGGAAGATGGCAAGGTCCATGTCCCGCACCCGCAGGCAAACGACGACGATATTCGCCAGCTCCGGGATAGTCGAAAGACTGAGGGAGGCGGCGGACTCTTTGGCCTCGATATGGCTAGCGCAGATTGCGGTAGTCGCAGACCAGCAGGCCCAGACAAACGCGCTGAAGGGCACGGTCGAACCGACGGCAGATATCTTAATCACGTCCCTGAAGGCCCTGCCCAAGGCCGCGACCGACGCGAAATAGCCTGCCAGCATCCCTGCGGAATGGCTTCGCAGCCGCCACACGCCTCCGCGACCGCAACTCGCCCGAAAGTGGCACATTGGTTACTGTGACAAAATATCATACACGATCCGGCGCGAAACGCGCTGGTTCCATCTAAACTATTGAAATGACTCGCGAATCATGCTGACGCATGCCATATAAAGAGCACAACGAACGCTGACGTTCTCTATGAAGCGATCGATGATGCTCGTCGCTTCTGGAAGCGGGAGGCTTCGACACTCTGGGATGTCTGCGACTGTATCAATCACGACAAGTCTCGTGATGCCGTTGAAGAGCTGATCGAGGTTTTCAGTCACCGTGATCCGGCTCCGGAGACCATTATCTCGAACTTACACGAAATCGTCTGCGCTTTGCTGAATGTTCCGTTCTTCCTTGTCGACGTGCTCGACCAGGAAACACGGCTGAACGGCGCGGCGGGCAACGCGATACGCTTCTATGGGCCGCGCCTGACGGATATCAACGCGCGGATTCTCCGCGCAACCAAGGGGGTCACAGGTTCGGACAGGCCGAACTGAATACCGCGACATGTGTGACAGTTTGTGGGACAAAATCCGGTGTCGAACTCGCGAAAACCTCAGGAAATCAACATTTCTTGGGATTTTCGCTTGACAGGTGGTGCCCCCACACGGACTCGAACCGCGGACCTACTGATTACAAATCGAGACGAGCATCATAATCATGGTCAATTCACGCCAATTCAGGGCGTACGAACCCATATAAACAAGACAAAATACGTCCTATCGGCTCACTCAGCATCATCCGAGTTAAGCCCAGAAACAGTACTCAGGACGGTATTTATCAATGACAATCTTCAAGTTCACAGAGGCACGTGTGCGTGACCTCGAATTGGGTTCAGGCATCCACCGAGATACGGACGTCAAAGGCCTTCTTTGCATCTGCCACAAGACGACAAAGACTTTTGCCGTCCAAGGTGATGTGAGGCGCCAAAAGCGCCATGTTCGTACGGTCCGCATGAAGATCGGACGGACGGACTTGGTTCGATTGGGAGAGGCCAGAAACGAAGCCAGAAAGCTCATGGCCACGATCCAATCTGGTATCGACCCCACTGCTGGACCTGAAGCAACAGGCATGACCCTAGAACAGGCCTTGGCCACGCACCTGAGCGAACGGGACCTCTCCCCCGCTTCGGTCAAGAACTACCAATATCACATGGACCAGTATCTTGGCCGTCTTCGGCGTCGTGCCGTGGCTGACATATCGCGCCAAGACTGCCGAGAACTCTTGGACACGCTGACAAAGCGACACGGACGCACAACAGGCGGCTCTGTGATGCGAACCGTTCGAGCAATCATTAACACAGCCCGCAGGCATGATGAGACAATCGAAGGCAATCCTGTCGATGCAATCCGTGTGCCAGCAACGGCAAGACGGCAGGTCGATGAATTGGACGTTTCTCTGTTTTGGAAACAGACCGAGACATCATCCAACGTAATGCGTGACTTGCATCGCACCTTCCTGCTCACAGGCGCACGTCGCAGTTCTTTGTTGGGTGTAAAGCGAGCCGACTTTGATCCTGAACGGGGAATCCTGACCTTCACCCATATGAAAGTTGGTGAGGCTTGGTCCTTCCCCACGGGACGTTGGTTGACTGAAATGCTTACAGCCCGATTGGGGGAGAATGAACCTCTTGCATCAGAGTGGCTCTGGCCTTCGCCAACGTCCGCCTCTGGTCGAATTGCCGAACCCAAACGCAAAGGCATTCCGTCCCCGCATGCACTCCGTCACCATGCCAGAACATTCTTGATAGCAGCCGGTGTTCCATATGCAGAAGGAGCATTGCTTTTAGGCCAAAGGCTTCCAGGTGCATCCGGTGGGTATGTCCACCAATCTCATTTGGTTGAGGCGTTAAGGCCCCACGCTCAGGCCCTAGAGGACTATATTCTCAACTTCGCAAAGTGATGGTGCTGAGATTTAACTCGTTGGCATATATAGGTATTGTAAGCTGATAATCTGATTTCATCGTCGCCAATTCGGGCACACTTTGATTTTGGAATTATCAGCATGACAAACCAACCAAACGACACACCTTGGATGACCACAGAGGTTGCCGCCAGTTACCTCTCTGTCTCAGCGGGAACAATGCACAACTGGCGTAGTAAGGGAATTGGGCCGACTTATAGAACCGTCGGTCGGATTGTTCGTTATCATCGGGACGACCTTGATGCGTTTTTGATGGCAGGTGCCGCATGAAATGCCGAGCGGACACCGATGGCTGGCAAGCAAAGGACGTATCGTCGGAACAAGCGGCCATGATTGAGCAAGCTGTCCGAAAAGCCTGCTCTTTGGAAACAACCGGGATATTTCAGCGTGACTTGACTGAAGGCTGTGCCTCGGTTGGCTGGGGGCCGTTCGACCCGATGACACTGTGGACCATTGCGATCTACGCAGACGTCTTTCCAGTGGGGTATTCTCCCAGTGAAATTGTAGCATCTGAAGGGCCATTGATATTTGCCGGTGCAGGTTTCGCCCTTGAGCACTCGAAGCTCGGTCTGTTCTGGAACGATAACGACCTGATCAATCTTGCGAAAAAACACGCCCAATGGGAACCGATAAGGCCCACCGGCAGGCGCCCAGGTCTTCGGCCCTATCAAGGCTGGTAACTGTTGGTAATTTCAATGCGTTGAGAGTTGCGCGTTGGTTAAGCCAGCGTTCGTTGCGCGTTGGTCAAGTGTTGGTATGCGGGCGCATTCCGATGCGGCATATTTGGTCTGAGAGATGAACCGGACTGCCATAGCCAGACAATCCGGTTCTCATTGTAACACTTAGGAGGCCTACCATGCCTAGAATTGAAGATAGCACACCTGCTGCAAACAGCACGCCATTGAAAGATCTATTGACGACAAAGGAAGCTGCGGCTTTGACGGGTCATCCACCAACCACGCTTGTCCGTCTTCAGAGATAATGGTCTTCAGAGCGGCCTG
>NZ_KE557307.1 GCF_000442275.2 Litoreibacter arenae DSM 19593 | reverse complement strand
CGCCGGTGTCGCCACCATCGTCGGAGCCTGAGTCACCAGTGTCGCCGCTATCATCCGAGCCTGAGCCGCCGGTGTCGCCACCACCATCCGAGCCGGAACCGCCGGTGTCGCCACCATCGTCGGAGCCTGAGTCGCCAGTATCGCCGCCATCATCGGAGCCGGAACCGCCGATGTCACCGCCATCATCGGTTCCGGAGCCGCCAGTGTCGCCACCACCATCCGAGCCGGAGCCACCGGTGTCTCCAACACCATCGGAGCCGGAGCCACCCAAGAATTCTGACAACCAGCCAAAAGGGCTAGGATTAGATGGTAATACGGTGGCTATGGGCGCAGCTGGTACAGGTGTTGTCGGCGCGAGGGTTGGTGGCGCGAAGGTCGCTTGCGGTTCGACGACAGAGGTCGATGTGCCACTGCTCGCTGAAAGGGCGACCAGTGAAAAAGGAACGCTGAAGAGGCTGAAGGATGCTCCATGGGGAACGCCGGTGAGAGGCATCTGGAAACGGAGTTCGTCATCTAACGATTCCAGAACACGAACTCGGGTCCTTGCACCCGGAAATGCCACCACCAACGCTGGGTCGGATTCACTCAAGAACAACGGTCGCGGCATGCTCACTATTGCGCCGGGAAGTAGACATTCCTGAGCCTTTGCTGCGGCAGGCGCTGCAATAATTGCTATCGTCGCAAATGCAATCCCTTTGCTACGCATTTCTACTCCAGCTGAATACTCTCAACTACGTCGACCCGTTTCCTCAGTTCTGACAACAATAACTCGAAATCACTCTCGGACCTCGAAGCGAGGCGATAAAGACCAACCGCAGAAGGGCCTTCTATGATACCAAGCCCATACTCCATTAGCAATTCAGAGATTTCACGTTCTGATGCGTCCGGACGAAAGGCCACAGTAAACTGCTGTGTTCGCGAATCTCCCGATGCCTGCTTGTATCCCTCATCGTCCCGAAAAACGAACGAGACCCCGACGAATATAACGGCAGCAGCGACAATGGAAGCGGCCAGCAGGGTGCTTAGCGCCGGCCGGAAAGGCGAACTACGGTGTTCTTTGTCAATGTCCCGCATCAAGCGCGCGAGTCCGAACTCGCCCGGAGAATGCTCACTGACGCTTGCATGCATGTTCGCACGGACCTGCCGCAATGCTTCAATTTCCATACGCAGTTCGGCATTGGTGCGCAAAGCGTCTTCGACGCGCGCTTGTTCATTCTCGTCGAGCGTTCCGTTCAAATAAAACGGAAGCAAGGACTCGATTTCGATCTGGTTGTCCAAATTATCGGCCATCATGCATCTTTCGCTTCCATTCTGCCAGAAAGACAGTGCATCAAAAGCTGCTTAGCGTGATAAATTCGGGTCTTCACAGTCCCCTCCGGAACATCAGTAGCCGCGCTTATCTCCTTGTAAGTCATGTCGGCAAAAAACGCGAGTTCTATGGCGCTGCGGTGGTCCTCCTTCAAGGAATCGATGCACGCACGCACGTGGGTGCTTTCCTGAGCGGCCAGCAAGCATGCCTCGCCATCGGCCTCGTCGGATACTGTTTCCGGTAGCTGGTCTGTGTAACTTAGCTTGCCAGTTCTTCTATGGTTATCCATTATTTTCCTATACGCGATCCCGAAGACCCAGCTTTTGACTGTCGAACGTCCTTCAAAACGCTCGGCGCCACGCCAGACTTCTATAAACACATCATGGAGTATGTCGGCGGACTCGAACGGATCGTTCAATCTTCGTCGAATAAATCCGTAGAGGGCGCGCTCGAACGCTGTGTAGAATTCAGAGAACGCCACACGATCACCTTGAGCTATCTGCTCAATCAGACGGTTGTAATCTAGATCGGCCATCTGATCCCAGAACTGAGAAGTCTATTCAATCGAATCATTGTACCCTTGCCAAAGGTGCATAACTACTTGTTTCCCATTGAAAAGACGACAAGTTTTCTTGTGAACATAGTCGCGGCACGCGCTCGTAGCAACGTAGCAACAAGGGTATCCCATCAGAATAGCGCTTTGTTATCTGATTGTGGCGAGTACACCACGCCCTTCCATCGTTTCCAAGGCTGAGAAAGCCTTCGAAATCAACCAATGTTGTTGATGCAGGTATTTCCGAAACAATTTGCCAATTCTTGTTATTTTAAAGTGGGTTATCCAGTTTTCTGAAGTTGCCGAGAACCTCAAGAGGACGAGTAGAGGCCCGGTTTCGTTAAAAAATAGTTACTGAGTTTGAACTCTTCGGGACCTCGAACCGACATACCTTTGCAACGTCAATCAAAGGGGCAACGAAAACAGGAACGCCAATAGGATCTCGGGCAGCGATCCACCTTCGGATCAACTACTGAGAAAGTGGGCAGGCGAAGGAAGACAGATATAACCTTCGACACATCCATGGCAGTTTCTGAAAGCACGCGCTCTACTTTTTTACCTGGGGGTATTTGAAGTGACTAATAACAACCAAGATTGCCATCGTGGCGCTATCATCCGTTTAATAGTACCTGAATTCCGTTTTGGCTTTCTGGCGAGGCGCTCTTGGTCGAAGAGTACCTCTGGAAAGGCCGTTACCCCAGCAGAGATCATTAAAAAGACGCGGAACGACTCTGAGCAATTGCAAAGGCGTTGCCAGGCCGACCTAGACCATTTCTTGGGGAAAAGTAGGATTCTGGGTTCTGTCAAGTAAATCGAGGTTTAGTAACCTTCAGCCGTGCAATTCAGTTCAGCTTTGTGTAGATATGTACGGACTCTCGGGCCGGAGCCCAACACAGGAGCCATCGTTCAGCCAGAGCCGTCCTTTCTTCGTCTGTTTCATGGGTACTTTGAGCCCCTCACGTCGCCGCAGGCGCTCGACACGCTTGTCGTTTACCAGCCAACCTGCATCCCTCGGTATTGCGCCAATCCGGCGATTCCCGTATCCACCATATTAGCGCGTCAGCTCGATCATGTCCGCAACCAGGCGGTCTTCGCCAGCACGTCCAACTGGCAACCGCCTCTGCGTAGATCGGTGCTGACCCAGAACACGGCAGACCCGCCGCTCAGACAGCCGCATCTCGTTGCGAATGTGACCAATGCAAGCCCGACGACGTGACAGTCTCAGTAGTTTCCCCGTGCGGCCTCGGACAGGATCAACTTGTCCAACGTCAGGTCCGATACCGCTCGACGCAGCCGATCATTCTCCTTCTGGAGCCGTTTGAGTTCCTTCAGTTGCTTGCTTCCTGTGCCGCCATATTACTTCCGCCAGCGGTAGACCGTCTGCTCTGTTATCTGCACCTGACGGATTGCATCTACGCGCGGCATTCCGTGCCCACACAGCACCTCAACCTGCCGCAACTTCGTGACAATCTCTTCCGGTTTGTGTCGCTTGTTTTCCATCCTTGATCCTTCGCTATGAACCGCGCCGGGTTTGCCGGAGGCTCCAACTCTTGAGTAGGATGGAGCATCATGAGCAAGACAACGAACAAATATTCCCCCGAAGTCCGCGAACGCGCTGTTCGCATGGTTCTGGACAACGCAGGGCAGCATGAGAGCCGCTGGTCGGCGATCTTGTCAATTTCGTCGAAGATCGGCTGTGCACCTCAGACACTGAACGAATGGGTCAAGAAGACCGAGGTTGATCGGGGTGAGCGAGCCGGTATCACGACCGAGATGGCAGAGAAGATGAAGGCTTTGGAACGCGAGAACCGCGAGTTGAAGCAGGCCAATGAGATCCTGCGCAAGGCATCCGCGTATTTTGCTCAGGCGGAGCTCGACCGCCGGTCCAGGACATGATCGCTTTCATTGAGGAACACCGCAACGCCATCGGGGTCGAGCCGATCTGCAAACACCTGCCGATTGCCCCATCCACGTTCTACGATCACTTGGCCAAGCAAGCGAACCCCGATCTGTTGTCAGATCGGGCAAAGCGGGACGAGGTGTTGTGGCCAGAGATTGAGCGGGTCTGGGAACAGAACTACAAGGTCTACGGCGTGCGCAAGGTCTGGCACCAGATGCGCCGGGAAGGCATCGATGTCGCCCGCTGCACGGTGGCGCGGCTGATGAAGGACATGGGGATTGAAGGTGTCATTCGAGGCAAGAAGCTTAAGACCACAATCCCGGACAAGTCCCAGCCGTGCCCGCTGGACAAAGTGAACCGTCAGTTCAAAGCACCTGCGCCGAATGTCCTGTGGGTGAGCGACTTTACCTATGTCGCGACATGGCAGGGTTTTGTCTACGTTGCATTCGTTATCGATGTCTTCGCTCGCCGGATCGTTGGCTGGCGGGTCAGCAGGATGGCGCATGCTGGGTTCGTGCTGGATGCTCTTGAGCAAGCTGTTCACCAGCGGCAACCAGCGAATGGCTTGGTGCATCATTCGGATCGCGGATCGCAGTATTTGTCTATCCGCTACACAGAGTGCTTGGCCGAGGCCGGGATCGAGCCGTCAGTTGGCAGCGTGGGAGACAGCTACGACAATGCCCTGGCCGAAACGATCAACGGCCCGTTCAAAGCGGAAGTCATTCACAGACGCGGCCCGTGGCGTAGTTTCGATGCAGTCGAATACGCCACACTAGAATGGGTAGACTGGTTCAACAATCGCCGCCTGCTGGAACCCATCGGAAACATCCCGCCTGCAGAAGCCGAGGCAAACTTCTATGCGGCTCTGGAAAGATCAGACATGGCCGCGTAACTAAGATCAATCAGCCTCCGGCAAACCCGGCGCGGTTCATTTCCTAACTATAGGGGCGGACCACTTCAAAGGGGAAGGATTAGGTGATTGCGGAGCAAAGCCGCGCCTATCTGGAAACGCAACTGCACCTGTGGCGAGACGGCAAACGGGGTCGGGTCGGGGCGAGAGGGCCGAATTGATGCG
Organism: Litoreibacter arenae DSM 19593; assembly: GCF_000442275.2. Taxonomy (GTDB): domain Bacteria; phylum Pseudomonadota; class Alphaproteobacteria; order Rhodobacterales; family Rhodobacteraceae; genus Litoreibacter; species Litoreibacter arenae. Next base: position 82,264 of record NZ_KE557307.1, on the reverse strand, counting down.
CAAAGCAGCGAAGCCGCTGTCGGACGAGCAGATCGAGATGCTGGCTGATTGGTCCTCGGGTTTGGTGCAGGACTGAATTGGACTACCAGCCGCCAAACCGTGGTCATGTGGCCTGCGTGGGGGACTGTTGCGTTAACTGCGTAGATTGGCGAATGGTCACACGGTAGAGTCCGACTGACCGCGCGGCGCGATGCGAAGGCAGCCAAGGCCTTGTTCAAGAATGCCATTGAGCGGATCAGGCGCCACCGGTCGGTCACGATCGTCACGGACAAAGTCCAGACCTATTGGCGCAGCAATCCGGTCTGGAGTGACCATGCCGCTATGACACGGTTCCTCTGCTTCCGTCAGAGCTTCCGACCCCGTTGAAAGGTCTGGCTTGGCAGTTCACAACCGTGAGAGCCGATCTTCATCGTCCACGACAGAAAGGGTGCAGCCGTCGCCGGTCCAGTTCCACAACACGATGTTGAAGTCTGATGCCGCCGCGCCCTTCGCAAAACTCCTGATGAGAAGTCCGGCAAACCCATCGCCGATGAGGCTGCGGGCGAAATCCTGCGTTGGAACCGCTTGGCCGTCGAGCATCCTCGTGCGCCACGCAGGGTCGGCAAGCAAGGCCGCAGTCATGCTGTACTGTTCTAGTGCGCCTTCGTCGCGGGTGTCGAAAACCGGGCCGAGGTCGGCGGCGTAGGACACCAGAATTGTGGGCTGTAGACTTCCGACCTGGTTGGCTTCCCGAAGCGCCGTGGCGGGATCAAGCGCGGTGTAGAGCGCAGGGGTGCCCTTTGTGTTGAAGCGCCCGCCATAGAGGTCGGCGCCACGTCCGGAGAGAGGCTCGCGCGCATAGACCGGGTTCAGGGCGCGGTAGAGAGGGCCCGTATAGCGCCCATCCGTCAGAGGCATCAGGCGAAGACGCCCGCGTCGACTGCGTCGATGTATTCCAGAACCTGCTGTGCTTTGCCCTCCTGCACGAGCTGCATGGCAGTCCGGCCATCAAAGCCGGGCAGGGGCTCCGAGCGGTACCACGCATAGGCCATCAGTTCAGAACCAAAGCGCGGCTCGACCTTGTTCAGCACCTCGACCAGCTCGCGCAGGCGGCGCTGTGTCTTGTCCGACCCGATACGAGCCCGCCGTTGCAAGGCGTCCTTGCCAAGGCCCACCGTCAAGGCGATCTCCTCAGCGGAGGTGCGCAACGCCGCAGCGATCTTTCGCGGTTCGAACTGTCCACCTTCTGCGAAGTTCGTAATCTGCATACGCTGCTATCCTTCGGTCATTCTGACGGTATATAGCGACAGTATAACTGAATTACAAGTTGAGGAAGGTTCTCGCCCGTTGTTTTTCCCACTCCCCTGTGCGGCTGTAGCTGCGCCGATAACCGCTCCGTCTGTTCGTCGACCAAACGGTCGATGCGCTCTTGTTTCCGTGCCATCTCTGCTCTTGCTGCCATCCGATTGTTACGGCTTGTGGCGTCTTTTTCTGTTCTTAGCGTAAGTCAATGATGCGGGAACGGGATTCGGGCGAAAAAACTCTAACTACATCTGGGATTGCACGCCACCGACGACACTTTGGCCTGCACTTCGGTCGAAGACGACTGGGGCAAAGGTCAGTCCTCGTGCGCATGGAAGCAAGGCGATCAGAGGTAGTCAGTCGGAATGGCCGTGGTAAACTTCATTTCCTCCATCGAGATCATGGCGTTGACCCGCGTGAAATCGAGGTTCTCGATCATGCGCTTGTAGACGGCGTCATAGGTGGCGACATCAGGCACGGCCAGCTTCAGGATATAATCCACAGTGCCGGTCAGGCGGTAGGCCTCGACGATCTCGGGAATATCGTCGATCAGGGCGCGGAATCTGTTGATCCAGTCCATTTCGTGGCGTGGTGCGCTGAGGCCGATGAAAATGGTCATCGGCACATTCGCCAGCGCCTGATCGACGAGGGCAACGCGCTTGGTGATCAGACCCGCTTCCTCCATCCGTTTGATCCGCCGCCAGCAGGGGGTGGCGGTCAGGCCGATCGCCTCGGCGATGGCGCTGACTGGCGTGTCGCTGTTGTCCTGAATGATATTCAGGATCCGGCGGTCCAGCGCGTCGAAGCTCATGTGCTCTGCCGGTTTGGCCCCCGTGCGGCGGGGTTTCGGCGCGCTCATACGGGGATGAATTCGACAATCGTGCCGGCGGCATGTGCCGGCCCGACAGCCACGCCGCGCGATGTGCGGGTGGTTGGGACATTGGCACGGTCGAGCACCGACAACAATGTGTCTTCGTCTCCGACGTTCACCTGCAAGACGCCAAACGCCCCGCGGGGCAGGGCGTTTGTGTCCAGACCCGTATAGCGCTGGTTAAACGCATCGGGCGAGAGCAAGGTTAGCGGGGCAGAGTTCGATCCCGTCGACACGATCGCGCCACCCTCGGTCGGTTGCACTGCGCCATCCGCCCAGAGGCGGGCGAAGGCTTTTGCGTCCGCCTCCGGCGTGTCGCTGCGCGCGACGATACCTGCCAGTCCGCGGGCGGTATTGGGGTGGTCCAGCAGGTCGGGCAGCCAGACGGTGTCGCGGCTGCGATGCTGGCACATGAACATGGTGCCCAGCGGAACCTCTTCAGGCGCGAAACTTAGGGTAGAAAACGCAGCGACCCCTTTGCTGCCATCGGGCAGGTCCACGGGGCGCTCGAAATCGCTGAGGTTCTGGGTCGCGATCCCCAGCTCTCCCAATGCGACTTCCGCTGCGCGGGCGTCGTCGATGCGGCAGGCGATGGCGTGCAGGCCTTCGCCTTGGTCCTCTAGCGTCTTGTAGCGCGCCGTGTTCAGCGGGGTCGGGCGCAAAAGGCCCAGAAGCTCGTAATAGTCGTCGGGGAACATGATCGTGTAGTTGGCCGACCCCTTGGCCTCGGAGTGCATACCGCGCGGGGACAGCGTGAAACCAAGGGCCGCGAACTGTCCGGCGGCGGCATCAAGATCGGCGACAAGGCTAAAACAATGGTCGATACCTTTGACGGGGTGGGTCATGGGAGGCTCTCCTTCATGATGGATGATTGGTCAGCGGCGCACCGGCGAGACGACGACTTCGTTCAATACGATGCCCGGCTGGGTCTGGGCGACGAACAGGGCGACGCGGGCCATGTCCTCGGGCTGGATCATCCGCGCCAGACTGCTCTGGTCGAAGCCCGGACGTTTGGCCAGCAGGGGCGTCGCAACCTCGGCCGGACACAGCGCGGTGGAGCGGATGCCATTGCGCCCTTCCTGATCGTTGAGGCTGGCCGAGATGTCTGAAAGCGCGTGCTTGGACGCGCCATAGGCCACACCGGAAACGGTCGAATGATAGCGGCCCGCCCAGCTTGAGGTGTGGATCATCACCCCGTCTTGCTGCGTGCGCATGGCAGGCAAACAGGCGGCGATGACGTTCAGTGCGCCGGTTAGGTTGACTTGGAGCACACGGTCCCAACTGTCCCAGTCGAGATCGGCCCAGTCGCGCTTCGGAATGTTGAGGCCTGCGTTATTGCAAACTACATGTAGCCCGTCGCCCCAGTCGGCAATACGCCCCGCCGCAGCGGCCATGCCGTCGCGGTCGGTGACGTCACCGGGAACGATCAGGCAGTCCGCGCCCGCGGGCAGGCCGTCGCGCACGACATCGAGCGATTCTTCGGTTCGGGCGGTCAGGGCTGTGCGAAAACCGGCGGCGGCAAATGCCTGCGCCATTGCCGCACCGATGCCCGAACCGGCCCCGGTTATCCAGACAGTTTTTGACATCTGACCCTCCCGACCCTGCGTGCAAGCGCCTTTTTATTCCACAGATAGGGCCTCTATTAGCATGAAATTTTCCTTTGGACGGAATTTGAAGATACTTGTTGACCTTAAGTCAAGCTTTCGTTCAAACTTTCAATCAACAGCGCCCCTGAGGCGTGGAACCAACCTAACCGACAAGGAGAGAAGTGGATGACGAAAGCGCAGAATTTATTGTACGCCACCGCAGTGGGCTGCATGGGTTTGAGCCTTACCGCAAATCCGGTGCAAGCTCAGGAAGAGGTCAAGCGCGGCGGCACCGCCGTGATCCACATGATTTCGGAGCAGCGGACTCTCAACCCGGCGTTGCGCGCTTCAACCGGCGTCTACAACATCTCCGGCAAGATCATGGAGCCGCTGATCGACAAGACCTATGACGGCTACGTCCCGGTTCTGGCAACGGAATGGTCCTCCTCTGACGACGGCAAGCAAATCACGGTGAAGCTGCGCGAAGGCGTCAAATGGCATGACGGCGAGGACTTCACCTGCGACGACGTGGCGTTCACGGCGATGGAGATGTGGAAAGAGCTGCTGAACTACTCCTCCTCGCTTCAGGCAAATCTGGAATCCGTGGATTGCCCCGATCCGCATACCGCGCTGTTCAACTATTCCGAGCCGATGCCGCTGGATCTGTTTGTCGCGGCGATGCCCGATCTGGGCCATCCAGCGCCCAAGCACCTTTACGAGGGCACGGACATTCTCAAGAACGACCACAACACCGCGCCTGTCGGCACCGGCCCGTTCAAGTTCGTGGAATACGAGCGCGGGCAATATGTGCTGGCCGAACGCAACGAAGACTACTGGCGCGAGGGTTACCCCTATCTAGACCGGATCGTCTGGCGTTTCATCAAGGACAAGTCGGCGGCCGCAGCCGCGCTTGAAGCGGGCGAAATACACGAATCCGGCTTCATCGGCGTTTCGATGGCGGATGTGGAGCGTCTGTCCAATGACGACCGCTTCGACGTTGGCACCAAGGGGTATGAGAACAACGTCGCCCACTCGACCGTCGAGTTCAATCACCGCAATCCGATACTGGCCGATGTGAATGTGCGCCGCGCGATCCATCACGGGCTGGATGTCGACTTTGCGATCCAGAACATCATGCGCGGCTTCGCCAAGCCGGGACGCGGGCCTGTACCGTCGGTCGGTGGCGCGAACTACACCGACGACGTGACGACCTATCCCTATGATGTCGAGCTGGCCAAGAAGATGCTCGATGATGCGGGCTATCCGGTCAAGGACGACGGCTTCCGCTTCAAGCTGCGCCACCGCCCCGCGCCGTGGGGGGAATATACGCAGCTTTGGGGGGAATACTTTGCCCAGGCAATGAAGGCGATCGACATCGACGTGGAGCTTCTGAACAACGACGCGCCGGGCTTCCTGAACGGGGTGTATCGTGACCATGACTTCGATACGGCCAATGGCTGGCACCAGTTCCGGTCCGACCCTGCGGTGTCGACAATGGTCTGGCTGCGTTCGGGTCTGCCCGAGGGTTCGCCATGGACCAACCAGTTCGGCTGGAAGAGCGAAGAGATAGACCAGATGATCGACGACGCCGCGTCCGAGCTGGACCCTGAAAAACGCGCGGGCATGTACCACGAGATCCAGCGCCGCGCGATGGACGAGCTGCCGGTGATCTTCGCGATCGAGCATCCGTTCATCTCGGTCACCAGCAAAAAACTGATGAACCATCACAACACCCCGCGCTGGAACTCGAGCAGCTGGTATGACCTCTGGCTGAACGAATAACGCTCCGCTTTGCGGGCGGTGCCCCGACAGGCACCGCCCGCGCTTTTGCCCGAACCTGCTGTCCCGAGGCGGGTTAACGGAAAGACTATCTATGCCGCTCCCCATCCCCCCGATCCTGTCCTATGCGCTGCGACGGCTGTTTCAGGCCGTGCCTGTGGTCATCCTGATCATGATCGGGACATTCCTTCTGCTGAAACTTGCACCGGGGGACACGGTCGATGCGCTGGTGGGCGACATGGGCGGCGCCGACGCCGCGTTTATCGAGCGGTTGCGGATCGAGTACGGGCTTGATCAGCCGGTCTGGGTGCAGCTCTGGCGCTACATGAGCAAGCTTGCGATGTTCGATTTCGGCTGGTCCTTTGTCTATGAACAGCCGGTTTCGCGGATATTGATGGACCGGCTCGGCACCACGCTTTTGCTGATGGCCACGTCGCTCAGCGTGGCGTTCACCATCGGCATCTTTCTGGGTGCCATCGCGGCGCGGCGGGCCTATTCGACAACCGACAACCTGATTTCGACCCTTGGCTTGATCTTCTATGCCACGCCAAGCTTTTTCCTGTCGCTGATGATGATCCTCTTGTTTTCGGTCAAGCTGGGCTGGCTGCCGGTGGGCGGGATCAAGACCATCACCGGATTTTACACCGGCTGGGATCATGTGGTGGACGTCGCCCGCCACCTGATTATGCCGACCGCCGCGCTGTCGCTGATCTACCTGTCGTTCTATTTGCGGCTGATGCGGGCCTCGGTGCTTGAGGTGGCGGAGCTGGACTATGTGCGCACGGCCCGCGCCAAGGGCGCGGGCGAAAGCCGGTTGATGGTCCATCACATCATGCGCAACGCGCTGTTGCCCGTGGTCACACTGCTCGGGCTGCAATTCTCGACGGTTCTGGGGGGCTCCGTGGTGGTGGAGACGATTTTCACACTGCCGGGGCTGGGTCAGCTGGCCTATCAGTCGGTGATCCAGCGCGACATGAACACGCTGATGGGCATCATCTTCCTGTGCTCGATCATCGTCGTGGTGGTGAACTTCCTGACCGACCTCCTCTATGCCCGTCTCGACAGCAGGATCAAGCTGACATGACAACCGCCGCCACCGACCTTCCCCCGCCAGAGCCGTCTCGTCCGGTCGTTTTGTGGCGCCGCTTCCGGCGCAACCGGGCCGCACTTCTGGGGCTGTTTTTGTTCACGCTCGTCGTCGGCATGGCCCTGACCGCGGGGCTTATCGAGCCCAATGATCCCCTACGCCGCGCAGGTGTTCCGCTGACCGCGCCGTTCGCCAACTGGGACACCCCGCTGGGCACCGACCAGCTTGGCCGCGATATCCTTGCGATGCTGTTCTATGGTGCGCGGATCTCGCTGCTGGTGGGCGTGGTGGCGACGTTGATTTCGATCGGCATCGGCATCGTGATCGGGGCGCTGTCGGGGTATTTCGGCGGCTGGGTCGACGACGTTCTGATGCGCATCACCGAAGCGTTCCAGACCATTCCCAGCTTCGTTTTGCTGCTGACGCTGGTGGCGATCCTCGGCTCCAAGATCGAATGGATCGCCTTGGCCATCGGCATCGTCAGCTGGACCGCCCCCGCCCGTATGGTCAGGGCCGAATTCATGGCCCTGCGCAACCGCGAATTCGTGGATGCCGCACGCAATCTGGGGGTGTCGAATACGGCGATGATCTTCAAGGAGATCATGCCAAACGCCATCCCGCCAATCATCGTTTACGCCTCGGTCGTCATGGCGCTGTCGATCCTGCTGGAAAGCGCCTTGGCGTTTCTGGCATTGGGCGACCCCAACTATGCAAGCTGGGGCAACATGATCGGGCAGGGCAGGGCGGTCTTGCGCACCGCATGGTATTGCGCGGCCATCCCCGGCATCGCCATCGTTTTGACCGTGCTGTCCTTTTCCCTGCTGGGCGAGGGGTTGAACGACGCGCTGAACCCGAGGCAGAAGAAATGACCGAGTTCGCGCTGAAGATCGAAAACCTCAAAATTGCGCTGCCCGAAGGATCGGACCGCCCCTTTGCTTTGGAAGGCCTTGATCTGGAGGTGCGCCGCGGCGAAGTCGTGTGCCTTGTGGGCGAGTCCGGCTCCGGCAAATCGCTGACGGCGGGCGCAATCATGCGGCTTCTGCCAGAGCCGCATGTGCATGTCGCAGGCGGTGCCATCTCGGTGCAGGGGGAGGATATCCTCGCCAAGTCCGAGACCGAAATGAAGGCCATGCGTGGCGAACGTGTCTCGATGATTTTTCAGGAGCCGATGACGGCGCTTAACCCGCAAAAGACCGTTGGCTGGCAGATCGACGAGGTGCTGCGGCTGCACACAAAGCTGACCCGCACCGAGCGCCGCGCCCGCGTGATCGAGATGCTGGAACGGGTGCATATCCCCGACCCGCCCTCCGCCTATAACGCGTATCCGCATCAGGTATCCGGCGGGCAGCGCCAGCGGGTGATGATCGCCATGGCGCTGTGTTTGTCGCCTGGCCTCATCATCGCCGACGAGCCGACAACGGCGCTGGACGTCACGACGCAACTCCAGATTCTCAAGCTGATCCGCGATTTGCAGGAGCAGGAGGGCGCGGGCGTTCTGTTCATCACCCATGATTTCGGCGTGGTGGCCGAGATAGCCGATCACGTCGTCGTCCTGTCGCAAGGCAAGATGGTCGAAACCGGCACCGCGCAGCAAGTCCTGAACGCGCCGCAGCATCCCTACACGCAGGCGCTTATCGCGTCGGTGCCGTCGCTGACGCCGAGCCCGCCCAAATCCTTCGACAACGCCCCGGTGGTGCTGAAGGGGACGGGGCTGAACAAGACCTTCGCCGCGCAAGGCGGTTTCCTGAGCGGGCGGCGCAAATCCGTCACCGCCGTGGACGATTTGACCTTCGAGCTGCGCAAGGGCGAAACCCTTGGCGTCGTCGGCGAAAGCGGGTCGGGCAAAACCACGGTGTCGCGGATCGTGACCCGTCTGCTTGAGGCCGATTCCGGCGCGGTGGAGCTGGATGGCACCGATCTTCTGGCCTGCAACCCGCGACAGCTGCGCGAGATGCGCAAGCATATCCAGATGGTGTTTCAGGACCCCATGGCCTCGCTCAATCCGCGCAAGCGGGTGGTCGATCTGATCGCGCAAGGGCCGATCGTGCATGGTGTAAGCCGGGAAAAAGCGCACGCGCAGGCGCGTGATTTGCTGGCTCTGGTGGAATTGTCGCCCAGTGCCGCGAACCGGTTTCCGCACGAATTTTCGGGCGGGCAACGCCAACGCATCGGCATCGCCCGGGCGCTGGCGCTCAGGCCCAAGGTGATCGTCGCGGACGAGCCGGTGTCGGCGCTTGACGTCAGCGTGCAGGCGCAGGTGTTGCGCCTGCTGGCCGATTTGCGCGACCAGATGGACTTGTCGTTGTTGTTCGTGACCCATGATCTGCGCGTCGCGGCGCAATTGTGCGACCGTATCATCGTGATGCAGAAGGGCGAGATCGTGGAGACCGGCAAAACGGCAGAGGTCTTCGCCGACCCCCGGCATCCCTACACCCGCAACCTTTTGTCCTCGATCCCCGGGCGGCACTGGACCCCGCCCAAGCTGGAGGCGATCGCTATATGAGGCCGGACCCGTGACCATTGGCATCCCCGACATCCGAGACGCCCTGATAGGCGAAGGAGTTGCTATTCCCGGCCCCTTCGGCCCGCGCCGCCTGATCTATAGCGATTATGTCGCGTCGGGTCGGCTGCTGGGCTTTATCGAGGACGCGATCCGCACCCATGTGATGCCGTTCTACGGCAACACCCATACCGAAACTTCGTTCACCGGCCGGCGCAGCACGCAGTTGCGGGAGATGGCCCGCGACGCCGTGCGGCGGGCGGTGGGTGCGGATGATGGCCATGCGGTGATTTTCACCGGCTCGGGTGCGACGAACGCGGTGGACAAGCTGATGCGAGCCTTTGCACTTGGCGGGCTGTGCAGCCGCTCGGTCATTTTTGTGGGTCCTTACGAGCATCATTCCAACGACCTGCCATGGCGCGAATGTGGCGCGATGGTCGAGCGGATTCCGCTCGATGACAGTGGTGCAATCTGCCTGCGCATTCTGGCGGAGCGGCTCGAGGCTCATGCCGACGCGCCTTGCAAGATCGGCGCATTCTCGGCGGCGTCCAACGTGACCGGCGTGCGCACCAACCTGCGGGCCATCGCGGCGCTGTTGCACGCCCATGATGCGTGGTGCGTGGCCGATTATGCCGCCGCCGGTCCCTATCTGCGGGTGAACCTGTCCGAGACCGCGCCCGGCGCGAATGACCGGATCGACGCGGCATTCCTGTCGCCGCACAAATACGCAGGCGGTCCCGGCGCGTCGGGGCTGCTGATCGCGGACCGGCGCATTCTGGATACGGCCCGCCCCACGCTGACGGGCGGCGGCACCGTGTCTTACGTGACCGAGACGGCGCATGCCTACGTCTCCAACCCCGAACGCCGCGAAGAGGCGGGCACACCCGCCATTATCGAAAACATCCGCGCGGGCATGGTTTTGCAACTCAAGAATGACATGGGCGAAGCAGAGGTCGAGCGCCGCGAAACGGCGATGACCGACCGGATGGACCGCGCCTTGCGTGCAATTCCGGGGATGGAGTTGCTTGGCCCGAAAGGGGCGTCAAAGGTCGGCATATTCTCGTTCAACCTGCGGGTGGGGGAGCGGATGCTGCATCACAATTACGTGGTCGCCCTGCTGAACGATCTGTTCGGCATTCAGGCGCGGGGCGGGTGTTCTTGCGCGGGGCCATACGGCCACCAGCTTTTGTCGATTAATGCGGCCACCGCGGACCGGCACGAACGGCAGGTGCGGTTGGGCTATTCGGCCTTCCGCCCCGGCTGGGCGCGGCTGGGCGTCAACTGGTTTTTCGAGGACGGTGACGTGGACCGCATCACTGACGCGGTGGGCTTCATCGCGGCGCACGGGTTTGCGCTTTTGCCCCTCTACCGGCTGGACCTAACTGGCGGCGTCTGGCGCGCCCGGCGCGACTTCGACGACGCGCCGCCCCGCCAGCTGTCGGATTTGTGGAACGTCCCGCCGGAAGACCCTCCACATGCACCCGATTTCGACGACGCGATGCGCGAGGCGCACGCTTTGTTGCGCCATATTCCGGATCGTGTCGAGCCAATGCCCATGACGGACGAGCAGGAAGCCCTGCGCTGGTTCTGGCTGCCGCATGAGGTGCAATTCCAGCCTGTCGAGGCCGCGTCATGACCACATCTGTCAGTTTTCCCCCGTCAATCTGGACCGACACCGCCCCGCCACGTGCCGTTGCGCCCGCAGCCACGGGGGTGATCGAGACCGATGTTGCGATCATCGGCGCGGGGTTTACCGGCCTGTCCGCCGCGATCGAGGCCGCCCGTCGCGGCCATACCGTCACCGTGTTCGAGGGCAAGGCCGTCGGCTGGGGCGCATCGGGGCGCAACAACGGGCAGGTGATCCCTGTGCTCACCTCTGCCGAGCCGGATGTCTGGGTCCAGCGCTACGGCGAGACCGGCAAGCGCGTGGTCGATCTGATCGGCAACTCCGCCAGCATCCTGTTCGATCTGGTGCGCGAATTCGACATGGAGGCCGAGGCCGAGCAGACCGGATGGTTCCAGCCCGCCCACAGCCCCGGTCGCGTGGCGCTTTCGCAGCGGCGGGTCGAGGCTTGGCAACGTCACGGGTTTCCCGCCGAATTGCTCGACGCCGGGCAAGCAGCCGACCTGCTGGGCACCGAATTCTGGCATGGCGGCATGTTCAACCCCACTGGCGGGCATATCAACCCGCTGGGGCTGGCGCGTGGCATGGCCAAGGCGGCCGAGGGACTGGGCGTCACGATCCACGAGAACAGCCCCGTGCAGAGCTTCGAACGCAAGGGCGCAGGGTGGGCGTTGCGCACCGGTGACGCGACGATCACCGCACGGGCGCTGATCCTCGCCACCAATGCCTATACCGGCGAGCTGGTGCCGGGACTGGCCCCACGGCTGGCGAAGTCGCTCATCCCCGTGACCAGTTGGCAAATGGCGACCGAGCCGCTGGGAGACAACCTGCGCAAGACTATCCTGCCGGGGCGGCAGGCGGTGTCGGACACGCGCGGCGATCTGCGTTTCTTCCGCTACGACGCCCGCAACCGGCTGATCACCGGCGGCGCGGTCGTGGGGCCCCACAACGTCGCGCAGCGGGTGAAGCGCAAGGCCGCGGGCAATCTGGCCGAAGCCTTCCCCACGCTTGGCACACCCGAGATGACGCATGTCTGGTCGGGCTATGTCGGCATGAACTGGGACCGTTTTCCGCGCGTCCACCAGCTTGGCCCAGACGGCTGGGCGTGGATGGCCTGCAACGGGCGCGGCGTGGCGTTCGGCACCGCCATGGGCCGCGAACTGGCCCGCGCCGTGACTGGCATGGACCCGCGCGAGTTGGCGCTTCCCGTGACCGAACCCAAACCGTTTCCCGTGCAGGGCCTGCTGCGCCGCGTGGCCCCGACCTATCTTGCGTGGCTGAAACGCCAGGATCTGCGCGAACCCAAACTGTAAGGAGTGACGACATGACCGACACACCCGCCGAAGGCATGGACCTGAACGATATCCCGATCCTGCTGCGCCGCCGGATCGAGGCGATGATCCTCAAGCATGTGCTCGACGTCATCACCGAGCGCACCAGCCGCGAGGAAGGCGAGGCGGTGATCGGGGCGGTTTGCTCGCGCTCGGCCATCGAGCAGGGCAAGCAACTGGCCGAAGATCTGGGCCGCGCCCCCGACCTGACCGACTTCGCCGCGATCCAGCCCGCATGGACCCGCGAAGACGCGCTACGGATCGAGCCGATCGAGGCCACCGAGGAAAAGTGGGATTTCAACGTAACCCGTTGCCGCTATTCGGAAATGTATAAGGAAATGGGGTTGGGCGATATCGGCCACCTTCTGTCGTGCAACCGCGACGGCGATTTCTGCATCGGCTACAACCCCGAGATCGAACTGGAGCGCACCCAGACGATTATGCAAGGCGCCAGCCACTGCGACTTCCGCTACCGCATGAAAAAGGACACCTGAACCATGGCCATTGAAAACTGGGTCGGCAAGGAACTCGACAGCCTGACCGCCTTCCGCCGCGACCTGCATCAGAACCCGGAGCTTCTCTATGACACCGTGCGCACCGCCGCGACCGTGGCAGAGGCCCTGCGCGCTGCGGGCGTAGACGAGGTCACCGAAGGCGTCGGTCGCACCGGCGTCGTGGGCGTCATCCGCGGGCAAAGCAACGCCAGCGGTCGCAGCATCGGCCTGCGCGCCGACATGGACGCGCTGCCGATAGAGGAGGCGACGGGCAAGCCTTGGGCCTCGCTGGTGCCCGGCAAGATGCACGCCTGCGGCCATGACGGTCACACCACGATGCTGCTGGGCGCCGCGCGGCATCTGGCGCAAAGCCGCGCTTTTGACGGCACGGTCATCGTGATTTTCCAGCCCGCCGAAGAGGGTGGGGCAGGGGCGAAAGCCATGATCGACGACGGGCTATTCAAACGCTGGCCCTGCGATGAGGTCTATGGCATGCACAACCGCCCCAACATGCCCGTCGGGGAGTTCACCATCGCGTCAGGCCCGATCATGGGGTCGGTCGACGAAATACAAATCCGTATCGAAGGGCGCGGGGGCCACGCGGCGCGCCCCGACCAAACCATCGACCCGCTGCCCGTCACGGCTGCCGTTATTCAGGCCGTCCAGACCGTCACCTCCCGCACCATCGACCCTTTGGACAGCGCAGTGATCTCGCTTTGCACAATCGAGGCAGGCAACGCCTTCAACGTCATTCCGCAAGAGGTACGGATGGGCGGCACCGTGCGCACGCTGCGCGAAGAGGTCCGCACCCATGTCGAAGAGCAGCTGAACCGCTTGGTGACGAACGTGGCGGCAGGTTTCGGCGCGACGGGGCATCTGGACTATGTTCGCCACTATCCGGTGACCGTGAACCACGAGCGTGAAACCGAACTGGCCGCCCGCGCGGCGCAGGAGGTTGCAGGCACGGAGCGCGTGGCCCTCGACATGCCGCCGGTGCTGGGGGGCGAGGATTTCTCCTTCATGCTGAACGAGGTGCCCGGGGCGATGATCAATATCGGCAACGGCCCGTCGGCCGGGCTGCATCATCCGGCATATGACTTCAACGACGAGGTTATCGGCTGGGGTTGCTCCTACTGGACGACCCTCGTGCGGCAAAGGCTTCCAGCGGGGTGAATATACCGCATCACTGCGCATGTTCGCGCATCAGAGAGACCAAAGCCGCGATGTTGTTGATTTCGCGCTAATTCCGAGGCAAGCTTTCCGCAATTGTTGTAGTTTCATTTTGAAAGACACGCGCGATGGGGCCTTATTGCCATCATAGTGTCTCTTTGGTTTTGGCTGGCCCTGATCGTCGGCTCGAAGACAACCCGGAGCTTGAGGCCTGCCTGTTCGGCACGCCAGATTGGTCGGGTTCGGGCAAAGAGACGCAGACCTTTGTGCTTTTGGAAGCGGCACGCTTCTTCGGGCTGCCGGAAATGCTGGAGACCTCTGGCCTTGAATACGGATGCCTGTTCCAAGGCGGCAGCAGCAGCGAGTTGGCGGATGTCGCGCCCTATCTTTTGCGCCTGACACCTGATGCGGAGTTGCTGCGGCATCTGCTTTCAGGGCGGGGGCCGGACGATCCGCCGTGGCAAATGTGGCCAAGGGCAGGGGCCTGCTTCCTGCGATCAGCCGCAGACCTGACCACGTTGATTAAGCATTTCCGCAAGTTCACCCGCGTGTTCGACGAAAGAACGGGGCGGTGGAACTATTTCCGCTTCTACGCACCGGAAGTCATGTTGAGTGTCGTGGCAAATATGGAGCGGGCGCAGTTTGAACGATTTACCAAGGGCATCGACTATTTCGCCGTTCCGAACGGCACCGACAATCTGGCAATCCTGCGACTTGAGGCATCGGTGCCAATAGAGGCAGCGGCAGCATGTTGAAGCTCAGCGACATCGTCACCGAGGCTGCCGAGGATGCCGCTCAACGCATGGCGTGGGACAACTACGAGCGGAGCGCGCTGGAGCTGATCGACGAGCAGTATCTCGCAGTCGCGGCGCGGCTTAGCCTGACAGAACGGCAAGCCTTGGTTGCCCAATCCCACAAAAACGCCAAGGCCCTCGGATTTGTCACCGGACGGGATCACCTGAAATATCTGTCTGCGGTGTTTTTCTGGGGCAGCTTTTTCACCACCGACCCGCAGTTCTATCAGGCCTTGCTGCGGGCCGGATGGCTGGATGCGCCCGGCCATCGGCCCAGCCTGACGCGGCTGGCCCACGAGATTGACCTGTATGCGGACGCGACCGGCGGGGATTTGGCGTCCTACAGCCGCTTCATGGACGCCCTTGCCGGAATTTACCGCGACGCGGACACGCAGCCCGCGCTGCAAACGGTATGCGACAGCTGCGCACGGGTCTGGCCGCATCGTGCGGCACGCCTTGGACCGGATGGACTGGCAGGCTTTGTGGCAGCGGCGGGTAAGCGGGCGCACGGCTATGGGCTGGCGGGGCCGGACCTGACCCTGTTCTGCGCTCTGGCGCTCTATTTCGGATACGGCTTCGACTGCGACCCGCTTTACCCGTGGGCAGTGCAGGCCTTTGCACCTTCATCGGGGGCTGACCAACCCGATCCCGAACAATGGCGGCGGGGAATGGTCAGCGGGGTGCGGGCCTTTTTTGACGCACGACAGACTGCAAAAGGGACCGAAGCGACATGAGCATTTTTCAGGACATTATAGACAGCTTGATGGGCACCGGCGGCGGCGCGGTCCCGGCAACGCCGAATTCGGGCAATGTTGCCGCTCAGGCCGGTGCGGGCGCGGGGCCGCAGGCCGGTGCGGTCGGGGCCACAAACCAGCCCGCCACCCAAGCGATGGCCTATGCCGGTCGCAGGGGCAGCAACCACGCCCCGACGGCAACCTGCGCGACCTGCGGGTTGCAATCGGTGCGCTTTCACCTCGGCTGGACGTTTCATCCAAACGACGTCCCCCAAGGCACGGTCCAGTTGCGCCCGGGAATGCCTGCGGCGGAGCCGATACCGGCCAACGGGGAAATCGTGCTGGATCAGGCGGCGGGGCGGGGCATCCCGCAAGGCACCCGCTCGGCGCGGCTGGAGGTGAATATCACCAACGGCCCGACCTACCAGTTCGACGTGTTCTTCGACCTGCCACCGATCCATGAGCCCGCTGGGTTGAAGCGACGGCTGACCAATCTTGGCCTATATGCGGGCATCGACGAGTATTTCGGCGGCCGCGCCCTTTGGGCGATCCGGGCGTTCAAACGCATCCACATCAACAGCTACACCCGCAATGCCACCGAGACCGAGGATGACAATGTCGACGGGACGACCGCGCTTATCTTGTCGAACGCGCTGCTGGCTGCGGTGCAAACGGCACACGGGGCGCATCCGGACGATGTGACCGCTGCACTGGCCGTGCCGGAAAATCTGATCAACCGGCAACGCACGGCTATCGCAAACGCGGGAATGTTCATGGGCCTGCCTTTGCGGCGCAGCTCCTACGAGGCAGCCGGCGCAACCGACGACAAGGACCCGGTTCCGGGCAGCACGAACGCGGTTTGGGGCGGCACCGCCAACCCGACGGCCACGGCCTCGACGCCCGGCTACGAGATCTGTCTGGGCGTCTATGACGAAACGGAGGGCGAGCCGCCGATTGCCAACAGGATCAACCTGCCACAGCCGGTTCATATGCTGCAATTCGCGCTGTTCGAGACAGGGCATTGGGTGGTCGCTGGCGGGCGGGCGAACGGGCAGACCATCACCCGTTTCGGTCCTGCCGCAACGGTCGGGGCCACGAATGCCGCGGGGGGCATCTTCGCCAGTATGGACGGCGATTTCGGGCGGTCGACCCATTGGGGCCTGCGCGAATTCCAATGCAGCGCGAAGCTGCCGCAGGCGGCGGTGGAAGACGTCACCGTGACAGAGCCGCTTTATCTGCAAAGGCTGATTACACTGGACCCCTCGACCCTGTTCGGCGAGGCTCAGTATGGCGGGGATGTCACCGGCACTCTGAACGCCGACACGGCGCGCGCGGTGCAGGACTGGCTGGACCGGCGCTATCGCTGCCCTGTGGTGATCTATGCCGCGCCGTCGCGCGATTACCTGAACCCTGCCACGATCCGTGAAAACATCTGGCGCTATAATGACTGGAACACCACAGCCCTGCGCATGTATGCGATAGATCGTAGCGGGGCTTTCACGATTCCCGCCGTCTACAGCGGTCAGGTGATGCTGGGCGGACAGGCGATTTCCCAGCCGGTGACGGTCGGTGATTACTCCCCCTACACCCAAAATGCACGAGTCTACGGCGGTCCGAGGACCGTCGGCAACCACATCTGGGAACTCGACACGACGGAGGTGACCCCGCAAACCACCTATGGAACGGGCGGCTACACCGGTGCAGGGCTGACGGCGGCGCAGCTGTCCACTTTCAAGGTGATCCGGGCCGCAGCCCATTTCGAGTGTCTCGGCCACTACGATGCGCTGAACGCCTACGATCGTGTTACGTTGTCCTTCGGGTTGTGCCACTGGACGCTTGCGGTGATCGGCCATGCTCAGGCGACGCCGCCGCCGGTCAATCAGGCGCGCGAAATGGGCGGGTTGTTCTCGTTTCTCGAGTCGCAACATGCGGCGACCTACGAAAACACTATCGGGCGCTTCGGCCTTTCGGCACAGACAAGCTGGCCCATCGCCGCAAGCAACGGCGCCTACACATCCTCGGTGACCATGCCGACGGAAACCGGCACAGTGCTGCTCACTGGGGCCAGCTTCGCCACCGGCAACAATCAAAGCGGTGTGGAAGACAACCGCTACGGTCACACGTGGTCGGTTTATTACCGGATGCTGATGGCAAATCGTACGAATGCAGATCTGCAACAAGCCCTGGCGGTATTCGCACGCAAGCGGATCGAAAACATCCTGAATGCCACGGTCGGGACCGGCACGGTCGCCGACTATCTGACCAGCGAGAAGGCGATCGCAATGGCGTATCGCTGCCATATTTACACCACCGGCTTCCTGCGCAATCTCCGGCGACGGCTCGCGACCGTCGGAGCAAGCAACCCGATCCACAATCAGGCCCGTGAGGAACTCGCCATGGATGCCGTCGAGGCCGCCGCCGCAGCCAATGCGGCTGCCCACGCAAGGGAGATAAGGGGCTGGACAAACCTGCCACAAAATCGTGGACTTATCGGCGTGCAGTATAACCTCAATCTTGATGACCCTTCGATTTCCGGCACGGTGAACAGCTTTGACTTTGATGCCCCCTAGGAAACTCGCGGCGCTGACGCTGGCCTTGTCCTTGCTGTCGTCGGGTGTGACCGCCTGCGAGGTTGTGCCTTTGGGCAACCTCTACGACATGCTTGCCGAGACTTATCTGGGCGGCCCCGACAACATGCAGTTGCAGGAGCTTCACGTCCTTGACCTGAACGGCGATACGTATCTGGACGCCTACGCGGTGACCACATTCTGGGTAAGCGGAGGCGCGAAGGACGCGGGCGGGGTTCTGTATTTCGAAGGGCGCGACGGAGGTTTCTGCGATCTGGCGGACGAGATGTCGGTCGAGTTGCTTGATCCGACCAGCCTGCGCGTAACCGCGGTGCCGTCCGAAGCGGCAGACAAGCGCCCGGAATTCGACGTCAGCTTCACCGGCGGCGGCAAAGACCCCTCGGCCCGGACGCATACGCGCTTCGTCTATCAAGCCAAGCGCTTCGGGTTTGCGCCTGTGGAAAAGTGAGCTTTCATTCGCGTCTTTGCTACAGTCCGGTCTGTAGGGCGTCACATCATTCCAGGTCATTTGCCACGAAGCATGGGTTAGCGCTCGACGCCATAGGACCGTCAGACGTTGTACTTTTTTCGATGATTTCGGTTTTTGACAAGTTGGCCCCGTCACTTAGGCTGGACCATAAGAGGTCAGGGGTTTTGATGCGCCGTAGTCTGATTGGCGCGCTGTGTAGGTCGACGCAATGCTGACCATGCGGGATGAGAGCTATAGCGGCTCGCCTGTGTTCGACCTGAGCACATTTCAGGGAAATTAATAAACATCTCTGAATGCTTGTTAGTTGGAGGGGTCGGAGCAGGACTACTTCCTATAAAAGCTGTGACTACCAGCCGCCGAACCGCGACCATGTGCTCAGCGCGGCGCCTGCAGTTTCAGGGATGACGTGATACTGCTGGTGCTGCGCGGCTGTGGCGCAGGCATGGTTTGGCAGGATGCGCAGGCGGGTGCCTACCGGAAAATCGGGAACCT
Source organism: Litoreibacter arenae DSM 19593 (assembly GCF_000442275.2). Lineage (GTDB taxonomy): Bacteria > Pseudomonadota > Alphaproteobacteria > Rhodobacterales > Rhodobacteraceae > Litoreibacter > Litoreibacter arenae. Next base: position 63,464 of record NZ_KE557307.1, on the reverse strand, counting down.
CGCCTTCGAAATCGGGGCGGGGTGCGATGACGCCGTGTTCCTGATTGGCCTTGATCACGATCAGGCCGGGGATCACCTGACCCATCTCGTCGCACACAACGCCGTAGCCCTGATCTACCCTCTGGTCTGCCGTGCCGCGGTCGCGCGACATGGCCATCCAGCCCGCATCGCAAATGGTCCAGCCGCGGGAGGGTTGGTGCCCGATCACCGTGGTCAGCACGCTCAACGCGATGTCGTCGACATCGCAGACGTCGATACCGGCCATCACCAGATCGAAGAAGACGTGGACGCCTGCGCGCACTTCCGTGACGCCGGTCAGGTCTTTCGCGGCATGTGCAGTCGGGGTCGAGCCGACGCTGACGACGGGGCAGGGGAGGTCTGCATTGCGCAAGGCAGTCGCGGCATTGACCACAGCGAGGCGTTCCTGTTCGGCAAATTCGGCCTGTGCGTCGCGCCCGATTGCGCCGTAGCTTTCGCCCGCGTGGCACAGAACGCCGCATAGCTCCGCGCCGCCTTCGTGCAGGACGCGGCCCACCTCGATCAAAGCCGGATCGTCCGCCGTCAACCCGCTGCGATGGCCGTCGCTGTCAATCTCGATCATGGCGGGAATCGCGATGCCGGAGGCCTTTGAGGCCGCAACAACCGCTTCGGCCTGTGCCGCGCAATCGAGCAACACCGTCAGCCTGCACCCGGCGTGGTGCAGCGCCAGCACACGGTCCAGCTTGTCGGGGCTGATGCCCACGCCGTAAAGGATGTCTGTGATTCCAGCACCGGCAAAAACTTCGGCCTCCGCCAGCGTTGAAACTGTGGCAGGCCCGTTGCCATTTGCCAGCACGTAGCGGGCGGCCTCGACGCTTTTCGTTGTCTTGAGATGGGGCCGCAACGACACGCCAAGGGCCGCCGTATGCTGCGCCAGACGGTCGATGTTGCGTTTCATGCGGGCCTCGTCGACCAGCAGGCAGGGGGTCGTCAGGGGGGACAAACGTGGGTCGGGCATAATCGTCTCCTAGCGCAGTGGGTCTGGTGAGGAGACTTATCAGCCCGCGCTGTAATCGCGAATGACAAAATGCTTGGTGGTCGTCTCAAGCACATGCCAGAAGCCGCGAAAGCCGTTGGGGATCAGGAAACTGTCACCGGCGCGGAATTCCTGCTCGACGCCATCATCGCCGATCAGTTTGACGTGGCCGGTCAGAAGCACACAGAACTCGTCGCGGTCCGCGAAGGCGATCCACTTGCCGGGTGTGCTGGTCCATGTCCCTGCAAGCATCGTTCCGTCGTCATTCTTGAAACGCATTTGCGTTTCGTGGTGGGGGTCGCCGTCGACGACACGGTCGGGCAGATCCGCAAGACGGCGCTTTGTAATTTCGACATTTTCCTGGAAATCAATGACGCGCATGATGTTTTCCCTATTCAATTAGTTGGCAAAGTAGGTGAGGCCGAAGAGGATGAAGCAGGCGATGAAGACTGTCTGCGCCACGATCAGGATGATTGCCTGCCCGCCAACATCGAAGATCGTCTTGAGCGAGGTTTTCATACCTACGGCGGCGATGGAGACCAACAGCGCCCATTTCGACAGATCAGCAAGGAAGCCTTGCAGGAAAGACGGGATAAGCCCGAATGAATTGATCGCCGCGAGCACCAGAAACATGATGACGAAGAACGGCATCAGCGGCGGGCGTTTGCCACCCTCGGCTGGATCGTCTTCGGCGTAGGCGCGGATGATCAGGGCGAACACCAACACCACAGGGGCCAGCATGGTCACGCGGATCAGCTTCACAAGGGTCGCAGTTTCGCCGGTCTCGTTGCTGACTGAAAAGCCCGCGCCGACAACTTGGGCCACGTCGTGAATCGTGCCGCCAAGGAAGACCCCTGCGGCGAGGTCGTCAAGCTCCAGCCACGCGGTGATGATCGGATAGGCGATCATCGCGATGGTGGACAGAATGGTCACGCTGAGGACGGTGAAGATCAGGTTGCGCTCGGAATGCTCGTTCTTGGGCAGCACGGCGGCAATCGCCATCGCGGCGGAGGCACCGCAGATCGCCACGGAGCCGCCTGTCAGCAGCGCGAAACGCCAGCCGCGGCCCAAGAGCTTCGCCCCCAAAAGGCCGAACAGGATCGTCAGGATCACACCTGCGACCACTAACCCGATCAGTGCGGGTCCGAGCCCGATCAACAGCTCCACACTGATACGCGCGCCCAGAAGTGCCACGCCGATGCGCAGCACTGTCTTAGAGGTGAACGCGATCCCCGGCACGCAGCGACCTTCTTCCGCGAGGAAGTGAAACGCGATGCCAAGCAGCAGCGCCATCAGCATCGCGGGTGCGCCGTAATGGTCCGACAGGAACTGCGCCGCAACGGCGATAACGACAGACACGGCGAAGCCGGGCCCGTTGTCGGCAAAGAAGGCCGGGACGCGGCTGGCGAGCGTTGGCGAGGAAGCCGAAGATGTGGCCATCAGACATGATCTCCTTGACCGGACCGGAAGCGACCCGGCGCGTCAATCAATGGGGTAGGGTGCAAACGCACAGAATTCGGAAAAGGAGGAGGCACCCACGCGGATGCCTCCCCCGGTGTTTGTTGCAATCAGACGGCTTGCTGCTCTCGCATGTCGTCACGATTGATACCAGCAACAGAGACCGGCTTTTTCATCGCGTCGCGACGGAAAGGCTCGCCCAGTTCCTGGTTCAGAACAACCTCGATGAAGGTGGTCACACCGTCATTCATCTGCTCTTTCACAGCGGTGTTGAGTGCGTCGGTCAGCTCTTCCATACCCATGCACTGCACACCTTTAAGGCCGCAACCTTTGGCGATCTCGGCGTAGTTCACGCCTTCGTTCAGCTCTGTGCCGACGAAGTTGTCGTCAAACCACAGCGTCGTGTTGCGCTTTTCGGCACCCCACTGGTAGTTGCGGAAGATGACCATGGTGATGGCGGGCCAGTCGCCGCGACCGCAGGCCGTCATCTCGTTCATGGAGATGCCGAACGCGCCGTCGCCGGCAAAGCCTACGACCGGAACGTCAGGGCAGCCGATCTTGGCACCGAGGATCGCGGGCAGGCCGTAGCCGCAGGGGCCGAACAGACCCGGAGCCAGATATTTGCGGCCCTTCTCGAACGACGGATAGGCATTGCCGNTAGTTGCGGAAGATGACCATGGTGATGGCGGGCCAGTCGCCGCGACCGCAGGCCGTCATCTCGTTCATGGAGATGCCGAACGCGCCGTCGCCGGCAAAGCCTACGACCGGAACGTCAGGGCAGCCGATCTTGGCACCGAGGATCGCGGGCAGGCCGTAGCCGCAGGGGCCGAACAGACCCGGAGCCAGATATTTGCGGCCCTTCTCGAACGACGGATAGGCATTGCCGATGGCGCAGTTGTTGCCGATGTCCGACGAGATGATCGCATCCTTCGGCAGCGCTGACATGATCGCGCGCCATGCTTGGCGGGGGGCCATGTGATCCGGCTTGGCTTTGCGGGCACGCTCGTTCCAGTCGATGCCTTCGTCGGCGTCGTCCTCGTGATCCATCGAGGACAATTCCTGCGCCCAGCGGGATTTGGTCAGCGCGACCAGTTCCTTGCGCTCCTTGCGGCCCTTGTCGCCCGCGCCATCGGCGAGGTTTTCGAGCAGCTGTTCTGCCACGCGCTTGGCGTCGCCCTGAATGGCCACGTCAACCTTCTTGGTCAGACCGATGCGGTCGGAGTTGATATCGACCTGAATGATCTTGGCGTCTTTGGGCCAGTAGTCGATGCCGTAGCCGGGCAGGGTGGAGAAGGGGTTGAGACGGTTGCCAAGGGCCAGCACGACGTCTGCCTTCTGGATGATTTCCATTGCCGCCTTGGAGCCGTTATAGCCCAGAGGACCAACGCCCAGCGGGTGCGAGCCCGGGAAAGCGTCGTTGTGCTGGTAGTTGCAAGCGACAGGCGCATCCAGTGCCTCGGCCAGTTTGGCGGAGGCGTCGATACCCCCGGACAGAACCACACCCGCACCGTTGAGGATCACGGGGAACTCGGCCTCAGACAGCAGTTTGGCCGCGTCCTTGACAGCTTGCTCGCCGCCTTGGGGACGCTCCAGACGGATGATCTGGGGCAGCTCGATGTCGATCACTTGGGTCCAGTAGTCGCGCGGGATGTTGATCTGTGCAGGTGCGGAGCCGCGCCATGCTTTTTCGATCACGCGGTTCAGAACTTCGGCCATGCGCGACGGGTCGCGGACCTCTTCCTGATAGCAGACCATGTCCTCGAACAGTTTCATCTGCTCGATTTCCTGGAAGCCACCCTGACCGATGGTCTTGTTCGCCGCCTGCGGGGTCACCAGCAGCAGCGGAGTGTGGTTCCAGTAAGCCGTTTTCACGGGCGTCACGAAGTTGGTGATGCCGGGGCCGTTCTGGGCAATCATCATGGACATTTTGCCGGACGCACGTGTGTAGCCATCCGCGATCATGCCGCCGGATGTTTCATGGGCGCAGTCCCAGAACTTGATGCCCGCTGCGGGAAACAGATCGGAGATGGGCATCATTGCGGAGCCGATGATACCGAACGCGTTGTCGATACCGTGCATTTGGAGGACCTTAACGAAGGCCTCTTCAGTGGTCATTTTCATGTGAATATTCCTTTTCTGGAGGAGTTACAGAATTTCGTCGCGAAGGTAGTAATAGGGATAGGCCATGCGCTGGCCCAACCTGCGGAAGGGAGTCAGGATGCCGTGGCTTGGCAGTTGCGAGGTAAAGATCGGCAGCTTGAGATCCTTGCCTTGCCCCGCAACCATCTGCGCCATGCGCTTGCCGGCTTGGGCAGAATACATCACGCCGTTGCCGCCATAGCCCATCGCGTAGAAGATCGTTTTCTTCGGGTCGGGCTGGAAGATGCGTGGCATCATGTCGTGGCTGACATCCACCCATCCCCACCAGGAGTAATCAAGCTCGATCCCTTCAAGCGCAGGGAACTTGCGGTAGAGTCCTTTTTGCAGCAAGTCCAAGTGCTTGGGGTTCTCTGCGTCGAGACCCGTGATGGCGCTACGGCTGCCGATTTGCACGCGGTCATCGGGCAAGAAGCGGTAGTAGTGCCGCAAGGTGCGCGTGTCGGTCAGGGGAGACTTGACCTTGAACCCGCATTCCGCCTTTTCCTCTTCGGTCAGCGGGCGCGTCACGATGGAGTTGGACAGAATGGGCATCAGGCGATGCTTGGTTTTCTCGTTCAGTCCGGGCGGGGTGTAGCCCGCCGTCGCCAAGGCCACCGCACGGGCGCGCACGGTTCCGCCGGGGGTGGTCAGATGGTGAACGCCGTCCACTGTCTTCCAACCCATGACCGGGCTGGCCGTGTGGATCTTTGCACCGAGTTTCCGTGCCAGACGGATATAGCCGAACGCCAGCTTTGCCGCGTGGATCGCGGTGCCGTCAGGCTCCCACATTGCCCCATGTGCCTCTTGGTCGCGTACGTAGTTTTGGTGCAACTCGTCACGCGACACCATGCGCGAGCCGTAGCCGAACACGTCGTTCAGAACGCCGCATTCCTTCTCCAGCTTTGCCATCACCTTTTCGCGGTGGGCAATGTAGAAATGCCCGCCGGTTTGTGGATCGCAATCAATGTCGTCAGAGTTGATCAGGTCGTTGAACAACTCGAACGCCTCGCACACCTCGGCGTGCATTCCCTTGGCGACGTCAACGCCCCAACGCTTGATCCATTCCGACCGCTTGAGACGGCCAGAAGAGATCTGCGCCTGCCCGCCGTTGCGGGTGGAGCAGCCCCAGGCAGCCGTGTTCGCCTCAAGAACATGGGCCTTGATGCCATGTTCCTTGGCCAGATGGATTGCCGTAGACAAGCCCGTGTAGCCGGAGCCGACGACGACGACATCCGCGTCAATATCGCCGGTTACGGGGCCGTCATCCTCGGGCGGTGTTCCGGCCGTGCCGATCCAGTATGTCGGCGCGTGGTCCCGGTTGTGACCGGGGCCTGCGTCGACGATCGGGTCGTATCGTGGGTCGTAGCTGGCCTTGGGCCAGTGTTTGGGTCTGTGTGGCATTTTATTGCTCCATCAATGAGATGACAATTACGCCTTGAATGGCGGCCGTGATTTTCGAAGTGCTTGTTTCACAACGATCTTGCCGTCGCGCAGGGTGAAGATGTCCGCGCCTTGCGCCTCGACGCGCATGCCATCGGCGCCGGTGCCCGAGAAGGTCCATTCCGACACGGCGCGGTCGCCGTGAACGAAGTGGCTGTGATGGTCCCAATGGGCGTCTTTCATGCCTGCCCAAACGGCGGAAAACGCTTTCGCAATGGCGTCTGCGCCTTCGATTTTTGCGCCGTATACCTCGTCGCCGCCGACGGTGTAGAACACGCAATCATCGGCAAAATGGGTCATGACGCCATCGACGTCATGGCGGTTGAAGGCATCAAAAGTTTCGGACAAGTCCTGAGCTGTCAGGGTCTTGGTCATGGTAGTCTCCATTATTTTAAGTGAACTAGGTGTTCTTGTTGGTGTCCTGATAAGGGACGACGAGTGTCGGTATTGTTGACCGTCGCAAGACGCGTTTCGCGACGGTGCCAAGGAAGGTTTGCGTGAAGCCGTGCTCATGGGCCCCGATGACGATGAGGTCGCATTTCAGCTCCGCGGCACGGCGCAAGATCACCTCTGCCGGGTAGCCGTCCACAAGCTCGATGGATGCGACTTGCTTTCGGATGTCCTTGTCCTCTTCGGCGACGTGATCCCAGAACTCCTTCTGACGCTCCGCCATGACGGTTTTCGCGTAGTCATGCCGCGCCTTGTCAGCCGCTTCGCCTGAGCCGGAGGCTTGCATATACATCCGCAAGGCCGTCTTGGTCTCGTCGCTCATCGGAATAACAGCATGCACCAGATGCAGCTTGGCACCCGTCGCCGCCGCAAGGCTGGCCGCATGGCACATCGTGTAGGCCGAATGCTTGGACAGATCCGTCGCGCAAAGGATATGTGTTATCATGTTTTTCATAGGAAACTCCTTTTCGATCGCGGATCAGTAGCCAAAGAAGCGGGGCAACCAGAGCGAGATTTCAGGGACAAACGCGATGATGAAAATCGCGATCGTGTTGATGAAGGCGAAGGGCAGGGCCGCGATCGAAATCTTTTCGATCGAGATGTTCGAGATGCCCGAGGCAATGAACAGGTTTTCACCCAATGGCGGCGTCTGGAAGCCGATGCCAAGGCAGCATACCATCACCACACCGAAGTGGATCGGGTCGATCCCGACACTGTAGGCCACAGGCAGCATGACCGGCACCAGAATCAGGATTGTTGCCAGCGTCTCCATGAACATGCCGACGAACAGCAGGAAGAAGATCACCAAAGCCCAGATGATATAGATGTTGTCCGTCACGGACAGCATGCCGTTGGCGATCACGGCGGGGATCTGGTTTTCCACCAGCAGGCGGCCGAACACCGTTGCCGTGAACATGATGAGCAAGACACGTCCGGTCAGCCATGTCGTCGTCTCAAGCGCGGTGAACAGCTTGTTCCAGCTCAACTCGCGGTAGATGAAGGTGCCGACGACAAGCGTGTAGAAGATCGCCACGATTGCGGCTTCGGTGGGCGTGAAGAAGCCCGAATAGATGCCGCCAAGGATCACAATCGGGGCCATCAGCGCCCAGAACCCGCGATATAGCTCACACCAGATCTGCCGTGCGGACCAGCCTTCGGCGGAGCCTTTGTAGCCGTGCTTTTTGGCGAGGATATAGTTCATCAGCAGCAAGCTGCCCGCGATCAGGAAGGCTGGCATGAAACCGGCGATGAACAGTTTCGGGATCGAAACGGTCTGAAAGTTGCCGAATTTTTCCACGGCTTCAGGCGGAGCGGGCATGCCAAGCGCTGCAATGCCGAAGATGATCAACGGAATGGACGGCGGGATCACGATACCCAGACCACCCGAAGACGCGGTAATCGCCGAAGAATAGCTGCGCCCGTAGCCGCGCTGGATCATGGCGGGGATCATCAGCATGCCCACAGCCGCCGTTGTTGCGGGACCGGAGCCGGAGATCGCGCCGAAGAACAGGCAGGCGAAGACGGTTGCCGCGGACATGCCACCGGTGAAGGGACCGGCGAAACTTTCGGCCACGTTGATTAGCCGCCTTGATAACCCGGACGCCTCCATCAATGCGCCTGCGAGGATAAACGCGGGCAAGGCCATCAGAGGGAACGAGCCGACGGAGGTGTAGGCGATCTGCACGAACTTGATCGGGTCTTCATCCAGATAGATAAACGAGATCAGGGTCGAGACACCCAAGGCCACCGTGATCGGCGCGCCAAGAAACAGCAGCAGAAGGAACCCGCCGAAGAGGATCAGAATGATTTCGCTTTCCATTACTTTTGCTCCTCATCGAGGCGTGGCTTTGCCACGGCATCCCCGGTTTCTGCACGCACTTCCTCTAGGTCGATCGCATCAGGGTCGCGCAAATCCTCGCCCAGAACGATCTTCTTGTAGTTCACCTGAATGACGCGGATCGTCATCAACGTGAACGCAATCGGCAGCACGATGTAGACCCAGCTGAGGTGGAACCCCATGGTCTGCGACGACTGGAAACGGTTCATCTTGTTGAAGATGAAATCTATCGCGAGATAGACGAAATAGACGTTGAAGAAGATCCAGAACAGATCGGCAAACGCCTCAATATACTTGATCGTCCGATCTGGCAGGAACTTGAACTGGAAGGTAACCCGGTTATGCGCGCCCATTTTGGCGGCGTAGCTTGCCCCGAAGAAAACGAACCAGACGAACATGTAGATCGAAAGCTCTTCGACCCATGAGAACGAAAAATCGAAGAGTGTGCGGACGACGACCTGCAAGAAAAGCAAACATACGAAGATCGCCAGCAATGTGCGGCAGATGTAGCTTTCTATATTGTCGACGACATACCAGAATTTAGTCATCTTCCCCTCCCAGGTCGGTTGAGGCAAGCGCCCGAAGGCGCTTACCATTTTTATATTTCCGGTTTATTCGGAGACGGGTTCGCGACCGATTTCAGCAAGCACGGCGTTCATTTTCTCGATGCCGCCGATGCTGTCGTAGAACTTTGGCCAGACGGCTTCGGTTGCCAGCTTGATGAACTCTTCCTCGTTGTTTTCGGGGTCATCAATCTGCATGCCTTCGTCGAGCAGGATCTGTTTGATCTCCGCTTCATTGTCACGCAGGAACTGGGCGGAGGCCGCAGTGGCTTTCTTGCCGGCTTCCAGGATCATTTCCTGCTCTTCGGCAGACAGTCCTTGGAAGACCTGCTCGGAGATGATCAGCGGCTCGATGGAGAAGATGTAGCGGATGTTCGTGACGTACTTTTGCACCTCGTAGAACTTCATCGCGTTGATGGTCGTGTAAGGGTTGTCCTGACCGTCGACCACTTGGGTTTGCAGACCGGCGAAGGTCTCGGACCACGCCATCGGTGTCGGGCTGATGCCCCAGGCTTTGTAGGTGTCGATCATGATTTCGTTCTTGGGAACGCGGATAACCAGACCTTGCAGGTCAGCGACCGACTTGACCGGCTTCTTGGAGTTGGTCAGGCGGCGGAACCCGGTATAGGTCCATGCGATGATGCGCACGCCCGCGTCATTGATCGTGTTTTCCGTCAGTTCCTGACCGATTGGGCCTTGGGTCAGCTTTTCAGCGTCTTCGAGGCTCAGGATCACGTAAGGGAGCGAGAACACGCCAACGGTTGGCGAGAACGGCGTGACGTTGTTGATGGCCAGAATGGACATATCCAGCGTGCCGATGGCCGCTTCGTTCACGGTGTCCTGCTCGGAGCCGAGCTGGCCATTCAGGAACAGGGTACCGGTGTGCTCGCCGCCGGACAGCTCTTCGAGCGCCTCGACGAACGCTTTGCCGGTCGCTTCCTGGCTGCTGCCGCCGCTGTCGCCAACGGCAATCTTGAAATTCTTCGCGTCAGCGGCGCTGATGCTCATGATGCTCGCGGTTAGAGCGATTGCCGCACCGGATGCGATTTTGGATAGTACTGTCATAGGATCCTCCCAGTTTATGTGCACCTTCAGCCTCTGCAGGCAGAGCAAACTTGTCAATTGAGTGAAGGCTGACCGCTAATAGGCGGATTCGCTGACCTTAGGTTAGGTCCAGAATTTTCATTGACTTAGACCAGTTTTGCCAAGACGGTGAGCTATGGCCAGACCACGTATAGCGGCAGATGTTTTCTTTTTGGACCGGGCGTCGAAAAGGCCGCTGCAAACCCAGATACGGGAAACTGTCGTCGCGTCGATCCTGTCGAAACGGGCTTTGCCGGGCAGCTTGATGCCATCATCGCGCAAGCTTGCGGAACACCTTGGTGTGGCCCGCATGACCGTGACGCTGGCTTTTCAGGAACTGGTCGATCAAGGCTTCCTGACGACGCAAAGCCGCAGCGGATACGTGGTTGCGGATTCGGAGGCGGCCCCCCGCCTTCCTATGGGTAACGCAGCAGCGCCGATAGAGAACAGCAATCTTTGGCAGAACGTCCTGTCGGAAAATCTGCGCAACCGCCGCCGGATCATCAAGCCGAAAAACTGGCGGTCTATGCCATATCCGTTTGTATTCGGGGAGATGGATTCCACCATCTTCAAACACTCGGCCTGGCGCGAATGCGTGAGGCAGGCCATGGGAACGCGCGATTTCGAGTTGATGGCGAGCAATGAAGCCACTGATGATCCATTGCTTGTCGATTACATCCTGTCCCGCATGTTGCCCCGGCGGGGTATCTCGGCCGGTCGTGAGCAGGTTCTGATCACTGTCGGCGCCCAGAACGCGATCTGGCTGGCGATAGAGCTGTTGACCCGCACGCCCCTCAACGCGGTTTGTGAAAACCCGTGCTACCCCGATACGCTACAGGCGCTGCGGTGGTGTGGGGCAAGCGTCACGACGGTGGATGTCGACGAAAACGGCCTGCCGCCGGATGACATTCCCATGGGGACCCAGGCGGTTTTCGTGACGCCAAGCCACCATGCACCCACTGGCGCAACCTTGCCGCGCGGGCGGCGTGAAAGGCTGCTTGAACTGGCACAAGCCCGCGACTTCGTCATCGTGGAAGACGACTACGAGTTCGAGATGAGCTTTATCGAGCCTCCAAGCCCTGCGCTCAAGGCGATAGATAAAGACCAGCGGGTGCTTTACGCGGGCAGCTTTTCCAAGGCGTTGTTTCCGGGTCTGCGGCTGGGGTATCTCGTCGGGCCGGAGCACGTGATCGCCGAGGCGCGGGAACTGCGCTCGCTGATGCTGCGCCATCCGCCGGGACATTTGCAACGCACCGCGGCCTATTTTCTGGCCCAAGGCCACTACGATTTGCTGATCCGCGACATGCGCAGGCAATTTGCCAAACGGCGCACCGCGATTGTCGAGGCGCTGGAGAAGACGGATCTGGAAATGGCCGGGGCCGCCCGCTTTGGCGGGACAAGCCTGTGGATCAAAGCGCCGAACGGGACTGACACCGAAATGCTCGCCAAGGCGCTTTTGGATGACGGGGTGGTGATAGAGCCGGGGGCCCCGTTCTTCAGCGGCCCGGATCAACCGACAGAGTTTTTCAGGCTCGGGTATTCCTCGATATCAGTTGAGCACATTGCCGAGGGAATTCGCCGGATCGGTGCGAAGGTGTCGGCACGCTGACAGCAGCCGCTTGAAGAGAGCCCAGGAGATTGTGCGAAAACTGCCGACAATTATTTTGCGGGATTTCCGTCCGTGAAAAGGTCGGTAAACGGCGGCGGCATGTCAAACGTATCCAGCGCAAGGGCGCGGGCCTCGGCCGACATTTTGCGCGCGGTTTTCTGCACGATGCGTTGCAGCTTCTCGGGGCTTTGCGTGGTGGAAAACGGCTGGAAATACCATTTCAGAAAAACGAAACAGATCACGTCTTCAAGCGCCTGAACGTCCGGATCACGCTTGATACCCTGCTTCAAAAGCATACGCCGCGCGGCGTCGATTTCCGGCTGGTCATATCCAGCCTCTGCCATGATCGCGGCCACACGTTCGGCATGATGGCCAGCCAGATCACGGCGCCAGGTCAGATAGCCCTCGCGCCCCTCGGGGTAATCCGCGCGTCTGAGAACCCAGCGTTCTATATGCTGACCCCGCGCCGCGATTTGCAGGGCTTCGCGGGCGTCGGGGAAAAGCCGGATTTGTTCGGCCGTCATCCGCTGGCCATAGAGCAGGCTGGCGGGTTGCCCGTCTACCTTGTCGGGATCGCGGGCGTTGGCGGCGTCAATGGCGGCAAATGCAGCGGAGAGAGCAGTCATTGGGCTTTTCTCCATCCGCTGGCGGGATCGGCTCTGGTGTATTCTTTCAAAGCATCAATATCGCTGATCATTGCGTGATTTCTTGCGATCTTGACGCCAACTTTCTGTAGTTTCGCAAACGCCCGCGAAAGGCTCTCCGGCTTCATGCCCAAACGTCCCGCAATCAGGATTTTGTCGTAGGGTAGGGTGACCATGCAACTGCCGGTTTCACAATTGCTCAGGTCGAGCAGGAAATCAGCCACCCGCTGTGCACCGGTTCGAGCTTTGATCTGTTCCAGATGAGACACCATTTCATGCAGATGCTGGAAAGTCGACGCCAGCGCCGCAATACATAGATCGGGTTCTTCCTTCATCATCGCCACGAGGGAACGGGCCGGTAGCAGCAACAGTGTGCAGTCGGTCACGGCCTCGGCCGAAACGGGGTAGTCTCCGTTTTTGAACGACACGGCCTCGCCAAAGCTATGACTGCGTGTGAACACGTTTACAATCGCCTCGTTTCCATTTGGGGCGACGCGGTAAAGTTTGACCCAGCCGTCAACGACAATATGAATAAATTGGGCCTTTTCGCCCTGCAAAAACACAGTTTCAGCCCGGCTGTACTGGTGGCTCACGGCATCGCTCAACAAGGCATCGACGACACGGTCCGGCAGGTTTCGGAGCAACACAGAGTCCTTGGCAACTTTTCGATCTTCGGATTGAACCATACCAGAAACTCCTCATCGCGCGGGTCAACGGTGAGGCCACAAGAGACACGACTGAAGACGGAAAGGGAAGGCGCAATCCGACTTGCGATCTGGACGACGGTCAATATTTGCACATCTTCCATTCAGGAGCAGCGCGCTCAGCCAAGCATCAACCGGCTTTCGCGCGCGCCCTGCGTTTGAGAACCGGACAGGTTTCGGGGTCGTTCAACACCACCTGACAGCGCAGGCAAAGCACACATTCGTTAGGATTGATCCGCCCGATCGGGTCAATCGCGCCCACGGTGCATTTTGTTTCGCATAGCCTGCATTCCCGCCCACATTGCGGTCGCCGGTGCAGCCAGTCGAATATCTTCAGCTTGGCAGGGATCGCCAGCGCGGCACCAAGCGGACACATGAAGCGACAGTAGAACCGCTCGATAAACAGCCCTGCAAATAGCAGTACCAGAACAAAGAGAACGAATGGCCAGGCGCGCATCATTCGCATGGATATTGCGGTTTTGAACGGCTCGGCCTCCGCCAGTATCAGTGCGTCTTTCATCGAATAGAACGACAGCGCAAGGATCGCCATAAACAGGGTGTATTTGATCATCCAGAGTCGCTCGTGCAGAGCGTGAGGCACCGTTATTTGCGGCACGCCGAGGCGTCGGGCCACGAGATTGGACAGCTCTTGCAGCGCCCCGAACGGGCATAGCCAGCCGCAAAAGACACCCCGACCCCAGAACAGCAGCCCCAGTGCCACCCCCGCCCATAGGGTGAAGATCACCGGCTCGATCAAGAACGTCTCCCACCGGAATCCGGTCAACAGCGACTGCACGAAGGCAACGACCTGCACTATGGAAAGCTGCCCGTTCAGCACCCAGCCCAGCCAGACCAGCGTGACGCTGAGAAATCCGACCCTGAGCACCATCCACAGACGCTTGCGGCGCACCAGCGGCTCCTGAAACAGCAGGATCAGAGTGAGCGTGATCTGCATCGCGGCTACGCTCATGACGGCATATTTCTTGTCCTCCCAAGTGCGGTGCCACAACGGGGCCGCTTCGGGGGGCGGGGCCTGCACGAACTCCGCTGGCAGGTGATAGTCCTGAGATACTGAAAACGACTGGTCTGCGCCTGATGCTGTGGGGCGCGTGGCGGTTAGGGTCAGCGTGAACGGCTGTATCGGGTCAAACCCGTCACCGCCAATTTGAAACAGGCTGCGTTCCTTGAAAGGTGGGGTGTCCTGAATGGGGAGTTTATCAATTCTGGTATAGCCCTCTTCGGTTAGCGGATAATCCACCCCGTTCTGGGTCACCATCAACCGGTCGAATGAGCCACTGCGGCGCCACTCGGTTCCGCGATGGGAATAGAGCCCGTGCGAGCCCACAAAAAGCACATGTGCGTCAGGCCCCAGAGCCGCCGTTGTTCGATTGAACTGCGTGGCCCCCAGAATGTTGCGGCCAATTGTCGGCGGATCGGCCAGCGCCACCCAGAGGGCGATAAACGGTGCGCTGCCTTCTGGGATCGGGGGCTGGGCATCAGCAAGCGCCGCCCGGGCTTCGCTGAGGGTAACTGTGGTGCCAGCAACCGCGCCTGTTGCCTCCAGCTGGGCCCAACTGCGTGGCTCGAAATTCAGGCGGTCGATGCCACCGCCCGGCACGAGGCCGCGATTGATCGCCAGCAACCGCGCGGTGCGCAGGATGGAGTCGCGGATAACGCCGGTCGTGACCGTCGCGCGGGAAATTATGTCGGGCATTTCAGGGCCGGACCGGGTGCCGTCAGGGTCCAGAAGATCGATTCCCGCAAAGCCTGCGACAAATCGCGCGATGTCCTGGTCAGACAGGCCAAGCGTCAGAATCGGCTCGCTGTGACGCACTAATTTGGCACCGGTGATAACGCCGTTTGAGGACACCGCGACCAGCACATCCAGTGGTCGCCCGGAATATCCAGCGGACTGGATAATCTCCCAGGTTGACGCGATATGCCCGACACTTTCCCCGCCCTGTGACACCTCCCATCCGGGCACCGCGCCCTTGGTATGTATGATGTTTGGCAACTCTGTGAGGCTAAACAGGGATGCCGCGACCTCGCGGGTCGGGGCGACTGCCACGGCTTCATCGTGAAGGACGAGCCCCGCATTCTGGGCCGGTGCCATCAAAGGGCTGCCCGCAATGCAAAATGCACTCAGAATTGTGAAGAGGACAGATCGGATCATTCCCCCTTCTGCTCCGCTCTGTCTGTTCCCGCCTTAACATAAGTCAAGGACGCCCGATGAGCCCAATGTCACGATAATGTTAACCTACCGCAACTGGAGAATCTGTGATGAAATCTACAACTGCCAGACAGCGCGTTTCGCTATTGGCCAGTGCTGCTGTCGCACTGGGTCTTACCGTGACGAGCATATCGGCGCAGGACAAACCTGCGGACCATGCCGACACCGCCGCAGACAGATATGTGCCGTCGATGACGACACTGGGCGAGATCAATGTCGAAATTCCCGGCCGCAAGCCCGGCGATCCGGTGATGACCGACGAAGAATTCCAGCAAGCGACAACAACATATTTCGAGCGCTGTGCAGGTTGCCACGGCGTTCTGCGCAAGGGTGCGACCGGTAAGGCGCTGACGCCCGACATCACACGTGACCTCGGGTTTGAGTATCTGCGCGACTTCATCACCTATGGCTCGCCGGCAGGTATGCCCAACTGGGGCACCTCGGGCGATATGACCGAAGCCGATGTTGATCTGATGGCCCGCTACGTGCTGCTCGAGCCGCCAGCGCCACCGGAATTCGGTATGGAAGACATGCGCGCCAGCTGGAAAGTGCATGTAGAGCCAGCGGATCGTCCCACGGAGAAGTTGAACGATTGGGACATCGACAACCTGTTCTCTGTAACGCTGCGCGATTCAGGCGAGATTGCCCTGATTGACGGCTCCACCTACGAGATCAAGAAAATTCTCGAGACCGGATACGCCGTCCACATCAGCCGGATTTCCGCCTCGGGACGGTATTTGTTCGTGATTGGCCGCGATGCCAAGGTGAACATGATCGACCTGTGGATGGAAGACCCCGACACAGTAGCCGAGATCAAGGTCGGCGCAGAGGCGCGCTCGGTCGAGACGTCGAAGTTTGAGGGCTATGAGGACAAATACGCCATTGCCGGGGCTTACTGGCCGCCGCAATTCGTGATCATGGACGGCGACACGCTGGAACCTCTGCGGATCAAATCGACCCGTGGTATGACCTATGACGAACAGACCTACCACCCTGAACCCCGTGTGGCGGCGATCCTAGGCTCGCACTACAAACCGGAGTTTCTGGTGAACGTCAAAGAAACCGGCAAGATCATGATGGTGGACTATTCCGACATCGACGCGTTGAAAGTCACCGAGATCAACGCTGAACGCTTCTTGCACGATGGCGGGCTGGACAGCACCCAGCGTTACTTCCTGACGGCGGCAAACGCGCGCGGCAAGGTCGTGGTGATCGACACCAAGGAAAGCAAGTTGGTGGCAGTGATCGAAACCGAAGGCGAAACCCCGCATCCGGGTCGTGGTGCCAATATCATCCACCCGACCTACGGGCCGGTTTGGGCCACCTCGCATTTGGGCGACGACACCGTCGCGCTTATCGGGACGGACCCTGAAGGCCATCCGGAACATGCGTGGAAGATGGTGCATCAGCTTTATGCCCTTGGCGGTGGATCGCTGTTCGTCAAAACCCATCCGGAATCCGAGCATCTTTATGTTGATGCAACATTGAACCCGGATGCCGAAACATCCGGCTCGGTTGCGGTCTTCAAGGTGTCCGACCTGACGGAGGAAGAGCCTGAATACACGACGCTTCCGATTGTCGAATGGGCTGGCATTGCCGAAGGGCAACCCCGCGTGGTTCAAGGCGAATTCAACAAGGCCGGGAACGAAATCTGGTTCTCGGTCTGGAACGCCAAGGATCTGGAATCGGCCATCGTTGTGGTTGACGACAAGACGCTGGAACTCAAGCACGTGATCAAGGACCCGCGCCTGATTACGCCTACCGGCAAGTTCAACGTCTACAACACACGCGCCGACGTTTACTAAAACACGAGGGTCGGGGGCTGCGTTACGCGCGGCCCCCGGTTTTCAACGAACCCCGAGATGACAAAAACGATTGCCACGTGAGGAATGCGGCCAATGACACCCAATGGCAAAGTTTATCTGATCGGAGCAGGCCCGGGCGATCCCGACCTCATGACATTGCGCGCCGTCCGGATGCTCGGCGACGCTGATGTTGTGGTTTACGACCGTCTGGTATCTCCCGAGATTCTGGCTATGGCACCCAAGAGCGCGGACATGGTCCCCGTGGGCAAGGCCCCGAAATGCCACACGGTTCCGCAAGATCAGATCAATGAAATTCTGGCCGAACGGGCCTTGGAAGGGCAGATCGTTGCCCGCCTCAAGGGCGGTGACCCGATGATCTTCGGGCGCGGCTCGGAAGAGGCGGCCTATCTGCAAGCGCGGGGCATCAATGTAGAATACGCGCCCGGGATATCGGCAGCGCAAGGCATGGCGGCGGCCACCGGCGTGCCGCTAACCCACCGTGGGCTTGCCACCGGCGTGCGATATGTTACCGGACATCTTGCGGCGGACAAAACGCTCAAGCTGAATTGGGAAAGTCTGGCCGATATCGACACCACGTTGGTGGTCTATATGGGGGCGTCCAGCATTGCCGAGATTGCCTTGCGTCTGATGAGCGCGGGCCTGCCCGCCAACCTGCCGGTTCTGGCGGTCTCCAACGTCACCACGCCGCGTGAAACCCGTCTCTTGTCGCACCTTGGCCAGATTGGTGTGGATGCGCAGACCTTGGCCTTGCGCACGCCCGTTCTGTTTGTGATCGGCAGGGTCGTATCCCTTTACCAACAGGCGGCCCTAAACCAGATGCCGCCGCTGCCAGCGGCGATAGCCGGTGAGTAGGGTTCTCCTGTTCGTCTTCAGCGCCAGCGCAGCAGTGGCAGGGGAGGTGCCACCGGATGCAATGGCGCTGAAGCACTTGGTCCATCAGGACTGCGGATCATGCCACGGCATGACGCTCAAAGGCGGACTCGGCCCCGACATTCGGGCCGAGTCCTTGCAGCACTATGATCCCGAAACCCTTGGGCAGGTGATACAGGACGGCATCCCCGGAACCGCTATGCCGCCTTGGCAACCACTGTTGACGCAAACCGAAATCAACTGGGTGGTCGACTATCTTTTGACCGGAGAAGAATGATGCAGAACTGGCTGAACGCGTTGATCCTGTCGCTCGCCTTTGCCAGCACCAGCGCTGTCGCGCAATCGACCGGCGATCTGGGGCTTGTGGTGGAGCGTGCCGACGGGTCGTTGCTGGTGATCGACCAGTCGGAACGCGCCAGCATTGGCCGCATCACGGGGCTGGGGGATCTGTCGCACGCCTCGCTGGTCTATTCGCCGGATGAACGGTTTGCCTATGTGTTCGGTCGCGATGGCGGGCTGACCAAGGTCGACATTCTGGAGCAAGCCATTGTGGGCAGGGTGATACAGGCCGGAAACGCGATCGGGGGCGCTATTTCCGACGATGGCCGCTATGTTGCCGTCTCCAACTATGAGCCGGGCGGGGTGCGGGTGTTCGACGCCGAAACGATGGAGCTTGTCGTCGACATTCCGACCGGCTCGAAGACTGTGGGGCTTGTCGATGTGCCGGGCACCAAGTTTGTGTTCACCTTGTGGGACAAGGGCGAAACGTGGATTGCCGATCTGTCGGATGCCGAGCCGGAAATCACCAAGATCACCGGTATGGGGTCCAACCCTTATGACGCCCTGGTGACCTCTGACGGGCGCACCTACATTGCGGGGCTTTTTGGCGAGGACCACCTGACCGCGCTGGACCTATGGCAGGATAACCCCGAACCGATGCCGATCCTTGACGGCTATTCCGCCGGACGCGAAGGGCTGCCGGTCTACAAGATGCCCCATCTGGAAGGCTGGGCGCTGGCGGGAACCGATTTCGTGCTGCCTGCTGTGGGTCAGCATGAAGTGCTCTGGGTCGATGCCCGCAGCCTGACGCAAACCGGACGGACCGAAACACACGGCCAGCCGATCTTTGCGATGGCGCGGCCTGACGGGCGGCAGGTCTGGGTCAACTTCGCCCACCCGCTGAACGACACCATTCAGGTCATCGACTCCCTGAGCAAGGAGGTGATCCATCAATTCACCCCCGGACCCGGCGTGCTTCACATGGAATTCACGCCGCGCGGCCACGAGGTCTGGCTGTCCGTGCGCGATGCCAACAAAATCATGGTCTACGACACCCAAACCTTCGAGAAATTGCGGGAGATCAATGCGCTCAGCCCATCAGGCATCTTCTTTACTAACCGTGCGCACAAGACGGGGCTGTAGAAAATGGATGGCGTCAATGACCCGACAAACGAGGCCTTGCTGGACAATTGGCAACGCGGCTTCCCGATTGAGCCGCGGCCCTTTGACCGCCTTGCGGCTGAATTGCAGATCAGCACCGAAAGCGTGCTGGAAAGGCTGCGCGGTCATTGCGAGAACGGGCGTGTGACACGGGTTGGCGCGACATGTGCGCCCAACTCGGTTTCGGCCAGCACGCTTGCCGCCATTGCCGCACCCGAGGGCCGGATCGAAGAGGTCGCGGCGATCATCGGCGCCCAGCCCGGTGTGAACCATTCCTACCTGCGCGAAAACGACTGGAACCTCTGGTTTGTCGTCACAGGCCCTGACCGCGCGCATGTCAACGAAACGCTTGCCCGCATCGAAAAGCAGGCCGGTCTGCGTGTGCTGGATCTGCGGCTGGTGCGGCCGTTCAATGTCGATCTGGGGTTTTCCATGCGGGGTGGGGCGGCCCCGCTCAGCAGTGCGCGGCAGGTCGATACGTCGGTTTTTCAGGATGCCGACCGCCCTGTGCTTCAGGCCCTGACGAAGGGGCTGCCGCTTGAAGATCGCCCCTATGCCCGCATCGCCAACGACCTTGGCCGAACGGAAGCGGATGTGTTGGACCGGATCAGGGTTCTGACCGACGCTGGCATCATCTCCCGCCTTGGTGTGATCGTGCGCCACCGTGCGTTGGGCTGGCGGGCGAACGCCATGGTGGTCTGGGACTTGCCGCACGACACCATTACGCAGGTCGGCCCGTTGCTGGCCGCGCAGCCGGGCATCACCCTTTGCTATGAACGCGTCACCGTGGAGGGCATCTGGCCTTACAGCCTTTACACTATGATCCATGCCCGCAGTCGGGCTGCCGCATTCGAAGTTCTTGACCGCGTCCGCGCCTTGCCCGCGCTTCGCGGCGTTCCCTACCAGCCGTTGTTCTCGATACGCTGTTTCAAACAAACCGGTGCGATGATTGACGCCAATAAAAAGGAAACTGCATGACGCTTGATGACACCGACCGTCTGATCCTGAACGCGCTGCAAGACGGCTTTCCGATCACACCCAACCCTTACGAGCAGGTGGCTCGGGAGCTTGGGCTGACCGAAAGTGACCTTCTGACGCGCCTGACCGCGATGAAAGAGGGCCGTATCATCACCCGCTTTGGTCCCTTCTTTGACGCCGCCGCGATGGGCGGGGCGTTTTGTCTGTGCGCCATGGCGATCCCCGAGGATGAATTCGACGGCGTCGTGGACATGGTCAATGCCTACCCCGAGGTCGCGCATAACTACGAGCGCACCCACCGCCTGAATATGTGGTTTGTGCTGGCGACGGAATCCGAGGGCGAAATCGCGGAGGTGGCGGCGAAGATCGAACACGAGACCGGATACCCCGTTTTGTGTTTTCCCAAGTTGCAGGAATTCTTCATCCGCTTTCGGGTGGCGGCATGACGCTGGACCTCACAGACCGCCGCATCATCACGGCCACCCAGTCGGGCTTGCCGCTGGTGCCACGCCCCTACGCCCAAATCGCCGCCGATCTGGGTCTGGACGAAGACGAGGTCTGCACCCGTATGCGCGCCTTGCAGACCAGCGGCATCATTCGCCGCATTGCCGTGGCGCCCAACCACTACGCGTTGGGGATGACGGCAAATGGTATGTCGGTCTGGGATGTCGATGACACTCGTATTGCCGAGTTGGGCCAGAAGATAGGCGATCTGGATTTCGTCAGCCATTGCTACGAGCGCCCCCGCGCCTTGCCGGACTGGCCTTACAACCTGTTCGCGATGATCCACGGCACCTCCCGCGAGGAGGTCGAGGCCCTGCGCGCCGAAGTGGCCGCAATTCTGGGGGATGCCTGCCGTGGCAACGATATCCTCTACTCCACCCGCATACTCAAAAAGACCGGGCTGCGGCTGCGGCAGAAAGGATAAGGCATGTTTCGAATGTCTGAATACATGCATCAGCTGGTCGACCCGACCCCAGTGCGCACACGTCGTGGCAGCGGCGGGGTCAAGCCGGTCGTGATCTGGAACCTGACGCGTCGCTGCAACCTGAAATGCCGCCATTGCTACACCGTCTCGGCAGATGTGCATTTCCCCGGCGAGCTGACGCATGAACAGGCGATGGCCAACGTCAAGGACATGGAAGAGTTTGGCGTCTTCGCGCTGATCCTGTCGGGCGGGGAACCTCTGGACAGGTTCGACTTTTTCGACATTGCCCGCGCGGCGCGTCCCTTTACACGGATGCTGGCGCTGTCCACCAACGGCACGAAAATCCACGGCGAAAACGCCGACAAGATCGAAGAGATCGGGTTTGATTATGTCGGCATCTCGATCGACGGGATCGGCAAGACTAATGACTGGTTCCGCGGCGTCGACGGCGCTTTCGACGATGCCGTGCGCGGCGTGCGCGAGTGCAAGAAGCGCGGCATCAAGGTGGGGCTGCGGTTCACTTTGACCAAGGATAACGCCGAGCATTTGCCCGGCTTGCTGAAACTTTGCGAGGACGAGGGCGTGGACAAATTCTACCTCTCGCATCTGGTCTATGCCGGTCGTGGCGACAAAAACCGCGGCGAGGATGCCATGCACAGCCACACACGGGCCGCGCTCGATATGCTGATCGACCACGCGTGGGCCGGTGCGTCGGGGACGGGCTATCCGCTGGACATCGTGACCGGCAATAACGATGCCGACGCCGTTTATATGATGCAATGGGCGCGTGCACATTTCGATGACGACAAGCTGGAAAACCTACGAGACCATCTTGAGGCATGGGGCGGGAATTCGTCGGGGCTGGGCGTGGCCAATATCGACCCGCAAGGCAAGGTTCACCCCGATACGTACTGGTCCGACTACACCGTCGGCAGCATCAAGGACACGCCGTTTTCCACGCTCTGGACCGGCGATGATCCGATGCTGGCGCAACTGCGCACCCGCCCGCGACCGCTCAAAGGCCGCTGCGGGGCTTGCGCGCATCAATCCATCTGCGGCGGCAATACCCGTATTCGTGCGCTGCAACTGACCGGCGATCCATGGGCCGAAGACCCGGCCTGCTACCTCAGCAATTCCGAGATCGGCATCGAGGATACCGAGCGCCTGACCGTCACACCATTCCGGGGGAAACGCCATGATCCGGCGCATCGTTTTACCTAGCCTTCTGTCGCTTTGCGCGGTGATGGCGCAGGCTGATCCGGCGCAGGATTACGCCACCAGCTGCGCGGAGTGTCATGGCAGTGACAGGTTGGGCGGTATCGGCCCCGCCTTGATCCCCGAAACGTTAAGCCGGATGCGCGGGCCAAACCTTGAGAATGTGATTGCGGTGGGTCGTCCGTCCACGCAGATGCCCGCGTTTGAGGACGAGTTGGAAGTCGCGGCGATCGCGGCGCTGGCGGACTATCTGAAGACACCACTTGAGACGGAACCCGAGTGGACCCCTGAGCAGATTGCCGCGACACGCGAGATGGACGCCGACTATGTCCCCGCCGACGCTCCCGTTTTCGACGCCGACCCGCTGAACATCACACTGGTGGTCGAAACCGGAGACCATCACGTCAGTGTGCTGGATGGCGACACGTTCGAGGTGCTGGACCGCTTCGAGACGCCGTTCGCGGTGCATGGCGGCCCGAAATTCACACCGGACGGGCGCTTCGTGTTCATAATGTCGCGAGATGGTTATGTGCAGAAATACGATATCTGGTCGCTGCAACAGGTCGGGCGCGTCCGTGCCGGACTGAACAGCCGAAACATCGCGATCAGCCCCGACGGCAAACATCTTGCGGTGGCAAACTACCTGCCGATGACGCTGACCCTTTTGTCCACGGATGACCTGAGTGTGGAAAAGGTCATGCCGGTGATCTCCAAAACCGGCGTCCATAGTCGGGTGTCGGCGGTCTATCAGGCCCCGCAGCGCGACAGCTTCATCTTGGCGCTCAAAGACGCTCCGGAAATCTGGGAGGTCGCCACAGACCCCGATGCCCCCCCGGTTTACGAAGGCTTCATCCACAGTCAGGAGAAAGGCATGATCGAGGCGATCCCGTCGTCCGAGGGCCTGTTCGCCCGTCGCCGGATCGAGATTGCCGAACCGCTGGATGACTTCTTCTTTACGGACGACTACCGCCATCTGATCGGCGCGTCGCGAGATGGTGCGCGGGGCGTTGTCGTGAACCTCAACGTGGGCCGCGAAATTGCGGAGTTGCCGCTGCCAGGTATGCCGCATCTGGGGTCGGGTATCAGTTGGGATCTGGACGGGCGCAGGGTCATGGCCACGCCGCACT
The DNA here is from genome assembly GCF_000442275.2 of Litoreibacter arenae DSM 19593. Classification (GTDB taxonomy): domain Bacteria; phylum Pseudomonadota; class Alphaproteobacteria; order Rhodobacterales; family Rhodobacteraceae; genus Litoreibacter; species Litoreibacter arenae. Next base: position 39,908 of record NZ_KE557307.1, on the reverse strand, counting down.
TGAAGGAAGGCAAGCTGTCGATCATCGACACGGCGGACTGGAGCGTGCTGAAAACCATCGACACCGAAGGGCCGGGCTTTTTCCTCAGAAGCCACGAGAACTCGCCCTACATTTGGGCCGACGTGTTCTTTGGTCCGAACAAGGACGTAATGCACATCATCGACCAAAACACGCTTGAGATCGTCAAAACCATGCGCCCCGAACCGGGGGCGACTGTCGCGCATGTCGAGTTTACCCGAGACGGGTCGCACGCGCTGGTCTCGGTCTGGGAGGATGACGGCGCGGTCATCATCTACGATGCTAAAACCTTGCAGGAGCTGCGCCGTCTTCCAATGCGCAAACCATCTGGAAAATACAATGTATTCAACAAGATCACCTTCTCCGAAGGCACAAGCCACTGAGCGCTGCGCGATCGTGGTCAGCCACGGTCAGCCGTCCGATCCCGATCCGGCAGAGGCGGCGCTGTCCCGTATCACTCCGACCGTCCCGGGCTGGCGCGTCGAAAGCGCGACACTGGCCAAACCAAGTGCGTTGGAAACAGCTTTGAGCCGCGCGGGAACGTCGCCCGTCATCTACCCGATGTTCATGACCGATGGCTGGTTTGTACAATCGGCCCTGCGCGACCGGCTGAGTCCGGCTGACCGCCCCGTCATCCTGCCGCCGCTCGGCGTTGACCCCGACCTGCCCGGCGTTGTCGCGCGCGCGCTGAAGGCGGAACTCACGCGCCAAGGCTGGAAGGCGGACGAGACCACGTTGATGGTGGCAGCGCATGGATCTGGCCGCAGTCCGAATTCCGCACGTGATACGGAGCAGTTTGTCGAGCGGTTAAGCAGGCTGATCCGGTTTGAAAAGATACGTACCGGCTATGTCGAGCAACCGCCGTTTCTGCCCGATGTGACCGTGCTTTGCCCGCCAAAGTCTATTTGCCTGCCGTTCTTCGCCGCCGATGGCGGACATGTGCAGGACGATATTCAAGACGCGCTAACAGCTTGCGGATTTTCGGGACCCTGCATGGACCCTGTCGGGCTTTTGCCCGGGGTCAGAGGGCTGATCGTTCAAGGCATCTCGCGCGCGGCCCTCGGCGGCATTTGAAAGACACAACAAGCGTCAGGCCATAGCCTCCAGTTTGGCCCCGTCAGTTTGCTCCAGACAAGACTGGATGCCGGGCCGCGTCATAAGGCAAAACGCGGTCGAAAGCCCATCCGCCAACGCGGCGGAGTTGGCAGAGACAGACACGAGTTTATGCCGGGGCTGGTTCTCGGTGTTGCGGGGGTCAATGATATGGCCCAACCCGATTTCCGGCGCCAGTAACGTGCCCATAGGGGCAGACGTCGCCATCGCCCGATCTTGCAGGGTGACCTGACTGACGAGATCGCCGCCCGGCGTGACGATGCCCACCGGCCAAGGGTGTTTGCCCAAAGCCGCAATTTCCCCCATATCCACCAGAATATCGCTAAGCCCCCGTTGGCGAAGCAAGTTTGCAATCCGGTCGGTCACATAGCCTTGCGCGACACCGTTCAGGGTGAGGCTGCAACCGGCCCTGCCAAAGCGCACTGCGCCTGCGTCAAATCGCAAATGCTCCCAGCCGACGGCGTCACGTGCTTGCATCAAATCGTCCTCGGACGGGATGCGTCCCTGCGCCGCCGATCTGGCATGCGCCAGCCATAGCGGTTGCAGCGTCGGATCAAATGCGCCCTTGGTCGCCATGTTCAGATGATCGCAAAGGTCGAGAACTTCAACAAATTCGGACGCAGGCGCCTTGAGAATGCCGGAGCTGTTCAACTGCACGATTTGCGATCTGGGATGATGCAGGCTGAATATCCGCTCAAGGCGGGCAAGCTCATGTTCTACTGCGCGAAGGATCGACCGCGCCTGATCTTTCGGCACCGGCCCTGCCAGTGTCATGCGGGCCTGCGCCCCCATCGCGCGACCGGTCCATATAACAGTTTCCGCGGCCTGCACCGGCATCGCCGCACAAGTCATACTTGCGGCCGAGATCGTGAGGAAACGACGGCGTGTGAAACTCTGGCTCATGTTTGCTCCTCCAGCCCGTCGTCCCGGTCATCTGCCACCCCGACCGGGCGGCCACATGTGGACGGGCTGACGGGGACACGGTAGCCTTGCGTCTTAAGGTATTAAAGCAGCCCGCCGGGCTGCGACTTGACGGATGTCAAGGCGGGGGGCATCTTGGCCAGTTGATCGTGCGGATACGAATGTGAGCGATACTTGAATTGCGGCTCATATTGTCTCTCAGGGTAGGGGTGTCGGCCTTTTCGTGGCCGTAGATATGCCGTTACTCGCGAGACATTTCTTTTAACCTTTCAGAGCCTGGAAGAAGGAGATGTTTATGTCGAAGGATCGACGCGGGATCAGTCGCAAGTTGCGGATATTGCAATAGGTTGAAGAGATCGGCCATGTCGCCAAGACCTGCCGTTATTTCGAGATCGGCGGTGCGAGTTTCTACCGCTGGCGCAAAGCTAATGCAGAGCGCGGAGAAGCATTACGTGCCTCGACATATTCTCCGCCTTTCAGGCCAGGATAGCTTTGGGTTTTCTGGCCCCTGCTCGGGGCTCATCGTTTGAGCCCGGCGGACAGGACATCGTTCTCGATTGCCTGGCGCCTCCACGTGCTCACCTGGTTGGGATGAACCAGATGCCGTACCGTGATCTTCGCCTTGAATTGGTCCGTAAACCTCCGGCGTTGCGCCATTTCGTATCCCTCCCAGAGGTTCGGGATACACCTAAGCTCGTGTCCGGTTTTCCGAGACCACTCTAACCACATTGTGCTGTTGCTTCGTGGCCGAATAGTGTTTCACCGGCCCCACCCAGTATCTTGATCCAAAGATGGCGACGCAAAACCCCGGACAAATAGAATTTGTTCTTTCTCTGAGAGTTGTGGATTTTCGCTGGCGAGGGCGAGCACGCCAAGCTCCTTCACGGGCATCTAATAAAAACTTCACGCAATCTGTCAGCAGTTGGAGGATTGCCAAGATTGACCTCGCGCCATCGACGGTGATGGCCTAGAGGTCTACCCACTTCGCGACGGCCATTGCACACTCTGCTTCGGACATTTGCCATGCATGCGGCCCACTTAGTCGGGAGATTGTGAGGCATGGTGGGCTTCCCGGCTGAAAAATTGCCTCAAACTGATGCTGAGGAACATCTACTGCAGATCTGCGCTGAGCTATCCCAGTCAATGATTTGACGGCGGAAATGATCGGCTCCTAAGTGGGGGGCGACATCGTCCCGTCATAAATTTAGTGAACATATCCATGAAGGTAGAAGCATGAATTTTGCTGAAAGCAGGCAGTGGAAACGATGACTAGTCGCGGCGCAGCAGATACTCCACTTTTGATCGGTGTCCGAAGCCAGGTTGGACGGGAACAAATCCCAAACGGATAGTATTCACCATCAACGTGGTTTGGAGCGAGACAGTGATTTGTTAAAGCGAGTGATACTCGATGAAGGTTGCAGTTGCCGGTATCGGTTATGTAGGTTTGTCGAATGCGGTGCTTCTCGCAGCAGCGCATGACATTACGATCGTCGATATCTCGCCGGAACGGGTGGAAATGGTGAATGCGGGGCGCAGCCCCATTTTGGATCTTGACATCGAGACGTATCTGGCGACCGGATCCCTACGCCTGACGGCTACCACCGATGCGGGGGCTGCCTATGAGGGAGCCGATTTCGTCATAGTCGCACCCCTACGAATTACGACCCGCAGACTAGTTATTTCGACACATCTTCGGTCGAGGATGTCATCCGCGCGGTGATCGCGGTGAACTGTGAAGCGACAATTGTCGTCAAGTCGACCGTACCGGTCGGCCTCGTGCAAGAGATCTGTGCGCAGTTGGGCACCGATCAGGTTATCTTTTCGCCCTAATTCCTGCGTGAGGGGCGCGCACTGCATGACAATTCGCATCCCAGCCGCATCATCATCGTCGGCGAGCGCAGTGCCCGCGCCCGCGATTTTGCAGATCTGCCGCTAGAGGCGGCGGTCACCAAGGATGCGCCGGTGCTTTTCACCGGCCCGGACGAAGCTGAGGCGATCAAGCTGTTCGCCAATACCTATCTTGCGATGCGCGTCGCCTTCTACAACGAGCTGGACAGCTACGCCATGGCCGGTGGCATGATACGCGCCAAATCATCGAGGGCATTGGGCTAGATCCGCGCATTGGCGATCACTATAATAATCCGTCGTTTGGGTATGGCGACTATTGCCTTCCGAAAGACACCAAGCAGCTTCTGGCCAATTACTCCGAAGTGCCGCAGAATCTGATCCGGGCCATCGTCGATGCCAATCGCACGCGCAAAGACTTTCTGTCGGACCGGATCCTAGCCCGCCAGCCAAAAGTGGTGGGCATCTATCGCCTGGTCATGAAGGCGGGAAGTGACAATTTTCGCCAGTCCTCCATCCAGGGCGTCATGAAGCGGGTCAAGGCCAAAGGGGTGGAGGTTATCGTTTGTGAACCTGTCTTGAGAGAGGAGGCTTTCTTCGGCTCGCAGGTGATGTGCGATCTGGACGCGTTCAAGGCGCGGTCGGACAAAATTGTGGCAAACCGCATGACGGATGATATCCGCGACTGCGAAGCCAAGGTGTTCACCCGCGATCTGTCGGGAACCGATTAACGCGGGGCTACTTTACGACCGGGCGCCGCGTTTTGATCCTGTTTGGCATCGGCGGAAGCGCCGATACATATATCCTTGCACAGCGTTATCCTGCGTTGTTCGGTAGGGTATCATAGACGAACGAGACTGACTCATGCCCGGATTTATCGACCCCGCGATGCCGAAAGAGGAGCTGGCCCTTCTTGCCGAAACTTAGCGAGCGGGAAATGTCATCTTGGAATATGGATCAGGCGGCACGACTCGGCTTGCCGCGCAGATGCCCGGCAAGCTGATCTTCAGTGTCGAAAGCGATCTCATGTGGGCGCTGGATCTTCAGGCCGATCATGCACTAACATTCAAACTGGACCACTTAGGTGGGGCTGATCAAACTACGCGACGAAAATTAATCGCCTAGAAGGTGCGAGATTGGATCACTGTTGTCGGAGCTAAGACGGCATAAATCGAACTAGGTTCTCTTTTGGAATACGAATACTGCGAAAGTTCCGATGCCCAGTTACGTGACGAGCTCTTGAACGGCGAGATCTTCTACAACCAGCGAGAGACGCAATTCCTAATTGAGCAACGGTGTTTCTGCTACAACACCGTCAGGGCGCATAGCGCCTTGAGATATCGCCCACCTGCGCCGGAGAGTAACGTTACGGTGGCCCAGAGGCCAGATTGTACTAACTATCAACCCAGACCACCTGATTGGAACACCCCAGCTTCTTCAAAACTCAATTCACATCTGCGCCGAATCGGGGCGCGGACTTTCGCAGACATTCTCGATGCGATCGGCACAATCTTCGAGCTCTACGACCCGCAAGAATGTTGGAACTACTTCCAGGCTGCAGGATAGGCCTCAAGAACACCCCGAAACGTATAGCTTAAGATGCCTTCGGTGTTAGAAAAAACTTGAGACTGAAAAAGAGCGAGCTGACCTATTACGACGACTTCGACGACGCGATCGAGGCTTATCAGACCCTCCTCGCAGCAACCTGACTGACGCTAGAAACAGAACATGTCCTCGGTCATGTCCGCCAACAGTTGATGCACAAGACTGACGACGGTCTGGTCAAAAACGATCTCCACATTGGCCCCGGACTGCGTCATGTGGGTGCTCACTAGATCCTGCCAGCCGCTGATGCTGCCGACCTGCGTCAGATCGATTAGGTCGTCGGCGAAATCGACAATGGTGGTGGAGCCGTCGTCGCCGTCTGCGAATAGGAACTGGTCCACACCTGCCCCGCCGGAGACGACATTCACCCCGCCCCCAGCGCGGATGACATCCACGCCGTCCTGCCCGTGCAACGTGTCGTCCCCCGCGCCGCCGTTCAGCATGTCCGCTCCAATGCCGCCGAAGATCAGGTCATTGCCGTCTTCGCCGTGCAGGATGTCGTCGCCGATGCCGCCTTCCAGCCGGTCTGCTCCTGCGCCGCCGAACAGCCGGTCATTGCCCGCCCCGCCCTGCAGCAGATCGTTGTCATTTTCACCGAAGATAGTATCGCTACCAGCTCCACCGCCCAAGACGTCGTTGCCTGATGATCCGAATAGGAAGTCATCACCGCCGGCTCCGTGTATGGTGTCATTGCCACCGCGACCCTGAATGCTATCGCTACCTTCGGTGACGGCCGTAAACTCGAGCCGTGACACAGCCCAGGCGCCCATATCTATCGTTTCAGTTCCACCAGAACTGATAAAGCCATCGCAATAGGTCACAACCGGGGCCACCCCGTTGTCGGTGCCGCCAGTTCCGCCTCCATCCCAAAGCTGAGTCCACGTGAAGAAATACGACCCACTTAGCACAAAATCGCTCTGGTCAAGCTCTACGTCCAACACGTCAGTGCCGGTCCGTTCAGAAACAAAGTTCACCATGCGATTCGCGCCGTAGAAAACGTGGATGTCGATCTCATCAGCTACCTCATAGTCCAAGGCGGCTTCCAGTCCGATTAAAGACTCACTCATCAACTGGAGCATTGTTCCACCAAAAGTCAGGTCGCCTTCTTGTGTGTCCACCAGATTTCGGTTGATATTGTTCTGGTCCGGGAATGTGAGTGGCCAGACGTTAGCTGTGTTAACGCCATGCGATACCAGCTCGAAAAAGGCCTCACCCAACATTGAGGCATATTGCAAACCTTGCGTATTGTCATTTCTCGCGCCCCATTCAGTGACGTTGAAACTCAATTCTGCTGGGTTGCCACGCACAAGCTGGTCAGACAGCCAAGCATAGATATTTTTCAATCGAAATTCACGTTCCGTGTCGGCACTGTCAAACCCGCCTGCCAAGTAGACATGAGCAATTAACCCGTCAATTGCATCTGCTGCGCCACTGACACTATTGAGGCCATGGGCAATCGCTTCGTTCTGGGCTTGCGTTTGTCCCGAACCTGGCATGTAGTGTTCTGCCCATGTCGAATCTGCCACGCCGTTATACGGCGGGCCAATAATGTCTGTCGGCGTCCATAGATCATATTCACCGTTGCCAATGTCCTCAAGCCAGACGACAGTCCCCTTATTGGGCGAGTACCTGTTTGCCGCACCGACCCCTTGCACGAGTATATCGATACTGTCGCCGTAGTTAGATTGCAGAAAGTCAGCCACTGTTCCGGCAAGATATCCATACTCCGAGGCAGTCATTTCGCCACTCCCCCAGAATTCATTCCCAATTTCGAATGCAGTGATCTGCACGCCATTTTCAGACGCATCTGCCAGCGCTTCATCAACATATGACTTCATATCGGTAAGGTAGTTGCTGGCCAAATCAGTTCTGTTCCCGTACAAACCTTGGTCATTCGGCCCTCCCCCCTGAAGCGCTTCGACGGCAGACTGCGAGAAAGCGATGCGCGTTGGGACGACAAGGGTGACGTCAGCACCAATTTCACCGGCGGTTGCAAAGAACTCGTTCATGGGCATCAACACGTTACTCGATCCATCCGCGGCTGCGGCAGAATCTGGCTGTGTCATATCGAAAATATACTCGGTCACACTCCCTCCTGGAAAACGGAGATTTGACAAATTCATATGTTCTAAGAGATCATTAAGAGAGGAGTTCGGGGTGAATTCATTGTCAAAAGAAGTAACAAAATTTCCGCCAAAGTGATTCGAGGAAATTGTGACTGAATTGAAGGATACCGTTTCTAAAATTTTATAATTCGGCACTTTTGAGTATCCTCACTTATTCGACTTATTCTTTTGGAAGCGCCAGGCAAGCAGCGATGGCAAACTAAATCAGAAATTCACACAAAGATATTCAATTGATAACTCCTTCAAGCAATGCTTGATCACAAGCAAATAATTGGATTAGAGTTTTCAACTACTCTTCAACGAACAGGCGCTGGCCATTCCAGAAATCGCTTAATTGCAACAGTCCAACGGCTCAAGTATTGAAGCTTCATTAATTTGATGGGAATTTGCAAGAATGCGTATTGAGCACTCTGCTCGCCCATCTTCTTTCTGGCGTCTCGAAAGAGAAAACTGGCCTCAGCTTGACTTGTCGTGCCATCGATGGAGTGCGCGCAAGCCGCCAAAAGCACTCGGGATCCAAAGAAAAGGCGGATCCTTTCCAAAGTTGCTCCACAAATCGAACCTAAGAGCAACAAAGCTCGGAGCGGTGAATAAAGTTTGGTCGCAAATGAACTGCTTTTTAGTCCGAAGTGGAGCAAGGGCATTCTTCCGTCTTGATTTTGGGGCTTACATTTGAACTTGAACTTAACTGGATGATCCTCTGATGGCTGAAGTTCGGATAAAGGAGATCGATTCATCTCGGGACCCCAAGCGTTCTGAAAAAGTCGAATTCGCTCCAGTCGACCTCTGGGGGAACGAAGAGTTTGGAACGCTAAGGGCCCATTCTCTTACTTGATCTGTCAACCCGAACTTCTCGATGTAACTCATCAATAAATCTTCTAATAACAGCGAACACTCTTGATTGGATGCTCGTTGCGCTATCAACAGATCATCAAAGTGTCGTTGGTTTAATGGAGTTCGATTTTTGTGTTTCACTTATATCTCATTAATTTCGTAGGACTGTACAGGGCGCTGGTTAACGAACCGTTAACAGAAAATGCGATTTCCGAAAAATATGGCTTTCATGGAACCGTTACATTAGAGGCTCTTGGCGCTTAGGATAGAAAATCACCCGACTCGCCGTAAGCTTCCTGAAGGTCCATCAGCTACTTCTCGCATAGTTCGCGGATGTAGAGCGGACTGCCCCGCCTGGAGTTCTCTATGCTCCGCTGCGCATCCTCGACCCAGCCCTCAATCTCCGAGTGCGAAAGGTCGTAGAAGCGGCTTTCCCTGAATAATATCCACGACCAGAACAGGAGAGCGGCGTTCTGTTGGGCCAGAGTCCCAGAATGCACCAACAATCAATTCTGACCACCTGATGGGTCGCGCAATGCGACGGAGCAATAGCAATGCTTGTTGTTCAACGAACTTCATGGCGACAAACCACATCGTCGGACGGGTCACTGCGCGCAAATGGTCCCTGCATCAATGGCGTCAGACTTGCCGTGCTTGACGTATGGTTTGACATAGATCAACCGGACTTAGTGGCCCAACGCTGTCTGCTTGCGCGCCCAATGATGCGTACAGCCGCAAGCCTCCGTGCCAATCAAGTAAGATTCAATCTTGGAGAATAACGGCAATAGCTGCGCGCGTCCCAGAGGCAGGTTGAATGCAATGTGCTCGTGTGTGGACGCCTTTGATGCCAAAAACCCTGACGACGGACACCCGGCGCAAGACATGAAAGGCTTTGCAGGCACCAGAGCGCCCCCGGTTGGCTTTAAAGACGCCCCTTATTCCCTCCTGGATGGGCGCGGTCAACTTTTTAACGAAGAGTCGAGCTCCACCTCAGCGAATTGTGCGCTAGCCTTCTTCAGAATCTCGTTGGAGGTGCGAAGTCGACTGTCGTCCCTCTTCAGTGCCTGGACCCTTGTCCTTCTTGGCACTCGTCACTCCGGCAACTGACCGGCATCGAGCTCGATCGGCTGGCACCAGGCTCGCAGACTGTCAGGCGAACAGCCCAGCTTGGTCGCAATAGCGCAGTAGGCTGCGGTATCGCTGGCGGATCTGCGCGGATCTCTTGAAACAGCCAAACACCGCGTTCACGAAGTTCAGCCGAATAGGCGGGGATGAATAGTCTCTTCGTCATAGGGCTCATCCATTGATTGTTTTACTCTGCGGAAAACACAGGGCGGCTCAAACCTCGCCAAAGCTTACCATTAATGCAATAGTCCCAGTAAACTAGGAGCACCTCGGTTCATCTCATTTGTTCGCAGGAGACACGTCTTTTGACTGTGGGTGTTTTATGGTTCATTAGACGCGCTGAGCTTGAGTCGAAATATGTCTTTTAGTTTGTCTGACGGGTGGAACCCAATGTTTACTGAAAATACCGCGCTGCCGGGAGTTGTGCTTGTAACGCCTTCACGTTTTGGTGATCATCTCGGGTTTTTCTCCGAGAGCTGGAACAAGGCCAAGTTGGAGGATGCCGGCCTTGTTTTGCCGGAATTCGTGCAGGACAATCATTCGCTGTCAGGCGATGTTGGCACGGTGCGGGGGCTGCATTTCCAGAGACCGCCGCATGCGCAGGGCAAGCTAGTGCGCTGCGGCCGCGGAAAGATATACGATGTCGCCGTTGATGTGCGCAAAGGCTCGGCGACCTATGGTAAGTGGATCGGCGAGAATTTGTCGTTCGAGAACGGCAAGCAACTCTGGATTCCGGCGGGCTTTCTGCATGGGTTCATGACGCTCGAAGTGGACAGTGAGATCGTCTACAAATGCACCGATTACTATGCGCCCGAGTGCGACCAGACGGTGAAATGGGACAGTTGCGGCATCGAGTGGCCGCTGGACGGGATCACGCCGGTGATTTCGGAGAAGGATGAAAATGCGCAGAGTTTTCGGGATTTCGAGACTCTTTTCTCAAAGGAAATCATATGAAATTATTGGTAACTGGCGGGGCGGGCTTCATTGGCTCGGCTGTGGTCCGGCTCGCGATTGCGCGTGGCCATGAAGTCGTGAACGTCGATGCACTAACTTATGCAGCCTGTCTTGACAATGTCGTCGAAGCGGCTGATAGCCCGCTTTATTCCTTCGAGCAGGTAGATATCCGCGACCACGCGGAGCTTGACCGTGTTTTTGCCCGTCATAAGCCTGACGCGGTGATGCATCTGGCGGCCGAGAGTCACGTTGATCGTTCGATTGACGGGCCTGCGGAATTCATCGAAACGAACATCATAGGCACGTTTAACATGCTGGAGGCTGCGCGCAAATTGTGGGTTGAAAGCGGAACGCCTGATGCTTTCCGCTTTCACCATATTTCCACCGATGAAGTCTTCGGCTCGCTTCCTGCGGATCCGGGTGTGCAGTTCACCGAAGACACACCTTATGACCCTCGCTCGCCGTATTCGGCTTCCAAAGCCAGCTCCGATCATCTCGTTCGCGCGTGGCACGAGACTTACGGCTTGCCGGTGCTTTTGACAAATTGCTCAAACAATTACGGACCTTACCACTTTCCCGAAAAGCTGATTCCGGTGATCATAATCAACGCATTGGCGGGCAAACCTCTCCCGGTCTATGGCGACGGCTCCAATATTCGCGACTGGCTGTTTGTCGAAGACCACGCTGATGCGCTGCTGCTTGTCATCGAGAAGGGCGAGGTCGGGCGCAGCTACAACATTGGCGGCGAAAATGAGTGCACGAATCTCGAACTGGTACATACCATCTGCGCAATTATCGACCGGAGAAGGCCAAAGCCGAGAGGTAGCTATGCCGACCAGATCACCCATGTTATCGACCGTCCGGGCCATGATGCGCGCTATGCGATCGACCCTAACCGAATCCGTAAGGAGCTGGGCTGGCGGCCGTCTGTGACTGTTGAGGCGGGGCTAGTGCGCACCGTTGACTGGTATCTTGAAAATGAAGCCTGGTGGCGCAAGCTACTGGAGCGGCATGGCGTTGGCGAGCGGTTGGGAGTGCGAGTATGATGCTGGTTTTTGGTAAGACAGGCCAGGTTGCTACAGAACTTCGTGCGCTCTTGCCGAATGCCCGCTTTCTTGGCCGCGAGCAGGCTGACCTGACCGAGCCCAAGGCTTGTTTCGACGCGATCCTTGCGGCGCGTCCCGAAGCGGTGATCAACGCAGCGGCCTATACGGCTGTCGACTATGCGGAAGAGAACGAAGCTACGGCTGATGTGGTGAATGGCGTGGCACCCGTACAAATGGCCAAAGCCTGCGCTGAACTTGACATTCCCCTTGTTCACATCTCGACGGATTACGTGTTTGACGGATCAGGGGTGGTTCCCTTCAAACCAGGTGATATAACTGCGCCGCTTTGTGCTTACGGGCGCACCAAGCTGGTCGGCGAGCACGGCGTCACTGAGGTTGGCGGCAGATCTGCGATCCTGCGCACTTCGTGGGTTTTTTCGGCCCACGGCGGCAATTTTGTCAAAACCATGCTGCGGTACGGCGAAACGCGTGACAAGCTCACCGTGGTTGCCGACCAGATCGGCGGCCCGACGGCCGCGTGCGACATAGCCAAAGCCTGTGTCACGATCGCGCGGAAACTGAAAGTCTATCCCGATAAAGCAGGGATATATCATTTCTCGGGCGCCCCGGACGTAAGCTGGGCCGACTTTGCGCGCGAGATATTTGCACAAACGGGCAAAAAAGTCGTGGTTGAAGGCATCCCCGCGACATCCTATCCGACGCCCGCTGCGCGCCCCTACAACAGCCGTATGGATTGCACTTCGTTCGAGGCCGCCTTTGGCATTAGACGACCCGACTGGAAGGCCGGACTGGCCGACGTATTGAGCGATCTGGAGAAAACGACATGACCAAACTACGCAAAGGTATTATTCTCGCAGGCGGTTCGGGAACGCGGCTCTATCCGCTGACCATGGCAGTCTCCAAGCAGCTTATGCCAGTTTATGACAAGCCGATGATTTACTATCCGCTATCCGTACTTATGCTTTCAGGCATCCGCGAGATAGCAATCATTACGACACCCCAAGACCAACTCCAGTTCAAGCACCTGCTGGGCGACGGCACCCAGTGGGGCCTGAGTCTTACCTATATAATTCAACCTTCGCCCGATGGCTTGGCGCAAGCCTACCGTCTGGCAGAGGATTTCCTTGATGGCGCACCTTCGGCGATGGTTCTGGGCGACAACATCTTTTTTGGCCACGGATTGACAGAATTGCTCAGGACAGCCAACGAAAAGAGCGAAGGCGGCACCGTCTTCGGCTACCACGTTGTCGATCCCGAACGCTACGGCGTTGTGTGCTTCGACAAGGACGGCACTGTTATGGAAATCGTCGAGAAGCCGGAAGTGCCGCCCTCGAGCTATGCCGTCACTGGGCTCTATTTCCTTGATGCCGAGGCCCCTGCACGCGCAAGAAATGTCAGAGTCTCCGCGCGCGGGGAACTCGAGATTGTCACGCTTCTGGAAAGCTATCTGCATGACGGCACGCTATCGGTGGAACGTATGGGCCGTGGCTACGCCTGGCTCGATACGGGGACTCACGGCTCGCTTCTAGATGCGGGAAACTTCGTGCGTACGCTCTCGACACGGCAAGGCATGCAATCAGGCTGCCCCGAAGAGATCGCCTACGACAACGGCTGGATAGACGACTCCCAATTGCGTGCGCAGGCCGAAAAGTATGAAAAAACAGAATATGGCAAATATCTGTTCGGGCTATTAGGGGCCTGACAGTTCAGGTGTTCCGGCTGTTGGATGGCTGCTTCCAATTTACTATGTCAAGTTTCTCTTTCACTGACAGAGGCGATTTTAAGTTCTGGGTTTTCGTGTTGACGGCTTTTCAGGGCATGAGTGTATGATGCTCAAATCAAACAAAAAAGATAGGCTAAGAGCATGAATGACATTGTCGAGATCGCAGGGCCGGCGCGAATGAAGCTTCGTCACCATCGGATTTTGAATTCCTTTTTGCTCGTCGTTGTCGCCCCGATGCTATTGTCAGCGGTGTACTTGTGGGGGTTTGCGAAGGATCAATACATTTCAAGCATGTCATTCTCGGTGCGTACAGAGAGCCTTCAGTCAGCCACAGACCTGCTCGGGGGGCTCTCGTCGATAACGGGAAGCAGCTCGAGCGATGTTGATATCCTGACTCAGTACATCGCTAGCGGCGACATGGTTCGCCTTATCGAATCCGAAACAGACTTGGTGAGTGTCTTTTCTGAGGAGTGGCCTGCCGACTTTCTCTTTGCCTATAATCCATCGGGGCAGTTCGAGGACATGCTTGATTACTGGAACAGCAATGTGCTCACCCACACCGAGAACGGAATCGTGACACTTTCGGTGCGCAGTTATGATGCGCAAGCTTCGAACCGGATCACTCTCGCAATTTATGAAGCCAACAGACAATTGATAAACCGGCTGTCCGAAGAGGCTCACGAAGATGCGACCCGTTTTAGCCGGGACGAGCTCGAAGCCGCCGAAGACCGTCTCGCAGCGGCACGCGAAGCAATGACCGGTTTCCGGCTGCAAGCTCAAATAGTTGATCCAAATGCAACTCTTGAAGCCCAGATGCGGATCCTGACCGAGTTACAGGTGCAACAAGCGGAAACCTTCATCCAGAGGGATCTTCTGACAAGGACAGCAGGAACGGACGACCCCCGCGTCCATGAGGTGACCAGAAAGATTGAAGCCCTCCAGGCGCAGATTGACATAGAGAAAAACAAGTTCGGCCACGGCGGTCAGGGGCAAGGGCAGGGGCAGGGCGGCGGAGACTATGCCACGCTCTTTGCAACGTATGAAAGGCTTGCGTCGGATATGCTCTTTGCCGAGGAAGCCTATCGCTCGGCGCAATTGGCCTACAACGCGGCCCTTGCGGATGCCAAGCGTAAGGCACGCTATCTGGTCGCGCATGTCAAACCTACCGTCGCCGAGAAAAGCTTATATCCCAAACGGCTTATCCAACTATTCATTGTTGTATTGTTCGTTACTTTGCTTTGGTCCGTTGGCTTGCTGATCTACTACAGTATCCGGGATCGTCGTTGAGCCATGATTGTTTGTGAGGATGTCTGGAAGACCTACCGCACCCGCGGGGAAGTAAAGACCGTCGCACGTGGTATCAATGTGGTTTTTCCAACGGGAATAGCTGTCGCACTCCTTGGTCGCAATGGTGCGGGCAAGTCGACCCTGATGAACCTCATCGCCGGCAATCAGAAACCGACAAGCGGACGCATCTGGAGTGATGGAACGATCTCATGGCCCGTGGGGTTTGCAGGCTCGTTCCATGGTGACTTAACAGGCGCGCAGAATGTGCGCTTTATATCACGTGTCTATGGCGTTGATACCGACATGCTCAGTGCCTTCGTCGAAGATTTCGCGGAGCTGGGTCAACACTATCATCTGCCCTTTCGCACGTATTCCTCTGGCATGCGATCGCGGCTCGCCTTTGGCGTCTCCATGGGTATCCGCTTTGATACCTATCTGGTTGACGAAGTGACAAGCGTTGGCGACGAACGTTTCAAGGTGAAGGCGAATGAAGTTTTCCAAAGACGGATTGGTGCATCCGGAGCGATAGTGGTCTCTCACTCCATGGCTATCGTTCGCCAGATGTGCAGCAAGGCTGCGGTGCTCGAAAACGGTTCTCTGACAATGTATGAGAGTGTCGAAGATGCGATCTCCCACCACATGGAGAATATGAAGCGATGAACAGTCCTTCGAAAGGCGACTTGCTAGAGCAAGACGGGCTACGCGCCCGTAAATTCCGGACAGCCCGAACTATTTTCGCACTGATCATGCGTGAGATGTCAACGACCTATGGACGGTCTCCGGGTGGTTACGCGTGGGCAATTCTTGAGCCTGTGCTCGCACTCACCGTCCTGACGACAGTCTTCTCGTTCGTGATAAAATCTCCGCCGCTTGGAGATAGTTTTCCCTTGTTTTACGCAACGGGCTATCTACCGTTTATGCTGTTTAACGATATCGCGAACAAAACCGCGACCTCGCTCAATTACTCACGCAGCTTGCTGAAGTATCCGGCCGTTACCTTCATGGATGCGCTTATCGCACGCTGTGCGTTGCACCTGCTCACCCATGTTCTTGTCGGGTATGCCATGTTCTTTGGCATGTTTATCATTCTTGATCTCAGGATCAGCCCCGACTACACGCAGGTCGCGCTTTCATACCTCTTGGGTGGGTTGCTTGGCTTTGGTGTCGGATGTTTCAATTGCTACGTGATGATGGCTTTTCCGGTTTGGGAGCGGATGTGGCAAATCCTGACGCGCCCGCTCATTTTGATCTCCGGACTGTTTCTTCCCTTTGAGGCGATGCCCAAATTTGCGCAGGATATCCTGTGGTGGAACCCCCTGATGCACGTGGTCGGTTATTTACGTAAAGGCATTTACGCGCCATCTTATGAAGGCGCGTATTTGTCCCTAGCTTTCCCTGTCATCACCTCTCTCGTGCTCATGGCACTTGGGATTTTACTTCTGTGGAGGAATCATCAGGGCTTGTTAGAAAACTAAGCTCGCTTTCAATAGGTATTCTCTTTTTAACCGCCATTTATCCAATGCGACGTCCAGCAAATCTTCCATATTGCAAGTAGTGTTGATATGGATCCATACCCGCTTCCTTGACGTCCGGGTTTAAACGAAGATAACAGTCCTGATCGAATTTCGAATAACACGTATCTTTCGGCCTTAAGAAAGACATAAAATAGTGAGCTAGTAAAGAGCGTTTATTTTCCGGAAATTTTTGGAGTCCAAGTTTCTGGTTCAGATACTCTTTGAGTTTGTTAATGGTTACTGGCTCCAGCATGTTAAAATAGTTATTAAGCTCGGACTCAGAAAAATGATTAACTTGGATAGCAGGCAACCTGAAGTCTACATTTGTCGCTCCATAGAGCCATTCGCTATCTGCTTCATCGACTAGGCCCGATATGAGCGGTAGAGGAATCTCAAAACTTCCGGGGAACGCACATCTTACATGTGCTCGTATTTGATTTCTAGCATGCAAATAATCGGGGTCATCGCCAAAAGTCAAAATCATTTCGTTCAACTGATAGAGGATCCTTGTGGCTTCTGTAGATAGTGAGGTATTCGCATCGTTGCTATGCCTTGGAGCTGCAACACCGATCAACTGGGAGAAATCTTCGACAACGTTATGTTCGCGAAGTTCCCCACGGCTAAAGGGTCTTACAATAACACTGCTATGCCCAAAAGCTTTGACGAATTTCTCGATCCTGAACCGATAGTTTGGTGGAGGGGGTATATTAGGATTCAACCCGTTCTTTATTACTTCTTGATAATTGCTTCGAATAAAGGATATTGGACTTCTAACATAGACAATGACTACAACTTGCTTCTCGAATTTTTCGAAAGCTTTCTGAAGTTCACAAAGTTCAGAGTCCGACAGTAGCGAAATATCCTCCCCAGAGATAAGAAGGTCATATTCACCAGATTGTGAAATCTCCTGAGTAATTCGGTTTCTGTACAATTGTCTTTTGTTCTCAATCTGCTGAGGGCTTAGGTTTGCGTTCTGCCAGATGTGGTAGGTTTTATAATGAGCTGAGTAGGCGGTATAGATCGGGATCGAATGATTTTCATAACCGAAATCTGCGTATTTCAATAGACCATCGTCGTAACCGTTAAACGCCGATTGAATCGCTGTAGATCCGGTCTTATGCATTCCAATATGCAAAAATACTC
Source organism: Litoreibacter arenae DSM 19593 (assembly GCF_000442275.2). Lineage (GTDB taxonomy): Bacteria > Pseudomonadota > Alphaproteobacteria > Rhodobacterales > Rhodobacteraceae > Litoreibacter > Litoreibacter arenae. Next base: position 22,633 of record NZ_KE557307.1, on the reverse strand, counting down.
TATTCAAATTCTGTACCCCTATACGATACGTCGGTCAGACTCTAAGATCAGATATCTTCAGTTCTTTTCTATACTAAGCCTTAAAATGTGCTCCGTTCAACGCTTTGAGCCGCTCGAAGGACTTTTTCAAATCCGGTTCCGAAGTTATAGCACCGTAAATATCTGCTCTGAACAGGTTAATTTTCTGTTTCATTATTTATTCCTACTTCAGGCGCTTATAGAAGCCCAGCTTCAAACGCAGCGCGTTTCCAACCCGTCAAGTACCGACCGCCATATGGCCGTGAGATTAGGAGAGCACCGAGTTCGTGGCCTTCATCATCCTTTAGCATTTCACAGATACGCGCCATATCCTCATACGAGAAGATACCCCTATAGAGACCGTCGAGCTTGATAATCGGAAGCCCCAATCTAATAAGAATAGAGGCGTTCTGGTGGATTTGGCTGCCAGACATGAAACTCTCAAGAAACTCTGCATGCATAATCCGACGCAAATGCTCGTCAGAGATATTATTGGTACTAAGTCGCGATTTGAGAAACTCTTTCAATTCTGAATAGGTTTGAACGTGAACTTCGTCAAAATATTCCTTTACGGCAATTTCGATAGATTTCGGAGACTTCTCCATTTCCAGTTTTGGCACGGCGAATCTGTCACGGTATTCATCAGCTACATTCTTTAACGATGCTCGCTTCCAAGCAAATATAGTAGAAGTTCGCACGCTCGTAATGGCAAAGCTGAGGAGATTGTCATCTGCGGCAATCGCCGAACTGAATCTAGACGCACTATAAAGTGCGTTAAAGGCGCTATGTTTTGAAACGCAACTTTTCAATACTTTCGAGAGCTTAAGCTCGCCTCTCTTTATAACCCGCGGTCGCACATCAGTGAGGCGATAGCTGTGCCAGTACTTTTGAAATGATGGCTGCTTCAGAACAGATTGCGCGATTGCAATGCAAAACGATCCAAGATGGTATTCCATGTCATAGTTCTCGGTTGAGCCGAGTACTTCTATGTCGGAGTTCATCATGTCGTTAAGGAATTTCGGCATGCGTTCGGAAGAAAAGAAAATGCTGTCGTTGATCATAAGAAGGCGCTGGCATGTCTCATGCCAGTTGTTCTTGAAAACGTGCAAAAAGCCGGTCTTATAGCTCCCGAAGTCACGGCCAAAGTTGGGGCGTTCGATGTAGCAATCAATCATGCCCTCAAACATAGACGGGTTACTCAGCTTGAGGGTGTTGACCGCGAGAACATAGAGCCCTTCGGCGCGAGCCGTTTCGATCAGGCGGATCACGTCGGGGCGTAGCTGACCCTTTTCATACAACGCGAGCAACATGATGCGCTGGCCCTCGTACGAGGCCTCAAAATGCACCTTGGGCTGCTGTCCCATTGTCTTAAAGCGCTGACGCTCGGACTGAAAAGTCACCATCGCACGAGCCGCTGGATATAGAGTAAGTGTATGGAAATAGGAGACGATACGTTTGAGCATTGTTTACTGCTTCATTTTAATGTTGCGAGAAGCCTTGGCGAAAGACGCTTCTGCGAGGGAAATGTTGATCCAAGGATTTTCGCTGATCATACAGGCAGAGCTAGTTTGTTTCGAATGAGCAAAGCACTTTCTTTCTTACCGATTTGCGGCGAACCTATCCCATTATTTCCCGAAGTTTGCAACAGCTTGACGGTGTAAGTTTTAGCCCACCCCAAGCGGCCATCCGCTTATAGCTTTCGAGTAGCGCATGCGAGATAGAGTGCAAGTGTCCCCTTGCTGGTCTGACGAACAGCGCCGGACCGGTAGAGTGCTTTGAGCCGTTTGATCAGACCGCCATGACGAGCCTCGGAAAAGTACGCCAGCGCTTTTCTCGCCTCCGGTGTAAATCTATGACGCGACGCGCTGAGAGCAGCGATATTTATCTCATTCCATTTCGAAAACTGGCGTCCGGCGACGAAAAGAATACGATGTAGTTTTCCACGGATCGAGCTATTTGCTCCGATAACATTCTTGTCATGCTGACGGTAATATAACACTGGGATGTCTTTACGGATCACCGTACCTCCGCAGCCTGTGATAATCTGGTAAATCCACCAGTCGTGAATGACCACGTCGCCGACCTCCTGTGCGGCGGCTTGGATCAAGCGGATAGCGGGGCCATTCAACATCATTGTATTGCCGCCACCAATGGACTGGACAAGTGCATTTTCAAAGCTTGGGTCGCGCCTGAATGCAGGTGATGCTGTTCTGGTGTCCAAGGTTTCATTGCAGATGAAACTGCTTGCACAATAAAGCACAGGTTGTTCTCCATCCGTTGCAGATTCAATTGCGATACGCCCCTTTTCGAGCTTCTCAGGAAGCCAGACATCGTCCTGATCGGACAGAGCAACCAAAGAAGTGCCTTTAGGTATTCGTTTTATGAGCGAAAGAAAATTATCGGTACAGCCTGATCCCGGACCTGAAACGATGGTAACCTCGTGATCGCTTCCTACTTCGGCTCTAAACTTGGCTAAAATATCTGTGGTATCGTCCGATGAGCCGTCATCGGATACCAGAAGGTTCCACCGTTTGTAAGTTTGCGCTAAAAAGCTAGCCAACTGTTCTTCCAAATATTTGCCGCCGTTGAACGACGCCAAGAGAATAAGAGCTGCACTACGTTCATCTGTCACAGGTACCACCTTTAAAACCGGTACGACCTGATTTGTCCACTTTCGGCCCCAAGATTCTGATCAAGCATGTACCACTTCAACGAGATGCTTTTCAAGTTAAGTTCTGCATATCTTACACCGCTTATTGGCATCTTTATGTCTCTGTATGTTTATCCGGTCAGAGGTGGCCTGAGGTGCCCCTAGATTTGTAGACGCTTTGCTTGGTAATTTTGGAACCAAGGAGAGACGATATGAGCAAGGGCATTTGCTTTACAGATGAGTTTAAGCAGGACGCTGTGGCGCAGATCGTGGAGCGCGGATACGCGGTCAGCGAGGTGGCCGAACGGCTGGGGATTGGCACCAAGTCCTTGTACACTTGGAAGGCGCAGTCCGCGAAGTCACCGAGCGTCAGATCAGAAGTGGCGGATCAAGCTGCAGAGATAAGGCGATTGAAGCGTGAACTGGCGCGGGTCACCGAGGAACGCACCATCTTAAAAAAGGCGACCGCGTACTTCGCGCGAGAGTCTCAGTGAGGTACGCGTTTATCGAGGCTCATCGGACGGAGTTCTCGGTGCGGTCGATGTGTCGTGTGCTGGCTGTCCATTTCAGCGGGTTCTATGCATGGCTTAAAGAACCGTTAAGGCAGCGAGCGCTTGAAGACGCCCGGCAAACTGATCTGATCCAACAAGCATGGACAGATAGCGGCAAAGTATATGGATACCGCAAGCTTCATGATGATCTCCTGGATCAAGGTGAGATTTGCTCTGAGAACCGTGTTGCGCGGTTGGCCAGCTTAGCGGGCATAGCGGCACAGATTGGCTACAAACGCCGCCCTGGTCGATATGGTGGCAAACCTGCGGCCGTCGCCGACAACACGCTCGACCGGCAGTTCGAGGTTGATGCTCCGGACACAGTTTGGGTGACCGATATCACGTACATCAAAACCCATGAGGGCTGGTCATACCTGGCTGTCGTGATCGACCTGTTCTCCAGGCGGGTTGTCGGATGGTCGATACAATCGCGCATGACGACTGACCTCGCCTTGCAGGCACTACTGGCCGCAGTATGGAGGCGCAAACTAAAGATCAAAGTTATGATCCACTCCGATCAAGGTTCACAGTTCACCAGCAAAGAGTGGCAATCGTTTCTCGGCAAACACAATCTGGATGCAAGCATGAGCAGACGTGGAAACTGCCATGACAATGCCGTCGCAGAAAGCTTCTTCCAGCTATTGAAACGAGAACGGATCAGGCGGCGGACGTACCTGACGCGCAATGCTGCAAGGCAGGATGTGTTCGATTACATCGAGATGTTCTACAACCCAACACGCAAACACACGAACAACGGCATGCTGTCGCCCGTTGACTATGAAATGAAACAGAAGAAAATGAACGAAGCAGGCGTCTAGGAAACTAGGGGCACCTCACAGGCAGTTCATCACGGTCATCGGAATCGTCGAAATCGGACCCCAAGTGCGGTAACGATAATGGAACACATTATCGTCACAGGCCACATTGCCGACCTCCTATTGGCATCGCACCGGTATTTCGGAAAGCTCTTGTGGCTTCGGCAGCAGATCTGACGACACAAAAGGACCTTGGGACGGCAGCGCCGATCCAGCGGTACGGATTCAAACGCTGAAAGTGAAAGTTCCCTTCCGGTTTTGGGACTGACGGAAGAGGGCCTTTGGGGGTTTCTCTGACGGGTCCGGGCCGGGTTCCGGTCTGACATTTCTGGCTGAGACCTTTCCCATGCAAACAGGAATCCTGCGCGTGCTACGCGCGACCGCCGCTTCATGGTGGCGGCACAAAGATCTGCGCTAGATCGGTCAGGTTGACCTCGCACGTAGGCTTGAGCGTGAATCCATCCGTCGCGATGTCGGCTATCTCCGCCTGGCAACGACTTTGCCGAATGCGCACATCGTTTGCGGCGGGGGCGGTACCTTTATTCACTTCGGATGGACGACGGTATCGACCTACGCGCCGGTTGAGCGTTTTCCGCTCGCGACGCTGGCGGTCGCACTCGGCGTTCCTTTGATCGATATCCGGCCGGTCTCAGACGTGGTTGCCCTCGCAAGGCTGCCGCGGGTGATCCGAGTGCCGTCCGATGAGGACACCTCGGTCAAAACATCCGCCGCTGTGCCGCTGACCACGTATCTCGATCTGGTCGAACCGTTCGGTGCTCAGATCCTGATCGATCAGCGCCAACATCGCAATCGCTGATCCGTTCTTCAACCCTTTCGAAAGGAGGCCTGTCATGGCCCGATCCCGCATGTCCAAATTCGACGCCTCTGAGGTGATCACCAACGAACTGATCCGCGTCATCGAACGCGGTGTTTTACCCTGGCGCAAACCGTGGATTGCCGGTGCCAGCACGCGACCGCTGCGGCACACCGGCGAACCCTATCAGGGTATCAACAACTTCCTTCTGACTATGCGCATGCAGCACGCAGGCTACGCGTCCCCGTTCTGGATGACGATCCGCCAGGTCAACGCACTGGAGGCAAAGGTGCGCAAAGGCGAGAAATCCTCTGTCGTCGTCTATTACGGCCAAGCGAAACCGCGCGACAGAGAGAAAGAAAGCGACGCGCAGGCCGAAGAGACTGCGTCGAGCGGCTTCCGGTTTCAGAAAGCCTACCGCGTGTTCAATGCGGACCAGGTCGAAGGTCTGCCCGAAAGCTTTCATCCCGCGCCTGCACCGGCTCCGGATCACCCGCCGCACGAACCGATCCCGCACATGCAGGACTTCTTCGACGCGATCGATATCGTGACCAGCTTCACCGGTCGGGAGGCCTACTACATGGCCGCCGTCGACAAGGTCTATATGCCCGACATCTCGCTCTTCGAGGATCCGCGATCCTTCTACGGGGTCTGGGCGCATGAGCTGGCCCATGCCACGAAGGCGCGGCACCGGCTCAACCGGTCCTATGGTGATGCGAGGTTCGGCAATACGGCCTACGCGCGCGAAGAGATCGTCGCCTTATCTTGACAGTCTGCACCATCTGTTCGTTTCTGGTTTCAAGGCCAGTTGCGCAACGCAGGGGGTGGTCAGGCCAGACGCCGCGCTCACCACAAAGCTGGCGGTGGCTGGCCTGATCACCGCCGTCGGATGAAGTGCACAGGCATGGGCTATTTGGGCGGGCAGTGGTGTGGAACGTGATATTAGGCTTCAGGAGACCCGCAACGTAGATGGTCTTGATCGGGACATTCCGACGATCCTTGCCGATGGAACAATTTATGACCCCTACCTCGACCGGTTTTTCCTGGAACTTCCGTTGAACGGCACGCGGTCCCGGCACACGCTGCGTGCCATCGGTTACGACATTGTTGTCTGGCTTCGATTTCTGGAACAGGCTCGCACGACTTCCGTTTGGTCTGTGTCACATGATGACGTCGTCGCCTTTCACGGCACAAGACGACGCAGCGGTGCTTCTCATCGCATTTCCGCGTCGTCCTGGAACCGTTCCGTCGCATCGCTTGACAAGCTCTATCGGTGGGGCGTGGATCGGGAGTTGATTGCTGTCAGTCCATTTCGGCACCGGCAAGTCTGGAAGCGTGGTATTGCTGGGCGCCGCTCGGCCCAAACAGAACGCAACATGGCCTATGAGCCATCCGCCGCGCCGTCCCATCCTCATTTTGCTTCACTGGAGACCTATCGGCTGTTCAACAGGCTCGGTCTCCGGGGCCTGACGCGAAAGGGACACGAGCGGCCCGGTGCGCGGGACCGCAATGGTACGCGGAATGCGCTCTTTGCCGATCTGCTGGTTTCGACTGGGCTACGGCTCGAAGAGGCGGGATCTCTGTTGGCCTGCGAAGTCGATGCCGAGGACATTGGCGAAGGGTCTCCGCGACAAATCAGATTCGAGTTGCCGCCACCGGTTTCCAAAGGCAATCGTGGCCGGACGATCCTGATCCCGCGCCGCGTCATCGCGCGGCTTCAGGATTACATCGAGATCGAGCGCGCCAGTGCCATCGCCAAATTCAAGGCGCGATCGGTTTGGACCAGGACCACACGGCCGATTTTTGTCGAGTGGTCCGAAGGCAATCGGACGATGCTCACGTTGCCAGACGGTTCCAGCGCCCGTATCGACCGGTTCGATCCGGAAGAACGTCAGCGGCTTGTTCTTTGCAAGGCGGGCGTGCCTTATGCGCCAGCCGCGCTGTGGCTGTCAGAGATCGGGCTGCCGGTTCGGTTCAATTCCTGGGAGGCGATATTTCTGCGCGCAAGCCGGCGCTGTAGCGGTGTGGGCCTCGATATCCGGCTGTCGCCCCATCAGCTCCGGCATACGTTCGCCGTCCATATGCTGGCCATGCTGATCGAACAACAGATCGGTCATACCGCACATGACGTCAGCGGCATGGAGGCCTACCGCCAGCTTTTGAGCGATCCGCTGCAACAGGTGCAGCGGCTGCTCGGTCATGCGAGCATCACGACGACCTATGTCTATCTCGACCAGATTGCGGCGCAGGCGGATACGGTGGATACTGCCGTGGAAAGGCTTCTTGCGCTTGTGAGCGATGGTGACGTTCTATGACCGCCAGACCGCGCAAGGGCCGCGTTGCCGCCTTCTCAGCCGATGATGGCACCGTCGACGCGCATGAACCCAGTTCGGTGACTGGTCTGCGGTTCAGTATCGTGGCCCGATCAGGCGGGACCGCCCAGCTCGATTTCACCGACCTGCGGCCTCGGCCGCTGGCGATTGACGCCGCCCAGGCCATTCGTAGACTGGCCGAGGTCGGCGGTCCGCTTGGCGCGCGTTCGACTGTGATGGCCTATGCCAACACAGTACGCATTTTCTTCGCCTTTCTGGCGTCGGAAGCGCCCAACCTTACGACGTGTCGTCAGATCGAAGCCGCGCATATCGACGGGTTCGAGGATTGGTTGGATGCCGAAGGCAAGAGCCGGGTCCATGCATTCACGATCCTGTCGAAGGCCGTTGTCGTTTTCCGCGAGATCGACGCGGACCAGCCCGACCGGGTGTCGCAAAGCCTGCGCGACCGATTGCGATATACCAGCGCACGGCCCTTCGAGCGCCCCCGATCACGTGATGCCTACAGTCCCTTTGTCGCCCGGCAATTGCGCGATGCGGCCCGTGCCGATGTCGCAATGATGATGCGGCGAATAGATGGGCACCTGCCCGAGACGCTGATTGCGCACACCGATCCGGTCATTCGGCAGAGGGCCGTCGCCCTGCATGAAGCGGTCGCCCGACGCGGCTTTCTTCCGCGCAATGACAAGGCGAGCTCCGCCCTCTACCGCGCGCTCTATTCACGCGGTCTGCCAACGTCATCGCTTCTCGACGGTATCTATGCCCGGTTCTATCTGACGGTTCACGACCTTCCGCCATTACTGACATTGCTCAGTCTCGATACCGGCCTTGAGATCGAATGCGTCAAGGCTCTCAAGACCAACTGCCTGAGCAATGCGTCGGCTGGCACTGTCACCCTTCGCTACACCAAACGCCGCGCCCACGGGCTTGCGCAAAAGGCGATGCGCGTGCGGGACGGTGGACCGACGACACCCGGTGGTCTGATCCGCGCCATCGTGAAGATGACCCAAACTGCGCGACAGTTCGAGTCGTCCGATGCGCTCTTTGTGTTTTACCATGCCTGCGGTTTCCGTTCGGTCGTTCGGCACCCCAAATTGACGCTGAGCCACTGGATAGCGCGCCACGGCATCGTCGATGACGACGGGCACCCCCTCACACTGCTGCTCTCGCGGCTACGTAAGACGCACAAGGCGCTCTGGTATCTCAAGACCAGCGGCCACATGGCGCGCTTCGCGGTCGGACATTCGGTCGATATCGCCGCCCGACACTATGCCGATATTCCGTCTTTGCGTCCGCTTCACGAGGCGACCGTCGTCGATGCTTTGGAGGACGCGATACGACCGGGTGCGGCGGTGACGACCGACCCGGTTCCAGCGGTTGATGACTCTCACACGGACACACGGCATTGCATCCCGCCGCAAGGGGATGGTCACGTCGCGTCGGCAGACATTCAGGATGTCTGGCTTGCGAGTTGTTCGGGTTTCTATGACAGCCCGTTCTCTAGTCCCGGCGCGCCATGCAGCCATCCTTTCTGGGGCTGTCTCGATTGTCGCAACGCGGTCATCTCGGAACGCAAGCTGCCCGCCATCCTGGGGTTTCTGGATTTCATCGTTGCCCAAAGGGCTGCGCTTGGCGCGGAGGAGTGGGCCGCCAAGTTCGGGCATGTCCACGCGCGGATCACGCAGCAGGTGCTGCCGTCGTTCCCGGAGGAGGTGATCGCGACGGCACGGGCCTCACTCGCAGTCGATCCGCCGCCGACATATCTGCCGCCTGAGGCTACACAATGATCGAAGTGCAAACATCATATCCTGAGCCCGATTTCGAGAATCGATCCTACTGGCCGGTCCTGACGCATGCGCCGCTCCGTGCCGGATATGACCGGCGGGCGCTCTCGCGATACGATGACGAGCACTGGGATCTGAGCCCGGCGGTGTTCCGGGAGAATGCGCGGCGATGCCATTGCACCGTCAGGTTCGACACGCTGCCAGACCCGGCGATGGCTGCAGCTATGCGGGCATATCTCCATGCACGGCTCAACATCCGCATTCCAGGCTGGGCACCTCCCCTGCCACCCGCGAGTATCCGGCAGGCTTTCAATCACTTACGGCCATTCTTCGAGTTTGTTCATGATGAAGTGGGCGCGGTCGATCTTGCCGGAGTCGATCAGGCGCTGCTGGATCGATACGCAAAATCCGTCATGACCTCGAAGGCACGGCAGCCGGCGGTTAACGCCCTGCTGCTCAAGCCGATCTGGCATCTGCATCATTATCGCATGCACCTTCCCGGCGGCGGTCTGCAATTCGAGCCCTGGCCAGGGCAGAGTTCTGCGTCCGTCGTGGGGTATTCTTCGAAATCGCAGGAGAACCGGACGGCCCGCATTCCAGAGCCGATCCTGATGCCTCTATTGAACTGGGCGTTCAAATACGTGCAGGTATTCGCGGGCGACATCTTCGCTGCGCGTGCCGAGTTGTCTGCAATAGCAGACCGTGCCGAGCGTCTTGTAAAGACGGATCGGGATCGCCCCCGGAAAGATGCACTTGCTTTGCGCTACGCCCGGATTGAGCGCTGGCTCGCAGCAAGAGCGCGGGAAGGCCGCGGGGTGCCGATCTGGGCGCAGCCGACGAACGGAGCGACGCGCGACAGTGCGGACAGCCCACCGATTAACTGGCATCTGCTGAATCTTGTTGCGGGTGTTGATGTGCGGATGAGCCCCGGAAGCCATCTCAGGATGCGGAAATCTGCGAGGCAGATGGTCGAACGCCACATGGCTGAACACGGGGTCGAACGGGGCGGCTTCGACACGCCCGTCTCTTGCGACCCGGATACCGAACGGCCGTGGCGTTCGGGCTTCGATCATCTGGCGGTGAAGCGCGAAGAGCGTATGTTGCAGGCAGCGGGATACATCCTCTGCGCCTATCTGACCGGCATGCGCGATTGCGAAGTCCAGGCGATGCGCCCCGGCTGTCTGGACATCAAGCGCAGCGAGGACGGGCTAATCGAGCGATACCGGGTGCGCTCGACGGCGTACAAATGGAAGCGCGCGGCGGGGGTTCCGGCAGATTGGATCACGATAGAGCCAGTCGCCGAGGTGATCGGTGTCCTCGAACGGCTCTCGAAGGACGCCTGCGTCGCGCACGGCATCGACACGCTCTGGCCCGTTCTCGACGTGAAGGCTGCGGGCAAGACCCATCTGTCGACGGAGATCGTGCGCTCCCTCAACGCTTTCCGAGACCATATCAATGCCGAATTGGCGAGTAACGATCCGGTCGAGTCGATCCCGACGACGCACATGGACAAGGCGTTCAAGATCACCACCCGCCAGTTTCGCCGCACTCTCGCGTGGCACATCGCCAACCGGCCCTTTGGCACGATCGCTGGCATGATCCAGTACAAGCACGCCTCGGTCGCCGCCTTCGAAGGATATGCGGGATCGAGCCCGTCCGGATTTATGCGACAGGTCGATCAAGAGCATCGGTACGGCCAACTGGATGACATCCTGGAATATTTCGACGCACACCGGGTCGGTGACACGTTCGGTGGCCCGGCGGCGGCCCGTCTGACGGTCTCGTTCGAGGAAACAGTCAACGAACTTGACTCGCTTCCCGCGCGTATCGCCGATCGGGGACGGCTGCGGACGATGCTGGGCGATCTTGCCCGCACGTTTCACATTGGCGTTTTGGCAGATTGTTTCTTCGATCCCACGATGGCCCTTTGTCTCAAGGCGGCCACCGACCAGAGCAAGCCGCAAACTGCGCTCTGCCAGCCGACAAAGTGTCCCAACGCCTGTATCCGGGCCCGGCATCTTCCGGCTTGGAAGAGGGCGGAGGCTGACGCCAAACTACTTCTGAAAGAGAAGCGATTATCGGGCGCACAGCGATCCGCGTTAAAGGCAGAGCGGGAGCGTATTCGCGATGTGATCAGGGAGTTTTCGGAGCAATGAGAGTTTTCATGTACGTTGGCTAACCGGCCGTTCGCCAGGGCGGTCACGAACTCCCGCACTGCGGGACTCTGCGGACCTTCGGGTTTGAGGCTTTTGCTAGCGCAGCATGGCTTCGCAAGTGCGGCGTGCCATTTGCTGCAATGCAGCGCAAGTCGCTGAAGCGGCTGTTCGAGCCGCCCGATTTTCAGTTTTCAGGGGTCGGGAACTGATCATTCGCGGCGACCGGCTTTGACAGACAAGTAGCGCAGCGGGCGGATTTCGGGTTGAATGATGCAAACGACCGCCCTGAACTGGTCTCCGGATCTTCCGATCAGGTAGCTCACACTTCGTGGCGAGCCCGGAATTCCTGAAACAGGTATCCGTCGCCATAGTCCCGTGTCCCGGTGTGTTCGAGGTGAGGCGACACTCTGGTGCCGCCGAACAACGGGACGCCTTCCCCGAGAACGATGGGTGCGCGTTTCAGGCGGAGGACATCGATGTGTCCCGTACTAAGAAGCGATCCGGCGAGCGCACCTCCGCCACAAAGGTATATCGGCCCGCTAGATCGGGTTCTTATGGCGTCGATTGCCTCGGCGTCGCTGGATCTCTGCACTGCGACCTCGGCGCCATCCGGCAGGTCGAGCGACTTCGAAAGGACGATGGTTTCCAGGTGCGCATAGGGATTCTGGCCCGGCTGCATGCCGAAACGATAGCCGAACTCGTATGTCGCCCGGCCCATGATCGCGGTCGCATAGGTTTGGAGGCGGGCTGAGTACTCTTCGACCACCGCGCCTTCCTGGGCAAACTGCGAGATATCGCCGCCGGGCCCGGAAATATATCCGTCGATCGAGACGGCGAAATCATAAATGATCTGTTGCATCTGATAGACCTCTGGTTGCGTTGGTTGGCTAACGAAAATCCCAGCCGGTCAGCGCTCCTGAAATGCCAGCCTGATCCCAAGGGCACAGTATATACTACCGACGACCTTCGATTGCCAGCGCTGGATACCCGGGTTCTGTCGAAGAAACCGACCGACATGACCGGCCGCAACCGCCGTTACCAGCGTTGCGAATGTCCCCATGAGGACGAAGAGCAGTCCAAAGATCGTAAGCTGCAGCGCAATCTGTCCGAGGCCCGGATCGACGAATTGCGGCAGGAACGCGAGAAAGAACATTGCGGACTTCGGGTTCAGAATTTCGGCGAGGCAGGCTTGTCGGAATGCCTGACCTGTCGATATCGGAGGGGCGGCTTCGGACGCCTTGCGAAGGCGGCCCTCGAATAGTGAACGCAAGCCGATATAGATCAGGTATCCTGCTCCAAGCAGCTTGATCAGCGTAAACGCCTGTGCCGAGGCCAGCAGGATCGCGGAGATCCCGGCAACCGCCATGGCCGTATGGAAGAGGTCGCCCAGCCCGATGCCAAGGCTTGTTGCGACGCCGATGCGCATTCCAGAGATAGATGACCGGGTGAGCGTGAGCAGGATCGACGGGCCAGGAAAGAAGACGAACCCCGTTAGAACGGCGATGTAGGTTAGCAGAACCGGCAATTCGGGCATGGCGTGGTCTCTTTCATTTGCGGCGCGCGGGCTTGGTCACTGCGGGGCTCGGCTGCTGGTCCAGCATCTGTACCAGAGACTGCGGAAAATCTCGAACGGCTCGGTCAGGCCCGCTTCGGCAAAGAGCGCGCGGGTGCGCCTCTCTGATATCACCGGCAATTGGGGGATCGCGTTCAGCTCCAGACGCGCCGCGTCGGCTGATACGCCGACGATGTCTGCGTGCGCCAGATACATCGGGACCAGCCGGTCGAAGTCGTCGATCTCATCGAAGCAAACGTCGGCGTGGATCAATCGCCCACCGGGGGCGAGCCTGTCCCGAAGGCCTTTTAGGTAAGCGAACTTGGTGCCATCATCCCGCAGATGGTGCATCACCAGAAGCGATGTCACGACATCGAAGGCTTCGCCGTCGGGGATGTCATTGGTTGTTCCGACGACGAACCGGACATCGAGCGATGCGCCCAAGGCTCCCGCAGTGTCCCGCGCCGTATCGAGGTTCCGGGCCGAGGGGTCGATCGCGGTAATCCGGCCGACCACGTTGCAACCGTCAAGTGCTTCGATCTCCCTGCCACTCCCGGCCCCTACGACCAGGACATGCGGCGCATCGCCGGTGTGGCTGGTGACCAGGGCTTGCACCAGGCGATACATTGCGTCGAGACCGGGAACTGCGCGCTGCATTTCCCGATACATGGCTCTCCGGTCAGCCTGGAGGCCCGCCGAACGGGTGATCATGCCTACCTCCTGCACCGATGTTGCATGTGATGGCTATGGCAAAGTTGCTCGGACCGATCACAATCCGCAAGCTGGTCGGGCACCACGGCTGTTCCCGTCAGCCCCTCTCGGGCCAAAGCCTTCCCGACAGCCGGCCGGGCCTGAATGTCATCAAAATGCCGTTGCAACGCCGGCCAGTCGGCGATGGACAGGTCCTGATCCCCCATCCAACGGCAGACGGCGAACAGATAAACATCGGCCAGCGAGAAGTCGCGCCCCATCAGGTATCTGTGAACGCCCAGATGATGCTCGATCACAGTCATGCGTCGGGTCAGATGGTCTTTGCCCGGGTTCAGGAAGGCTTCGGGCGTCGTCGGCCGGAAGAGCGGACTGAAACTCTTGTGAATCTCGGTCGCAATGAAATTCAGCCATTCCAGTGCTCGCCACCGCCGCATACCGGACGTGGGGAACAGGCCCGCATCGGGTGCGAGGCCATCCACGAATTGCAGGATCACTGGTACTTCGGTCAGCATCTTGCCATTCTCCAGCACCAGCGCCGGGACATAGCCCTTGGGATTGATTTCAAGGAAATCACAACCGCACTCTGTCAGTCGTGACCGATAGTCAACTTCGACCAAGCTGAACGGCAGTCCGGCTTCGCGAAGCGCGATATGGGGTGCCATAGAGCAGGCGCCGGGCATGAAGTAGAGCTTCATTTCACCCCTCCGCCGAACGGTGTGTCGGGACGTGCGGCGAGAACGACCAGCATCAGGTCGTAGGCGGTTCCATCCACGCCCTCCATCTTGTGCCCCTTTCCGGTCAGGTCCGCCGCGGCGAACTGATCGCCCGGTGACAGAACACGGGAATCGCCGTCGCTGGTCTGGATGCGAACGGCCCCGGTCAGAACGGTTCCGAGAACCGGTGCAGGGGCGCAATGCCATTCGTCCCGATACCCGGCAGGGTGGTGCATCATCAAAACGCCTGTCGCGCAAAGGGTGTCGGTGACGCTGTATCCGGAGGGTGATGGCGGCGTGAAGTTGCCCTTCTTCAGGGGCCAGGAGCCCTCGGCAATGTAGGAACCGCCGTTCGCGTCGGCGCAAATCCGAACATGTTTCATCGCTTTTCTTCCCTTGAAGATGTCCAATGGGTCCGCCGGGCAGCAACTCCGGCGGGGGCAGAACCGGCCTGTGCAGGCCGGCCCCGTTCGATCAGTGGGTATGGACGTGTGGCGAATCGGGCAAAAGTTCGATCATGTTCACCGTGAATCCGGCGTTCTTGAACGTATCGATGCTGTCGATCATCTCCATGACCTCAAGGTCGACCACCGAGATCGAGCCGTCGTTAATCCCCTCGATGTTGGCAAGCCCGTTCTGCACCAGAGCCAGCCGCCCGTCCTCGGAGAAGGCGAGATGGTGCGCCCCAGGCGCCGTCTCCGCCGCCCCGAGGTGTCTGGGATAGAGCGGGTCGGTGATGTCAAAGGCGTTGAGATGGCCCGGAGCCGTGGTCGTGACATAGGCGCGCTTGGCGTCTGCGTCGAAATAGACTTCGAGAGGAACCTTCTGGCCGAGCGGCGCGAAGTCGAAGGCCTGACGCAAATCGAAGCGCTCCTCCTCCGGTCGCCATTCGGCGATCCAAAGATCGGCCGAGGCCGCGTTTGTGACATAGGCCACGGGCGGCTCGGCGCCGGGAACGAAGAAGATCTCGACCGGCGAGGACGGCGCGCCGTCGGGATCCGTCGTGGCATAGGTGGCGAGATGCTCCATGGTCTCCAGGTCGAATTCCACGATGCTGTCGCCGATCACGGTCGGATCGACCGGGTCTTCGGTGCTGGTGGCCAGCACACGCCCAAGGTCGTCGCGCACGGTGATGCCGTGCGGCCAGGGCTCGGGCGTCGGGACCGTCTCGATCACCTTGTCGGTCTTGCCGTCACCGACCACGATCACCGAGCTGCCCATGCAGGTCAGATACCAGCGGTCGAGTTTCGCCGAAAAGGCCACGTCCTCACCGACAACGCAGTCGGGCACGTCAACCACTGTCTTGCGCCACGGAAAGGCGGTCACGTCGAAGACGGTCAGTTCGCTGCGTCCGAGCGAGGTGACATACGCCCTGTCGCGCGCCGGGTTGTAGAAGATGTGGTGCGCGATCATGTCCGAAGGCAACGGGATCTCGGCGAGGATCTCGCCGAAGTCGGGTGCCTCGGGATCGACCTCGACAAAGGCGAGCGCCTCATGGCGAGGGGTGGCGGTGCCCTTGGTCTCGTAAAGCACCACCGCGGTCTGCTCGGCCGTGGCCGAGCCTGCAATGGCGGCGAGCGCGGTGGTGGCGAGAAGCGTGCAAATCGGTTTCATTGGATAGGTCCTTTCATCAGGTTTCAGGAGAGTGTTGCATCCGCTGTTGCGGTGGGCTTCGGGGTGGCGCAACTGACAGATGCGCCGGGCGTTTCGGGAGCCGAAACGCGGCGCGGATCAGCGGCAATGCCGGTAGCGATCCTTTGGGCCGCGATCCCGGCGGCGTCGAAGAAGCCGGTGTAGATTGGCTTGTAGCCCGTGAACCAGAGCCCCGGATTGTCCGGGTCGTGCTCGCCCATCGGATGGCGAGGCCTTCCGTTTTCGTCGAGCACGCTGAGATGACCCAGTAGCGGTTCGAGCCCCGTCCCATACCCCGTCGCCGCAATGACGATGTCGGGCGCGCAGGACGAGCCGTCGGCAAGTAGAACGCGGTCGCGTTCGAAGCGTTCCACGCGCGGGACGATCCGGAAACGTCCGGCCTTCAGCGCCGCGACAAACCCATCATCGATCGCGAAGGTCACGCCGTCCCGCAAGAGCCGCGTGCTGCCGCCGTCCGGGTGGCTGGTCAGCCCGTAGCGCCGGAGATCGCCGAGAAACAGCCGCTCCGTCAGCCTGAAAGCCGGGTCGAGGACGCTGTTCGGCAGGGTGGCGAAGACGCGCGCCAGCCCATGGATCGGATAGCCGAATATCCGCTTCGGTACGACCGCCGGACCATACCGGATGGAAACCATGACCTCCGCGGGTCGGTGCAAGGCAAGGTGGTTCAGCGCGTCCGTGCCGGAGTTTCCGGCGCCGACGACAAGCACGCGCTTGCCGTCGAAACGGGATACGTCGCCCAGGTCGGCAACATGCAGCATTTCGCCCGCAAAGCTCTCCCGCCCCGGCCACTCCGGGATATGGGGGATGCTCTCGCGGCCGGTCGCGATGACCACATTCCCGGCATGATAACCGCCGGTCGTCGTGCTGACCTCCCATCCGCCCGCGAACGGGGCGACCTCGGTCACGACAGCACCGTAGTGGATCGGTGCATCGAGCCTGGAGGCGTAGCGTTCCAGATGCGCCACAACGGTGTCGCGCTTGAGGTAGGTGCCGTCGGTCTTCGGCGCCGTCTGTCCCGGCAGTCCGGCGAAGCGGCGATGGATGTTAAGCCTGAGCGCCGGGTGACGGCCGCGCCAGGGGTCGGCGACCCGCTCCCGCGCCTCCAGCACGGTGACGGGAAAACCACGGTCGGCGAGGGCGCGGGCGGTCGCAAGGCCCGAAAGCCCCGCGCCGATCACCAGCGTGTCGGCGATATCGATCGGTTTCATTCTCTTTCCCTTCGTTGTTTGAGTTCGCCGTCTCATGGCAACTGGCGCCATTGCACTGGCTCACGCGGCGCCGCGTATTCCTCGAGGCCCATGTCGCGCAGCAGATGCCGGGAAAGGTGAGAGAGCGCCGCCATCTCGCGGCGCACGCGTCGTCTTTCTCGGGCCGCCCCGAGCCATTGATGAAGTCGGTGCGCGAAGCCGACGAAGTTCCGGCGCCGTGCACCTACGTGGGGTGAAATCATGCTCATGTGCTTGGTCCTTTCTGGCCGCTCTCAAGGGCGACCGATGAAGTATGCGTTCAGGGGATCGTGCGGCAGCCGATGCGTCTCGACCGAGGCAAAGCCGGTTTCCGCGAGGTATTCCTCGGCCGTCTCGACACCCCACATCGCGCCCAGCCCCGGTCCGCCCTGACCGATCGAGATCGGCGTGCAGTGCATGCTGGAAATCATGAAAAGCAACGGCGCGAAGGGGTTGGCGATGTTCTTTTCCAGATCGCGCGAACCGCCGATATCCTGCATCAGGAAGACGCCGTCAGGTCGAAGCGACCGCTGGATGAGCCGGAGAAACCTTTTGGGATCCGCTTGATCGTGGACGGCATCGAACGCAGTCACGAGATCAAATTGTCCGACGGTCTCTGCCGACGATAGATCGCGGGCCTCGAATTTCAGGTTCTTCAGTCCTTCGGAGTGCGCCTCGGCTTGCGTGTCGGCAAAAGCGTCCTCGCAGAGGTCGAACCCGTGGAAGCGGCTGTTTGGAAATTCCCGCGCGAGACGCAGCATCGCCCAGCCTCCGCCACAGCCGAAATCGGCCACGTCGATGCCGCTCTCCAAGCGTTCCACGAGGCCAGGAGCAAGCGGCAGAATCGCTTCCGTCAGGTTGGCGACGACAAGCTGGGCGCTGTCTTCCGCCATAACCTCGTGGAAACGGTCGAAATGGTGATAGCACAGGCCCTCGCCAGTGCGGAATCGCTCAAGCAGCTTGTCCTCGACAGACGCCGCGAGACCGATGAACTGGGTCGTCACCGCCATGTTGTCCGGGCTGGCCGCACGCGTCAGGAAGGCAGCGTGTTCGGGCGGCAGCGCGTAGCTTCTCGCCTGCGCATCGTAGTCAACGACACCGGACGTCACCATCACGCCAAGCCACTCACGCAGGTAGCGTTCGTTGACGCCGATCCGTTCGGCAAGTGCCTCCGAGGTGAGGTCAGGATTGGCTGCCAGCTCGTCGAGCAGGCCGGCGCGATGGCCGAGCGAAGTCATAACGGCCAAAGCCGCCTCGTTTAACGTGCCGACGAAACGCTCTGCGAAGGTTTCCGCTTTCGCATCGTCGAACGCAGGGATCTGTTCTTGAACTGTCACCTTCTGTCCTTTCTGGTGCTTGCTTGGCCTGAACGGCCGTAGTCATGTGCAAGGAGATGGACTTAACAGGCGAGTCGAGATAGAAGCGAAAAAGACCAAAACGGTTCTTATCGGACCAATCCAGTAGTCAGGAGGCCCAAATGAGCATCCATACGGCTGTTATCGGATCGCGCCTTGCCGGATCCTCGGTGCTGTTCTCGATCCTCGACGTGCTGGCGTCGGTCGGGCGTGACTGGGCCATGCTGCATGGCATCCCCGCATCGGAACCGGTTTTCCAAGTCAGTCTGAGAACCCTGGACGGTGCACCCTACTGGGACATCAACGGGCGCAAGATCACACCGGACGCCATGCTGGACGAACTGCCCGTCCCCAACCTGATCGTTGTGCCCGATCTGATGTTCGCCCCCGAGAGCGGGCTACCCGATGATTTCGCCTCGATCGCCGAGTGGATCAGTGACGCCCATGCGCGTGGCGCCATCGTCGCCTCGGTCTGCTCAGGTGCGGTGCTTCTGGGGATGGCCGGCCTGCTTGACGGGAAGGAGGCGACGACCCATTGGGGCTATGCCGACATGCTGGGCCGGAATTTCCCCAAGGTGAACGTCTGCCGCGAAAGGATCCTCGTGCCCACAGGCGAGGGCCACCGCGTCATCACCGCCGGCGGCATGTCGGCCTGGGAAGACCTCATGCTCTATCTGATCGGGCGTTTCGCGGGCACCGAAGAAGCGCGTAGGATTGCGAAAATATACCTCATCGATCCGCATCTCGACGGGCAGTTGATATACGCATCGCTAACCTCGGCGCGACAGCACGAGGACCAGTTGATCGCCGAGGCACAAGTCTGGGCGGCGCAGCATTACGACACGCCAAGCCCCGTCGCAGCCATGGCAGAGCTGAGCGGCATGACCGAACGCGGGTTCCATCGTCGGTTCAGGAAGGCGACAGGTCAGGCGCCGGTCGAGTACATCCAGACCCTGCGGGTCGAAGAAGCGAAGCAGCTTCTCGAAACCACCGCCGCGCCGATCGACGAGATCGCCGCCGAGGTCGGATACTCCGAGCCGTCAAGCTTCCGCTCGGCATTCCGAAAACGCGTCGGTGCCTCCGCCTCGGCCTACCGAAAGAAATGGCAGGCTCTCTCACCAGCATCTCAGTGATCGGTTGGGTGTTGGGAAGGCGTCGATGACGAAGGCCACGTAAACGAAGCCGGTCCATGTCGCGACATAGGTGAAGTCCGAGAGCCAGAGCCGGTTTGGCGCCCTTGCGTTGAACTGGCGGTTCACCCGGTCCTCGGGGCAGGGCGTCGCCGGGTCGGGCCGCGTTGTTTTCACGGGTTTTCGCCTGACCGCGCCAGCCAGGCCCATGTCGGACATCAGACGCGCGACGCTGCATCTTGCCACTGCGATCCCTTCCCGGTTCAGCTGCCGCCACACCTTTCGCACGCCGTAGATCTGGAAGTTGTCGTCCCAGACCCGCCGGATCTCGCGTCGCACCTCAGTATCCCGCCTGGCCCGCTCGGGCCGCTTCGAGGGATCGGCCGCCCGCCCGGCATGAGCATAGTAGGTCGACGGGGCGATCGGCAGAACGTCGCAGATCGGCTCGACCCCGTAGCTCTCGCGATAGTCATCGATGAACATCTTCATTTCCTCAGAGGGCGGTCGATCTCCGCCTGGGCAAAAAAGCGCTCGCTTTGCGCAGGATCTCATTGGCCTGCCGCAGCTCACGGTTCTCCCGCTCCAGCTCCTTGAGACGCGCAAGCTGATCGCTGGTCGGCCCCGCTCGCTGGCCGGTGTCACGCTCCTCGCGGCGCACCCATTTGCGCAAGGTCTCCGTCGAGCAGCCGCCCAAACAACCGGCTTGATTGAAGAGTAGCTCGCTAGTGCGCCAAAGCCGGACAATCGTCCTACGGCCGCTTTGTCCCGCGCTGTGAAAATTCTTCGTTGGGGTTTGCTGCACGCTACATGAATGGCTGCAACTTCTGCCGGACCGCAGATCAGATCTTGATGCCTGCGCAGAAAGATTCTCTCATTTTGCGTTTACAGCGTGAAATCGACATGTCGGCTCTGGGCTCTTTCCGGGCATTAGCCGCAGCTCGCACGAATGTCTGCGGTCACTGACAAGGCATATTTCGAGCTTGACTGTCAGGATAAGTGGCCGAACTCACCTCGTGTTTTCTGGGGCAGGCGCTTGGGTTTTCGGCTCACACACTCGAAATGAGTGCCGCTTATCTCGACAACTGGCTCCGCGTCCTGCGCTCGGACAAAACCGCAATCTTCAAACACGCCGCGGATGCGCAGCGGGCCTGTGACTGGCTCATCGCCGCTTCGGCCGATGAGGCTGCGTGATTCGCGAGTGGAGGTGTGACCCATGAGCAGGAAAGAACCGAAGACGCTGCGAGTCGCGTTTTGGTCCGATGGTAGCCGATGGATCATTGCGTATCGGCAAGGCGCTTACTGGTGGATGGACCTGTCGCGTATTTGTGCCGCTCCGAGTGCTCGTTTAAGCCACCTTCCGTTCAAAAGCGACCGGGCTTTTCCAGCCCAGTGCTGAGTGGCGTCGTCGCGGATTATAGAAGCCGTTGATGTATTCGAAGATTGCCATCTCGGCCTGGCGCCGGGTTACCCAAGGTCTGCGCCAGATCAGCTCAGCCTTGATGGTTTTGAAGAACGTCTCGACTGCCGCATTGTCATAACAATTGCCTTTCCCGCTCATCGAGACCTGGAAGCCGTGTTCGCGCAGGATCTTCTGATAGTCATGCGAACAATATTGGCTACCTCTGTCGGTGTGATGGATGCAGCCCTTGGGTGGTGCCCGGAAGGCGATGGCCATTTTCAGCGCCCGGATCGCCAGGTCGCGCTTCATCCGGTTGCTGACGGCCCACCCAATGACACGCCGGGAATGCAGGTCGAGGATGACCGCCAGATATAGCCACCCCTCGCGAGTCCAGATGTAGCTGATGTCGCCTGCCCATTTCTGGTTCGGCTCAGTCGCACGGAAGTCGCGATCCAGCAGGTTCGGCGCAATATTGAACGTGTGATCGCTGTCAGTGGTTGCCTTGAACTTGCGTGTTCTCTCAACGGTAATCCCGTTTTCGCGCATCAGGCGACCAACCCGGCGGTGCCCCACATCAATGCCGACCTCCTTCAGTTCTTCGGTCATTCGGGGCCTGCCGTAGCTACCCAGGCTGAGACGCGACTGTTCCTTGATGTGCGCCAGAACGATCATATCCATGCGCTGCCTGTGGCTGGCCGGACGGCTGCGGAACGCCCGCAACCCGCGCGGGCTGACGTTCATGACCTGACACAGCCGGTCGATCGGAAAGGCCCCGCACTGTTCTTCAACGAACCTGAACCTCATGGCTTTTGGCTCGCGAAGAACTGGGTGGCTTTTTTTAGGATGTCCCTCTCCTCCTTGAGGGTACGGTTCTCGCGCCGAAGTCGTTCGTTCTCCCGCGCAAGCTCGCGATCCTCGGGCGATACCACATCCGTAGCGCGGTGCGCTGTCACCCACTTGTTCAGCGTCGAAAGCCCAACGCCTAAATCATCCGCAACTTGCCGCCGTGTTAGCCCGCTGGTCAGCGCAATTCGCACTGCATCCTTGCGGAATTCATCCGTTCTTCCTGTGCCCATAGTTCGTCTCCTTTGCTGCACATTATGCTACCAAAGGAGCGGCACCAAACCGCGACAGGTCCATTTCGAGATCGAGGTGATGCCGGATGTTCGGGCGCATTGGACACCCAATGCCGCGCTCTTCAACCGCTTCAAGAAGGCCTGGCTCCTCAAGATCCTCGGCGAGGAGCTGGGGCTCGCGCAGGAAGCCATCACGCTGGCCTCGTCGACCAAGAAGGAGATCGTCGCCTTCTGCGACAAGCTCTTTGCCGAACCTTTTGCCACGCTCACGGATGCGCAACGCGAGGCGGTCGCCACCTGGTGTCCGCCGATGATGCAAACGACTGGTTCTGAGCATGTCGAGCCAAACGTGGCAGAAGACTCGCCCGACGAAGCCGACTGTAGATATGTACGGACTCTCGGGACACTTCCTGTAAATTCCCTGATTTGGGATGGAGGAAGTATTCATGACGAACGAAGGACGCGACATTCAACGCAAACTTAGAGTGCTCCAGCACGCCGAGAAGATCGGCAATGCTCGCAAGGCCTGCCGGTATTTTGGGGTCGGCAGGTCCAGTTTTTATAGATGGCGCGATGCATACCAAAAGCATGGCGAGGCTGGCTTGAAGAACGCCAAATCAATTCCGAAGAACCCCGCCAATCAAACGCCTGCCGAGATCGTCGAGAAAGTGCTGTATCTGCGTCGCAAGTATCACTTGGG
>NZ_KE557306.1:840958-1489049 GCF_000442275.2 Litoreibacter arenae DSM 19593 | reverse complement strand
AGTAGCAACGCAAGTGTCCCGCAGGTCCGCCCAGGTTACAAAATTCATCGAATGTTGCAGTATAAACGAATTGGGAAGATAATTTGCTCTCCCATCTCCTTTTTGGCCCAGCATTTATGAGCGGTACGCTCGCATACTTTCCGCTACCCATTCAATGATCGGAATCGCGAGAGTCGGTTAATTGATGTGGCTGCTACAAGTCTTCAATCGCTAGGGCGTTTGCAATCTTGAGCGCGTGTCTTCGTTCAGCACCTCGTTTGCCATCTTTTCAAACGCGTTTCGCCAGCGTCGGGGCAGTTCAGGCAAGTTGGCCAGGGTCGCTGCATCGGCGGGGCTCACTTTGCCGGTCAGACGCGCGGCGGTGACCCGTGCCACGCTCCAGTCGGGGTGGGGCCGATCAGTCAATGTCATAACGTCATCCGGCCCAATCGTTCCCGTCGAGAGCACCCTGTAATACCACCCTGTCCTACCGGTTTTCTGGAACAGATAGGCCATCTGCTCTTCGCCGGTATGGGCATTGAGCTTCCAGCAAGGCTGTCGGCCCTGACTGACTTGTAATCTGACCGAGCCAAGGCTGAAGATGTCGCCGATACAGACGGTTTTCTCGGTCAGGCCGGTTGTTGAGAGATTTTCCCCGAAGGACCCCGGACCGAGATCGTCTCGGCTGAGTTCCTTCCGCCAGATCGCATAGTGTTCTCCCGGGTAGTGATGCAGCGCCTTGTCCGGTCCACCGTGTACGTTCAAATCAGCTTGGGCATCCACCGTGATACCAAGTTCGGCGACCTTGATGCGCCCTGAAACAGGGTGCTTCGCGATGGCCGATGGCGGTTTTCCGGGCCAACGCTCCTCGACCGCGCCGGCGAAAACACTCTCGATTGCGACTGAGACTGTCATGCGGCCACCTGTTCATGGCAAATTTGTTCGGGTTCGTCTGGCAAAAGTGGCAGCGAGAGAAGGGCGCAATACGGGCCATCTTCCGTGACGCGGTGATATGTGCAAGCCCGGCACACGCCAAACGCACGGCTACCGTTTTTGACGATCTGGTGTTCAAGTACGCTGGACAGGCTTTCGTCGAGATATGACTGCTCCGCATCCGTCAGAGCATCAATTGCATTGACCAGATCACCCTGACGCGCAGCCAAAGCGCGGCCGGTACTGGTCAGATCGTAAGAGATCGAGCGCTTGTCGAGCTCGGATCTGCGCTCGCTGACATAGCCTTTGCGCATAAGCGCTTTCAGCGTTTGCGACATAGTTCCGCGCGTTGTGCCCAGATACTCAGCCACATGGGATGGTGCGCGCGAAAAGCGGTTCGCCCGCCCCAAATATTCGAGCGCACCAATTTGTGCGGGGTTGAGAGTTCCATCCCGGGTTTCAGCAGCATCGAGACGTGCAAGGCGATTGATAAGCGCGCGGATATGATCAGGTTTCGTCATGCCCAACTGATAGCGACTCAATATCATTATTGCAATGGGTTTGGAAATTTGATATCGAGTCGCTATTAAACATCAAAATGGAGCCTGATATGACCCGATCCCTTCTCACCTCTGCCTGCGCGCTACTGCTTGCCGGCACCGCCTTCGCAAATGAAAATCATGCCATTCATCAACAGGGCGCGATCACATCGGACGCGGACCCTTCAAAGGCGGCCGCCTTCGACATACTTGCGGCCCACGCCCACCGGGACGGCCGCCTTGTGACCTTTCACATGACAACAAACGGGGAAGCGGGCGCAGACCAACCTAGTCCGACGGGTGCGCTCGGCGGTGCGTCTGTGTTTTCCTACGTCTGGCCAACTTCACTGAACCCGGCCACGGTGGGGTTCGAGGGCGACACGGGCATCCTTGCGCTTGCGGCCACCAGCCATCCGGATTTCGATGATACGCCATTGTTCGATGAAAATAACGACGGTGATCCGGCCAATGACGGTTTGTTGTGGCACAGCCACTGGGTCGTCCTGACGCCGACGGAAGATTGTGGCGAGGGCGCGCTTGGGGTGCGCGATATTCCCGAAGGGACGACGCCCGCCATGCCATTGACTTGGCCGGGCCTGCCGATCTTCATCGACAGCCCGGGCTATGCGCCAACATTCGACGGACCGGAAATCTCTGTCACCGTTCCTTTCGACGACCCAAGTGCCGTCGAAGGTGCAAGTTACGACGGTGTCACCTCTGCTCTGCGTGTGAATGCGAACATTCACGCGCCGCTTCTTTGTGTGACGGATATCTTCGATATCGCCTCCGGCGATCTCAGCTTGCCTGGCGCATTGAATTGACCATATTGGATCGTGCCAATTCAGGCGCGATCCAATCTAAAACAGGAGGCCAGGATGTCGGACACATGGTTGCCAACACTAATCACGGACACCCCGCAGGAGGGCTACGAGCTTGCAGTGAAACTGGCCCGGGTCGCGGTCAAGATGACTCAGGCCGACCCGGCGATCCGCGATGACCTGCGGGCGGTTTATGCAAAAGATGCCGATGCGTTGATCGCGGTGTCATCCGTTGTCGCCACGCATTTTCAAACGGTCGCGGCTGCCAATTCCTATTGGCAGGATTTGCAGGTCGCCAAGCAGTAGCGCAAACACCATCACGGCGTCACCGATACCGGGTCGCGTATGGAACCAAGTCCACGTCAATGCGTTGGGTGCGGATGCATGTTGCGACACAGACTTCCGCTTTCGTTCACCTTATATTTAAGGCAGTAAATCGCTTATGCGATGGTCGAGCTAGGATCGCTTCGATAGGCTCGGTGAATGGATAGGATGTGGAAGATGAAGCCAGTCGGATTTGCACTTTCATTTGTCGGGTTAGTGCTATGGGGCGGAGCAGCATTGGCCTTGGACTCGGTGCAGGTGCGCTTCAAAGGGTATGGTGACGCCGAGTTGCTCCGCAGCATCAACGCGGCGTCGACACTGAAAACTTTGGTAGGCAATGCAGATACCACCGGCGGCGACGTTGTCGCGGCAGCACGATCCGATTACGCGAATATCGTCGAGGTAATGTATGCCAACGCCTACTATAGTTCGGTCGTCAGCATTTTGATCGACGGGCGGGAAGCCGCATTGATCGACCCGTTCAGAGAGCCTGCGAACATAAGCTCTGTGCAAATTATCGTGCAACCGGGGAAGGCATTTCGGTTCGGCGGCACCCGTATCGGGCCGTTGGTTGATCGCACACCGCTGGACAACGGATTTCAGACCGGAGCGCCAGCCTTGGCCGATGTCGTTCGCGACGCAACCAAAGATGCGGTCGATGACTGGCGGGGCGTTGGGTTCGCGAAGGCGAAAGTCGCAAACCAGTCGGTGTTGGCGCGTCACGCGGCGGCGCAGCTTGACGTGGACGTTGACATCTCGACCGGGCCACGCGTCAAATTCGGGAACACGCGTGTGACCGGTGAAACGACGGTGCGCGAAAAGCGGATACGCAAGATTGCGGGACTGCCGACCGGGCAAGTCTATGACCCGAAGGCTGTTGCCGATGCTGCCAGCCGACTGCGAAAGACCGGGACTTTCAAATCGGTGCAGGTGACCGAGGCTGAGGAGGTGGCACCCGACGGCTCCATGGATATGCAGATAAGCGTTGTCGACAGAAAACCCCGGCGAATTGGTGGTGGCGTCGAATTCTCCAGCCTCGATGGCCTGACACTGTCCGGCTACTGGCTGCATCGCAACCTGCTGGGCGGCGCCGAAGAGTTTCGTGTCGACGGTGAGGTCGCGCAGATTGCCGGAGACGCCAGCGGCGTTGACTACTCATTGTCGTTCCGCTTCGAAAAACCCGCAGCCTACGGGCCTGACACATTGCTTTTCGCGAAGGGGGGTCTCTTCTACCTGGATGAGCCCGACTTCGAAGAGAAGAAACTGGAATTCGTCGTCGGCCTGTCGCGGGAGATCGGCGACAATCTGACCGCGGAACTGGGCTTGGGATACGGATATTCACGCATCACCGACCTGTATACCGGCACTCCTACAAAGCGGGAGGTGCAGTTGGTCAGCGTCCCGTTTGCGTTGACCTACGACACCCGCGATGATCGCCTTGACGCCAAAGACGGCGTTTATCTGAAGGGCGAAGTCACCCCCTTCTACGAGACCATCCGCAGCCAAACCGGTGCGCACCTTTCCTTCGACGCCCGCGCATACCGTGCGCTCGGGGGTGAAGATCGCACAGTGTTGGCCGGAAGGCTCCAGTTGGGCTCGCTGCTTGGACTTGATGTTCAGGACGCACCTCCGGCGTTTCTGTTCTACTCCGGCGGGGGGGGCACCGTGCGCGGGCAGCCATATCAGTCGCTTGGTGTGCCGGTGGTCGGGGGCAGCTTTGGCGGGGGTGCTTTTGCGGCGCTGTCCGGTGAGGTGCGCCATTCGCTAAATGACACGTTTGGCCTCGTTGCGTTTGTCGATGCAGGCTACATCGGCGCGTCAGGCTTCGGCGATGGCGACTGGCATGCAGGCGCCGGCGTCGGGCTGCGTTACAAAACACCGGTTGGCCCGATCCGTCTGGATGTGGCCGCACCGGTGGCAGGCGACACGGGGAGCGGTGTGCAGCTCTATGTCGGGATCGGGCAGGCTTTCTGATGCGTATAGTATTGATCTGTCTGCTAATGATGATTTCCCCGCTCGCGGCGCTTGCGCAGGGCGAGGAAAGCGACCGAGGGTTCATTCAGGGACTTCTGGAAGATGCGCTCTCGACGCCAGGCAGCACCGTGCGGCTGGAGGGCTTCGAGGGGGCGCTAAGTTCCAAAGCGACCGCTGACAGGGTGACCGTCACCGATCCGGAGGGGGTCTGGTTCAGTGCCACCGATATATCGCTGGTCTGGAATCGCTCTGCCCTGTTGCGGGGACGGATAGAGATTGACGAAATCTCCATCGGCAGCATCGACTTGCCCCGTCCGCCGGTGGTCGAAGAACCGGCCATGCCAAGCCCTGAAGCCCGTGGCGCCTTCACTTTGCCCGACCTCCCGGTTGCCGTGAAGGTCGAAAGCATGAGCGTGGGAGAAATCCAGATCGGCGCGCCGCTGTTCGGCGAGGCCGCGACTATATCTTTGTCTGGCAACGCAAATCTGGCGGGCGGGGCAGGCGATGCCGTCCTGGAAATCAAGCGGCTGGACCAAGACGGTCAATTCAATCTGTCTGCCGCGTTTGACAATACCACAAGAGAACTCCTGCTGGACTTAAGTCTGGAGGAACCCGCCGACGGGATTGCCGCCAATCTGTTGAATTTGCCGGGTCGACCGTCGGTTTCCCTTACGGTGCAGGGCGATGACCCGATTGACGACTTCGAAGCGCGCATAAGTCTCGCCACCGACGGACGGGAGCGTTTGAAGGGCTTGGCCACGATTGCGTCGCAGCCTGAGGGCGCGACTAGTTTTGCTTTGGAAGTCGACGGCGATGTCGCGCCTGTCTTTGTGCCGGACTTCGCGGATTTTCTGGGCGATGACGTCCAGCTAAGCACGCGGGGCAGCTTACAGGCGGCGGGCGGTTTGATACTTGAAGAACTCAGGATGCAAACGGCCGCGTTGTTCCTGACGGGCTCCGCCGAGATCGGCGCATCAGGCTGGCCGCAAAACCTTAACCTGAAAGCCGAAGTGATACCGCCTGACGGTGACAGTGTCGTATTGCCGCTATCCGGCCCCTCTACCTCGGTCGAACGAGTCGAGTTGACCGCAAGTTTCGATGCGGATGCGGGTGAGGCGTGGAAAATAGAAGGGTTCGCAAGGGGTTTGACGCAAGAGTCTTTGCAGCTCGATCTAGCGCGATTTGCCGCTTCTGGCGCGATCCAACCGGCGGAGGAACGGGTCACCGGCAAGATCAACCTCAGCGCCGAAGGCATTGCACCGCAGAACGCCGCATTGGCGCGGGCTATCGGTCGGCAGGTAGCAGGCGCGCTCAACTTCGATTGGACGCGCGGTGCGCCATTGCTGTTGCAAGAGATCGACATTGCAGGCGCCGACTATGGCCTGACGGGCGAGATCGCGGTGAACGACCTCCAATCTGTCGAAGACATCAAGATAGTGCCGGATCTGGCGCTGGCTGCGCAGGATCTTGCGCGGTTCTCCGGTTTGGCAGGGTTGGATTTGGGCGGCGAAGCCACGCTTGATATTACAGGCTTTGTAGAGCCTCTGACAGGCGTTCTGGCGTTTGATTTCGACGGTGCCACCCGACAGCTTGCCACGGGGATAGCGCAACTGGACCCGCTACTGACAGGGGATGGTACCGTTAAAATCGGGGTGTCGCGCAACGAAAGCGGGCTCGAGATTGATCCGGTCCGCATTGCCACAGACCACGCCAACATCGACGCAACCGCCAGCCTGCGCACCGACGCCAGCAGAATCGAACTCAGCGCCAAGGTGCCGGAGCTCGGTCGCGCGCTTCCTGATCTAGCGGAGGCAGCCGAGCTGTCACTCGACGCCCGGCAGAACGGCGACGTCTGGTCGGTCGAAGCCGATGCTGCGCTGCCCGGAGGTGCGAAGGCGCAATACAAGGGAACGCTTCGAGGATTGGCGGAGGCCAAACCTGTCGTTGACGGCGTGCTGACAGCCGAGATCGCACGGCTGGCGGCGTTCTCGGGCCTTGCAGGTCGTTCGTTGTCGGGCGCGGCGTCCGTATCCGCAGAGGGCAAGGTCGACATCAACGCAGGCAGTTTCGATGTGACCGCAAACGGGCAGGGCACGGCTCTGGGATTCGGCGCACCGGCCGTCGAGCCGTTGTTTCGGGGCACGACACGCTTCGATGTCGCGGCGTCCCGCGGGGAAGACGGGCAGGTCGAGATTTCCACTTTGACCTTGCGCGGCTCCGGCCTTGACGCGGATGTAAGTGGCAGCTTCGGCCCCGATAATGGAAGCGTGACGTATCGCGCATCTATCGGCAATCTGGAACTTGTCGTGCCCGGTTTCCCCGGCGCTGCCAGTGTATCTGGCACCGCAGTAAAGGACCAATCCGCTTGGATCATCGACGCCTCGGGGCAAGGTCCGGGCGGCGTCTCCGTCGCGGCGAACGGACGGGTGGCAGAGGATGCGTCCACGGTAAACCTGTCACTGAACGGTGCCGCGCCGCTTGGCCTGCTCAACTCACGGCTCGATGGTCAGAATTTGACCGGTCTTGTCAGGTATAACCTGGTGGTGAATGGCCCACCCGCCCTGAGATCTGTCTCCGGTCAAATGTCAGTCGCGGACGCCCGCCTGTCATCGCCCGCGCTTGCGACATCTCTCGACGCCATAAACGGCTCGGTCCAATTGTCTGGCGGGCAGGCTCAGGTATCCCTCAGGAGCAACGTGTCGAGTGGCGGCACGTTATCTCTGAGTGGCCCGGTGTCCTTGACGGCCCCGTTCAACGCACAGCTGACCGGCGACCTGATAAACGTGACGCTGCGCAAGGCATCCTTGTTCGAGGCGCAGCTTGGCGGGCGTCTTGGTGTGGCCGGACCGCTTGCGGGCGGTGCGAAGATCACAGGCGTGATCAACGTCGAAACTGCGGAGCTTCGCATTCCCCAAATCGGGCCGTCCTACTCGGTGCTCGATGGTTTGCGACATCTGAACCCGCCGCGCGACGTCCAGCGCACGCTGCGGTTTGCGGGGCTGGATGAACCTGAAACGGCCGGTGCGCAGTTCGTGGGCTATCCCATTGACCTGACGATCCAGAGCCCGAACCGCGTGTTCGTGCGGGGCCGCGGTCTGGACGCGGAGCTTGGCGGCACCTTGCGCCTGACCGGCACGACCAATGACCTCATCCCCGTCGGTGGGTTCGATCTGATACGCGGGCGGCTGGACCTACTGGGGCGGCGCCTTGAATTGACCGACGGCTCTGTCCGGCTGCGGGGCAGCTTTGATCCGGTAATCCGCTTTGCCGCAAGTTCTCAGGTAGAGGACGTCACGGTTGGTTTGCAACTGGAAGGGCCGGCTTCGGCACCCGACCTGAACGTGACCTCCGTTCCGACGCTGCCGGAGGAGGAGGCGCTTTCCTTCCTGTTGTTCGGGCGCGACGTCACGCAGATTTCGGCGTTTCAAGCGGTGCAACTGGCGCTTGCCGTCCAAACCTTGTCCGGACGCGGTGGCCCCGGCCTTACCGAGCGCGTTCGGGAAAACCTGGGGGTCGACGATCTTGATTTCGGCACTGACGCAGAGGGCAATACGCAGGCGAGTGTGGGTAAATACATCTCTGACAACATATACACGGACGTCACGGTGAAAAGCACCGGAGAGACCCAGATCAACCTCAACCTTGAGGTGACACCGAATGTGAAAGTCCGTGGGCGCTTGGGCAGCGATGGCAATACCGGCGTCGGACTATTCTACGAACGTGACTACTGAGGACGACGCAAGAAAAACGGCCACGATCAGTGACTGGACGCTGACGGTGACCTGATCGGGCAGGGAGCCTAAGCGTCGCAAAACATTCACGGTTGCGCCCTTGCAAGTGGAGCGCGCCTGTCGCTAAGCTGGCGTCATCGAATATAGCTCACTTCTTGTCTGGGAGGACATCATGAAGATCAGAACACTTCTTGGCGCGTTCGCGTCAACCATTGCGCTGTCGTCAAACGCCTATGCTGCAACGGAAATTCAGTGGTGGCATGCGTTCACTGGCCGGTTGGGCGAGTTGCTTGCCGAACAGATCGAAGAGTTCAACGCCAGCCAGTCCGACTACGTTGTCGTGGGCAGCCACAAAGGCAACTACTCGGAAACGCTGAACGCAGGTATCGCCGCATTTCGCGCGGGTGAGCAGCCGCACATCTTGATGGTGTTCGAGGTCGGCACCGCTACGATGATGTCCGCGAAAGGTGCGATCAAGCCAGTCTACGAGGTGATGGCCGAAGGCGGGGCACCGTTCGATGCCGACGCCTATATGGGCGCGGTCAAAGGCTACTACACCACGACCGAAGGGGACATGCTGTCCTTGCCCTACAACTCCTCCACGCCGGTTCTCTATGTGAACCGCGACGCTTTCACGGCAGCCGGGCTGGACCCGGACATGGACCTGTCCACATGGCAGAAAGTCGGCGACGCGCTGGACGCGCTGAAAGAAGGGGGCGAGGATTGCCCGCTGGTCACCGCATGGCAAAGCTGGGTGCATCTGGAGAACCTGTCGGCATGGCATAACGTGCCGTTCGCCTCCAAGGAAAACGGCTTTGCGGGCGTTGATACAGAGCTGATGATGAACGGCCCCGTGCAAGTCGCGCATATCGAAGCGATGGGCCAATGGGCCAAGGATGGCAAGTTCATCTACACAGGCCGCCGCAACGAAGGTGGCGCCAACTTCCGTGGTGGCGAATGCGCGCTGTTTACTGAAAGCTCAGCCGGTTATGCGGGCGTGAAAGCGGAAGCGGAGTTCGAATTCGATATCCGCACGCTGCCCTACTGGGAAGGCGTGGAAGGCGCTCCGCAAAACACCATCATCGGCGGGTCCTCCCTTTGGGTGATGGCGGGTCATGAGCCCGAAGACTACGCAGGCGTGGCAGAGTTCCTCGCGTTCCTGTCCAGCGCTGACGTGCAGGCGAAATGGCACCAGAACACGGGCTATCTGCCAATCACCAACGCCGCCGCAGAGCAGACCAAGGCGGAAGGCTTCTACGAAGAAAACCCCGGCACTGAGATCGCGGGTCAGCAGATGACCGGCAAAGAGCCGACAGCCAATTCCAAGGGCATCCGCCTCGGCTCCTTCGACCAGATCCGCGGGATTATCGACGAGGAACTGGAAGCGGTCTGGGCTGGCGACAAGGACGCGCAAACCGCCCTCGATAGCGCCAAGGAACGCGGTGACGCGTTGCTGCGCCGCTTCGAGCAAGCCAACCGCTAAGCCACCAACGGACGAGGCGTCGGTTCGACGCCTCGTCCACACGACGGGCCAAAGGGGGCGAGAAATCTGAATGGAAAAGCGCGTCACCTTTAAGGGCTGGCTCCTGCCGATGTGTCTGCTTATGCCGCAGATCATCATCACGGCGGTGTTTTTCTTCTATCCGGCGGGGCAAGCGATCTATCAGTCGCTGTTCATCCCCGACCCGTTCGGCCTGTCCATGCAGTGGGTGGGCCTAGGGAATTTCGAATATCTCTTGGGCGATTCCTACTACCGCGCATCCTTTGTGACTACCGCGGTATTCTCTATTCTGGTGACGGTAACCTCCATGGGCTTTGCGCTGTATCTGGCGGTGCTGGCGGATCGGCTCATCAAGGGCTCCGGCATCTACCGCACCTTGCTAATCTGGCCCTACGCCGTGGCCCCGGCTGTTGCCGGTGTGTTGTGGCTTTTCATGTTCAACACCCGCGTGGGCGTGGTGTCGTGGTATCTGGGCCTCTTGGGCTATGATTGGAACCACGTGCTGAACGAGGCTGAGGCCATGGGCCTTGTCGTGGTCGCCTCCAGTTGGGGTCGGGTAAGCTATAACTTCCTGTTCTTCCTTGCTGGGCTGCAAGCAATCCCCAAATCGGTGATCGAGGCCGCCGCCATCGACGGTGCGCGGTTCTGGACGCGGTTCCGCACCATCGTGTTCCCGCTGCTCAGCCCGACCACGTTTTTCCTGCTGGTGGTCAACATCGTCTACGCCTTCTTCGAGACCTTCGGGGTGATCCACACCATCACCTCCGGCGGGCCGCAACAGGCGACAACCATTCTGGTCTATAAGGTCTTCTCGGACGGGTTCGTGAGCCAGGACCTTGGCTCCTCCGCCGCGCAATCGGTGATCTTGCTGGTGATCGTGGGGGCGCTGACCATCGTGCAGTTCAAGTTTATCGAACGCAGGGTGCACTACTGATGGCGCGTATTCCGGACGAGGGCATGGTCGAGAAACGTGGCATCGGCCACTACTTCACCCATGTGGGGCTGATTTTCGGCGTGCTGATCATCTTCTTCCCGATCTGGCTGGCCTTTGTTGCCTCTACTGTGACCCAGTCCGATATCATCCGGCCGCCCATGCCACTTTGGCCCGGGGATCAATTCCTGACCAACTATTCCAAGGCGCTGACCTCCGGCATCAATGCGCCGGTGGCGTTGATGCTGATGAACTCGCTCATCATGGCGATGGGCATCGCGCTTGGAAAAATCCTGATCTCGCTGCTGTCGGCTTTCGCCATCGTCTATTTCAAATTCCCCGGCCGGCGGCTGTTCTTCTGGCTGATCTTCCTGACCCTGATGCTGCCCGTAGAGGTGCGGATCGTGCCGACCTACGAGGTCGTGGCGGGCTTCGGCATGCTCAACAGCTATAGCGGGCTGATCTTCCCTCTGATCGCGTCCGCCACGGCGACCTTCCTGTTCCGCCAGTTCTTCATGACCGTGCCGGACGAGTTGGCCGAGGCCGCCCGCGTCGATGGTGCGCGACCGATGCGGTTCTTCTGGGACATCCTGCTGCCGATGAGCCGCACCAACATCGCCGCGCTGTTCGTGATCCTGTTTATCTATGGCTGGAACCAATACCTGTGGCCGCTGCTGATCACCACGGACCCGTCGATGAACACGATCGTCATGGGCATCAAGCAGATGTTTCCCAGTGGCGACGATTTTGCGGACTGGCCGGTGATCATGGCGACCTCCATTCTGGCGATGCTGCCGCCGGTGGTCGTCGTGGTCTCCATGCAGCGACTTTTCATACGCGGACTTGTGGATAGCGAGAAATAAATGGCAACGATCAAGCTCGACAATATCAAGAAATCCTTCGGCAAGACCGACGTTATTCACGGCGTGGATATCGACATCGAGGACGGCGAGTTCATCGTCATCGTCGGCCCGTCTGGCTGCGGCAAGTCCACGCTTCTGCGCATGGTGGCGGGGCTTGAGACCGTGACCTCTGGAGAGATCCTGATCGACGGGGTGCAAGTCAACGGGGTTGAGCCGATGGACCGCGACATTGCGATGGTGTTCCAGAATTACGCGCTCTACCCGCATATGTCGGTCGAGGAAAACATGGCCTACGGCCTGAAGATCGCGAAGACACCCAAGGCGGAGATCACGGAGAGGGTGGCCGAGGCCGCGCGGATGTTGCAACTGGAACCCTACCTCAAACGCAAGCCGCGCGAGCTGTCCGGCGGGCAGCGTCAGCGGGTTGCCATGGGGCGGGCGATTGTGCGCAAGCCCAAGGTGTTTTTGTTCGACGAGCCGCTGTCCAACCTTGATGCCAAGCTGCGGGTTCAAATGCGGCTGGAGATCAAGGAACTGCAATCGCGCCTTGGCATCACTGCGCTATACGTAACCCACGATCAGGTCGAGGCGATGACGCTCGCCGACCGCATGGTGGTGATGAATGCCGGCGAGGCCGACCAGATCGGCGCGCCTTTGGAGGTTTATTCAAATCCGCAAACGGAATTCGTCGCGGGGTTCATCGGCTCTCCTGCGACGAATTTCTTGGACGCATCTACAATCCCGAACGCTCCTGCGTCGGCGGCGCGTATCGGTATCAGACCGGAGCACATCACGCTCGCACCGGCAGGGCAGGGGCGATTGTCAGGGGAGGTTATCTTTACAGAAGCTCTGGGTGCCGAGACTTTGGTTCATTTGCGTCTTTCAGGTGGCACGGAGACATTCACCATACGCCAAGACGGTGCATTGCCGCTCCCGGCACCGGGTGACGCGGTCGCGGTAGACTGGGAAGATGACGCTATGATGGCGTTTTCCGAGGGCGGCAGACGCGTCTGAGAATTGAAAAAGGGCCGCACGACGGCGCCCCTATCCCAAGCTTATGTCAGCGCTTGTTTGACCAACTTGAACCAGCCTCCATCCCGTAGATGAAGGCCTGCATGAGAGGTGGTTGTTTCGGGTTCACATGCGACCCACTGCGCGGTTCCGCTTCTGGCTCAGGTACCGGCGGCTTGGAACTCTGGGCGAAACCGATCAGGACCAACCCCAACCCCAGATATGCCGCCCCAAGGACTACAGCCGCCGTCAGCGCGTCACTCACCGACACCAGAAACAGCCAAGCTGCAACGGTGAGAAATGCCACGCCCACGCACGACACAAGAAGGCCGCCCGTCCACAAACCTGCGGACCGGGCAGCCCCCTTTAACTTCGCTTTCAAGAAAGCCATCGCCTATTTCCGCGCGCTCAGAAAGCCCACGAGAAATCCCAAGCCGGCCGCGATACCAATAGCAGCGCCGGGTTGGTTCTGGATCATGTCTTGCGCTTGCGCTTGAACGTTCAGGGCCTGATCCTTCATAGCCTTCGCGCGGGCGTCTGCTTCCTCGCGCAGGGCTTCAAGTTGATCCTTGGCCTTGTTGGACATCTCCGCGCCCTTTGCTTTGCCGAGGTTACCGATGATGTTGGTCAACTCGCTCAGATCAGCGCGGAGTGTCGCGATTTGATCTGAAAGCTCTTGTGCCGAAATCTCGGCGTCGCGGGCGGCGGATTTTGATTGTGCCATTTGTTAAGTCTCCGATGAGTGAGTGCATTTTGAAGCAAACGCACAGTTTGATGGAAGTGTTCCTGACTCTGTCAAAAATAAACAGAGGAACTCAGGAAGTCAGGAGGTGTTGGTAATCAGACACCGAATGCAACCAATAACTGAAAAGGATATCACCATGCTTTACTGGGCCCTTATATTCTTCGTCGTAGCGTTGATAGCCGCTGTCTTCGGCTTCTCTGGCATAGCCAGCGCATCGGCAGGCATCGCGCAAATACTGTTCTTCGTTTTCCTTGTGCTTTTCGTCGCCACTTTGATTGTGCGGCTGGTACGGAAGACATGACGGCAAAACCGGTAAGGCGCACCTGAGGCAGGTGCGCCTCTGGGTTATCAGGACTTGAGCGTCTCCGTCGACGCAAAGAACATCGCTTGGCTCACGGCTGAGCGCACTTGTTCCTCACGGTAAGGCTTGGAGATCAAGAATGCAGGTTCCGGTCGCTCTCCAGTCAAGAGTCGCTCTGGGAATGCGGTTATGAAGATGACAGGAACGTTGCCGAACACGGCCAGCAAGTCGTTGACCGCGTCGATTCCGGATGAGTTATCGGCAAGCTGAATATCAGCCAAAATCAGGTCGGGCTTGCGTTTCGCGCCCTTGGTCATCGCTTCATCCCGCGTCCGCGCGACGTCTATGACGCTATGACCTTGCAACTCGACAATGCCGGTCAGGTCAGCAGATATGATCGCTTCGTCTTCGATGATCAGTATGTTTCCGGTCACCTTGTCAGCCATCTCCCGTTGAGCAATCTCCAACAAGGATCTCACTTCACCGACATCCGTGCTCATGATCTCCGCGATATCGGACAGCGAGAAGTCTTCGATTGTGCGCAGCAACAGGACTTCGCGCGAGTTGGGGGTCAGGCGGCTCAGCAGATCATGTGCACGAGCGCGGCTGGGCGACACGTCTTCGTCCAGCGCGGCACCGGAGCTGCCCCAGATGCTATGAAAACACTTGAACAATCCGCTCTTGACCGAATTCGCCTCTTCAAGAACTGTGCGGTCCTCAAGGATCGCTTCGAGCGTTGCGGCCGCATAGTTGTCACCGGCGGTTTGATTCCCGGTCAGCGCACGTGCATAGCGACGCAAATACGGTAGAGCGGCGCCAACTTGTTCTGAAAAATTCATGTCTTCATTCCCTATCGACATTCAAAGTGCCTCTTTTTACGTTTTTTCGGAACCTAACGCGTGCCAGTATGGTTAGGTTCCGAGGACGATGTGAATAATACTATAGGTATGCAGGTACACTTATGAAACCAGAGGATGACGAGGCAAGCCGCCGGATAGAAGCGCTGATCGACGACAATCTCAAGCGCGTATATTCGGATCTTGTGCAAGAAGAGCTGCCGGATCGCTTCAAGGACTTGCTCTCCAAGTTGAAAGAGCAAGACGACGAGAAGAGTTGTAAAAAATGAAGTCTCCTGATCCTCGAGACGAGCTTGTCACGCATCTGCCTGCGATGCGTGCCTTCGCCCTCAGTCTGACCCGAAACAGTGCGACAGCGGACGATATGGTGCAGGACACCGTCGTGAAGGCATGGACCAACATTGACAAGTTCGAGGCTGGCACGAACATGCGTGCGTGGCTGTTTACGATCCTGCGCAATACATTCTATTCGAGCCGACGGAAGCTGAACCGCGAAGTATCCGACGCGGACGGCATATTTGCCGAGACCTTGTCAGTGAAGCCGGAACACGATGGAAAGCTACAGATGACCGACTTCAAAGTCGCCTTCGAGAAGCTACCGGACGAGCAACGCGAGGCGCTCATTCTGGTCGGAGCATCCGGATTTACCTACGAAGAGGCAGCCGAGATGTGCGGCGTCGCTATCGGCACAATCAAAAGCCGAGCCAACCGGGGCCGTGCGCGTCTGGCGGAAATCCTGGATTTTGATGATAATAGCTCGATGGAACTGACCGACCAAGCAACGCTAGCGGTCATGTCCGGCAATCGCCCAGTTTCAAGGTGAAGCGGGCGGCCGCATTCAGGGATCGCATGTCCAGCCTGCGTTTCAGGGTGGTTGCTATGCTGTCGCTCGCATTGCTGCCGATTGGGCTGATTGCTGTCATCCAGACCAAGCAGGTCGCTGACAGCAGCCGCAGAAATGCCGAACTGTTGCTTCTGACGCGCACGGAACGTGCGGCCTCCGACATCCGGTATACCATAGAGCAGGCCCGCGGTGCGGCGCGGTTTCTCGGAGCGTCGAACATCCATCAGGACACCATTGAGGAGTGCGAGCAATCACTCAGAAATTTTGTCAACTCTGATCCGCGTTTCAGCTTTGTGGGTGTGCTGCCCAGATCGGGCGACATGAAATGTTCCTCGTCAGGCGCGGAATTTGATTTCAAGAACACGCCATCCTTCCAGCAAGCTATGAGCGAGGGCAAATCTGTCGTAGGCATCAACCAATCTGCCCCTTTTAGCGGCAAATCGGTGATTATAGTGTCAGAGCCTTATTTCGACGGGCGCGAAGTAGAGGGCCTCATCTCCGTATCGATCCCGCATGAGCGGTTGAGTGTAAACGCCTCCGACGAAGCGGCTGACGGCTTGGTAAACGTCATCACCTTCAACACCAAGGGCGATATACTCACGTCAATAGGCCCGTTGGATGTCGCAAGCCTCGACTTGCCGCAAAACACCAAGCTGCCGGAACTGCTGGGACAGGGTGCCTACTCGTTTTCCGCAGTGGATGCGCAGAACTATGAGCGTATTTACGCCGTTATCCCGATCGTTGATCAAACCGTGTACACCTTGGGCGTATGGGATGCCAACGCAGCAACAGCGCGGCCTCTTCTCAGTCGCATGCCTGCATGGATTTTCCCGGTGATTATGTGGGTCGTCAGCTTGGGCGTGGCCTTGTCCACGGTGAACCGCCTTGTCGTCCGTCACGTCCGGCGCCTTGGCCGCGAGATGAGCGCCTTCGCCAGAAACCGAACTGTCCCAAGCGAGCACCGCGCGACGATGATGCCGGCCGAAATCGAGCAGATCGAAGACGACTTCAGGGATATGTCGGCCGTTATCCTGCGAGACGAAGCGGAATTGGAGAACTCTCTGCGGGACAAGAACGTGCTGCTGAAGGAAATTCATCACCGCGTCAAAAACAACCTGCAATTGATCTCTTCGATCATAAGCATGCAGATCAGAAAGGCGCGTAACGCAGAAACCCGTTACGTTCTGGGTCGTGTGCAAGACAGGGTTCTGAGCCTCGCGACGATACATCGCGATCTATACCAGACCAGCGATGCAGGGCGCATCAATGTCGGCGCTCTAATTACTGAAATCGTTGAAAAATCCTTGGAGATTGCGAAGCTGGACGACAGCAAGATTGAGTTGGACGTCGATATTCAGGACGTATTTCTCTATCCTGACCAAGCGGTCCCACTCTCGCTGATGGCATCCGAGGCGGTTACCAACGCGCTCAAGCATGTGGGCGCGGGTCTCAATGGCAGGGAATGGATACGCATTTCGCTGACATGCGCCGAGTGCAGGGATTGCAAGATGATCATGGAGAACTCGATCGGCGCACCAATGCCCGACGTCGAAAGCACCGGATTGGGGGCGCAGTTGATCCGCACCTTCGCGATGCAGCTTGGTGGCCAGATTGATGTCGAAGAAACCGACAACAGCTACAAACTCACTGTGGAGTTTCAGGTGGTCGAGTTCACATCTGACGCGGTCGACTACTGATGTCTGCGGTGTCACCTCCGGACGCTAAAATCCTTCTGACAGCAGCCGAGGCTTATCCGGAGTTCGAAGCGCAGATGCTCGACGCGCAAGACGAGGTCAATTGCGGGTTTCGGATATTCGACCCGTGGACGCAGCTTGTATCGGATCGCGCCAAGGCAATCGGGCGGGACTGGTTTGATCTGGTCACCCATACCCTGAAACGTGGCGTGTCCTTCAAACTGCTTTTGACCGACTTCGATCCGGTCGCCCGCCCCGAGATGCACCGCGATGCCTGGACCAGCTTACGGGTATTGCTGGCGGCTGGCGAAGCATCGGGCCGGCCTGACCTGCTGAAGGTCCGCGTTGCGATGCACCCGGCACGCGCAGGCCTGATGCCGCGTTTGATGCTTTGGCCGAAGATTTACAAAGAACACAAGGAAACGGTCGAAAAGCTGAACGAGCTTTCCAAAGAGGAGCGCATTCGGGCGATCACCGAGATGCCCTTCCTGCGGCCGATGGTAAAATGGCAGGAGGACAAGCTGTCGGTAAAAGCACTGTCTGTTCCGCAACTGTTTCCCGCCACGCATCACCAGAAACTGGCGGTCTTTGACCGCCGCAGGTTGTATATCGGCGGTCTCGATTTGAATGACCGTCGCTTTGACACGCTGGAACATGACCGGCCGAGCAGTGAGACTTGGCATGACGTGCAAATTCTTGTGGAGGGGCAGGCGGCCATCGACGCCCACGAGCATCTGGAAACATGCATGGCAGTCATGGACGGAAGGATGAACCCCCCGAAGTCAAGCCTGCTCCGTACCATGTCCGCCCGCCGACGTTGGGCGTTCCCGCATCTCGCGCCGCGTCTGGTTCTGTCGGAACTCTCCGATGCACATCTTCAGGCAGCGCGCCGCGCCGAAAATTTGATTTATCTCGAAACGCAGTATTTCAGGGATCGCGAGCTTGCCGACCATCTGGCTGGTCTCGCCAACAAAAAGCCCGATCTGTCCCTCATCATCATTCTGCCTGCGGCACCGGACGACGTCGCGTTTGAAAACGATATCAACGCTGATGTGGAATATGGCGAGTACTTGCAGAGTGAATGTATGAAGACTTTACGGGATGGTTTCGGGGATCGGGTCTTCCTTGGCGCTCCCGCTCAACGGCGTCGTGCCGACTCGGATGGTGATGACGTGCATTACGATGCACCGATCATATACCTTCACGCGAAGGTTTCGATCTTCGATGATCGTGAGGCCATCGTGTCATCTGCAAATCTGAACGGACGTAGCCTGAAATGGGACACGGAGATTGGCCTTCGCATGGAGCGACCCGCCGACCTTAAGGCGTTAAAGCAGCGCTGCTTCGAGCATTGGCTGGGCCAAGATGCGGCGCCCGAATTTCTCGATATCAAATCGGCCTGCGCGTCGTGGTCTTCGCGTGCCAAGCGAAACGCCGGACGCAACCCTGAAAGCCGCGAGGGGTTCATCCTGCCCTACGACATTTCCCCTTCCACGAAGCGCGGTCGCAATTTGCCCGGCGTCCCCGAAGAGATGTTCTGAGCGAACACCACCTTGGCGACGACCAGGCACCAGATAAGCAGGGGAATGGCGATAAACCCGCCCATCGGCCCCCAGAGCCAAAGCCATATCACCAGCGACAGGAAGACCAGCAACGGGCTTACTGACAGGCTTTTCCCCACAAGGGCAGGGGTGACGAACTGCCCTTCGGTCGCGTTCATGGCCAGATAAAGCACGGCCGGAACGAAGCTGTAGGCACCGTCGAAACTCACGATACCGGTAAGCGCCAGAATGACCGCCAGCAGCGCTGGGCCCAGATACAGGATGTAATTCAACAGAAACGCTGCAAGCCCCCACAGGATGGGTGACGGCATTTCCAGCAGGGTCATCACGATAGCCACCAGCACGCCGAAGCCGGAGTTGATCATCGAAATCGTCAGAAAGTAGCGCGACACTTTCTTTTCCGCGTGGATCAGATGCGTGGCGTCCAGACGGGACGACGACCTGCTGACCCACTTGTAGATGTCCGTGCGGGAAAGAAGGAAGAAATATAGCGTGCCGACGAAAACCATCAGCTGGGCCGCGTATTGTGGCGCATAATACAACGCGTCGGCGACCGTCGGGACGGCAACGCCTTCTTTGTCGGCGTCAGCTTTCTCGGGGCCGATGGCTTCGGCGACGCTTTCGCTGATCTCGTCCAAGCCGCGCAGCATCGCTTGCATCTCGCGCAGCATGTCACGCAACTCGTACCAGATGATCGGACCCTGCTCCACCGCGGAGCTCACGTAAGGCTCCAGCAAAAAGGCCATCGTGACCAAGATAGAGAGTCCGACGGCCAAAGTGGCGAAAGCGGCAAGCGCTGGCGGAACGCCGAATTTGTCCCATAGGTCGGACAAAGGGGACAGGACGATACCGAAGACCAGCGCCAACATCATCGGCGCAAACACGTTTTGAGCGTATTTCAGAACCGCGAAGATGAACACGGTTGTGATCAGCATCAGGCAGACGCGGGTGATGTCTCTTGTTTCCATGTGTGTTCCCCTCAGCGATCAACTCCATGTGAGCACTTTTGGTTCCCGCCGATCCGACTAGAGCGTGCGATAGTCGCCAACCAGTAGATGCAGCGGGTCCACGTCTTCCTCGATCTGCGGGAAGCGGCCCAGCGGTTCTCGGAAAATGTTGTCGTGATCGTCGTCATTGACCGACGAGACCTCACCGATCAGCACGTCGCCGCCTTCGCCCCAGAACGCGTGCCAGTTGCCGGGCAGCAAGGTGATACTTTCGCCCGGATCAAGGGTCAGCACGCTACCGGCCGCCAGCGTCTGCCGCACGCCGTCGGTCACCACCTCGAAGTTGGCGGTATCGTCGATGTTGCCTTGCGCATCGGATGTGAACATTTCCAGGGCCAGCTTGGCGCCGCCCCGGTTGATAATGTCTTCCGCCTTGAGGATATGCCGGTGCATCGGCGACACCTGATCGCGCCGCGAGATCATGATCTTCTCGGCGTAGCAGAACCCCTCGCCGCGCTTGAGGGCGTCCAGTGATCCGTTGCGGACGGTGAACAGGAACAACCCAAGGGTGTCGAATTGGCCTTGCCCGTAATCGGTCAAATCCCAGCCCAGTTTTCCGTCCAGAATGCCTCGGATGTCGGCCCGTTTGGCTCTGAACTCGTCAGGGCTCCAAAACGCGAAAGGCGGCAGCTTGAAGCCGAAGGATTGGATGAACTCCATTCCCTTGAGGATTTCGTCATTGATCTGGGACCGGCGCATCGGGCAAATCCTTGTAGGAGAAAATCGCAGTCTAGACCGAAAGCGAGGTTGCGAAAATGCCCATGATCGCCCCGCGCGTGCCATACGAAAAGCAGACAGATCGCAGACGCATCGCAGACCGCCAATTTCGCACCCCAAACCCGCTATCCGTGGGGTAAAAATTTTACCAGTTGATAAAATTTCAAATTGTGGCACTCTTTCAAGACAAGTTGACGCAGCCCCGGAGTCCTCATGCCCGAAGCCACGCCCCTGACCCCCGGCATCACGTCCGGCCGACTGAGTGCCGAGACCCTGTCGGAACATTTCGACGATTTGCACGAACCCTATGCGCCGCACGAAGCTGCGGTTGCTGCGGACAGGTGCTACTTTTGCCATGATGCGCCCTGTATCACGGCGTGCCCCACGGACATTGATATCCCGTTGTTTATAAGGCAAATCCAGACCGGCACGCCAGAGGCCGCAGCGAAAACTATCCTCACCCAGAACATTCTGGGTGGCATGTGCGCCCGCGTCTGCCCGACCGAGACTCTTTGTGAAGAGGCCTGCGTGCGCGAAGCCGCCGAGGGCAAACCGGTGGAAATTGGCCGTTTGCAACGCTATGCCACCGATACGCTGATGGAGAAGGGGGTGCATCCCTTCACCCGCGCGCGCTCGACCGGCAAAAGCGTCGCCGTTGTCGGCGCGGGTCCAGCGGGTCTGGCCTGCGCGCACCGTCTGGCGATGCACGGTCATGACGTTGTGCTGTTTGACGCGCGGGCCAAAGCGGGCGGGCTGAACGAGTTTGGCATCGCTGCGTATAAGTCGACCGACAACTTCGCTGCGCGGGAGGTCGACTGGTTGCTCGGGATAGGGGGCATCACCCTTCATTTGGACCAACGCCTTGGTGACGGCCTGAGCCTGAGCGAGCTGCGCGACGAATATGACGCCGTGTTTCTTGGAATTGGACTGGCAGGTGTGAACGCATTGCGTGCTTCCGGCGAGGACAAGGACGGCGTATCAGATGCGGTGTCGTTCATCGCAGAGTTGCGACAAGCCTCCGACCTGACCAAGCTGCCCGTGGGGCGCGACATCGTGGTGATTGGTGGCGGGATGACGGCCGTTGACGCAGCTGTGCAATCAAAGCTGTTGGGCGCTCAGAATGTGACAATTGCCTACCGGCGCGGGCTGGACCAGATGGGCGCGTCAAAGTTCGAGCAGGACCTGGCCGCATCGAAAGGTGTGCGCATCATTGCCAACGCTCAACCGCTCGCCGTGCATGGCAACGGCGCGGTGAGCGAGGTCGAATTTGAATACACCATCTCTGACGGCGGCGAGTTGACGGGCACGGGGGAGACCTTCCGCCTCAAGGCGGATCAGGTCTTCAAGGCCATTGGCCAAACACTGGACGGCGCACCTGACGCGCTGAAACTGGACGGCCGCAAAATCGCGGTTGATGAAAAAGGCCGCACGTCCGAGGCCAAGGTCTGGGCAGGTGGCGACTGTGCGTCCGGTGGTGACGACCTGACGGTGACCGCCGTGGCCGAAGGGCGGGATGCCGCCGAAGACATTCACGCGACACTGACGGGAGGCAAGTAACATGGCCGATCTCACGACCGAATTTCTGGGTATCAAAAGCCCCAATCCATTCTGGCTGGC
This sequence comes from Litoreibacter arenae DSM 19593, assembly GCF_000442275.2. Classification (GTDB taxonomy): domain Bacteria; phylum Pseudomonadota; class Alphaproteobacteria; order Rhodobacterales; family Rhodobacteraceae; genus Litoreibacter; species Litoreibacter arenae. The sequence continues at coordinate 1,467,101 of NZ_KE557306.1, read as the reverse complement.
CTCAGCGCCGCCTACGGACAAGGAATACAACGTGCGCCGCGCCTTCGAGGCGGGGTGGGGTGGCGTCGTCTGGAAGACGCTCGGCTCCGAAGGACCGCCCGTGGTCAACGTCAACGGCCCTCGCTATGGCGCGATTTATGGGGCGGACCGGCGCTTGCTGGGGCTCAACAACATCGAGCTCATCACCGACCGCCCGTTGCAAACCAACCTTGAAGAAATCAAGCGCGTCAAAGCCGACTATCCTGATCGTGCGATTATCGTCTCGCTTATGGTGCCCTGCGAAGAACAGGCGTGGAAAGACATCCTGCCGCTGGTCGAGGAAACCGGCGCAGACGGGATCGAGCTGAATTTCGGCTGCCCGCACGGTATGTCGGAGCGCGGCATGGGCGCGGCGGTGGGTCAAGTGCCGGAATACATCGAAATGGTCACCCGCTGGTGCAAGCAGTACTATTCGAAACCGGTGATCGTGAAGCTGACGCCGAACATCACCGACGTGCGCAAACCCGCCGAGGCCGCAAAGCGCGGCGGGGCGGATGCGGTGTCGCTGATCAACACGATCAACTCTATCACCTCGGTGAATCTGGACACGATGAGCCCGGAACCCAGCATCGACGGCAAAGGCTCTCATGGTGGGTATTGCGGGCCTGCGGTCAAACCGATCGCGATGTCTATGGTGTCGGAGATCGCTCGTAATCCGGAGACCCGCGGCCTGCCGATTTCGGGCATCGGCGGCGTGACCACATGGCGCGACGCGGCGGAATTCATGGCTTTGGGATGCGGCAACGTGCAGGTCTGCACAGCGGCGATGACCTACGGGTTCAAGGTGGTGCAGGAGATGATCTCAGGCTTGTCCGACTGGATGGACGAGAAAGGCCACAACTCGATCCAGGACTTTGTCGGGATGGCGGTGCCGAACGTGACCGACTGGCAGTATTTGAACCTCAACTACGTGGCCAAAGCCAAGATCGACCAAGATGCCTGCATCAAATGCGGTCGTTGCTATGCGGCGTGCGAGGATACCTCTCATCAGGCGATTTCCATGTCAGCGGACCGCGTGTTCGAGGTGATCGACGCCGAGTGCGTCGCGTGCAACCTGTGCGTTGATGTCTGTCCGGTGGAGGATTGCATTTCGATGGAGGCTATGAAGCCGGGCGAGGTGGACCCCCGCACCGGCAAAGTGGTCGAGAAGGAATACGCCAACTGGACGACGCACCCGAACAATCCGGGGGCGGTCGCCGCAGAGTGATTACCAGCCGTCTTCGGTGACGATATTGTCCTCGGAGACGCCGATTTCCTTCAGGGCATCGCGCACATCATCGACCATCGGGCCGGGGCCGCAGATATAGAATGCCTGATCCTTGGAGCCGATCAACTCGTCCAGCGTAGAGGCGTCCAGCTGGTCGCCGGAATGCGGGCTGTCGGGGTCGTTTGTCACGATGTAGGTCTTCTTCAACCCGTTCATTCGGTCGAACTCATCCTTCAGAATGATGTCTTTCTCCGTTGCATTCGAGAAGATCAGATGCGCCCCGTCCAAGGTGCCGTCACGATCCCGTTTGCGCAGGATGGAAATGAACGGTGTGATCCCGGCGCCGCCTGCTATGAACACGCCCGGCCCGTGATCGGTGATCGCACCAAACGGCGTCTCTACCAGTAGACCATCACCCTTTGACAGCGTCGCAACCTGCTCGGTCATGCCGTCATGGTCAGGGTAGGATTTGATCACAAAAGCCAGTTCATCGTCTTCGGGCTGTGACACCATGGTGAAAGGCCGCGCTTCGTCTCGCCAACCGTCCTTGTCGATGGCGATTTCGGTGGCCTGACCCGGTTCGAACGAAAAGCCCTCGGGGCGATCCATGGTCAGGTGATAGGTGTTGTGGGTGACGGGGGCGATGGATTTCAGCGTCAGCTTGTGCGTCATGGTGGGATCTCCTTTTCGCACATCAACGACGCCGCCCTGTGGGAAGTTCCTTAACTGTCGGGTCGCAAGAGCTTGCGGAAAAGAGTTTCCACGAAATTCGGAGCCGCGTCGAACGGGTCGGCGTCGTCCAGAATGGCACGGATCTGCACGTCGAAATCTGCATAGTGCTGGGTCAGCGCCCAGACCGAGAATATCAGATGATGCGGGTCCAGCTTGGCGATTTGCCCTGCATCCATCCAGCGTAGCAGCACGCGCACTTTGTCGTCGACCAAGTGTTTCAGCTCGCCTTGCAGATTGTCGAGCATCCTTGGCGCGCCTTGCAAAATCTCGTTGGCGAACAGGCGGCTTTCGCGGGGATAAAGCCGGCTCATCTCCAGTTTGCGGTCCACATAGGCGAGTATTTCAGCGATTGGTTCACCATCGGCATCCATTTCGCGCAACGGGTCCAGCCAAGTATCCAATAGGCCCGACATGAGGTCGGCGTGAATGGCCTCTTTCGAGGCGAAATAATACAGCAGGTTAGGCTTCGACAAGCCTGCGGCACTCGCGATCTGATCCAGCGTCGCGCCGCGGAATCCGTGGGTGGAAAATACATCCAGCGCGGCCTCAAGAATAAGGTCACGGTTGCGTCGCTGGATGCGCGTGCGCGCCTTGCCGGTTCCGTCTGGCATCGCAAATGCCTCTTTCTTTCGCATGTGCCGCGTAAGCTGGCGGATTTCCCAAGGGGAATCCTTGACAGACCCCTGACCACTGGTAGCCTTCCTTTGACCGACTGGTCAAATACTGGGGGACGAAATGGCAGCACCTGGCGAAAACCTTAAGATTGATGGCGCACGGCTGTGGGACAGCCTCATGGAAATGGCCAAGATCGGCCCCGGCGTTGCGGGCGGCAATAACCGCCAGACCCTGACCGACGAAGATGGCGAAGGGCGTGCCTTGTTTCAGTCCTGGTGCGAAGCGGCTGGCTGCACCATGGGACTGGATCAGATGGGCAATATGTTCGCGCGGCGCGAGGGGGCCGATCCCGACGCGCTTCCGGTCTATGTCGGCTCCCATCTCGATACGCAACCTACCGGCGGCAAGTACGACGGGGTGCTGGGCGTGCTGGGGGGGCTGGAGATTATCCGCTCCCTGAATGATCTGAACATAAAGACGAAGCATCCGATTGTGGTGACCAACTTTACCAATGAGGAAGGCACCCGTTATGCGCCTGCCATGCTGTCCTCAGGCGTCTTCGCCGGGGTCCACGCGCAGGACTGGGCATATGAGCGGGAGGACGCGGAGGGTAAGTCCTTCGGGGACGAGTTGAAGCGCATCGGGTGGCGCGGCGAGGAAGAAACCGGCGCGCGCAAGATGCACGCCTTCTTCGAGTTGCACATCGAGCAGGGACCCATTCTGGAGGCCGAGGGCAAGGATATCGGCGTCGTGACACATGGTCAGGGCCTCAGCTGGACGCAGGTGACGATTACCGGCAAGGACAGTCATACCGGCTCTACTCCGATGCCGATGCGCAAGAACGCAGGCTTGGGAATGGCAAAGGTGCTGGAACTGGTGGACGAGATCGCGTGGTCCCATGCGCCACACGCAGTTGGCGCGGCGGGGCATATCGACGTCTTTCCCAACTCGCGCAATGTGATCCCCGGCAAGGTTGTGTTCACGGTCGATTTCCGCTCGCCGGACTTGTCGGTGATCGAAGACATGGAAAAGCGGCTGGCTGATGGGGCAAGGAAGATTTGCGACGATATGGGGCTTGGGCTGGAGCTTGAAAAAGTCGGCGGTTTCGACCCTGTCACCTTCGATGAAGGCTGCGTAGCTGCCGTGCGCAATGCGGCGGAACGGCTGGGGTATTCTCATATGAACCTGATTTCCGGCGCGGGACATGACGCCTGCTGGATCAACCGTGTAGCCCCGACCGCGATGGTGATGTGCCCCTGCGTGGACGGTCTCAGTCATAACGAGGCCGAAGAGATCAGCCCCGAATGGGCCGAGGCGGGGGCCAATGTATTGTTCCACGCGGTTGTAGAAACAGCGGAGATCGTAGGGTGAGGTTGCTCAAGACCCTGTTCATAATGTCGGTCGTTACGTTGGCCGGTTGCGCTGGTCCGCCGTCACAGGTGAGCATTCGCCCCGGTCTTGGCTCTGACGCGGACCTTGATGCAATTCGCCCGCCTTCAGGCGCGACTTACAATTTCTTACTGACCAACGAAGGCACGCCGGTCCCGGCTGCCATGTCGATCACCTCGCGCAAGCGCAAGGGCAACCGTTATACCTATAACGGCCAGATGGTGTTGACGTTGCCGGAGGCCAACAACCTTGAAGAGGTCGCGGCAGTCATTGCCGACGCACTTGGCAAGACGACTGTGCGGGTGCGTGACAACCAGTTGTTCATTCCCGTTGGCCTTACCGTAGATAACCGATTTCGGGCCTCGCGGTCGAACATTACGTCGGACGTAACGCGCTACGCGCCGCATGATTGCTTCGGTGTGCTTGGCACCTGCCGCTACCGCGCCATTGACCGGCAGGGACGGGCGGCGTCTTTGGTAACCGAAACCACGGAAAAAGATGGCATCTGGCGCTCCAGAACAGTGCTGGACCCGAAAGCCGAAAACCCTGGTCTGATCAACGAGCCCCGCCATGCGTTCTACTCTATCGACAAGAACGCGGTGCTGCTCGACATGGTGGTCACCCGCGGTTCCGGCGCGCAGCGCACGAGTTTTGCGATCCGGAGGAATTAGCGGGCACGACGCCCGCGCTGAGCAATGCGAAGGGAGACGCATATGAGCAAAGTCATCAAAGGCGGCACGATCGTCACCGCAGATCGTCAATGGAAGGCCGACGTGCTGATCGAGGGCGAGAAAATTGCCCAGATCGGCGAGAACCTGAAAGGCGACGAGACCGTCGACGCCGAAGGCGCCTATGTCATTCCCGGCGGCATTGACCCGCACACCCATCTGGAAATGCCTTTCATGGGGACAACCGCCGCGGAAACCTTCGAGTCCGGCACCTTCGCCGCCGCCGCGGGTGGCACGACCATGCTGGTCGATTTCTGCCTGCCGGGTGAGGACGGATCACTTCTGAACGCCATTGATGACTGGGACCGCAAGTCGCGCGACCAGATCTGCACCGACATCTCGTACCACATGGCCATCACTGGCTGGAACGAGAACATTTTCAACGAGATGGAAGCCGTTGTTAAAGAGCGTGGCATCAACACCTTCAAGCACTTCATGGCCTATAAGGGCGCGTTGATGGTGGAGGATGACGAGATGTTTGCCTCCTTCAAGCGCTGCGCCGAGCTGGGCGCGCTGCCCTTGGTTCATGCAGAGAACGGCGACATCGTTCAGGAACTTCAACAGAAATATCTCGCCGAAGGCATCACCGGCCCCGAAGGCCACGCCTATTCCCGCCCGCCGGAAGTGGAGGGCGAGGCGGCCAACCGCGCGATTATGATCGCCGACGCCGCCGGTACGCCACTCTATATCGTTCATGTAAGCTGCGAGCAGGCCCACGAAGCCATCCGTCGCGCCCGCCAGAAAGGGATGCGCGTTTTTGGCGAGCCGCTGATCCAACATCTGACGCTCGACGAGACGGAGTATTTCAACAAGGACTGGCAATACGCAGCACGTCGCGTCATGTCGCCGCCGTTCCGCTCCAAGGACCATCAGGCGTCGCTTTGGGCGGGGCTCTCGTCGGGGTCGTTGCAGGTGGTCGCGACCGACCATGCGGCCTTCACCGACAAGCAAAAGCAGATGGGTCTCGACAATTTCACCACCATACCCAATGGCACCGGCGGCTTGGAAGAGCGCATGGCGATGCTCTGGACCACCGGTGTCGAGACAGGCCGGCTGACGCCAGAGGAATTTGTCGCGGCGACCTCCACCAACATTGCCAAGATCCTCAACATTTATCCGCTGAAAGGTGGGATCAATGTAGGCGGGGATGCCGATGTGGTCGTTTGGGATCCGACAATCAGCCGCGAAATAGCCGTCAGCACGCAGAAGTCCATTATCGACTACAACGTTTTCGAAGGCAGAACCGTCACGGCACAGGCCCGCTACACCTTGTCACGCGGCGAGGTGATTTGGGCCTACGGGCAAAACTCGCAGCCGCAACCCGGTCGCGGCAAATTTGTGCGGCGACCTGCCTTTGCCAGCGCGTCGCAGGCCCTCAGTAAGTGGAAGTCGCTCAACACACCGCGCAAGATCGAGCGCAACCCTCTCAATATTCCGGCAGGCGTCTGAAGTCGCACATAATGGACAATATTGAAGGAAACGCCCCGATCGTGTCACAGAATTGCCTGAATGCGTTGCAAAACCTGTTCCCAGAAACGGGACACGCAGAGGGGTATTCACATGCAAGTTCTATTTACAAAGTTTTTACTGGTGATGGCCCTTGGGCTGCTGGCCTTGGGCACTTGGATCAACGACGTAGCCATCGCCGACGCGATGTTTATCTTCGCGGCCTTCGCTATCGGAGGGGTCTGGGCGAAGTACAGTGCAGCAGCGGAAGCTCAAGACGACAAGAACTCCGAGATGCCTGCATCCTGAGACGCGTAGCGGGGCCGTTCTGAATGGCCCCTTCTGCAATCGCTCCGGTTATTTCGGCCAAGTCGCTGGATTTGACCTTCCAGACCGCCGACGCGCCTGTTCACGCGCTGAAAGACGTGTCCCTGGACATCTTGCCCGGTGATTTTGTCAGCTTTATCGGACCCTCCGGCTGCGGCAAAACAACCTTCTTGCGCTGCATCGCAGGGCTTGAGACGCCGACAGGCGGCACCCTCACCGTAAATGGTATGTCTGCCGACGAGGCCCGACGCGCCCGCGCCTATGGCTACGTATTTCAGGCGGCGGGGCTGTACCCGTGGCGTACGATTTCGGGCAACATCAAACTTCCGCTTGAGATCATGGGCTATTCCAAAGCCGACCAGAACTCCCGCGTCGCAGAGGTTCTGGAGTTGGTGGAGCTTTCCGACTTCGGCGGCAAGTTCCCGTGGCAATTGTCGGGGGGGATGCAACAACGCGCCTCTATTGCTCGGGCGTTGGCGTTTGACGCGGACATCTTGCTGATGGACGAGCCGTTCGGTGCCCTGGACGAGATCGTGCGCGATCACCTGAACGAGCAGTTGCTGGAGCTTTGGGCGAGGACTGACAAAACCATCGCTTTCGTCACCCACTCGATACCCGAGGCGGTGTATCTGTCGACCAAGATCGTAGTGATGAGCCCGCGGCCGGGCCGGATCACCGACGTGATCGACAGCCCGCTGCCAAAGGAACGCCCGCTTGATATCCGCGACACGCCGGAATTCATTGAAATTGCGCACCGTGTTCGCGAAGGCCTAAGGGCGGGGCACGCTGATGACTGAACAGCAACTTATCGTTAACGTTAACGCGCCCCGACCCAAGAGGCCGGAGCGCAGGAAACGTGACGCGAGGGCGTCCCATCACCGCTTACGGTCATCGGCTCCTCAGCCTGTTCCGCGGCTCAAAGCTACCATCCAAATTGTGAACAAACCCCTAGCATCACTGCTTCATAAATACCTAAATCGCCTCATCCCAACCTTCGCGACAGTCGAGGGTTCGGGACGCTCCGCGGGAGGTATTTTTGAAGCAATGATGGGGGAGGGCCCGCATCATGGGTAAGTGGTTGCCAGTGTTGACGGTGATCCTCGCCATTTTTGCCGGTTGGTACGCAACGGTTCCCTTCATGAATATCAAGGAAACCCTGTCGGCGCTGGAACGGGCAGGCGCGGTCGTTACCCCCGACAGCCCGATTGAGCGCCGGGATGCCCCCTCGTTCGCGTTGGTGGTCAAAAACAGCTTTGCCGTGCCAGCCACTTACGCACAAGATCGGCCACGCCTGCCAGCCCCGCATCAGGTAGCGCTGGATTTGTGGCAGACGACGGTGGAGAAGAAGATCACATCCAAGCGCTCGCTTGTCTATCATGGCTGGATAACCCTTAGCGCGACACTGTTGGGCTTTGTCATCGGCACGGGCGGGGGCATTTTGTTGGCTGTGGGTATCGTGCATAGCCGCGCCATGGATATGAGTGTGATGCCATGGGCCATTGCCTCGCAAACTATACCCATCCTCGCTATCGCGCCGATGATAATCGTGGTTCTGAACTCGGTGGGGATTCAGGGGCTGGTGCCCAAGGCAATCATATCGGCTTATCTGAGCTTCTTTCCTGTCGTTGTCGGCATGGTTAAAGGCCTGCGAGCACCGGATGCCATGCAACTGGATTTGCTCAAAACCTATCATGCGACCCAAGCACAAGTTTTCTGGAAACTGCGCCTTCCAGCCTCAATGCCGTATCTGTTTGCGTCGCTGAAAATAGGCGTGGCGGCGGCCTTGGTAGGCGCCATCGTGGCAGAGCTTCCGGCGGGTGGTGCGCGCGGACTTGGCGGGCGGATGCTTACGGGAAGCTACTACGGGCAGATGGTCCAGATATGGTCGGCGCTGGTGCTAGCGGCGGTATTGGCGGCGGTACTCGTGCTGCTGATCGGACTGGCTCAGAGGATGACTCTTAAGCGGATGGGGCTCACATGATCCTGGTCTTCCTGGCTCTTGGTCTTTGGGTTGCCATGTGGCTTCTGAACACGCGGCTTGCCAATGGTCCCTACGCGAACAAGCGCAGCGTGCGGATGCTGGTGCCTGCGATCTTCGGGCTGACCATTCTGGCAGTTTGGGAACTTCTGGTGCGTGGCCTCAACGTGCCGATGGTGATCCTGCCTGCGCCCAGTCAGGTGGCGGCTACGTTTTGGGATGAGATGCCAACGCTCTGGCTTGATTTTCAACAGACATTCATCAAAGGCGCGTTGAGCGGCTATATCATCGGTTGCGGCGCAGCCTTCCTGATGGCCATTCTGGTCGACCGCTATGACTTCCTGAAGCGCGGATTGCTACCTGTCGGCAACTTCGTGGCCGCGCTTCCCATCGTCGGGACGGCGCCCATTCTGGTGATGTGGTTCGGGTTCGACTGGCAGTCGAAGGCGGCAGTGGTCGTGGTCATGGTGTTCTTCCCAATGCTGGTGAACACGGTCGCAGGGCTGCAGGAAACCACCGCCATGCAGCGCGACCTGATGCGGACCTACGGGGCGGGCTACTGGCCGAGCCTGACCAAATTGCGTTTGCCCGCCGCCATGCCGTTTGTTTTCAACGGGCTGAAAATTTCGACGACGCTGGCGTTGATTGGCGCGATTGTGGCGGAGTTCTTCGGCTCGCCGACCATGGGGATGGGGTTCCGCATTTCTACATCTGTCGGCCAGCTGGCCCTTGATATGGTTTGGGCCGAGATCGTGGTTGCAGCGCTGGCAGGATCGGCGTTTTACGGCATCGTCGCCATGGCGGAGAAATCGCTGACGTTCTGGCACCCGTCACAAAGAAAGTAACGTATAACAAGTGTACCAACCTGGAGGAAAGACAATGAAACACTTACTAATGACAGCTGCGGCTCTGGCCATGGCGACGAGCGCCCAAGCGGCGGACGAGGTCAAGCTGCAACTCAAATGGGTCACGCAGGCGCAATTTGCAGGCTATTATGTCGCCAAGGACAAGGGCTTCTACGAAGAAGAGAACCTTGATGTAGATGTCATGGCAGGCGGGCCGGATATTGCGCCCGCGCAGGTGCTTGCGGGGGGCGGCGCGGATGTCATGCTCGACTGGCTACCTTCGGCGTTGTCGGCGCGTGAAAAGGGATTGCCGATCGTCAACATCGCGCAACCGTTCAAAACCTCCGGCTTGATGCTGACCTGCTGGAAAGACACAGGCATCACCGGCCCCGAGGACTTCAAGGGCCGCACCATTGGCGTTTGGTTCTTCGGCAATGAATATCCGTTTCTGAGCTGGATGAGCCAAGAAGGCATCTCCACCGATGGCGGTGAGGACGGCGTGACCGTTCTGAAGCAGGGCTTCAACGTCGACCCGCTGCTGCAACGTCAGGCTGACTGCATCTCGACGATGACCTACAACGAATACGGTCAGGTGTTGGATGCAGGCGTGTCGGAGGACGAGTTGGTGACCTTCAAATATGAAGACCAAGGTGTCGCGACGCTGGAAGACGGCATTTATGTCCTTGAGGAAAACCTAGAAGACCCGGCCTTCAAAGACAAGATGGTGCGCTTTGTGCGTGCCTCGATGAAGGGCTGGAAATATGCCGAGGAGAATCCTGACGAAGCTGCCGACATCGTGCTGGAGAACGATGAGTCCGGTGCGCAGACCGAAGCACATCAGCAGCGCATGATGCGCGAGATCGCCAAGCTGACCGCAGGTTCCAACGGCGCGCTGGACGAGGCGGATTATGAGCGCACGGTGGCGACATTGCTAGCGGGTGGTTCTGATCCGGTGATCACCAAAACCCCTGAAGGGGCTTGGACGTCCGAGATCACGGATGAAGCGCTGAAGTAAGAACAAGCCGGGCGGGCGCAATCAGTGCCCGCCCGACCTACCCACCGATCCCCTCGAACGTCACCGCAGCGCCCAAGGCGCTTGCCAGAATGGGCGAGACGATGGCGATGATCTTTTTGAATGCCTCCAGCGACGCGATCCGGTTGATGTCGAACCCCGCGACCTGTTCGGCGATTTCGGGATTCCCGTGTGCGGCCACCGCTTTGTGAAAGCGCTCGATCCGCACCATCAGGATCAGGCTGACGGGCATGTAATAGCTCAGGATCAGGACCGAATAGCTTACCCCGCGATAAAGCGAAATCGCGTTGACCAGTTCCGCATGACGCGCGCGCAACTCCGGGTCTGCAATCATCTGGCCGGGCCATTTCATCCATGACAAGACCAGCACCATGCCGACGCTCAGCAAAATGCCGGAGCAGTAGAGATAACGGCTGGACGTATCTTGGGCCTCCTTCAGAATGACGGCTTCGGCGGCCAACCCTTTGCTGCTTAGCAAGTAGGGTCGATGGGGGCGGGCAAGGGCCAGCACCATGCCCGCGATCACCGCAGCGGCAGCAAGCGACGTGATATGGTTGGCCTTGTCGAGCAGGACTTCCATACCATGAAACGCGCCTTCACCGTCGCAAGCCAACGACGTCTCGCACGCTCTCAGGCGGCCTTGCGACAGCGCGTCGACGAACAGCGATTTGCCCAGTAATTCGTAAGCTTCGAAGCTGCCCATCCACGCGGGTTCGATCGTGTTGAATACCATTGTAAAAGCGACGACCGCCACCAGCCCCAGCAATATACGCAGGGCCGATCTGGGGCTGTGGCGGGACCACAATTCGGAAAAGAAGATTGCGATGAAGATGACGCAGACGGCAAAGTAGAAGAACCATGCCGACAGAAAGCGGTAACGGGCGCTCAGTTCCAGCAAGGGGGCGGTTTCGACTTTGACAGAAGCTGGCAGAAGCAGGGCACTGTTGCCGAAATTGCCCAGCAGATATTCAGACGCCAATAATACAAACGCCGGCAACGCGAGGATGCCAAGATATCGGGGCGCAATCACCAAGCGGCCGCGCGGATACAAACGGGGTGGAATGATCCCCATGGGGTGGCCCCCTGTCTGGAAATGGCGCGAGAGATAACACCGACGCCGTCTGAAAAGCGATAAAACTACGTTCAGACTGCGCCCAGACAGGGTTTCACGTCAAGGCTGCCGCTAAGCCTTGCGGTTTGCCGGGTGGAGAGACGATGCCAGAATATGATCGGCGTCGTGGACCACGGTATCGGCCTGATGGTAGATTTTCGGGTCTGGCGGGGTCGCTACGCTTGTGTCCTTATTGGGGTAGTCCAGTTGCCAGAGGAAGTGCTTCATGCAGGTCAGCCGCGCACGTTTCTTGTCATTGGACCGGATCACGGTCCAAGGGGCGTCCGCTGTATCCGTATAGAAAAACATGGCCTCTTTGGCTTCGGTGTAGTCGTCCCATTTATCAAGGCTTGCACGGTCGATGGGCGACAGTTTCCAGCGTTTGAGCGGATCGGTTTCGCGAGCGGCAAAGCGTTTCTTCTGCTCCTCCTGCGTCACCGAAAACCAGTACTTGAAGAGCTTGATTCCGCTGCGGGTCAGCATACGCTCGAATTCCGGCGTCTGCCGCATGAATTCCAGATATTCGTTGGGGGCGCAAAAACCCATGACCCGCTCGACGCCCGCACGGTTGTACCAAGACCGATCATAGAGAACCATTTCGCCCGACGTTGGCAAGTGTTTCACATAGCGTTGAAAAAACCACTGGCCGCGCTCTTCGTCGGTGGGCTTGTTCAAGGCGACGACCCGCGCAGCGCGGGGGTTTAAATGCTCGGTAAAGCGTTTGATCGTGCCACCTTTGCCTGCCGCGTCACGACCCTCGAACAGCAAGACGAACTTCTGTCCGGTCTCCTGTACCCAGTGTTGGACCTTCAGCAACTCTACCTGCAAAGCCGCTTTCTCGGCTTCGTATGCGGTACGGCCCATTTTCTTGGGATAAGGGTATTCACCCTGCTCGAAACCGGTGATGGTGTCGGTGCCAGTCTTCGTTTTCGCGGGCGTGGAGTTTGCTTTTGATCCGGTCATATGTGCCTTCTGATATTGGAATGGACAGTGCTGCTCGGTCAGCGGCTGCATATTAGCCAATCAGTGTGATAATGGCCTTGACCTGCATCAACGCGATCTCGCAATAGCGCTTGCTGCTCGCCGGGTTGCCACCTAGCGTGCGAGCATGACTCCACTGGTTTTCTTCGCCGTGCTGACGGCCGCGATGTTGCATGCCGTCTGGAACGCTTTGGTGAAGGGCGGGGCGGACAAGCGGTTGAACATGGCGGGCGTGGTGATCGGACATTTGCCGCTGGCTGTGCCGATGCTGGCTTTCGTGCCCGCGCCTGATCCTGCGTCTTACCCCTACCTGATCGCGGGTATAGCACTGCACTTTGGCTACCAGATGTTTCTGCTCGGCTCTTATAATGTGGGCGACCTGACACAGGTCTATCCAATCGCCCGCGGCGTCGCGCCGTTGCTGGTGGCCGCCGTCTCTCTGGTCTTTCTGGGCGTGGACCTTTCAAGCATGGAGGTTTTGGCGGTCGTCACCATCGCCGCAGGAATCCTGAGCATAGCACTTGTGCGCGGCGCGGACGGGTTGCGCAACGGGCGGGCCACCGCGATGGCGCTGACAACCGGCTGCTTTATTGCCAGCTACTCGCTGGTGGACGGGCTGGGCGCGCGCGTCGCAGGCACCGCGCTGGGCTATTATGCGTGGCTGGGCATTGCCAACGCGGTGATCTTTACAGGTTTCATGGCCGCGACCACGCCGCAGGTCTTGCGAGACTTGCCCACCAAGGGGCTCAAGGTGTTCCTCGTTGGTGGCTCAGCATCCTTCGCGGCCTACAGTCTGGTGATGTGGGCTTTCACCCAGTCCCCCATCGCGCTTGTCACGGCATTGCGGGAGACGTCGATCATCTTCGCGCTGCTTATCGGCGTGCTGATGATGGGAGAGCGGTTGAGCCTTGGCAAAGTCGCCTCCACCATGATCACCCTTTTGGGGGTCATCTTGTTGCGCGTGACCCGATCCTAAAGCGCCAGATAGCTAGAAAGTGATCAGGCGGGTCAACGGGTCGCGCCCCCGATTGCTTGACCTTCCCCTAGGCTTGGCCCCATCTAGACCAAATCCGTTAGATAGGCTGGCCCATGATCCCTGAACTTGGACAATTCGCCCTTTCCTTGGCCCTTATCGCGGCGCTGGTGCAAAGCGTCTTGCCGATGCTGGGGGCCGCTCGTGGCAATTCCTTGTGGATGCGGTCCGCACAGGCGAGCGCACTGGCACAATTCGCGCTGATCGCGGTGGCGTTCTGGGCGTTGATGCGCAGCTATATTGTGTCGGATTTTACCGTCTTGAACGTGGTGAACAACTCTCACTCGCTCAAGCCGCTGATCTACAAGATTGCAGGCACCTGGGGCAACCACGAAGGCTCCTTACTACTCTGGGTATTCATCCTCGCCGGATTTGGCGCGGCGGTGGCTTTCTTCGGTCGCAACATCCCCGAGGCGCTCAAGGCCCGCACCCTGTCCGTGCAGGCGTGGATTTCCGTGGGGTTCATCAGCTTTATGGTCTTTACGTCGAACCCGTTCACACGGGTCTTTCCGCCGCCCTTGGACGGCAACGACCTCAACCCGCTGCTGCAAGATATCGGCCTCGCGATCCACCCCCCACTGCTCTACGTAGGCTACGTGGGGTTCTCCATCGTGTTTTCCTTCGCGGTCGCCGCCTTGATCGAGGGCCGTGTGGACCCGGCTTGGGCGCGTTGGGTGCGCCCGTGGACGCTGGCCGCGTGGACGTCGCTGACTGCCGGTATCGGGCTGGGGTCTTGGTGGGCCTATTACGAGCTTGGCTGGGGCGGCTGGTGGTTCTGGGACCCTGTTGAAAACGTCTCCTTTATGCCCTGGCTCTTGGGCACCGCACTTCTGCACTCTGCCATCGTGACCGAGAAACGTGACACGTTCAAAAGCTGGACCATCCTGCTGGCGATCCTGACGTTCTCGCTGTCGCTGCTTGGCACGTTCATCGTGCGCTCCGGCCTGCTGACATCCGTCCATGCATTCGCCGTCGACCCAGAGCGGGGGATTTACATCCTTGGCCTGCTGTTTGTCTCTATTGGCGGATCGCTGGCGCTGTTCGCGTGGCGCGCGCCGTCGATGGAAGGTGGCGGGCTGTTTGCGCCGATCTCGCGCGAAGCGGGGCTGCTTATCAACAACCTGCTGTTGGCCACGGCCACCGCAACGGTCCTGTTCGGCACGCTCTACCCGCTGTTTCTTGAGGCCATCACCGGTGACAAGATTTCCGTCGGGCCGCCCTTCTTCAATGCGGGCTTCATCCCGATCATGCTGCCACTCCTGATTGTCATGGGCATCGGACCGTTCCTGTCATGGAAACGGGCTGACTTGAGAGGCGTGCTGTCCCGTTTGAAAGTCGCGTTCGCAATCGCCGTCATTGCGGCACTGGTCGTATGGTATCTGACCACCGGCGGGCCGGTTCTGGCCGTGATCGCCATGGGTATCGCCATCTGGCTTCTGGTCGCCACGGCACAGGAATGGATCACACGTGTGAAGCTATTTCAGTCCGGTGCCTGGGCGCGCATCCGTCGCCAGCCCCGCGCTTCCCACGGGATGACCTTGGCCCATATCGGCGTCGCTGTCCTCGTGATGGGGGCGACCGGATCGTCGGCGTGGAAAGAGGACATTGTCGCGTTCGCCAGCCCCGGCACCAAGGTCGAGATTGCAGGTTTCGAGCTGACTTTCGAGAAGATCGAGCCGCAACAAGGCCCGAACTATGTGGCGCAGGTCGCGACCCTGAACGTTACCCGAGACGGTGAATTCGTCACCAAGCTCTATCCGGAGCGTCGGGTCTATCCGGTTGCGGGGTCTTCAACGACGGAAAGCGCCATTCGCCAGACCTTGGCGGGTGACCTCTACGTTTCAATAGCACAACCCGCCGCCGAAGGGGCGCAGGGGAAGTGGACCTTGCGCATCCTTTACGAGCCGCTGGTGAACTTCCTGTGGATTGGCACGGTGTTCCTTGTGCTTGGCGGCAGCTTGTCCCTATCGGACCGCAGGCTTCGTGTCGGCGCTCCGCGGAAATCGAAACCGGCGCCGGTCGGCGCGACACCGGCGGAGTAGGCTGATGAAACGCGTGCTCTTCGCGCTGCCCTTGTTGGTGGCCCTCATCATCGGCGGCTTCGCGATCTGGGGCCTGTCCGGCGGGCGCGACCCGTCGTCGATCCCCTCGGTGCTAATCTCGCAGCCGGTGCCGCAACTGGCGCTGGAGCCGATTGCAGGCGTCGACACCCCCGGCCTGACGACCGAAGATTTCAGCAAGATCGAAGGGATCAAGCTGCTCAACGTTTTCGCCTCGTGGTGCGCCCCTTGCCGCGCTGAACATCCGATCCTGACCCGCATGGCGCAGGAGGAGGGACTGACCCTCGTCGGCATCAACTACAAGGACAAGCCCGAAGCGGCGGCCAAATGGTTGGCAGAATTGGGTAATCCATACGAGGCAATCGGGTCCGATTATTCCGGGCGTGCGGGTATTGACCTAGGCATTTCCGGCGTGCCGGAGACTTTTATCATCGACGAGGATGGCATCATTCGCCACCGCTTTGCCGGTCCTGTGGTAGGCGATGGTCTCACGCGCTTCACCGAAGCGCTGGACGAGGTGCGCAAATGATCCGGTCCGCACTTTTGGCCTTAGCCTTGCTGGCTGGTCCCGCCTTTGCAGTGGAACCGGACGAGATCCTGTCGGACCCGGCACTTGAAGAACGCGCCCGTGCGATATCTGCAAACGTGCGTTGTGTCGTGTGCCAGAACGAACCGATCGACAGCTCCAACGCGGGCGTGGCCCGCGACCTTCGCGTGTTGATCCGCGAGCGGTTGGTCGCAGGTGACACCGATCAGGAAATCTATGATTTCCTAGTGCTGCGCTATGGCGACTTCGTGCTGTTCAATCCGCCTTTCAAGCCTTCGACCTACGCGCTGTGGTTGGGGCCATTTGCCATTCTGTTCATCGGTGGCATCGCCGTCGCGCTTACGTTGTCGCGCCGCTCCCGCAAGCCTGTGACCAAAGACACCCGATTGAGCACCGAGGAAGAAGCCGACCTTGCCAAGCTCATGCGAGAGGACACCACCAAATGATCTTTTTCGCCGCCGCTGCCGCGTTGGCCGTGCTGACGATGCTTGCCTTCCTGTGGCCGCTGCTGCGCGACACGGGCGATACGCTGGACCGCGCCGACAGCGCGATTGCCATTTTCCGTGACCAGTTGTCCGAGGTGGACCGCGACGCGGAACGCGGCATCATCTCGGCTGCGGAGGCGGAGTCCGCCCGCACCGAGATCAAGCGCCGCATGATCGCCGCCGACAAGGCACGCGGACCAAGCAAATCGGGTGCTGCGACGGGCCGCTCGGTACTTGTGGCCTTCGCTTTGGCGACACCCTTGGCAGGTGCCGCATTGTATTGGCAATTGGGGGCGCCCCAAATCCCGTCCGTCCCGTTTGCGGAACGGGCGGACGAGCAATCAGAGGCGCAGAATCTGCAAAAGCTGACAGCCGAACTGCGCACCAAACTCGAAAGCGATCCGAACGGTGGCGAAACCCGCGGCTGGGAGTTGCTGGCGACAACCTATGGCAACATGGGTCGCTATGACGACGCGGCCTATGCATATTCCAAGATCGTGGAACGCGAAGGTGCGACCTCCGGCACATGGTCGCAATACGCCGAGACGCTTATTGCGGCTGAGAACGGCGTGGTGACCAAACCTGCCAGCGACGCAATCGCCAAGGCAATTGAGCTGGACCCCATGAACCCTGCCGGTGCCTACTACCGCGCGGTGGAACTGGATCAGTCCGACCGCTCTGACGAGGCGCGGCAATTGCTGATAGACCGGCTGTCCCAAGAGACCGCACCTGCGCCGTGGATGGAATTCTATCTGCGCGAGATCAACCGCCTTGGTGCGTCACTGGGCCAAAAGCCTATGGAACTGCCAGACTTCCCCGACGCCCCGCGCGGCCCTTCCGCCGAAGATGTCGAAGCCGCGTCCGAGATGTCGGCAGAGGACCGTCAGGAGTTTATACGCACGATGGTCGCAAACCTCGCAGAGCGGATGAAGAACGAGCCGGACAATCTGGAAGGCTGGCTACAACTGGCGCGTGCCTATGGGGTGCTGGGCGAGAATGACAACGCGCGCGCAGCCTATGAAAGCGCAAAGGCGTTGACCGACAAGCTGCCGGAAGACGACCCGCGCCGCGTTACGGTAGAGCAAGGTTTGGCGGCGATCGACAACTAGGGCCGCGCTGTCTCCAACGCGCTCAACACCGCGTCTTTTGTCAGGAATTCGGGGAGGGCGATGCCCTCCGGTGCGCCGGGTCCATAAACCTTGTTGAACGGGATGCCGAAGCGTCCGTTGCTTTGGAGATAGGCCAAAATCGCAGGGTCGGGCTGTGTCCAGTCCCCGCGCATGGCAGTCACGCCGTCTTGCGTCAGCAGCTCTGCCACCGGATCACGGTCCAGCACGCGGGCCTTGTTGGCTTTGCAGGTCAGGCACCAAGAGGCGGTGACGTCGACGAACACGACTTCGCCCCTAGCCACCGCGGGCCCGATAGAGGCCTCGTCAAACGTTGCCCAATCGGCGCTTTGCGCAATCGCCTGCGGGGCAGGGCGCAACACCACGGGAGCGAACACCGCAGCGACGATCAGCGCTGCGGCGACCATCCGTCCGTTCTTACGTGCCAACATCGCCAGAACCGCCGCCGCGATCAGCGCGAGCAGCACCAAAACGACAACCCAACCAGCGACCGTCACCATCACAGACGCCAGCCAAAGCGCCGTCAACGCCAGCAGCGCCGCCATGACCCACTTGACCCGCACCATCCATGGCCCCGGTTTTGGCAGGGCCTGCACCAACGAAGGCCGCAGGGCCACCGCAAGATAGGGCGAGGCCAGCCCAAGGCCCAATGCGGTGAAAATTACCATAGCCTCGAACCCGCTGCCTGCCAGCGCGAAGGTCACGGCAGTGCCAAGAAACGGGGCAGAGCAGGGGGTTGCCAGCACCGCGGCCAGCGCGCCGGTGGCGAAGTCGCCGAGCAGGCCCTGCCCGTGCTCCATCCGCGCCATGGATGTGTTCAGGCGCTGCGGTAGCGTGATCTCGAACAGCCCCGCCATATTGGCTGCAAAGACCGAGATCAGGGTAATCATCAGCCCAAGAAAGACGGGGTTTTGGAACTGCACTCCCCAGCCGATCTGCCCGCCGCCCGCGCGAATGGCCAGCAACACGACAGCCAACGCCCACATAAATGTCAGGACCCCAAGCGCCGAGACGACGAAGCCCGTGCGGATGCGGGCCGCGCTTTGATCGCTGGATTTCAGCGCCGAGGCGAATTTGATCGTCAGCACAGGTAAAACGCAGGGCATGATATTCAGGATCAACCCACCCAGAAGCGCGATCACCGCGATGGACCAAAGACCTGTCGTGGTGCCTGCCGTTAGCGGCCCGTCACTGGGGGTGGCCGCGTCGAAACGCGCCGCGCGGTCTCCATCCCGCAACGTAATTTCCAAAGGCGTGTCAGCGTCCGGAACGGCCAGCACCGGCAGCCGCGCGATGATGCTCTTGCGGTCACCGGCAAGCTCGAACACTGGCGCTCCGAACGCCGCGTCTGGCCCCATATCAGGAAATACCTGCAGATCGGCACCAAAGGCCTCGCTGCTGTCGACCGCGACTTGTAGCTCGGATGCGTCGGGAGACCACCAGAAACGGGCATTGCTCATGCCCGCGTCGTCCAGCGCCGCAGGCACCTTGGCCGCCGCATCGGCTATTAACGCAGCAGAGGCCGTGTCGATCCCGCCCTCGCCCGCAAGCAGCGTCAGGGACAGATCGAACATTTCGGGAATGCACAACTCGGCGCAGACCAGCACATTTGCGGACACGTTCAGCACCGCCGTGCCGCCCGCTTGGTCCAGCGTCAGTTGAACCGGAAAGGTAACTTCCTTTTCGTAGCCGTAATTCTCGATGTCGAACGCTTCAAAGCGGGTAGGTGCGGGGAACAACAACTCCGTGTCACCGACATTGGCCGACGCGCTCCAGTCCAGTTCAGGCGGATAGCCCACAGACCCCGGCGCTTTCCAGTAGGTCTTCCAGCCGTCTGCCAGCTCGATCTGCAACCCGGCCGAAATGGTGCCCGCATCGGGCGTCACCGTGTTCTCCGCCGTAATCAGCCTCGCTGTGATCCGCTCGCTTTGATAGGCGGGCGAACTTGCGGCAAGGACGGGCGACAGCGCTGCGGACAGCCAGATGACGATCAGGGAGGCAAGAATTCTCATGGCTTCTTTGCTCCCCCGAAGGCGCGCCAAAGGCAAGGGGTTTCAGGCGTTTGTCACCGCCTCGTGATTGCCTTGTGTTTGACAATCCCTGCGCGGCATATCACGGTCGCGTCAACTTTTCCGGCCGCCAAGGAGCCTGCCCATGACCCGACTTGCTACATCGACCGCCTTGGCACTGTGCCTTGCAACTACGCCTCTGTCGGCCGAGGATATGAGCCGCGACCAGATGCAGGAGCTGGTGCTGGAAACCATCCGCGAAAATCCCGAAATTATCATGGAAGCGCTGCAAACGCTGCAAGAGCGTGAGGAAGCGGCGAAGGCAGATCAGGCTCAGGCTGTGCTGAGTGCCAACCGCGCCGCGTTGGAGCAAGACCCCAATGCCCCCGTTTTGGGCAACCCTGACGGTGACGTGACCGTGGTGGAATTCTTTGACTACAATTGCGGCTACTGTCGTCGTGTCTTCGACGACGTTCATGCGTTGATCGAGAGCGACCCCAATGTGCGCGTTGTCATGCGGGAATGGCCGATCCTTGGCGAGGAAAGCGTCTACGCCGCCCGCGCGTCGCTTGCGTCGCGTGCGCAGGGCAAATATGTCGAATTTCACAACGCCCTGATGGAAAACGAAGGCCGCGCGAACGAGGCCAGCATCATGCGCATCGCGGATGAGTTGGGGATGGATGCAGAGCAGCTGAAACGTGACATGGACGCGCCCGAGGTAGCGGCTCATATTCAAACCAGCATGCAACTGACCCGCGCCCTCAACCTGAACGGCACGCCTGCATTTGTATTCGGTGAGCAACTCGTGCCGGGGGCGATCGACCTGGAGCAGATGCAGGAACTCGTCGCTCAAGCCCGCGACGCAGGGTAATCCACCGCCATTTTGGGCCTTCCGTTCGGCTTGGGTGACGTCCTACTGTCGCGCAAATCGAATAAGAACGCCGCGCGGAAGGGGCCTTATTATGGCAAGGATAGCCATCAACGGATTGGGGCGGATCGGCCGCTCCATCTTGCGTCTTTTGACCACTACACCTGCGGGCGGCGGGTTCGAGATCGTGGCGCTGAACGACATTGCCCGCCCCGAACTGTGTGCCTATCTGCTTCGCCATGACAGTGTGTTCGGCCAGTTTCCGGGCGAGGTCACCCATGACGACCACTCCCTGACAATCAACGGCAAACGCTATCCGCTGACGGACAATCCCGACTTGTCGGAGATTGACCTCAATGGCGTGGATCTGGTGCTTGAATGCACGGGTAAATCCAATTCACGGGAGTTTGCGGAGCGGGGCTTGCGTGCGGGGGCAGGGCGTGTGCTGATCTCGGGGCCGTGCCCCACGGCGGACCAGACGGTTGTGATTGGGGCCAATGACGACATGCTGGCAGACCAGCCGATTATTTCCTGCGCCTCCTGCACAACTAACGCGCTGGCCCCACTGGCGCGGGTGATTGACGATGCGTTTGGTTTGGTGACGGCGCATATGACGACGATCCATTGCTACACAGGGTCGCAACCTACGGTCGATGCGCCACGGGGTGATCTGGTACGCTCCCGCGCTGCCGCGCTGTCGATGGTACCGACCACGACCTCCGCCGGAAAGCTGACCGATCTTGTGCTCCCCGATCTGGCGGGGCGCATCTTTGCCACGTCGGTTCGGGTTCCCACCGCGTCGGTATCGGCAATAGACATGAGCTTTCAGGCGCAAGAGCCTTTCACGGAAGAGAAAATCAACGCGACGCTCGTGTCTGCCAAGGGCAGTATCATCGGCATCACTGAGGAGGCGTTGGTCTCCTCCGACCTGCGCGCCCGGCCCGAGAGCATCGTCATGGCCCTGCCGGAAACTCACGTCACCAAATCGGGGGGCATGGCCCGTGTGTTCGGCTGGTATGATAACGAATGGGGCTTTTCCAACCGCATGATCGACCTTGCCCGACGCATGACAAAGATGTGAGTTCAGCCCGCTGATACAAACTGTTATCCCCCACTGGAGCAGCTTTGAATAACGGAGGTCAAATCATGATCGACAAACCAAACCGCCGCCTGTTTCTGGCAACCGCGACCGCAGCGCTGGCGACACCTGCATTGCTACGTGCGCAGAGCGTGACCGCTCCGCTTGAGGAGATCGGCACCCCGTCGACCGCCAAGGGCGTGCGCCGCAACGCGTCGAGCTTCCAGCAGCAGCGCTGGCAAGACCACTTCGACAGGCTGGGCGTCGCCACTGTCGTGGCAGACACGACCTCGCGCGCGCTGCATTATTGGAATTCGGATGGGTCCGACTATCGCGTGTTTGCGACGTCCGTGCCTCGCACCGACCAGTTGACCAAGCGTGGCTACACCGAGGTTGTGCGCAAGCGCGTCGGGCCGGACTGGACGCCGACGGCAAACATGAAGAAGGAAGACCCCAGCCTGCATTACATGCCGCCTGGTCCGGGCAACCCGCTTGGCACCCACGCAATGTATCTCAGCTGGCCTGCTTACCTGATCCACGGCACGCACGATACGCGCAAGATCGGGCGTCGGTCGTCATCGGGCTGTATCGGTCTGTTCAATGAGAAGATCGAGGAGCTGTTCGCGCTCTGCCCTGTCGGCACCCAAGTGCGGATCATCTAAGACAAGACGGGGGGCTGCGGCCCCCCGATTTCATTTTGCGTTCCGTATCAACGCGCTGATCTCCGCCACCTTCGCCGCCAGCAGCGCGCGGTCGCCGCGTGCCTCGACGTTCAGGCGCAACACAGGCTCGGTGTTTGACTGGCGCAGGTTTACCCGCCAGTCGCCGTAATCCAGTGACAGCCCGTCCAGACGGTCCACCGCCTTGGCGTGGGGCAGGTAAGTTGCCTCGAACGCGTCGATGGCAGGTTGCTTGTCGTCCAGCTTGAAGTTGATTTCGCCGGAGGATGGGAACCGCGCCTGCATGTCGGCGACAAGTTCGGAAAGCTTCTTGCCGGAGTTGCTCATATGCTCGACGAGCAAGATCCACGGGATCATACCGCTGTCGCAATACATGAAGTCGCGAAAATAGTGGTGCGCTGACATCTCGCCGCCATAGACCGCGTCAACCTCGCGCATCTTCGCCTTGATATGCGAATGGCCCGATTTCGAGACAACAGCCTCGCCGCCGCCCCGCTCGACCAAATCCAAGAGTGCCCAGATTACACGGGGATCATGAATGATCTTCGCGCCGTTGTGTTTTTCCAGAAATGCACCGGCCAGCAAGGCCACCACATATTCACCGTCGATGAAGGCGCCGGTTTCGTCGAAGAAAAAGCAGCGGTCGAAGTCGCCATCCCAAGCGATGCCAAGATCGGCCCCTTCGGATAATACACGCTCCGCCGTCTGGGCTCGGTTTTCCTCCAGCAACGGGTTCGGAATGCCGTTGGGAAAGCTGCCATCGGGGTCGTGATGCTGGCGGATGAACTCCACAGGCGCTTTCAATTTGTCGGCGATGACATCGAAGGCGGGGCCGGCGACGCCATTTCCTGCGTTGACGACTGCTTTCATCGGACGCCAAGTCGATACATCCGCAAAACTTGCCACCCGTTCGGCGTATGCATCGCGGGGATCGCGGTGCTCCAGAACGCCACGCTTTTTGGCCGGCCCGAAATCGCCTGCTTCAACCAACGCTTGTATCTCTCCCAGACCATCCGCAGAGGAAATCGGTCGCGAGCCTGCCCGCACCATCTTGATGCCGTTATAGTCGATGGGATTATGCGAGGCCGTGACCATCAGTCCACCGCCAGCGTCATAATGTGATGTTGCGAAGTAGACCTCTTCCGTTCCGCAAAGCCCGATGCTGATAACGTCGACGCCCTCGTCGCGCAATCCTTCGGCCAATTGGCCAGCCAGCATCTGGGATGTCGGGCGGATGTCGTAGCCGATGACGACAGAGCCCGGGTCAATCGAGCGTGCGAAGCCCCTGCCAATCCCGTAACAGATGTCTTCGTTCAGCTCGTCACCCAAGCGACCACGCACGTCGTAGCTTTTGAAACAGGTCAGGGTCGTCATGGGCGTTCCTCGCAAATACAGTTGAGCAGACATAGCGCGAAGCTGCGACGGCTCCAAGGGATGGGTTCGTAGGTTAAGGCAGAAGCTTTTTCAGGCGAAGTTGGGCGATCCTTTCCACCTGGCGGCAGGCTTCGTCGAACTCGGCGGCGCTGTCATGTCTTATCCGACGCTCCAAGGATGAGAGAACACCCTCCTCGTCAGTATCGCCTAAGGCGATGATGAAGGGAAACCCGTGCTTGGTTATGTAGTCTTCGTTCAACTCGCTTAGGGTCTGTCGCTCGTCGTCGGTCAATCCGCCGAGCCATTGCCCGGATTGCTCGGAAGTGGGCTGACTTTCGCCAGTCAGCATGCTTGCCAGATCAGGATGTGCATCAAGAACTTCGAGCCGTTGCGTCGGGCTGGCCGCGCGAAACACACGCGACATGGCGCTCCAAAGCCCTTCGGCGCTGTCATGCGCGGGGCCCAGTTCCAGATTCCACGCGCGTTCAGCCACCCATGGGGATTGCTCGAACACGTCGCCATATGTGCTTACGAAGGTGGACTTATCCATCAATGTAGGGCGCGTCGCAGGGGTTGGCGGATGCTCCGCCAGCCAGCGCTGCGCGATCTGTAGGCGGCTGGCGAACCAGACTTCGTCATGGCTTTGCACGTAACTCAAAAATCGCTTCAGCGCTTGAACCCGGCCGGGCCGCCCGATCAGGCGGCAATGCAGGCCGATGGACATCATCTTTGGCCTACCTGCGGTGCCGTCTTCATAAAGCGCGTCGAAACTGTCGCGCAGGTAGCTCTCGAACTGGTCCCCCGAATTGAACCCTTGTGTCGTGGCAAAGCGCATGTCGTTGCAGTCGAGCGTATAAGGCACAATCAGCTGGTCGCGCCCGTCGTGTCGCATGTAGTAGGGCAGGTCATCGGCATAGCTGTCGGCGATGTAATCGAACTGGCCCAGTTCCGCCGCCAGCATGACTGTGTTCGCCGAGCAACGTCCCGTGTACCACCCGCGCGGCGCTTCGCCGACAACCTCTGTGTGGAGCTTGACCGCCGCGACCATGTCTGCGCGCTCGTCCTCCTCGTCGTGATCGCGGTAGTCGATCCACTTCAACCCATGCGACGCGATTTCCCAACCGGCGTCTTTCATCGCAGCGACCTGCTCCGGAGAGCGCGCCAACGCCGTCGCAACACCGAAGACCGTGACCGGTAGATTTTCCAGCAGCCGGTGCAGCCGCCAGAAACCCGACCGCGCCCCGTATTCGTAGACCGACTCCATGTTCCAGTGGCGCTGGCCCGGCCACGGTGCCGCTCCGGTGATCTCGGAAAGAAACGCCTCAGACGCCGTGTCGCCATGCAGCACGCAATTCTCGCCACCTTCCTCGTAATTGAGAACGATCTGCACCGCGATTTTCGCTCCGCCGGGCCAGTTGGCGTTGGGCGGTTTTGCCCCGTGGCCGCGCATATCGCGTGGGTATCGTTTCATGGAACATCTCCGATCTTGCTCACCAGTTCATTTACACGGGCCTGACAGTTGAAATCCATCCTCTTGGTCGACATTCTTTTCGACATCAAACGCTTGCCCGAAGCAGGGAACCTGTGCTGTCATAAGCCATGACACAATTGATCGAACCGGCGGCATCTCCGCGTCCCGAAATCGGGACAGTCACTTTATGGGAGCTATTGCGTGCGCTGCGCGAAGGATGGCGCGATTTCACGCGGGCACCTGCCTACGGGCTGTTCTTCTCCGCGTTCTATGTCTTGTGCGGGGCGGGGCTGGTCTACTGGGGCGCAGGAACCTTCACATGGACATTGGTGCTGTCTTTGGGCTTTCCGATCTTCGCCCCGTTTGCCGCCGTCGGTCTATACGAAGTGAGCCGTCGGCTGGAGGCAGATGAGCCGCTGGGTTGGGCGTCTGTGCTGGCCGTCGTGTGGGCCGAACGTGGTCGGCAACTGCCGTGGATTGGCGCGTTGCTTGTGATTATTTTTCTGTTCTGGAGCTTCTTTGCCCATATGTCGTTCGCAATGTTCCTTGGCAATATGCAGCTGATAAACATCACGACGTCCTGGGACATGTTCATGACGCCCCATGGAATGATGCTCATCGCGTTTCAAATTGTCGTGGGCGGCGTGGTGGCGCTTTTTACCTACATGATTACCGTTGTCTCAATGCCTTTGCTGCTGGATCGGGAAATTGACTTCATGACCGCGATGGGGTTTTCCATTCGCGTCTTCATGAGAAACAAGGTTGTCCTTCTTCTGTGGGCCGCGATCATCGCCGTGTTTGTTCTCGTCGCGATGGTGCCGATGTTCTTGGGCTTGTTTCTGGCGCTGCCCGTGCTTGGGCACGCAACATGGCACATCTACCGGCGCGCGCTCTACACGCCTGTCTGATCCGTGCCGCAGAGGGAATAAAACGCAGCCAGAGTCGTTTTGGCGTGTTGGTTAATCTGGCCCCGGGTCGGTTCAGGCAGCGTGCCGATCACGCGCCGAAGCTGCAAGTCACCGATCAGAAGCTGTATGAACCAGGTCGCGGCTTGCTCGTCACTGGGCGGGGCGATTACTCCGGCTTCGCGCAGCGCGCCCATCAGCTTGACGATCTTGGGAAATACCCGTTCACGCCCGCCCTTGGCCAGCGCACCGCCCAGTTGACCACTTGCGTCGCAGGCGGCCGCACGGTTCAGAGCGACTGCGCGCTCGCCAAGCAAAAGCCGAAGCATCAGCTTCCCGATCTGTTCCAGAATATCCGCTGGCGGAAGGGGGGCCTTGAGCGCTTTGTCCAACGCCTCCTCGGCTTCCGCGGCATTCGACTTCACGATCTCCAGAAAAAGGCGCTGCTTGTCGCCATACCAGCGATACAGCGTCTCATTCGACGCCTTGGCGGCCTTGGCGATGTTGAGCATCGACGCGCCCTCGTATCCGCGCTCTCGCATGACCTCCAGCGCGACCGCTTCAATTTCGGCACGGCGCTTGTCTTTCTTTTCTGCTCGCATGGAGTCTCCTGAAATACCTTGATTATTACCGAACACAGGTATACGAAAAAGTAAAGCCGTATGAATGTGTACAGTTACTGAGAGGTATTAACCCCTGTCGCAAGTCGCTAAATTATCGGCTGTAATCTCCGTGATCTTCTCCGGGGCGATATTCGGCTTTTTCTATGCGTGGGTGTGTTCGACCATGTGGGGGCTTGATACGCTGGACCCGCGCACTGCAATCGAGGCCATGAACACGATGAATGGCTCGGTACGCAACGCGGTGTTCGCTCCTGCTTTCTTTGGGACGCCATTCGTTGCCGGATTTGCGTCATGGAGTTTGTGGCGTGCCGGATGCCGAAGCGCGGCGCGCTGGTTCGCAGCCTCCGGGATTGTTTATGCGCTATTCGGACTGCTGTTGACGATGCTGGTCAACGTCCCCATGAACGAGCAGTTGGCATTGGTTGAGGTTCCGCGATCAAGGGAGCAGGCGCAACCAATCTGGGAAGACTATTCGGCCAACTGGCAAATCTGGAACCAGATCCGCACAGCGGCAAGCGGAGTAGCACTCGCGCTTGGCGCGATGGGCCTGACGAGGCTGGGGCCCGACAGCACTCGCTTGATGGCCTGACCCATACGCCAGCCTCCGGTGCCGCAAAATTTTCCTTGAGAAACGATGGGCAATGCTCCAGCCTGATGGTGTGGAGATTGCTGCCTGACTTAATGCGTTGCCTGCGTGACTGGCGGATCTCCTGAATAGTCACACTGGGGGATGTGCATGGAACTTCAAGGCCACCGCGATATCGACGCCAGCCCGGCTGAGGTCTGGATCGCGCTTCTGGATGCGGACGTGTTGAAAGCCTGCGTGCCCGGATGTCAGGAAATGACGGGGTCCGCCGAGGAAGGGTTTGAAGCGGTCGTAGTCCAGAAGGTCGGTCCGGTGAAAGCGACCTTCAAAGGCGCTGTGCAGATCACTGACATGGTGCCGGAGAAGAGCTGCACCATCTCGGGCGAGGGCAAAGGCGGACCGGCCGGCTTCGCCAAAGGGGGCGCGGATGTAACACTGAGCCCGAACGAGGATGGTGGCACGCGTCTGTCCTATGAGGTGCAGGCGAAGGTCGGCGGCAAACTCGCCCAGTTGGGTTCGCGGATTATCGACGGGTTCGCAAAGAAGATGGCAGATCAGTTCTTCGAGCGCTTCCAGACGGCGCTCGAGGGGGAGGCGGAAGAGCCCGACGCCCCGCCGGAAGAGAAAAAGAAGGGCTGGCTAAAACGGCTTGTGAGCTGACACGCACGTGTAGCCAGACGTCACAGACATTAGGGAGGAATGAATGACCAAAGTATCCATGACCGTAAACGGCAAGGCCGTGTCGGGAGAGGTGGAAGGACGCACGCTGCTGTCTGCCTTCCTGCGCGACGATTTGCACCTGACCGGAACCCATATCGGGTGTGACACGTCGCAATGCGGCGCCTGCGTGGTCCATGTCGACGGAAAGGCGGTGAAGTCATGCACCATGTTCGCCGCCGAAGCCGATGGCGCGGAGGTCGCAACCATCGAGGGGCAGGCCAACAAGGACGGGTCGCTGAATGTCATCCAGGCGGCGTTCAAGGAGCATCACGGGTTGCAATGCGGGTTCTGTACGCCGGGGATGGTCATGTCAGCAGCAGCTTTGCTGAAGGAAAATCCCAAGCCCACCGAGGCCGAGGTGCGTGACTACCTCGAAGGCAATATCTGCCGCTGCACAGGGTATCACAACATCGTCAAAGCCATTCTGGCCGCATCGGGCCAAGACGTGCCTGCTGTCGCAGCCGAATAATTTCAATGACGTAGGGTGGGTTTCTAACCCACTGTAACGGGAGGATTTCAAATGCCTAAAGATGGCGGTATCGGCGCAAGCTCCAAGCGGCGCGAAGATCTGCGGTTCCTGACGGGCCGCGGCAAATACACAGACGACATCAACCTGCAAAACCAGACCCATGCTTATTTCGTCCGCTCGGACGTGGCACATGGCACGATCAACAGTATCGACACATCCGCTGCCGAGGCTATGCCCGGCGTGCTGCGTGTGTTCACGGCCAAGGATTTCGAGGCTGTCGGCGGCATTCCCTGCGGCTGGCAGATCACCGACCGCCATGGCGAGGTGATGCAGGAGCCCAAGCACCCCGTCCTCGCCGAGGGTAAAGTGCGTCATGTGGGCGACCCGATCGCGGTGGTTGTTGCGGAAACGCAAGCACAGGCTCGTGATGCCGGTGAGGCGCTCGATATAGACATTACCGAATTGCCCGCCGTTATTGACATGCGGGACGCGCTGAAAGACGGGGCGACCAAGGTCCATGACGACCTGACCTCCAACCTTTGCTACGACTGGGGCTTTGTGGAGGAGAACCGCGACGCGGTTGACGAGGCCATCAAAGGCGCACATCACGTCACCACGCTGGAATTGACCAATAACCGCCTTGTCGCCAACCCGATGGAGCCGCGCGTGGCGGTGGGCGATTACGACTTCTCGACCGACGAGCACACGCTCTACACCACCTCGCAAAACCCCCATGTGATCCGGCTGCTGATGGGTGCGTTCGTCCTTGGCATCCCCGAGCACAAGCTGCGCGTCGTGGCCCCCGACGTGGGTGGCGGTTTCGGCACCAAGATCTTCCACTACGCGGAAGAGGCATTCTGCACCTTCGCCGCCAAAGAGATCGGGCGTCCGGTCAAGTGGACCAGTTCGCGGTCCGAGGCGTTCATGTCCGACGCCCATGGCCGCGATCATGTAACCAAGATCGAGCTTGCGCTGGATAAGGACGGCAATTTCCTTGCCCTGCGCACGGATACGTTGGCCAATATGGGGGCCTATCTGTCCACCTTCGCGCCGTCTGTTCCAACATGGCTGCATGGCACCCTGATGGCGGGGAACTACAAGACGCCGCTGATTTACGTGAATGTGAAGGCGGTGTTTACCAACACCGTTCCGGTCGACGCCTATCGCGGTGCCGGTCGGCCCGAGGCCACGTTCCAGTTGGAGCGCGTGGTGGACAAGGCCGCCCGCGAGATGGGGATTGATCCGGTCGAACTGCGCCGCAAGAACTTCATCACCGAATTCCCCTACGCTACCCCCGTGGCTGTGGAATATGACACGGGCGACTACCACGCCACAATGGACAAGCTGTTGGAGATGTCCGACCACGCCGGCTTCGACACCCGCGCAGCGGAGAGCAAGAAGAACGGCAAGCTGCGCGGCTTCGGGATATCGCACTACATCGAGGCCTGCGGCATCGCACCGTCGAACCTTGTGGGCCAGCTAGGCGCACGGGCAGGGCTTTACGAATCCGCGACGGTTCGGGTTAACGCGACCGGCTCAATTTCGGTGATGACCGGCTCGCATAGTCACGGGCAGGGGCACGAGACGTCTTTTGCCCAAGTGGTCGCCGACATGATCGGCATCGACGAGAGCCAGATCGACATCGTTCATGGCGACACCGCGAAGACGCCGATGGGAATGGGCACCTACGGCTCCCGCTCCATCGCGGTCGGTGGCTCCGCCATGGTCAAGGCAACCGAGAAGATCATCAACAAGGCCAAGAAAATCGCGGCGCATTTGCTGGAGGCCTCCGATGCGGATATCGAATTGAAAGACGGCGCGTTCTCGGTCGCGGGAACGGATAAATCCGTGGCTTGGGGTGATGTGACGTTGGCGGCCTACGTGCCGCATAACTACCCGCTGGAGGATATCGAGCCCGGATTGGAGGAGACGGCCTTCTACGACCCTGCCAACTTCACCTACCCGTCGGGCGGCTATGGGTGCGAGGTCGAGGTGGACCCTGAGACCGGCAAAGTCACCGTGCTGGGCTTCTATGCGGCAGATGATTTCGGCAATATCGTCAATCCGATGATCGTCGAGGGGCAGGTCCATGGCGGCTTGGCCCAAGGCATCGGGCAAGCGCTGTTGGAAAACTGCGCCTATGACGCGGAGGGCCAGATCCTGTCCGGCTCCTACATGGACTATGCCATGCCCCGCGCCGATGACTTGCCGATGTTCAACGTCGATCATTCCTGCATCACGCCCTGCACACACAACCCGCTCGGGGTGAAGGGCTGCGGTGAGGCGGGGGCCATTGGCTCGCCACCTGCGCTGGTCAACGCGGTGATCGACGCGCTGCAACGCGGTGGTCACGACGTCACCCATATCGACATGCCGCTCTCGCCCGACCGGGTGTGGGCCGCGATGAACGGCTGAGCCAGAACTGGAGAGAACCCATGTATAACTTTGAGATAAACCGGCCCTCCACCATCGCGGATGCGGTGAAGGCTCTGGCCTCTGACGAGGCGCAGGCCTTGGGAGGCGGGCAGACGCTGATACCGACCCTCAAGCAACGCCTTGCCAGCCCCGAGACGCTGGTGAGCCTGACCGGCATCGACGAAATGAAGGGCATTTGTGTGGATGACGACGGCAGGCTGTGCGTCGGTGGGGCTACAATCCACGCCGATGTCGCGGCTGACGGGCGCTATCCGGCCCTGTCGGCCATGGCGTCCCATATCGGCGATCCGGCAGTGCGCAATCGCGGGACCATCGGCGGCTCCATCGCCAATAACGACCCCGCCGCCTGCTATCCGGCGGCGGTGCTGGCGTCGAATGCCACCGTGGTCACCAACACCCGCGAGATCGACGCGGACGACTATTTTCAAGGCATGTTCACCACTGCGCTGGAGGAAGGCGAAATCGTCACCGAGGTCAAATTCCCGGTGCCGGAAGTGGCAAACTACCAGAAGTTCGTCCAGCCCGCCTCTCGCTTCGCGCTAGTGGGCGTGTTCGTGGCGAAGTTCTCTGACGGTGTTCGCGTTGCCGTCACCGGCGCATCGGAGGACGGGGTGTTCCGCTGGACAGACGCGGAGGCCGCCCTTTCCGACAACTTCTCTGCCGATGCGTTGGAGGGGCTGTCCGTCAGCGCCGACGGCATGATGTCCGACTTGCACGGAAGTGCCGCGTATCGGGCGCATCTGGTGAAGGTCATGACCGGCCGCGCGGTAACTCCGGCGGCTTAGGTTAGACAAGCCCCGCTGGTCACGGCGGGGCTTTGACCAGTCACATTGTGACGCGGCGGGCCTGAACGCTGGCGCGGATGAAGGCGGCGATAAACGCGGCCGTCATCAGCAAAACGATCGTGGGGGCAGGGGCGCTGTCGAGGAAGAAGCTGGCATAGACGCCAACGAACGAACACACCGCCGCGATGGCCATGGACAGCCACAACATCACCCCGAACCGCTTGGTCAGCAGAAACGCGATGGCGCCGGGGGCGACGAGGAACGCGATGGCGAGGATGATGCCCACCGCCTGAAGCGCCGCCACAACCGTCAGCGAAATCGCCGCGAGCGTGCCGAAATGCAGCGCACGAACGTGCAGACCTTGAGCGCGGGCTTGTTGCTCGTCGAAGGATTGCAGCAGCAGGTCGCGCCAGAAGAACGCGATAAGACCTGTGACGACGACCGCAATCACGCCGGTGGTCCACATATCCTCCGGCCCGACGCCCAGCATGTTGCCGAACAGGATGTGATCCAGATGCACGTCGCTTTCAATCTTGGTATACATGACGATGCCAAGGCCAAACATGCCCGAGAACACGACGCCCATCACGGTGTCACGCTTCACGCGCGAGTTTTCGTCAATGAAGCCTGTCAGCCCCGCACAGGCCATACCGGCGGCGAACGCACCAATCCCCAACGGCAAGCCCAGAACATAGGCCAGCACCACCCCCGGCAGAACCGCGTGGCTGATCGCGTCGCCCATCAGGGACCAGCCCTTGAGGACCAGAAAGCACGACAGCAGCCCCGCAGGAATGGCCAGCATGACCGAGATGAGCATGGCGTTGACCATGAAGGGGAACTGAAAGGGAAGGGACCACTCCATCACACAGCCTCCCGTGCGCGGGCGCGGGCTGCGAGTATCCCGTGCTTGGGCGCGAAGGTGAATGCCAGCAGGAACAGCAGCGTTTGCAGGCAGACGATGACACCGCCGGTCGCCCCGTCGAGGAAATAGCTGATATAGGCCCCGAAGAACGAGGTCAGTGTTCCGATGGTCACGGCGATGACCAACAGACTGGGGAAGCGGTCGGTCAGCAAGTAGGCGGTGGCACCGGGGGTCACGACCATTGCGATGACCAGAAACGCCCCAACGGTCTGCATCGCGGCCACGGTGCTGGCCGACAGCAACGTAAAGAACAGGATCTTCAGCAATTCAGGCCGCAAACCGATGGACCGCGCGTGATTTTCGTCGAAAAACGTCACCATCAGATCGCGCCACTTCGCAAGCAACACCACCAGAGACACGCCGCCGATGATCGCCAACTGCACGATGTCGTCGGGAGAAATCGCAAGGATGTTGCCCAGAATGATCGTTTGGATATTCACGGAAGCGGGGGACAGCGAAATCATGAACAACCCCAGCCCGAAGAAGGAGGTGAAGATCAGCCCGATAATTGCGTCCTCTTTCAGCCCCGTGCGCTGGTTCAGGAACAGCATGGCGCCGCCCGCCAAACCACCTGCAAAGAAAGCGCCCAGCGAGAACGGCAGACCAAGCATGTAGGCCGCCGCGACACCCGGCACGATGGAATGGCTCAGCGCATCGCCGATCAGCGACCAGCCCTTGAGCATCAGGTAGGCTGACAAAAACGCGCAAACCGCGCCCACCAATGCCGAGACCCACATAGCGTTGAGCATGTAGTTATAGGTGAAAGGTTCCCACAGCAGGTCGATCATGACTTTTCGTCTTCTTCTTCATCTTCGTCATGGTGGTCGTAAATCACGAAGGGCCGCTCGTCGTCGGAGATCACGGTCAGACGGCGCTTGTCCTCCTCGTCGTCATGAAGATCCGCGCCTTGCATGACGAAATGGCGCAGCACGCCGCCGAAAGTCATTTCCAGATTGTCACGGGTGAAGATATCTTCCGTGGGGCCGTAAGCCAGCACGGTGCCCTTAATCAGGATCGTGCGGTCGCAGAACTCCGGCACCGAGCCGAGGTTATGGGTCGAGACCAGCATCACGCGCCCTTCTTCGCGCATCTCGCGCAGCAGGGCGATGATTGCATCCTCCGTCTGAACGTCAACGCCGGTGAACGGCTCGTCCAGCAGCACAACGCGGCTGTCTTGCGCCAGCGCGCGGGCGAGGAAAACGCGCTTTTTCTGCCCGCCGGATAACTCGCCGATTTGGCGATGGCGGAACTCAAGCATGTTGACGCGCTCCAGCGACCGCTCCACCGCTTTGTGGTCTTCGGCGCGGGGGATGCGGAAGAAACCCATATGGCCATAGCGGCCCATCATCACCACGTCCTCGACAAGGACGGGGAAGGACCAGTCCACTTCCTCTGCCTGCGGGACATAGGCGACCGTGTTCGCCCTGAGCGCATCCCGCACGGAGCCACCAAGTATGGTGATCTCTCCTGAAGAGATCGGCACGAACCCCATGATCGCCTTGAACAGGGTCGACTTACCGGACCCGTTGACGCCCACCAAGGCGGCAATCGTGCCTTTCGGCAAGCTGAACGACGCGTCGCGCAGGGCGGTGTGGCCGTTGCGGTAGGTGACCGTAACGCCGCTGGCGCTCATGCCGCTTGCATCGTTCGGGGTCGCGTCAAAGCTCACTTCTCAAGTCCTTCCGCGATGGTTTCAACCGTGACCCGGAGCAGGTCCAGATAGGTCGGGACGGGACCGTCCTCCGCGCTGAGGCTGTCCACATAGAGCACCCCGCCATAAGCCGCACCCGTTTCGCGGGAAATCTGTTCCGCAGGCGCGGCGGACACGGTGCTTTCCGAGAAGACCACGCCGATGTCATT
This sequence comes from Litoreibacter arenae DSM 19593, assembly GCF_000442275.2. GTDB lineage: Bacteria > Pseudomonadota > Alphaproteobacteria > Rhodobacterales > Rhodobacteraceae > Litoreibacter > Litoreibacter arenae. The sequence continues at coordinate 1,432,632 of NZ_KE557306.1, read as the reverse complement.
CTTGCGTACCGCGTCGATCAACTCGCGCACCTGCTTTGGTGTTCCTTGCGCGTCGGCATTGATCGGCCACAGGTATAGCTCCCTAAGACCCAGATCACGGGCCAGATAGGAAAACGCGCCCTCCGACGTCACCAGCCAGCGCTTGTTTTCGGGCAGGGCGTTTATGCGGTCCTTCAGCGGGCCGAGCGCTGCCAGAATTTCGGCTTTGTAGCGTTCGGCATTGGCGCGGTAGGTGTCCGCGTTGTCAGGATCATGGGTGGCGAAAGCGTCAGCAATATTGTCGACGTAGATTTGCGCCGCATCGACTGACATCCAGGCATGCGGGTTCGGTTTTCCGGTGTAGGGGCCCTGAGAAATGCCCATCGGTTCCACACCGTCGGACACGACAGCAGACGGAACGTCTCGCAAGTTGCGGAAGAACTGCTCGAACCACAGCTCTAGGTTGAGGCCGTTCCAAAGCACCAGATCCGCCTCTTGAGCACGGAGGATATCGCGCGGGGTCGGCTCATAGTTGTGTATCTCGGCGCCGGGCTTGGTAATGCTTTCGACCACGGCCGCATCGCCTGCGACACGCGACGCCATATCGGCGATCACGGTAAAGGTGGTCACCGCTTTGAACTTTTCGGCGGCGACAGCGGGCAGCACGCTTATAGTGGCGGCGAAAAGGACAGAGAGGAAAACGCGCATTGGGCAGACTCCTGTGAGAAGCGGTCTCGGTCACTCCGCTCTATATGAGAATCGTTTGCAACAAGTCAAGATAGTTGCGAATGGATCGCAATAAACTCAGTAGAGTTGTCGACGCCCTTTAAGTTGACGAAGCGTGTATTTGTCGCGAATAAGCCCCCAATCGCCTTGCTGAAAGTAACGATCCTGCGGCAGGCAGCGCAGGCCGCATAACTGGCGTGACATGCCTTGCTTTGGAAGGTTTACCCATAGACGCCCCCCGGGCGTGGCGATGAACCCGATCAAGCCTTCCTCCATATCGGCGCGCAAGTCTTCGTAGGACGGCACTTCGCTGTCCGCATCGTGATCATACGCGCCATGTGTGTGAAAAGAGGCGAGCGGGACCACGCCGGGCGTACGAAACTCATGGGGCTGGCAATTGTCCGCGCTGCCCTTGCGGGGGTGGGTGGAGATGATTGCCCCGTCGGCATTGCGCCCTAGAAGCCCGCAAAACTCGCGGCCAGTGCTGAAGCTGCGGCTTTGAAGTCCTGTAAGGACCTGCTGCGCAGCGGCGCGCAACATGCGATCTTCCGAAAGGCTCAGGGTGTCGGCAAACGTTGGAAGGCAAAGCCAAAAGCTCAGCGCGAGGCTTGATAAGATCAATTTCATGTTGGGGACGCTAGCGCAGTGAATTGCGCTCTGTCCAATCAATCCTGCTGTGTCTAGATTGTCTGCGTATCGACCCTTTGGAAAGGCACCCAATGCGCTACATCATTCCACCGGCACCACAGGCTTCCGTTGCCGTGGTCGATACCTCTGATCGGTTCCCCGTGCGCCGCATCTACTGCGTCGGCCGCAACTACGCCGAGCATATCCGCGAAATGGGCAATGACGAGCGTGATCCGCCGTTCTATTTCACCAAGCCGGCTGACGCGGTCGTCGAGAGCGGAACGGAGATTGCGTACCCGCCTGCGACGTCTGACCTACATCATGAGGTTGAGTTGGTGCTGGCCATAGGCAAGGGCGGTGCCGACATTGCGCTGGAAGACGCGACCACGCATATCTGGGGCGCCGCTGTAGGCATCGACCTGACGCGACGCGATATTCAGTTAGAGGCCAAGAAGGCTGGCCGCCCTTGGGACATGGCAAAGGGGTTTGATCATTCGGCCCCGATTGGCGCTTTGGTACCTCTGGCTGACGCAGGCGACTTGACCAAGGGCAACATCTGGCTCGATGTAAACGGCGAGCGACGCCAGACCGGCGATTTATCCGAAATGATCTGGTCAGCGGCAGAATGCGTCACCCATCTGTCGACCTTGGTGACGCTGGCCCCCGGGGACTTGATCATGACCGGCACACCCTCGGGCGTTGCCGCGATCGGCAAGGGCGACAAACTCACAGCGGGAATCGACGGGCTGCCAAGCCTGTCTTTATCGGTTTCGGGTTAGAGATTCGTCCGTTTGCGGTATCAAGCGTCGGGAGTTTGATCAGGCGTAGAGCCGTTGCTTCGCCGAAACGTCCTCCGTTCGTTCGGATTCTGGCGATTTCGTCCAGATTTGGCGCTGCAGACAGGAATTCAACACATTATCTAGTCATTATCCGGTTCCACTTCTCTATTTTGAATGTATCATAGTTGGTATGCTGCATCCTTGTTGCTCAAGGTGCTCAATAGACTGCTGACCGCTGCTCTGTTTTCCCCTTGGCGCAATTTGTGCTGGCCAGATACATCTGTGCTAATTGGAGAAAAACTGACGCCAAAGCCGCAATGGACGAAAATACGGGGGTATTTTTAATGAAGGACTTGCAGCGCTGGGTTCGGGTGATTGTGTTTCAGGCGCTCGCCGTTTTTGCATTCGTCAGCTTGGCTTTAGCGCCTCCAGCGCAAGCGACGACCTTCACGACGACAGTTCCTGGAACATCTATCACATTGCCTAACGACTACCCGGAGGCAGGGGGCGTCGCCATCGTGATGGTGGGAATCAACGGGAACGTATACTACCAGTTCTCGGATCCCGAAAACGCCTTTCGCGGGTACAATAACCGCGCGAACCGCAACGAACTTGAAGGCAACCCGTTCACGGTCAACGATCCGATCCCGCTGAATTGTGGCTTCAGTTCTTGCCGCGATTACTTCGGTGGAAACCTCGCGCGCGTCTATATCCGTTTCTCGGCCTATGATGGCGACACGCAAGTGGGCGGGTTCGACGAGAACGACATCGAGCTTGTCATAAACGGCTATGATGTGGGTAACTGGTCTGGCCGCACGACTGAGCGGACAAATACGAACGGCACACGCTCACTGGGGTTCGAGAACGGGTTCGGTAACAACACGTTCAACACCGGCTGGTTCGATTCAACAAACACGGCTTTGTTTAACAGCTTGCTTAATTCGGGGCGCACGACCACGCAGGTACGTGACCGCGATCCTAATGATAACTACTGGGACTTCCAGCGCGGCCCCCGACTGAGCCGCGACGAAATCCGCACCGTCGCGCCCGGCTACACCATCGAGAAGAGCGCGCTGGTCGGCACCTACGCAGCTGTGGGTGACCCCATCATCTATACCTACGTAATCAGCAATATCGGGTCGGTCAGCATCCGAAACCTTAGGATTGAAGACGACCAAATAGATGAGACCACCAACCCGATCAATTGCGCTGGTAAGACAACGATTGATCCGCGCCCCTTCGGCGACCCGCGTGGCCCCGATCAGGCAATTTGCACAGTAACGACGCAAATCACGCAAGAGGATATCGACAACGGCACCTTGACCAACCGTGCCGTCGCCGTCGGCACGCCGGATGAAGGCGTTCTGGGAGCGGTCAGCGACGATGTTACAATCACCGGTCCTGTGGCGAATCCGTCTCTCGATATTACCAAGACATCGGTTCTGGACGCGCCCGGCCAGACGTTTGGCGCAGCGGGAACGACCGTGCCCTACGAGATCACGGCCACAAATGACGGCAACGTCACCCTGACCAACGTGCGTCTCACCGATGATCTCATACCTGCGTTCTCCTGCACGATTGCGGAGCTAGAACCCGGTGAAAGCGACAGTTGCACGGTAAGCTACACCGTGACGCAAGCGGATGTGGATGCCTACGCGGCTAACCCTGCAAACGAGCTGAGCAACACCGGACGCGGCACCGCGACTGCGGCGCGCGGGCCCAATCCTTCGGACTTCGACAATGACAATATCCCGGGCCCTGCATCTGCGCCCGATTTCACCATTGCGAAGACGGCGCTGAGCGGCACCTTCGCGGCGGTAGGCGACACGCTGCAATATAACATCGAGATCACCAATACGGGCAACCTGACGTTCCCGGATACGCCTGTGGTGACCGAGGCATTGGCAGGTGCCACGGTAAGCTGCCCGACCGGACCTGTTGCGCCGGGCGCGACTGTGACGTGTTCCGTCAGCTACGACGTTCAGCACGACGACATCAATGACGGGCAGGTAGCCAACACCGTAACCGCTGACATAACGGTCGGCGGCGTCAACGTGAACCGCTCCGCATCGGCGACAGTTACGGCGACCCGCTCGACGGGATTGACGCTCGACAAGCGGCTGGCTTCGACGTCTCGCACGAGTTTCAGTGACATCGCTCAAGTCATCGACTATGAATATGTGCTGACAAACACCGGCAATATTACTTTGCAAAACCCCAGCGTCGTTGACGACGTCATTGATGTTGCGGGTGCGGTCAGCTGCCCCGCAGGCGACATTCTTCCCGACACCTCCGTCACCTGCACTGCGAGTTACGCGACTGTGCAGGCTGACCTGAACAACGGCGAAGTGATCAACGTGGCGACGGCCTCAGCAACGACCGCCGGGGCAGGGGGAAGCGATACCGTGACTTCTGCCGATGATACGGTGACGGTCCCTGCCGTGATTGCGCCCGCGCTGACACTTGCCAAAGCGGCGCCAACGCCCGCGCCTGCCTTCACTGTGGGTGAAGAGGTCGTCTACACCTATACCGTGACCAACAGCGGCAATGTTGATCTGACCGATCCGATCACGGTGACCGACGACAAGATCGGCACATTTGCCTGCCTCCCCGGACCTTTGGCGCGGGGTCAATCTCTGAGCTGTACACAAAGCTACTTCATGGATGCGACCGACGTCGCCGCTGGCATCGTCACCAACAACGCCACCGCGACCGACGGGACAACTACATCGCCGTCGACCAGCGCCACGATCACGAATGCGGCGGAGCCGGAAGTGACTGTCGCAAAGGCCGCGCTGACCAGCCCAATCGGTGCTGCTGATACGTCAGTCACCTATCGGTTCACCATCACCAACACTGGCGACGCGCAGTTACTCAGGGCATCCTCCCCGATCACTATCAACGATGCAAAACTGCCGGGCGGGGTGCTCGATTGCTCCGCAGCGCAGCCCGATCCGTTTGATCCGGCCGGCAGCTTCATCTGTGACGGGACCTATTCCGGCATCACCCAAACGGAACGCGATGCGGGCGAGGTTATCAACACCGCCACCGCCAGCTTCCCGTTCTCGTCGGGTGGCGTGACGCAGACCATCACCTCTGACAGCGCAACGGCGACGACGCCGATTACCGAAAATTTGAGCTTCACCTTCGCCAAGGAACAAGATGGCGATGACACCTTCCTCGCTGTCGGCGATGTGCTGGATTACACCTTCACTGTCACCAATGACGGCAACGTCTCGATCAGCAGCGTCACGATTTCCGACACCCTGATCCCAAGCGTCTCATGTCCGATCACCGATCTGGCCCCGGGCGCCAGCGACACCTGTTCCGCCCAATACACAGTGCGGCAGCGTGACGTGGATGCGGGCAGCATCACCAACGTGGCGACCGCGACAGGTACCAGCGGGCAAGGCGGCCAGTTCACGCCGCCGCCTGCCACGGAGACCTCGACGCTGCTGCCCGCAGGCAACCGCACGGGGCTGGCGGTTACCAAGACCGCAAACCGCGCTGCTTTCACCGCAGTGGGCGAGACGATCACCTACACCATCGACGTCCTCAACGACGGCACTCGCACTCTGACCAATACGACTGTCACGGACATTCTTGATCCGGCCTATAGCTGCACCATTCCGACGCTTGCGCCGCAAGCAAGCTACGATCTGTGCCAGTTTACCTACACAGTCACACAGGACGACATTGATGCGGGCGTGATCGACAACACCGCGTCCGCTGTTAACGCGGCGGTGACGGATGGCCCTGACGAAAGTTCCCTGTCGCTGCCGGGGCCGACGCGGTCTGCCGCGCTCGAAATCGAGAAGGTGGCGCGGGGCGGATACACAGCCGTGGGTGACACCGTCACCTTCGATATCCGTGTGCGCAATACCGGCAACGTCACGGTCAACGGGGTAAGCGTCGAGGACGCTTCCATCTTCACTCCGGCCCAGACATGCGCTGTCGGTGACATAGCGCCCGGTTTCGATCAGGTCGTCTGCTCGCTGACTTATACCGTGGACCAGGCCGATCTGGATCGCGGTCAGGTCGACAACTCGGCCACGGTCACGGGCACAGGCGCAGATGGCGCGCCTGTCAGCGAGACAGCTACGGAAACTGCGACAGGCCCGGTAGCGAACCCGCGGGTGCAGGTCGATAAAATCCCCGCGAGACCGAACTTCACATCCGCAACCGACGGCTTCGACTTCACCTTTATCGTGACCAACACAGGCAACGTGACGCTTACGGGGCTGGAGCTTGTCGATGTCGATGCAACCGGAGAGACTTTCCGCTGCGACGTACCGGATCTGCCGCCTGCACCAGCGGCGAACTCGACCACTACCTGCGTGGGCGGGGCACCGATGCAGTTCACCAAGAGTTTCAACCAGCAGGATGTAAACTCTGGCAGCTACACGAACACCGCCACGGTAACAGGTCAAAGCCTGATCGGCGGCACTCCGGTGTCTGACAGCGATGTGGAAACCGTCACCGGACCGACCCAGACGCTGGACCTGTCTGTCGACAAGCGTGAAACCTTCGGGACGACCTTCTCTACAGTCGGCGAGGTTATTACCTACGAATACGACGTGACCAACCTGTCCAACGTGACCGTGACCGGTGCGATCAGCGTGGCGGACAGCGTGACTTCGCGGACGCCAGCCGAACCTGTGGCCGTCACATGCCCCGCAACGCCAGGTGCCGGTCTTGCCCCCGGCGCGACACTGACATGTACCGCCAGCACCAGGGTCACCCAAGCCGATATCGACAACGGCGCGGTGACGAACGAGGCGACTGCTTCCGTCTCGCAGCGCATCAACGGGGATGCGACACCGACCACGGCCACGTCGGCACCGGACAGCGAAACCGTAACGGCCAGCCAGCAGCCGACGTTCACCTTGGCAAAGGCCATCGCGGCGGGTTCCGCCACCACATTTACCAATGTGGGTGACGCGGTGACGTTTGAGTACACTGTCACCAACACCGGCAACACCACGCTGACCTCGCCAATCACGGTTGCCGACGACCAGATTGCAGGCACCACAACATGCGGGCCGGTGCCTTTGGCTCCGGGCGGTAGTGTCAGCTGCCAGTTGGTCTGGACGGCAACACAAGCGGCAATCAACGCGGGCGAGATCACGAATATCGGTACTGCCTCCAGCCCCGATGTGCCGGTAGACGCCACAGATACCTTTACGACCTCGGCTGTTCAGACACCCGGCCTCGCGGTCGATAAAACCTCGACCGGCGGCGTGTTCGAGAATGGTGAGACGATGTCTTATCAATACGAGGTCACCAATACCGGCAATACCGAAATAGACACTGCTGACCTGACGGTGAGCGACAGCCGCATCAGTAGCATTTCATGCCCTGCGGGCGGCGGCGTGCTGGAACCTCTGCGCGTGAACCCCGCCGCGTCTTATATTTGTACCGCGTCCTACACTTTGACACTGCAAGACATCGAGCTGGGTGAGGTGACCAACCTTGCCACGGTGACAGACGGCACGACCACCAGCCCGCAGGTGTCCGAGACGGTGCCAGACGGCGCAAATCCATCCCTATCCTTGGCCAAGACAGTCGTCAGCGGCGCGGACTTCACTGCCGTCGGGGATCGGGTCGTCTTCGAGTTCCGTGTTGAGAATACATCAGTGACCCCGCCGGGCGCGTCGTTCACGCGGGTGGTCGAAATCAATGACCCGGATATTGGCCCACCATTCGAGTGCTTCACTCCCGTTTTGCCGGACACGTTCGACTCCGGCGAGTTCGACACCTGCACGGCGGAGTATTTCGTCACTCAGGACGATCTCGATGCCGGTCAAATCGTCAATCAGGCGATTGCAACGACGGTGTTTGCGCCACTCAGCCCGAACCCGATTGATGTGGTGTCCGCTCCGGCAACCGCCACAGTAGCGGCAGGCGAGGATCCCGAATTGACCGTCACCAAAGACGTCACAGGTGGCCCCTCCAACCCGCAAGCGGGCCAGACAATCCAGTATACGATCCTCACTGAAAACACCGGCAACCAGACCTTGAGGCAGGTCATGGTGTCGGACGATCTGGTGCCCACGCTCAGCTGCACCGTTGCAGGAGGCGCTGCCGCACCCGCAAATGTGGTGCTTGCCCCCGGTGAAGTGCTGACCTGCGTCGGTGACTACATCGTCACGCAGGCGGATGTGGATGCCGGTCAGATCGACAACACCGCAACCGCGATGGGCAATGATCCGCGCGGCAACAATGTCCCTGCGACGGGCAGCAACACGTTGACTGCGCTCGATCCGCCATTGCCCGAACTGACCGTGGTCAAACGCGTCACGCCTGAACCCGGTGCGGGCGATCCAGCGTTCTCCGGTGTGGACGAGACGGTCACCTTCTCCGTATCGGTCGAGAACACGGGCAACATTACAGTCGACACGATTACCGTCGCTGACACCGTTGCGGCGACAAATGCCGCGACACCTGCCAGCTGTGCGGTTGGCACCCTTGCACCGGGCGAGACATTCACCGGCTGTACCTTCAGCGTGGTCATGACACAGGCCGAGATTGATGCGGGCAGTTTCGACAACACCGCCACCGCAACGGGTTCTCCACGCTCGGGCGGATCGGTCACGGGCGAGGACACGATCACGATAACCGGCCCTGACAGCGAGCCTGCATTCGCCATGTCCAAGACCGCCGACGTTTCCACATTCGACAGCGTGGGCGACGTCATCACCTACACCTACGTCGTCGGAAACGCGGGCAATATCACACTGTTCGACCAGCCGGTCATCACCGACGACAGGATCGGCACGTTTAGCTGTGGCACCATCCCGGCCTCCGGCCTCGCGCCGCTCGACACTTTGGAGTGTACGCAGACCTATACCGTAACGCAGGACGACGTGGATGCAGGTTTTGTAACCAACGTAGCGGACGTCTCTAGCCCCGAAGTCACAACGCCAGCGCAGGCAACCGAGACGGTCGACGGCGCGCGCAGCCCTGCGGTCACGCTGACAAAGGTGCCGTCCATCACGGCGGATGCAGCCGTCGGCGATGTCATCACCTACACCTACACCGCAACCAACAGCGGCAATACACGGCTGTTCGATGTGGCGGTGTCCGATACGCAAACGAGTGCAGCAGGCACGAACCCGTTGAGCGTGGGCGGCGACACCCTGAGCGCGGATAACGGTGAGACGGGCAATTCCACGGATACCACCGCCGATGGCAGTTGGGACGTGTTGGCGCCGGGCGACGTGGCGGAATTCACCGCGACCTACACTGTCACGCAGGCGGATGTCGATGCGGGCAATCCGTTGACCAATGATGCAGGCGTCAGCGCCACAGGCCCGCCCGGCACGACGCCGACTTCCGATACTGCGCAGGTCTCCGTGCCGGTCGAGGACACGACACCCGCTTTGGAGGCCGTCAAACTTGTCGCCAGTTCCACGGGGACTTCGGCAGGCGATACCGTCACCTTTTCGATCACCGTTGAGAACACCGGCAACGTGACTTTGGATGCGCCCGCGCTGACCGACACCCTGACCCGCACCGATGGCACGCCGCTTGCGCTGACCAGCGGGCCGGATTGGGACACTACCGACACCGGCGACGCGGGTGTTTTGGATGTGGGCGAAACGTGGACTTACGCGGCCACCTACGTCCTAGATCAAGCCGATATTGACGCGGGCGGTGTGTCCAATCAGGTTTTGGCGACCAGCGAAGGCCCGAACGGGGACACGGCACAAGACCGCTCCGGCAACGGGCAGCCGGGCGGGGACGACCGTCCCACGGTATTCTCGGTGCCATCCACACCCGCAATTTCGGGCGAGAAAACTGTAACCTCTACGACGGTCGAAGAAGGCGGGTTAGTCACCTTTGCTATCACTGCGACCAATGACGGCAACGTCACCCTGACCGGTGTGGGTGTCAGCAGCGATACATTGACCCGCGCAGACGGAACGGTTTTGACGCTCGCAAGCGGCCCCACATTCCAAAGCGCAAGCGATGGCTCGCCATCCGGCACGTTGATCCCCGGCGAGACGGCGACCTTCGTGGCCAGTTACCGCTTGGTTCAGGATGATCTCGACGCGGGCGGTATCGCCAACACGGCGACCGTCACTGGTACACCGCCGGTTGGTGCGCCGGTAAGCGACGTCACTGACAACGGTGATGATGGTGACGGCAACACCGAGGATGATCCAACTGTCCTCGACATACCCGCCACGCCAGCCCTGACGGTCGTCAAAGCGCTCGCCGCTGGCGAGCCGGGGAACTATGACACTCTGGATCAGGAAATCGCGTTTGACTTCACCGTGACCAACGCGGGCAACGTCACCCTGAGCGGCCCATTCACCGTCGCCGACGCGCTGATCGAGGGGCAGGGCAATGCGGTCGCTTGCCCCGCCGCAACGCTGGCTCCGGGCGAGGGCGTGGTGTGCACCGGCTCCTATTTCGTGACACAGGATGATCTGGACAACGGCTCTTTCACCAACGCGGCGACGGCATCGGACGGCACGACGACCAGCCCCGAGGAGACGGTCACGGTGCCAGCGCTACAAACCCCGTCCATGGCGGTCGAGAAAGTCGCGGAAGATGTGCCACCGACAGATTTCGACGAAGGGCTCGAGGTCGAGTACACCTATACCGTCACCAATGACGGCAACATCACCCTTGAAGACCCGATCACGGTTTCCGACAACCTGATCCCGTCGGTCACCTGCGACGCGTTGCCAGTGGGCGGTCTGTTGCCGGGCGGCACGTTGGAATGCACCGGTATCTACACCGTGACCGCCGATGACGTGACTTTGTTTACCGTCACCAATCTGGCATCGTCCAGCAGCGGCGACGTGGACAGCCCCTTGGTGTCCGAGACGATCCCCAACGACGCGGACCCGTCCATTTCTGTGGCCAAAACCGCCGCCGCAGGCTCTACCTTTGTCGAGGTTGGCGATCTGCTCACCTACACGTTCGAGGTCACCAATGACGGCACGCAGGCGTTCAGCGCCGATGTGCTGATCTTCGACGACAAAATCGCAGGTGGTGACACAGGCCTGGCCTGCCCGCTGCCAGCGGGTGATGCGACGCTGAGCACCGGTCAGACGATCAGCTGTGATTTCACCTATGCGGTGACGCAGGAGGATCTGGACGCGGGCGAGGTGGTCAACGAGGCCTATGCGCAGACCAGCTTCGGCGATCCGGCAAGCCCCACGCCGGTGACCTCCGCACCTGTGACGGAAACCGTGGCGGCGGACGTCCAACCGGCGCTGACGCTTTCAAAAACTTCCGCGCCGAACCCTGCTGGCCCTGTCGGCTCGACCGTGACCTACACCTTGGTGGCGACGAATACGGGCAACCAGACGCTGAACACCGTCGCCGTGTCCGATCCGCGCCTGCCTGCGCTGGTCTGCGAAGCTGCGACCTTGGCGCGTGGCGATGCCCTGACCTGCACCGAAGACTACACCATCACGCAGGCCGATATCGACGCGGGTGGTATCTCCAACACCGCGACCGCGACGGGGCAAACGCCGTCAGGCGCGCCTGTCGGGCCGATCACCGCGACCGAAAACACGGACGTGCCTGCCGCAGCACCGGCCTTGACCGTCGCGAAAACTGCCAGCCCGACCGTTTTGGGCGCTGTCGGCAGCGACGTGACGTTCAGCTTCGAGGTTGAAAACACAGGCACCACGACCTTGCAGAACGTATCGGTTGACGATGCGCTCGATACGGGCGCGGCTTGCGTAATACCGCGCCTGGCACCGGGCGAGGTCGATGGTGTGACCTGCTCCTACATGCTGGAAGTCACACAAGCGATGATCGACGCGGGCGAGGTGACCAACGACGTTGAGGTGACCGCCACAGACCTGCTCGGAAACCCCACCAGCGCCACCGACAGCATCACGGTCCCCGGTCCCGCGCGGACGCCTTCGCTGGAGGCCACAAAGATCGCCACCACGACCGGCCGGGCGGTGGGCGAGGTGGTTACTTACCTGCTGAGCGTCGAGAACACGGGCAACGTGACGCTAACCGACCTCGGCATCACCGATATTATGCGGCGCAACAATAACACGCCGACCGCATTGACCACGCCCTTTGTGCTCGTCTCCGGCGACACGAATAGCGACGACCGGCTCGACGTCGATGAAACATGGGTCTACAGCGCCACGCATGAGATCACCCAGAGCGATGTCAACGCAGGCGGGTTTACAAACTCCGCCACAGTAACGGCAGATGGCCCCGCAGGCACCGGATCGGTGAGCGACGTATCAGACAATGGCAATGATGCCGACGGCAACACCACCGATGATGTGACCCCGTTCGACATAACCGCCGAGCCGGAAATTACCACGGTCAAGGCCGTGACCGGCACGCCGGGCACGCAGGCAGGTGAAAGCGTCAGTTGGACCATCACCGCGCGTAACACAGGCAACGTAGATATCTCGGGCGTGGCGATCACGGACACGCTGACCCGCGCGGACGGGACGGTGCTGCCATCGCCTGCGCTGACCAACACCTCCGGCACGACCGACCTTGGCGCGGGCGAGGAAATCGTCTGGACCGCGACTCATGTGCTGACCCAAGAGGATATCGACGCAGGCGGGCTTTCCAACTCGGCCACCGTGACGGGTGAGGGGCCGGACGGCAGCGCGGTCAGCGACGTGTCCGCCAACGACGACCCGTTCGACGGCAATACCGAGGATGACCCGACCATCACGACCATCGCCGCCACGCCGGGGCTGGATGTGGTCAAGACACTGACCACGCCGGGCGTGCGGGCTGGTGACGTGATTGCGTTCGAGGTGACTGTGGAGAACATCGGCAACGTCACATTGTCCGGCGTTACTGTCAGCGACACCCTGACACGGATCGGCGGAGGCAGCCCCGTCGTGGACAGTGTGACGTTCCAGTCCGCCGATGGCGGATCGTCCGAGGGTGTGTTGAACGTCGGTGAAACGGCCACCTATGCGGTTCTCTATACCTTGGTACAGGAGGACGTGGATGCAGGCGGGGTGTCCAACTCGGCCACCGGCACCGCGACGACGCCTTTGGGGGCGACCCTGACGGATGTCTCCCGCGACGATGATCCGGGCGACGGCAACGATGTGGACGATCCCACGCTTGCGGTGATCGACGCGGCACCGACCAACACGCTGACCAAGACGGCGGGCGAGCCCGTAGTGCTGTTCCCGACGGTCTATCAGGTGACCTTCACCCTGAGCGTCGAGAACACTGGCAACATCACGCAGAGCGGCTACCAGATCGTGGACGACCTGTCCGACTTCGCCGGAACGGCGGAAGTCCTGACCGAAGCACCGTTCGGTATCACCGTTCGCACCTCCGGTTTCACCGGCGGGGCACCGAACGCAGCCTATGACGGCTCGTCTGTGACCGATACGATTACGGGCGACGCATCGCTTGCGCCGGGGGAGACCGGCGTGGTCGAAATCGACGTCACCTACCAAGTGGACGCTGGCACTGCGACGGGCGCGAACGTGGCGAATGTCACCTCTGCGGAACTGGCGACGCCAACGCCCAGCAATCCGGCCTCCGTGCCGCTCAGCGATACGGACGGCGACGGTATTCCGGACAGCCTGGAGGGCTGCTCTCCCTTGGCTGGCAATGACCGCGACGGGGACGGCATCTGCGACGCCGAGGACTTCGACCCGACGGGTTACTTCTACTGCGAGGATGACGGGCGGCTTCTGCCGGGCGGTTCTATCTCCGTCACCGGTCCCGCAGGGACGCAGACGGGTGTAGGCTTCTCCAACAACATCCGCATCGTGCAGGACGGCTCCACCGGTCAGTTCGTGTTCTTCGTCACGCGCCCCGGCACCTATGTGTTGAACGCTACCTACCCAACGCTGGGGCAGGCAAGTACCACGCGCACCACGCTTGGAAACCTTGATGCAACGACCCTGCTGCCCGCCAACCCTGCGTCGCTGGGCGGCTCCGAGGTGGGTAACACCAACGTGCTCAACGACTTCACGTCGGGCGGAAACCCGTTCTACACCAGCTTCACCTTCGAGGCAGGCGATCCGTTCATCATCAACAACAACCTTCCGGTCGAGAATTGTCAGGGCATCCCCGACATTCTGGCAACCAAACAATCGGACCGCGACAGCGCCGTATTCGGCGAGTCAATAAACTTCACGCTGAGCTTCACAAACAACACCTCCAACACGGTCACCAACATGAACCTTGTGGACTTGTTGCCAGCGGGGCTGCTCTACACGCCGAATACGGCGGCTGTGGACGGCGTGCCGCTGGAGCCGACTGTGAACGGCCTGCGGCTGACATGGGCGGGGTTGGACATCACGCCGACGCAGACGATCAATGTCACGCTGGCCGCGCGGGTAGTGGCCAATGGCAGCTATGGCGAGTTGACCAACCGCGCCTTCATGACAGACGCGGCGGGCAACCAATTATCGAACACTGCCACAGCCACCGTCCGCATTGAGCCGGAACACGTGTTCGACTGCTCGGACATCATTGGCAAAGTTTACGACGACAAGAACCAGAACGGCTATCAGGATCAGGGCGAGCCGGGAATGCCCGGCGTGCGTCTGGCGACGCTGAAAGGCCATCTGATCACGACGGATGAATACGGCCGCTACCATGTGCCGTGTGCGGAGTTGCCCAAGGCGATCGGGTCCAACTTCATCCTGAAGCTGGACACGCGCACCTTGCCGTCGGGCTACCGTGTGACGACGGAAAACCCACGGGTGATCCGGGTCACTGCGGGTAAGTTCGCCAAGCTGAACTTTGGCGTGGCCCTTTCGAATGTGGTCGATATCGACCTGACCGCGCGGGCCTTTACCCCGAGCGGGCAGCCGTCCCCTGCGCTGATCAACGGTATTGACCAGTTGATTGCCCAGATACAGGTGACGCCGTCGGTGTTGCGCCTCAGCTATATCGTGCGCGGTGAAGAGCCCAAGGTGGCACGCGCACGTCTCAAGCTGGTCGAGAAGCTGATCCGTGACAGGTGGCGGGGCGGCGGGCGATACCAGCTCAACGTCGAACGCACCATCAAACGCGCAGCCAAGGGGGCGGGCCAATGAAACTGACATCCTTGACCATAAGAGCCCTTGCCAGTGCCTCGACCTTGGCGCTCGCGTCCGCCGCGTTCGCGCAAAGCTTCGAGGTGGATTGCACCGTCACCGGCAACGCCTTGCCCGCCGATTGCGGCGTGCCCAACGCGGGCACCGTGGTAGGGGTCGATGTGGGCGCGAATACCGAGATCGACAATGACACTGCGACTTTGGGGGATTCGGGCTTCTCGATCTCGATTGACGGGGAACAGGTGTCAGGCGATGCCCGCGTCGAAGACCTGACGCGCCAGACGGACATCGCGCTGTCCAACGCGGATGTGCAGGTAAAGTTCGACGGGCTTGGCGCGACGCCGGCGCTTGACCTGGCCATTGCCGATGAGCGTGAAAGCTTCGAGGCGGGTGACACGATCACTTTCCGCTCCAAGACGAACTACCCCGCCTATCTGGCGCGGGGCGAGGTGCGGATCATCGACTATTCTGGCCGCTCCGGCCCGCGTGTCGTCGCAGTCGTGCCGGTGGCGCCCAACGGAACGGTATCGGTGACGGTGCCTGAAGGCGACGATCTGGTGGCGGTGCACCGCGTCTATGACGCAAGCGGGCGGTTCGACGAGACCGAGGCGCTTGGCCTCAACCGTGACCAGCGTGGCGACGGCGATTTCATCGACGGCGGCCTGCCGGACTTGGAGGAGGGGGCTGACCGCACCGCGATCCGGCGTATACCGGTATCCGGTGGTGCCGTGACCGTCTACGGCACTGGCGTGCGCCAAGGTGCGCAAGTGCAAACTTTGGGTGAGACGATCACTCCTGCGCCCGATGGCAGTTTCGTTGTTCAGCGCATTTTGCCCGCAGGGGAGACCGACGTTGAAGTGCGGGTAACGGGGGCAGGTGAAGACCTGTATCTGCAACGCGGCGTGACTATCCCGCGCTCCGAGTGGTTCGGGGTGGCGACAGTGGACCTGACCTTCGGCTACCGCACCGATGGGGGCAAGGACGCGGCGGGCGGCGGTTTTGATAAATACTACGACCGTGGCAGGCTGGCCTTCTACACCAAGGGCAAGACCCAAAGCGGTTGGGAGATCACCGCGAGCGCGGACACTGGCGAGGATGACCTGAGCGAGATTTTCCGCAATCTTGACAAGAAAGACCCGCGCCATCTGCTGCTGCGCCTCGACAGCGACAAGGCCTATCCGGTCTACGGCGACGACTCGACGATCGTTGAGGACGCGCCGACCTCCGGCAAGTTCTACCTTAAGGCGGAGCGGGACGGGAACTACGCGCTTTGGGGGAATTACAAGGGCAACATCACCGGCTCGCAGCTTCTGCGCAACGAACGTACACTCTACGGAGCCCAAGGCCATTATGCCACGCAGGCGCAGACCGAGAAGGGTGAGGCGCGCGTCACGGTCGACCTTTATGCGGCCCAGCCAGATAATCTGCCGGGGCGCGATACGTTTCGCGGCACCGGCGGGTCGGTCTACTTCCTGCAACGCCAAGACCTGTCCATCGGCTCCGAGACGATCAGCGTGGAAATTCGTGACCCCGATACCAATCGGGTGATCGACCGCCAGACGCTGGTCTACGGGCGCGACTATGACATCAACTACTTGCAAGGCGTGGTGACGCTCAACAGACCGCTGACGGGGGCTGTCGGCGGTGGCACGGTGGTGACCGATCCGTTGGGCGAGAACACCGTCATTTTGACGGTTAACTACGAATACACACCGACCAGCGGCTCGGTCGACGGTTACGCTTACGGCGGTCGCGTGCAGGTCTGGGCAACCGACAACCTGCGTTTCGGTGCCACCGGCATGGTCGAGCAGACGGACATCGCCGACCAGACTGCGCAAGGGGTCGATCTGCGCTACGAGCTGTCGGACAACTCCTATCTGGAACTGGAATACGCCCGTACAGAAGGCCCCGGTTTCGGGCAATCCTTCTCGGCGGATGGCGGGTTGATAGTCACCAATACCGGCCCCGTGGGCGGCACCGGCGAGGCCTATCTGGCGCGCGGCCAGTTGGAATTCGCGGACCTTAACCCTGATTTGAATGGCCGCGTCAGCTTCTACGCAGAGCAGCGGGAAGCCGGGTTCTCGACGCTGGATTACCAGACCACCAATGACGAGGACCTCTACGGCTTCGCGTTGGAATACGAGCCGACTGACAAGCTGGGCTGGCGGCTCTATTACGACGATTTCACCGACAGCGCGGGCAAGACCGTCCGCGAGGGTGGGGCGGAGCTGTCCTATAAGATTTCCGAGCGGCTGACATGGGATCTGGGCGTCGAGCATGTGCGCAAGAACACCCCCGGCGACCCTGACGAAACCGGATCGCGCACCGATGTTGCCGCACGCCTGACCGTCACCCAAAGCGAGCGGCTGGAATGGTATGCCTACGCGCAAGGCACGGTGAAGCATTCCGGCGGGCTGACGAAGAACAACCGCGTCGGCGTCGGCGGTCGCTACGAGTTCACGCCGAACTGGGCGTTCGAGGGGGAGTTGTCGGACGGCTCCACCGGCGTCGGGGCGTTGGCGTTGTTGTCCTATGAGAGTGACGACAACACATCCGCCTATTTCGGCTACACACTGGACCCGCGTCGGGAGTTCAATGGTGTCACGCTGTCGGGCAAGGACCGGGGGCAGTTCATCGCGGGTGGTCGCCGCAAGCTGGGGCGCGACGTGTCGGTCTATGCGGAAAACACCTATGATCTGTTCGGCACGCACCGCTCGCTCACCTCGACTTACGGGGTCGACTACGAGCGCAGCGAGTTCCTGACATATTCCGCTTCGGCCGAGCTTGGCCGCATCAACGATCCGTTGGGCGATTTCGACCGCACCGCGCTGTCCTTCGGGGTGCGCTACGAAAACCAGACAGGCGTGTCAGGGCGCGGGCGTTTGGAATACCGCCGCGATCGGGGCATCTTGTCGGGGTCACAACGCGACGGGGACACCATCGCGGCTTCCGCCACGCTGCGCTACAAGATCGACGAGGAGCGGCGCTTCCTGTTCAGCTTCGATGGCAGCTACACCGACACCGACGGCTCCTCCATCCCGGACGGGCGCTATGCCGAGGTGACGCTGGGCTACGCTTATCGCCCTATCGAGAACGACCGGCTGAACGTGCTGGCCAAGTACACCTATCTGCACGACCTCTATGGGCAGGAAGTTGATGGCACAAACGAGCCGGGGCCGCGTCAGAAGAGCCATGTTTTTTCGCTCGACGCGTCCTATGATCTGGACCGCCAATGGACAGTCGGCGGCAAGCTCGGCGCGCGGTTCTCCAAAAGCTCGCCCAATGCGACTGCCGCGTTTCAGAACAATGATGCGTGGCTTGCAGTCGCCAACGCCCGCTATCACGTCACACATAAATGGGATCTGCTGGTCGAGGGCCGCGTGCTCAGGGCGGAGCAGGCAGGCACTACAGAATACGGGCTGTTGGGGGCCGCCTACCGCCACATCGGCAATAACTACAAGATCGGGGTGGGCTACAACTTCGGCAAGTTCTCGGACGATCTGACCGACCTGACCTTTGACGACCGGGGCGTTTTCATCAACCTGATCGCAAAATTCTGAGGCGGGCTTTTGCCGTTGGCTCTGCACTGCGCGATCCAAGCCCTTCAGGCCTCTACAGGACCGGCCCGATCGTTGCGATTGCATTGTGCCAGATCCGCTTGTGGTAGGGCCATTTGACAACGTCCGAATGGTCGATCTGGACCGATTTTGCGATGTACTCGCTTTGACGGGTTCCGATTTTCCGCGTCGTTTCGGCATCATGCAAAAGAATGTTGTTTTCGTAGTTCAGATCGAAACTACGCAGGTCAAGGTTTGATGAGCCGATCAGACTGACCTCCCCATCCACTGTCAGTGTTTTGGCGTGTAACAAACCGCCTTCATATTCGTGGATGGTGCAACCCGCCTCCAGCAGCGTGCGATAGAAACTGCGGCTCGCGGCGGCGACGATCCAGCTGTCATTGACCTTTGGAAAGATCAATGTGACGTCCACGCCGCGATGGGCCGCGGCATTCAGCGCTTCAAGTACGATGGCGTCGGGGACGAAATAGGGCGTCGACAGCGTCACGCTATGTCTTGCGCAGCCGAACAGCGTCGCAAACAGTTGCGGGGTGGATGTTCGTCTCTCCGACGGTCCGTGACCCGTCACGAGCGCGGGAAATCCGCCCTTGTTTGCGGCTGGTGGCGGAGGCGCCGGTTCCAATACTTCACCGGTGGCGCGCATCCAGTCGCTGGCGAACAGCAACTGGTTCTGGGCCACGACCGGTCCCTGAAATCGCAGCATGATGTCGACCCAAGGCGCATATTTCGCCTTCACGCGGAACTCTGGGTCGGCAGAGTTGCGACTGCCGCAATAGGTCGTAACCCCGTCCACCACAGTGATCTTGCGATGGTTGCGCAAGTCGATCCGGCTGGTCAGCAGGGTGCGGACAGGACGGTCAAGCGGCAGCGCAATTGCAAGCTGCACGCCCGCCTCTTTCATCTGCTGCCACAGGTCCGACCTGATCAACGCGCGTGATCCCAGACCGTCTGCCATGGCGCGGCAAGTTACCCCGCGCTGCGCGGCACGCATCAAGGCTTCCGCCAATGCGATACCAGTCTCGTCGTTAAGCCAGATGTAGTAGAGCGCATGGACATGGTCTTGCGCTGAGTCGATATCGGCCACGATGCGGTCCCGGGTTTCAGTGCCGTCTGCCATCAGCTCTGCCGTATTTCCGCCCGTGGCGGGGAACCCGTTGACCGACGAGGCATAGCTGAAGGCGGGTTGGTATGTGGGGTCGAGGTCGGTTTGTAAGTATTTGTCGTAGTCAGGAGCGGGTAGGCGGCCGCTTTGGACCTGCTCCTGAATGGTCTTCTGGGCGGCGTGGGCCTGTTTGCCCACCGTGACTTCACCAAACAGAAAGTACACGAGGCTGCCCGCAAAAGGCACAAGCGTCAGGACCACGAACCATGCGAGGCGGGCAGGCGGTGACAGGTCGTCACGCAGCAGGATTCGCAGGGTGAAGGCGATCACGACCAAGGTGTGAAGCGCGAGAAGAACGCCTGCTATCGTCATCGTGGTACATCCAGATCTATCACGATGGGAAGGTGGTCGGATGCTCTGGCAGCCAGCGCCGAGCGATGCACATGGCTGGAGACATGGCCGACACCGCCTTTCAGGATGAAGCGGTCTAGCGCTGCAATGGGGCGGGAGGCGTGGAAACTGTTGCCCGGCAGGACCATTTCGTAGTCGTCGCCCAGGGCAGTGATGATGCCCGCCTCGGGGTGCCATGCGTTGAAGTCGCCCGCGACAAGCACCGGGCATTGCACGGCGTCCATGTGACGTTTCAAGGCTGCCAACTGCTTGGCGCGCGTGCGTCGCGTTAGCCCCAGATGCACGCCAATGACCTCGATCGAAGGAGCCGACAAATGCGCGCTCACGGCCCCGCGCGGCTCAAGGGTGGGAAGCTCCACCCGAATTGCGCGATCGAGTTGAATGACTTCCCGACGATACAGGATCGCATTTCCGTGCCAGCCATGGCTAAGCGCACGCTCGGATACGTCGGCCAGCTCATAGCCGAGGTTTTCCTGCAACCGCTTCAGCGGCAGTACACCCGCACGCTGCCCGACGCGCTTGTCGGATTCCTGCAACACCACCACATCGGCGTTGATTTCCTCCAACACCGATACAACGCGGTCCCCGTCGCGGCGCCAGTCCAACCCGACGGCCTTGCGAATATTGTAGCTCGCAACCCGCATTACAAAAGCCACTCCACCGGCAGCCAGCCGATTACGGTCAGGGCGAAGGATCTCAATACGCTGGACCCTGGCTCTTGGGTGCGAGTTGTGCTTCCGTCGGTCCAGCTCAGGTGGCCGCCTTCCAGCGTCACCTCCCAAGCCCTGCCGCCCAACTTCTCGTCGAAAGCCTGATGCATGCGCTCCGCCATTGTCTCGCTTTCTATCAGCAGCCCCATTTCAGTGTTGAGCGTTGTCGAGCGCGGATCGAAGTTGAACGACCCGATAAAGACCCGCTTGCCATCTACCGAAAATGTCTTTGCATGAAGGCTGGCGCCGGATGACCCGAGCGGCCCCATCTTGTCTTTGGGTGTCTTGGTGGCAGACTGGGTTTGGAGCTCAAACAACTCCACCCCTGCTTTCAACATGTTCCGACGGTGCTTTGTGTATCCGGCATGAACGGGCAGAACATCCGTCGCCTCCAGCGAATTGGTCAGCATCCGGACCGTTACGCCACTTGATTCCAGAGTGGAAAAAGCGCTCACCCCTGCCTTGCCCGGCACGAGATATGGGGTGATCCCGTCAAACCGCTTCTCGATATTGCCCACCGCCGAAAGGAGGCGGGTGGCTAGCAAATCCTCGCGCGGGACCGCGCCCAATCCCTTGATCGGGTCGTCACTGACCAAGATGACATCTGTCCACTCAAGCTCCAGATCCTCCGACAGCAACGCGGCGACGAGGTCGGACCCCTCTACGATCTCCCTGTACTCCTCAAGTTGGGGATTGCCGGAAAGGTTGGCGATGCGGTCTTCGATAGGGTCTCCCTGTGGCGCGGCACCGATGATCGGCTCGGCGGGATACACGGCCTTCGCAGCCCAGTAACGATCAAAATCAGCGGCGACTTCGGGGACGATTTTGCCGACCGCAAGAACGTCGAGATCAACGAAAAGCACGGCTGGTCCGGTGTCGAAATATTCGTCCCCGATATTACGCCCGCCAAGGATTGTGGCCATCCCGTCCACGGTGAAGGATTTGTTGTGCATGCGGCGGTTGAGGCGGAAGAAGTCAAAGCCGTAGGACAGAAGCTTGCCCGTGCGCAGGTTGAAAGGGTTATACAGCCGCACTTCCACGTTCTCATGAGCGTTTAAGGCCGCCAACGCCGGATCGAGCCCTTTGATGCCGTTGTCATCAAGCAGCAGCCGCACCCGCACTCCGCGATCTGCCGCACGTTTCAGCGCATCCAGCATGAGCGCCCCGGTGAGGTCATCATGCCAGATGTAGTATTGCGCATCTATCGACGACACCGCCGCGTCTGCCAGGATTACCCGCGCCGCAAATGCGCCTGCGCCGTCGATCAAAGGTGCCACTCCGGTCTTGTCCGGATGGTCTTTCCATTGGCGCATGATCGACGACACCAACGCGGATTTGGTCGGCGGTGGCAGGGCCGAGCTGTCGACGCGGTTTTCGATTTTGGGAAGAGGAAACAGGAGACGTGCGAGGACGATTACGACACCTGTCAGGAAGGCCATCACAGCAAGATATTTGAGGAAAGTTATCATCTAGGCGTGTTCTCCAGTCGCGGGTCGCGCGGTTTCCATCAAGGCCATGGTGTCGGTACTTTGCACCCGATGTCGATACCGCCCGGCATGGTAAATGCGACCGGACCCGCCACAGTCATATGTTGTGTCCTTAACGCCGGGTGAAGCCCGTCGGGTCCTACATTTATGCATCGTTGCGCGGAATTTCCATCGTGATGCCAATGGTCGACGGGCAATCACTGTAAGAATGCGGTTGCGGGCCCCTTGAGTTCCCTTGGCTTGGTGGATGGTTAGGCATTCAGAGACTCTAGCGTTTTCAGCGCCTTGACGCAGTCATGCGTGTCCATCGAACCCGGCAGCCTCCGGCGCAACACCTGGTCAATAACGGCCACCAGACACCCAAAACCGTTCTTGACCGGCACGAAGGTGATGTCGGTGCAGCACATTTCGTCAGGCCGGTGATCACCCTCCTCCTCAAGAGATACGGGAAGTCCAGGTGCCGGGTTACAGGCGCGATGCCGCAGGCTTTTCAGCAAGTCAGCCGGTCTGCGTCTGCGCCAGCAAGGCAATGGTCTGCTCGCCCGATGCGATCAGATGTTTGCGCCACGTGCGTCGGGCAAGGTCAGGATCGCGGGCGGCGAAGGCAGCCATCAGGTCTTCGTGTTCCTGCATTGCTTCATCCCTGCGGGCGTCCCGTTTTAGCGCAATGAAGCGCACCCGCTCGGCCTGTTGGGCCAGCAGGTTGCGCTGCATGGTCAGGATCGGGTTCTGCGCGAAGGCCACAATCTTGTCGTGAATTTTACGATTGATCGCAAAGTATTTCTCGCGGGAGGTGTCGCTTGCATGGCGTTGCATTTCCGCGTGAAGGTCGGTCAGTTCGGCAAGGTCTTGGTTGCTCATGCGCCGCGTCGCCAGCTCTGCCGCCAGCCCCTCGATTCCGGCAATCACCTCGAAGAGATTGCGCGTCTGGTCAACGGTTACTTCCGATACCGATGCCCCCCGGTTCGGGGTCAGGTCGACCAGTCCTTCGGCGGCCAGCAATTTTAGTGCCTCGCGCAGCGGCGTCAGTGATACGCCGATATCCTCGGCCAACGCGCCCACGTTGATTTTCTCTGCCGGTTCAAGCTGGCCGGTGATGATCCGGTCGCGCAGATCGTCGGCAACCCGTTCATGCAATGGCTTTCGGCTCAGGCGGACTTTGCGCACCGGCTCTGCGGCCGTCTGGGTGTTTGATACTGTCATATACGGCCCACCTTTTCAGGCTGCGTCTTCATGCGCAATACGTTTGGCCAAAGCGTCACCGAGCCCGGTCGAGCCTTTGGCTGCCGGGCGCGCAAAACTGCCGCGCGTTGCGCCGACCGGTTTCAAGGCCGCAAGCGCTGCCGCCTGAAGCAGCGCCGCCTGTGCGCAATCGACAACCGGTACCGGAATGCGGTCACGTACCTGCGGGGCAAGCCCGGCCAAAGGGGCACCGGCCAACACGATGACATCTGCGCCGTCCTCATCAATTGCGCGGTTTGCCAACTCGACCAGAAGGTCGGCCTTTTCACCCTGCACATCGGATATATCGCGAAACGTTCCGTCCAGCATTCGCACGCCGGAGCAGCGGCCCGCCAAGCCATGCCATTCGACACATTCGCGATACCATGGCCCGAGCGCCTGCGCGAAGGTCACAATCGAGAATTTGGCCCCGAGCATACATGCGCTGAGCATCCCAGCCTCGGCCAAGCCGACAACTGGGATATCATAAAGCTCACGTGCTGCGCCAAGTCCGGGGTCGCCGAAGGCCGCGACAATCGCAGCATCATAATTCCGGTGGTGCTGGGCCAGAATTTCGAGAACGGACAGGCCGCCTACTATGGCCTCAGTCCGCGTAGAGATGTAGGGCACCCCGCGCTCTGCGGTTACGCAATCAAGCGTGGTGCCAGCGGGCAGTACAGATCGCGCGGCGTCGCCGAGCAGATCGGTCAGCGCCTCTGTTGTGTTGGGGTTAATCAGTAGTATTTTCATAAGCTCAACCTTGGAATGGATCAGTAACCGAGTGCGCGTGGCAGCCAGGTGACGACGCCGGGGAATATCACGCAAAGGACCAGCACGGCGTACTGCACGGCGACGTAGGGCCAGACGTTGCGGATCAGCTCGCCCATGGAGACGCGGGTGATGCCACTCATAACAAAGAGCACCACGCCGACAGGCGGGGTCATCATTCCGATTACCAGATTGAACACGAACAGAAAGCCGAATAGCAGCGGGTCAATACCGAAACTTGCCGCAACCGGCGCGAATAATGGCACTAGCATGATGTAGGCCGCGTTGGATTCGATGAACATGCCGACGATGATCAGCATGGTCATAACCAGCACGAGAAACACCATCGGGTTCTCGGTCAGCTCTTGCAGATATTGCGCCATGCTCGCCGGGATCATGTCGATGGTGAAGATGAAGGTGACACCGGCCGCAAAAGCGATGAGGGCACCGACCATGGCTGCGCCCACAGCGGCGTTGAACAGCGCGGGCACCATGTCTGAAAGCTTCAATTCGCGCGTCACCAGAAAGCCCACAATCACCGCATAGGCCACGGCGATGCCCGCGCCTTCGGTGGGGGTGAAGACCCCGCCGACAATGCCGCCCACCACTACGATGGGCATGGCCAGCACCGGCAGCGCACGCACGGTTTCGCCCAAGGCATTGCGTATCTCGAACGGATCGCCGGTCAGCTTGAAGCCTTTGCGCCACGAAAGATAGGAGGCGACGACCATAAATCCAAGCGTAAGCAGCAGGCCGGGAATGACCCCCGCCATGAACAGGCCGCCCACCGACACGGTAGAGCCCGCCATCAGCGCGTAAACGATCATTGCGTTGGAGGGGGGCAGGATAGCTCCGAGATTGGCGGCAGAGGCGACGACGGCGCTGGAGTATCCGTCGTCGTAGGACTTGCGCATGGCCGGCACCAGCGTCGAGCCAAGCGCAGAAGCCGACGCCACAGCGGCGCCCGAGACCGCCGCCAGCATCATGCCGGCCACGATTGCCACATGCGCCAGACCGCCATGCAACCGGCCAACGATGGCGTTGGAAAAGTCGACAAGGCGCTGCATGATGCCTGCCCGCACCATCAACTCGCCTGCCAGCATAAACAGCGGGATAGCCATCAACGGAAAGCTGTCGACGGCGTGCATCATGCGTTGCGGCAGCACCGAAAGCTCGATCCCGCCAGCGAAAAGGCCCGCCAGAGACGCCAGCCCGAGTGCGAAGGCGAGCGGCATGCCCAGCAGGGCAAAAACGAAGAAAACGACGAGGACGATGGCGGTCATTGTGCGCTCTTTTCTTCCCAAGTGGAGCGTCCGCCCCAAGCCAGCAGCAAAAGGTGCAGCACGGAATGGACTGCGGCGATCAGAATGGCGATGTAGTAGACGGCAGCGGTCAGGTTGAGCGTGGGCATCAACTCCGGCCAGGTGTAGACGGTCACCTGCCAGGCATAGGCAAAGATCACTGCCATCAGGGCTGCGCCGATCAGGGCCGACAGGCGGAACAACCGGTCTTGGAGCCCTTGGGAAAAGCGTACGACCAGAGCGTCGATTCCCACATGGACGCCGCGGCGGATGCCGTGGGGAATGGCAAGAAACATCGCCCAGACAAACGCAAGGCGGGCGACTTCCTCCGCCCAGTCGATAGCCGAGTTGAAGACGTAGCGGAAGATTACCTGCCCGACGACCAGTATGGCCATCGCAGCCATGGCACCGACCACGAGGAACAGTGTCGACCGGTCAATACGGTCCACGGCAATGCGCATCCGCTGGAAGCCAGCCCCCCCGATGGGGGGCCAGTCGTCTGGTAGCAGGGTGCTCATTTGCCCGCTTCGTTCAGAACGGTGTCGATCAGGTCCGCACCGATGCGTTCCTTGAGATCGGCAATCACCGACTGGGTCTTGTCGCGCAGTTCCGCGCGAACGTTGTCGGCAATCGGGGTGAAGGTCATGCCAGCTTCGATCAGTGCCTCACGAGATGCGATATCCTCCTCGGCGGCCTTGGCACGTTGCCATGCAATGGCCCCGGCGGCAGCTTCGCGCACGGCTGCCTGATGCTCTTCTGACAACGCATCGAACTTGCGCTTGTTGGCAACCAGAACGATGTAATCAAAGAAGTGGTTGGTGTCGGACAGATGCTTCTGAACTTCGTTGAAGTTGCGGGATGCGATGATGGCGTAGGGGTTTTCCTGCCCGTCCAGCACGCCTTGTTGCAGCGCCGCGTAGACCTCGGAAATCCCCATGGAGACCGGGTTGGCACCGATTGCGCGGAAGGTGTTGAGATGGGTCTCGTTGGGTTGCATCCGCAGCTTGAGTCCTTCGAAATCCGCGACTGTCGCCAGCGGGCGGATATTGTTCGTCACGTTGCGTGACCCCAGTTCCATCCAGCCCAGCGACACGAAACCTTTTTCGGCCAGCTTCTCGTCCAGCAGGTCACCCGCCGCGCCATCAATCACGCGAAACGCGGTTTCGCGGTCGGGATATACGAAGGGCAGGGACACGGCCTCAAGCTCGGGCACGGTGCGCGACAGGTAGGCGGAGCCGATCCAGGTGCCAAAAACCACGCCGGAGCGGACCTGATCGACATTCTCCTTGGCGCCGCCCAGTTGCATTGCGGGGAAGTTGGCGATTTCCAACTCTCCATCGGTTAGCGCAGCGACGCTTTCGGCAAATTTCTCCATTGCTGCGGAGCTGGAATGTTCTACCGGAAAGTTCCCCGCAACGCGCAGGGCTTCGGCAAGGACTGGTGAGGCGGAAAGCAACGCCAGCGCGGTCGCACCGGCTGCGGCTTTGGCGAAAAACGAATTCATGATGTGTCTCCCTTACTGAGCGAATACCGGGTGGTTTCGTCATGTGACCTAGCGTCATCCGGGATATCGAAGAATACAAGATATTTTTTATAAAAAATAATATTTAAGGCAAATAATTGATTTATATGAAAAAGATATTTTTATTACTGCAATCCCCCCAGACTCACCGCGAAAGGAACGCTCTCCATGACCAATCAACTCAAGATCACCGCAGGCGCTTACCGGGTTGATGCGCGTTTTGAGAGCGACGCGGCCCCCGATACCGCCGCCGCCATCCGCAAACTGCTGCCTTATCGCGGGCAGCTTGTTCACGTCCGCTGGAACGGGGAAGGGGTCGGGGTGTCTCTCGGCGATAATGATTTCGGGGTGGGCTACGAGAACCACACCAGTCACCCGGCACCCGGTCACATGCTGTTATATCCGGGTGGGATCAGTGAAACGGAGATCATTCTGGCCTATGGTGGCCTCGATTTTTCGTCCAAGATTGGCCAGCTTGCCGGTAACCATTTCCTGACGATCACCAGCAATCACGAAGACCTGCCCAAGCTGGGCAATGACGTCCTTTGGAAAGGGGCGCAGGATCTGCTGATCGAAGCCGCCTACCGCGCGCTGGCAGGTCAGGCGACGAGATGCGCTTTCGCGTCCTCAAGGCCGCGTCGGGTGCGATCTTCCAGCGCGACGCGTGTGGCGTCATCCAGCCATGCCCCCGCGACACCGTTCCAGATCATGGCCTCGATCTGGTCGGTCGTTGCGCCGAAATCACGGTGGATCGACGTCCAGACGCGGTTGGGCGTGGTGTTGTGAAATGTCGGATCGTCGGTGTTGGGATGTAGTCGCAGCCCCGACGACAGCATCCGCCGTAGCGGATGCTTTTCGGCCCATTCGTCACGCGATAGCGTCCGCATATAGTACGAATTGGTCGGCACCACCGTGACCACGATACCGGCGTCGCGCACGCGTTCCAGCAGCGTAGGATTGTCGAGTATCGTGTAGCAGTGATCCAGCCGGTCCACCCTAAGCAGGTCCACAGCGGTCTCGATATTGCGCCAGTGGCAGCCGAATTCACCCGCATGCATAGTGGTCTTCAGCCCGCCGTCGCGCGCCATTCGGTAGGCTTTCCAGAATTTCTCGGGCGGGTTTCCGGTCTCAAGATAGTCAGATCCAATGCCTACAGCCCGGGGGTCAGAATGCGCCAAAGTGCGGGCCACGGTTGCGGCTCCGTCCTCAGGACTGGCTTCGCGGTCGATGGCATGGATCAGCCGCGCGGTGATGCCATGTGCGACCTCGGCTTCTGCCATGGCGCGGGTGATGGCGTCTTGTAACTCGGCAAAGTCAAGCGACGGATGATGCGCCAGCGTGCCGGTGGAATTCCAGAACAACTCCGCGTGAAGCACGTTTTCACGGGCCATGTCTTCCAGACATTCAGCCGTGAGCCGGTGCAGGCAGGCCGGTGTCGTGAGCACATATTCTTCCATAAAGCGGAAGGCATGAAGCACCCCGCGCGGCTTCTCGCCTCGGATGAAATAGTCTGCAACCTCGTCGCGGGTAATAGGGGCGCGGGCCTGTTGTGCCAAGTCCCATAGGGTTTCCTCGCGGATGGTGCCCAGAAGGTGGCAGTGAATGTCCACCTTGGGCAAAGCAGCGAAATAAGCATCGGAGAGGATCATCGTCGGTCTTTCCGGTCAGTCCAGCGCGAGCGGCGCAAGGCACAGTGTTCGGATGGCGTCGGCATCCAAGTCTGTGGCAAAACGTGCATTGGGCGTCTGGCTTTGAAAATCGGTCTCGGTCCGGCCCCGCGTCACGGGGTCGGTGCAGGCCATGCGGACGCGTGCGTCCTCGAAGGTGAAATTCTCGGGTGCAATCATAGCGGCGGCAGCGACCGGGTCATAAAGCGCCATACCGGGACGGCCGCGTGACAGCCCGATATCGAGATACCCCCCCAGCAACCGGTGCAGGATACGCGCGCGGGGTGTGGTGGCACCGGCGAGCGCGTCCACATCCGCAGAACCAATCTGCACCTCGCGGCAGGCGTCTAGGTCAATAACATCCGGCATCACGCCGCGGTCCAGCACGATTTGCACGGCTTCCGGGTCCGCGAAGGCATTGAACTCCGCCGAGGGCGTGTGATTTCCCCGCCCGACCGCGCCGCCCATCCAGACCAGCCGGTCAATACGTGGTAGAAGGTCGGGCCGCGCCAACGCAAGTATGGCAAGGTTTGTGAGCGGGCCGAGTGCCAGGATTTCGTGTGGGCCGTCCTCTTCCAGCCAGTCGCAGAGCGGCCCCAGAAAGTGAGGGAAATCGTAGGGGCTGTCCTTGGTGAAAACCGGCCCTTCGCCGCGGGCGGGAAGCCCATCCGCCCCCAAGATGGCTTGCGCGGTTTCCAATGGGCCAAGCACGGGCCGGTCAGCGCCGTGATACACCGGCACGTCCCAGCCCAGTTCCGTCACGCAATTTCCCGCGTTCTGCGCCACTTGAGTCAGCGGGGCATTACCCGAGACCAGCGAGATGCCGTCGACCGCGCGATGCGCCCGCATCGCCACAATCGCCAGCACGTCGTCCACGCCCATGTCGGTGTCGATCCAGAGGCGGGTCATCAACCTGCGTCCAGCGCCACCGCCTGCGCCATCGGCAGATCGAACCGGACCTTGTCGCCTTCTTTGTAGGACGGAAGATCGGCGCGGACCGCGCCCTTGATCTGTCCGCGCTCGGTGTCGATGACATAGGTGCGGTAGTCGCCTCCAAAGGACATGCCCCTGATCTGGCCCTCGAACGGGCCGTCGCCCAGCGTGATCGCGCCGGGCCGCCAGGCGCGGTCCTGCCCGTCGTCGCCGGGAAAGATGTTCTCGAACCCGAAGAAGTCCGCGGCGAAGCGGGTCCGTGGCGCGTTATACATCTCTTCGGCCGAGCCTTCCTGCACGATGACCCCGTCCTTCATCAATACGATGCGGTCTGCCAGCGCCAGTGCTTCGCTTTGGTCGTGTGTGACGAAGATCATAGTCACGCCGGTGCGTCGCTGGATGTCCTTGAGCACAAGTTGCATCTCAAGTCGCAGCCGCGCGTCGAGGTTCGACAGAGGCTCGTCAAGAAGAAGCACTTTGGGCTCGACGACCAGTGATCGCGCCAGAGACACCCGTTGTTGCTGTCCGCCCGACAGGTCGGGGGTCAGCCGGTTGGTGAAGTCGGACAGGCCGACCGAAGCGATGGCTTCCTCCACCCGTTCGCGTATGTTGGACGCCTTGCGCATCTTGAGGCCAAACGCCACGTTTTCATACACCGACAAATGCGGGAACAGCGCGTAGGATTGGAACACCAGCCCCACCTCGCGCTTGGAGGGCGCTAGATTGGTCACATCGCGCCCGTCGATATGGATGGAGCCGGATTTGGGTGCCATAAGACCCGCGATGGCTCGCATGGTTGTGGTCTTGCCGCAGCCCGAGGGGCCCAGCAGGGCGACCAACTCTCCCTTGCCGATACTGAAGCTCAGATCCGGCACCGCCACGACGTCGCCATAAGCGAGGGTGAGTTTATCGAGTTTGACGAAATCAGACATATTTTGAGAACCCCAGGAATTTTTCGGCCGCAAAGACGATACCCACGGACATCACGGCAAGCAGGCAGGCAAGCGCCGCCACCGAAGGGTCGTAGGTTGTCTCCATGTAAGCCAGCATGTCGATTGGTAGGGTGCGCACGCCAGGGCCGGACAAGAACAGCGACACCGGCACCTGATTAAAGGAGGTGACGAAGCCCAGAATGAACGCCGCAAGTATACCCCCGCGAATGTTCGGGAAGACCACGCGGAAGAAGGAGCCGAGCCGCGAACAGCCCAGTATCAGCGCGGCTTCTTCGACATCCGTGCGCAGGTTCTGCATGGACGACGTGACCACCCGCACGGCATAGGGCAGGATAAGCGCCGTATGCGCCAGAAACAGCGTGGCGAAGATGGTGAAGCCCGTGGGGATCACGAGATAGCGCAGCAAGGCAAGGCCCACGATGATCCCCGGCACGATCAACGGCGAGGACACGATAAGCTGCACGGCGCCTGCACCGGGCACCTTGTAGCGCACGATGGCATAGGCGGCGGGCACTCCGATTACCAACGCCGCCAGCGTGCCAAACACCGCCAGCACCATGGAGATCACGAAACTGTCGCGGAAGCTTTCGATGGTGAAGACCTTGATGAACCAGCGCAGAGACAGCCCTTCCGGCGGGAAGGCGAGGTTGTTGCCATTGGTCAGCGCCGCGAGGACGATGACGACGAACGGCCCGATGAGGAAAAGCAGCGTCAGGCCGATAATGACCCACGATGCGGTGCGCGACGTGTTCATGTCATGGCCTCCACTTTCTTGGTCTGGATCGCGACCTTGCGGTTTCGCGGCTTGGCCAGCCGCTTGAGCAACAGGTTCGTTACCACGGACATGGCCACAAGGATCATCGCGATAACGCTGGCGGACGCGTAGTCATTGGCCACGGTCACGCGCTGGTAGAGCAGTGTCTCGAGCATCAGCACCTTGGAGCCGCCGAGGATCGCGGGCGTGATATAGGCCGTCATCGATCCGGCAAAGACGAGGGTGCCGCCGACCACCAGGCCCTCGCGCGTGAGAGGAATAATGACGCGGAAGAACACGTTGAACCAGCTTGCGCCCAACACGCGGGCAGCGGGGATGACGTCACGTGGCATGTTCTCCATGGAGGAGATCAACGAGATGATCATCAGCGGCAGGAACAGTTGCAACAGGCCGATGAAGACCGCCGTTTCGGTGAACAGCAGCCTCAAACTGTCCTCCGACAGGCCCAGCCCGACGATCACCTGATTGACGATACCGGTGCGCCCAAGGATCACAAGCCACGCATAGGTTCGCGCCACGGGCGAAATCATCAACGGCAGGATGATCAACGCGAAAATCCGCCCTCGCGATTTCGGGGCAAGCTGTACGATGCAGAAGGCGGCCGCATAGCCGATCACCGCCGATGTAAGCATCACATAAAGCCCCAGCCGCAGCGATCGCCAGAAGACGGTCATATTGCGGTCGGACGAGAAGAAGTCGACATAAGCCCCGAAGCTGAAGCCGCCATCCGGTCCGGTGAAGGCCTCCGACAACAGTATGCCGACGGGAACAAGGAACAGCACCGCGGCGAAGATCGCCGCGGGCAGCACCAGAAGAAGGCCGGTTGTTCTGTTGTCGAACATGGGTCCGTTTCCTGTTGGTTGATTACTGGATGACGGTGTCGTTCCAGCTGTCGAGCCACTGGTCGCGGTTGTCGAGAATGACCTCCGGCGCCATGAAGTTCAGGCTGTCGATCAGTTCCGCGCCCACGGTCAGACCCTCCGCCGCCTCGGCCGACACCTCGACGGTTTTGTTCACAGGGCTGTCGATCAGGGCTTCGGCAAGCGCAAGCTGGATCTCCGGCGATAGCCAGTAGTCCATGAATTCAAGCGCGAGCTCGGCGTTCTCCGCAGGAATGCCCTTGGGCATAATCATCACGTTCATGTCGCCGAACTGGCCCTCCGCAGGCTCGGCCCATGTCATGTCCAGCCCGTTATCCTTGAACCGGCTCCAGGCAAAGCGGCCAACCGGCGCAGCCCAGACTTCGTCTTGCTGCACAAGCTGCGCCAGCTGCGAAGACCGTTGATAGAAAGTGGCGATGTCGTCCGCATTTTCGCCCACCAGTTCCATCGGGGCCTTGAGCGACATGTCCTCGTCACCAATCGCCTTGCCGATCATCCAAAGGGTGCGTGCGCCTTGGTTGGTCGTGATGTCGGGCAGCGCCACGCGGCCTTTCAGCTTGTCCTGAAAGAGGTCCTTCCAGCTTGCGATTTCGACCTTGTCAGTCCGGTAAACGATCGACGTGGCGTAAAGCGTGTAGCCCACCGCCTCGCCATTGCCGAGCGGGTCCTTGGCCACATCAAACAGGTCGCCGTGATTGCTGAGCTTGGACGTGTCGATCTTCTGCAAAAGGTCCTGACGGGACAGGGACAGCGCGTCATGTAGTGACATGACCGCCATGTCGATCACCGGATTTTCGCGGTTGGCTTCGATCTTGGACATGCGCTCGACCGAGTTGCCGGTCTCGACGACCAGATCGCAGCCGCATTTTTCCTCGAACGGCTCATAAACCAGCTCGCGGAATTCCTCTTGCGCGAACGCATACACCGAAATGGTCAGCGTTCGGTCCTGCGCCAGCGCTGGTGTGCTGGTCAGCGCTGCGGCGGCTACGGCGGCGCCTAGTGTGCTTTTGAGTTTCATGTGGTCTCTCCTCCTGACGTTAATCTTGCTACCGTTTCCCTGCTGATCAGATGCATGGGAACCGTGTGTTCTGTGATCGGGTCTGCGCCATTGATTTGCGCGTCCAACGCGTCGATTGCGCCGGTGCCGATGATGGTATCGGACGTGGCGACAGTGGTCAGGGACGGGCTGACGATCTCGCCGAAATCAAGGTTGTCGAAACCCGTGATGGATACATCTTGCGGAACCCGAAGACCTGCGGCGGCCAGATCCAGCATGACCTGAAGCGCGATCCTGTCGGAGGTCGTGGCGATGGCGGTGACCCCGTCGCGTACCGCCGCGGCGATGTCGGGCGCGTCCTCCATCCAAAGGGTGCGCCCCCCCGGTCCGCCTGCGCGCATCATGCCCTTAATGCGGGTGCGCTGTACCAGCGACGATTGGGTGTCGCCCAAATACAAGATGTCCGTATGACCATGTTCGCGCAAATGCGTGACCGCGATCTCACCACCGCCCGCATGGTCTGCCGATACAACGTTGAGCGGCGAGGTCGCGGCATCGATGACGACGATGGGTATGCTGGACTTGGCGATCTTGCTGCCCTTGCGTGGGATCACCACCAGCCCGTCCGCCCCGAGATTGACGAGTTGCTGGACTGCGCGCTCCTGCGTGGTGGTGTCGGAGAGGCTGTCGGCGACCAGTACGCCATATCCCTTCGCCTCGGCGGCGGTAATGATGGCGCGGGCCATGCGGGGGAACAGCGGGTTGGCGAAGTCGGGCAGCACAAGGCCGATGACCTGGCTGCGCCCCGTGCGCAGCGCTTTGCCCATCTGATTTGGCGCATAGCCGATGCGCGCGGCTTCGGCTTCGATCCGGTCCATCGTCTCGGTAGAAATCCGGCCTTTCCCCTTGCCCGACAAAGCCAACGACACCGTCGCGGAAGAGACGGAGAGGTTGCGGGCAATGTCACTCAGGCGGGGCTTCATCCGGCTGCCTTTCGCGGCTTGGAGAGGCGGGTTAATCGTTTAACCTTACGTGAAGGCAATTAACCGATCAACTGCTTGTTATCACTCTCCCAGCACAAGCCGCGCAATATTTTCAAACACCTGCCGCGCGGTAGTAAGAGAGGCCTCGTCAAAGTCGAACTCTTGCGCGTGATGCGGCGCGGTAATGTCAGAGCCTACAAGGAAATAAGCCGCCTTGCCGCCGCGCTCGTGCACGCGTGCGATCATCTTGGAGGCGTCGTCCCCGCCGCCGATGGGCCAGCTGTCGACCACCTCTATTCCGGGCAGGCTGCCCGCCGCTCGGTCCACAATGTCCAGCGCTTCGCGGTGGTTCGTGTTGCCGTTCAGCTGCGACACGATTCGCATGCTGTGTTCGACGTCTTGCATCTGCGCCGCCCCGTTTATCACGGCTTCCGCTCGCTTGATCATCGCTGCGTGACCTTCGGCTGTCTGCGCCCGCACCTCCACCAGCATTTCGCAGGTGTCGGCGATGATGTTGAAGGTCGTCCCAGCCATCAGCTTGCCGACGTTCACGAATGTTTCTTCACCCGCAATCCGTGTGATGCCGTGCAACGCGGTCGCGGCGGAAGCACCAGCCAAAAGCGCGTTGCGCCCGTCCTGCGGGGCCATCGCAGCATGTGAGGACCGGCCACGAAACTCCACCTCGAACTTGGTTGAATGCAGGAAGTCACATGCATCCGGCGCCACCTTTCCGGAGCCCAGAAAGCAGCCCAGATGCGCCACGAAAAGGTAGTCAACGTCGTCGAGCAGACCGGCCGCGATAATTGGCGCGGCCCCGCGTCCGCCTTCTTCCGCAGGCTGGAAGATGAAGCGCAAGGTGCCGGAAAGTGCCTCGGTCTCGGCCAATTCGCGTGCCACACTCAGCCCGATCGCCACATGTCCGTCATGACCGCAACCATGCATCCGCTCCGGGTCAGTTGAGGCAAAGCCTTGTGCGCGGGGGGCGTGATCGCTCGCATCCGCCTCTACCAATGTCAGTGCGTCCATGTCGAAACGAAACGCGAGAACCGGGCCGGGGCCGAAGGACTTTTCGCCAACCACCGCCGTCAGGCCGCCGCGCATGCGCTCGATCCAGCTTGCCACGCCACCATTGGCCAGCGCGGACGCAACGGCCTCGGCTTCCACCTCGGCGGAGGGCGGGTTCACCAGTGCAGACGCATCCATTACCTGTTTGCCAGTGCGCACCGCATAGCCCAGATCGTCCAACGTTTCGGCCACCAGAGATGCGGTCCTGTATTCAAGAAACGCTGTTTCGGGATACTTGTGCAAATCCCGCCGTATCGCGATTTCCGGGGAGTTGCTGGCCGAGAATACCTTTGAGAAAACGCTCATGGGAATCGCCTTATGAAATTGCGGGCAGTTTGTGCGCATGATGGCCTGATCCGGTATCCTTGCTCAATCCTGTAGATGTGTCAGTGCGATAAGTCGCCGGATTTCACCGCTAAACCAATATGTTGCGAGAGGTTTCGCTCAGAGCAACAAATGCATCGCGATCACTTCGTCGCTGTTGCGCGGTGTTGGCTGGCGTGCCAGTCGGCTTCGGACATGGTTGGCAGGTCGAAGGTTTCGTTTGACCTGCAATAGCCGTGCCCGCCCATGCGGCCCAATGCGTCAAGGGCCATTGGGTCCACATGGAAGCGATCATTTACCAGACCGGCGCGGGCATGCATGCCAAGCACTTCGCCCAAGATGATCTCGCGCGATTTACCGATGTTCAGCGTGACGTGTTTGCGGCATTCCAGCCTGATCGGGGCCTCTGCGATTTGTGGACATGACACGAATTCGCCGGGGATCATGGTCAATCCGGCCATCTCCAATTCGTCCACTTCAGGGCCGAAGGGCACCGCCGTTACGTTCATCGCTTCCAGGTTGTCATAGCCCACAATGTTGACCGTGAATTCCTCGGTCACGCGGATATTGCGACCGGTATCCTTGAACCGCATGTCAGCGTAGTTCTCTACCCCCAGTGCCAGAATGGCCGGGTCGGAGGACAGACAGTTGAAGAAGCTAAAGGGCGCAGCGTTTGGGCGGCCGTTTTCATCCACCGTCGTAACCCATGCGATAGGGCGGGGCACGACCGAGCCGATCAGCAGCTTGTATCGGTCGCGGGGGCTGAGTTTGCCAAAGTCAAAGCGGTCCGACTGTGCATTTATGCTGGCCATTGAATGTTCCATATTTGCGGTGGGCTTGAAGAATAGGAGCGCAAGTTCAGGCGTTCGGCGTGACATAGCGCGCAAGGATGGCGCTAACGTCGTCTTTGTCCTGATCATCGGGGTTCAACAACGCGCGGTCCTGGACGCCATCAAGATGCTGGTGCATCTGTGCCGCAGCCCGATCAGCATCACCCGCTTCGATCGCTGCGATGATTTCGCTATGCTCGTCTACCCCGCACTTGGCCGAATGGGCTTGGGCAAACCGTGCGAGGATCAGCGAGCAGCGCGATACGATTTCGTTGACGTAATTGGCCAGAATCCTCGAACCTGTCAGTTCCGCCAGCAGTATGTGAAACTCACCCGCCAACCGGATTGAGCGTGTCGTGTCGACATCCAGATACTTCTTTTCCTCGGCCAAATGCACCTTGAGGGCCTTTAGGATCGGTTTCGCATCCATTTTGCAAAGCCGCTCAATGACTTCCCGTTCAAGGCATTGTCGCATCTCGAAAATGTCATGGGCTTCTTCGATGGTGGGAACCGCGACAGAGGCCCCCCGGTTCGGCTGAAGATCAACCAACCCTTCTGCGTCAAGTCGGACCAGTGCGCTGCGGACGGTGGTGCGGCTGACGCTGAACGTCTCCCCGATAGAATCTTCCGGCAATTTCACGCCGGGCTTGAGAGCCTGCTCGATGATCGCCTGCCGAAGCGAATCGTACACAGGAAAGCTGCGGGTAGAGGATTTGTACATGCGGAACCTATGTCATGAATGGTGCGAGTTTTGGCAACAACTGCAATAATCTTATTGTATACAAAGACTGAATACAATTTACTATTATTTTTGTAGCCAAGTGAGAGAATTACTCCTAGTCTTCTGTTGTATCGGACCTGTTTTGGCAGCGAAGTGCTTCAAAAACACTTAAAATTTGCCTTCAGGCGATATCTGAGTCGGTTAATCGTATACGATAAGATTTCCATATGTATGCAATGTCAGGGAGACAGAGATGAGAATTTCTACCAAGATGAAAAGCGTGGCGTTGGCCGGCCTGTCCGCCGCGCTTTTGGCCACGACAGCGCAAGCTGAAACCGTCCGCTGGGGTGCGCCGAGAGACATCGTTTCGCTGGACCCGTATTCCTACGGCGACAGCTACACCATCAATTTCCTGAACCACATTTACGAAGGTCTCGTGCGCTACAACCGGGATCTTGAGATTGAGCCGGCCCTGGCTACCGAATGGGAAATCGTGTCGCCGACCACTTGGCGCTTTACCTTGCGCAAGGACGTCAAGTTCCATGACGGCGCCGACTTCACCGCGGAAGACGTGCTGGCCTCGCTGGAGCGTGTCAGCGATGAAACATCACCGCTGAAGGGCAACCTGCCGGCCTACAAAAGCGCCACGGTGGTGGATGACTACACCATCGACATCGAGCTGAACGGCGCCTATCCGCTGTTGCTAAACGACCTGACCAATATCCACATCTTCGACAAAGGCTGGCTCGTTGCGAACAATGCTGAAAAACCCACGGATGTCAGCGCAGGTGTCGAGGGCTTTGCGACCTTCAACACCAACGGCACCGGACCTTTTGTTCTGGAATCCCGCACGCCCGAAGCGCAAACGATACTTACGGTGAATGAAAACTGGTGGGACGAGCCGGCGCACAACCTGACGCGGATTGAATTCCAACCTATCAGCTCCGCAGCCACGCGGGTCGCGGCTCTTTTGTCGGGTGAGGTCGATTTCGTCGACAGCGCACCGGTGCAGGATCTAGGCCGCCTTGAGCAGGCGGAGAACCTGACCCTGCTGGAGCGCACGGACCTGCGCACGGTCATGCTGGGCTTCAACCGCCGTGACGAACTGGTTGCCGGCGGCGAGAACCCGATGAACGATCTGCGTGTGCGTCAGGCCATGCAGATGGCCGTGGATATGGACCTGATTCAGGACAAGGTCATGCGTGGCAAGTCGCGCAATGCCGGAACTCTGGTGGCACCGTCCATCCCGGGATACTCCGAAGAACTGGACACGCCCGCTGCCTATGACCCGGAAAAAGCGAAGGAGTTGTTGGCAGAGGCAGGGTATCCCGACGGGTTCGAATTTGACTTCGTTTGCACTAATGAGAGCTATGTGAACGAGGAACAGTTCTGTCAGGCGATTGCGTCGATGTGGTCCCGCGTGGGTCTGACGCCCAAGCTTGACATCGGGCCGACCGCCAAGCAGACGCCCAAACGTGCGAACGGCAAGGCAGATGTCTACACAATCGGCTGGGCCACGCTGCCGATGTTGGACACCTACTCGATCCTTGTGCAGATGCTGCATTCCAAAGAGGGCAACTCCGGCGTGTTCAACTGGGGTGACTGGTCCTATCCGGAGCTGGACAAGCTGACGCAATCGGCGGCTGTCGAGCTGGACCGCGACACACGGCTTCAGATGGAAACCGACGCGCTGAAAATCGCCAAGGACGAGATCATCATGATGCCGCTGCACCAGCAGCCGATGGCATGGGCCGTATCCAAGGGCTTCAGCGATTTCCCGCAGTTCCCCGATAACAAGCCGCGCATGTGGTACGTGACCAAATAATCCTCCCTGAGACTGGGGCGGCGGCGTGCCGTCGCCCCTTTTTTCCACCTGACCGGAGCTCATCGCAATGCTGGCATTCATCATCAAACGCCTCGCCAATGCCGTCTTTGTCATGCTTTCCGTCACGTTTCTCGCCTTCGTTATCTTCACCGCAGTGGGCGATCCCGTGGACCAGATGCTCAACGAACAGGCCACGCAGGCTCAACGCGACGACCTCCGCGAGCGGCTGGGTCTGGATGACCCGTTCCTCGTGCAATACGGCAAATTCGTCGTGCGCGCGGCGCAGGGCGATTTCGGCATCTCGTTTCGCAACCAGCAGGACGTCCTGACCATGATCGGGGAGCGGTTTCCCGCAACGTTCGAACTGGTGCTGGTGGCCACCTTCATTTCACTTGTCGTGGGTGTGCCCATGGGGGTGATCACCGCGATCAGGCGGCAAACCTGGTATGCGGAGGCGATGCAGTTCATCTCGATCATCGGGGTGTCTTTACCCAGTTTCGTTGTGGGGATCGGGTTGATCCTCGTCTTCTCGGTCTGGCTGGGCTGGTTCCCCGCCTTCGGGCGCGGCGAGACGGTCGATCTGGGCTGGTGGTCGACGGGTTTGTTAACCCATTCGGGGCGCATGTCGATCGTCCTCCCCGCGCTATCGCTATCCTTGTTCCAGATCACACTTGTGATGCGGCTGGTCCGTGCCGAGATGCTGGAGGTGCTGCGCTCCGACTTCATCAAGTTCGCCCGCGCCCGCGGCATCCCGGCCCGCTCGATCCACTTCCGCCACGCGCTGCGCAACTGCCTGATGCCGGTGGTGACCATGACCGCGATGCAGATCGGCGGGCTGATCGCCTTCGCGCTGGTGACCGAGACTGTGTTCCAGTGGCCGGGTATGGGGCTTCTGTTCATTCAGGCCGTGACCTTCGTGGATGTGCCGATCATGGCCGCGTATCTGTGCATCGTCGCGCTGATCTTCGTGGTGCTGAACGCCATTGTCGACATGACCTACGCCGTCATTGACCCGCGACTGAAAGGAGCTGACGCATGACCGATCAGTCCGACCCGAAAACGCCATCCCGCACAGAGCTTTTCTTTGACAGCGATCTTTGGTGGTCGTTCAAGTCGCATAAATCCGCTGTGGGCGCGGCCATCGTTCTGGGCTTCGTGATTGTGGCCGCGTTTTTGGCTCCCGTGCTGTCGCCGCAAGACCCTTACGACCTTGCCGCGCTGGAGCTGTGGAATGCAGAGCTGCCGCCGATATGGATGGAAGGCGGCCAGATGCCCTACCTTCTGGGCACCGACGTGCAAGGTCGCGACATCCTGTCGGGTATTCTCTACGGCACGCGGATTTCCATTATCATCGGCATCGCCTCCGTCGCGGTTTCGCTGGTTGTCGGTATCGGTCTGGGCCTGATGGCCGGCTATTACGGCGGCTGGATCGACAACGTGCTGATGCGGATCGGCGATGTGCTGCTCTCCATTCCTATCGTGCTGGTGGCGATCTTGGTCAGTTCTGTGGCCCAGCAATTCCTGTCGCCCGCCTGGCGCGAGGCAGGGGTGGCCGCCGTTCTGGTGCTGGCCATCGCGATGTACTCATGGGTGCAATATGCCCGCGTGGTACGCGCGCAGACGATGGTGGAGCGGCGCAAGGAATACGTGCAGGCCTCCCGTCTGGTCGGCACACCTGCACGGCGGCTGATGCTAAAGCACATCTTACCCAACACGCTGACGCCGATATTCGTTGCCGCGACGCTTAACTTCGGTCTGGCGATCCTGATCGAGGCGACACTGTCTTTCCTCGGGGTGGGTATGCCACCGAACCAGCCATCGTTGGGCACGTTGATCCGGGTTGGAAACCAGTACCTGTTCTCTGGCTCTTGGTGGATTGTGCTCTTCCCGTCGATCCAGCTTTGTATCCTCGTGGTCGCGGTCAACATGTTGGGCGACTGGCTGCGCGACGCCCTGAACCCGAAACTTCGCTAAAGGAAAAAGACCATGAGCGATCTGCTGATCAAGAATGTCCGCGTGTTGGATGGTGAGCCGTCTGAGATCCTGATCCGGAAAGGACGCATCGCCGCTATTGGCGACAATCTTGACGGGGCAGGGGCCGATGTCGAGGACGCGGGCGGGCGCATCGCGATTCCGGGTCTTACGGAGGCGCATACGCATTTGGACAAGTCGCTGTTGGGATATGACTGGTATCACAACGACGTCGGCGGCGGGAACCTGATGGCGATGATTGACAACGAACGCCAGATGAAACAGCGCCTTGGCCTTGATCCGCATGTGCAATCCATGCGCCACGCGCTACAGACCGCGGCCTACGGTGCAACGCTGATCCGCAGCCATGTGGATATCGACACGACCGGAGGCCTCAAAGCGCTCGAAGGGGTGTTGGAAACCGCCGAGAAGCTGGCAGATGTCGTGGAAATTCAAACCGTCGCCTTCCCGCAATCCGGCCTGATGATCGCGCCCGGCACTGCGGAGTTGCTGGATGAGGCGATGAAAATGGGTGCCGACCTGATGGGCGGCCTTGACCCTTGCGGCGTCGATCACGATCCAAAGGGACATTTGGACACGATATTCGATCTGGCAAGCAAACACGGCAAGGGGATCGACATCCACCTGCACGAGCGCGGCGAGTTGGGTGCGTTCTCGATGGAGCAAATCCTTGATCGGGCGGAGGCGCTGGGCATGAAGGGGCTGCTGACGGTCAGTCATGCTTTCTGTCTTGGCATGCCGGACCCGGCGCGCGTCACGCCCTTGCTGGAACGTCTGGGTGCTCTGGAAGCCAGCATTATGACAACCGCACCGGCCTCCAGCCCGGCCCCGCTGGTCAAGCAGATGGCGCAATACGGCATCCGCTTCGGCGCGGGTAATGACGGCATTCAGGACACCTGGGGGCCATATGGCAACGGCGACATGCTGGAGCGTGCCAAGTTCGTCGGGTTGCGTAGCAACCTGCGGTCGGACGCGGAGATGTATATGGCGCTGGACGTCTGCGCAGG
This sequence comes from Litoreibacter arenae DSM 19593, assembly GCF_000442275.2. GTDB lineage: Bacteria > Pseudomonadota > Alphaproteobacteria > Rhodobacterales > Rhodobacteraceae > Litoreibacter > Litoreibacter arenae. The sequence continues at coordinate 1,390,446 of NZ_KE557306.1, read as the reverse complement.
CGGCGGTGCCGAGGCCATGGGCTTGGAGCGGCGCGAACTGAAAGTCGGCGCACCCGGCGATCTGGGGATAGTCGAAGGCGTTGCTGTCGCCCATGCCATCGTCACCCACGCGCCGCGAAAGCTGGTCGTGAAGGCCGGTCGCGTGACCGCGCGTGATGGCACAACCTTGATGGACGCGCCATGACCGATTGGCACGATCTCACGCTCGGCAAGCGCCCTCAAGGGCGATGGAGCCTGACGGCTGACTGGATCATCGCGGACACTGCGGCGGGTCGGCGGCTTGTGCAGGGCGGCGAAGTGGTCGTCGAAGGCGACCATGTCGTGTATGTGGGCACCCGTTTCGAGGGCGAGGTAGCCGCGCGTTACGACATGGGTGCCGCACTGATCGCGCCGGGTTTCGTTGATCTGGATGCGCTCAGTGATCTCGACACGACGTTGCTTGCACACGATAACTGGCCCAGCGAGCGCAAGGGCCGGGTCTGGCCGCAAAGCTACGTGGATCGCGGCCCCTACGAGATGTATTCCCCTGACGAGCTAGTCGCGCAGAAGCGCTTTGCCTTCGGGCAGTTGCTGCTGAACGGGATCACCTCTGCCGCGCCGATTGCGTCGCTGTTCTACCGCGAATGGGGCGAGACCGTCTCGGAGTTTACCGCCGCCGCCGATGCCGCTGAAGAAATGGGCCTGCGAGTCTGGCTGGGGCCTGCTTACCGCGCTGGCGGGATGGTGGTTGATGAAGGTGGTGTTACGCGGCCTGTTTTTGACGAACCACGCGGGATGGCGGGGCTGGAGGACGCGCTCGCCTTTGCCGCGGACATGCAGGGCAGGGGCCTTGTGTCGCCGATGTTGGCCCCCGACCGGGTAGAGACCTGCACCGCTGACCTGCTGAAACGCACGATGGCTGCGGCGGAAGACTTGGACTGTCCGGTGCGGCTGCACATGGCGCAAGGGCAGATGGAGCTTCAAACGGTGCGTGCGCTGCACGGCAAGACTGCACCGGAATTGCTGGACGGTCTAGGCTGCCTCACCCCGCGTCTGCTGGCTCCGCATGCGACAGTCGCGACCGACGCAGATCTGGACCGCTACGCCGCGAACGATGTTACCGTGGTGCATTGCCCGCTCGTCTCCACGCGTCACGGGGGGGCGTTGCGGTCTTTTGCCAAGCTGCGCGACATGGGGGTGAACGTAGCCATGGGCACCGACACCGCGCCACCTGACATGGTGCTGAACATGGCCGTTGGCATGATGGCTTGTCGGCTGGTCGATGGGCACGGGTCGATCACCTCCGCCGATATGTTTGACGCCGCGACGCTGAACGGCGCGCGTGCGCTCAAGCGGTCCGATATCGGTGTGCTGTGCGAGGGTGGCAAGGCCGATATCGCAGTGTTCGACATGAACGATCCGGCGATGGCGCCGCGCATCGACCCTGTGCAGACATTGATACTGGGCGCAACCGGTCGCGTCACCCGCGCCACGATTGTCGACGGACGCCTGTCGATGCGCGATGGCGAGGTGGCCGGCATCGACATGCTCGCCGCTCGTCAGCAGATGCAGGAACAGTTCGACGGCTTGGTCGCGAAATACCCCGAGCGCACACTGGGCCATCCGCCCGTTGCCGAGATATTCCCGCCGACCTATCCGCGCTTAAAAGGAGCATGAAATGATGACGCAGCCCATCTTGGCCAGCAAAGACCACGAGGTGGCAATTCCCGCGCTGGAGGTGTCGGGGTTGAGCGTCGAATTCCCCTCTCGTCGTGGAACGCTTCTGGCAATCGACCACGTCTCTATGCGCATTGCCCCCGGCGAAATTCTGGGTGTCGTGGGTGAGTCCGGCGCGGGCAAGTCCATCACCGGCTTGGCGGTCCTTGGGCTGCTGGAACACCCCGGTCGCATATCGGGCGGCGAAATCCACGTCGGTGGCAGACGCGTGGATACGTTGAGCGAGGCAGAGTTGACGAAGGTTCGCGGCCGCGAGATGGGGGCGATATTTCAAGACCCGCTGACGGCGCTGAACCCGCTCTTCACAGTGGGCAAGCAACTGGTGGAAACCATCAGGCTGCACAGCGACATGACGAAACAGGCAGCAAATGCCCGTGCGCTCGAACTGCTGCAAAGCGTTGGCATCCCCGCACCCGAAGAGCGTCTGCGCCAGTATCCGCACCAGTTCTCGGGCGGGATGCGTCAGCGCGTCGTCATCGCATTGGCCTTGGCCGCCGGGCCGCGCCTCATCATCGCAGACGAGCCGACAACCGCGCTGGATGTGTCCATTCAGGCCCAGATCACCGCGCTGCTGCGCAGACTGTGTGACGAGACGGGGGTGGGCATCATGCTGGTCACGCATGACATGGGCGTTATCGCCGAGACCGCCGACCGGGTTTGTGTGATGTATTCGGGTCGCGTGGTGGAAAGCGGGCCGGTCGAAGACGTGATCCATAATCCACAGCACCCCTATACGAAGGGGCTGATGGCCGCGATCCCAAGCTTGCACGACCGTGTAGAGACACTGGCCCAGATCGACGGCTCGATGCCCCGCCTGAACGCACGGCCGCCGGGTTGTGCGTTCCACCCGCGATGCCCGCATGCCGGGCCGAAATGCAGCGCTGCGACGCCGCCGCTGGTGTCGGTGGGAACAACCAGTGCCGCGTGCTGGCTGCAACAAGGAGGCTGCCAATGAACACTCACACTCCTGCGCTGACGGTCGAGGGGGTCAGCAAAACTTTCGATGTTTCCGCACCATGGTTGAACCGGGTGCTGGAGCGGCGGCCAAAGCTGTTCGTGAAGGCGGTGGCGGATGTCTCGTTTACCGTCGAGAAAGGCACGTGCTGTAGCATCGTCGGTGAATCCGGCTGCGGCAAATCCACCGTCGCAAGGCTGGTGACCGGGCTGTACCGGACAACCTCCGGCAATATCAGCTTTGGAACCGGCGCTGAGGGCCGCCCGATCCGTGTGCAGATGATTTTTCAGGACCCGCATTCCAGCGTAAACCCGCGCTGGCGCGTGGGCGACATCATCGCGGAACCGATCCGCGAGATGAAACTGCGTGACACCGAGGCGGAGACACTGGCGCGCGTGCGTGAATTGCTGGAAACTGTGGGTTTGGGTGCGGACGATGCCCAGAAATACCCGCACGAGTTTTCCGGCGGCCAGCGGCAACGTATCTCCATCGCACGGGCACTCGCGTCAGAGCCTGAACTGCTGGTTTGTGACGAGCCTACCTCGGCGCTGGACGTGTCGGTGCAGGCGCAAATCCTCAACCTGATGCGGCGCTTGCAGGACGAGCTGGGGCTGACATACTTGTTTATCAGCCACGATCTGAGCGTCGTGCGGCATATGTCCGACCAGATTGCGGTGATGTATCTGGGTCGCATTGTCGAACAAGCCCCGGTAGAGCAGTTGTTCACCGATCCGCAGCACCCGTATTCGCAGCTACTGCTCAAGACGATCCCCGATGTCAAAAACCCCAAGCGCAGGGTCGAGGCGCAAGCAGGAGAGCCGCCCAGCCCGTTAAACCCACCTTCCGGCTGCGCGTTTCATCCCCGCTGCCCAATTGCGATGGAAAAATGCAAAGCGATCATGCCGGAGTTGTTGCAGGCAGACGGGCAGGCTCGCGTAGCCTGCCATGCCGTTGCGCAAAAGGAATGATCGCCTCATCGACCTTTCGGAGGCCTCTATCAGGCCGACCGTCAGGAACAAGCTGGCGGGGAATTAAGTTTGGCTCACAGTTTGTCCAACGCGATTGCGCAACAATCCCCGTTCGGTGAATGCCAAAGCCGGAACGGACGTTTGCGCGTCTATTCGGCTTCTCAGCACATCTCTACGACGCCTTGATGCAGGCCACGCGATGATCGTTGCCGACCGGGTCCAGCGGGGGCTGGGCGGCGCGGCAGGCGTCTTCTACCAGCGGGCAGCGCGAGGCGAAGCGGCATCCTTTCGGCGGGTTCAGCGGATCGGGTGGATCGCCGGGGATCAGCATCCGCTCGACCTTGCGGGCGCGGTCAACCGAGGGCACCGCCGACAGCAGCGCCTTCGTGTAGGGATGTTTTGGATCGTTGAACAGCGACAGCCTGTCTGCATATTCCACGATTTTGCCCATATACATCACCGCGATATGGTCGCTCATATGTTGCACCACGCCAAGGTCGTGACTGATAAACAGATAGGTCAGCCCGAGGTCGCGTTGCAGTCGCCGCAGCAGGTTCAGGATTTGCGCCTGCACAGCGACATCAAGGGCGGAGACCGCCTCGTCGCAAATGATAAGCTCAGGGTTGGTGGACAGCGCGCGCGCAATGCCGATGCGCTGGCGCTGACCGCCGGAAAACTGGTGCGGAAACAGCTTCATCTGCTCGGGGCGCAGGCCAACTTGTTCAAACAGTTCCGCCACCCGTGCGGGGCGGTCTTCAACCGGTGCGGTGCCGATGCTGTCCATCGGCTCGCGCACGATGGCCTCGGCCCGCAGGCGCGGGTTGAGCGAGGAATAGGGATCTTGAAAGATCATCTGTATCTTGGCGCGGGCGCGGCGCAGGTCTTCGCCTTCCAGCTTCAGAAAATCTTCGCCGCCCAGAACGACATGCCCCGCTGAATTGGGAACCAGACGCGCCACGCCAAGAGCCGCTGTCGTTTTGCCAGAGCCGCTTTCGCCCACGATAGAAAGTGTCTCGCCGCGCTTGACCTCGAACGAGACGTCGTCAACAGCATAGAGCCAGGTGGACTGCCCCCAGCGGCGTTTGACAGGGAAGCGGACGGACAGGTTTTCGACGTTCAAGAGTGTAGCGGTCATACGATGTCAGCCTTCCAGCAGGCGGAGGTTTGCGGGCCGAATGCAACCTCGGGCGGGCGGGCGTTGCGGCATTGCGCATCGGCCATGTAACAGCGCGAGGCGAACAGACAGGCGTCAGCACCAAAGCTGCCGAGCGACGGCACGATGCCGGGCACTTCGGTCAGGTCGGGGCGTTCTTCGGTCAACTCGGCCAGCAGGTGCGGCACGCAGGAAATCAGCCCCTTGGTGTAGGGGTGGCGAGGGTGGGAAATCACCGGCTCGACCGGACCTTCCTCGGCCTTGCGGCCCGCATACATCACCACCATCCGGTCAGCCATTTCGGCCACGGCTCCCATGTCGTGGGTGATCAGGATCGTGGCCGTGCCGGTGTCACGCCCCAGATCGCGCAGCAGATCGAAAATTTGCGCCTGCACCGTCACATCCAGCGCGGTTGTCGGCTCGTCCGCGATCAAGATCTTGGGGGCGCAGGCCAGCGCGATTGCGATCATCACCCGCTGGCGCTGCCCGCCCGACATCTGGTGCGGGTAATCGCCAACCCGCGCCTTGGCATTGGGGATGCGCACGGCGTCCATCAGCTCGGTCGCGCGCTTCCAGGCATCGGCCTGTCCCATACCCTTGTGGCGGCGCAGCACCTCGGCAATCTGCTCGCCCACGGTGTAGACGGGGTTGAGCGAGGTCATCGGCTCCTGAAAGATCATCGAGATTTCGTTGCCGCGAATGGCACGGAGCTCGGCTGGATTCATCCGGGCCATGTCGTTGCCCTGAAACAGGATGCGCCCCCCGCCGATGGAGCCGACTTTCTCAGGCAAAAGCCCCATGATCGCCAGCGCTGTCATGGACTTGCCGCAGCCGCTCTCACCGACAAAACTGAGCGTTTCGCCTGCGTTCAACTCCAACGACAGATCGTCAATGACGGGGATCGGGCCACTGCGAAGTTTCAACTCGATCCGCAGGTTTTCAATTTTCAGAAGGGGGTCGGTCATCGCTGCCTCAGTTTCGGGTTGAGCGCGTCATTCAGGCCGTCACCGACCAGTGAAATTGCCAGCACGGTAACGAAGATTGCGACCCCGGGAACCGTAACGGCGTAGCTTGCATCGAGAATGTACTCGCGGTTTGAGCCGATGATCTGCCCCCAGCTTGCGACGTTGGGATCGGTCAGGCCCAGAAACGACAGTCCCGCCTCGAACAGGATGGCGGAGCCGACCATAAGCGCGGCTTGCACAATGATCGGTGGCAGGGCGTTGGGCAGGATTACGCTGAAGATCAGCTTGGCGTTCTTCACCCCGCCGGCGCGGGCGGCGATGACATATTCCAGCTCGCGGATACGCATGAACTCTGCGCGGGTAATGCGTGCCACGGCGGGCCAGCTTACCAGCCCGATGGCCAGCGTGATCATCGGCAGGCTTGCCCCGAAAAGGGCCACGATAACCATCGAGAACAGCAGCGTCGGCAGCACCTGAAAGAACTCGGTCACGCGCATCAGCACCTCTTCGACCCAGCCAAGGTAGAACCCGGCAAGCGCGCCGACGGTTATGCCGATTGTGACGGTCACGAGGGCGGCGGAGATGCCGACTGTCAGTGACACCTTCGCGCCGTGGATCAGCAAGGACAGGATATCGCGCCCCAAATAGTCTGTGCCCAGCAAGTAGCCCTCCTGGCCCGGCGGCGTGAACGGGGCCCAGACCATGTCGAACGGATTGCCCGGATAGACCATCGGACCGACAATCGCCACGGCGACGATAATGGCCAGCACCACCAGCCCGACAACGGCGGCATGGTTGCGGCGGAACATTTCGAACGCCTCGGAAAATGGCGAGCGGGCCTTTACGGGGATGTTTTCGATCTGGCTCATGCGCGGCCTCTTACACGGGGGTCAATGGCGCGCAGCACCATATCGGTCAGCAGGTTGCCCACTACGACGACCAGCGCCGAGAAGAACAGGATGCCAAGGATCGTTGGCGTGTCCCGGGCAAGGATCGAGGTCAGCGCAAGCTGGCCCAGGCCGGGCCAGCTGAACACCGTCTCCACCAGAACGGCCCCTGAAATGACCGCGGAAAATTGCAGGCCTGCAAGGGTCACCACCGGCGGCAGCGCGTTTTTGAGCGCGTGCTTCAGAGTGATCTCGCGCTGTGTCAGGCCTTTGGCCTTTGCGGTGCGGATATAGTCCGAGCCAAGCACCTCAAGCATGGAGGCGCGGCAGAGGCGGGAATACAGGGCCAGAAAGATGGAGCCCAGTGTGATCACCGGCAAAACCATGTGATGCGCGATGTCGACGGCCTTGGCGAAGAAATTGTCCTCGACGGTGACGTCGATCATGCCTCCGACGGGAAACAACGGGATTTTCAGCGAAAACGCGATCAGCAGCAGGATGCCCGTCCAGAAAACCGGCGCGGCGTAGCCGAACAGCGCCAAGAGGGTGACGAAGTAGTTGGCGATGCCGTTTGGGTGGCGGGCGGAAAAGACGCCCAGCAGCACGCCGACGATCAATGCCAGAAGCTGGGCGGTGATCACCAGCAACAGCGTGGCGGGCAGGCGCTCGAAGATCAGCTTGGTGACGGGTTGGTTGTAGAAGTAGGAATAGCCCAGATCGAACGTCAGGACACGACCGATATAGTTCGCCAGCTGCACCAGAAATGGCTGGTCGAGGCCGTATTCAGCGCGGATTTGCGCCATTACTTCGGCATCAGCCCCGCCCATGGACGCGGCGATGGTGTCGGCCACGTCACCGGGGGCCAGGTTCATCATGCTGAAATTCAGCACCAGTACCGCGATAAGCAGCAGCGCTGCATACGCCAAGCGCTGAAGGATCGTCATCAGTAGGGCCATGGAGGATATCTGCCTGGATCGGGAGGGGAGGCTGCCCCGCAAAGCGCGGGGCAGGGGGAGGGATTATTGCTTCAGGTACACAAGGTCGTAAGGCGAGCCGGACGCCCAGATGCCAAGTGGCGGGTTGCCGACCTCATTGGAATAGACCGTGTGGTAGGGCACCGTATTGGTCCAGTAAACCGGCAGGTCTTCGGCAAGGATTTCCTGAAACTCGTTATACATCGCGCGACGCTTTTCGGGGTCGATTTCACGGCCCGCTTCTTCCATCAGAGCGTCGATCTTTGGATTGCTGTATTGCTGCGTGTTCGACCAGATGACACCCGGTTTGATATTGTCCGAGGAGTAGGTCCGGTGGACGCCGATCACCGGGTCGCCCCAGTTGAACACGGTATCCCATGTCATGTCGAAATTGTGGTTCGAGATTTTCTGCGCCCATGTGGGGAAATCCACATAAGAGTTCACTGTCACGTCGATGCCCACCTTCGACAGTGCCGCCTTGGTGAATTCCGCCTGTGGCTTGGTGGTCGGGTTGCCGTGGTCGATGGTCAGGCTGAACCTTGTGCCATCGGCCCCGCGCTCGTATCCCGCTTCGTCCAGCAGGGCGTTGGCCTTATCCACATCCAGATCATAGCCGTTTACGTCTGGGTTATAGAGCGGCGAGCCCGGGTGGATGCCGGTTTTCGCATCCTCGCTCAGCCCCAGCATAATCGCGTTGAGAATGAAGTTCTTGTCGATCGCGTAGGCAATTGCCTGACGCACACGCTTGTCCGCTAGTGGTCCGTCGGAGCCCACGTTGAACGCCAGCCAGTTCAACGGGCCGACCGCAGCATAGCCTTCGGGGGTCACCGTCAGGTTTTCGTTCTCCGACATGCGCTTGAGATTGCGCACGGTGTTCTCGAATGTCGACATATGCAATTCGCCGTTTTCAAGGCCAATCGCCCGCGAAGATGCGTCTTTGATGATGCGGTAGACGATCTTGTCGAGATAGGGCCGCCCGTCCATGAAGAAGTCGTCGTAGCGCTCCACGATCACGTGCTGGTCAGGTTTGAACTCCACCAGCTTGAACGGGCCGGAGCCGACCACATTCTCGCTGTTGCGGGGGTGGGTTTTCACGTCTTCACCATCGCCGTAGATGTGCTTGGGGATGATGGGCAGAAGTTGAGACGACATCGCCAGCAGCAAGGCGGGGTGCGGCTGTGACAGGTTCAGAACCGCCGTGTGCTCGTCCGGCGTATCCACCGAGGTCACGGGCGCGAACATGGTCTTGAACGGGTGGTTTTCCTTCACGACCTCAACCGAGAACGCGACATCCTCGGATGTGATCGGCTCGCCGTCATGGAACGTGGCGCCTTGAACCAGCTTGAGGGTCATCTGAGTGCCGTCTTCTGACCACTCCCAGCTTTCGGCCAGATAGGGCTGCGGCGTCCAGTCTTCGTCATAGCGCAATGGCGCTGCAAATAACTGCGTCCCCGGCGCGCCCGTGGCAATGCCGGATTGGACGGCGGGGTTAAGATGGCGGGGCGTCTGCGTCATCGCGTGGATGAGCGTGCCGCCGCGCACGGGCTCTTCCGCGACCGCGCCGAAGGCAAGAAGGGTGCTGACGGCGGTCGTCACCAACATTGATTTGAAGTGTTTTGTCACGTCTCGGGCTCCCTGAGTTTCTGTATTGAACAACAGGCTAACGCTACGTCATACCTGCACAAAACAGTTTTTCTGCGCCCAATTACTACATTTAATAGAGTAACCGTCCGGTAGGCCGGTCATTCGTTGGCCCGCACACTCATACATCCGAAATGACCCTGCTGGCGCAGGGTTTCGCAATGCGCCTGAAAATCATTGACTGCCCGAGGTTGGCGCGTGCGGGCTTGCATTACCATTCCGAACATACGAGGCGGGATCGGATCGGACAACGGAACCGCGCGAAATCCGCCGCGCCCGTCCAGCACCGCAATCGGTTTGGCATTGAGAATCGTAAAGCCCAGGTTGGCGGCAACCATGGTGCGGATCATCGCAACGGAAGATGACGCATGGACGATATTTACATCAAGTTTCGCGTTGCGGAACAGGTTGGAATAGTAGTTCCGTGTAAGCGGCAGGGTCAGTTCGATCATCGGCTTCCCGCTTAGCTCTTGCAGGCTTACGCTTGCCCTCTTGGCCATCGGGTCCTGCGAACATACAAGCGCGAAATGCGGCAAATCAACGAGGGGTTGAAATATCTGGCCGTCACGGACGACCTCCTCGTAGGTGAAGGCCATATCGGCAAGCCCCTCTTCGAGATAGCTGACGACGGTATCCATGCTCCCCTCGACCATATCAAAGCGGCTGCCCGGGTATTGCTTTTGAAAGCTGACGATGGCGCGCGGCAGGAAGGTGGCTGCTGCTGCCGCGAAGCACGCCAGCCGGATCACACCGGACGAGGTGCCACCGACGGCGTCAAGCTCGGCTTCGAATTCCCGGAACGTGCCAAGAAAGTCGCTGATCAGGGCAAGGCTTTGCTTGCCCGACGGCGTGGTCATCAACCCCTTGGCCGGCACCCGTGTGAACAGGTCGAACCCCATCTCTGCCTCCAGCACGTCGATGGCTGCGGTGATCGAGCTTTGCGAGATGTTGAGCGCCGTTGCCGCGGCCGCAATGGAGCCGGTTTTTCCTGCGGCCTCGATATATCGAAGCTGCTTGATCGTGAGATTGGCCAAGTTCCGTCCCTCCATGAAATGTGGTTTCTATGGCAGTTAAATCCAGTTTTTGTGGGGAAGCAAACTCAATAACGTTAGGTCAACGCGACAGTCACAAAGGAATTCCCGCGATGATCACGATCTACAATGCCCGAAAGATTATCACGATGAACCCGGCACACGCGCATACCACCCATGTCGCAGTGCGTGACGGCAAAATTCTTGGCACCGGTTCGCTGGAAGATCTGCAAGGCTGGGGAGACTACACCCTCGACGAGCGCTTCGCCGACAAAGTGCTGATGCCCGGCCTGATCGAAGCCCATAGCCACCTGATGGAAGGCTCGCTCTGGGCGTATACATATGTTGGTTTTTTCGACCGGATGGCCCCTGATGGCCAAATGCAGCAAGGCTGCAAGAACCTTGACGACGTGTTGGCGCGGATGAAAAAGGCCGAGGCGAAGATCGAGGACCCGGATGCGCCGATGCCCGCATGGTCGCTGGACCCGATCTATTTCGGCAACGAGCGGGTGACGCGGCATGATCTGGACAAGATCTCCGCCACCCGTCCTATCGGCATCATGCATGCGTCGGGCCATATCATGAACGTGAACACCAAGGCGCTTGAGTTGGCCGGTATGCTGCGAACGGGCGTCAACCATGACGGCGTCCCCTTGGGCGCTGACGGCTTGCCGCTGGGCGAGTTGAAGGGCCCAGACGTGATGACTCCGGTGTCGCCTTTCGTTGGCTTTGATCGCGATATGCTCAACTGCGACGAGGCCGGCATGTGGAAGTTCGGCCAGCTCTGCGTGCGCGCAGGAGTGACCACGGCCACGGATCTGGCCAACAAACTGCCGCCGGATGTGGTCGATCTGATGGGCCGTGTCACCGGAAACAAGAAATACCCGGCGCGTGTCGTGTCCTTGCGGTTCCATCACGGCGTCAGCCCCGAAGACCTGATTACCCACGCCGAGGCGCTCAAGCTGAAAAGCACCGACATGATGCGGCTGGGCAAGATCAAGGTGATCGTCGACGGCTCTATTCAGGGCTTCTCCGCACGACTGCGTGAGCCGGGTTATTACAACGGCGCGCCCAACGGGTTGTGGTACATCTCGCCGGAGCATCTGGCCTATATTGTGGAGAAATCCCTTGAGAAGGGCATCCACATCAACACCCACACCAATGGCGATCAGGCCACGCAACTGGTGATCGAGACGATGACCGAGGCGTTGAAAAAGCATCCCAGCCCCGATCACCGGTTTACCCTGCAACACTGTCAGCTTGCCGACGTCGCGCAGTTCCGCAAGATCGCCAAGCTGGGCATGTGCGTGAACCTGTTTGCAAACCACCACTTCTATTGGGGCGACCAGCACTACGCCCTGACCGTCGGGCCGGAGCGGGCAGAGCGGATGAACGCCTGCGCCACGGCGCTGCGCATGGGGGTGCCGATGGCGATCCACTCGGACGCGCCGATTACGCCCTTGGCCCCTCTGTTCACCGGCTGGTGTGCAGTGAACCGCCTGACCGCATCAGGCCGCACGCTGGGCGAGGCCGAGAAGATCAGCGTGGCCGACGCGCTTTATGCAATCACACTGGGCGCGGCCTACACACTGCATCTGGATCAAGAGGTCGGCTCCATCGAGGCGGGCAAGCGTGCGGATTTCGCGGTGCTGGAAGATGACCCCGAAGAAATCGGCGGCGACAAGCTGAAAGACGTCCGCGTCTGGGGCACGGTTCAGGGCGGGCGCATTTTCGCGGTCGACGATCTGTGAGTCTGCCCGTCACAATCCTCAGCGGCTATCTTGGCGCGGGCAAGACAACTCTGGTCAACCAGATGCTACGTCACGCGCAGGGCAGACGCTTTGCGGTGATGGTCAATGAGTTTGGTGACCTGCCGATTGATGCAGACCTGATCGAGGCCGAGGGCGATGATCTGATCGCACTGGCTGGCGGCTGCGTGTGTTGTAGCTACGGCGATGATTTGATGGCAGCACTTGCGCAGATGGCCGCGATGCGGCCCGCGCCCGATCACGTCATCCTTGAAGCGAGCGGCGTAGCACTTCCCGGAGCTATCGCGGCCAGCCTTGGCCTTGTCTCAGGGATAGAGACAACAGGCGTGATCGTGCTGGCTGACGCCGCGCAAATTGAGGCGTCATTAGCCAATGACTACATCTCCGACACCGTGGCGCGGCAGTTGAAGGCTGCCGATCTGGTTGTTCTGACCAAGGGTGATCTGGCAGGTGCCGATGCCGTGGCTCAGGCGGGAACCACCGTGACCCGTCTGGCCGGTGACGCCACAGTGATACGCGCCGACCATGGGCGGGTGCCGGTGGAGATCATTCTAAACCCGCTCCGCATAGCCTTGCCCGACATTGGCGCGCCGCATGGTAGCGGGCAGGGCTTGGTGACCTCGGTGGAGGTGCCAGACAAACCGCTCGACGCAGAGACTTACGCCAAAGACCTCGCCAACCGCGCCGATGTGATCCGTGCCAAAGGCCATGTGCAGACCGCAACGGGCCTGAAAACCGTGCAGATTGTTGGTGCGCAGTGGGATGTCTCCCCGGCACCCGAAAACGCGCAGCCCGGCGTCGTGGTGATCCGCCTGCAAGATCACGTCGAAGCCTGAAGATAAGGCAACAGGCGGAAGGCCGGAATCGAGCCTTTGCTACTGCTCGGTGTTAAGAAAGATAAGCGGAACACTAAATAAGAACAGGAGGTTAACGGACGCTGGTCAAATACTGGGCACCCGTTCGGACCATTTCGTAAAGCCGCAATTTCTTGTCATGAGAGTAGACGCGACATGGCCCTGCCGGATGATCCGCGAAGGTGAAGTGGTCAGCAGATTAGCAGGCCGTTCGCGCCGTGATGGTAATGGATAATGACACCAAAAACCCCGGTAAGAGAGAGCCGGGGTTTCTGGGAGGCGCAGACGCATAGCCGGTGCCTATAAAGGCGGGTCTGTTATAATGCCTTTAGTGCGTAATCATGCGCGGTCCGTCCAACGATCCGCGAAATCGAACGCCTTGGTGTAGCCGAACAGCGCGGCCGATCCGCCGGTATGCAGGAAGATCACGCGCTCGCCCTCCTTGAAATGACCCTTGCGGATCAGGTCGATGAAACCGGCAGCGCCTTTGGCGGAATATACCGGATCGAGCAGGATGCTTTCCAGCTCTGCGAACATCTGGATCGCCTCCAGACCGCTATCGGTCGGGATGCCGTAGCCTTCGCCCACGTAATCGGTATTGGCAACCACGTCGTCACGCGCGACCACGCCGCTGCACCCCAGCTTGTCGGCGGTGGCGCAGGCCAGTTTGAACACGTTGGCCTCCTGCGCCTCTTTCGGCGCGCGTACACCGATCCCCAGAAGCGGGATTTGGGCATTCATTGCCTTGAGCCCCACGATCAGACCCGCCTGTGTGCCGGCGCTTCCGGTAGCATGCACGATATGGTCGATCTTGGTGCCACTGTTGTTGACCTGCGACAGCATCTCGAACGCGCAGTTGACGTAGCCCAATGCGCCGGTCGGGTTCGAGCCGCCACCCGGAATGGTGTAGACTTTGCGGCCATCGGCGCGCAGGCGGTCGGCGGCTTTTTCCATCTCGGCGTTCATGTCGACACCGCCGGGGCGTTTTTCGGTCGTGGCACCGTGCAGATGGTCCAGCAACACGTTGCCGTTGTTGTTGTAGTTCGCGTCGTCCGAGCCGGTGCGATCTTCAAGCAGGATATGGCAGTCCATGCCGATCTTGGCGGCGAAGGCGGCGGTTTGGCGGGCGTGGTTCGACTGCGTCGCACCTTGGGTCATGACCATGTCGGCCCCTTCAAGCTCTGCCTCGGCCATGAGGAATTCCAGCTTGCGTGTCTTGTTGCCGCCGGTGCTGAGGCCGGTGCAGTCGTCGCGTTTGATCCAGATCTCTGGCCCGCCGAGTTCCTTGGACAGGCGGTCCAGCCGTTCCAGTGGGGTGGGAAGATGGGCGATGAAGCGGCGGGGGAAGCGGGCAAGATGCATGGGACTCTCCTCAAGTTGACATGAGGGACAGTTACATCGGCTCGGAGTCAATTGATAATGCGTAATTGGAAGCGCATAATGCGTGATACGCAAGTTACGAGGTCATAATGCGGCTGGAATGGATTGAGGATATACTGGCGGTCATGGACACAGGATCGCTGGCGCGGGCGGCGGACCGGCGCTTCGTGACGCAATCGGCCTTCACCCGTCGCATCCGTATGATCGAGGACAGCATCGGCGCGGAGTTGTTCGACCGCAGCCGCAAGCCAATTGTGATTTTGCCGTCCGTTCGTGTGCTGGAGCCGGAATTACGCGAAGCTGCGACGCGATTGGCCAACTTGCGTAGGGAACTGTCCAACACATCGGCCAGCGCGGGCAGCGCGGTTGCTTTCGCCTGTCAGCACGCGATCACCGCCACCGTGTCGCCCCGCGTCGTCGCGGCGCTGACCGCGCAGGACGACGTATCGGTGCGTGTCCGGTCTGGGAACCGTGACGAGTGTTTGATGATGCTGCTGTCGGGGGAGGTCGATTTCGCGCTTATGTACGAATCCGCGGATATGCCCTCCGCCGCAATCCCCCGCGCGTTCGAGAGCGTCACATTGGATAGCGAGCGTTTGGTGCCCGTGAGCATTCCCGCTTTGCGGCAAACCACCGATGGCCCTGCCATCCCTATCGTCAGCTATCCTGCCGACGTATTTTTGGGGCGCGTCTTTTCACAAACCCTCGCACCCCGACTGCCCGCAGGCCTCGCAATGGAAAGCAAAGCAGAAACCGCACTGACACTGGCTGCCTATCGGTATGCGCTGAGCGGGATTGGCGTCGCATGGTTGCCCCAGTCTTTGGTTCAGGAAGCGCTGGACAAGGGCGAGCTGTGTTTGCTCGATGACATCTTGCCAGCGGCGCTGCTGGACCTTGTGGCGATCTGGCTGCCAGATCAGCGAGGACCACACATGCAGCGCATTCGGCAAGACGTATTGAGCCGCCTTTACCCCGACGCGGGATCATAGCGCATCCCAGACCGCCTTGCCGACACGGTCCAACCGGTCGACCGAGCAAAACAGTGAAAGCGTCAGTGTCGCCTGCCACTCGACCCCACCCACGGGCACCAGCAACCCGCGCGAAATTTCATCCGCAACGGCGCCTTCCGGCAGCCATGCGATGCCGCTGCCCGCCAAGGTGCGCCGCTTGATGGCTTCGGTCAACGCGTCCATGTAGCATAACGCCAGACGCGGCTTGCGCGCGCCGATCGTTTGATCGACCACCGTGCCAAGGAAACTGGCGGGGTCGTAGCCAAGGTAGGGCATGTCGTCACCATCGTCAGATGACAGATCCCAGCCGCCTGCCTGTGCGGCGCGGGTTTCGGCTACGGGGATCATCCGCTCGGTTCCGATATCCTTGCGCTCGAACTGCCGTTCGTCAAATACCGGCATCACATCCTTGTGGCGGTAATACAGCAGAAAATCGCAGGTGCCCTCCTGCAACAACTGGCAGCAGGTGCGCAGGTTGTCGGAATAGACGCGGACACGCAGACCGGCGATGTCGTCTTCCAGTTCCGCGATGCGGCTCGACAGGTAATTGACCGAAATAGTGTGCAGCACGGCAAAGCGTTGAAAAGCTGTCGTTCCGCGCTCTTGGGCGCGGATTGTCTGGCGCATATCGGTCAGCGCTGTGATGGTCTCGCGCGCGACGGGCAGGAACTGAAGCCCCGCATCCGACAATTGCACCGGATAGGTCGAGCGCTTGACCAGGGGTGTGCCCAGCCAGATTTCCAGCGACTTGATCCGTCGGCTAAAGGCGGATTGGGTGATGTTCCGCTCTTCGGCAGCGCGGGTGAAGTTCAGCGTGCGGCCCAAGCAGACGAAGTCCTGCAACCAGTTCATATCCATGAGAACGCCCCCTTAGACCCCCTGTATATCATGACCATACCAAAACTATTCCGAATTTGCATTATTCAATTCCATGTTTGAATTGGCAGCGCTGTCGTTCTGTCGCTTACCCTTGCGTTAAGTTGGTTGGCTCGGAGGAGGAGCCAAGGCGTTAGCGATGCCAAACGACCAACTGCATAAAAACTGAAAAAGGGAGAGAGACCGATGAAAACAACCTTCACTACAACTGCCATGGCGATGGCACTTGCCATCACCGGCGCAGCCCATGCCGAGACGAAGATCCGCTTGTCCACCTACGTAAACGAATCCGACGTGCGCTATCAGGGCTTCCAGCATTTCGCCGAACTGGTCGCCGAGAAGACCGACGGAAGCGTAACGGTCGACATCTTCCCGTCCTCGACGCTGCACGGTTGGTCCGAAGGGGTCGATGCCCTTCAGGGCGGCGTGTCCGACATCAGCTGGATCAACGCCGACAACCGTCTGCCCTGCTATGTCGTCACCTCGCTTTATCCGGCCAATGTCAATCTGGACCAGCAGCCGGCCCTGGATGCGGCCTATTCCGATCTGATCCGTGAAGAGGCCGCAAATGTCGGCCTCGTGCCGCTGCTGAACTCCAACTACTCCTACGATCAGGAATGGTGGTTCGACGGCGAAATCGAGGATCTGGGGAAACTCGACGGCAAGCTCGTGCGCTCCATAGGGCCGCTGGTCAGCATGATGATTGAAACATGGGGCGGCCAACCTGTCTTTGTGGCCCCGAAAGAGGTGTTCCAGTCCGCTGAACGTGGTGTCGTGGACGGGATCAACATGGGCGTCGCCACCTACAGTTCGTGGAAACTGTGGTCGGTCATGCCTTACATGGTCAACGCCAACCTGTTCTACGGCAACATCATCTACATGATGAACAAGGACAAATTCGACAGCCTCACCCCCGAAGAGCAAACCGCCCTGACCGAGGCCGCAGCTGAAACTGAAGCCTGGCTTCAGCCACTCTACGAGCAATGGGTCGATGAGCAGGTCGCCGCGGCGGTCGCAGAAGGCGGGACGGAGGTGACCCTGTCCGCGGAAAAAACCGCCGAGTTGATTGCGAGCGTTTCCGAGCAGTGGAAAACCGAAGTCGACAACGCATGTGGTCCTGATAGGGCCAACACGTTCCGCGAGTTGATGGCGACCCACGCCAACTAGATACGTGACTGCCCGTCTGTCGTCCCGATGGCGGGCAGCCCCCCATTTACCCCGAAAAAGCG
The DNA here is from genome assembly GCF_000442275.2 of Litoreibacter arenae DSM 19593. GTDB lineage: Bacteria > Pseudomonadota > Alphaproteobacteria > Rhodobacterales > Rhodobacteraceae > Litoreibacter > Litoreibacter arenae. Next base: position 1,373,038 of record NZ_KE557306.1, on the reverse strand, counting down.
AGGTGCGTTATGACTGACGGACTTGATCGCCTGATCTCATCAGTAGAGCGGCTTGTCATCTGGATGGCGGGTGCCGGAGCGGTCATCGTTCTGATCCAGATGCTCTGGATCTCTTACGGTGTGTTTGTGCGCTATGCTCTGGGATCCCCCGACAGGATGGTGACCGAGGCTACCGCGTTGTTGCTGTTCCCCGTGGCATTCGCGGGCCTCGCCTTCGCCATGCGCGAGGACGCCTATCCCAAAGTCACAATGGCCACCGACCTGTTGCGGCCGGGTGCGCGCAAGGTGGTTACGATCATCAACTATCTTCTGATGCTGGGCGTGGGCGCGTTCTTTTCCTACGCAGGCGTCAGCGCCACGATCCGATCTTTCAACTCCGGGGCCGCGTCCGAGATCCTGCACTGGCCGCGTTACCTCTTCTGGGCGCCGGGCGCTTTGGCGCTTCTTCTCTTCACCTTCTACGCACTCTTGCGGCTGATCAAACTGATCCGCACGCCCGCCCAATAAGGAGCAACGTCATGGAATGGTACACTGTCGGGCTGGGCCTGCTGGGCCTGCTGATGATCTTTATCGTCATCGGACTGCCGATCCCTTTTGCCCTCGCCGCCGCCTCGCTGCCCTTTCTTTGGAACATTCAGGGCTTTTCAACCTCCGTCGTGTCGTCAGAGCTGAAGCTCTGGGGCGTCTGGATCGACTACATCCTGCTGGCCGTGCCGCTATTCGTCTTTCTCGGAGAGCTCATAGGCAAATCGCAGATCGGGCCGAACCTCTATCAGTTCCTGCACCAAGGTGTGCGGATCAGGGGGTCTGCGGCTTATGGGTCTATCGGGGCCAGCGCCGGGTTCGGCGCGGTCTGCGGCTCGTCCATGGTGGGCGCGCTCACCATCGGTGGTGTCGCCTTGCCCGAGATGCTGCGCCTTGGATACGGCAAGCGTCTGTCCAGCGGTGTTTTGGCCGCGGGTGGCACGTTGTCGGTGCTGATCCCGCCCAGCCTAATCTTGCTGTTCTACGGCATTGTTGCAGACCAGAGCATCGGTGACCTGTTCATCGCAGGCGTCATTCCTGGCCTGATCCTGGTTTCCAGCTTCGTCGTCATTGTGCTGATCTGGGGCATCCTCAAGCCGCGCGACATCCCCAATCAGGAAGAGGCGCAGAAGATGCCGATGCTGATGATCCTCAGCACGGTCGGGCCGGTTGTCCTGATCGGTCTGGTGATCACCGTTGCCATCTATGCAGGCATCGCCACCCCGACCGAGGCCGCCGCAGTTGCTGCGCTTCTAACGGTGGTGCTGGCCTTCGGCGTCGGCGGGCTGACATGGCAAGGCTTCGTCGCGTCGATCTTCGCGACCATGCGCACCATGGGCTATCTGGGGCTGTTGCTGTCGGCAGGTGTTTTGTTCGGCTTCGTGCTGACCTATTACCGCGTGCCGCAACAGTTCACCGAGCTGTTCCTGTCCTACGATCTGTCGGCCTATACGGTGCTGGCCATCGTTCTGGTGTTCTACGTCATTCTGGGCATGTTCCTGGAGCCGGTGTCGATGACCTTCATCACCCTGCCGACGATCTATCCGCTGATGGACGCCGCTGGTTTCGATCTTATCTGGTTCGGTGTGGTCTACACGATCACAATGGAGATCGCGGTGCTCACGCCACCTGTCGGGCTCAATCTGTATGTCATACAGGCCATCAGTCGGGAGCAGGTGACCATCGGCGACGTCATCATGGGCTGCCTGCCCTTTATCGGCGCCATGATTCTGCTGATCGTGATCCTGATCCTTGCCCCGCAGACCGCCCTGTGGCTACCAGAGCAGATGCGCTGATGTCTGCGCTTTTGCCCCACCGCCGCGCCGGAAGCGGTCCCGTACTGGTCCTTGTCCACGGCTATCTGGGCGGGTCCGCGCAATGGGAGGCCGAGATCGACCTCTACAGCGCAAACTACGACGTGATCGCGCCGGACCTTCCCGGCTTCGGCGCGGCGGCAGACCGGCCCGGATGCGACCGGATCGAAGGCTTCGCGCAGGCCGTGATGGATCTCCTGAACCAGCTTGGCGTCGACCGCTTCACGCTGCTGGGTCATTCCATGGGCGGCATGATCGTGCAGGAAATGGCCGCAAATCACGCTGATCGGGTGGAGCGGTTGGTGCTCTACGGCACCGGCCCCCTCGGGGCCATGCCCGACCGGTTCGAACCCCTTGACGTGTCGCGTCAGCGGCTGCGGGATGATGGCGTGCCCGATACAGCCCGCCGGATCGGGGCCACATGGTTCCTCAACGGCGAAGAAGCCCCGGGCTTTCCCGCGATCCGCGATATCGGCGCACAAGCCAGCGTTCAGGCCGCCCTCGCGGCCCTCGATGCCATGGCCAGTTGGGACGGACGCCCCGCGCTGGACCGGCTGACCATGCCTACGCTGGTTCTTTGGGGCGACAGCGACCGCTCTTACCGGTGGCAGCAGGTCGAGTCGCTCTGGCGCAACCTGACGGCGGGCGAGTTGGCGGTCATCCCTGGTGCGGCCCACGCGGCGCATCTGGAGAAGCCCGAGATATTCCATGTGATCCTTAACGGTTTCTTGGCCGAATGCGCCGACAGGCCCGCGGCTTGCTAGTGCCGGAGCCTGCCGGTCGGGAAAACCGAGCTCTTCCTGCCGCAATTTGTCATAGTCGCGCCGATAGTGCCTCTTGCTTGCTTGCCTTCCATCGCTTTGCCCGCTCGGGTGAAGATCGCTGGAAGGGCGTTCCTGTGATCCATATCAAAAACCCCGAAACGCGGATGAGAGCATAGCCGGTGTTGACAGCCTTGAAGCTCGCCAATTCCCGGATGGGTCGTCTCGTCCGTCGTCGGGCCTTGGGTCGGTATTGTTCGTGGAAGCGCCACTGCGGTGAATTGAGGGTCTGCATCTCCTGTGATAGGTCATTGGCGAAATGGGCCTACATTGCTGTTCTGCAAGCCTGCATTGTTAGACCCGGTTACGAAAAACGCTCGGAAATCTGGCCGGAATTTTCAGCGATGCAGGAAGTTGTAGATGGTGCAAACACCAACGAATAAGGACATACCCAGCGTTGTTCGTTCCGCTTGCCTTTCCGTCGCGCCCATGATGGATTGGACCTACAGTTTATAAGTTGTTGTTTTTAATTGCTAAAAAAGACGCCTTTTGTCAAGTAGCAATGGAGTAGCAATAGGGCACGTTCGCACTGACCATCGAGTTGCTGGCACGATGTAGTAGCGCCGTCCGCCAGAGCGGCCATTGTAGGATCGGACAACCATTTTGCTGGATAATTCGTGTCTCGGGGAGGCAATGAGGCGGGCCCTGAAACCAAACCGACCGTCATCGATAGTCAAACCATGTCATTGCGGTTGAACTACCTTTCCTTAGCTCTCCGGAGAATGAAACTCGCAAGAGCTTGTCCCGCTCTGACTTGCTAAGATCAGCATGCTGCGCAAACTTTGGCAGCTTCTTAGGATCGCTGGTGCTGAGCTATCCTTACAGCTGCTTGGACACGGCATCAGAGAGATTGAAAGTACGAACAATCCGACCGCTCAATGGCCGTTACCAGATCGCCGATGGATTTGAGATATGTGGAAGGGGTATATGCCGCTTGATCATCTGTCCCAAGAATCTCGTTCAGGATCGCCTTTGTCCCCGTCGTATCGGTCGAAACCCCAAAAGCAAAACCCTCCATCGCACATGCGTAGTTCAATGATTTGGCGTACATCCAGCTTGCCAGTCTTTCTTCATTCTGGATCTCGCTGCGAAAGCCGCTTTTGAGGACAATTTCGCCACGGGCGATTTGAAAACCACGCCAGAAGGCTTCGCCTTTGTTCATGTTTAATTGGAGTTCTTGGCGTGAGGGCACGCCATGTAGTCGTCCGATGTGATACATGTCGGCATATTCGTCCAATGCGATAGCAAGATGCATGCCGCGAACAGCTTCGATTTCGATTTCATTGAGGCCCATGGCCGCAGATTTTGCCTTAACCTCTGACAACGCGGTGGGCACGACATGCAGGTGAAAAAGCATACCGGGGTTTTCTTTTGCCAGATCTTCGAGTTCGTTCCTGTCGTGCGTGTTTTCATGAATGCTCATGGCAGCGTAAGGTCCAAAATCAAAATGCTTCGCCCTAAGCGTATCATATTTGGCCTTATGTACAATGGTTTATGCTAAATGATCGCGCTTCAGAAGTTTAGTAATGTAAATGGCTTAGTGTCAAAAATATGGGCAGACACTCATATGAACTTTCACCGATTGCTCGGCGCCACAGCTACGGTGAGGATGACAAGAAGTGATCCGACTCATAGAACCCTTCGGGCTTTTTGCGCGTAACCATTCCATGTATTTATCGTGATGGGCTCGACTTGGTTCGCTGTGCTGTGTGACAGCTTTCCTTCGTTAATCAAGCTCAGGATGTCCCGCGGACACTTTGCGGTGAGATTGAGACGTTCAACAGTGAGCCATATCCGGTCCAAGGCATTTTGGGTCGGGCGGTCGACTTTGCCATAGATGGTTTGCAACCATCCGGGAAGTTCGGTTGAGCGGCGCTTCTGCCTATTGGTCGGGGGAAGTTTGAGATCGCCCTGAAGGAGGCCTGAGGCCCGTACTGCTGGTTTTTTCGACAGCCTAACAAGGAAAAGGAAAATTCCGCGGATTTCGGCTTCGTTTTGCTGTGTCAAGTCGGTGAGTTGTTGCTCGATCCATTTGTTGTTCAACTCTACCGGGCTCAAATCACCTTCTTTGGCAAGTGCCTTTACCCGTCCCAAAGAGGGTGATGTCTTTGCCATTTCGACGTCCGCGAGCACTTGTAAGGCTGACCAGGGGTCAAGATCGGGCCGATAAAAACCGATTGCACGCTTGAACGTGGCGATAAGGCGCATGTGATTGTTCCTGGCGTTGCCGGGGATCCGATCCCTGATCTCGTCAGGGACCTCAGACCAGTCATCCGGGAGTACCGTGCTGAAGGTTTTGACAGGGTGGTCAAGATCCCCCAAAAGGCGTTCCAAAATCCGGAAGTCTATTGCCCGGTGCTGCCAATCGGCGATGCAGGGTGTGCCGGTCCCTGCCGCGGCACTGAGCGCATTTTCAACATCGTGAAATGTCTCTACCGTTTTGGGATGACCTGAAATGGCTGAGGCGTTTTTTACAAGCTCAGGAGATTGTTTTTGTTCAATGGCTTGTGTTGCATGTTTCATGTCAAAGGAGGTCCGATATGTCATCTGGTGAAAGGTTTTCTGCGCGGGACGAAAAGGCATCTGAGGCCTTTGATGCCGAAATCTTCTTGGCGTGCTCATCGCGGTATTTGGAAAGGTGGCGGTGACCGCGGTGGCCTATGGCATTTCTTCCATAGGCAAGCCCGTGCTCGCCAAGATCGGCGAGGAAGGTTTGCAGCAATGTGCGCGCCAAATGACTTGATGATCCGATGGCTTCATCCCAAGCGCGGCCGAACCACCCGTAAGCAACGGGTTCACCGTCGTATCGCATGAATATTGGGCGCCGCTGTGCGATCGCTTGTTCGCGGATCTGCGGCAGGTAGCGCGCATCGTTATCTCCCAGAAGCAATGCATTGAAGAATATGTTGAAGCTCGGCTGAAAGCCAATTTTCAGCTCATGGCCGACCTTTGATTGGTTATAATCGAACGCATAGCTGTTCGTGTCAGCTCGATAGAAAACGCCGTTCCCCCAGAACATACGATCAACCACATCGCGAGCACGCGGCGGGCAAGCAACGGTGATGCCGAGGGCACAGGCCTTCAAACGCCGTTGGTGTCGGTTAGAAGGGTTGGCGGCGGCGCTGGCGTCTTCGAGCTGAATGCGGGCATTGGCCAGTGTAACAGGCAGGGTAGGTGCCTGAAGAGCGGTAAACATCTTGAGTGGCGTCTGTCTTTCTTCGAGCAAAGAGAAACCGCGATAGTTTCGGTCAAACCTCTCCATATCCTGAGGCGACATGCCGTGATGGGTGGCGAACCGTCTTATTTCCTCGGCTGCTCCGCGCAAGTAGGCCCAGCGAGGCTGGGCCGAATTCTGATCTTCGCCGTCCCTAATGGCCTTAGCTGTCGAACGGGCTATCAGGTCATCGTAGAAGGCGCATTCTGCTTCTGGGTTGGCCAAATCAACTGGATGGCCAACTTGGTCTGCCGACCAAGCGAACATGCCAAGCCTTTGTTCCATGCGATCAAGAATAGACAGGGCGAATGTTCGGTCACTGCGCAATTTGCGCAGGGTTTCTTGCCACGCTTCTGGAAGGTTCTCGACGGCTACTGAGACACTCCTGGTATACCTACGACGGGCACCATGATTGTGCCCCCGAAATGCACCTTGGTGTCGGAATTCCTCTCGTACCGAGTTTGCAGCCCCGATCAGATCGGCGCTGAATTCCAGCTTGCGCAGGACCTGTTCAAGAAGAACCATTTGGCTCAATTGGTCCTTGAGCCACGATTGAGTACGGCTCTCATCTGAAGGCTTGGTAGGAGTGGCCAGAGTCAGGAATGCCCGCATGTCGATGTCGGTCGGTGCCGATACCCGATGCGTTGCACAGAACTCGACAAAAGGTTCGAGGGCTTCGAGTTCTGCTGCAGTGATGCAAGAGATCGTCGGCAATTGTGCGACCCCGGCCATGTGGGGCTTTGAGAGGATGGCGCGGATACGAGGGCTCATGCGCGCGCCTTCTTTCGGAGCGTTTTTTCAGCGGTGGCCGCAGCTCTTGCCATTGCGCCCTGTGCAATCTGGGCGCTGCGATCAGGATCCAAGAACGCGTAACGCTTGCTACAGACAGCCTCGGTGTTACCAAGCATGTCTGCAATGTTGCGCATGGGTTCTCCCATCCTGACCAATATGCTGGCAAATCCGTGGCGGAACCGGTGAAATGTCATCGGCACATCGGCATCGTTGGCGGCGGATTGAAACCACGTCCGAAAGGTCGATGGATTGAGGCGACCACCGACTGTTCGAATTGCAGGGAAAAGGTAGATGCTCTTGTTCTCAGGGTCGATCAGCGGGCGAATGAATTTGAGATACCAATTCAGAACGGCTGGCCCGTGCCGATCAATGCGTGGCTTCATTTCAGGGATTTTAACACCAGCTTTCGCTTCTTCAGCTGGTATGAAGAACTCCCAGTCATTGTTAGGATTGATATTGGCCCGGCGACCACGGTGGCGCAACCAAATCGCATTTCTCAGACGCAATGGTCGACCCGTTAGAACGATCGCGCAGACAGCGGCGCATACGCCCAGTCTGATCAGACGGGCGCGATCGCTATCATCAAGGTGAGCGGGGTCGAATTTGCTTTTGCCATCAAGTGCGGTCTCCATGATCTTCTGTGCCTTTGCCTGAAAGGTACGGTGCAGATTGTGGAACCGCCGCTCCTTTTGAAGATCATTCACGAGATCCCGACACCAAGCCTGAATGTGCTCCGGCATTTCATCCCGGCCGGCATCCTTAAAGTAGTCACTCGACTTGATACGCCGCGATATTTCCGCCGCAATTTCAGAGTCGAAGGTGTCAGCGTTCCTTTCCAAGATCAGGCGGATAGTCTTGTAATAGCCCAGGGCAGAGCTGGCCTGAACCGCGGATGGCAGGTGTTCACGGTCTTCTGTCGCCCTGATCGTCGCCGAGATATGTTCCGGCGCGAATAATGCATCGATGTCGTTGATGTTCTTAAAGTCGGCCACTGGCCTGTCATACGCCGTGGCGGGATCTGGTGGGCAGTAGGGCAGGAGTTTAAGGTGATAGCGCATGGCTGCGCGATAGGTTTTTATCGTGTCTGGGGTGACCGTGTTGTGGACCTTGCTCGTATTAATATCGACCCGCGTGGCAGCGATTGAAATCAGTTCTTCAACGCGGGCCTCTATGTGGTCCGGCAGCGTATCAGACATACGTCGCGTAGGAAGGGGAGGTATGGGCTCCTCGGGTAATAGATCGCCGAAATCCACCAGCCCATTCCATTCATTGAGCATCCTGAATGCTTTTTTTGTCAGCTCCCGTTCTTGTGGGTTGATGAAGGCATCCTGGAGCGCGTCGAACATGGGCTCGATGAGCTGCCAAGGCTCCAAAGCAGCGCGGCGCGCAATATCAGCAAAAGTTTTAAGTAGGCTGAAGCTGCGTTTGTCGAGCGGGCCACCGTTCAGAGTAAGTGGTTGAAGGAGCGAAAGAACCTCTGCCCATCCGTCTTGCAGGGCATTGCGTTCGGCGCGCGCTTCGTAAGCCCCCATGCTGCCGCGAAGGGAACGCCGGACGCCCTCACGGACCTTCTTGTAGCGTGCAAGTGTTACCCCAATGTCGAGGCGAGGGTGGATGTTTTGAGCAGATTTAGGAAAGGCTGCATCGAACCAATCCAGCAGGCTTGCGTAAGCTGAAGGGGCAGGGGTACGACTGTCCGGTGCATCGCTGGAAAGCGTGAGCAGATGTGCAGGGCCATAGCCCCATTTGTCGAGGAAAACTTTGAGGTGCTGTAGGTCATGAGGCTTGTGCGTCGCAGTCCAATTTAGGACCTCTTGGAAATCGGCTGGCTGGCTGTTGCCATGGGCAAGTTTGCCGGCCGGAGATAGAGCGATAGCCGCAGTTGAGGGGGGCGTGGTGACGTTAAAAACGGCAGCGTTTGGGGTGGTCTGATCTGTGTGGGTCATAGTGTCCTTAGTGGTTGAATAGGGCGGCTTAAAAACCGCTTTTTGAGCATATTTGCCGCTTTTTGTGCAGGCGAAGCGGTACTCCAATCATTTTAGCGACGCCCCAAAGTGACGGGGGTTTCGCTTATGGCCGCGGGGTGTGCGGATCGTCTGAGGAATGTGCAGGAGGAGCGCTGAAATCGCTTTTCTCGTCGGTCGCGGCTATAGCCGCTGCAAAGACCGCGCTTGTCATTGAGGCTGGTGGAGAGGGCCTCGTGGAGGTCTGTTCACTGAGTTCTGCCGACGGGGGCTGAACAGAATCTGATGACGATCCGGTAGCCTTCGGAAGGTTCATGACGATGCCGTGCCGACGCCATAGAACGACGTCAAGCGGGCGGTACATGATGCGGTTTGGTGACAGTTCGATCGGCTGTATCGGCGGCAGGTTGATGTCCCCAGATTTCAGCTTCTTGCGAAAAGTCTCATAAGCATATCCGTATTCCGCAGCGAGATCTGAAATATGTATCAGGCCCTGATCCCAGAGCGCAGAGGCCAGATTTTCGATGCCCGAGATTTCATCGATTAGGCAGATCCGGCTGGCAGTATCATCGGTGTCGCAGGTGCCATCCCCGATGGCGCGGCTATGCGCTATTTTGAAGCTGTCCAGAGCAGTGTTTATCAACAACGGTTCCAGTCCATGGACTTGCCGAAACACATCGTATTTCCGAAATCCGTCGTCCCGTTTGGTCAGCGCAAACTTTGCTGCGATCGCAGGCACTGTATTTCGCGAGATGCCCAAATGTTCAGCCAAGGCAATGGTGGTTATACCCTCGTCAGGGTTGATCGCCAAATTTCCGCAGATTTGTTTTGCCATGTATCAGCTCCTTCTGGAGGAACTGGTGACAATGGCTGCATAGGCAAAATGCTACACCGCAAAATAGGTCGATTGTAGGAAAGCAGTTCAGCATCGAGTAAATACGGCTATCAGAGGTCCGGGATGAGCCTGAGACCTTGATAAAGGGCGGATTGCCGACATTCGCTGCAATTGCAGCTGTATGCCTTCGGTCCGGAAAAGCGGCCATTCAATATTGTAGTTTCTTCTTTCAAGGGAGCATCGCCGCTTCAACATTTGATTGATGTCACGTGGATATTCAAAAATTGAAAGCAGGGGCGTAGCATCTTGATACAAATAGAGCGCGTTCTAAGCCTTCAAAACTTTCAACGCCGCCGCTATTCATCAATTTTTGAAATTAGGCTGGTTTGATGCGATGTCTCGGCTGTTACTGGCTTTCAAAATTGAGCCTATCGTTTTTTTCCATGCAGTCCCGCAACAAATCAGGTCCGCAAATATTTAGCATGTTGCAACAACCAATTTTTGAAGAACGCCGGAGCGGACGATCCAGATGTGTTCTTGTCCAGACCAATTTCGTACCAGATACACCTTATCGCCCGTTGATCCACGGCGACAAGCTGGCCTGAAGATAACTCGCGCTCGCATAGTATATTATCTGCGAGGATAACGCCTTCACCATCTATTGCAGCATCAATCGCGAGTGAGAGGTCGGAATAAACCTTGCCAGTTTTCCAGCCAAGGCTTTGAGGCTCATGCGCCGCGTACCATTTGTGCCAGGTCTCTTTGCCATTGTCGTGAATGAGAGTTGCGCTGCTCCAGTCCACATGGGCATTTTGAGATGTGAGTTGGGCATTGAGGTAGGGAGATGCTGCGGGAAAGCCATCTATCGGAAACAGACGGTCTTTAATAATCCCGCTCCCGGGCATTCTGGTTTCGAAGTGAATAGCGATATCCGCATGCCCTTCGCCGATCTGCGCGGGGCTCCACGCTGGCCTTAAATCCACTTCGATACGCGGAAAAAGACTGCAAAACTCTGTGATCCGCTTGCGCAGCCACAAGGACGCAATCGCAGGTTCTGCGCTGACCACGACGGCCCCAGAACGGGTTTTGCGCAAAAGGGTTTCACTGGCGTCAGTAAGCGTTTGAAGGCCGCTCGCGACTTGCGGCAACAAGTCCCGCCCGTTTTCACTGAGCTCGACCCGGTTGCGATGCCTGATGAAAAGATCGGTCCCGAACCATGCCTCAAGATTTTTGATGTGCTGGCTGACAACGCTGTGGCTGACATTCAATTCACTGGCCGCTTTAGCAAAATTACAATGCCGTGCCGCAGCTTCAAAAACCCTAAGCGCATTAAGATGACGGAGCGTGTTCTTCATTAATTTAGCGTAGGTAAAACCTTCGCTGAGAGCAAGTTAAACGCGCTTTTGGTTTGAGGTTGATGGTGAGTAGCCTTCATTCAACGAATTGCTCCCTAACGCAGAACGGAAACCCGCATGGTCGCTGCCTTGTCCGCCGATAAATCCAATGTCTCGCTCAGCGTAACCGATCTGCATAAATCATTCGGGGCGCATGAGGTGCTCAAAGGTGTTTCCCTCAAGGCCTGTGAGGGCGATGTGATTTCTCTGTTAGGGTCATCCGGTTCTGGCAAAAGCACATTCCTGCGCTGCATAAATCTATTGGAAACGCCGACATCCGGTTTGATCACGGTCCATGGTGAAGACATCAAGATGTCAAAGGATCGCCAAGGCGCGTCACACCCGACCGACCCAAGGCAGGTAGAGCGGATTCGCGCCCGCCTCGCGATGGTGTTTCAGTCCTTCAATTTGTGGTCACATATGACTGTGATGGACAATGTCATCGCGGGACCAATCCATGTTCTGAAACAGTCGCGGGCCGAGGCGATTGAACACGCCAAAGAGGTGTTAGAACGCGTCGGAATGTATGAGCGCCGCGATTACTACCCATCTCATATTTCAGGCGGTCAGCAGCAACGCGCAGCCATCGCCCGTGCCTTGGCCATGAAACCCGAAGTTATGTTGTTCGATGAGCCGACCTCAGCGCTTGATCCAGAACTTGTGGGGGAAGTGCTCAAGGTTATCAGGTCGCTCGCCGAAGAAGGACGCACGATGGTTGTTGTCACCCATGAAATGGCCTTTGCGCGCGACGTCTCGTCCGAAGTGATCTTCTTGCATCAGGGGTTGATCGAGGAACAGGGGTCACCCGCACAAATGTTCAATGACCCAAAGTCCAACCGCTTCAAGGAATTCCTGTCGACTACCAGACAGTAATCCGGTGCTTAAGCATCAAACCTAAAATCAAGCCGAAACAAGGGAGTACTCACATGATTATCAAACAAACACTTCTCGCCTCCGCCGTTGGTGCATTCGCATTCATGGCCAGTACCGCCACCGCGGACACGTTGCGTATGGGTGTCGAGGGCGCTTATCCTCCGTTCTCGCAAAAGGAAGCTGATGGGTCGCTGTCCGGCTTCGACATCGAAATCGCGCTGGCCCTGTGCGAAGAGTTGAAGCGCGAATGCGAACTGGTTGAGCAGGAATGGGACGGCATGATCCCGGCACTGATCGCCCGGAAATATGACGCCATCGTCGCTTCGATGTCGATCACCGAAGATCGTAAGAAGCGCGTCGATTTTACTGAAAAATACTATGATACGCCGTCGCGGTTTATTGCCAAGGAAGATGCCGACTTTGATATGACGGCTGAGGGCAGTAAGGGTCTTAAAATCGGTGTTCTGCGCGGCACGACGTTGCAATGCCATGTTGAGAAAGCCTTTCCTGATGCGGACTTGCGTCTTTACAACACACAAGAAGACGTCTTTGCCGATCTGGTCGCCGGGCGTCTGGACCTGCAGCTTAACAATACCCTGCAAGCCATAGACGGTTTTCTGAACACCGATCAGGGTCAGGGTTTTGCTTTTTATGGTGAAAACATCGACGATCCCGAATGTCTCGGTGAGGGTACTGGCATCGCTGTGCGCAAAGGTGATGCGCTTGCCGATGAGCTGACCGCGGCGATCGCAGCGATCCGCGCCAACGGCACCTATGCCGCGATCAACGACAAGTATTTCGACGTCGACATCTACGGCAAGTAATCCTGCAGAAATCACGCGACAGGGGAGCCTTGCTGTTTCCCTGTCGCCCAACATTCCCCATTGACGGACAATGCATATGGACGTGATCTTTGAATACAAACAGATCCTGATCGAGGGTACTCTGGTCACGATTTCGCTGGCGGTTCTGTCCCTGCTTTTGTCCATTGTGTTGGGCCTGATCGGTGCCTTTGCCAAGCTTTCATCTTCTCGTGGGGTCCGGCGCGCGGGCAATATCTATACTCTTTTCGTGCGCAGCGTGCCTGACCTTGTCTTGATGATGTTGATCTTTTTTGGCGGCCAGACATTACTGAGCCAGATCGGCGGATTGACGGGCCTTTGGGATTATATTGAGATCAACCAATTTGTAGCCGGGGTGCTGACGCTTGGCTTTATTTTCGGGGCCTATATGTCTGAGACATTTCGTGGTGCGATCCTTGCCATTCCGCGCGGCCAGATCGAAGCAGCGATGGCCGTGGGCATGAAACCGGGTCAGATATTCCGGATCGTAACATGGCCGCAAATGGTAAGGTTTGCACTGCCAAGCTTTACCAACAACTGGTTGGTGCTGGTCAAATCCACCGCACTTGTATCGGTGATCGGCCTGCACGATCTGGTCTGGAACGCCTTTTCGGCCGGACGGTCTACGCACCAACTGTTCAGCTTCATGATTGCCGTCATGGTCATCTATTTAGTCATCACGGGCCTGTCTGATCTCATCCTGCGCAGGGTTGACCGGAAGTACGCCGCTGGCGTGAGAAAGGCATAGACGATGGAATCCGAACGCAGCTTTTACGAATACCTTCAAAGCTTCAGCGAGACGCGGTCCCCGATTGATTTCGTGTTAATCTACGACAACCTGCCGCGGTTCTTTGATGGTGCATTGGTCACGCTTCAACTGACATTCCTCGCTCTGCTTGTGGGTGGATTGATTGCTGTGCCACTGGCCATCGCGCGCGCCTATCGCAAGCCGTTCCTAAGCCCGGCGATCCGTGTCTATACCTATGTCTTCTGCGGCACGCCGCTCTTGGTTCAGGTCTATCTCTTCTATTTCGGCCTCGGACAATTCACCGCCGTTCAGGAAAGCTTCCTGTGGGATCCGATCCTCAGCAATCCGTGGTGGTGCGTGATCATCGCCTTCACATTAAATACCGCCGCCTATACCACCGAATTCCTGCGCGGCGCGATTGAGGCGACACCTCACGGTGAAGTCGAAGCAGCCAAGGCTTGTGGCATGTCGCCGTTTACCCGGATGCGGTTGGTGGTTTTGCCCAATGCGTTCCGCCGCGCCCTGCCGGCCTATTCCAACGAGGTCATCTTCACGCTGCATGGGTCTGTCATCGCCAGCACTGTCACCTTGCAGGATCTGTTGGGTGTGGGGCGCTGGCTGAATGGCCGTTACTATCTGGCCTATGAGGGGTTTTTGACGGCGATGGTGTTCTATATGGCAATCGTCTTCCTGATCACCTTTGTTTTCCGAATGGCCGAAAAACGCTTCCTTGGGCACTTGCGGCCCCGTGAAGCGCCCGCTCCTGGCAGCGCCAGAGTCGCGGCATGACCGGCGGTTCCCACTACTTGATCCACAAAATCTCATATCACTTCCTGTAAGAGGCAACACAATGACAATCTCAAAAAAACGAGACTTGATCGAAGGGCGCGCGGCGCTGATCGTCATCGACATCCAGAAATCCACTTTTGCGCCAATTCCCGACGACAAACGTGCCATCGCTCATATGCCGGACTATGCAGAGCGCATGTCGCGTTCCAAAGTGGCAATCGACAAGGCGCGCGAGGTCGGCATTCCGGTGGTATTCATTCAGGAAATTCACCGCGCCAACTTGATCGACATGGGCCGCGAAACCGATGGGGACGAGGACGTGCATTGCCTTGATAGCAATCCTCTGACTGCCTTTGCTGAAGAAGAGTTGGGTATGCGCCCTGATGATTATCGCATTTCCAAACGGCGCTATTCAGCATTCTACGGCACTGATCTGGAAATCCTGTTGAAAGGTCTCAAGGCGGAGACTCTGATCCTCGTGGGCGGCTTGACCGATGTGTGCGTACATTACACCTTTGTTGATGCGCATCAGGGTGACTACTTCTGCCGCGTGATCGAGGATTGCGTCGCCGGTTCAAGCCGCGAGGCGCACGATGCCTCGCTCAAAGCGGTAGAGTACCTGCAACACGGCGCAGTGCGGTCGTTGGATGAAGTGTTGGACGCGATGCAAACCAACGCGGCAACCGATGCTGCCTGATAAAACGCTGATGGCGGTCGGCCTTGCGCTGGCCGCCTCCGCGGTCCTTAGCTTCATAGACAACTTCGTTGCCCCCGTCAGCCAAGAGGCAGGCCTGTGGCAGTTTCAGGTGTTCCGTACCCTGTTCGCCGTCCCACTATTGCTGGTGGCAGCGCGGATGTCGGGGCGTGTGATACGCCCGGTCAACCTGCCTCGGCTGGCGGGCCGCAGCGTTGCGGTGTCGGTCGGGTTATTGATCTACTTTGCCGCGCTCGGAA
Organism: Litoreibacter arenae DSM 19593; assembly: GCF_000442275.2. GTDB lineage: Bacteria > Pseudomonadota > Alphaproteobacteria > Rhodobacterales > Rhodobacteraceae > Litoreibacter > Litoreibacter arenae. The sequence goes on along the minus strand of NZ_KE557306.1, from coordinate 1,357,974 downwards.
CCTTGCCTGTGTCACAAGCAGGGGCTGGTCTGTTTAGCGCGCCGCTTTGGGTGGTATTGTTGTCCGCCCTTTTGTTCCGTCACGGGATCGGCGCAATCGGGGCCTTCGCCGTCGTCATCGGTTTCATTGGCGCTTTGATGCTACTGCAGCCCGACTTTGCGAATCTGACCCCGTTGTCCGTGATGCCACTGGCCGCCGGTCTATTCTATGGCCTCGGCATGATGTTGACCCGCCATTGGTGCAGTGACGAAAGCGCAATCACGCTGGCAATCGGGATATTTGCCACCATCGGAGCGGCTGGCCTGATCATGTTGGCAGTCGTAACGATCTGGCCCGGCGATGCCTTCATCACCGCGCCCTGGACTGCCCCGAGTGCTCGCTTCCTTTGGCTCACCTTGTTCCAAGCCGTGGGTGCTGTAATCGCGGTTACATTAATTGCCCAAGCCTACCGGATCGGGAATCCCGCCGTGGTCGCCGTATTCGAATACTCGTTCCTGATTTTTGCCAGCCTCTGGGCATTTCTGCTTTGGGGCACGGCAACCAATCCACTCGCCTGGGCGGGGATCGCTGTAATCCTGCTCTCTGGCATCATGATGGCCCTCAGCCAGAAAGAAAAAGCAAATGCCCCCATCGCCGTCTGAACTCGCCTATGTGCCCTTCGTGTCCGTCGAAAACATGATGGGCCTTGTCCACCAGATTGGGATCGAAAAGGTCCTGTGTGATCTTGCCGATGCTATTGAGGCCGACTTCAAACGCTGGGAGTTATTCGACAAGACACCGCGCGTCGCCAGCCATTCTGCAGTGGGCGTTATCGAATTGATGCCGACATCTGATGGAGAGATGTACGGTTTCAAATACGTGAACGGCCACCCAAAGAACACCAAAGAGGGGTTGCAGACGGTCACCGCATTTGGCCTGCTGGCGGATGTGGACACAGGCTATCCGAAACTCCTGTCGGAAATGACCGTGCTGACCGCATTGCGCACGGCCGCTTCTTCGGCAATGGCAGCACGGCACCTTGCACCCAAAGGCGCACGTATCATGGCGATGATCGGAAATGGTGCGCAGTCGGAGTTCCAGTGCCTCGCGTTCAAGGCAATCTGCGGCATCGACACTGTGCGCCTGTATGACATCGATCGGTCTGCTACAGTGCGTTGTTCGGCCAACCTGAAACGACACGGCCTGACCATTGTGTCTTGCACCTCGGGTCAGGAAGCGATGGAGGGGGCAGAAATCATCACGACCTGTACTGCGGACAAGCAGAATGCCACGATACTGACAGATAATATGGTCGGCATCGGCGTGCATATCAACGCGATTGGCGGCGATTGCCCGGGCAAAACAGAGTTGCACCGCGATATCCTGTTGCGCTCCGAAATCTTCGTGGAATACCCGCCGCAAACCCGCATCGAAGGCGAAATTCAGCAGCTGGCGGACGACCATCCCGTGACCGAATTGTGGGAAGTGATTTCTGGCAAGGCCAAGGGTCGCACTGACGCAAAACAGATCACGCTGTTTGACAGCGTTGGCTTTGCGATCGAGGATTTCAGCGCATTGCGCTATGTGCTGTCGGCGATCAAGGGCACGCCGTGGTTCTCCAACCTTGATATGGTCGCGGATCCCGACGACCCCCGCGACCTATTCGGCATGTTCGAACGCGCGAACCAATAAGCTCTGGCAGTAAAGGATCGGTAAGTGGCTTGGTTTCTCCTTGTTCTCGCAGGCCTGTTCGAAGTGGGCTGGGCCGTCGGGTTAAAATACACCGAAGGTTTTACGCGGCCCTGGCCCACCGTGCTGACGGCGGCTTCAATGATTGTCAGCCTTGTCCTTTTGGGGCTCGCGTTGCGCAGCATCCCTCTTGGGACAGGCTATGCGATCTGGACTGGCATCGGCACCATCGGCACGGTGATTTTTGGGATCGTCTATTTTGCTGAACCAGCGACCGCTGTGCGGTTGTTCTGCGTGTTGCTCATCCTTTCGGGGATTGTCGGCCTGAAACTCGTCTCAACCACCTGACCAATAAAAAGGACTATACAATGACAACTTCGATTTCCCGAATACACACCGGCACGCGCATGTCTCAGATCGTCACGCACGGCGATACGATTTATCTGGCCGGACAGGTCGGAAACCCCGGCGACAGCGTAGAACAACAAACACGCGATTGCCTTGCGTCGGTCGAAAAACTGCTGGCAGAGGCCGGATCCGATAAAGATCACATGCTTCAGGCAACAATCTGGCTGGCGGACATGGCCGATTTCGCCGAGATGAACGCGGTCTGGGATGCGTGGGTGCCCGAGGGTCATGCCCCGACCCGCGCTTGCGGCGAGACCCGGCTTGCCACGCCGGAATACAAGGTCGAGGTCATTTTGATTGCTGCGCGTAAGTAATGCCCGCCGGTATACCCTTCATTGACGCGGCATCCCTGCCGTCCGGCTTTGGCTGGACAGATGCCGTTGACGCGATTGCAAAGGGGCACACCCGTGCCCCCGCGCAAATAACGGATCAATTCCTGAACCGTAGAGAAGACAGCTTTGTGAACCGCGCCGCATGGATTGAGGGGTTCGGCGTTGGGGTGAAATCCTTCACCGTTTTTCCCGACAATGTGCATCATCAAAGGCCATCCGTGCAGGGCGCGATGCTGATCTTTGATGATCAAACAGGCGCGCCGCTGGCCGTCGTCGACAGTGGCTTGGTAACCTATTGGAAAACGGCCGCGGATTCCGTTTACGGCGCATCTCTTTTGGCCCGCCCTGATAGTAAGACACTTTTGATTGTGGGGTCGGGCATCGTGGCGAACAGTCTGGTCGGCGCATATTCTGCACTTTTTCCGGGTTTGGAGCGCATTTTGATATGGGGACGAAACCCGGAAAAAAGCCGCGCGCTGGAAGGGCTACACGCGCATCAGAAAGCCGCCGTTGAGGCAATTGAGGATCTTGAAGCGGGCGTTAAACGGGCTGACATCATTTCAACAGCGACAATGAGCAAACAGCCCGTTCTTGACGGAAAGTGGGTCGCGCCCGGTACCCATGTCGACCTGATCGGTGCCTTCAAAGCTGACATGCGTGAAGCCAACGACGCATTGCTGACGCGTGCAGAGATCTTTGTTGATAGTTTTGAGACCACGCTTGGGCATATCGGCGAATTGCTGATCCCATTGAACGAAGGCACCATTCGCAGGTCCGATGTGCGCGGCGATCTTTATGATCTGACACAGCGCGCGACCGGCCGGAGAACACCGGACTCCGTCACCGTTTTCAAAAACGGTGGCGGTGCGCATCTTGATCTGATGATTGCCAAAGCACTGTCGAATTGGCGTTCGTAAACCCACAACCCTTAACCCGTATTTCTGGCCATCGTGGCGAATTCTTATTCATGAGAGTTTCCTGTCCAAATTAACTTCTCGATGAGACTACGCCATTGTTTCCCAAATCCTCTGCGGTGTAAGTAGCCAAAAACCATATTTCGCTCTTTGTGGCATAGGATCTCTCATGATCTCAAACATTCTAACAGGTCGTAAAGCGAACATGCTGGGTAGCATCTGGATGATCGCATCAATGGCTATTTTTGCCATAGAGGATGCTTTTGTAAAAGCCGCGTCTATCGCGTTACCCGTTGGTCAAATCCTGATTATCTTTGGCTTGGGTGGTGCGGTGATGTTTGCCAGTTTGGCCCACCTAAAAAATGAACCTTTGTTTATCAAAGACGTCGTCTCGCGGCCAATGCGCATTCGCGTGGTATTTGAGATCATTGGACGCCTGTTTTATGTTCTTGCCATTGCGGTGACGCCATTGTCATCAGCAACTGTAATTTTACAAGCGACACCCTTGGTTGTCGTGGCAGGTGCAGCCATGGTGTTTGGCGAAAGGGTTGGATGGCGCAGATGGTTTGCAATCTTTATCGGTCTGGTTGGTGTCATCATTATTATTCAGCCCGGAACCGATAGCTTTTCAATGCTATCGGTTTTGGCAATCATCGGTATGATCGGTTTTGCGGGCCGTGATCTGGCAAGCAGAGCAGCTCCAGCAACGCTCAGCACATCTATTCTTGGACTTTACGGGTTCTTGTCGATTGTGGTTGCTGGGTCGATATTCTCGATCTGGCAAGGTGCCTCATTTGTCCTTCCTGATATTTACACGTCCTTTAACTTAGTCGGTGCCATTCTGGCGGGCGTCGCTGCGTATTCTTGCCTTATGAAAGCGATGCGCACAGGCGAAGTATCTGCCGTGACCCCCTTTCGTTACACAAGGTTGCTTTTCGGGATCACACTCGGTGTTGTGCTATTTGGGGAAAGCCTAAGTTCTACGATGCTGCTTGGATCCGGGTTGATCGTCTCTTCAGGCTTGTTCATTATCTGGCGGCGCAACGCAGTCGAATAACCATTGGGTGTGTCATAGTTTGACAAAGCAGACCTCGGACGAGCTGAGATGCTGCACTTCTTTTCCAATGTCGGCTTTTAGAAAGCGACGCTGCAACATCTGACCAGTTCGTCAACGATCTGATGAAAGTAGTGAAAGACCTAATCGCTTGGCCGCATCAAGCGCGGCCACCTTATGCAGGGGCCATGCTTGCGTCAGCCCTTCGATGATCAACAACAGCGCGATATTGGCTCCCTTCAACGCGGTCGCCGCTGCGGCCTTTGCCGCGACCTCTGCCTTGTGACGTTCCAATAAAGCGCGGAGAGGCCGGCTTCTGGGTTCGGCGGCCACCGCAGCATGAAAGAGGCAGCCATGCGAGCTCTCGGTCGCCATCCAGTTCCCGACGCGGGTCAGTATCGTATCGAGCGCCTCGCTCGGGTCCTCTGGTAGGTCATCAAAAACGCGGGCGAGATAGCGCTGGTGCCGGTTCTCCAACGCAGCAAGCACCATTTCCGCCCGGGACGGCGTGTACTTGTAAAGCGTGCGGAGGCTCACGCCCGCAGCATCCCGCAGATCCTCGACGCTGGGCTCGGCGAAGCCCCGATTGGCAAAGGCACGCTCAAGCCCTGCGGATATCTTGTTCATCATATCGCTCATACTTGACGATGTAGAACGATCGCTCTACCTACGCAAGTAGAGTAATCATTCTACACCGGAGTATGCCACAATGACACTTCCTGAAACGATGAAAGCTGTAATCCTCACGGGCCATGGCGGGTTGGATAAGCTTGAATGGCGTGACGACGTTTTGGTTCCGCGACCGGAAGCTGGCGAGGTATTGATCCGTGTGGGCGCGTCGGCGGTGAACAACACGGACATCAACACCCGAACCGGCTGGTATTCGAAAGCGGTGCGGGGCGACACCGGTTCGGCTGCGACAGAGGGCTATGCAGGTGCCTCTGATGCCGACGGCGCATGGTCCGGTGCGCTCAGCTTTCCGCGCATCCAAGGTGCGGATTGCTGCGGTGAGATCGTTGCGGTTGGTGACGGTGTGGACGCTGCGCGGATCGGTCAGCGCGTGCTGGTGCGGCCTATGCATCGTCCAACCGGTGCTGGACCAGATGCGCTTGTGACCTTCGGCTCGGAGCGCAATGGCGGCTTCGCCGAATACACCACCGCGGGCGACGAACACGCATTGCGGATCGAGAGCCCCCTTTCGGATATCGAGCTCGCGTCCTTTCCTTGTGCATACTCCACCGCCGAAGGCATGATCCAACGCGCCGGTCTGGGCATCGAACGTGTGCTGATCACAGGCGCATCTGGCGGCGTCGGCTCGGCGGCGGTGCAACTGGCCAAGCGGCGCGGCGCGCATGTCACGGCGTCTACCAGCCCTGCGAAGATGGACGCGCTGAAAACCCTCGGCGCGGATGCGGTGATAGACCGCAACGAAGCTCATCCGGATGAAGCCTTCGACGTCGTGCTCGACCTTGTAGGTGGGCCGCGCTGGCCCGAACTGCTCAATGCGTTGGTGCCACGGGGGCGCTATGTGACATCGGGCGCTATTGCAGGACCGATCGTCGAGCTTGATCTGCGGACGCTTTACCTCAAAGACCTGACCCTCATCGGGAGCACCCGGCAGGACCCACGCGTGTTCACTGATTTGGTCAGCTACATTGAAGCGGACGAGATCAGGCCCGTGGTCGCCGAAACCTATCCATTGGCCGACTTGCACGCGGCGCAGAAGGCATTTCTGGAAAAGTCGCACATGGGCAAAATCGGTGTGGTGATCGGGGGCTGACAGCCACGAGGATGAGATCGGAGCCTATCACAAGAGTTAGCATCGGGGAAAAAATCCGAACCGGACCTTCGCTGCAATTGCGCTTCTATGGCAGAGCATCCTGGAAACCGCCATTGAAATACAGCCAGAAGCAGGCACTCAGTGGTGGCGCATTTATGGTTATAGCTTGAGGAGGAGTTCTGAACCGCACGGGACGCAGTGTCGCGTGCAAGGTTGTGGAGCCGGTATTGAGAGACCGCCGCACCCCTATGGCTGCGGCGGTCTATAGGTCCGTCAGGCGAATTCGACACCGTTTTCGGTCATCGGCAGGTGTGTTACCAGATCACGCCCGGAGGCTGCGATTGCGTTCGCGAGTGCTGGGCCCGCCGGCGGTGTGCCCGGTTCGCCAATGCCTGAGGGTGCTTCGTTTGTCTTGACGATATGCACCTCGATGGCCTTGATGTCGCGCATCCGCAGCGGTTCGTAGTCGGGGAAGTTTTGCTGCACTACGACGCCGCCATCCAGCGTGATCTGATCGCGCATGATGTGACCGACGCCAAAGCCGATCGCCCCTTCGACCTGGGCTTTGATGACGTCGGGGTTCACCGCCACGCCACAGTCGACGGCTGCGGTGTATTTCTCGATCTGAACATAGTCATCTTCGTCGATCGAGATTTCGCAGATCTGCGCACAGTAGGTACCAAAGGATTTGTGCACAGCCACGCCGTGGAAGTGCCCGTCGGGCAACGGCTTGCCAAACCCGGCGTTCTCGGCAGCCAGTTTCAGGACGTCAGCTTTGCGTTTTTGATCAGCTGTGTCGCCGGGCAAATACGCAAGACGGAAGCTGACGGGATCCTGACCGGCTGCTGCGGCGGCCACATCCATCATGGTTTCCATGACATAGGCGTTATGGCTGTGACCGACGGAACGCCAATAGTTAACGGTTGTTGCCGGGGCCGCGTCCGTCAAGCCGATGTGCATTCCGGGGATCGCATAGGGATTTTCTGCCGTCCCTTCCACCGAAGAAATGTCCACACCGTCTTTGACATAGAAAGCCTCGAAGGGCCCATCTTTTGCAATGGATTGACCCGCCACGCGGTGATCCCAGCCAACAATCTTGCCCGCATCGTCCAGACCAACCCGAACCTTGTGCGCATAGGCCGGGCGGTACCAGCCACCGGCAAGATCGTCTTCGCGGGACCAGACCAGCTTTACCGGGCGGGTTTGATCGGTCATCGAAAAGGCCAGTGTCGTTTCGACGATATAGTCCGCGCCTGCGTTGAAGCGACGGCCAAAGAACCCGCCTGCATAAAGGGTTTTGACCTGAATCTTGTCCATCGGGATGCCAAGGATCTGGTGCATCGTGGCGTGGTTGATGGTTGGACCCTGCGCGCCATCATACATGATCACGCCGCCGTCTTCGGTGGCCGCAATTGTGGCTGACAGGGGCTCCATCGTTGCATGGGCCAGCATCGGCAGGAAGAACTCGCGCTCCACGACTTGGGCGGCTCCCTCCAGCGCTGTGGATGCGGCACCCAATGTTGTTTCGGATGCCTGCCACTGCGGCTCAGTGTTCACAGCTGCCAGCAGTTGTTGCTTTATCTCGTCGCTGCTGCGGGTTTCGGCCTTGCTCAGATCCCACTCCACCTCGATCGCGTCACGCGCTTGAAACGCGGCCCAGGTGTTTTCGGCATAAGCCACCACACCCGCGCCGTTGGGCAGAGCCTTGGCCATGATGAAGCCCGTGACGTCCTTGGCGGCACTATCGTCGAACGAAGCGACAGTCGCACCATATTGCGGGATGCGTTTGATCGCGGCAACCATCTGGTTATCCAGTTGGATATCCATGCCATAGATGCCTTCGCCGTTGACCTTGTCATGGCTGTCGCGGCGCGCTTTTTGGGTGTTGCCGATCTGGGTCCAGTCTTCGGGGGCCTTCAGGACAGGCTCGGCCGGCACCGCGATCTGCGCAGCGGTGGCGATGAATTCACCGATCTGGCCCTCTTTGCCCGCGCCTGAAATGACGCCATTGGCAAGTGTCAGCTCAGAGACGTCCACGTCCCAATCCTTGGCCGCGGCTTGCAACAATACGTCACGCGCGGCCGCGCCTGCGGTGCGATATTGCATGAACGAATTGGCCATCGCGGTCGATCCGCCCGTGCCCTGCAGCGCGCCAAAGAACAGGTTGTTGTAAACGGCGGTATCCGAAGGGGCCATTTCGAAGGTGATATCGCTAAGCTCCATGTTCAGCTCTTCCGCGATCAGCGTGGACAGGCCCGTAGAGGTGCCTTGCCCGCCTTCAAAGTGCTTGATGACGGCTGCAACTGTACCATCGGCATAGATTTTCACGAAGGGCGTAATGGCTGTGCCTGCCTCCGACGTCGAAGCGGCAAGCGCGCCCTTGGGGTCAATGCCAACGGCCAGAACGGCAACGGCCGCACCTGCACCTTTGAGGAAACTGCGGCGGGATGTGTTGACGGTCATGGCTTAACCCTCCACGATTTCTGAGGCGCGCTGGATACCGGCGCGGATACGTTGATAGGTGGCACAGCGGCAGGCGTTGCCATCCATGTATTCGTCAATCTCTTCCAGCGTTGGCTTTGGCGTTTCTTTCAACAAACCCACCGCAGACATGATCTGACCAGACTGACAGTACCCGCATTGCACCACGTCGAGCTCTTTCCAGGCTTGCTGTACGGCAGCGCCGATCTTGTCGTCGCCAATCGCTTCGATGGTGGAAACCTCGGCGCCCTCGACGTCTTCGACATAGGTCTGGCAGGACCGCGTCGGTTCGCCGTCGACATGCACGGTGCAAGCGCCGCAAGACGCAACGCCGCAGCCGAATTTGGTGCCGGTCAGTTTTAGTTCATCCCGGATCACCCACAGCAATGGTGTGCCGGGTTCCGCTTCGACAGAGCGTTCGGCCCCGTTAATCTTTAGCTTGATAGTCATTGTCGATCTCCATCTGGCAATACGATTGGAATGCAGGTAAACTGTTAAGTGTACCTATATAACGCAAATAACCACAGGTAAACCCGCAAGTTTACCCTGTCGAAAAATTGGCAATTCCTGGACGTGATGTGTAGACTGGCAGTATGAATGAAATCGTTGAAAATTCAGTAGATAAACGTGAGGCAATCCTGCAGGGCGCGTTTGAAGAATTCTGCGAGAATGGGTTCCTTGCGGCCAGCATGGACCGTATCTCCAAGCGAGCTGGCGCGTCGAAACGCACCGTGTATCGGTATTTTGAAAGCAAGGAAGTGCTCTTCCAAACCCTGATGCTGCGCCAATGGAGGGTCATCGCGGACAACCTGAAGGTCAGCTACCAGCCCGGCATGGATATCCGAGAGCAACTGATTGAGATGGGCCGTGCGCAGGCGCGACTGTACACTTCGCCCGAAGTCATGACCGCCAACAAGATGCTGATGGGCGAGATCCTGCGGGATCCGGAACTTGTCAGGGAAATCCAGAATGAAGTCGACTATACGGCGTCCTTTGAACAGTTGTTCAAAGAGGCCGCCGCCGACGGGGTGCTGACCATCGCAAATCCCCGACAAGCGGCCGAAGAATTCATATCATTGTTGAAGGGCAAGGCGTTTTGGCCGTTCATGTTGGGGGCGCCCTTGGTCAAACCTGACGAAATGGACGCCATGATTGACCAGTCGGTTGATATGATGATGAATCAATACGGAGCCTGAGAAATCACGGCCTATGCGACCCGCCACAGCAGGAAATCGAGCATCGTACGACCTGTGACGCAAAGCGAAAATTCCGCAACGCAGTGCCGATCATAATTTTTTGAACATGCCATTGGCCCTTGTGTCATTCAGATTTTTCAAACGAACCGCTGATGATTTTGGCAAATCAGCCGCGAGAGTTGCAGCGGCAAGCTCGGCCGCCGCTGCAGGCTCATCCGAGCCATTGCCTTGAAAGCCAAATGTTGCGGCGGTCGATTGCGATCCGCGCCCGGCGCAACTGGTGGGGGTTACAGTCTGGCGTGCCAATCCCGCACGGCTACACCGATCTCATCCGGAGAGTCTTCCTGAATGAAGTGCAGGCCGGGTACCGTCACTTCGGTGATGTTCGGCCAGCTGCGCACGCGGTCGCGTACCACCCCCGTGATCAGCACGCCGGGGTCCGCATTGACGAAGAGCTTGGGAATTGATGTCTTGCCGAGCCAGTCAACATAGGCATCGACGATTTCGGTCACGTCCGCTGGCTGTCCTTCAATCGGGATCTGGCGCGGCCATGTCAATGTGGGGCGGCGATCTTCGCCCGCGTTGGCGAAGGGTCGGCGGAATTCGTTCATTTCTTCTTCGGTCAAATCCCGCAGGATGGAACCGGGAACCAGCGCTTCGACAAAGAGGTTCTTTTCGAGAACCATCTCCTCGCCAGCAGGCGAGCGTAGGGCTTGGAACATTTCGCGGGCGCGGTCGGGAAACTGGTCTCAGCTATCACGGGTTTCGACGATTGCTTCCATGAAGGCAATGCCTTTGACGGCCCCGGGATGCGTATGTGCCCAATGGAAACCCAAACCTGAACCCCAGTCATGGATGACCAGTGTGACGTTGTCGGTGACGCCCAATTGTTCAAGCAAAGCAAACAGATATTTGCGGTGTTCGACGAAGGTATAGCTGTCCGGGCCAGAATTATCGAGCTTGTCACTATCGCCCATGCCAATCAGGTCTGGCGCGATCAAGCGTCCCTTGCCTGCAAGGTGGGGCATCACATTGCGCCACAGATAAGACGACATCGGATTGCCATGCAGGAATACAATCGGATCGCCGGTCCCTTCTTCGATATAGGCCATCTGCTTACCATGGACGGTGGAAAATTTCTTTTTGTCGCGGAAAGACGTAGTCATGTGAGCACCTCGGGCTTGTGTTTGAGTCGGGGCAGATGTAGAAGAACGCCCATTCTAAAAAAAGGTGTAGAATGCCCAGAGCGAAATCCCAATCCCGCGAAAACCTTTTGGACAGTGCGCTCAGCACATTCTGGAAGATAGGCTACCACGTTGTTTCCATGGGCGATCTGGTGCGCGAAACCGGCGTGAGCCGAGCTGGAATCTACAGCGATTTTGGTGGCAAGGAAGATCTGTTCCATGCCTGTCTCGACAGGTACCAAGACACCGTCGTCACTCCCGCCTTTGCACCGGTTGAGGCCGAAGGCGCGGGAATCGAGGGCATTCAAAAGTATTTCGATAACCTTCTGGCGCGTTTCGAGGACTCGGGCGGCTTTGGTATGGGATGCCTTGTGGGCAACACACTGTCCCAGATCCCCGAAGATGCGCAGGAAACCCGCCAAAAGCTGCGCGCGCATAGCGATCGCCTGACGGCAGGCTTTCGCAAAGTGCTGACTCTTGAGAATGGCGATCATGGTCCATTGAGCGATGCCGAAATCGAGGCGCTTGCGCGCTATACCACGATCTCGGTGCAGGGCATTTGGTCCTACTCTCGTCTGACAGGAGATGTTGCGGAATTGCGCGCGGCGTCTGACATGCTCATCGCTGTGTTGAAAGCCCGGCTTCGGGGAACACCGGATTGATGCCGCCTCTGCCAGTGGGTGATTTCCGGTTCATTGCACTGGATGTCGAAACCGCCTGTGGCGACAGCGCCAGTATTTGCCAGATCGGGATCGCCTGCGTTGGCTTTGATGACAGCATTCTCACATGGTCCACCTATGTCGACCCGCTTATGCCGTTCGCGCCCTTCAATGTTGACCTGCACGGGATCGGGCCGGAGACTGTGCGCGGCGCCGGAAGCTTTGCCCAGACCTGGCCCCAAATGTGGCCGTTGCTGTCACGCCACCCGATGGTGCAGCACAGCAGGTTCGATGAACATGCGATCAACGCCGCGTGCAAAGCGCAGGGCCTTCCGCGACCACGTCTGACATGGCACGACAGCGTGACCATCGCGCGCAGGGCTTGGCCCGAATTGAAGGGCAACGGCGGCCACGGTCTGGCCAACCTGAAACAGGTGTTGAACCTTGACTTTCACCACCATGACGCAGGAGAAGACGCCCGCGCCGCTGCGATGGTAGTTCTGCGGGCGCAGGCCACGACCAAAGACCACCGGCTGTTCAAACCCGTGCAACTGTCACTCCCTTTGTAAGGGCGGCCCACCCGCCGTTTGCCTTAGCCCCAGCCAAAGCTTCCGATAATTTCGGGTCCGCCAAGGCGACGCTCAGCGGAACCGAAACCATTTGAACTACCGTCCAAGGCCAAGCTCATCACGAGCATCCGGGTGTCGGAGAGGAGATCCAGTTTAAGTGGCTACGTGGCAGCTTTGTCCCGCGTTGGGTCAGTTCGGCCCGCATCACGTTTTGCTCTTGCAGCAAAGGTCGGCAATGTGTGCTGCAACCGCCGCATCGAAGGACTGGGGCGAATGTCGCCTTTGGGCCGATGTAGCTTGCATCGGGAAGGCGATTGCCTAATTCGCAAGGTCTACGCTCTTGACTTGACGAAAGCAGAGGCTTTCATGCCGTGCATGAATGACCTCTCAAAACACTCGCTGGATGACCTAACAATTGACGAGTCCTCGCGGCCCAAAGCGCCGAAGGTTCCGGCAGCAACGGACATGCACCGCCGCCAAGGTCGACAGCTGGCGGCCATCCACCGTCACTATCTGATGGAGATGGCCCAAATTGGAGCGGTGTTGGCGCGGATTGAAGCGGGAGACGCTCCGCCCGAGAATCTGAGGCAGATCGTACTTTCACTCGATATGGCGGAGAATTTACGGGCATTCGGAAACCTTTGCGGACGCGAGTGCCAGGTGCTCAAATTCCACCACGACATTGAAGGTTCCGATATGTTCCCCCGGATCGAGGCGGCTGGTAGAGGGATGTTTCGAGAGGTTGTCGCCAAGCTGCTGTCAGAGCACGAGGTGGTCCACGAGTTGCTCATCCGCCTCGGTCGCGCTGCTGACGCGCTGATGGAAGATCCAGAAGAGGCAAACTTCGTTCGTGCGGCCACCACGTACCGAAAACTCGAAGAGGTCGTACGCTCCCATTTTGGCTATGAGGAGACGGAACTGGCGGAGGCCATCGGATATTACCTCGGATCGATCTGAAGCCGCATCCGGAACAGCTATGCATCGTCTGAAGAAAATGCAGTTTCGGAGCGCGTTCTTCCGCGCTGCAGCCGGTCAACGGTCAAAATGCTGCATGCAGTATGAATGGCAGCAATAATGGGCCGCACCGCAGCGTTGAAGCTTCGAGCGAATGTCCGCTGTGGGCCGGTAGGAGCCCTCGTTACCAACATGCTGCGGAGCGTCGAATGGCTGCTTACTTCAACTGAATCGATTGCGCCAAGTCTCACAACGTTGCGCATCCCGCGTGTCATAGGCTTCTAAGGCATCAGCAGGGCTGAGAACAAACTGCTCTTCACGGTCTTCACCAAGGGCTGTCAGGCGCATTGAGTACCATGCGGTGACACCTCCGCGCGGCGGGGCATCGAATGTTGGGAATTCAGGATCACCGCCAGCATCGCTTAACCACGTATTGGCGAGAGATGCATTCAGCACCATTGCACGGGCAAGACTGATCGCATCGGCAGACCCATCTGACAAGACTTTTGTTGCTTGATCCCTCGTCTCAAAACCGCCCGTCAGCATGATCGGAATGGACGTAATCTGCTTTGCCTGCATGGCGAAGTCGATGAAGTAGGGGTCGGAAGAAGACGTGCCTTCTGAGCTTGATGCAGCGCCGGGGAAATAGGTGCCTCCGCTGATATCGATCAGGTCCACAGATGTTTCATCGAGCAATTGAACGATCTGCAACGCTTCGTCCGTCGTCAAGCCGCCTTCAAGCTTGTCGGTCGAGTTGATCTTGATGCCAATCGGAAAAGCTGGTCCTACAGCCTGCCGAACGGCATCGATAACCTCGCCAATAACGCGAAAACGTCTTTGGACCGTGCCGCCATAAGCATCTGTCCGATGGTTGAACAGCGGTGATAGAAACTGGCTGAACAGGAACCCGTGACCGGCATGAATTTGAACGCCGCCAAATCCAGCTTTATGTGCGAGGCTCGCCGCTTGTGCGTAGGTTTGGGGCAGGCCGTGGATGTCTTCCAATGACATCCCGTCACAGCGAAGTCCTTCGACATCAAGGGGAGAGGGCCCTTTCGGGTCGCTGATCGGCCCGTGCGCCAATGCTCCTGCGTGACCGAGCTGTGGCCAGATATTTGAACCGTTGGCCGATCCGCGCCTCGCCAATGCTTTCAGTGCAGTCAGGTCTGCGTCTGGCGCCAGCACGAGATTGCCGGGTTTTTCCGGATAGTGTGGATTTGTCTGCACCTCACCGATCAGCGATAGCGCTGCACCTCCTTCGGCCCATCGCTCATACAAGCGCACTTGCACCTCGGTGGGATTGCCCGCGCCGTCACCAAGGGAGTCGGACATGGCAGACTTCACAAGACGGTTCTTCAACCGCACACCACAGGGCAGGTCCAGTGGTTGACCAAGCAGGTTCTTCGCATCGTTGCCAATCTTATTCATGTTCACTCTCCATCGGAATATTTCGATATATCGTTTCAATTTGGCAAGGCTCAACTTGAAACGGTTTCCTTACCTGCAAGCTACGTCTTTAGAAGTTCGTCTTTGACTGCCGCAAGGAACGCTTGAATGTTCTCTTCGTCTCGCCGGTAGAACGTCCACTGGCCGTGGCGTTCTGCCTTCACAAATCCCGCTTGTTTCAGCAATCCCATGTAGTTCGAGATTGTGGACTGAGACAGCTTCGCCTTCTCCTGAATGTATGCAACACAAACACCTTCAAGATCTTCGTGTCCCGGTAGCGCAGGAGGAAAGTTGGAACGGTCCTTGAGCCATTCCAGAATCCTGCGGCGCATCGGATTATTCAGGGCTGAGATTGACCTTTCAATGTCCATAAATCAGAATATCTCGATATGCCAAGCGATGTCAAGACAGCTTTCAGTTCGCCAAAGTAGGCATTCGCGCAACGGCAGCGAAAGAGCGCTGGTTCGCATTGCGGTCATCGAACCACTTAAATGCTGCGCACCTTTGGCAATGTCCGCTTCGGGGAAGCTGCACTGCGGCGTGGCGACCATTCGTCAATGGCTGGTTTGGGCCGGAAGTGACGTCGCGCCTGAGGGTGGAGTACAAGGTCATCCACTGTCACAGGGCTCGGCAGGTCATCCCACCGTTTTTGCGGGGTGCGTCCGTAGAGCTTACGGGGCATCCTCTGGCTCCATGCTGGTGTCATCCCGCCGGTGCCCATGTTAGGGGGTTCATGGATGTTGGAGCGGACCACCCGGTTGTGACCATACTCAGGCCTCTTCATTGCTCAGTTCAAGGTCGGCTGCGTAGGCTTCGTTTACCGCTTCAATCAACTCGTCAACGGTCGGGTATACATCGCCAAAATCATGCCAAAGGCCGTCAAATGCACCCACCGCAACTTCAGCACGGTTGCCGATAGCTTTGACGTCGATGCGTGTTTCTTCTTCCTGGTACATCTCGATGAGTAGGTCTTTTGCTCGATCGCGGGAAATGATGTTGCGTTTTTTCATGTTTGAAGGCTCCATTGTTCAAATTGATCGGGGTGAATTCGCGCCCACCCGACAAAAAGGAGGTAGGAACGAAATGCAGTCTGAGAAAATGGATTGCGTGAGATTCCTCAAAAAGTAGCGCAGATGTCGGTCGAGGTATTTGTAGGCGTAATATGGACGGCACAGGGAGCTACAGTTATTCACTCCCTTTCGCTTATCGTCGAATCTCAGAGCTCCTGGTGATTATCAGTGCCTGTGAACAAAATGTATTTGCCGAATTGGGCACACGATTTCGCCATCATTCCCGATTGCTAACCACCTGTTGCGCCGATACAAAAATAGCACGGTGCGGGGCAGGGGAAGCTGGCGCTCGAACAATGGTCCGAGTTCATCATGCCATTGACGCCAGCCTATCACCCGCGCCAGCCAGCCCACGACCCGTGGAAAGACAGACAGAGGTCCGGTACCGGCTCTTATGCGATCGCCATCAGCATTGAGGTGAGGCGACGTTGCGAAAGGAAGTGTGAATGAACCCCGTTGAGATCGAACAGGCCATCTCTGAGCTTGCCGAGGCCCCCTTCGACGCGGCTGAGTTCCCCTATGCCTTTCTGGAGGCCTTCGGGCGCAAAGCCACCGAGATCAAGAAGCTGCGCAAGGGCGACACGAACAAATCCGATCTGGGTGGGGTCCTGCAGCGCAATAACATCCATATCGCCACCTGCGTCCCTGGCGCGGTCTCCGACACCCTCGCGGCGCTCAAGAACAGCGCGGCTACCACCAAGTTCAAAGCCAAGTTCATCCTCGCCACCGATGGTCAGGAATTCGAGGCCGAGGACCTGATCGGTGGCGAAACCGTCGCCTGCACTTTCCAACAGTTCCCTGATCACTTCGGCCTCTTCCTGCCCCTCGCAGGCATCTCCACCGTCAAGCAAATTCGCGAGAGCGCCTTTGACATCAAGGCCACGGGCCGCCTGAACCGCCTTTATATCGAGCTGCTGAAGGACAACCCCGACTGGGGTACCGCCGAACGCCGCCATGACATGAACCACTTCATGGCGCGGCTGATCTTCTGCTTCTTCGCCGAGGATACCGACATCCTGAATGGCGAGGATCTGTTCACCGCCACCGTCGATCAGATGTCGAACCGCGATGGTTCCAACACGCACGAGGTCATCTCGGAAATCTTCCGCGCGATGAACACCGCCATCCCGAAACGCGCCGCCGCCAATTTGCCCCGCTGGGCCGATGCCTTTCCCTATGTGAACGGCGGGCTGTTTTCGGGCAGCACCGAGGTGCCGCGCTTTTCCAAGATCGCACAGCGCTACCTGAGCCATATCGGCGGGCTGGATTGGACCAAGATCAACCCCGACATCTTCGGCTCCATGATTCAGGCCGTCGCGGATGAGGATGAACGCTCTGTCCTTGGCATGCACTACACCTCTGTGCCGAACATCCTGAAGGTGCTGAACCCGCTGTTTCTGGATGACCTGAACGCAGCACTGGAGGAGGCCGGCGACAACCGCCGCAAGCTGGCCAACCTGCGCGCCCGCATTGCCAAGATCCGTGTGTTTGATCCGGCCTGCGGGTCGGGCAACTTTTTGGTCATCGCCTACAAGGAACTGCGCGCGATCGAGGCGGTGATCAATGAGCGGCGAGGGGAGGCGGACCGCAAGACCGACATCCCCCTGACCAACTACCGCGGGATTGAACTGCGCGATTTCTCGGCCGAGATTGCGCGGCTGGCGCTGATCATCGCGGAATACCAGTGTGATGTGACCTATCGCGGCCAGAAAGAGGCGCTGGCCGAGTTCCTGCCGCTGGACAGCCAGAACTGGATCACCTGCGGCAACGCCCTGCGGCTCGATTGGCTGTCGATCTGCCCGCCCACGGGGACGGGGGTAAAGTTCAAATCCGAGGACCTGTTTCAAAGCCCTCTGGATCAGGCGCAGATTGATTTCGAGAATGAGGGGGGAGAGACGTATATTTGCGGGAACCCGCCCTATTTGGGATCCACATGGCAAAGCAAAGAGCAGAAAGAGGATCTTGAACGCATATTTGGCGCAAGATCAAAAAACTGGAAGTCTCTCGACTACGTCGCGGGATGGTTCATGAAGGCCGCAGATTATGGCCTTCACACTGCGACCATATCGGCGTTTGTTTCCACTAATTCGATTTGCCAGGGTCAACAAGTTTCAATGCTTTGGCCGCTAATATATCAATCCGAACATCGCATTGCCTTTGCAAATACTTCATTTAAGTGGGCGAACTTGGCATCTCACAACGCTGGCGTCACTGTCGTGATTGTGGGCATCTCAAACATCAATATTGAAGAGAAGAAGATTTTTTCCGTCAGTGACACCGGTGAAACTGTTGCGAAGGTGGCCAATAACATCAACGCGTACCTTGTTGATGCCCCTGATATCACAGTGTCGAAAAGAGCTAAGCCTATGTCCGAGATTGCAGAAATGACTTTTGGTAGCAAACCCGTGGACGGAGGGAACCTCCTCTTGTCTTCAGAAGAGGTGGCGGATCTAAACCTGGATGTTGATGTCCAACGGCGTTTCGTGAGGCCCATTTTAGGCTCTGAAGAGTTCATATCTGGAAAGTCACGCTATTGCATCTGGGTGACGGATCAGGAAGCTGATGAAGCTAAGTCCCTACCAACAATTGCCTCACGTTTCGAAAAAGTGCGGGCAATGAGAGAAGCCAGCCCCAAAGCCGCGACGCAGAGAGGGGCGGCTTGGTCGCACCGTTTTGATGAAAGACGGCAAAGCGGCGATGAGAAGGTAATTGCGATTGCAGCAATAAGCTCGGAAAATCGCGATTACCTTCCATGCGGCCCTTTACGGGACGGTACTATCATTTCGAACAAACTCTTTGCCCTCTACGACGCCCCACTCTGGAACATGGCCTTGATCGCCTCTCGGCTGCATTGGGTCTGGATCGGCACTGTCTGCGTGCGGATGAGAACCGATTTTAGCTATTCCAACACCCTCGGCTGGAATACCTTCCCCGTCCCCAAACTCACCGAAAAGAACCGCGAGGATCTGACCCGCTGCGCCGAAGATATCCTTCTGGCCCGCGAGGCGCATTTCCCCGCAACCATCGCCGATCTTTACAACCCCGACACAATGCCCGAAAACCTCCGCGCCGCCCACGACCGCAACGACGAAACCCTCGAACGCATCTACATCGGCCGCCGCTTCAAAAACGACACCGAACGCCTCGAAAAACTGTTCGACATGTACACCAAAATGACCACGAAGGTATCGGCATGAGCCTTGATAATAACGACGCCCATTTACCGACACTGGATGATCTGGAGAGCCTGTTCGTCAACAATGCTGATCTGGACAATATCCGCGCCCACCTCAGCCGCTTTAACCCCATCAAGACCATGGGCATGGAACGGATGGAAATCCGGCACTCTGCCATCCTTGGTTGGTTGCTGAACCCTCAGGAAACCCATGGGCTGGGGGATACCTTCCTCAAGGCGTTTCTGGCCCAGGCGTTGCGCGGCGATGACAGCAAGGCACGGCCAACCGCGCTGGATGTCTCGCAAGCCGACATGATGGACGCCGAAATCAGGCGTGAGTGGCGCAACATTGATCTACTTGTTCTAAGCCCGCGCAACGGCTGGGTTTTTGTAATCGAGAACAAATTCGATAGTGGTCAGCATAGCAACCAGCTGCAACGATATATGGACGTGGTGGATGCGACCTTCATGGGTTCGGACAGCTTTCATTTGGTGCGCGGGATCTTTTTGACCCTTTGGGAGGAGGACCCGGAAGACGATCGCTATGCGCCGATCGAGTATGGTGCCATTTGCGGGTTGTTGGACCAAACCGCCTTGTCGGGTCGACTGCCGTTGGCGCCGGAAGTCCAAACATTTTTGCAGCATTATTTAGACGTTATTCGAGAGGCGACAGGCATGAGCAATGAGCAGGCCGAAATGGAGAAACTTGCACGGCAGCTCTACCGTGATCATAGACGTGCGCTTGATTTTATTGTGGAGCACGGGAAAAGTACGGATTTCTCTTTTGCTTGCGATGCTGTCTTTGGGGAGGACCTTGAAGACGAAGCGAAGATCAAAGTCGGAAAGCGTGAATTCGTTTATAACCACTCGGATGCTCATACATTCAGCTTTTTACCAAAGGCTTGGTACGATGCATTTGGGGGTGATGAATATTGGTGGCATGGGTGTGAAAACTGGTGGGCAGGCTTCCCCCTCATCACTTGGGTCCAGCTTACAAGTGATGCAAATGGGGCCAGTGGTCAGGTTCGCCTGTACGCAGAGGTTGGTCCCCTGAGCGATCATGATTTCCGGCGCGACTTGATTGCTGCCATTACGGAAGTGGCCAAAAAGAAATCACTGACAACAATTGGTTTTCAACGTGGCGCGGCCGACGAGGGCAAAAAGTATTCAAAGTTCTTCAAGAAGAACTTCTTTGCAGTTGATGACATTCATGACCACGACAAGATCGCAAATGCCATCAAGAAGGCGCTCAAGTCTTTTGAAGTAGAGGTGGATGCTGTTGCTAAGGTGCTGCCTCAGTTCTTATCGCACGGCCAGAAAGAGAATTCGGAATGATTGGGTGTTCCAACCGCGATGCGGGTCGTATCAAAAATGAGAATGGTCGGATGGTGAAGTTGTTCTACATTTACACCAAAATAGCCATTACGGTATCAGTATAATGGTTGTTCGAGACTTAAGTGCGTTCCAAGTACCTGATTATCTGCGCAGACGATGGGTCGAAGAGGCGACTTTCTTTTACGATCAAGCAAACAAGAGGCTTCTTTCGCAATTTGCGGACAGTGTTTTGAAAACTGATGCTGATGAGCACGCTCAGTTGATATACGCCAAGATGGGGCAACGTTTTGATCCAGAGCTACATGACCCTGGCTCCGATGCAGAAGACGCATACCATGAAGGTGTCGAGCTATACCGGCTTCTCTCTGAAATGAAGGACGATGTTCGCCTGTCTATGATTGCCACCATGTTTCATAATTGGGAGAAGGAGCTTCGCGAATGGTTGATGCACGAAGTACGGCACTGGCATCCTGGTGATGCAGTAAAGGATGCTATATGGAGTGTCACGCTTGATGAAATTTATAATCTTTTGAAAGTTACTGGATACTTTGATGTCCGTGGTCAGATTTTCTACAGCTCGTTAGATTCCCTCCGCCTCGTTGTTAACGTTTTCAAGCACGGTGATGGGCAATCTCTGAAGCAACTGGATTCAAAGTTTCCTCGCTTTACGGCCAGATCCCATCAAGGATTTTATTCGTCAAACTTAAGAATGAGAATCCTTAGGCACGAACACATGGTTGTAACAGACGCTGACTTTTTAGAGTTTAGTCAGGCCCTGATTTTATTCTGGGAAGGACTCCCTGATAATATCATGGTGTCGGAATTGAAATCTCTGCCGAAATGGTTTCGGGATGCAAGAAAATAGGAAAAACAATGCCCAAACCCGTTCCCTCTGTCTGTGTTTCTTATCCGGCCAATGGTAGCTCCACCACGTCCAACGAAATGGGCATGCGCACCATGCAGGAACGCGCCTACGAAAAGCGAGGAGAGCAATACCTGCTGATCAAATCGCCGCCCGCTTCGGGGAAAAGCCGCGCGCTGATGTTCATTGCGCTGGACAAGCTGCATAATCAGGGTCTCAAACAGGCGATCATCGTGGTGCCTGAGAAATCCATCGGGTCAAGCTTTGCTGATGAGCCGCTGACCAGGTTCGGCTTCTGGGCCGATTGGACCGTCGCGCCGCGTTGGAACCTCTGCAATGCCCCAGGGGGCGATGACGGTAAGGTCGGGTCGGTACGCTCTTTCCTCGACAGTGATGACCAGATCCTTGTCTGCACCCATGCCACATTCCGCTTTGCGGTCGATAAATTCGGGATTGAGGCGTTTGACGATCGGTTGATCGCGGTGGATGAATTCCACCATGTCTCTGCCAACCCTGACAACAAGCTGGGCGCGCATCTGGGGGCGATGATCGCCCGCGACAAGCTGCATGTTGTCGCCATGACCGGTTCCTATTTTCGCGGCGATACAGAGGCTGTGCTGGGGCCAGAGGACGAAGCCAAGTTTGAGACGGTCACCTATACCTATTACGAACAGCTCAGCGGCTATACCTACCTCAAGACGCTGGACATCGGGTATTTCTTCTACAGCGGGTCCTATGCGGATGACCTGCTGAAGGTCTTGGACCCTGATGAGAAGACAATCCTGCATATCCCCAATGTGAACTCGCGTGAGAGCACCAAGGACAAACATCGCGAGGTTGAGCATATCCTGGATGCTTTGGGGGAATGGCAGGGGACCGATGCTGAAACTGGGTTTCAGCTGATCAAACGGACCGATGGGCGTGTGTTACGGGTCGCGGATCTGGTGGATGATGAAGCCGCCAAGCGCGAGCGTGTCTCGGCGGCGTTGAAGGATCCAAAGCAGAAAAACAACCGCGACCACGTGGACATCATCATTGCGCTTGGGATGGCCAAGGAGGGGTTCGACTGGATTTGGTGCGAACACGCGCTAACCGTCGGCTACCGCTCCAGCCTGACCGAGATCGTGCAGATCATCGGGCGTGCAACACGGGATGCCAAAGGCAAGACCCATTCCCGTTTCACCAACCTTATCGCGGAGCCTGATGCCTCTGAGGAAGCCGTCAAGGAGGCTGTGAACGATACCCTCAAGGCCATCGCCGCCAGTCTGTTGATGGAGCAGGTGCTGACGCCGAAATTCGAGTTCAAACCCAAGGTTGCCACCAATACGGCGCAGGAGGGTTTTGACTATGGTGAAGGGGGCTTCGATCCGGAGAAATGCAATGTCGGCTTCAATGAGGACAGCGGCAAGTTCCAGATCGAGATCAAGGGCCTGACCCAACCCAAGAGCCCGGAGGCCAGCCGGATCTGCGAGAATGATCTGAATGAGGTCATCACGGCCTTCGTTCAGGACAAAACCACGATAGAGCGTGGGCTGTTTGATGAAGAGCTTGTACCGGAAGAACTCACCCAAGTCCGGATGGGCAAAATCGTGCAATCCAAATTTCCCGAACTTGATGCGGAGGATCAAGAGGCCGTGCGGCAACATGCTGTCGCGGCGCTGAATTTCACGCAACAAGCCAAGAAGACCCTGCTGGGTGATGACACAGAAGCGCAGGCCAACACGGCGTTTGTGACTGGGGTTCGGCAGTTCGCAATGAATGTCCGCGATCTGGATATCGACCTCATCGATCGCATCAACCCCTTCAGCGAAGCCTATGCGATCCTGGCTAAGACCATGAGTGAGGATAGCCTCAAACAGGTCGCTGCTGTCATTGAGGCCAAAAAGATCAAGCTTACCCCTGAGGAGGCGCGTGACCTTGCCAAGCGGGCCTTGAAGTTCAAGCAAGAGCGGGGCACCTTACCGTCCTTGACCTCTTCGGATGCATGGGAAAAGAAGATGGCTGAAGGTGTCGCATTTCTGGCGCGGATGAAGCAGGAGGCGATGAATGCCCAGTGATTTCACAGATGACGACGATGCGCTTCTTGCTGAACTCGGCGTTGAGATCGAGCAGAAGAAGCAGGTCAAAAGAACGCCGCGTGAAGAGCGCATCATCGCGGGCTTCGAGGATATCCAGAAGTTTGTCGCGGATCATGAGCGCTTGCCTGGGCATTCACCAGACGGGGATATTTTTGAACGTCTATACGCAGTCAGGTTAGACCGCCTACGCGAGTTGTCGGAGGCACGTGATCTCCTTGAACCTCTTGATCATCAAGGGCTGCTGAGCGCGCCGCCTGCTATAGACCAAAGCGACGATCTGGATGACGACGCCCTGCTCGCGGAACTCGGTGTGGACATCGCACCATCTCCGATAACCGAACTGAAACATGTTCGATCCGCAGCAGAGAAGAAGGCTGCAGAGAACGTTGCAAATCGGGAGATATGCAAGGATTTCGATGAGTTCCAGCCTTTGTTCGAAAAGGTTCAGCGTGAATTGGACAGCGGTCAAAGGGAGACCCGTCCTTTTGAGTTGAAAGCTGAAATCGAGCCTGGACGGTTCTTCATTGTACACGGGCAGAAAGCCTATGTTGCCGAAATGGGCGAGGTGACCCTCACGGACCAAGGTCGAACAGATGCCCGGCTACGGGTTGTCTTTGACAATGGCACCGAAAGTAAAATGCTCATGCGTTCTTTGCAACGGGCGTTGAACAGCGATGAAGCAGGCCGGCGCATCACAGAGCCTCTGGCTGGCCCCCTGTTCTCTGACGCCCCTGAGGAGGGGGACGATACGACCGGGGTAATCTACGTGTTGCGCAGTAGGTCAGACAATCCGACAGTCACTGCGAACCGTGATTTAGTGCACAAGATTGGCGTCACGACGATGAGTGTCGAAAAACGGATCGCGGGGGCACATTTGCAGCCAACATTCTTGATGGCACCGGTCGACATCGTGGCAACATACGAGCTTTACAACATCAACCAAACCAGGCTCGAAAACCTGATCCACCGGATATTTGACAGTGCACGGCTCGACATTCAAATCGAAGACCGATTTGGCCGCCCTGTCGTTCCACGAGAATGGTTCCTGGTGCCACTCTTCGCAATCGATGAAGCCGTTCAGAAGATCAAGGACGGTACGATCACACAGTTTGTGTATGACCCTCAGCAAGCAAAGCTTGTACTACGGCCATCTTGAGCTGATCCCTTGAAACAGTAGAGAGCATGGCCTGGGCAGCTTTGACCGAAGACCATGGTTACAGACAAAATTTCAAATTTGTCTGTAACTGAGTAGAAAACCACCCAAGTCCGTTGGTGGCAGTCCAACGCCCGATCTATTTCAGCGTTTGTTTTGCTGCCTGCTGCTGATCTTCAAAGAAATCAATCATGGCCAAACAGCCATGTGAATTCGTAGGTGTGGCAGGGGAAACCTGCATTCAGTGCGCGCCCTAAACGCTTGTTTCCCCAGGAAGCCTCCGGCCGGTTCGACTTCGCCACGATATGGGGCACGAGGCCCCGAACTCGCTTCGCCCCGAAAGGGAAAAAGCTCTCGCATTGTCGCAAAAGCGACCTTTGTGTTTTCAAGCAGGATCCCGAGTCGTCACATTGCTGCGCGCCACAATGCTTCAACTTAGAGTCCTG
Organism: Litoreibacter arenae DSM 19593; assembly: GCF_000442275.2. Classification (GTDB taxonomy): domain Bacteria; phylum Pseudomonadota; class Alphaproteobacteria; order Rhodobacterales; family Rhodobacteraceae; genus Litoreibacter; species Litoreibacter arenae. Next base: position 1,333,210 of record NZ_KE557306.1, on the reverse strand, counting down.
CCTGGCGGATGCATCTGCTGAACACAAAAGGTATATGAGGTCCTTTTCTGGAAAGGAAAAACGGCGAGCACAATTTTTATTGTGCCGCCTCTTTCTAATAGATTCATGATTCTTCTTGATTCAGGGGCTGAATAGGTATTTGAAATCATACTCTTACAGAGGGCGCGACGCAGAAATTCCCCGTTGCGACGCAGAAACTCCCCACAAAGACGCAGAAACTCCCCAGTGTGACGCAAAAACTCCCCGGTGTGACGCAAAAACTCCCCGGTATCTTTGCGTTGGAAACTTTGAAATTGTTTTAGGGTATTTTTCAATGCGGCTGTAAGGCCCTATATATCCAGATGAATGGGGGCTCGAACCGCAGCGGAACCGAGCATCATCGATCGGACAGAGGGATTTAATACGTCGGCAGTTCCCGAATCTGAGCTTTATTCATTTTTCAAGATGTTTGGTGCCTTGCCTTCGAGTGTGAGTATGCCCCGGCATGCTGCGTTCTATACTGGTATAGAGTCGAGAATACCGAAGAATACCGCGTTTGGCCGCGACCGCACCCGGCCAAACATGATGGGTTTTTCAAGACAGGGGGGAACCGCTGCCAAGCTTTGATACCGCGTGAAGACCCCATCGGCCGGCAGCTCCTGGGAGTACTGATTATTGCGCGCTGATTGTCAGGCGCTGAAGCCTGTCTGAAACGATTGGGAAACTCTGTCTTCGCATCCGTAAATCCCATTTCCATCCATAGTCCTTCGACACCATATACCTGTGAAACAAGCAAATGCACGCCAAGCCATTCACACGACGTCGGTTAAAGGGACGGAGCGGTAAGACCCGATCAGGACAATAGATTTTTGCTGATCGAGTGAGTTCTGAGGTTTGGGGGGCGCGGCCGATCGGGTCGTCCCTTGCGGCGGGGAAGTGGATGGGCACTTGCGTAGAGCTTTGCATGCTCAAGAAGCGTGCGCGTGAGGCTGGGGAACTGTTCAAGGATGTAATCGTCAGCCTCACCTTTGGAGAGGTCGGCTATTTCATAAACCCCAATTCTGGTGCCGCGTACCACCGGTAAGCCACCTCGGATCCTTGGATCAGAGACTACTTTGGATTCAGCGGTCGCCAGCGCCACCATCTTGTATACGGCTTGAGAAATCGACAACGGGAGGTCGATGCGCATCGCACCTATCTCGAAGATCTCGTTAGGCGCTCTCCCTTGTAAAATCCTGCCGATTTGTTGGATCATCCGACGCTGAATCTGGCTGCTCAGAAGCGGACCGGTGGTTGCGTCGAAATACGCCATTGGACATGCTGTAGGCTTCATCATGGGCCACGCACCTGGTGTTGAGGTGCTCCTGGACCGGTAAAATGCCGACTTTGGCAGGGTGCCAATTTTGACCAGCCGGATCATGGTTCTGCGTGATACCCCGATGATTGCCGCGACCTCATCGACCCCAAGCGGGCGGAGGATGGATTTGGGCAGGTCTGAGAAGTTTAGATATTCTGACGACATGAAGAAGCCTTTCGAACCGCCTTAATATATTGAATTCATTTCAAATGGTTGGTCGACAATCAGAACGCATCCGGATGAGCGTGATCAGGGGGGGGCGAGGGCTAAGATTCTGCGACATATCCGGAAAATTGGCAATTTAAGGCCTGAGGGTACAGAGTATCACACAGGCTTGTGTAGGTCCTGCCATCGGTCACGGATTAGAGGGGCTGTCTTCCAGTGTAAAACGCTTGTTTTGCTCCCTGAGCGCCGCCTCCCATCCGGATGCAAGCCGCGCACTGTCAGGGCCTGCACGACGCGGCTCTGCCTGTCCTGATAGCGTCTCGTCGATAATACGAAGTCCTTCATCCGAGAAGAGCTCTTTGCTGGCTTCCTCAAAAGAAGTGACTGGCTTTGTATGTGCCAAATGGACCGTTTCAAACAGTTTGGCGAGCCAGTGCTGTATGTAGTCTGGCTGATCGCATACGACTGTACGGCCGGCGATGTGCGGGATCAGTGTCAGGGCAACCTGCGTGGCTTCTGGGGCGTCTCGGAGATCCTTTACGGACAATCGGTGTGTCGCAGAATGGAAAACGTCAAAATCCTGTTTGTTCCAATGGGGCGCAGGTTTGATTAATGAGGACCAGGTATTCGGTTTGCTTTGTTCAAACCATGTAGCGCCGACTTCGATTGGCCAACTTTCGACCCACCGGCTGGACGCTTCAAAATCCAGGATCACGTAGTCGTCTAACATGTGGTTTGTCATAAGGATGCCTGCGGCGTCGAAAGTTGAGTTGAAGGTGAAAAACCTTCACCTGCGACATCATGCAAGCTTCGTTTGAAAAAGACGGTACCCCGCATCGCTTTCTCAACACGCTCCCTGCCTCCATCTTCGCTCCCTGAGGCCGTCAGAGGTAGCCTATTGGGTTGGTACCAAGAGTGTGGTGGCCATCGGACACTTGGGTGACTGAAAATGCAATTGTTCATCCTTTGCTCCCTTTTTGGGAGCAGTCGATAGCATAGGCTAAGTGGTTGTGTCTATAGCGAAAGGGGCGTCATGGCCGGGGCACAACACACCAAAGAGTATAAGGCGGTTGTGACGGCCCTTGTCGAGTTGCGGTCGGAACGGGGATTGTCACAGACAGACCTCGCCCATCTGCTGGGGCGTAACCGTTCCTTCATCGCAAAAGTGGAAATTTGTGAGCGTCGTCTCGACATTGTCGAGTTTTGTAATTGGGTGAACGCGCTTAGCTTTGACCCTGCAGAGTTTATTCGGATCCATCTTTTAGGACTGCTTAACAAGGACATTGACGGGATGCATGGTCAGTGAGGACTCGTCGCGTGACGTTGTCCTTTGCTTGAAAAGCAAGTTCCCCGGTAAATCGCCGCCGGTCACTCCTGGTCCCATTTGCTTAAGAAATTATCGCTGGCAGCGCGGTGACGCTCGTCGAGAAGCTCAGCTACGTCGCTTAACATCACAAGGCGGACAGCCTTTTGACTTGTGTCCAGACGAAAAAAGGGAAGGCGGACATCACCGGCTTCTACCTTCTTTGCCAAAGTATCAGGTTCATAGCCCCAATAGGGCGCTGCGGCTTCCAATGGGATCATTGGGATGCCGCCGAAATGTGCCAAGAGCATATCGAATGTTGTCATTTTTGCCTCCAGTTGTTTTCTTTGAAGGAGGTGGGAACATTCTTCTGCGAGCGGAAAGGCTGTCAGGGAAAAAGTTTGTCAGTGGTAAATAATTTTATTTGAGGTCGACGCGAAGATAGCGCCGACCCGAAAATATTAGTAGCCTTAGTTGGTGTTCCAGTAGGTAATCACCCAATCCAACCAGTGCCAATTTTCGAATTTGTCACCGGTTTTTTCTACGTTGACGTAGCGATCCAAGCATTGTCGCGATTGATGTCCAGATGACTTCATAACGAAGTGATCACGCTCACCTTTCTCAAACAGCAAGCTAATCCCTTCATGGCGTAGGTCATGGAACCGAAGGTCTTCAATTTTGACCAATTGCCGGTGACGACGAAATGCGGTCCCCATAGATTTCGGGTTATACGGGAAGATAAACTCTGACGTCCTCGGCATAGCCAGGATGATCTTCAATGCTTCAGAGGGCAAATTCACGCGTACGTTGTGCCGTTTCTTTTTTCGCGGATGCTTCATCTGACGAACCAGAATCGAACTCTCAGAGACGTTCAGGTCGCTCCAGCGAAGCCGGCAAATTTCGCTAAGGCGTCGACACGAATAAATTGCGAATACACTTATGGTGACTACAGGAATTTTTTGTCGCTTGTTGGCAAGAACAGCGTTAAAAATTTGATCCAGCTCATTCAGAGATGGTCTGCGTTCCCGTTCTTCTGAACGGGCAAGAATCTCATCGTCCCATAGTACTTTCATTGCCCTCATAACGACGTCATATGGCACATCGGCTTCCCGATCTGCGGCCCATTTGAGTGAAGCGGCAAGCATGGCCATGTAACTGGCAGCAGTCTGAGGAAGCATTCCTGTTTGGATAAGGTCATCCGCCATGGACATGAACCAATTTTGGTCAATGGTTGACGCAGGCACCTGACAACGATCATGTTTGATCATTGAATCCAAGTTTTGATTGGCCGAGCGCCCCAAGCGCCGACCATTTTTCCTCCTTTTCTGCAACAGATCGCACACAAGGACTTGTTTTGTTTCCTCTTCATTCTGTTTGGGGGCAAGCAACCCCAGTTGAATCTTAGCCAGTGTGTCGTCACGCCATTTCTTAGCCGCTTCAAGAGTTGAAAAGGTCTTGCTTGAGCTGACATTTCCTTGATCTTGTTTTCGGCGAATTTGTACACAGTATCTTGGTGATCCATCTTTGCCCGAGCGTTGAGAGATGAATGGTTCTTGAGAGCAATCTGTCCGCTCGGTAGAGTTCCCCGCTGGCTTTGACATCACCATTTTGCTCTGGGTGATTGAGCGTTTGGGAGACTTTTTGGATTTAGGTGGGGTCACACTTCTTGGTGCTGGACCGGTGGGTGCCGGTGACGGGAGCGCGAAAGGTGAACTCGCAGATTGATTGCGCGAGATTTTTGCAAGAAGGCTTGCGGAACTATGTTGTATAGTCTGAGACATGATACTCTTCCTTGATCAATTATGAGGAGCTGGTGTTGGTTTTTTCCGGCCGGAAACCGCATGACTGATTTTTTTCAAAGTTCAGGCCTGGAATGGGTGGGATTGTGTCTCAGGAGGGGCCCTCACTTGGGGATGCAGGCTGTGCAAAAAGCTGCTACTCAGTAGCAAGCGTTCTCGGAAAACCCACGGAAACCACCGAAAATCGGGGTGAATCACAGGAAATGCGGCAAAGTAAAGAAGCCTCGGAACTACTGTTATGTATTTGAATTCAAATGTAAAAAATGCCGCTCGGCTCAGCGTTGCACCCATGATGGATTGGACGGGTTCGTGTTTATATTCAATTGGTTAATTGGCATCGTGTGCACTATGTGTGCAACTTGAAACCGCCCTCTGGAGCGCTCTGGCGGGCGTTTGTCGGTTGTGTTGATGTGTTTAGATAGAAGCGCGGTTTTACCGGAGTAACTTAGGTAGTTTAGGGAAACCATCTGACGCAACGACTGCTACCTGAAGCTGAATCCGCAGGCTTTGGTTCTTCGCAGCACCACATTTCGTTGCTTTTGCGAAAGCACTGGCATAACTTTTGAGTTAAATTTTGGGGTATCCTTTTGAAAAGTCATTTTTTTGAGAACGCCACCAAAGGCTGGTACGCAAATTCTTTCACCAATTGCGGCGGAGTTCATCATGCCGATTTCTGAGTCTGACGCAGTGCTCGCAGGCACATTCCTTGCTAGAGCGGTGTATGGTGGGCCTTCGATTTCAGATTCTGATCAATGGCTTGATACCACTGATGACGGGAACTTACGTTACGGGGACAATTATCGCGGCTATTTGAATAGTATCAATCCGGGTTGGCAAACCCTAACAGATAGCGAACTGGGCGGCACGTTCTTTGATGGGGGGGCGCTGGGAGGGTTCACGTCAGGCGGCTTGTACGTAAGCAATGAAAACGGCTTGGAGATAAATGGGTCCGAAGCACTTTTGGCACGAACTATTATTGACGGGCAAGACACTCTTGTTTTGGCGTTCAGAGGCTCCGACGGTGCCGACGCGATAGGTCAGCTTCAGACTTTCACCCCAAGCGGCACGGCAAACTACTACCGAGGGCTGCAGCCGATAGTCGATGCTGCGCTCGACTACGTTAAGACGAACAATATACAGAACTTTGTGGTGTCTGGTCACAGTCTTGGCGGGACAATGGTCGACACATTTATGCTTGTCGATTCAAAAAGGTTTGAGGCTGTCGAAGGCCTTGACATGAGTGCGGTATCTATCGCTTCTGCTGGTGTAGATCCCTATCTAGGACAAGAATTAGCCGTCAATGAGTATGCGAATTTATTTGAAGGCGTGCTAGGACAAGAAATTTCTTCGGTTGGTTTTCCCTCGTATTACGTAAGCATTAATCACACGCAAGATCGTGTCTACTATGCGGCTGATGACGATGGTATCGTTCCTCTAATCCCCAACGACGTGCTGATAAATAATATCAACAGTCCAAGTGATTTTGATCTACAACTGCCAAATATCGACAACTCTGATGTTGGAGGTGTCAACTTTGGCGCCGAGCACAATATCGGTCTGTACTGGACAAACGTTCAGGCGTTGGTTTCCGATCCGCTTTACGATCATTATGTCGATCAAGAGATCATCATGGGTGTAGACTCGTATAGCGCCGTCCCTGATTATGGCGACGGTTTCATAAGTCTGTTCAGGGATTTCCGAGGTAGTCCACCAGATGATCTTGGTGATCGTGCCATCAATGGCACGGGCGCAGCGGATTATATCCTCGGCTTGGCAGGGAACGACCGGCTCGCTGGCGAGGCGGGCGATGACCTTATTTCTGGAGGTAGAGGGAGAGACCAGCTTTTTGGTGGCGACGATGCCGATCGACTCCATGGCGGGAGGGACGGCGATCTCCTGAGAGGAGAGGTTGGAAACGATACCCTAGATGGCGGCCAAGGTGCTGACCAAGTGTACGGCGACGAAGGCGACGACATCCTTATCGTTGGGATGAGTGACGGCGACGAATTGTATGGCGGGTCCGGCGCGGATCGTTTTGTTTTCGGACCACGTGACTTTTACCTCATTGGATCCATCGACGTCATCTTTGACTACAACCTCGGCAACACTCCAGGTGAATTCGATTTTGGCGAAGGAGATGTCATTGATGTGTCGGCCCTTACCGGGGATGCCTATGGTAGCGGAGTGCCGGGTTCCGAACTTGTACGCTTGGACCCAACTAACGTAGCACTTGGAACAGTTCGGCAAGTTCTCCAAGTCGATATCGATGGCGCAGCAGGACCGGCCGGTTGGTTGTCGATCGCTGAGTTTCAGGGTTTGCCAGCGACAAACGATGCCTTGATCGTGCACTTTGGCGACAGGGAGGGGGGGCCGACAAGTCCCACGACCATCCCGGCGAATAGTCCGGCTGGCTCCTTCCAAATTACGCCTGCTGAGGAAACCATAGTAGAGGGCAATACGTCCATAGAGTTCACTATCACCCGGCCGGATGACAGCGCTGAGCAAACGGTCTACGTTTCCACCACCGTTGACCGAGGCAGCTCGAATGGGGGCGATTACGATGGCATTCTCAACCGTGCCGTGACGTTCGCGCCGGGGGACGCCGAAGCAACCGTCGACGTTCGTATCCGGGACGATAACTCCCGCGAAGCCGTCGAAACCTTCGGCCTGATCGTGCAATCCTCACCCGATCAACCTGCGAGCCAATATCTTGCCTCGGCGTCTTTCTCGATTATCGACGATGACGCAGCGGGCGGGTCAGTAAATTTCACAAACAGCTCCAACCAAGAGTGGATTACCCCCGCTGGAGGAACCGAGAGTTTTGATGGTGAGGGGGGGACCGATCAGGTCACACTGGATCTGAGGGAATGGAGTTCCGTTTCCACCAGCACAAGCGGAGCGACGCGCAGTTTCATCGGTCCCGAGGGACGGCTGAATTTCGTCAATGTCGAGCAGTTTGTGGTGATTGGAACGCCCGGCAACGACAATATCGTCACGGGCGACGGTAACGATGTCATTCTTGGCGGGGATGGCAACGACCAGATCGATGGCGGTGCTGGCGTCGATGCGATGAGCGGCGGCGACGGGAATGACACGTTTCTAAACGTCGGGGTGCTGGACATCGTGTCCGGTGGAGAGGGGTTCGACACAGTCAGATTCAACGCTTCCTCAGAAACGCAGAATGTGACAATAGATTTAGGAACTGGACAGGGGTTGCTTGGGTCCTGGACCGGCATTGAGCAGGTATCTGGCAGCTTGGGATCCGGCAACGACAGTATTATTGCCGGGGCGCAGACGCAGAACCTAGGCGGTGGTTTGGGTGAGGACTTCCTGAGGCTGGATTACTCGAACGGTCTTGCGGGTCCCGGAGGGCGTGTAGCGGCTGCTGTAGAGCTAAATCTTCATCGAGAAACCAGTAATAGCAGCAGTAATGAGATTATCCGTATCACCGATGTCGATGGGGGGAACCTGGTCAATCAATCAATCCAGTTGAACGGCTTTGAGACCTTCGACATCACGGCGACGGACGGCAACGATGAGATCACGACTGCGGCGGGTGATGATCGGATCATTGCCTTGGGCGGCGATGACGTGATCGATGCAGGCGAAGGGGACGACACGATTGAGGCGGGCGCGGGAGATGACGTGGTTACCGGGGGCGGCGGAGACGACGTGTTTATTATGCGCCCCGGTGAGTCAGACGATATCATTACAGATTTCCAAAAGGGCATTGGTGCTGAAGATGGAGACAAGATTGATATCAGTGCCTACGGCTTCTCTTTCAGTGATATTGTTTTTGAGACAGAGGCGGGTGGGCTTCGCATTCGCCTTGGAACAGATAGCATCCTTCTTCAGGGCTCCAGTCTGCTATCGCTTGACTCAACGGACTTCGATGGACTGACATTATCCAACCTTCCGCCTTCTGCCTCCGCTATTAACGCTGGGTCTGTGTCTGAGGATGGTTCGGCTGTTGGGATTGATCTTCTGGGGGATGCCGGGGCGTCTGACAGCGACGGCGGGACGCTCGGCGTGACGGCTGTTAGCGCGCAGGATCAGAATGGCGCTGCAGTATCGTTCGAGCTGCTCGGCGCGGTTCTCAGCATTGATGCCAGCCAGTTTGCCGAGGCGCTATCGTCGGGCGAGAGCACGACGGTCACGGTGAGCTACAGCGTGACGGACGGTCAGGGTGGCGAGACGCCGAACACGGCGACGCTGATCGTCGATGGCCTCGACGGTCCCTTCACCTGGTATCTGGATGGTGATGGTGACGGCTTTGGCGTGGACGATGCGGCGACGAACCAGTCGGCCTACGCGGCGCCGGCCGGCACGTCCGGGATTGCGGGCGATGCGTTCGATGATGACGACACGATTTACCCGGGCGCGCCTGAGATCAACGACTTCAAGGACAACGACCAGGACGGTCTGACCGACGAAGACAACACCGCGCCTGTTGCGGATGCTGAAACCTTCGAGATCGCGGAGGACGGGACGCTGGTGCTGCCGGTGTCTTCGCTGCTTGATGGCGACACGGACGTCGATGGCGACACGCTGACGGTGGCGTCGGTGTCGGATGTGGTCAACGGCTCGGTTGCACTTGACGACAAGGGCGATGCGGATCCGACCAACGACGAGGTGATCTTCACGCCGGATGCGGGCTACGACGGCCCGGCGAGCTTCGACTACTCGGTGGCGGACGGCTTCGGTGGCGAGGACACAGTAACCGTCGATGTGACGGTGAATGCCGCGCCCACGACCACAACGGAGACTCGCGAGTTCGCTGATGGTCGCGTTCTTGCAACTGAGTTCGTCGACGGCATCAGAACGACGGCGACGATGACGGATGCGGCAGACGTGCGTCCTTGGACCAGTTATGTAGATACTTTTGATGAGGACGGTGACCGTAGTAGCCGTGTATTGGCGTACGACGATGGGCGGATTTCAGAGACCAGCTACGTCGATGGCGTCCGAAGCGAGATGCTTATCACGGATGCGGCGGACGAATTTGTCTGGGCGACCATTGCGCGGGAATACAATGCGTCTGGCCAACGATCCCAGCAGACGAACGTTTACGATGATGGCCGCACGCTTGAGACTGACTATACTGACGGCATCAGAACGACGGCGACGATGACGGATGCGGCAGACGTGCGTCCCTGGACCAGTTATGTAGATACGTTTGATGAGAATGGTGATCGAGTTAGCCGTATAACTACCTTTGATGATGGTACCGAAGTATCCCGGAGCTTTGCCGATGATTTTCTGTTCGGTTAACTTGATCTATCCTGTGGCGCTCCAAAGAAGCCAGCTTTCTTTGAAGCCCAAGGAGGATCGGACCGACTCCCTAGCAACCTGAGGCGGGTAGGGTGGACCGATGTGCGATCCGTGTGCAATGCGCTTCGCCAAGAGACTTACGATTTCTCAGATACTTAGCCCTGATCGGTATCCAGAGACTTCGATGGGTCTGGTTTCTTGCGGTTCGCCCTCGATCCCGTTTTCCGCGCTGCTGCGAACCCGCGGTCCGTGGCCATGAAGCGGGCAAGCATTGGGGCGACGAGGCGGGCGGGCTCAAGGTCCTGGCCGGTCTGGTGGCTCAGGACAGCCGCGTAGTCGCAGAGGTCGCGGTGCACATCGGCGGGAAGCTCCACGGTCAACTTGACCGGTTTGTCGTCATGGATCGGTCCAAGCTTCAGCTTCGTCATCTTATTTCTCCCAAAGGCTCGAGGATCAGGTCGCGGGTGACCATGACGCGAACGGGGAAGCCCGGGCGGATGGTCAGTGTCGGCGGGACGGCGAGCTGCTGCCGGACGATCTCGTCCCCGGTCCGTCCGATCGTGTCCTGCGCGGCCTCGCGGATGGCACGGGCGACGTCATCCTCGCTGTCGGCCCCGCTTTCCAGGCCGAGGTTTAGGATCGTGGCGAGGCCTGCGGCGAGAAAGACGCGACCCCAATGATAGTTGACCCGGTCCTGCAGACCGGACGCGCCTGTTCCGTCAGTGCCGGGCGCGCGTTCCAGCACAATGGAGCGACCATCCGGCAGGATGAGGCGGGTCCAGACGAGGAGCAGGCGGCTTTGCCCGGATGCGATGCGGCTGTCGTATTCTCCCAGAAGCCGAGCGCCTTGCGGGATCAGCAAGTACCGCCCTGAGGGGGTATCAAAGACATTCGACGTCACCTGAGCCGAGATCTGGCCGGGAAGGTCGGAGCGCAGGCCGGTGATCAGGGCGGCCGGGATCACCGTGCCGGCCTGCAGGATGTAGGGGCTGGGCGGCGGCACCATGCGCTGCGCACTAACGGTGTCCGTGTCTCCGGGACGGGTAAGGAACGCCTCCCGGTTTGAGACCGGATCGCTTGCCGTCGGGCTGCCCAAAGTGGAGGGAAAGAGCGCGCCGGTCGCGGGGGGCGTAGATGTGGGCTGTGCTCCGCCGCGTTGCATGGTTTGCGCCTCGGCGAAAAGGGCGCTCAGGCGGGCGGCGTCGAGTTCCTGAAGGCGGCGTTGTTCCTCCGGATCGACTGTGGGGGCCAATGGACCGGAAAGGGGCGGTGCCGGGACCGGCTGGCCGCGATCTTGCGCCCCAAGGATGGCGCGGCCCAACTCACCGGGCAAGGGTGGGCCGAGACGCGGGACATCGGCGTAATCTCGCGGTAGCGTCGACAGCCCTTCAGCCGCTTGAATGCGTTCGGTGGAAAAGAGCTCGGTCTGGGTGCCCTCCTGCCGGTTGTTCTGCAGGGCCACGATCAGGATCGCGCCCAGACCCAGACCGCCGATTGCGGTGGCAAGGGCAATGGCCCGGCGAGACAAGCGCATGACACGGGGCGGATCGGGCCTGAGGCGAAGCTCCTGGGCGATGTCTTCCTCGGTCCGTGGCGGCTCTTGGATATCAGGGTTGTGTGTCATCGCTCCGCCTCCGGCTGTGGCGCGCGCGGTGGGCTCTGAGCGCCATCTGTCCGTACGATCCGCACGACCTGCTGTTGTCTTTCGCCGAGACGCAGTTCTGCGGCCCCGAAGAGCCGGTCGACGATCAGCACGTTGCCGAGTACGCGTGTGTTGACGATCTGGCCACGTCCATCCGCGCCGATCACGAAGAGCGGGGGCATTTGGCCCTGGGCGATGCCGGGCGGGAACACGACATAGACACGGCGCCCGTCGTCGAAGACCGAGACCGGCCGCCAGGGTGGGGCGTCGCCCTGCAAGCCGTAACGGTATTGCCGCTCGGCCTCGGGTGGGATCGCGGGACGGCGGATTGTCGGGGTGCGGGGCGTGGATCGCACCTCTGGATAGGCCCATGCAACGCTGGGCATCCAGGTCTCCTCGTCGGCGTGCAACTCGATGTGATAAGTGCGCCGGTCGGTGTTGACGACGAGATTGGTGGAGATGTCGGGGCGGGTGGGTTTGACGAGGATATGGACGCGCTCGGTGCGGCCCGCACCGCTGGTGGTGTCGCCGATGATCCAGCGCGTGGTGTCGCCGGCCGCGATCGGGCCGGGGCCGGTCAGGCGTTCGCCGGGTTCGAGCGCGATATTCGTGATCTGCCCGGGTGCTGCATAGACCTGGTAGAGCGCGCCCTCGCTCCACGGAAAAACCTGTATGGCGTTGAAATAGCCCTGCTGGCGGGGTTCGACCCGGGCGGCGGCATTGGCAGCGATGATGCGCGCCTCGGGCGTATCCGCTTCCGGATCGCCGCCTCGGGAGGGCGCCCACGCTGGCGGCGTGTGGACGGGGCGGGGCGGCCCCTCGGCCGGGGGTGGCGCCGGCGGCGGAGCGAGGGCCGGAACGTGGTCGTCATAGGCGATTTCGGGCGGGCGTTGCCCCGTGCAGGCGGTCAGCGCCGTGGCCGCGAGGAGAAGAACGGGGATGGGGCGAAGTCGTCTCATTGGGCGTTCTCCCTCGACCAGTTGATGGCATGGACATAGACGCCAAGCGGGTTGGCCCGCAGGCGCTCCGCATCGCGCGGCGGCTGGATCACGACGGTCAGGATGGCGGTCCAGCGTTCGGTTGTGGCGAGCTGACCGTTTTCGTAGCGCCGCTCGATCCAGGCGATGCGGAAGCTCGTGTCCGAGGCGCGGATGACGCTTGAGACTTCTACGGAGACCTGTGTGTCGCCGACCTGCGCGAAGGGATCGTTCACCCGGGCATGGTCGTTTAGCGCGACAGCGCCGCGATCCGTGGCGAAATCGTAGGCGCGCAGCCAGTTCTGGCGCAGAACGATCGGGTCGGCCGGGACCTGCCGGACATGCTCGACGAAGCGGGCAAGATGCCAGGCGATCTGCGGATCGGTCGGGCGATACTCGGCCAGCGCCGGGGCAACGGCCTGCGCCGCACCGAGATTGTCGACCTCGACCACGTAGGGGACGACGCTGCTGCGCGTCGATTGCCAGGTGAGCGCCGCGCTGAGCCCGGCGGACAGGGCAAGGCAGCCCATCGCCATAAGGCGCCAGTTGCGGGCCTGCACACGAGCGGAGCCGATGCGCTCGTCCCAGACCTGAGCGGCCTTCTGGTAGGGGGTGACGGGCTCGGGCGTGGTACCGTAGCGGACACTGGGGCGTCGGAACATCAGGAGGACCTTTCGGAGAGGCTGACGACCGTGCCGCCCCCGCCATGATCGCCAGAGCGGACGACATGAGCGGCAGTGGAAAGGCCGTGTTGAAGGGATTGCTGGCGCTTCATCCGGCGCGCCCAGTCGGGCGGACCGTCATTGGCCGGGGAGGGCAGGGCGCCACCCGCCATGCGGCCGCCGGTAGCGGCATAGGCTGCGCGGGCACCGGACTGCGCGCCTTCCGAGATTGCGCGTCGGAGCGGGCTGAACGCGGCGACGGCACCGGTCTTGCCGATAGCGGCCACACCGCCGACAGACTTGCCCATCGCCGTGCTGCGCGAGGCGGCGCCAAGCTGGTATGCAGTGGCGGTTCCGCTGCCGACCGCACTGGCACCACGCAGGGCGGCACCGCCAGTGCCAAGGGCCATCCGGGTCCCGGCCATACCGGCGACCGCGGCTCCGCCCACGGCGATACCGGTGCCGACTGCGGCGCCTGCACCGAGCTGCGGCCCGCCCGAAACGATGCCATTGGCGATGCCGGGGCCGAAGATACCGAGGGCGAGGAGCGCCAGTGCGCCAAGGACCACCGACATGGCGTCGTTGATCGTGGGTTCACCCGCGAATCCGGCGGTGAACTCGCTGAAGATGGTCGACCCGATACCGACGATCACGGCCAGCACCAGAACCTTGACGCCCGAAGAAATGACGAGGCCCAGCACACGTTCGGCCATGAAGGCGGTCTTGTTGAAGAGGCCGAAGGGCACGAGGATGAAGCCCGCCAGCGTGGCCAGCTTGAATTCGATTAGGGTGACGAAAAGCTGGATGGCGAGGATGAAGAACGAGAGCAGAACCACCAACCATGCGAAGAACAGGATCCCGATCTGAATGAAGTTCTCGAAGACGGCGACGAACCCGGAGAGGTCGGCGATGGAGGCGAGGATCGGCTGGCCCGCCTCGAGCCCGACCTGCGCGATGCGCCCCGGCTGGAGGAGCTCCCCGGCGGAGATCGTGCCGCCGGTGGCGACCAGGCCAAGGCCCGCGAAACTGTCGAAGACGATCCGGGCCAGCGTGTTCCAGTTGCCGATGATATAGGCGAAGACCCCGACGAAGAGGGTCTTTTTCACCAGCCGTGCAATGATGTCGTCATCCGTACCCCATGCCCAGAAGAGGGCAGCCAACGTGATGTCGATGACGATCAGCGTGGTGGCGAGGAAGGCGACGTCGCCACCCAGAAGGCCGAAACCGGAATCGATATAGGAGGCGAAGACCTCTAGAAACCGGTCGATGACACTGACGCCGCCCATTGCCTCACTCCGTCCCGGCCGGCTCTGGAGCCAGATCGAAGAAGCGCTGCCGGGCCGCCTCCCAGGCGGCGCGGCATTCGGTGTCGGTGGCATAGTCTTCGGGCGTCAGGTCACGGCAATGCGCGAGGGTGCTGCGCAAGGCGTCATCCCTGACCATACGCCCGGTGTCGGTGGGCAGGATCGTCCGGGTGAGTTCCACAGCGGCGGCGAGGGCAGCGAGACCGCCGATGCCGAAGGCGATCAGGCGCAGGGTTTGCGGAGTTTTAGGGGCCATGAGCTCAATCCCCGAAGAAGCGGACGGTGCCAGGCGTGTAACCGCCGCCGTAATCGAGGAACCGGGCTAGGTTCTCGCGGCCCTGCGCCTCGGCGGAGGCGATCCGGGCGGCTTCAAGCGCTTCGGCGCGGTTCTGCGCCGCAATGGCGGCGGTCAGATCGGCAATCTGTGTCGACTGCAATGCGAGCAGCTGGTTGCCAGCCTGCGCGACCTGCAGGGCCCCAACGGCTCCTTGGCTTTCGCGGATGAGCGCGTCCATCTGCGTGCGCGCGCCGTCGATATTGCCGACGACCCCGGCCTGCACGCGCAAGCTGTCCTCGAAGCTCGCGACGGAGGTTTCCCACCGCTCGCGCGCACCGGCGATCATCGCATCGAAATCACCTTGGGCTGCGGCAGCACCGTAGTCCTGCGCGAAAGCCTGTTCGATGGTGGCGACGTCGAAGGCGAGGCTCTGGGCATCGGCCAGAAGTCGCTGGGTTTCGCCGATGGCTCCCTGCAGCTCCGCCAGCGAGGAATGCGGCAGGTTCGCAAGGTTCAGCGCATCGTTCATCAGCATTTGCGCCTGGTTCTGTATCTGGGCGATCTGGTTGTTGATCTGCTCCAGCGCGCGGGCGGCCGAGAGGATGTTTTCGGCGTGGTTCTGTGGATCGTAGACGATCCGCCCGCCGCCCCCGAAGAAGAAGGCTTGGGCCGGTGTCGTCAGGACCGGTGTCAGGACGAGGGCGCTGGCCATCAGTGCCGCTGCGAGTTTCAAGGGCCGGGCGGGGCAGTCAGGGTTGCGGGTCATATTCTGTCTCCTTCAATTCAGGGTGAGGGGGTGTCGGATCGGCTGGTGCGATGTCGGGCCCGAGCAGGTCGATGGCCCAATCAAGGCCGCGATGGCGCAGCCAGGCGGCGGCAAAGCCGTCCCGGCCATGGGTGGCGAGCAGATCGCTGATTGCGGCCTGATCGGCCTTGGAGGAGGCGGCGGTGAAGGCCAGCGCCACCTCGCCGAGCCCCAGCAAGAAGAGCCGGTTGCCCCGCCGCGACTGGCAGTAGTAGTCGCGCTTCGGTGTCGCGCGGGCGACGATGTCGATCTGACGGTCGTTCAGCCCGAAGTTCTTGTAGATTCGAGCGATTTGGGGTTCGAAGGCGCGCTCGTTGGGAAGGAAGATGCGCGTGGGGCAGCTCTCGACGATGGCGGGTGCGATGAGGGACCCGTCGATATCGGCCAGTGACTGGGTGGCGAAGATCACCGAAGCGTTCTTCTTCCGAAGCGTCTTCAGCCATTCGCGCAGCTGCCCGCCGAAATTGGCGTCATCGAGCGCAAGCCAGCCTTCGTCGATCAGGATCATCGTGGGCCGCCCGTCGAGTCGGGCTTCGATCCGATGGAAGAGATAGGCCAGGACGGCGGGGGCCGCCGCCGAGCCGATCAACCCTTCGGTCTCGAAGGCCAGCATATCGGCGCTGCCCAGTTCCTCCGTCTCGGCATCGAGCAGCCGCCCGAAAGGCCCGCCGAGGCAGAAGGGCTTGAGCGCGCGTTTGAGTTCTGTCGATTGCAGCAGGACCGAGAGGCCGGTCAGCGTGCGTTCCTGGCGTGGGGCTGAAGCGAGCGAGGTCAAAGCGGACCAGAGATGGTCCCGCGCGCCTGGGTCGATCGTCGCGCCTTCCCGTCCAAGGATTCCCGCGAGCCAGTCCTGCGCCCAGGCACGATCCGTCGCCTCTTTGATCCCGGCCAGCGGCTGCAGCTGCAACGCTGGTTCTTCGTCGGTCAGTGTATCGCCCAGGTTCTCCCAGTCCCCGCCCATGGCGAGCGTGGCGCAGCGGATCGAACCGCCGAAGTCGAAGGCGAAGACCTGCGCGGGGACATAGCGTCGGAACTGCAGCGCCATGAGTGCCAGCAACACCGATTTGCCCGCTCCGGTCGGGCCGACGATCAAGGTATGGCCGACATCGCCCACATGGGTGGAGAATCGAAACGGCGTTGTGCCGTCGGTTTCGGCGTGGAACAGCGGCGGGCCGTCGAGGTGGTCGTTCCGATCCGGCCCTGCCCAGACCGCCGAGATCGGGATCATATGGGCAAGGTTCAGCGTCGACATCGGGGGCTGACGGACATTTGCGTAGAGATGGCCGGGCAGGGAGCTGAGCCAGGCCTCGAGCGCGTTCAGAGATTCCGGGATGCAGGTGAAATCCCGTCCCTGCACAATCTTCTCGGCGGCCTTGAGCTTGGCCTCGGCGGCTGCCGCGTCCTCGTCCCAGACGGTGATCGTGGCGGTGACATAGGCAGCACCCGCGACATCGGCGCCGAGTTCCTGTAGCGCTTCATCTGCATCCGCCGCCTTGTTGGCCGCGTCGCTGTCGAGCAAGGTCGAGGCTTCGTTGGTCATCACCTCCTTCAAGATCGCGGCGACCGACTTGCGCTTGGCGAACCACTGCCGGCGGATACGGGTGAACACCCGGGCGGCATCCGTCTTGTCGAGGCAGATCGCGCGCGTGCACCAGCGATACTCGAAACCCTGCGCGTTCAACTCGTCGAGCAGCCCGGGCCATGTTGCGCTCGGCAGGCCAATGATGGTCAAGGTCTTGAGATGCGCGGCTCCGAGCCGGGGTGTCAGTCCACCCACAAGAGGATCATCGGCCAGCACAGCGTCCAGATGCATCGGTACCTCCGGCACGCGGAGGCGTTGGCGCCGGGTCGAAACGGTTGAATGCAGGTAGGTCAGGGTCTCTTCATCGGAGAGCCAGGCGATCTCCGGCATGAACCCGTCAAGCAGATCGGTCAGCCGGTGGGCGCGGCCGACAAAGCTGGAGACGAGATCCTGAGGCTTGGTGCTGCGATCCGGGGCGTTTTCGAGCAGCCAGCCTTCGGCGCGGCTCGCGTTGTCAGCGGGCGGCATCCAGACCAACGTCAGAAAATACGCGCTCTCGAAATGCGCGCCCGCTTCTTCGAATTGCGCGCACCGCTCGGCATCGACGAGGGCGGAGACAGGATCGGGAAACTCGGAGGCGGGGTAGTCCTGCGCTGGTACACGCTGCGCTTCCACGAAGACGGCCCAGCCAGAGCCAAGCCGTCGCAGCGCGCTGTTGAACCGAGCTGATGTGGCGACCAGTTCGGCGGGCGTGGCGGAATCCAGATCAGGCCCCCGAAACCGCGCGGTGCGTTGCAGGCTGCCGTCCTTGTTCAGGATGACGCCGGGCGCGACAAGCGCGGCCCAGGGCAGGAAATCGGCCAGTAAGGCGGATTTGGAGCGGTATTCGGCGAGACGCATCATCGGCTCAGACCCCGAACCAGGACGGGTAACGGAGATGCCGCCGCGCCACTTCAGCGATCTGTGCGTCTCGCTTCGCGGCCCAGACTGCGAGGAGGTGGCCGACGAGCCAGAAGAGCAGGCCAACAAGCCAGAGCCTGAGGCCAAGACCGATGGCGGCCGCCAGGGTGCCATTGGCAATGGCGATGGTTCGGGGAGCACCGGCCAGCAGGATCGGATCGATCAGGGCCCGGTGCACCGGCGCGAAATAGCCGGGAATGTCGGTGGGGTTCTCCATCAGATCAGCGCTCCGCCGCCGAAGGAGAAGAAGGAGAGAAAGAAGCTCGAGGCCGCGAAGGCGATGGACAGCCCGAAGACGATCTGCACCAGCCGCCGGAACCCGCCCGAACTGTCGCCGAAGGCCAACGTCAGCCCGGTCACGATGATGATGATCACGGCGACGATCTTGGCGACCGGGCCTTCGATCGACTCGAGGATGGTTTGCAGGGGGGCTTCCCATGGCATGCCGGACCCGGCGGCGAGCGCCGGCTCAGGCAGGGCGGAAACGACGAGGCCGAGCGCGGTTGCGCCAAGGGCTTTGCGAAAGGATGGCAGAAGGGTCATGGGTGGCTTCCTTGTGTTGGTGGGAAAAGGGGGGTGAGGGCGTAATCGCCGGAGGCGGTCAGGCCGGTGACACGCGCCAACTCGGAGAGGCGACGCTCGGCCCCCCGTCCGGACAGAACGGCGATCAGGTCGATGGTCTCTGCGATCAACGCGCGCGGGACGGTGACCACCGCTTCCTGAATCAGCTGTTCGAGCCGCCGCAGCGCGCCGATGGCGGACCCGGCGTGGATCGTGCCGATCCCGCCTGGATGGCCGGTGCCCCAGGCCTTGAGTAGGTCCAGCGCTTCGGGGCCGCGCACCTCGCCGATGGGGATGCGATCAGGCCGCAGCCGCAGCGACGCGCGAACAAGATCGGACAAGGTCGCGACCCCGTCCTTGGTGCGGAGAGCCACGAGGTTGGGGGTCAGGCATTGCAGCTCGCGCGTGTCCTCGATCAGGACAACGCGGTCTGAGGTCTTGGCGACCTCCGCCAACAGCGCATTGGTCAGGGTCGTCTTGCCGGTCGAGGTCCCGCCCGCGACGAGGATGTTGGCCCGTCTGGTGACCCCTTCGCGGAGGTGATCTGCGGCGTCCGGGGGGAAAATGCCGCCGGAGACATACTCCTCAAGGGTGAACACCGCGACGGCGGGCTTGCGAATGGCGAATGTGGGAGCAGAAACCACTGGCGGCAGCAGGCCCTCGAAGCGTTCACCGCTTCCCGGTAATTCTGCGGAGACACGCGGGGCCGCGGGATGGACTTCCGCGCCGACATGATGCGCGACAAGCCGGATGATGCGTTCGCCATCAGCATGGGACAGAACTGCGCCTGTGTCGTTCAGCCCATCGGCCAGCCGGTCAACCCAGAGCCGCCCGTCAGGGTTCAGCATCACCTCGATGACGCCGACATCCTCGAGCCAGGCGGCGATGCCAGGCCCAAGGGCGGTGCGCAGCATGCGTGCGCCGCGGGAAGACGTCTCGGTTTTGAAAGGGGTAACGGTCATGATTGGCCTCGCGATGGATCACGAGACCGATTAAGAAGACCGCTATTGGTCTACGGGCAACAGCTGTGAAGGCGTAGTAGGGGTGTGGCGCGTAAAGGCAGTGAAAAGACGAAACGCAGCCAATTCGCAATAATGGTCGACGATTGCTTCACCATCTGACCGTATCTGAAACCCGCATCGGCCGGCCCAGATACACAGAGTTCAGGACACTCCCTGCTAAATGCATCTCTCATTTCAACGCTCCAGCACCACTTGCATCCGGAAACCCGAATGCTGATCCACTTGCACGGGGCGGAACGGCCAGAAATCGCGCAACACCTCAGCATGCGGGTGGCCGTAGCTATGGCGCGGATCAGAGCTAAAGACGCTTGTTGTGGGCGCAATCAGCGCGGCAAGCCCGTCATGCCAATTTGCTCGGGCGCCATGATGCGCGACTTGAAACACGCTCGTTCGTCTTGCCCGGCGCGCATCGAGATAACTCTCCAAACTGTCCCACTTCGCGGCACTTTTCAGGTTGCCATCGCCGGTTAACAGGATCGCACCTCTCGTTTCATGTTCCTTCCAACAGCCGCAAGCGCCGATAAGTCGGTGATACAAGCATTCGCAATTGCAGATCCTCTGCCCCGTCCAAGGGCCAACTGCACCGCCATAAAGCATTAGACTGACATTGTTCATGGCCGCCCCACGACCGAAAGTCGTTTCATAGAGCGTCCGCAGGTCATCAAGAGCGCTTTGCCGTTCGTCTTCGTTGCCGTTCAGCAGCGATCCTCGATGCGACTCCACTTTTGACGCAAACCCGAATGGGTCATCAGGTTTTGTAGCGGGATCATTGTAGGGCAGAATTTCCCAAACCCCATGGATGACAATTGCCTTGCCAGAACGAAGCATCCGAATGCGATGGTCCAAGTCACCGTATGCCCCTTCTAAATCGCCATATGAAACGGGTTCGCCCGGCCCGGACGGCTTGTCGGGGTCGTCTAAGTCTTCGGGCGGTTCGGGGGCTGCGGTCGGTTCGGTCGAGAATGGCGGCCGATCATCGTTGGAGGGCAAGACGAACAGGACCTGTTCAAAACCGTCACCCGCTTCTTGGATGAAATATTGCACTGGGTCGACATAGAACAACATCTCAGGGTCTTCTGCTCTCAACCCTTGTTCAAAGCCGATCAGCAGGCGGTGCCACAAGTGTGCCCACGGCAGCATTACTGTCTTGGCACCGATCTCGTTCAGCAGTTCAACCACACCATTGATGTGGTCATTGTGGAAATGCGACAGGGTCAGGAGATCGATTTTCTCACCTTGGCAATCGCGTTTCAGTTCAGCGATCGCGTTAGTGACCAGCCGCTGAGGCGAACTAGTGCCACAGTCATAAACCCAACGGTATGGCCCGTCCGGTGCCGGAATAGACTGGCCGGGGATACTGATATTTCGTCGCCGTCTTGGCTGAGGTGGCCAGAACTCGACCGAGCCCGTAGCAAACAGACCCTGACCGACCGGGAAGAATTGATGGACCGCGCGGATTTTGGTCATGCGTTGGCTGTTTCGGCAGCAGGCTCAAGTGCCTCGTGCAGGAGGGCATTGAGGAGTTTGCTGCGGGTTTTGGCGGTGGTGGTGAGGCTGGCCTCCAGCTGATCGCAGAGGGCCATCAGGGCATCGACCTTGTCCACAATGCGGTGTTGTTCGGCGAGGGGTGGGAGGGGGATTGGCAGGCTTCTTAGAATTCCCAAATTCAAGCCTTTGTAGGCGATCCCGCGAAGGTTACTTTGGATGTGGTCCCAAAAGTATGGTGACAGCATTAGGTAAACTACAAATTGTGGGACGATTTCTTTGGCAATGGGGACAACCGCGACTTCTCGTGCAACATTGAACCCCTTAAGCTTTTCGGAAACCAATGCCACCCCGCCAAGGGTTCCTCGAATATTTATTAGGATTTCACCGCCATTGAGGCGCGTTCGCGCATATTCAGATTCAATCGTCTCATTGACTTTTCGGACGCCGGATAAATCAATGAAACCTGGTCGAACATCACTGCATCGAAGCGTTGGAACACCACCGGACTTCGGTTCGGCTCCCAGCTTGATGACGCCATACGAAATCTCACGCTCCGGATCGAGGATTTGCTGTACCACAGTCCAAACCCAGCCTTTCGGACAATCGAATGGAAAGTCGCTGTTGTCTTCTTCGTTGGATCGGCGCGCTCCCCTCTTAGCGGTCCTGTCTGACCCGGCCTCAATCCGTTTCAACAACGCTGAGGCTGGTTCGTCCGCCGCGTCCTGCGCCACCAACTTCCCGCGCACGGCGAGGTTCAGGATGGTTTGGCGGAGGGTTTTGATTTGGTCGGGGCGGGTGGTGAGGGTGGGGAGGGATTGCAAGGCAAAGCGGGCGTGGGATTGGAAGGCTGATGAGTTGGTCGCATTGCCGGACGAGAGGGCGGTTCCCACTTCTGCTGGCAATGTTTTCTCGTCCGTCTCGGGGGCGGTCAGGCGGGCGAGGGTGGCGGTGGTCAGCCGATCCCGCACCGCCTCGCGCCCCGCGCGGGCCTGTTCCAACTGATCACACAGCGCCATAAGTTCATCGACCTTGGCCACGATCCGGTGCTGCTCGGCGAGTGGGGGGACAGCAATTAGCATGGCTTGCAGTTTGCCTTTTGTGATGTGGCGAAGGCCGACCCCGCCATGTGCCTTCTCGATCATTTCATCGAGCCGACCGTTGATTGCCAACTTCAGAAAATCAGGGCGGTAGGCATCCGTCTTGAAATCACAACGGAAGATATGTTGGTTAAGAACTGCGGGGCCTCGATCCCAGATGAATGCCCCGAAAGACGTGCCAGGGGTTCCAGACCAACTAATCAGAAAGCTACCATCGTCGATCAATGATCGATCTCGTGCCAATTCGGGTGCGCAATGGTTAAATGGTGCGTCCGGCTTGTTCAGGTTTTGAATTCGAACAATCCGAAGCCCTTCGGAAATCCAATCGGTCGGCTTGAAGGCCATGCCGTTTAGGAGTTCGAGTTGGTCACCGATTGCCATCCAACGCCAATTGGATGGAAGTCGATATGGCGCTTCGTCAATTAGTGGAGCAACTCCAACTGACTGCGGGGCCTCGGAAATATCCTGCTCCACCAACTTCCCGCGCACAGCCAAATCCAGCAAAAAGTGGCGCAGCTTGGAGATTGCGCCTTCAGTGTCTGAAATGCGGTCGTAAAGCTTAAGCAGGCGGGCCGCGGAAAATGTGGCGTCCTTCATCGCGCCAGCGCCTCGGTCAGGATGGCTTTCAACTGATCGCGCAGGGCAGCTGTCTCGGCCTCTGCCGCTGTCAGATCGGCCAGCAGGGTTTCGGGGTCGCCATGATCCTCGGCCACCGTATGGGGGTTCTTGACGTCAAGGTTATAGCCGCGCGCCTTGATCTCTTCCGCCGTGACCTTCCACGCCTGCGGGCCTTCAACGCGCCCCTCGCGCGCGGCCCCGCCCCACCATGCGGCGCAGTCGTCCAGATGATCCAGCCGGATCGGCTTGGTCATGGAATAGGCTTTTTGCGTCTCGGGCACCTTGTGTTCCCAATACCAGATGTCCTGCGTCGGCGTGCCCTTTTCAAAGAACAGAAGGTTGGTGCCGATGGAAGCATAGGGTTTGAAGACCGAGTTGGGCAGCCGCACGATGGTGTGCAGGTTGCATTCCTCCATCAGGTGTTCCTTGAGCCGGGTCTTGATGCCCTCGCCGAACAGCGAGCCGTCGGGCAGCACCACGGCGGCGCGGCCACCGGGTTTGAGCAAGCGGATGATCAGGGCGAGGAACAGATCAGCGGTTTCGCGGGTCTTGAAGGTCGGGAAGTTGGATTCGATCCCGTCCTCTTCCTTGCCACCGAAGGGCGGGTTGGTCAGGACGATGTCCACACGCTCATCGCGGGTCCAGCTGACCAGCGGCCGCGCGAGGGTGTTGTCGTGGCGGACGAAGTCGGGTTCTTCGACCCCGTTCAGCAGCATGTTGGTGACGCAGAGCATGTGGGGCAGCGGTTTCTTTTCCACGGCGCGCAGGGCGTTTTGCATAAGCGCCTCATGCTCGGGGCGTTTGACGTAATGCTCGCGCATGTGGCGCATGGCGCAGGTCAGGAAGCCACCGGTGCCGCAGGCCGGATCAAACATGATCTCGCCAGGATGCGGATCGATCTGCTGCACCATAAAGGCGGTGACGGCGCGCGGGGTGTAGTATTCGCCCGCGTTGCCCGCGTTTTGCAGGTCGTTCAGGATTTGCTCGTAGATGTCGCCGAAGTGCTGGCGTTCGGTGAGGTTGTTGAAGTCGACCTCGTTGATCTTGTTGATCATCTGCCGCATCAGCTGGCCGGATTTCATGTAGTTGTAGGCGTCCTCGAACACATCGCGGACGACCTTGGCGCGGGGGCCTGCATTGGTGGGCAGGGATTTGAGTTCGGGGAACAGGGTGTTGTTCACGAAATCCAGCAGCGTGTCGCCAGTGATCCCTTCCGGGTCCGCCGCCCAGGCCCGCCATTGCAGGTTCGTCGGAATGGGCGAAGTGTAGTTCTCCTTGGTCAGTTCAAATTCCTGATCCTGATCATCGATGATCTTGAGGAAGAACATCCAACAGAGCTGGCTTATGCGCTGAGCATCGCCATCTACACCGGTGTCTTTGCGCATGATGTCTTGGATAGATTTGACGAGGGTACGGACGGACATTGGTTATGCGCTTTCTTCGTAAATGGCAGATTGCAGGTCGTGAACGGCCTGTTCGAACCCGGGTTTTCCACCGAAAGCGCGAACGAGTTCAACCACACTTCCCATGCCACTGAATGGCGCAATCTTCAGGACGCCAAGATCGTCGAGGTTCATGACGCCCTCATCGGCATATTTTTCCAGCAGGGCTTCGAGAACGGCCTTTGCCTGGGGGCCGTATTTAGTGAATACATCGCGTTTTTTGACGCTTTCGGCCCGCTCACGCCGCGTCAGGGGTTTTGCGTCAAAGGCGATGTGGCAGATCAGGTCGAATGGGTCGAGATCCTTGCCAAGTTCCGCAGCGATGACACCGAGCGGCAGGCCTTCGGCTGCCAATTCCTCGAACACGGCTTGCTTGCGACCTTCACCATTCCAGCGCTTGAGGAAATCATCAAGGCTGGCAAACTGCCGTTTCAGGGCCTTGCGAGTGTAATCGCGCAAAGACTCTGTGACCAGCTTGCCGTTCTCGTCGAGGTATTCAACGCGTTCAGCCACGATGACCGCGCCGACCCCATCGACGTAAACCTTGCGGATCGGGCCGCCGCCAGTGTTGCCACCAAGCGGGTCGAGTGGATCGATTGGGTCAATCAGCACGGTTTCATCATCATCCGGTTCCGGTGACAAGGGAGCGCCTTCATCGTCCGTCTGCGGGGCATCATCTGGTGGTGTTATCGGGTCATCAGGGCCGGGTTGGTAAATTTGAACCGGCTCCCCATCGAATTCCGGGTCAGCGAAATGGCTCGTTGAGCCTCGGAAATCCATGACTGTGAAGAACAGCTTTTGGGTGTCCTCATGCACACGGGTGCCGCGACCAACGATCTGCTTGAACTCGGTCATTGACCCAACTTCACGATCGAGGACGATCAGACGACAGGTTTGCGCATCGACACCGGTCGAGAGAAGCCGTGAAGTTGTCACGATCACCGGATAGGGCGCTTCTGGGTCGATAAAGTTACCAAGTTGGTCGAGGCCCTCTTTGTCGTTGCCGGTGATACGCATGACGTAGCGATGGTTTTGTGCTACCAGATCGGCGTTTTCATTGATGAGCGCCTGCCGCATTCGCGCCGCGTGCTCCTGATCCACACAAAAGACGATCGTCTTGGCCATCCGATCGCCGCTCTGCTTTAGAAACTCCGAAACCTTCTGCGCGACCAGCTTGGTGCGATCGTCCAAAACCAGCGTTCGGTCGAAATCCTTGATGTTGTAGATGCGGTCCTCGACCTCTTCGCCGTCTCTGTCGAGTTGCCCCTGCACGGGTCGATAGCCCTGCACGTCGCGGTCGATGTGAACTTTGATCACCTTATAGGGGGCCAGGAAGCCGTCGCGGATGCCCTGTTTCAGCGAATAGCTGTAAACGGGCGCGCCAAAATAATCGATGTTGGAGGCATACTCAGTCTCCTTCGGCGTGGCGGTCAAACCGATCTGGGTCGCTGAAGTGAAGTGGTCGAGGATTTCCCGCCAGGCGGAATCGTCAGCGGCACTGCCCCGGTGGCACTCGTCGATCACGATCAGATCGAAGAAATCCCGCGAAAACTCTTTATAGAGCTTTTGGCTTTCATCTGGACCCGTAATCGCCTGGTATAGGCCGAGGTAGATTTCGTATGAGGTATCGATCCGGCGACGCTTGTCCAAAGCTAGCGTCAAATCAGTTGACGTGCCATCCGCGCGTTCAATTGTTTTGGCTTGCGTCGACAGTTTGGCCATAGTGCCCGCGAATGGGCGGAAGTCGTTCACCATCGTTTGGTCGATCAGCACGTTGCGATCAGCCAAAAACAGGATGCGCTTTTTCTGGCCCGCCTTCCAAAGCCGCCAGATGATCTGAAAGGCCGTGTAAGTCTTGCCGGTCCCGGTGGCCATTACCAACAGAACGCGATCCTGTCCTTTTGCGATCGCCTCAATAGCAGAGTTTACAGCGTTTACCTGGTAATAGCGCGGAGTCTTGCCGCTGCCGTCGTCAAAATAATCCTGCAGGGCTACGGTAGAAGCATCGTCAGACAAGCCTTTCCACTGGCAATATCGTGCCCAGAGCTCCGCAGGCGATGGAAACTGGTCCAGCGATAGCGTGACCTCAGGAGTGGGGCTCATGCCAGTTCGGTCATGAAGGATAAAGCCGTCGCCATTCGAAGAAAAAACAAACGGAATCCCCAGCGTTTCTGCGTATTCCAAACCCTGTTGCAGCCCAGCGCTAATAGCTTGGGTATTTTCTTTCGCTTCAATTATCGCGATCGGAATATTCGGTTTAACGGAAAGGATGTAATCAGCCCGTTTTCCCTTTCCGCGGCTCACCAACTTTCCTCGAACAATTATTCGACCCTTGGTAAAGCTGACCTCTTCCCGGATTTGGTTTAATTCATCCCAGCCCGCTCGGCGAAGTGCCGGTGTTATGTACTTCGTGCAAATATCACGCTCACTGAGTGATCGTTTGTCCATTGAGATGTTTCCCGACTGCGCGAAACGCCACAAGAGCAGCAAATCGAATAAATCTTTAGTTTGCAGACCTTAGACGGGAAGTCAGGTGTTCGGCAACGGTTAACGGCCGCAATCAACGCCGCACAGGCGCATATCGGGATGAAACTTCAGGTTGACGGGATTAACTGTCAGAAGTCGATGGTGGACAGTGAGCCTGCATCCTCGCGACCACCCACGACTTTCAGCCGTGGCTTCAGCATCTCGCCCACAACCTTCACCCCGGCTCGCAGCGGCAAATCGATCTGAACGGCATCGCGTAGGGTGATCTCGATCCGAGTATGCTTCAGCAGTTCAGCTACCGATAGCGCTCCTGAAACATTAAATCAGGAGGAATGTTCATCCACCGAGCCACGCAGGTCTCGCGAAAGTTCCTTCATCAGTGTGGTGCCTTTGCCCAACCGCCGCGCCAGCGTCTCGACGAAGCCTCCATACCGCTCCTTTCCCTTCGCCTTGGCCGCTGAATAGGTGTCATCCGGCAAAGGGGGTGTCGTCGTGAGCCAGAAGCGGACGAACAGCGCCAACGCCTCGGTTGTGATTTCCTGGTCGCGTTCCAGCCGCTCGAGCGACCTTGTCAGGCGGTCGAGCCTCCGGACGATCGCGGCCTCGCTCTGTTCGGCGCTGTCGGGGGAGAGGAACGACGCCAGGGCCGCCTCGACTACTTGGGTTTTGGGGACGCGCCGCCGTGCTGCCAGTGCGTCGATTTCATCGAAGAGGGCTGCGTCGACATAGGCGGTGATCTTGGCTTTCTTCATGTCGTCACCTCACAGATCGATGCCATCATCCGGATCGAGGGCCGCTTGACGCGCCACGGTGCGGAACCGGGTCTGCATGGCGCGGGCGCGTTGGGCCTCGTCGTCAGGTTCGTCTTCGAGGGCGGCGAATTCCTCGCGCGGGAACGGCATCTCAGGCGCCACATCTTCATGTTCTGGGATTTCAGGCTCTCGTCGGATGCCGCCATCTGCATCGTCAGCGGGCTTGTTCGTGGCAGTTTCCTGAGGCCGTGCGACCGGCTGAAGACTGCTCCAATCATCGGTTCCCGCTGTGCTTATTGCTGCAGATGCTTCGACGATAGGCGGCTTTTGGATTCTCGCCAGCAATTGCGCGTCGCGAAAGTACCGCACTTTCTGCGCCCGGATCGGGGCCGCGCCCGACACGAGGATGATTTCGTCGTCGGGCGGCAGTTGCATGATCTCGCCGGGGGTCAGCAAGGCGCGGGCGGTTTCTTGGCGCGAGACCATCAGATGTCCGAGCCAGGGCGACAGACGGTGCCCGGCATAGTTCTTCATCGCGCGCAGTTCGGTTGTGGTGCCGAGGGCGTCGGACAGGCGCTTCGCCGTGCGCTCGTCATTGGTCGCGAATGCGACGCGGACATGGCAGTTGTCCAGGATGGCGTTGTTCTGGCCATAGGCCTTCTCGATCTGGTTCAGCGACTGGGCGATCAGAAACGCCTTGAGACCGTAGCCCGCCATGAAGGCCAGTTGGCTTTCAAAGAAGTCGAGGCGCCCGAGGGCGGGGAACTCGTCGAGCATGAACAGAAGGCGGTGCTTGCAGTTGGTGTTGTGCAGGTCTTCGGTCAGACGGCGGCCGATCTGGTTCAGGATCAGCCGGACCAGCGGTTTCGTGCGGGAAATGTCCGATGGGGGTACCACGAGGTAGAGGGTGAGCGGCCGATCATCCGAGACGAGATCATCGATCCGCCAGTCGCAGCGTCGGGTCACGGCGGCGATCACGGGGTCGCGGTAGAGACTGAGGAAGGACATGGCCGTGGAGAGAACACCGGAGCGTTCGTTCTCGGATTTGTTCAGCAGCTCGCGCGCGGCCTGAGCGACAACAGGATGCGGGCGATCACCGAGATGGGGCGTGCGCATCATCGCAGTCAGCGTGGCGGCGATGGGACGTCGCGGATCAGACAGGAAGGCGGCGACGCCTGCCAGTGTCTTGTCCTTCTCGGCATAGAGAACATGCAGGATCGCGCCGACCAGAAGGGAATGGCTGGTCTTCTCCCAATGGTTCCGCCGCTCGAGCTGGCCTTCGGGATCGACGAGGATATCCGCGATGTTTTGCACGTCCCGCACCTCGCGCTCGCCGCGGCGGACCTCGAGCAGCGGATTGTAGGCGGCGCTGGCCCCGTTGGTCGGATCGAAGAGCAGGACGCGCCCGAACCGCGCCCGCCATCCGGACGTCAGCTGCCAGTTCTCGCCCTTGATGTCGTGGACAATCGCGGAGCCGGGCCAGGTCAGCAGGCTTGGGATCACCAGGCCGACGCCCTTGCCGGAACGGGTGGGGGCGAAGCACAGCACGTGTTCCGGGCCGTCATGCCGGAGGTAGCGCTTGTCGAGACGGCCCAGTACGACCCCGTCTTCCGCGAACAGCCTGGCGGCGATGATATCCTTGAGGCCTGCCCATCTGGCCGAGCCATAGGTTGTCACATCGCTCGCCTCGCGCGCCCGCAGGACCGATAGCAAGATCGCAACGGCAATGGAGGCGATCCCGCCTGCGCCGGCGATCGCGGCTCCTTCCATGAAGACGCGGGGCGCGTAGGCGTCGTACCAGTACCACCAGGTGAAGACCTGCCACGGGCGATAGATCGGCAGGCCGAACAGGGCGGTGAGAGGTGCGCCAAGCTGGGGTTGGAACCCCAGACGAAACGCGACCCATTGTGTCGCCGCCCAGACGAAGAGCAGCGCCACGATGCTGACGATGATGATCTGGCCCCAGAGGATCTTGGTGGCCGATGACGTGTCCTGACGGCTCATGGTGATGTCCTTTCTGCTCAGAGGCTCAGCCCGCGCTTGCGCCCGAGGCTCCAGTCGATCCCGCCGCCGGGCGTCATCGTGCCTGTGACGGTCTGGCCGAGATGGCGTTCGAGTTGCGGGGTCCAGGGGACGAGCGAGAAGCCGAGACCATCGTCGATCATGGCGAAGCGGCCCGATGCGAGATCGAGGCGTTGGCGAAACGTCCCTGCGATGGGCTCGCCCTCGGTCGGCTTGTAACGGGGGAGGCCGGTTTGTGTGCTGAGGTCTTGAGCGATGGCGTCCAGTTCGCGGTTGCGCAGGGTGGCCAGCAGATCGCGGGCAAAGGTGACCCGTTGACCTTGCCGTCGGGCGAGGCCTTCGGCGACTAGGTGATCCGCGCGCCGCTCCAATGCTTGGCGAACCTCTGCGCCAAATCCGGCACCACTCAGCGGCGCGCGGTCCCGGGCAAGATGCAGGCGGTCGAGCCAGGTGGCGCCATCCGCCTCGATCTGGGCGGCCAGCGATAGATCGGAACGACCGACAAGCGACAGTTGTGGTTCTCGGTCGGTCTTTCCTGTCCAAAGCCGGGTTTCGACAATGCCACCTTGCGGTGTGTCGCCGGTCGCATCGAGATCCTGGAAGCGTAGGTGATGTACGCGACCGTCAACGCCGTCGATGATCGCGTAGCCGGTGCCGGCGTGGTCGTCATGAAAGCCGCGTTCCACGAGCCGCCCGAGGATTGGCGCGGTGGGCGTGCCTTCGATGGCGAAATCCACCGCCGCGCGGTGGCGCTCGGCGCCCATGGCGCGGTGCATCCGTTTGATGATGTCGCCGCGCATCCCAAGCTCTCGTAGAGTGTCTTCAGCATTCGGTTTCAACTCCCAGACGGCAGGGGCGATTTGTTCGGCCAGCCCGAGCCTCTCCAGTGTCTGGGCACGCCCGATCATCAAGCGGCGCAGCGCCGGATCGCGGGGCTCCGGCGTGCCGCGCCGCAGGTCGGCGATGCCGGCATGATCGTCCGCCAGGGATCGTAGGCCCCGGTCCAGATCAGTCCAGCGTTCCGCTGTGACCTGCGTTTCGAGCGCTTGGGAAATCTCCCGCGCGCTGCGGGGGCCCAGTTCCAGTTGTACGAGGTCTTCTGCGCGCGCTCGAAGCCCCCGGCTGATGTAGTCACGCGAGATGACGAGATCGCGGCCATCGTCGGCCTTTCCACGCACCAAAATGTGGATATGCGGATTGTCGGTGTTCCAGTGATCGACGGCGACCCAGTCGAGTGTTGTGCCGAGATCCCGTTCGGCTCGGGCCATCAGATCCCGGGTGAAGGCGTGCAGATCCTCGAGATCGCCCGCGTCTTCCGGCGAGATGATGAACCGGAAATGATGCCGGTCGTCTTCGCAGCGCGCCGCAAAGCCGCCCCGGTCGAGATCATTGCTTTCAGGCCCAAACAAGTCTGCGTCGCGCCCGTCCTGCCCGACGCCGTCGCGCTGCAGGTAGCCGAGATGTTTGGCCATGGGCGCGGAGCGAAAGCGCTTGCCCTGGTGCCGTACGATGCGAGCCTTCACGACGACGCGCCGGGACGTGCGGGTCAGACCTTTGGCGGTTCGGGCAAACCGTCCACGCCCGAAAGCGGCGTTGCCGGAGCGCGTGCTGCCCGCGCCGATACGATAGCCGGTATGTCCGGATTTCCGCGCAGCTCGCATGACCTCGTTGACGAAACGTGTCGGTTGCTTTGAGGTTCTGCCGCCGTCGCGGATACGTCCGGGCCGGATACGAAGGTCGTCGTCGCGCCGGGTCATGGCCGCACTCGCTCGCAGAACATGCTGCCGCACAAAGAATATCGCAAAATCAGTAATTTAAATGAAGTCCTGCGGCATGCAGCTTGGATGTGCCGCGCAAATCCTCGCAGAGAAACAACAGCTTGAGGTCCGCTTGCGGCACCTCTTTTATCTCGCGCTCTTTCTGTTGAGACCCTGCGCGTCGACCCTCTCCGGCACATTCCTGCGCCCGGGCATTCCGGACTTCTCCATGGTGCGATTCCGCGGATCATGGCGTTCGCCCCCGGCTGAGAGGCACGAAGATGCCGTATTGAGATGCGTCAGACGCAATCCGTTGGGTGTCATCACCCGGGGTTTGACCCGCCTCAGCCGTTGCCACGAACAGCGAGGCGTCGCGCCAGTCCTCCGTCCTGTGCGGGCGGCTGACTGCCCGCGCGACGTCGGTCCCATCGGCGATGAGTGGCGCGAGGATGGTGAGGTAATTGCGAGTTTCAAGCGGCAGGGCGCGTCCGGTATCAAGGTGGTTCTGGTACCGTGCAGGACCAGCGTTGTAGGCCGCGAGAAAACCGGGCGACCCGAACCGGTCGTACATCTGCCGTAGATAGGCGGTACCGGCCAGGATGTTATCGCGTGGATCGAAGGGGTCATCGCCAAGCCGGTGGGCTGCGCGCAATTCGGTCCAGGTGCCGGGCATGATCTGCATAAGCCCCATGGCGCCCGCGTGGCTCACCGCGCGCGGATTGCCCGCACTCTCGACCTCCATAACGGCACGGATCCAGGGCTGCGGGATGCCGAACCAGCGCGCGGCTTCTGAGATATGGATGTCGATGGTTTGCTGCTCAGATGCTGGAACACTGCGGTCCTGAGCGATCACGGCGGACGGTGCCATGGTGATCGGCGTGCAGAGGATCAGTACAAGCGCGGTCGTGACGCCCGCGTGCTGACGGCAGTGACCGCGTTCAAGACTACGCATCTGCCGCCCCTCCAAATGTCCAAAGAGGGATGGCACGCCCGAGGATCGTGTCCGCTGACAAAGGCCCGAAATAGCGTCCATCGAGGCTGTTTGCGACACCAGCAAGGAGCAGGAAAACCTCGTCCGAGCCGAGCGTGACACATCCCGTCCAACGGGGAAGCGGGCGGCCCTGTTGGTCAGCCGATGCTGCCTCGGCAAAAACGGTACCGTCGAGGGTGATATCGAGACAATCGCGACAGACGTTCATGCCGGAGACGGCCGCGATGCGTTTCAACAGCAAGGTATCCGCACCGACATAACCGCGCTCAACCACCCAGGATGACAGGTCTTCCGGCAGGCGCACGGCAACAAGATCGCCCAGCGATGGCGGGTTTGACGCTCGAACAACGTAAAGTCCGACCGGCACGCTTGCTGAGGCGTTCCAGATAAGACGCGGTGCGCGGTCGATCTGTGCGGCTGCGAGCAGACCGAGGGACAAACCGACCGCGAGGAGGGGAGGGGCCGCCGCGCTCATGTCGTCACCATGCGTCGTTTGAGCCATGCCGCATGCCGGGCAGGGGTGTAGGGACGGGGCTCCATTGCCGCGGTCAGGCGGTTGTGGACGTGCCGCCAATGATCGGGGCAGACATCTTCCGGCGCGATGCCATAGCTTTCCACGATATCGACGGACCGAAGCGCCGCCTCGACTTTGGGCCAGCCGGAGAGGCGCAGCAAAAGCTCTCCGCCTGGCGTGACACAGGGCACCGTCGAGCAGGGCTCGCCTGCATCGACGGCGCGCAGAATGTCGATCCGGCTTTCAACAGTGCCGTGGTCGTTCGACGACCAGCGGACGAGCGCGAAGATTGCGCCGGGGGCGAAGGCCACGCGCTTTTCCGTGCGCGTCAGGATGGTTTCCCCGGCCATCCGACCGAAGCGGATCCAGCGCTCGATGCGCCCTTCGATCCAGGTGAGGTGGACACGTGTCTGCATCGGCTCAGCGCCCCCGCCGCAGATAGGCCGGCGAAACGGCTGCATGGCGTTTGGCAGGCAGAACGCGATCTTCGGTCTCGTCCGAGGTGGAGGTCTTCTCGCCCCTCGTGACCCAGGCTTGCAGATCGTCGACCGCGTAGACGACACGTCCGCCGATTTTCGAATAGCGCGGGCCGGTCCCGTAGGTGCGGTGTTTCTCCAGCGTACGGCCAGACAGGCCGAGAAATCGGGCGGCTTCCGGGGTTCTGAGGTAGCGGGGCGGTAGTCCTTCATTTGGGTCGGGCATTTGAGCATCTCCGGTGGCTAGGCCTCGCGACGGCGCGTCGCGGGCTGTCGGAGGTCATCAAAACGCAGACGGGCCATGGGAAGGGATGACGAAGATCGCGGCGCGAGAACGTCACCCCCAAAGGCCAACAGGATCCGGGACTGATGAGGGTTCGATTTTCGGAGATCGCGCGGTGATCACTTGCGCGGCTTGGAGCGCCCCGTGGGTCCTTTGCCGAGAAGGAGAAAGCGATAGCCTTTGGTGGTCAGATGCGTGCCATGGGCCGACAGTCGGGTGATCTGGGCCTTGAGGGAGCTGGTCTTCCAATGCTCGCGGGACACAGCTTCTGCGCCGAACAAATGCCCCGCGATTGTCTGATAGCTGGCACGATCCCGGCGCGCGTCGAGCGTGCGCAATGCAAGCTGGATGCGCCGTCGCTGCTGCGACGTCAGCGGCGGAGGGGATCTTTTGTGATGAAGCAATTGCACGCGGAGCGACTCGAGCGAGTTGATGCGTGCCGTCCAATGGTCGTCCAGCGGCACCAGGATGCCGAGGGGCCGGTGCAGGTTCTTGGCATCCAGAACGAGCAACGCGCCTGTTGCGAGGCGCACATACATCAAGCCGTCCTGCGTTCCGATGACGGTCAGATCATCTGCATCGATGTGCGGCGCGGCGGTGTCGCCGCCGGGGACCGGCACAGCATACCCGACCGCTGCCGGGGCGATCGAAGGCGTCCAGAACACGGGTGCTTTGGGTGCGTCGATGTCCGGATCAACCGGGAAATCGCAACCCCCATGCGGCCGGTGATTTCAATCCATCCCGCATTTGCGGGTAATAGGCGCGATAGTCGGAATTGCGGCGCAAGCATTCCCAGGCCAGCCCGGACAGGTCGAGACTGTCGAAATGCTTGTAAGCCGCTTCGTCTTGCCAATCTTTGGTCATGGCGAAGCTCCGCGTCAGCTGTTTCGATGGACAATTAGTATAGCTTGGTGACGCGCCAAGACGACGGCAAGAACGGTTGCCCTGCGCAACCTGCGCGGGTGTTCGCCGATGTCTTACGGATAAGGCGAAGTTCAGCCGTTACCGCCCTCAAGCAGCTTGCGATAGCCGTGCTCCGTCATCCAACGAGCGCGGGCGAGGTGGCTGTCATACATCCTTTTGGCACGCTCTGGTTCTTTGGCGGCATCTATACCGAAAAGAATCTCACCGACTTCCTGCAGGCTGGCACCGCTTTCAGCGGCATCATACAGACGCAAATACAGCGTCATATGCGCGTGGTCGTAATCGGTCAGGTCATCGCTTTGTGGTGCGAGATCAGCGATCGGCGTGGTGCCGGTGGCAGACATGATTTCCCCTCGCCGTTGGGCGTTAAGGCTCATAACAGCACATCAGATTGCATGTGCAAGGTCGGATTGCGGTCAGTCAAACTGTAGATGAGTATTATAATACGTCGCACCAAAATACGCGATAGGTTCTTTACTCGCGGATGGACATCCGCGTTGTTTTTGCAAGGAATCTCAAGCACTACCGCCAATTGCGCGGGCTGACACAGGCCGCGTTGGCGGCGGCGATGGATGTCGACCGCGCCCATGTCAGCGCGATGGAGCGCGGCCAACAAAACGTCACACTGCAAACCCTGCAGCGGGTCGCAGCGCATCTGGATGTGACGCCAGCGAACCTGATCGAAGAACACTCGGAAATCGAATAGGGTTCCAAGATCACGAAATCCCTATCTGATTTGGGCGGCTGGATTGGACGACGGCGCTGGGCTGCTTGGTGGCACTGGTTTCGTTGGCTGCCCGAGGTGTGCATTTTCTCCCGCTTGCTTTTCTGTGCCTTATCCAGTCGGCCCCGGCATAGGTCACGGCGTGGATATGCACCTCGCGTGCATCATCGTCGATAGTGAAGGCGATCACGGCCTTGCGGCCTGCAGGAATGCCGCGCAGCCTGGGCGCAATCCCATCCCGACGGCTGCCCTTTTGGGACATTTCGGTAAGGCTAGCGATAGCTGCTTCGATCTCGTCCAACCTGCGCGCTGCCTATTGAGGGCCGACATAATCGTTCAGCCAGCGAATGATCGCGTCTAGATCCTCCGCAACCGCCGGATGGAACCGGATGCGATGGCTCACGCCTCGCGCGCGGTCTGAAGGCGGGCCCGGGCGGCGGCAAAGGCTTTCTCCGCCGAGACATAGTCGGCACGCGGCCTGTCGAGCCGCGCCCGAATTTCTTCTGCCATCGCGCCAAGGGCCAGCTCGCGTTCCTCTTCATCGCGCATCATCTGCTCCAGAGCCGCTGCCACAGCCGCGCTTTGAGAGGCGAAGTCACCTTGGCCCACCTTGTCGGTCAGGAACCGATGGTGGCGGTCGGTGAAGCTGATGGTTGTCTTGACGGTCATGCTGGGCTCCGAGGTATGACTTAGCCATATAGGCGAAGGCTTGAAGACCAACAAACTCTTCGAGGACGGCGGATTTCGTTGAAAAACTCTTCCTTGATTGCGAGGCGCATCGCTGATTCAATTCTGTTAGTGAGTGGGAGGGGTTGCGATGCTGGGACCGAAGCAGGAAGCACAGGCAGCGCTGTTCTACGAGTTCTCGCTGGAAGATCATGTCCCGCAAGATCATCTGCTGCGGTCGATTGATCGGTTCGTCGATCTGGGCAGCATCCGGGCTTACCTTGCGGACTTCTACAGCCATACTGGTCGCCCATCCATTGACCCTGAGCTGCTTATCCGAATGCTGTTGGTGGGATATTGTTTTGGCATCCGCTCGGAGCGCCGGCTGTGCGAAGAGGTTCATTTGAACCTGGCGTACAGGTGGTTTTGCCGTCTCGATCTAACGGACCGTATCCCTGATCACTCTACTTTTTCCAAGAACCGCCATGGCCGCTTTCGCGAGAGTGACCTGCTGCGCCATGTCTTCGAGACAACCGTGGCACGTTGCATGGAAGAAGGGCTTGTCGGCGGTCAGGGCTTTGCCGTGGATGCCAGCTTGATCAGCGCTGACGTACAGAAACAGAACTCCAGCAATCCCGATGATTGGGCGGCTCGAGACATTGATCCCTATGATGCACCGCGTGCAGTTCGCGAGTATCTCGACACCCTGGATGACGAGGCTTTTGGCGCTGCCACGACGGCCAAGCCAAAGTTTACGGCCCATGCCGATCCAGCGAGCCAATGGACTGCCGCAAGAAAAGGACCAGCTTTCTTTGCTTACTCAGACAATTATCTGATCGATACCGATCACGGGATTATCATGGACGTGGACGCAAGTCGCTCGAACAAAACCGCAGAGGTCGGGGCAATGCGTAAGATGATCGACCGTACACAAGAGTGCTTTGGCGTGACGCCCGATTGGATCGCTGCGGACACCGCATATGGATCAGCAGACAATTTGGTTTGGCTTGCGCTCAAGCGAAAGATCCTCCCCTTCATCCCTGTGTTTGATAAATCTGCGCGCCGTGACGGCACCTTCTCGCGATCCGATTTCACTTGGGATGCAGACAATGACAGGTATCTTTGCCCTGAAGGTGCAGAGCTGAAACGCACGCGGCAATATCATAAAGACCCGCGCAACAAACAGCCTCGAACGGGACGCCGCAAATACCGAGCCAGCAAGATGGTCTGCAGCGTTTGCCCTGCCAAGGAGAAGTGTTGTCCCAAAGTGGACGCGCGTTCTGTGACTCGTGAGCAGTTTGAGGAAGTCAGGGAATTTGCCCATCAATGCACGGCGTCAGAGTTTAACCCGACAGCGCAGAAGCGGCGCAAGAAGGTCGAGATGCTGTTCGCCCATCTCAAACGCATCCTTGGGCTGGGACGGCTACGATTACGAGGCCCATGCGGCGTCCAAGATGAATTTACTCTCGCAGCGATCGCCCAGAACCTTCGGAAATTGGCCAAGCTCAAGCCGATGGTGCCTGCCGCAGGGTAAAAAGGCGGTGCCGTCTCAGACTGCTCAACGAAATATGTATCGTGCC
Organism: Litoreibacter arenae DSM 19593; assembly: GCF_000442275.2. Taxonomy (GTDB): domain Bacteria; phylum Pseudomonadota; class Alphaproteobacteria; order Rhodobacterales; family Rhodobacteraceae; genus Litoreibacter; species Litoreibacter arenae. The sequence continues at coordinate 1,295,783 of NZ_KE557306.1, read as the reverse complement.
CATCCCCAACGCACAAAACCGAACGACTTTTTCAACGAAATCGGCGGGAACCAGACATTCGCTGCAAGTGCGAAGGCACCTGGGATCGCTCTGGAGAGCGGCCATTCGCAGTACATTTTTTTAGTGTGCAACCTCCGACCCACTACCTGTTGCTACCCGACGGAGCAAGTAATCTGAGCGATACGTTTGCCATTGCTCTTCACAGTATCTTGCCGCTCACACATAGCATCAATTGCAAATTCCGATTGAGGGATGTGCTGGAACTCTTGCGGCTTCAGAACCTTGTTCGGTTAGTCGGCATAGAAAGCCCAATATGCACAATCGAATCGAAGGCTTCTGATTTCTGGGATTGGATCAAGTAAGGAATCCCAGCCTCAAGCTTAGTGGAAATATGGGCGATACATTAGGCGTGACTGTTCGGTATTTTGAAGCAGTTGCTAAATTCAATTGATGCCACGATCCTCGGCAGTTCTTTCAAAGGTTTTACAGTGCAGGGCGACAGTGAAGATATTTGGTCGTTGGATGGTAACAATTCGCGCAGCAATGCCCCCCCGATATCGACATCAAGTGTCTTCGAGGTGATTGATGATCGAGCAACCACAGGCGACTGGCTTCCAACGACTTTGCGAGCGCTGCTTTTCCCTGACAACGCAGACCCAATGCGAACATACCTATTAGTCGATCCTACTCTTCGAACTACGGTTGTCGGGTTGTTTGATTTGGATGTTCTGGACGTACCAGTTGCCTGTCTTTTCAACGGTGATGCGGCGGAGGAACAGAAAGAGGTTGCGCCCTACTTGGTAGACTTAACCCTAAACGGAGACGTGATCCCACGCTTCCATCGCGACTTCTTCGCCAAGCACTGGGGGCAAGGGACGGGTATACTTCTCACTTCCTCGGCTACTCTGGATCAGCTCAAGCGACACTTCCGCAAGTTCACGAAGCTCAAACGCGAACGCGACGAGCGCTGGTTTCTGTTTCGGTTTTGGGATGCCACTATTGCTTCTGTGTATTTTCGGGCGACTGAGCATGATCCGCTGCGGGCCGCGCAATGGTTTGGACAAGGTCTTGTGAGGACTATTGTGGTTGAAGAGGAAGCTGGAAAGCAAGCCAGTGTATTTGATGGTGCAGCCGCAGATCGGCTGGAAAGCAATGCCGTATTGCCTCCTGTTACACTCACCGACTGGGAACTTGAACCGTTCAAGCTAAGCGCTCTAGATCGACACATCGAAGAGATGGCACACACTTTGAAGTCTGACTTTGCACCCGAACTAAGTGCTTACAGCCCTGAGGTGATCAAACGCCATGTGCGTCCGGCAATCTCGAGATTTATGAACTTCGGCTTCAAGCGCAAAGAGCATTTGCACGTGATAGCGGCTTGGGCTTTGTTTTTCGGACCTGAGTTTGACGAAAAAGACCCGGATGGACGCTTGCAGTCCATTTGCGCATCTCAAGGTCCAGAGGTCAGTCGCTTCAAAGCGCTCAAGCTCCGGATGGACGAGCTTGGAACACGGGAGGCCCAAGCATGAGCCTGAAGCCGGGAGATGTGACTGCACGCTCGGAGCATAGCGGTATGAAAAATGCAGGCGAGATGGGGTCGGAGTGTCAAATCTGCGCTCGCCCCGTTGGTGTCCGCTTCTTCTATGACGACCCCCTGAACACTCCAATTACCGACTTAGAGGTGAAGCTCACCGATATGTCCGGCGCGACGCTTGTTGAAGGACTGACCACCGAAGCGCCTGTCTCGCGCGGACTGCAAGATGCGACCTCTGGTGTCGGTGCTTTGCGCTCGGAACTTGGAGGGGTTGTGCATGGCGAAGTTCCGTTCTCGGCTGGTGCGGTAACCGCAACAACTAATCCATCTCAAGACATTAAGTCTGCCGCAGATGATGCATGGGCCATCGAGCAAGACATCGTCGGCAAGCTTTGGAACTTTGAGCAGTCGATGCTCGCTAAATTCCAACCTTATGTCGATGAGTGGGAACGTGATGGGCTACTTGGCGCTGGAGCGGACTATTATAAAGGAGTTGGGAAAGGAATTGCTAACTGGTGGAACGGAGAGAAGGACTTTTGGGGATCAGCTTGGGGAGCACTGAAGAGTTCAGCAGCAGCGGTCGAACAGTACACTAGAGCGAACCCTGAACTTTTGCTGGGCCCGTTGGGATATATGATCCATGCTCAAAAATTAGGGATGCGCGCGGGCCAATCGCTTGCAGAGTGGTTTAGTGAAAATTCTGCCAGTGTTGGTGATTTCCTCGGAAACCTCACGTCGTTGATGCGCGCATTGTTGATTGGCGATATCGATGGAGTAGTCAATGAGTTGGAAAGCCTGACAGGCTTAGAGGATATTCCCGGCGCAATCGGCGATTTTGGCAAGATGCTAAAGGATGCAATGGCCGATGGTATTGACTGGATTCGAGACATGATCGAAATGATCCGAAGGACACCGGTCTTGGGTCTCATCGCGAATACCGCAATGCGATGCATAATGCTTATGACACCAAATTACTGGGCAAAGGTAATTGGCGAAGGCGTCGGCTTTGTGATTCCAGAGGTTTTGATCTGGGTGATTACAATACTCATTGGAGCATTGAGCTCGGGAGCTGGATCAGTCATATTAGCGCAAAGATGCGCAGGGATCGCGTCGAAATTGCGATCCTTAATCAAAGGCTCACAACACGTATCAAGACTACTTTCATTTCTTGATGAGCTAAGGCCGATTGTCAATTTGATCGGAGATCTAGCTAAAAAACTGAGACAGAGCATCAACGAAATCAGAACTGGGATTGTGGATAGCACTCAGAAGCTGTTTCGTCGGACCCGATACTATAGAGGAAAGCTTGATGACCTAGCCAGACAAGGACATGGACCGCAGAGGCACGAAGGTGATGTTACCGACAAAGCTCTCTTTGACCGAGTGTATCGAGGCAAAGATCCTGCGACAGGTCGTATGCATCCAAGAGACCGAAGGGGGCGTATTCGAGGTGTCGGTAAACACTCGACTAAGTTCCATACTCCTGCCGATTACGTCCGTGCATACGAGAAAGCTCTGAAGCACCCAGACTTTAAGTCCTTTAAGGGCAATTCTGCTCTTGATCGCCAACAAGTTGAAATCCCAATGTCAGATATTTTCGGCCCTAACTTCCAAGCCCGAGTGAGAGGATTTACTCGTGCATCTGGTCGGACTGGGAGGCAACCGACTGTCGTTCGTACAGTTTTCTCGGCAAATGCCAAAGTAGTCGTGCGATTTAAGCGCGAAAATGGTATCATCAAACTTATAACAATGTATCCAGAGCCATGATCAGCGACACGTTCCCTATATCTACCCGTCTACGCACTCTTTTGGGCGCCTTTCATCCAGAAACTCTGGAGCCTGATCAAGAAGAGCCCGATGCCCACGCATATATGAACGGTTGGACAGATCGCGACAGGCGAGACGTTGAACACGAGTTACATGCTCTAGTCAGTTCGGAGAACAAGGTTGCAGAATGGTTAGGTCAGCGTATTGGTGACGATGTTCGCGATGAAATTGCCGCACGAGAATTTCTTAGGTCACTAGCACTTTTTGTTGTTGATCCGAACAAGCCGCAACCCGACGTTGGTGAAATTTTATTGTAAAAGCGTTTGGATATAACTTTCAAAGACGTTTGAAGGTTTATGACCTGCACGACAACCCTACGGTATTTGGTTTTGATGCAAAAATTGTAGCGGTATTTAGAAAAGAAGGCAGAAATGTCCGTCTTATTTCCATGTACCCCAATCCTTGATACATCGGAGCTAACATGACTTTGCATCAACCTCATTATAGTGATATTTCTTTTCTACTCGTGTACTTCAATGCAAATGTTTACGATCCCGAACAGTTGTTAGAGGATTTGGCTTCAATGCCTACTCTGGATCAAGAAAAAGCTAAAACAGATATGGCGTTCTTGTTGAGCGAACATAGGCTGGGACTGGCTGAATTTCATGCTGCAACAAGCTGTACTGCAAAGAATGGCGACGTCGCTCGTCGTTTCTTCGAGGATGTTTACAGGTTCGCGTTTGAGAATGGTGAAGAGCCTGACATTGCAAAATACTGGAATAGATAGAACCTTGGTACTGCGAGCTCGGCCTCGAAGGGCGGGATCCGGACATTCGCTGCATTTACAAAGTGAAAAGCAGCCCATGGAAAAGCGGACATGACAGCTTTGTTGTTTTCACGGAGAGCCGATCTCAATTGCAGAACGAAGCACGCTTTGATAGGCAACCTGAAAGAGAAATGGGCGGGTTGACTAGTGCAGTTCATTGAAGATGGCCCGGACATACCAGATGAATTGCTTCTGGCCCTGGATGAAGGCCGAGTCGTATTTTTCTGTGGTGCGGGTGTTTCACGGGCGAAAGCGAATCTGCCGGATTTCGGGGGCTTATCGAAAGACGTTCTGAACGCATTGCGCGTCGAAGACGACTCTCTTGCCGCGAAGGTTCTCGCCGAAATTAATAGAGTGGAAAAGCAGACCGGCGTTCCGGGTTTGATTTCAGCCGACCGCGTTTTCGGCCTACTTGAGCGCGACTTCCTCGAAAGGGACATTGTATCCGCGGTTGCGCAAGCGCTTGATCCCAAAAAGGTGAAGGATTTCGACCCTGAGAAGGGTGTGGACCTGTCGGCACATGAAATTCTGCTGGACCTTGCCACGACCAAGGATGGTGTAACGAAGCTAGTCACGACCAACTTTGACCGATTGTTTGATGATTGCGGGCGAGGATTGGAGGCGTGGCAGCCGCCAAGGCTACCCGACCCGGCAAGACCGGGGGACTTGCATGGGATCGTCTATCTGCATGGCCGTGCGACGCGTGACTACGATGGGGCTGAGGGCGATGGGTTCGTTTTGTCGAGCGCTGAATTCGGGCGTGCATACCTTGCAGAAGGTTGGGCAACCCGCTTCTTCAAAGATGTGATCGATCGCTATTCCGTGGTGTTCGTTGGCTACAACGCGGACGACCCTCCAGTACAATATCTGTTGGAGGCCCTGAACAAATCAAACGGACGGTTGGATGAGGTCTACGCCTTTCAGTCGGGTGACGCGGACGATGCGACGTCCCGCTGGGAGCACAAGGGTGTGACCGCAATCCCGTTCTCCAAGGACGACTACGCAAACTTGTGGGATACCCTTGAGGAGTGGGCTCGGCGCGCCAAAGACCCGGAAGGTTGGCAGGAAAAGACCATAGCGATGGCCCAGTACGGCCCCGAAACCCTTTCGCCCTTCGAACGCGAACAAGTCGCGCACTTGGTTTCTACGAAGGAGGGTGCGCGCAAATTCCTTGAAAGTGATCCGCCTGCGCCCGCAACTTGGCTATGTGTCTTTGATCCGGCAATTCGTTATGCAAAGCCGAAAAAAGATGAAATCGGATACGAAGCCAATCCGTTCGCTCTGTATGGGCTGGCAAGCGACATTGTGCCTGCGCCCATTCCCCCGGACGACCACTATGCAAAACGCGAAACTCCAACGACTGCGTGGGATGCGTTTGCGCTCAACCGTCGAGACCGACTGGAACTGCGGGACGAACAAATTACGCCAATGCGCGGTGGCCAGTCCCTCTACGCAGGGCAATTGCCAGATAGGATCGGTATTCTTGGGCTTTGGGTTGGAAAGGTCGCCAATCAAAATGCTGCCGTATGGTGGGGCGCACGGCAAAGCGGCCTGCACGGCGGCATTCAGCAACGGATTCGATGGAACTTGGAAAGGGCCGACGCCGATTGTGCTCCGCACATTCTCCAAGCTTGGCACTATCTTTTCGACCACTGGCGATCCGGAGCAGACGCAGACCGCCTTGATTGGTACCGCTTTGCGAATGAAACCAAAGTCGTGGACTGGAACAGTATAACGTTTCGAAAGTACGAGAAGCTTTCGCGGCCACGTATGACGGCAGGACACAACTATTTCCGCTCTTCAGTGGCACCACAGGCCGATGAAGAAACGGGCCTTGGCGATTTGATCCTTCTGGATGTGGCCTGCACAGAAGACAGCCCCGAAATCGACATACCGGATGATTGGTTACCCGATGTGGTTTCGGCCTTGAAGCGCAATCTGGACATTGGAATTCAGCTGGAGACTGAGCGTGGACACTACAGATGGCTGGACATTCCGCCAATCATGCCTTCGGACGACCCAGACATAAGCGACTACGCACGCAAGGAAGGTTTTACTGGTGCTGTGTTGTCCTATGCCGCTCTGTTCGAACGGCTTGCGGAACTGGATATTGAGCAAGCACGAAGGGAAACTTCGACATGGCCCACAGACGACGACAACGTGTTTGCCCGGTTGCGGATATGGGCAAGCCGGTTCGAAACGCTTGTTCCCAACGAAGCTTTTAATCAGTTCTTTGAATTGGTTAGCCGGGATGCGTTTTGGAACATCCGACACCAACGCGACCTGTTGCTTACTTTGCAAGAGCGTTGGGGAACATTGCCAATTCCCGTAACAAAACGGATCGAAGCGCGTATCCTAGAGGGCCGGGAACGTTGGGAAAATGAACCAGAGCACGAATTCGTGCAGCGGAAGGCTTGGAGCATTGCCGAACGCCTTCATTGGCTGCGTTCGAAGGGATGCAACCTGAACGTCAATTACGACGAAGAAATTAGACGGCTTCAAAACGCGGCCCCCGATTGGTCACCGGAACATGCCGAAAACGCTGATCGTTCGTGGGAAAGCCGTGGCGGATCGGTTCGTACCGAAACAGAGCATAGCGGTCTTCTGTCAGAGCCACTATCCAACGTACTGGCAAAAGCAAAGGAAATCGGCGGAAGAACCGGGCTGGCACTCGTTGACTACGATCCATTCGCGGGTTTGTGCGCGAGACATCCGATCATGGCGCTTTCTGCGTTGCGGCTGGAAGCCAAGCGCGGCGGGTACCCGGAATGGGCTTGGCGGCGCTTTCTGCATTCGGAGAACCGAAAAGACGACAATAGCCGCTTAAAGAACTTTATAGCCGAACTTGTCATCTCGGCGGGACACGACGAATTGAAGGATATCGTATACCCTGTGTCCGAATGGTTTCTTTCAACTTCTGAAAATCTCCCCGAAGCATGTGTGCCTATCTTTGAGCGGTTGGCTACGCGCCTGCTCGATTTCATGAGCGACAATCCAGATGCGGGCGGTTCTGGTGTTGTTCGCGGAAATCGCGATCCTGATTGGGCGACAGAAGCTCTAAACTCGCCTGCGGGAAAAATTGCCCAAGCATTGTATCACGATCCGCGCCGCCAGAGCCTTGAGCAAAACCAAGGACTACCCGCTGAATGGAGTGTAATGGTTGAGCGCGCTTTGGCGTTGCCCGGCGACAATGGCCGTTTCGCCCTGGTCTTTTTTAGCTATCACTTGAACTGGTTCCACTACGTCGATTCCAGGTGGACGCAAGAGAAGCTTCTTTCTGTCCTGAAAACAAACAACGCTGAAACCTTAGAAGCCTGGTGGACCGGCTATCTATGGGGTGCGCGCAACCTGCCAAACTTTGAATTGTTTCAAGTCTTGAAGCCGCATTTGCTTGCGAAGGCTGCTGGTCAGACCTACGAGGAGCGGAGCAACCGTGACAAGCTAGCCGGACTGGTGCTGGCAAGCTGGGGGCGCCCAGATCCAAAGACGGGCGCGGAGCGCGTTTCTGACGATGAGTTCCGCAAGGTTTTGTTCGACGCGGGGGATCGTTTTCGCTCGCGCGTATTGTGGCAGCTTGAGCGGTGGAGCAAAGAGGACGGCGAGAGTGGAGAGCATTGGAAGCCGCTCCGAGAACGTTTTCTACGCCAGGTCTGGCCCATTCAAAAAGCTGCCCGGACCCCCCACAATTCGGCGCGCCTGATCGAACTTGCGTTCTCCGATGAAGATAGTTTCATCGCAATTTCAGACGCGATATTGCCTTTGATCAGCAAGATCGAGCGCGATCAAATCATGTTGCCTTCTATCCGGCGTGGTGAAGGGAACATAGTCGACAAGTACCCAGAGCGCGTACTTGAAATCCTGCACTTGGCCCTTCCCGAAGACGCGAACATTTGGCCCTACGAGATAGACGCAACCATCGAGCGCATTGCTGTTGCGGATCCATCACTTCGAGTGGATCCTAGGTGGGTGGAGTTGAACAGGCGCTGGAATTCAAGATGACTAAGCTTTGAATGTCGGCTTCGCCGGATCACTGGCGGCACCATTACGTTGTAGCGAAAGTCCGCAATGCGGGCTGCGACTGCAGAATCATAGACTGAGGTGGAGTGGCTGGTTTGGGCCGGACCCGTTGCGGTCAAGTATAACCGCGAGTCGCTCGCGGTCAGTACAAGATGAGTAAAGGTCACCCCGCCCGGCGATCCTGGGCGGGGCGGTCTGCTGTCAGTCGCCGTTGCGGCGGGTGTTGGGGCGCGACCAGATGAGGCTGAAGGTCTCTTCGCCGCCTTCGATCACCGTGTCGTCGAAGAGGTTGGCGTAGATCGGCTGGGTGAAGCTCGGGTCGTCGAGCTTGAGGCTCAGGTAGTCGCGGCCCTCGGTCGAGCGCTTGGACCAGGCGGCGCCGATCTCGGCACGGCCGACGAAGACGCGGTGGGAGGGGGCGTTGTCGTTGGGGGTGCTGTCCTCGGGGACGATGCGGACGGCTTTCGCCTGAACGCTGAGGGTGACGATCTCTCCGACGTATTCGCTGCCGGTCTTCTTGAAGGTTCCGATGGTGGCCATTTCATATCTCCTTTTGGCTTGTCCGAGCCCGCGCCCTTCGCGGCCTCGATGGCGATCGTCAGGACCGGGACGATCCGCCGACGCAGCCACTGTGGCCCGCAGCGCCAGCGGAGGACGGCAAGGCCGGTCTTTCTTGTGCCGCGAGGAATGGCGGACCCGATACTTTTCGGGGGCGCCAGGGGAAGAAAGTCCGGACCGGCCGTTGCGGCCAAGGCGGTCGAGGCGTCAGCCGATCCCGGTCAGATCAGCCGCTGAGAGGCCCGCAAGGGACGCGTGGCGTCATGCCATGGAAGAGGGGATGACAGGCTACCTTTGGACCGCGCAAGATCCCGGCAGCATGCGTCGTCAAAAGACAGGTTCTAGCGTGCAGGCGGAAACGGTGCATGTCCCGGACGTGCCACGCTACTCCGGGATTGCCCCCTCTCGCCGTGTCTGTGTTTGTCTGCCGTGATGTTCGGTCTGCCGGCGATCCAAGTGCATGCAAGACCGGGGCCATGCGCCACAATCTGGGTTTCGGCGATCTGGCTTTGCTCAGCCGGTCCTGCCCAACCGCAACGCTACGGTGGCGGCCAGGATCGAGACCTGCTGTTGCCTCAATCGGTCGCTGGGCATGCTGACGAAGTCACTGACGGCATGCTGCTGCGCAAGCTTCACAGGGCGTTCAGTGTTCGTCGAAAGACTTGTGCGGATGCGGGTCGGACATGGCGTTGACCTCGGACCAGCCCGATACCCGCGCCCAAGCGGTCCCGCCCACGACCAGCGCGCCCAGCCAAGACAGGAAGATGATGGTCGCAGCGCCCGCGCTGCCGAATTCGGCAAGACCCTTTGCCGCATGAAACCCGGCGATCCCAGCGGGGACCGCGTAGATCAGGCCGATGGCGAGTTTGAGAGGAACGTACCGGATGCGGTCAAAGGCGAATTCCCCCAGAGCGGCGACGAAGCCGCCGATGAAGAGGCCCGCAATGATCGACAGAAAGACGCCTTGGCCCGTTTCATACAGATACATGCCGGACGTCAGGCCGATCGCGAAGGGCAGGGCGTAGACGGCCAGGTTGAACAGGATCCAGCAGAGGGCACCAAGGCCGAACAGCGTGAAGAGGGTGGAGAAAAACATGAGGCACTCCTTTCGAGAACAAGGATCGCGCCGCCACCTCCTCCATTGGCACGGGCAGATCATAGCAGAAAACGGCCCGCCCCGGGAGAGTCCGGGGCGGGCGTCGGCGGAAATCCGGTCATGCCGGTGGGGCGGTTTTCGGCCGGAAGTCGAAGAGGGGAATGCCCATCGCGCGGGCCTTGTCGGCGAGATTTTCGGTGATACCCGAGCCCGGGAAGACGATGAGCCCGATGGGCAGGGTGTCGAGTAACTGGTCGTTGCGCTTGAAGGGGGCCGACTTGCCGTGCCGCGTCCAGTCGGGCTTGAAGACGATCTGCGCCACGCTGCGATTGTCGGCCCAGGCGGCGGCGATGCGTTCGGCCCCGCGCGGTGCGCCGCCGTGCAACAGAACCATGTCGGCGTGTTTCGTGTGGACGCGGTCGAGCGCAGCCCAGATGGCAGCATGATCGTTGCAATCGAGCCCACCGGTGAATGCGATTTTTGTGCCTTGGGGCAGGAGCGGTTCCAGATCGGCCCGGCGCTTCGCAGTGAGATGATCGCGGCTGTCGATCAAAGAGGCGGTTAGGGCGCGGTGGCTCACATGGCTGCCCGTGCGCGGATGCCAGGTCTGGCCGAGATGGGTCTCGAAGCCCTCGGCGGCAAGATCGCGCATTGCCTCAAAGGCATTGCGCCGCTCGATGAGCGTGATGCCCTCCGCGATCAGGGTTTCCAGTTCGACCGAGCGGACCTCGGAGCCGTCCTGTTCGCGCTGCGCCCGTTTCTGCGCCTGTTCGTTGCTGTCGAGCTCACGGTTTATCCGCGTCGATGTGCGGTGAAACAGGTTCGTGGTGGACCAGAGCAGGTCTTCGAGGTCGGGCTCCAACCGCGTGTCGGACAGCGTCGAGACGAGCGCGTCGAAAATGTCGACGACGGCGGTGCGAATGGCGTCGGGCTCCGGCAAGGGGCGGGGATCGGGCTCGTCGGTGAAGGGGCGCCAGCCGTAGAGCTGCAGTTCCTCGAGCACAACGGCGGTGGAGGATCGGGTTTGAAGATGTGTGTCGGTCATGATGTCGTCTCCGGTTGTCGAAGACCGCGCCTCTCGCGGCCTTCCCGGGCAACGGAAAAGCGGGGGCCGGACGGGTCTGCATTCTCAGGGGTCCCCGTCGCGCCCACGCGATGGGGTGGAACCGGAGCGCAGCGGAGGACGGCCAAGGCCGTTGCGGGCCCGTCCGGGCTCTGCTCCGTTTTGCCCGCTCTCGGAGGGCCGGAAGGCGTGGCTTTGATCGCGGAGGCGCTGACCGGCTGCGCCAATCCCGGTCAATCGATGGCGTGGTCGAGGAAGGTCACGGCATCCTCGGGCGCCAGTTGCGGACGCAGATGCGCGCGCAACGCGTCGCGGCCATTGGCCCGCAGATCGTCATTGAAATCGCCGAGACAGGGGGAGAGGTGGATCGCGTCGATCCCGGCCTGTCTGGCCCGATGCGACAGATGGTCCGCGGCGGACAGGCCTGCCGGGTCGGCATCGACGGCGATGTAGAGGCTGCGAAGATCGGCGGGCAGCTGCAGGGCTGCGAGATGATTGGCGGACAGAGCCGCCACCGCAGGCAACTCCGGCAGGGCCAGATGCAGGGAGAGCATGGTCTCAAGCCCTTCGCCTGCGGCCAGCACGCTGACCGGTTTGCCGATGTGAACACCATGGCCGAGGAGATTGCCCATCGCCTTGCGCGGTGGAATGACCGGGGCCTTGTCCGCAGTGGCGGGGTCAAGCCAGGTGCGGTGCAGGCCGGTGAGCCGTCCATCGAGGTCCGTCACCTTGGCGAGCAGGGCAGGCCAAGTCTCCGGCGGGGCTGTCAGCGCATGATCCTTGCGCCAGTAAAAGCAGTTCGGGTGAAATCGGAGGCTGTCGAGATGGCCCAGCCCGGTGAGGCCGCGCCTTGCGAGATAGCGTTCTGCCAATGTGCCGGAAATCGGCCGGCCCATGGCCCAGAGCCGCCGCGCGGCCTCGGGTGAGCCGCGAGAGGTTGGCGAATTGTTGGCGCGATGCCTCTCCGTCTGCGGCAGGCTTAGAAACCTGCGCGCTTCGTCCAGCGTGTCCCTCAGCGTGGTGATACCCATGTTCAGGGCGATCAGGTCCAGAAGGTCCCCGTGCTGCCCGGTTGCGGAATCGGTCCACTTGCCAGCCGCACCAAGGCCGGAGTTCGGACCGGTCAGCCGAACGTAGAGGCTGCGGCCCGGTGTGTTCTGCACATCGCCTACGATCCAGTAGCGGCCCTGTTTGCGCCCGTTCGTAAGGTAGTGGCGGCAGACGGCCTCGGCATCTTCGGCAAGGCGGCGGGCGATGTCGGCGGCGGGGCTGTGCATGCTCTGTGCCTCCTGTCGTGGATTGAAAAAGGGGCCCGCCATTTCTGGCGAACCCCGGCTGCCGGAACTCGGGGGGAAGGAGCTCCGACCTGCTCGAAGGTCACTCGGCGGCTGTCCGGGCGAAGGCGTCACCGGCGACGGGATCATCTTCCCCGGAGTGTTCGGAATCTCCGATAGCCGGTTCGCCGCCGTCTTCCGCCGATTGCGCTTCGCCGGTCTCGGGATCGTCGTCCGAAGGTCCTCCATCGGCGGTGTCGGTGTCGTCGACCAACTCGATCTCCGGCGCGTCCTCTTCCGGCAGCGGCGGCGTGCGCAGCGGGTCGGGCAGCCACCCGGTGCCGACGAGCAGGTCCTCGGCGGCGGTCACCATCTCCGCCTTCTTCAGGCCGACGATCCGGTCAGCGGCATCTTCGCCCTTCGCATCGCGCACGGCCTCGAGGATGCGCGCCTTGGTCACGCGGCCGAGGTAGCTGTCGCCGGTCGCCGTCCAGCCCGCCTTGGCCATGTCGAGCCCGACGGTTCCGGCCAGCACATCCGCATGCGCGATGGCGCGGGGACGGCGCTGGTAGGGGTCGTGGACGGCATTTACGCTCATCGCCACGCAATGGGCGAAGAGCGCCTCGCGGCTGCAGCTGTCGAACTCGGTCAGGGCCTCCCAGAGGTCCTCGGGCGCCTTCGGCAGGTTGCGCGCCCAGGTCTCGTGGCGCTGGTCGATGGCTTGCGCATAGGCCGTGTCGCCGAGGCCCGGCACCTGCGATCCGAAGGCCGCGTTGCGCGGTTCGATCTCGACGCAGCTGTCGACGGCGTAGCGGTAGAAGAGCCGCAGGACCATCGCGTGCAGCGCCGCAAGGAAGGCGACCTGCGGGTCCTGGGCCAGCGCATTCCGCAATGCCAGCGTGCGATGGGCCGTCAGTTCCATGACGAGGCGGTCGGAAAGCGGCTTGAGGCCGTCATCCTCTTCCTCCTCGTCTTTGGTGGAAGTGACGGTATCGTCGGTGTCCTCGACCGGCGCCGCTTGCGGTGCGACCTCGTCGGCGTCCTCCACCTCCTCGACCGGCTCGTCTTCGGGCCACACATAGCCGCGTTCGACCCGCAGCCGCCCGGAACTGTCGATGCTGACGAAGGCCCCGGCCAGCGCCAGATCCTCGGCCTCGTACCGGATCGGGCGCGCCTCGAGCGCCTCTATCGCCTCCTCGATCTCGCCCAACCGGGAATCGACGTCGTCGGGCAACTCGTCGGCTTCCGCATGCTCCGCCTCAAGCGCGTCGTATTCGGCCTTCAGCGCCTGGTAGCTGGCGGCCTCCGCGTCGCTCATCGGCACCGCTTCGCCATGGATCCGGCGCATGCCGAAGGTATGGCCATAGGGGAATTCGGTATCCACCTCGACCCAATTCCAGCCCTCGGCGCGCACCGCCTCGGCCTCTTCGGTGAGCTTCTCGCGCACCATAACATCGAGCAGACTGGCATCCTGCAGCCAGCCGCCATCGTCCTGCTGGAACAGATCGCGCAGGATTTCGCCCCCGGCCTCGACGTAATCGTCCAGCCCCACGAACTGTGCCCGCTTGTCCGAGGCACGCACCGCGCCCTCGGTCAGCATGCGGCGGATCTCGTAGGGCTGCCGCGAATAATGCCGCTGCAGCGCCTCCCAGACCTGCTCCTGCCGCGCGTGGTCAGGGTTGACCGTGAAGGCCATGAGCTGGTCGAGGGTCATCTCCTCCTCGGCATAGGCGTCGAGCAGCGACGGTGCGACGGCGGCGAGCTTCAGCCGCTGTTTGACCACACTGGCCGAGACGAAGAAGGCGGCGGCGATTTCCTCCTCGGAGCGGCCCTTCTCGCGCATCGCCTGAAACGCGCGGAACTGGTCGAGCGGGTGCAGGGGTGCCCGCTGGACGTTCTCGGCCAGGCTGTCCTCTTCGGCGAGCCCGTCTGTGCGCACGATGCAGGGCACAAGTGCTGTCTTGTTCATGCGCTTCTGTTTGACGAGCAGTTCCAGCGCCCGGAACCGCCGCCCGCCGGCGGGGATCGTGTACATGCCGGTCTCGGTGCCGCTGTCGTCCAGCACCGGCCGCACGGTGATGGAGCTGAGCAGCGTCCGCCGCGCAATGTCCTCGGCCAGTTCCTCGATCGACACGCCCGCCTTGACGTGGCGCACGTTCGACTGGCTGAGCATCAGCTTGTTAAAGGGGATGTCGCGCGAGGCGCTGAGGGTGATTTTCTGTTGCTTTGTCATCGGGATATCTCCGCGACGGGTCAGCCGGGAGCCTCTCTCCCGACCTCCAAACCCGTCACGGAAAAACCGGCACCCCTCTAACTCTCGAGGCAGCACAGAGCTCATATGGACTTGCAAAGCAATCCATATGACCTTATATTATCAATCAAACTAGGAAGGAGCGCCAACACATGGAAAACGTTGTTCTGGAACGTCCTGCGCCGGATCGGCAGGGGGTCGCGCTCAAGGCCTTCACGCGGATCGCGGACGCCTGGTCGCTCACCCTGCGGGAAGCGGCGGCACTGGCGGACATGTCGGAGTCGACCTGGAAGCGGGCGAAGAAGCCTGATTTTGCGGGGGATTTGACGCGGGACCAGATGCTGCGATTGAGCGCGCTGATCGGCCTCTACAAGTCGCTTGAGCTTTACTTCAACGAGCCGATCTCGCGGGAGTGGGCGAAGCTGCCCAACCGAGGTCCCGAGTTCGACGGTGCGCGGCCCGTTGACGCGATGATCGAAGGGGGATTGCCCAAGATCCTACGCGTGCGGGGCTATGTCGACGCGCTTAGGGGCGGGGTTTGAGGATCACGTCGGTCAACGATCGCGCCCTTGTCCGGCTGATCTCCGAGACCCATCACAAGCCCCCGGTGCTGCGGGGGCTGGTCGACAGCGACGAGGAGGCGGACATCCTCGCCGAGATCGAAGGCGAGACCAGTGCTCGCCTGATCGCCGAAGCGCAGGGCAGCCCCGCGCTCGACCGTCGCGAACTGGCCTTCGCGCGGCGGTCCCATGACCTGACCCTTTACGGTCAGAGCCATATCAACGCGGCCTTCACCTACACGCGCCCCTCGGGCAACCGGTTCAACACCGGCGAGCGCGGCGCGTGGTATTGCGCCTGGGACATGCTGACGAGCGCGCAGGAAGTTGGGTTTCACCGGACCCGTGAATTGGGCTTCATCGGCCGCTACGAGGACGAGGCCCGCTACGTGGAACTGCTGGCGGATTTCATCGGGGATTTCCCGGATCTGCACGGGGAGGCGCATCCGGCGCTCGATCCGGTCCCCGAGCGGGGCTACCCGGCCGGGCAGCGCCTTGCCGCCGACTTGAGGGCAGAGGGGCATCGTGGACTGATCTACCCCTCCGTGCGCCACCCGGGCGGGCGGTGCTTCGTCGCCTTCGATCCGGGGATCATCCAGAATGTCCGCCCTGGCGCGAGCTGGAAGCTGGTCTGGCAAGGTGCACCCGAGTTCACGATCGAGGGGCTATAACGCCCCTCGAAATCTTCATTCAGTGCTTGAGTTTATCTCGTTAGGTCGTTGATCTGAATTTATATTCAACGCAATTAGGCTTTCTCCAACAACGCCTTCGCCTTCCCCTCCATGACCAGCCGCGCATCCTGCTGCGGCTTGGACCGGGCCACCGCCGTGATCCCTTGCACGAAGTCGAAGACGCTCTCGGGCGGGCGGGCTTCCTCGGCAAGGACCGTCTCGACGATCCGCCCGGTCTCCGCCTTCGAGAACCCACGCTTGCGCAGGAAGTCCTGACGGTCCTCGTCGGTGCGCGCGACGATCTTCTCACGTGCCGCACGGATGCCGTCGATGAACGGTGCGGGCGAGGACTCGGCGAAGCGGGCGAGTGCCGGGGCGGCCTCGTGGGCGAAGCGGGAGGCGGCATATTTCGAATGCCGGATCGTGATCTCCTGGAAGTCCTCGACGCCCCAGAGGTTGCGGTTCTGGCAGACCGCGCGCAGGTAGAAGCTGGCGATGCCGAGCGTCTTGGCGCCCACCTCCGAGTTCCAGCAGTAGAACCCCCGGAAATAGAGGTCAGGCGAGCCGTCGGGCAGCAGCCCCGCCTTGATCGGGTTCAGGTCATCGACGAGGAACAGGAACACGTCCCGGTCCGAGGCGTAGAGCGTCGTCGTCTCCTTCGTCACGTCCACGCGCGGGTTGTAGATGCCGGTGGACCAATCGAGCACTCCGGGGACCTTCCAGCGCGTGTCGCCGGTGCCGTTGCCTGCGATGCGCTGGACGGCGGAGACCAGTTCATGGTCGTAGATGCGGCCATAGTCGGGCCCGGTCACGGCGCGCAGTTCCGTGCGGCCATCCGCGACTTCCATGGTCTTGATCTGCTCGGCCCGGTGGTTGGTCAGCCCGTATTGCAGGTTGATCCCCGCCAGAGGCGCGGGAAGTTGCCGCAGATAGGCCGCGGGCGCGCCGACGAGGCTCGAGATCTGGCCGAAGGACCAATGGGTCGGCGCGATGGGTTCATCCGCGCCGGGCAGGACAAGGCCCAGCTTCTCCGGGTCGTCGCGATGCGCCTCGACCCGGATCGCCGCACTCTCCACCGTGCGCGTCCGGCTCCGCTCCGCCCGACCTTTGACGGACGCAAAGAGATCGTCGAGCGACAGATACCGCTCGTCATCCGGCCGCGAGAACCATTCGGACGACACGCGGTCCACATTCGTGCCGCGCGACACATCCACTTTGTAGCCGCCGCTGATGTCACGCCCGGCATCGATGATTTCGCTGTTCATTGGAAAACCTCCGCGACGGGCGGCCGAAAGCCTCTCTCTCGACCTCCAAACCCGTCACGGGCCGGGACGGCTCCCCTCTGTCTCTCCGATCACTCGGCTGCGCGGGGCTCAAGCGGGGAAGGGGCGCGCGACGCGGCGAGCCGGTGCAGCGTTTCCGGGCGGATATGGGTGTAGCGGCGCAGCATCTTCCAGTCCTTGTGGCCGGTAACCAGCGAGACTTGCTCGATGGCGAAGCCGGCCTCGAACAGGCGGCTTGTGCCCTCATGGCGCAAATCGTGGAAATGCAGGTCCTTCACGCTGACCTCGACGCAGGCGCGCCGGAAGGCGGTTCCGACCGATCTCGAGTTGTAGGGAAAAATCCGACCTCTAGCTTGCCCGAGTTCCTTGGCCTGTTCGGTGACCAACGCCCAGGCATCGAACCCCGTGGCGGCGAAGAGTGGGATCCGCTGGTCGTTCCCGGTCTTGTTGCGCGGGTCCTTTCTGTCGCGGATCATGAGCATCCGGCGCTCGACGTCGAGATCGGTCCATTCGACGCGGCAGATCTCGTCGAGCCGCATGGCGGTGGCCACCGCGAACTTCACGATCCGCGTCATCGGTGTCGTCAGGCGTTCGTTGTCATCGAAGCAACGGAAGAGGCGGTTCAACTCATCGATGGTAGGGCGACGATCCCGCTCTGTGCCCTTGCCGATCAGGCCGAGACGCTTGAGCGCGACGCGCGCCAGATCAACCGGTTCCGGAGAGATATCGAGCCCGTGCACGGCTGCCGCGTGGGTTATGATCATCTTGACCACCCCGATATCGATCCCGAGAGTCACCGGACCCGCACCTTGCTCTGCGCGCATCTTGCCGTAGTCGATCAGCTTCTGCCGGTCGAGGTGGCCGATCTTCTCCTTGCCTAGATCGCGCTTGAGCGTCGTGAGCGTGGCGGCCTTGCTGCGACGCGGCGGTTTCCCTACCTCGCACATATCGGTTATATGAAGCTCGATGAGGTCGCCAAAGGTCTGGAGGCGGGATACGGACGACTTGTTCGGCGCCAGCCCTTGATCGACCCGGGTCTCCGCCTGGCGGGCCCAACGATGGGCGTCGTCGCGGCGGAGGAACGTCTCGCTCGCGTAGCGGCCCTTTCGTCTGATCTGGACCCGGTAGGCACCGGAGGGGAGCTTGGTGATGGAGGCCATTTTCGTGTGCGCTGTGTGTGCAATGAGTCGTCGTAGAGGGGCAAATTCGGGGATATTGGGGCGTATTCCAGCGTAGCAGCATCCGCCACCAACAGTTTGAAGATACACAAAAAATGCAAATAAATCAACACGCTAGATTATCCTGTGCCCCTATGATGGACTGGACCGACCGTCACTGCCGTGTTTTCCACCGCGCTATCACAAGGCACGCGTTGCTATACACCGAGATGGTCACAGCACCCGCCCTGGTACGCGGCGGGGCGGTTCATTTGCTCGACTTCTCGCCGGTGGAGCACCCCGTGGCTGTGCAGCTTGGAGGCTCCGAGCCGGATGAGCTGGCAGACGCCGCGCGGCTCTGCGCCGAGAGGGGGTATGACGAGATTAACCTCAACGTCGGCTGCCCGTCGGACCGCGTACAATCGGGCTGCTTCGGTGCGGTGCTGATGGAGCGTCCGGCATTGGTGGCCGATTGCGTGAAGGCGATGATCGAGGCGCAGCCGGTCGAGGTCACGGTAAAGTGCCGCTTGGGCGTGGACGACCAGGACCCCGAAACCGTGCTGCCCGACTTTCTGTCGCGCGTCCGCGATGCAGGCGTCACCCGCGTGGCAATTCACGCCCGCAAGGCGTGGCTGCAAGGGCTCAGCCCGAAGGAAAACCGCGACGTCCCGCCGCTGGACTATGACATCGTGCATCGCATGAAAGAGGCGTTTCCCGACCTGCATATCTCGCTCAATGGCGGGCTGGAAACGCTGGAGGCGGGGCTGCCGCATCTGGAAACGCTCGACGGGCTGATGTATGGCCGCGCCGCCTATCATCAGCCTTGGGACGTTCTTGCGGACGTTGATGAGCTTGTCTTCGGCGACGCCCCGCAGACCAAGACCCGCGCTGATGTGGTCCACGATATGCTGCCCTATATCGAGGCGCATCTGGACGCGGGCGGCAAGCTGGCGCAGGTGACGCGCCATATGCTGGGCTTGTTTGCAGGCCAGCCCGGCGCACGCGGATGGCGGCGCATCCTGTCGGAGGGGGCGCACAAGCCGGACGCAGGCCCTGCGCTCGTGTTGCAGGCGCTGGAGGCCGTGCAGATGGCTCAGGCGGCGTGAGCTTCGCGGCCAAAGGCTGGGTGAAATTCGACCGTGACGAGGGGACGGCCGCGTGGGCCGCACATGCGCGAAAGATCGCTGTTCCCCTGACGAAAGACCCGCGCTTTGCCGGTGACTGGCTGCGCTGCGGAGGGACATGGTTCGTTGGCGTCAACCTGTTGCCCAATGACGGGCAGGGGCGGTTGCCGGATGGCCCGCCCTTGGCTGGCCCTGCGATTG
This sequence comes from Litoreibacter arenae DSM 19593, assembly GCF_000442275.2. GTDB lineage: Bacteria > Pseudomonadota > Alphaproteobacteria > Rhodobacterales > Rhodobacteraceae > Litoreibacter > Litoreibacter arenae. The sequence goes on along the minus strand of NZ_KE557306.1, from coordinate 1,276,404 downwards.
ACTTCTTGCGGGCCGAGGGGCTGATGACGCCGTTCGACAGCGCTCAGGTCTCGGTAATCTACGAGGGCTACCCGAAGCCGTCGGATGCCGAGACGCCCGCCGCCTTCCGGTTTCGCCGCGACCGTGACGCGGCGCATGTAGACGGGCTGAAAGCCACTGGCGTCGACAAGCGCCGCCACGTGGACGAGCCGCATGGCTTCGTGCTGGGGTTGCCGTTGAACGAGGCCAGCGCCAGCCCGATGGTGGTGTGGGAGGGCAGCCACGAGATCATGCGCGAGGCGTTCACGGCGCGGTTGCAGGACGTCCCGCCGCAAGACTGGGCTGCGCAGGACGTGACCGAGACCTACCAAGCAGCACGAAAGCAATGCTTCGAGACGTGTAAGAGAATTGAAATCAGTGCGTTACCGGGTGAAGCTTATGTGATACATCGCCTTGCGCTGCATGGGGTCGCGCCGTGGCGTGATGGCGACACGGCCCCGCCCGAAGGCCGCATGATCGCCTATTTCCGCCCCGAACTTGAAGATATCGCCGACTGGCTGGCCTGACGCGGCGCCCGCAGGCGCATCACTTCAGTGGCGGTGTCTGGAACAGCCAGACCTTCAATCCGCCATGCGGCACCGCAGGGCCTTGGGTGAAGGGCAGCCCCGCCGCCTTCGCCAGCCCGGCATCAGAGGTGACGAGCGCCACACGCCAGCCGGAAAACCGCTCTTTCAGGGTCTTGCCCAGCGTGCCGTAAAGCGCGAACAGCTGCTTCTTGTCGCCGATCCGCCCGCCATAGGGCGGGTTGACGATGACCAGACCGGCTGGCCCGTCGGGCCGTTGCAAATCCGCGACCGCATGACATTGGAACTCGCACAAGGCTGATACGCCTGCACAGTTTGCATTCGCCACCGCGCTTTTGATCGCGCCCGCGTCGCGGTCGGAGCCGAACATGCGCGCGGGGCCTTTTACCACGCTGACCGCACGGCGCATTGCCTCAAACGCCTGCGCGTCGAAGCCCGCCAGATGCTCGAACGCGAAGCTGCGGGAGCGGCCTGGTTGCAGGCCTGCGGCAATCTCCGCCGCCTCGATCACAAACGTGCCAGAGCCGCACATCGGGTCCAGCACCGGCTCGACACCGTCATAGCCTGCTTGCCTCAGGAACAACGCGGCCAGATTTTCGCGCATGGGCGCCTTGCCGACAGCTTCCTTGTGGCCGCGCTTGTGCAGGCTGTCGCCGGACGTATCCACGCTGAGGGTGACGATGTTTTGCTCGATCCGGATTTTCAGCGTCACCTCGCCATCGGCGGAGGGCTTCATACCCGCTTTGCGCAAGGCTTTCTCAACCCGCTCGGTCGCCGCACCCGCGTGGTATATTTTCGAGCGTTTGCATGACGCCTCTACCCGCACGGTGGTTCCTGAATAGAACGTGTCGGCCCACGGGAATTCGTCCGCACGGTGGTCCAGCCCTGCAAGGCTCATCGCACGGAACGTGCCGATCCGCGCCAGCACCTTCGTGGCCCCGCGCAGCTCCAGATTGAGCCGCCAGACATCCGGCCAGCCCCCTATCATGGTGACGCCGCCGGGCCCGTAGCGGGCATCCTTATAACCAAGCGCGCGGAATTCCGGCAGCAGGGCAGCCTCCAGCCCCGGCGGGGCGACAGCGAAAATCTCAAGAGTATCAGTCATGGGGACGTCCATAGGACCACGCGGGCGAAGACGCTACCCCACACGTGCCTTGCGCCCGCCACGTCGCACCTTCAGCCGTGCGCCACGGGCGGGCAACTCGTCCAGCAGCGCCGCACGCGCCTCGTTGGACATACGCGACCACGCGCCAATCTCGTCGATGGTGCGCAGGCAGCCGGTGCAGATCCGCTCCGACGGATGCACGACGCACACCTTGATGCAGGGGCTTTGCACTTCGTCGCGGTGCCAGATGTCGTCACTCATGAATTACCCTTTATGTGCCGGATACGGTCCAACGCTCCTTGCAGGATAAACCCGGCAGCGACATGATCTATGACCTCCGCGCGACGTTTTCGTGATGTATCCGCCTCCAAAAGCGCACGTTCTGCGGCCACGGTGGACAAGCGCTCGTCCCAGAAGGTGATCGGCACGTCCGTCAGGCGCGACAGGTTTCGGGCGAAGGCGCGGGTCGATTGCACGCGCGGTCCCTCTGATCCGTCCATGTTCAGCGGCAGGCCCAGCACGATCCCCGCGACCTCGCGCTTGTCCATGATCGCCAGCAAGGCCGCTGCATCGACGCCGAATTTCTTGCGCTTGATGGTCTCCAGCGGGGTCGCGACCGACAGGAAGCTGTCCGACACCGCGACGCCCAGCGTCACGGTTCCAAGATCTAGCCCGACAATGGGCCGCATGGCGGGCAGGGCGGTCGCAAACGCCGCCATATCCTCGAAGATTTCGCCCATATCGCACTCGCCCGTTGCTTGGGCCCAGATAGGAGCAGTGGCGTCAAAATGTCCACCTCGATGTCGCATTTTGGCACTGTCAAAGTCTGGCGTGTCGCAACCGGCATGTGATATGTCGAAACCCGAGGGACGCATCAGCCCGCCGTAGCCCAGAAGGGACGCGACGCTGCTGCCAGAGGGGACCACTTATATGAAGCGCTATTCGGCTTTTGCCATCGCCCGCGAAGCGGCCCGTTTCCATTCCGGTTGGGAGCGCGCATGGCGGTCGCCCGAGCCGAAGAAGAAATACAAGGCCATCGTCATCGGCGCTGGCGGCCACGGGTTGGCCACGGCCTACTACCTTGGCAAGAACCACGGCATCAAAGACGTGGCGGTGATCGAAAAGGGCTGGCTTGGCGGCGGCAACACCGGGCGTAACACCACGATTATCCGGTCGAACTACCTGCAGGACCCGTCGGCGGCGATCTACGAGAAGTCCCGCTCGCTCTACGAGACCATGAGCCAGGACCTGAACTACAACGTCATGTTCTCCCCGCGCGGGGTGCTGATGCTGGCCCAAACCCATCACGAGGTGCGCGGCTACCAGCGCACGGCGCACGCCAACGCGCTGCAAGGGGTGAAGACGGAATTCATCGGCCCGCAGCGGGTCAAGGAAATCTGCCCGATCATGAATATCGAAGGCCCGCGCTATCCGGTCCTCGGCGGTCTGTTTCAGGCCCGCGGCGGCACCGCCCGCCATGACGCGGTGGCTTGGGGCTACGCCCGCGCTTGTTCCGACATGGGCATGGATATTATCCAGCAATGCGAGGTCACCGCCATCAAGCGCGAGGGCGGCGAGGTCAAAGGCATCTCCACCACCAAGGGCGAGATCGCGTGCGACAAGCTCTGCATCGTGGTCGCGGGCAATTCCGGCCATTTGGCGGATCTTGCGGGCTTCCGGCTGCCGCTCGAATCCGTGGCGCTGCAAGCGCTGGTCTCCGAGCCGATCAAGCCCTGCATGGACATCGTGGTCATGGCCAACACGGTGCATGGCTACATGTCGCAATCCGACAAGGGCGAAATGGTCATCGGCGGCGGCACCGACGGCTACAACAACTACACCCAACGCGGCTCGTTCCAGCATATCGAGGAAACCGTGCGCGCGCTGATCGAGACCTTCCCGATGCTGTCGCGCCTGAAGATGCTGCGCCAATGGGGCGGCATCGTGGACGTCACCGGCGACCGCTCCCCGATCCTGTCGAAAACCCCGCTGGGCAACTGCTTCATCAACTGCGGCTGGGGCACGGGCGGCTTCAAGGCTATTCCCGGCTCCGGCTGGGCCATGGCCGAACTGGTCGCCAAAGGCCATTCGCCCCTGACCGCCGAATTCGGTTTGGACCGCTTCAAAGAGGGCCGGTTCATTGATGAGAGCGTGGCCGCCGGGGTGGCACATTAGAATGCCTGCGTGTCACCTTCATCTGATCGGGTGGAACCTCTCGCGGTGTAACCGTGTTGTCGTGTTGAAAACAAACACGACAGGAGCTTTGCTATGGCGCAGCCAGACAACACCGAACGCACGCACACAACCACGACAACCACCACGGGCGGAGGTGCCGGTATGGGTATCATCGTCGGCGCACTTGTCGTCGTGGTCGCAGTGCTTGCCTACATCGTATTCTCAGGCTCCGACCCTGCCGCCAACGATGATGTCAACATCACCATCGAAGGTGCCGGCTCCGCCGTGGAAGGCGCGGCTGACGCAGTCGAAGGGGCCGTATCAGGCGACGCCGCAAACTAATCTTGACCCGAACGATCTGATTTGGGGACCGGTCGCGCCTTGTCGTGGCCGGTCCTTTTGCACGGCAAATTCCCGCTCAGCACAATTCGGCGCAAGCCCATGCGCATTTCCGGCCACCTCCCGCCCAAACCGCGCGCAAACCCCAACACCCGTTGAGCCTTGCGCCCAACGCGCCATCATGGAGACCTCACCAAAGGAGGTACTCCCATGTCTGACTACACCACCCAAAACGAAGGTATCGGCACGACGGGCCTCGTGGTCGCAGCCGTTCTTATCGGATTGTTTATCATCGTCCTCGCCATGCTTGGCGCAGGCTCGGTCACCGAGGGCGAGACAATGGCCGCACCGGAATCGCTCGAAGCACCCGCGGCTACAGCGCCTGCACCAGACGCCACAGCGCCTGTCACGACGGCCCCTGCCGACGGCGGCTAAACCCCCATTTAACGATTTCCTCCCTGATTTGGGCGGGTGCCACGCGGCGCCCGCCTTTTCCGCGTTTGAAAGAAGGAGCGCCCCATGCTGATCCTTGAATGTCCCTGCTGCGGCGTCAAAGCCGAGGAAACCGAGCTGCATGGCGGCGGCGAGGCCCATATCAAACGCGAAACCGTAGGGTCCGACGACGACGCGTTCGAGCAGTACCTGTTCACCCGCGCCAACCCGCGCGGCGTGCATCTGGAACGCTGGCGGCACGCCAATGGCTGCGGCAAGTGGTTCCACGCCGCCCGCGACACCACCACGCTGGAGGTCTTCGGCACCTATAGCGCCCAGACCTACGAGCCGCCCAAAGCCATCATCGACGCGATAAAGGCCAAACGCCCCGACTGGAGCCTCAAGGACTGGCAGGGCGCGACATGACCCCATCATTGCTTCATAAATACCTCCCCCGGAGGGTCCGACCCTCCAACACAGACGAAGGCCCGATCACATGAGCACCAGACTGTCCACCGGCGGCCGCCTGCTGAACAAATCCAGGCAGGTCTCGTTCCAGTTCAACGGCAAGCAAATGCGCGGCTTCGAGGGGGATACCCTCGCCTCGGCGCTGCTGGCCAATGACCAGATGCTCATGGGCCGCTCGTTCAAATACCACCGCCCGCGCGGCGTCGTGGCCTCCGGCGCGGAAGAGCCGAACGGCCTCGTCAACCTCGGCAAGGGCGGCAAGTTCGAGCCCAACGCCCGCGTCACCACGACAGAGCTGTTCGACGGGCTGACGGCCGAAAGCCAGAACCACTGGCCGTCGCTGGAATACGACGTGGGCGTGGTCAACAACTACGCCTCGCGTTTCATGCCTGCGGGTTTCTACTACAAAACCTTCATGGCACCAGCCCCCGCATGGAAGCACGTGTTCGAGCCGTTCATCCGCCGCGCGGCGGGCCTCGGCAAAGCCCCCAAAGACCGCGACGCCGACCGCTACGAGCATTTCTACGCATTTGTGGACGTGCTCGTCGTCGGTGGCGGCATTGCGGGTCTGCAAGCCGCAAAAGCCGCAGGCGAGGCGGGGGCCAAGGTTCTGCTCATCGAACAGACCGCCCATTGGGGCGGCCGCGCACCTGTGGATGGTGTCGAAATTGATGGCCAATCGGCGGAAAATTGGATCAAAGACACCCTGCAAGTGCTTGAAAAAATGGACAACGTATCCCTCCGCACCCGCACCATGGGCGCAGGCGTCTATGACCACGGCTATGTCACCGCGTACGAGCGCCTGACCGACCATGCGCCCACTGACGAAGACCTGCCGCGCCATCGTCTCTGGCGTATCCGCGCGGGGCAGACCGTCACTGCGACAGGCGCGATCGAGCGTCCGCTGGCCTTCGCGGGCAATGATATTCCCGGCGTGATGCTGGCCTCCGCCGTGCGCGACTACGCGACCAACTGGGCCGTCAGCCCCGGCGACCGCACGGTGGTCGTCACCAACAATGACGACGCCTACCGCACCGCGATCACACTGAAGAATGCAGGGCTGGACGTCCCCGCCATCATCGACGCCCGCCCCAATGGCGGCGGCGCGCTGGCGGACGAGGCGCGAGCGCTCGGTATCCGCATCGAAAACGGCAAGGCCATCGCGCAGGTCAAAGGCGGCAAGCGCGTCACCGGCGTCGAAATCACCGCCCATGCGGGTGAGGGCAACGCCCGCGAAGCCATCGACTGTGATGCGGTCGCCATGTCCGGCGGCTGGTCGCCCGTCGTGCATCTGTGGTCCCATTGCGGCGGCAAGCTGGTCTGGGACGACGCAAAGGCCCACTTCCGCCCCAACCCCGACGCCGCCCCAAAAGGTGCAAACGGCGAGGCGTTCGTCATCACCGCAGGCACCGCCAGCGGACCGATGGACAGCACTGCCGTTCTGGCCGACGCCGACAAGGCAGGCAAGGACGCCGCCAAACGGACGGGTCACACCCCCAAGCGCAAGGCGGCCCCCAAGGCCAACACCACCGACGAGGCACCGCTCATGCCGGTGTGGAAAATGCCGCAAGGCGCGGGCTACAAGCTGCGCTCCAAGATGTGGCTGGATTACCAGAACGACGTGAAGGTCTCCGACATCCAGCTCGCCGCCCAAGAGGGCTACGAGAGCGTCGAGCACACCAAGCGCTACACCACCATCGGCATGGCGACGGATCAGGGTAAACTCAGCAATATCAACGGCTTGGCGATCCTTGCTGACAGCCTGAACAGCCCGATCCCCTCGGTCGGCACCACCACGTTCCGCCCGCCTTATGCGCCCATCTCCATGGGCTCCATCGGCGGCGAGGCCCGGGGGGAGGTGTTCCAGCCGCTCAACCGCACGCCGCTGCATGACTGGCACGAAGCGAACCACGCGTATTTCGAGCCGGTCGGCCACTGGCGCAGGCCCTATTGCTACCAGCGGCCCGGTGAGACGGTCGAACAGGCGGTGCACCGCGAGGTGAAGGCCACCCGCGACAGCCTTGGGCTGCTGGATGCCTCCACCCTGGGCAAAATCATCGTAAAAGGCCCCGATGCGGGCAAATTCCTCGACATGATGTACACGAACATGATGTCCAACCTGAAGCCGGGCAAATGCCGCTACGGTCTCATGTGCTCCGAAAACGGGTTTCTCATTGATGACGGCGTGGTCGCGCGGATCGACGAGGACACATGGCTTTGCCACACCACTACGGGGGGCGCCTCGCGCATCCACGGGCATATGGAGGAATGGCTGCAAACTGAATGGTGGGACTGGAAGGTCTACACCGTCAACGCGACCGAGCAATGGGGCCAGATCGCCGTGGTCGGCCCCAATGCCCGCAAGGTGCTGGAAAAGCTCGGCGGCATGGACCTGTCGAAGGGGGCGCTGGCCTTCATGGAGTGGAAAGAGGGCAAGATCGGCGAGTTCGACGCCCGCGTCTTCCGCATCTCCTTCTCCGGCGAGCTCAGCTACGAGGTCGCCGTGCCTGCCAGCCAGACCCGCGCCTTCTGGGATGCATTGCATGAGGCCGGGGCGGAGTTCAACGCCACCGCCTACGGCACCGAAGCACTGCACATCATGCGGGCCGAAAAGGGCTTCATCATGATCGGCGACGAGACCGACGGCACCATCATCCCGCAGGATCTGGGGCTGCACTGGGCGCTGTCGAAAAAGAAGGACGACTACCTCGGCAAACGGGCGCAGCAGCGGGTCCATATGACGGACCCCGCCCGCTGGCAGTTGGTGGGGCTGGAGACCGTGGATGGCTCGACCCTGCCGGACGGGGCTTATGCGGTCGTGGAAGGCACCAACGCAAACGGCCAGCGCAACACCGAAGGGCGCGTGACGTCGACCTACCACTCGCCCACGCTGGGCAAGGGCATCGCCATGGGGCTGGTGCTGAACGGGCCGGAGCGTATGGGCGAGGTGCTGGATTTCCCCAAAGTGGATGGCGAGGTGGTTCAGGCCAAAGTCGTCAATGCGGTGTTCTATGATCCCGAAGGGGAGAAGCAAAATGTCTAATGCAGTCAGCGCCTTGCAAGGCGCAACTTCCGACGGGATCGCCAAGGTGACGGAAGTGGGCCTGCGCGGGATGATTATCCTGCGCGGCGATCTGACCTCCGCCAAGTTGAAGAAAGCCGCCAAGGCCGCCACTGGTGTGGCGTTTCCGGACGTGCGGGAATGCCACTGCGACGGTGACAAGGGGTTGGCATGGATGTCACCCGACGAGTTGCTGGTGATGGTACCCTATGCGGATGTGGTGGACGCAACCGCCCGCATTGCAAAGGCACTGGCGGCGGATCATGCTTTGGCAGTCAACGTCTCCGACGCGCGGGCCGTGTTCAGCATTGAGGGCGCAGGCGCGCGGGAGGTGCTGGCCAAACTCGCCCCCGTCGATCTGTCCCGCAAGGCCTTCACCAAGGGCATGTTCCGCCGCACGCGGCTGGCGCAGGCCCCCGTCGCCTTCTGGGCGCGGGACGAGGATGCGTTCGACCTGATGTGCTTCCGCTCCGAAGCGAAATACGTGTTCGATCTGCTGACGATCTCGGCGAAAGCGGGCTCGCAGGTGGGGTTTCTCTAGGCGTCGAGACGAATTGGGTGGTGACGGGAACCAAACCTGCCCGCGCCACGTTGATCAAACGAGACTTGACCCGGCGCGCCTGCGCGCTCAGTTAGGTCATATTGAAATTCTCACGTCCATAAAGGGGGCCCATATAATGGCTTTTGAACTTCCTGACCTTCCTTACGCCCATGACGCACTGGCCGATAACGGCATGTCCAAGGAGACGCTGGAGTATCACCACGACAAGCACCACAACGCTTATGTGGAGAACGGCAACAAGGCGATCAAAGGCACCGAGTGGGAGGGCAAGTCCCTCGAAGAGATCATCAAGGGCACCTATGACAAGGGCGCCGTGGCGCAGAACGGGATTTTCAACAACATCTCGCAGCTGTGGAACCACAACCAGTTCTGGGAAATGATGAGCCCCGGCAAGTCTTCCATGCCCTCCGAGCTTGAGGCCGCGCTGAAGGACAGCTTCGGCTCCGTTGACAAGTTCAAGGAAGAATTCTCCGCTGCGGGCGCAGGCCAGTTCGGCTCCGGCTGGGCTTGGCTGGTGAAAGACACTGATGGCGGCCTGAAGGTCACCAAGACCGAGAACGGCGTGAACCCGCTGTGCTTCAACCAGACGGCGCTTCTGGGCTGCGACGTGTGGGAGCATTCCTACTACATCGACTTCCGCAACGCGCGTCCGAAATACCTGTCGAACTTCCTCGACAATCTGGTGAACTGGGAAAATGTCGCCTCGCGCATGTAAGTTTTGCCACCAATGAAATCGAGAAACCCCGCCAGTTGTGCGGGGTTTTTCTTTGTCCAAAGGGGAACTTGCCGCGAGGGGGCGGGTTGGTCTTGTGAACTCACTCAACACGCAGGAGGTCCCCCATGGCAGAGCGCCACAGATCCAAAGACAAGAGCCGCGATACAGACAAGATTATGGGCGAGAAAGGTGCGCCCTCCGGCCAGGGCCGCGATGGCGGCAGGCTTGCCCGCGAGATCGGGAGCACTGACGAGCTGAAACGCTCCAACGAGCGCCCGGCAGGTGCGACGCGGGTGACGAAGGAAAACGAGGAGGAGAAGGAATGACCGGACTTCCGCATAAGGCATGGGTCGTTGTGGCAGACGGCGAGAAAGCCCTGATCCTCGAAAATCTGACCGATGGCGAGAACCCCAACCTGAAAGTCGTCAGCAAGGACGAGCAGGACAACCCGAAAGACATAGAGCAATCCGCCAACCGCCCCGGCCGCATGCATGACAATGGCCAGGGTCAACGCTCCGCGCTTGATGACACGGATTGGCATGAATTGGCGAAAGAGCGGTTTGCCGCAGACTTGGCCGACATGCTGTACGAGAAGGCTCACAAAGGGAAGTTTGAGGCTTTGGTCATCGTTGCGGCTCCGAAGATATTGGGCGAGTTGCGTGATGCCTTGCATCAGGAAGTGACGAACAAGGTCATCGGCGAGATTGACAAGACGCTGACCAACCATGACGTGCGCGACATCGAGAAGATCGTGAAATCCGAGCTTGCCAAATGAGCGTGGATTGACCTGATTGAGTGCGCTGACGCGCACGCGAGATGATTTGAAAAGACCTCCCGAGCTGACGCTCGGGGGGTCTTTTGCCTGATTGCTGGCGTAGACGTGATTGGCGGCACCGGTGCGGCTCTGGCATGTGTTGGTTTGAGTATTTTTGACCAAATGGAGACATTGGATGCGCGTTGTATTGATCGTTGCCTTGAGCCTTTGGGCCGGACTGGTCCATGCCGATGTGGCGCCGCGCGCCGGCTGGGTGGTTATTGAGACCGCCAAGCCTTACGCGCAACTGGTCGAGGACGTGAAAGTCGCCGTCGGTGCAAATGGGATGGGCGTGGTGACGCAAGCGGGGCCGACGGGGGCTGCCAAGGCGCGGGGCATCACCATTCCGGGCAACCGTGTCATTGGCGTGTTCAACAACAAGTTTGCGGTGCGGATATTGGCATTGTCGACCGCCGCAATGATCGAGGCCCCGATCCGGCTCTATGTAACGGAAACCGGCGATGGCGGGACGTTGAGCTACAAGATGCCGTCCTTCGTGTTCGCCCCCTATGTGGGCGAGGCCGGGCCTGAGCTGACCGAAGCGGCAGAGGAACTTGACGCGATTTTCATGACCATTGCCGAAGAAGCCACCCGTTGATACCCATGGGCAAGCCCGGAGCAGGAGAGCCCTATGACGACTTCTAAACGAGCCGCCGACCTGCTGGCCGAGCGTCTTTACGAGGCGGGATGCCGCCACGCTTTCGGCATGCCCGGCGGCGAGGTTTTGACACTGATCGACGCGCTGGAGAAAGCGGGGATCGCGTTCGTTTTGTGCAAGCACGAGAACGCCGGCGGGTTCATGGCCGAAGGGGTGCATCACGTGAACGGAGCGCCCGCCATTCTGGTGGCGACGGTCGGCCCCGGCGCGATGAATGGCGTGAACGTGGTTGCAAACGCCCATCAGGACCGCGTGCCGATGATCGTGTTGACCGGCTGCGTCGATCCTGACGAGGCGCTGACCTATACGCATCAGGTGCTGGACCATCGGCGCGTTTTTGACGAGATCACCAAGGCAACTTTTACCCTGACGGTTGAGGGTGCCGACATCGTCGCCGACAAGGCCGTCAGCATTGCCACGGAGGGCCGCCGCGGCCCTGTGCATATCGACGTGCCGATCTCGGTGGCCGACACTGTGGCTTCGCCGAAGCTGCGTCGCCGTGCGCCTGCGGGGCTGATTGCGCCGTCAGGTGGCGATCTGGCGCTGGCGCAGACATGGCTGGACAGCGCGGAGCGGCCGGTGATCATTGCGGGGCTGGATGTGCTCTATGACGACAGCCATGCCGAGCTTGTGCAGTTTGCCGAAACTCTCGGTGCGCCGGTAATCACGACCTACAAGGCCAAGGGGGTGATCCCCGAAACGCATCCGCTGGCGCTTGGGGGCGCGGGGTTGTCGCCCTTGGCGGACAAACATCTGTTGCCGCTGGTGCGGGCCGCTGATCTGGTGATCTGCGTCGGCTATGACCCGATCGAGATGCGGCCCGGTTGGCGCGAGGTCTGGGACCCCGATCAGGTGCGCGTAATCGACATCTCCGCCACGCCCAACCACCACTACATGCATCAGGCGGGCTTGAGTTTCGTCTGCGACACAGGGGCGGCGTTGCGGGCTTTGACCGAGGGCGCGGTCACGCGGGAAAGCTGGCCGGAAGGCGAGGTTGCGGCGACAAAAGACGCCTTGGCGGATGCGTTTCCGCTGGATGACGCTTGGGGGCCGGCTGGAGTGATCGCGGAATGCCGCGCGGTGCTGCCAGACGACGCGATTGCCACGGTTGACAGCGGAGCGCACCGGATATTGCTGTCGCAAATGTGGACCTGCCACGCGCCGCGCACATTGCTGCAATCCTCGGCGCTGTGCACCATGGGTTGCGCGGTGCCAATGGCGATGGGCGCGAAATACGCGGCACCGGAGCGCTGCGTGGTGAGCTTTTCGGGTGATGCGGGGGCGTTGATGGTGGCAGGCGAGTGGGCGACGGCGAAGGAGCACGGGTTGAACACGATTTTCGTGGTCTTCGTCGACCGCTCTCTGGCGTTGATCGAGTTGAAGCAGCGCCAGCGGCAGATGGGCAATACGGGCGTGGATTTCGACGCGCACGACTTTGCCGCCATTGGCCGCGCTTTTGGCGGGGAGGGGCATACGGTCACCTCGCGGACCGAGCTGCGGGATGCCTTGACGGCGGCGATGCGGGCTGAGACGTTCACCGTGATCGCGGCTGTCATCGACCGGAAGGCCTATGACGGGCGGATTTAGATTTTAATGCCTCCGGCGGAGGTATTTATGAAGCAATGATGGGCATATAGATGGCAGGCGCGTTGGACGGAATTAGGGTGCTGGATCTCAGCCGCATATTGGCGGCACCGACATGTACGCAGCTTCTGGGCGATTTGGGGGCGGAGGTCTGGAAGATCGAGAACCCCGGCACGGATGGCGATGACACGCGCAAATGGGGGCCGCCCTTCGTGCACGACCCCGATGGGGCGCGCACCGATCTGAGTGCCTATTTCATGTGCGCCAACCGCAACAAGCTGTCGGTGGGGGTCGATATCTCGACGTCGGAGGGTCAGGCGACCATTCACGCGTTGGCCGCGCAGGCGGATGTGGTGATCGAGAATTTCAAGCCCGGTGGGCTGGACAAATACGGGCTGGATCATGCGAGCCTTCTGGCGGCACATCCGCATCTGATCTATTGCTCGGTCTCGGGGTATGGCCAGACGGGGCCGAACCGCGCCAAGCCCGGCTATGATTTAATGGCGCAGGGCTATGGCGGCATCATGTCCCTGACCGGAGAGCCGGACGGCCGCCCGATGAAGGTCGGTGTCGGCATCGCGGATGTGATGTGCGGGATGTATGCGACCGTGGGCATTCTGGCCGCCCTGCGCCACCGCGACCGCACTGGCGAGGGGCAGCATATCGACGTGGCTCTGGTCGACAGCCAGATCGCTTGGCTGATCAACGAAGGCGTGGCGCATCTGACCACCGGAAAAGAGCGCAAGAGGCAGGGCAACGAGCATGCCACCATCGTGCCCTACCAGACCTTCGAGACCGCCGACGGGCATGTGCTTGTCGCGGTGGGCAATGACAGCCAGTATGCGCGGTTTTGCGAGTATCTGGGGCGGCCCGATCTGGCGGAGGACCCGCGCTTTTCCACCAACCCCGCCCGGATCGAAAATCGCGGCAAGCTGTTGAAAATCCTCGAAGGTCTGATGGCGGAACGCGACAGCGCCGATGTGCTCGCAGGGCTGGAGGCGCGCAAGGTGCCGGTCGGGCCGGTGCACACGCTGGGGCAGGTGTTCACGTCCGATCAGGTGGCCGCCCGCGACATGAAGATCAAGATGGCCCGCGACGATGTGGCGGGCGGGGCGGTGACGCTGATCGGCAACCCGCTAAAGCTGTCCAAGACGCCCGTGACCTACCGCCACCCGCCGCCTCATTTCGGCGAGGATACGGAGGCGGTGCTGGAGTGGCTGAAGCAGCAAGGTTGACCTAACCCCGCGCAAAATAGCAAGAATTCGCGCACCCTTGCGGGATGTGCCGTATTTTTGATCACCCTCACCCCACGCGGCGTCACGTCTGCGTTATTCTGCCCGCACAGGCGTTTACCGGTGACCATCTATCGCTATCACAGATGGGCGGTCCAAATTGCCGCACCGGAATCGACAATAGGGCCAGCGCATGTATCAAGACGTATTCGGGCAGGACACCACGATAGGCTCGCGCGACGCGCTGGCGGCTTGGGACAGGACGTTGCTGGCCTTTATGGCGCATGGGGCCGAGACGCCGACCCATCTGGGCGAAACCCTGAGGTTCGACCCCGACTTCGCGCTGGGCCACGCGGTCAAAGGCATGTTCTATCTGCTGCTGGGCCGCCGCGAGTTGTCGGAAACCGCCCGCGAGGCGCTGGGGCTGGCCGAGGCTGCGGCCCTGACCCGCGCCATATCCGCCCGCGAGCAATCCTTCATCCACGCACTGCGCGAGATGTATGGCTGCGCGCCGAGCAAGGCCATCAGCCATTTCGAGGACGTGCTGGCCGTCCATCCCGGCGACACGCTGGCGATGAAGATGAGCCATGCCGTCCGGTTCATCCTGGGTGATGGCAAGGGCATGCGTAGCTCCATCGAGGCGGTCATGGGGGCTTACGGGCCGGATCACGCGGGGCGGGGCTACATGATGGGCTGTCACGCCTTCTCGCTGGAGGAAACCGGCGACTACAAGGCCGCCGAGGCCGTGGGGCGCATGGGGCTGTCCGTCAGCCCCGACGATGCGTGGGGGCTGCATGCGGTGACACATGTCTATGACATGACCTGCAACGCCGCAGGCGGGCTGGAATGGCTCGACGGGCGAGAGGCGGCATGGGCGCATTGCAACAATTTCCGCTATCACGTCTGGTGGCACAAGGCGCTGCTGCATCTCGATCTGGGGCAGACCGAGACCGTTCTGGCGCTCTATGACACGCAGATCCGGGCCGACAAGACCGATGACTACCGCGACATCTCCAACGCGACCTCGCTTCTGTCGCGGCTGGAGCTTGACGGCGTCGATGTGGGCGACCGTTGGGAAGAGCTGGCGGACCTGTCCGCCAACCGTACCGAGGACGGCTGCCTGATCTTCGCCGATTTGCATTACCTGCTGGCGCTGATCGGCGGCTCCCGCAAGCAGGCGATTGCCAAGCTGATGGGCCGGATGCACCGCGACGCGAAATCCGGTTGCTTCGAGACCGACCGGCTGATGGCCCGCCCCGGCCTGAGTGCCGCCAAGGGGCTGGAGGCGTTCGGCGAGGCGGATTACACCACCGCGTTTCTCAACCTCGCCCGTGCGCGCCCCAGTATGCAGGACGCGGGCGGATCGCACGCCCAACGCGACGTGTTCGAGCGTCTGACCATAGATGCGGGCATCCGCGCGGGCTTCCTCGACGAGGCTGAAGCAATCCTCAAGGACCGCAAACGCAAGCGGGCAGGGGCCGAGGACGGCTACGCCGCCGCCCGTTTTTCGCTCATTTCGCAGGCCCGTGACGAGACCTCTTGCGCGGCTGCCACGCCTGCACAATAAGGCGCTTTAGAATCGACGAAAAGAACCGCAATAACATGACCATGGTCTCCAGTTCTCATCTGTCACCCGCCGCTGACGCATATGCCGTCAGCGCGTCCGCCACCGGCACGTCCGGCGTGACGACGCGCGATCCACGGCTCGATTTCTACCGTGGAATCGCCATGATCATCATCCTGTTCGCCCACACCCCCGGCAACTTCTTCACCAGCTGGATTCCCGCCCGCTGGGGGTTTTCCGATGCGACCGAGATCTTCGTATTCTGCTCCGGCATGGCCTCCGCCATCGCCTTTGGCCGCACCTTCGACCGCGCGGGCTGGCTCATGGGGGCGGTGCGCGTGGGCTACCGTGTCTGGCAGGTCTACTGGGCGCATATCTGCATGTTCTTCACCATCGCCATGATGGTCGCATGGTGGGACAGCTTCGGCATTTTCGAGACCAACTACATCAATTCTCTGAACCTTCCGCCGATTTTCGAGGGCCGCACCGGCAAGGAAACCGGCATCGTCACCACCAGCGCCGATAACCTGATCGGCATTTTCACCCTGACCTATGTGCCGAACTATTTCGACATCCTGCCGATGTATATGGCGATACTGGTGATGATGCCCTTCGTCATGGCGCTCTCCCGCGTCAGCCTGTGGCTGACCGCCGCCGTTAGCATCACTGTCTGGCTGTTCGCGCAGGAAGGCCTGCTGACATGGCTGGGGGCCGAGCATCTGTGGCTGAGCCTGCCCGCAGAGCCGTGGTCGGACCGTCACTGGTTTTTCAACCCGTTCGGCTGGCAGCTTTGCTTCTTCACCGGCTTTGCCTTCATGCGCGGCTGGATTCCCGCCCCGCCGGTCAAAACATGGCTGATCGCGCTGGCGGCGGTAATCGTCATTGCCAACATTCCGCTGTCCAATGTCGGGGTGCGGGCGGTCAGCGAGGGCTGGTTTGGCGCGTTCGACGGCAACCCCGTGGTCGACTGGCGCGTGGCCAACAAGCCGTTTATCGACAAATCCTCCTTCGCGATCCTGCGCTATGTGCAATTCCTGTCGCTGGCCTATCTCGCATGGGTTGTCGCAGGCGAGGGCGGTCACCGCCTGATCGCACGCGGCGGCACCGCGCTGTCGGATGCATGGGGCAAGTTCGTCAAGATCATCATGAAGATCGGCCAGCAAAGCCTTGCAGTCTTTGTATTTTCCATGGTGTTCGCCCGCATTTCCGGCTTCGTCATGGACCAGATCGGGCGTGAAACCGGCACCGTGGTTCTTGTCAATCTCGTCGGCGTCGGCGCGTTGGTCTTGGTCGCTTATTTCGTCGCGTGGATCAAAGGCACCCCGTGGAAACCCGCGAAAGGGGCCGTCGCATGAGCCTGTCCCGTCGCGCTTTCCTCACCATGCTGGGGGCCGCCGCCATGGCTGGCCCCGCCAGCGCTCTGCCGATGTTCAAGGGCGACGCCACGCCGTTTTCACTCGACTGGCTGAAGTCCGAGGCGCAGCGTCTTGCCGGTGCGGATTACGCGCCCATGCCAGAGGTGCCGGACGCGTGGAAAAACCTGACCTATGACCAATACAAGGCGCTGGTATTCAACACCAAAAAGGCGCTCTGGTCCGACACCGACCGCGCCTTCCAGATGGATTTCTTCCCGCCCGGCCTCTATTTTCCGCGCCCGGTGGAGATCAACATCGTCGAGGGCGACACCGCCCGCACGCTGGCCTTCGATGTGTCGCTGTTCAAACGCTACGAGCAGTTCCCGAAAGAGCTGGTCGACGCCGCCATGGCCGAAGACCCGATGGACAGCACGCTGGGCTATTCCGGCCTGCGCCTGCGCCACGAGCTGCGCAAACCCGGCAAGTTCGAGGAGTTCATGGTGTTCCAGGGCGCCAGCTATTTCCGCGCCATCGGCACCGGCCAGACCTATGGCCTGTCCGCACGCGGTCTGGCGCTGAACACCGGCGAGGCAGCAGGCGAGGAGTTCCCCGAGTTTACCCGTTTCTGGGTCGAAGCGCCGTCCGAGGACGCCACCACGATCACCGTGCACGCTCTGCTCGACAGCCCGTCGACCACCGGCGTCTACAGCTTCCGCATCACGCCGGGCTTGCCGGTCCGCGTCGCGGTCGAAGCGACGCTCTACCCGCGTGTGGAGCTTCCCCATGTGGGCCTTGCGCCGCTCACGTCGATGTTCCTGTTCGACCAGACCAACCGCGCCCGCTTCGACGACTTCCGCGAGGCGGTTCATGACAGCGAAGGCCTGCTGGTCTGGAATGGCGCGGGCGAGATGCTCTGGCGTCCGCTGGCCAACCCGTCCACGCTTCAGGTTTCCAACTTCGTCGACGAAAACCCGCGCGGCTTCGGCCTGATGCAACGCGCCCGCCAGTCCGAGGATTTCGCCGATCTGGAGGCGCTCTACCACAACCGGCCCTCGCTCTGGATCACGCCGCAAGGCGACTGGGGGCAGGGTGCCGTCACCTTGGTGGAAATCCCGTCCGACAAGGAGATCTACGACAATATCGTGGCCTATTGGCGACCCCGCACGCCGCTGGCCGCCGGTCAGCCGCACAGCTTCGCCTACGACATGGCATGGGGCGGCGAGCCGGAGGACACGCGGCCCGTGTCCCATGTGCTCAACACCCGCATCGGCAAAGGCTACGACAAGGAAAAACCCTACACGATCATCGCCGTGGACTTCGCCGATCACGAGGCATTCGGCACCAAGGAAGCCGATCTCGACGACATCACCCGCTTCATCAGCACCAATCGTGGCACGGTCTCCGACGGGGTATTGCAGCGCAACGAGGGAACCGGCGGCGTCCGCCTCGCGTTCAAGTTCGAGCCGGGCGAAGAGGTCACGGCAGAGCTTAGGGTGCAACTGGTGAAAGACGGAAAATCGCTGACCGAAGTCTGGCTTTACAGGTGGACCGCATGACCGCATATGGCCCGATCACCCGCGCGCCGATGATGCCGCCGGAACGGCCTTTGGCGTTTCCGGTGCAGGACCTGTCGTCCGATTACCGCGACGGCGCGGCGCCGGAATTGCCCAACAATCCCACCACCCGGCTTTGGCGTTGGGCGACGTTTCTGCCGGCCACCTTGACCACGGTTGGGCTGATCGCCGCCTTCACCGACTGGTTTTCCGTGGGAGGTCTGTCGGTGTTCGAAGGCATCCTGATCGCCTTGATCGCCTGCACTTTCTTCTGGATTTCCCTGTCGGTCTCCACCGTCACCGTCGGGCTGGTCAACATGATGCGCCCCCGCCGCGCGACGCAGGACACGCCGATGCCCCCGCAAAACGTGGCGCTGCTCGTGCCCGCCTATAACGAGGTGCCGTGGGACGTGTTCGGCAATGCCTGCGCCATGCTCGAAGAGCTGGACCGCACGCAGCACCCCCACAGCTATACCCTGTTTATCCTCTCCGACACCCGCGACGAGGCTATCGCCGAGCAGGAGCTACGCGCCTACGCCATGCTGCGCGCCAACCTGCCCGACCACATCCCGCTCTATTATCGCCGCCGCGTCGACAACACCGACCGCAAGGTCGGCAACCTCGCCGATTGGGTGCAGCACTGGGGTGGCGGCTATGACGCCATGCTGGTGCTCGACGCCGACAGCCTGATGTCGGGGCAGGCGATCATTTCGCTGACCGACGAGATGGCCCGCGACCCGTCTGCCGNGCAGGAGCTACGCGCCTACGCCATGCTGCGCGCCAACCTGCCCGACCACATCCCGCTCTATTATCGCCGCCGCGTCGACAACACCGACCGCAAGGTCGGCAACCTCGCCGATTGGGTGCAGCACTGGGGTGGCGGCTATGACGCCATGCTGGTGCTCGACGCCGACAGCCTGATGTCGGGGCAGGCGATCATTTCGCTGACCGACGAGATGGCCCGCGACCCGTCTGCCGGCCTGATCCAGAGCTTCCCGCAACTCTTCGGGGCGGAAACCCTGTTTGGCCGCGTGCAGCAGTTCTCCAGCACGATCTACGGCGCGGCGCTGGCCGAAGGGCTGGCCCGCTGGGCGGATCACGAGGGCAACTATTGGGGCCACAACGCCATCATCCGCACCGCCGCCTTCGCCGCTTGTGCAGGTCTGCCAAGGCTCGACACGTTCCGCTCCAAGGGCGCGCTGATCCTCAGCCACGACTTCGTCGAGGCAGGGCTCTTGCGCCGCGCAGGCTGGGGCGTGCGCTTCCTGCCGCAAATCAAGGGCAGCTATGAAGAGGTCCCCGCGACCCTCATTGACTACGTGCTGCGCGACCGCCGCTGGTGTCAGGGCAACCTGCAACACCTCAACATCCTGGGCTCGAAGGGCTTCCACCCCGTTACCCGCTTCCACCTGTTCCACGGCGCGATGGGCTACCTGCTCAGCCCCGCATGGTTCGCGCTGCTGACCGTCTGGGCGCTGATCGGCAAGGGCGAGGAGGCCAACGTCATCCGCTACTTCACCGGCGAGAACCCGCAGGTGGCGTGGCCGGAAATGAGCCATGTCAGCAACCTCGCCATTCTGGTGTTCATGTATGGCATGCTGCTTGCGCCCAAATTCCTCGGTGCCGCCGCGCTCTTGCGGTCCGGCCCGTCAATGAAAGACGTGGGCGGGGCAGCGCAGTTCGCGCTGTCCTTCCTCACCGAGATCATCGTCTCGGTGCTCTACGCCCCGATCCTGATGGTGCAGCAAACCATCGCCGTGGCCCGCACATGGATCGGCTACAAGGAAAGCTGGACCCCGCAGGCCCGCCAAGGCGGGCGCTACGGGTTTGCGACCGTGCTGAAATTCCACGCGGTCGAGACCGTGACCGGCACGCTACTGGTTGCCGGTATGGTCGAGGGGATCATCACCCTCTGGCTCTTGCCCATCGCCGTGTCGCTGGCCCTCGCAGTGCCGCTGTCGATGCTCAGCGGCGCGAAGCTGACGCGGTTCAAATGGACCGCGCGCCAGCTTGGCACGGCAGAGGTCTTCAACGCGCCGCAGATCATCCAAAGCGCCAAGCGCGAACGCTCCCGCCTGCGCACAATGCTGGAAGCCACAGACAGGCTCCCTGCCGAGTAACCCGTCGTTAAGGTTAACGCGCCGCGCCCTGATTTCTTTTTTCCAAAAATACCTCCCCCGGAGGGCCCCTCTCACTCAAGCGCTTCGAACCAGTCAAGCGCAAGATCGGCCCAGCCCTTCGGAATTCCGTGCGCGCCGGGATGCAGAACAAACTCCAAAGCCCCCGCATCACAGCTCTCCCAACTCCGCCGCCAGAAATCGCCGGATGTCTCGAACCGCTCCGCCCGCATGCCCTCACACCCATTGGCCTCGCGCCAGATCTGCATGGCCTGAAACACATCACCCTGATAGATCCGCCCGCCGCCCAGCGGGCGTCCCTCCAGCGGCACTGTGGTGTCGCGCCAGCCATGGGTGTGCAGCAGCCGCACCGGCCCCTTGCACGCCTCCATCGCCGGATGGGGCCGCCAGAAGCTGCCCGCGACTGGCGCATAGGCGCGGGCCAGATCGGGCGCGTCGCAGGCCAGATAAGACGTCATCGACCCGCCGATGGAGAACCCCGCCAGCAGGATACGGTCGCGGTCGATGCCGTGATTGGCCACTGCGTCGTCGATCACCGCGCGGATGAAGGCCAGTTCGTCACGCTGCGCGGGGCGGTCGGGGTGAAACGACCAGCCGGAGCCGAAGCGGGAGTTCGGGCGCTCCAGCCCGTTCGGTCCGATCACCGCGTAGCCGCGCTCCAGAATTGGCCCGCCCATGCGCAGGATACCGGTCCCTTTGCCGCCTGCACCGTGCAGGAACACTACGGCAGGGACCGAACCATGCGCGACATCCGGCGTCTCTATGTGGTAGCTGCCCAGCGGCAGCTTGCACGGATCGTCCGCCGCGCCACAGGCCAGCGCAGGGCCGGCCAACAGGGCCATTATGGCGGCGAGCCACTTCATCGCACCACCGGCAGGCCGCGCTTCAGCCAGCCGGGACCGGCGGCGGAGCCTTGCATGCCTTCCGGCACGTCGATGATATTGGTGAACCCTGCTTTCGCCAGCCGGTTGCTCAACCTCGCTGAGCGGACCCCGCGCGCGCAGATCAATGCTACGGGCACAGCCGTCTCACCCCCCGTCAGCGCTCGCAGCGCCTCCACGAAATCCTCGCGCCGCATGTCGAGCCGCATCGCGCCTTCGCCCGCGCCGGTGCGCGACCACTCGTCAGGGCGGCGAATATCGACCAGCAGGATTTCCCCCGCGACAGCCTGCCGATGGGCCGTCGGCGCGTCGATCTGCGCCGCCTTCTTTTCTTCCGTCAACGCGCTGTAGAACAGGTTGCGCCCGCCTGCGGCGTAGATCGCGCCGCCCGCCAGCACCGCCGCGCCACCCGCGACAAAGACGCGCCGCGAGACCGCCGTCATCAGCTTTGAGGCCCGGTATATTTCGCCACGATTTGCGCCGCGGCATCCGGCGACAGCACAGGTGGCAGAAGGGTCAGCAGCTCCCCTTGGGCATCCAGCAGATAGAGAAAGCTGCCATGGGCATAGACGGGGCCGTATTCGGGGTCGAAGAACACCTCTTCGGTCTCGATCTCGTAGGCGTCATAGGCCACCTGCAACTGGGCCTCCGTGCCGGTCAGCCCGACGAAATCCTCGTGATGCTGCGCCAGTGCGGGGCCAAGCGTGGCGAGTGTGTCGCGGGCGGGATCGACAGTGATCATCACCGGCGTGACCTCGACCCCTTCAACCGCCGCCGCATCCACGACCTGCGCCATCAGCGGCAACGCGGCGGAGCAGACCTCGCGGCAATTGGCGTAGCCGAAGAACAGCAGTTGCGGATGCCCGTCGGGGTCGGCCTGCGTGCGGGTCGCGCCGGACTGGTCGGTCAGCGTGTAGGCCCCGCCCAGATCAAAGGGCAGGGGCGGCGCGTCCGCCAGCACCGGAGTGCCGAGCGCCAGCAGGGCAATGGCGGTCCGGATCACTCGAACAGCTCCTTTATCAGCTCCGCGTCTTTCTCAAGCCCCAGACCGAAATGGCCGGTCTGAGCGATATGTGCGTTGACGCGCGGGTCGCGGCGGAACCACGGTCCCTTGCCTGCGGCTTCGGGATGTTTGGCCTCCCATGCCTTGGTCCATGTATTGGCCTTGGTCCACTCCTGCGCGCCGGTCTCGCGGATTTTCTGCACCTGATAGATGTTGGCAGCGCCTTGAATATCCTCATCCTTGATCAGCAACCCGTCCACCTCCACCGTTTTGCCGCAGAAGGGCAGCAGGTCCACGGCGGCCCCTTGGAAGCCGCTTTGGGCGTTCTTGTTGGGGAACACCAGTACCCCGTCAGCCGCGCGCAGCAGTCCGATCTGGCGGCTGCCACCGCCGCAATTGTCGGTGCAATCGCCGGTGATCTCGCAAGTGATGTCAACGACTTTCGCCTCGAAAAAGGCGGGGGCTTCGGCGTAGAGGTTCCAGCTTTTGGCGGTCGAGCCTTCCGAGAAGTCGGCGGCCATGGCAGGGCTGGCAAGCAGCGCGAGGGCGAGGGATGTGGTGAGAACTCTCATGGCTTCGGCTCCGGAATGGCGAAGCCCGGCACGACGCCGTAATCCTCGTGGTTGAGATTGGTGATGCCATGATCGGTGACGACCTGCTCCACCACCAGATAGTTCAGCCCGTCGCGCTTGTAGAGCATCCCGTCGGCGGTGATCTCGTGGCTGGCAAGGTTGAGGTTGGTGTCCCCCGACGCGTTCTCGTCGTCGCCTTCGATCTTGAGGACCATGTAGACCTCGCCATCCTCGCCCAACAGCCCAACGGGGATACCACCCGCCGAGCACCACAGCGCGCAGGTGTGATGCGCTGAGCCGACCACAGCGTCCGGCCCGCCCATGACGCCGGAGAAGTAGCACCATGTGTCGATGATCTCGCCGGTGATCTGGATGCGCTCGCCCTCGGCGGCACTTGCCGGTGCAGCAAGGGCCGCGGCAAGCAGCGTGGCTGCCTGAACTGTCTGTCTCATGAATATCCTCCCGTGATTCTTGACCCAACCTAGCAAGAACGGGCGCTTGGAGGGGATCACGTCTTGGTCAAACCGGTGCGAGCGGGGGCGGGCGTTGCTCTTTGAGGTATTTATGAAGCAGTGATGGGGTTAGCCGAGCGCGTCTTCCAACTGGTGGGTCAGGGCGGGGACGGTGTCGACGGTGGTGACGAAATCCAGTAGTGTCGCTTCGGCGAAGCCCTGATCTACCACGTGGTTTGTCAGCGCCATGAGCGGGTCCCAGAAACCGTTGGTGTTGAGCAGGTAGATCGGTTTGCTATGCAGGCCAAGCTGGCGCCATGTCAGCACCTCGAAGAATTCATCGAGCGAGCCCGCGCCGCCCGGCAGCACGACGATGGCGTCGGAGTTCATATACATAACCTTTTTGCGCTCGTGCATGGTTTCGGTGACGATGAAGGCGTTGAGGTCGCGTTTGCCGATCTCACGCTCGAACAGGTGGGTCGGGATGACGCCGAAGGTCTCGCCCCCCGCCGCCTGCGTGGCCGCCGCGACCGTGCCCATCAGCCCGACATCGCCCGCGCCATAGACCAGCCGCCATTCGTGTTCCGCCAGCGCGCGGCCCAGATCAGTGGCGGCTTGTTTGAAAGCGGGGTCTGCGCCGAAGCGGGAGCCGCAATAGACGCAGACGGATTTGGTATAGGGCATGGGCGCTCCGCTGGGGATAAGTGGCTTTGCCATGTTCTATGGGGGCTGCTAGGCTGCGACAACGCCTTTTTGGAAGGGGCCGGGGAGAAGGAAGACACACATGGCCATCTGGTCGAGATTTGGCTTGAGCGGACCCGCCGCAGGTGTGGCCGTCGTCGTCGTGTTGCTGATCGTGGGCGGTGTGGTTCTGGTCACCCAGACCCGCGATGCGGAGGCACCTGAGCCGGTCGCTCAAGGCGGGCCAGCGGCCGCACCGCGAGAGGTGGCAGCGGTAGATACCGCGCCGGAACAGGTGGCGCAGCCGGAAACTCCGCCCGCGCCGGATACGGACAACGCTGCCCCATCCGCCAGCATCGAAGCCCCCGCCTTTGACGTGGTGCAGGTGCGACCCGATGGCGGCGGGGTGGTGGCCGGGCGGGCGGCACCGGGCCAGTCGGTGACCTTGATGCTCGACGGCGAGGAACTGGCGCAGGCCACAGCCGATGCGTCGGGCAAATTCGGGCTGGTGCTGGACTTCCCGTCCTCCGACGCGCCGCGCGCGTTGTCGATGGTGTCTGAGCAGCCTGACGGGACCAGCGTGCTGTCGGAAGGCACGGTGCTGATTTCACCCACGCGAGCGGCAGAAACGCCCGCCGCAGCCGACGAGGTGCCCGCTGTGGCCGAGACGGAGCAGCCGGAGGTGGACGCCCCCGCGGTGGTTCTGGCCGACGACGCGGGCGTGACGTTGTTGCAGCCCGCGCCGCAGCCCGAAGCCCCGACAACGCGCGACAACGCTCCCGTCACCGCGAATGTGGTGATCGACACGATCACCTATGACGCCGAGGGCGAGGTCGCTTTGGCAGGACGCGGGGCGTCGAACGGGTTCGTGCGGGTCTATCTGGACGGCAAGCCGGTGAAGACGACGCGCATTGCCGAGAACGGGGCGTGGGACGCGCCTTTGCCGGATGTGGATGCAGGCGTCTACCGACTGCGCATCGACGAGGTGGACGCCGATGGCAAAGTGACCAGCCGCGTCGAGACGCCTTTCCAGCGCGAGGCGCCCGAGATCGCCCTAGCCAACCCCAGAACCGCGACGGCGGTGACGGTGCAGCCGGGCTTCACGCTTTGGGCGATCGCGCGTGACCGGTTCGGCGCGGGGGAGCAATATGTGCGCGTCTACGAGGCCAACCGCGACCTGATCCGCGATCCCGACCTGATCTATCCGGGACAGGTGTTCGCGCTGCCGGACGGGTAGCAACGCGGGATCGTCAGCCGTTCCTCAATGCCGTGCGGGCAAGGGCTGCGATCATATCCGTTCGCGTTACGATCCCTGTAATGCGATCCTGCTCGAGCACAGGGACTGCGTCGACTTCACCCTCGGACATCAAAAACAGCAAGGTGGCGATTGACGTCTCGGGCGTTGCCCTGGGTCCGCTTCTATCCATAATGTCGTGTGCCTGCGCGGTCGCGTCGCGGTTATGCGCGTTCGAGATCAGGTGCATCTGGAAGATGATCCCCAAGAATTTATCGTCTGTGTCGACCACCGGTAGTGAGGTGAACCTGTGAGCCAGAAACAAGTCCGCTATTTCGGAGACGTCAACTTTCGGGCCGACAGTGACGAGGTCGCGCGACATGATGTCGGCGGCGACAAGCGGCCCGGTCTGGTGCGTTGCGGCCTGCATTTCGGCGGCGCCGATCAATCGCGCCAGATCCTCCACCCCAAGGTTCAGGGTCTGGCGGTATCTGTCCAGAATGCCGGTCAGCTCTTCCTCGGACAGGCCCAGGCGCTCGAACGGGGACGGGTCGCTGGTTCCGTGGGTGTTGTCGTCGTCAAACTGCCGAAACGGGTAGTGGCGACCGGTCAGTCTGGCGTAGATGATTGCGATCACCACGAGCAAGACGGTGCCCGCTGCAACAGGGGCCAGCGCGAAGCGGAAGCCCATTTCAGCCACGGCGTCGGGGTTCATTGCGGCGGTCATCGCGACAGCCCCCGCCGGAGGGTGCACCGCGCGGCATAGCACCATCGCGGCTATGGTGAGGGCAACAGCCAGCGCAATTCGCGGTGCGGGGTCAGGGACGCTCAGGCAGACGGCGACGCCGATGACCGCTGCGATCATGTTGCCGACGACAGCGGACCATGGTTGCGCCAGCGGGCTGTTGGGAACCGCAAAGAGCAGGACGGCGCTCGCCCCGAATGGCGCGATCAGATAGAGCCCAAGTTTCAGATCGACGGAGGGAGAGAGCACGAAAAGCCCGGCCACGCCAAGGCCGATCAGCGCCCCCAATCCCGCGCGCAGGGCCTCTACCGGTGAGGCCACGGGAATGGCAGGGCCGATCGAGCGCAGGAATTTGGACGTGGTTTTCATGGGGTATCGCAATGCCATTGAAAAGATGTGCCGTGTCTACGGTGATGCCGCAGTTAAAGAAACCCTTACAGCGCACAACAACTTGTTGAGGTTCAGGCCTATATTGCGCCGACTTGGCAGGCCGCTGAACAAATCCCGTTCACCTTTCTTTCCCCGCCCCTCTGGTCCTTCGCACGCATGGGGCCTAAGTTGAGCGGTCAATAGTCAAGAAAGCCCTCTCGCCATGGTCACCGAAGTTTCCGACGCCCGTATGCAGCAGGATCTGCGCAAGGACGGCTTTAACGTCGTGCGCAAGGTTATTCCCTACCTGTGGCCTGACGGCGAGGCCTGGGTGAAGCGGCGCGTGGTGTTTGCGCTGGCGTTTCTGATTATCTCCAAGCTGGTCGCGGTGGGCACGCCGGTGCTCTACAAGGGCGCGGTGGATGCGCTGTCGGGCGACGCCAGCGACGCGGGGTGGATGCTGGCCTTGGGGGCGGTGGGGCTGACCGTGGCTTACGGCGGCGCTCGCGTGATGAATATCGGCTTCCAGCAATTGCGCGACGTGGTGTTCGCGCTGGTGGGGCAGCGGGCGTTGCGCATGCTGGCGCTGGAGACCTTCACGCACATCCACCGCCTGTCCATGCGCTACCACATCACCCGCAAGACAGGCGGCCTGAGCCGCATCGTGGAGCGCGGGGTGAAGGGCGTCGAGTTCCTGCTGCGCTTCCTCTTGTTCTCCATCGGGCCGCTGATTCTGGAATTGCTGATGATCGCCGTGATTTTGGCTTTTGTGTTCAATATCTGGTACTTGGTCGTCGTTTTTGCCACGATTGCGCTTTACACGTGGTTCACATTCGCGGTCACCGAATGGCGGGTAAAGATCCGCAAGCAGATGAACGATCAGGACACCGACGCCAACCAGAAGGCCATCGACAGCCTGCTGAACTTCGAAACCGTCAAGTATTTCGGCGCGGAGAAGCGCGAGGCGGCCCGCTATGACGGCGCGATGGAAGGCTACGTGGCCGCGGCGCTCAAGACCTCCTATTCGCTGGCCTTCCTGAATTTCGGGCAGGCGGTTCTGATTACCGCCGGGCTGGTGACGGTCATGGTGCTGGCGGCGTTGGGCGTGCAGGACGGCTCCCTCACGGTGGGGGATTTTGTGCTGGTCAACGCTTACATGATCCAGATCACCATGCCGCTGAACTTCCTTGGCACGGTTTACCGCGAAATCCGCCAGGCGCTGGTCGATATGGCGGAGATGTTCAACCTGCTGGAGCAACCCGCCGAGGTGAACGACAAGCCCGACGCCAAGCCGTTGCAGGTAACCGACGGCGCTGTGCGGCTGGACGACGTGCATTTCGGCTATGACGCCGCGCGACCGATCCTCAAGGGCGTCTCGCTGGAGGTGCAGGCGGGGCAGACTGTGGCTATCGTCGGGCCGTCGGGCTCTGGCAAGTCGACCATCGGGCGGCTGTTGTTCCGGTTCTATGATGTGAACGGCGGCAGCCTGTCGATTGACGGGCAGGACGTTCGTGACGTCACGCAGGAAAGCCTGCATGACGCCATCGGGGTGGTGCCGCAGGACACGGTGCTGTTCAACGACACGATCCTCTACAACATCGCCTATGGCAAGGCTGACGCGACCCGCGCCGAGATTGAAGGCGCGGCGAAAGCGGCGAAGATCCATGATTTCATCATGGACCTGCCCGAGGGCTATGACACGGCGGTGGGGGAGCGGGGTCTGAAGCTGTCGGGCGGCGAGAAGCAGCGCGTCGGCATCGCGCGCACCTTGCTGAAAAACCCGCCGATCCTGCTGCTGGACGAGGCGACATCGGCGCTCGATACCGAGACCGAGGCCGACATCCAGAAGTCGCTGCAAGAGATGGCGCAGGGCCGCACCACACTGACCATCGCGCACCGGCTGTCGACGATTGCGGATGCGGATATGATCGTCGTGCTGGAAAACGGCGTGGTGGTGGAGCAGGGCACCCATGACGACTTGCTAACCCGCGACGGGCGTTATGCGTCGCTTTGGTATCGCCAGCAGGCCGAGGACGCAGAGGCGGCGTAGCCGAGTTTCGACGAAACTCTGCGGACAAATCCTCGGATGAGGATTTGCCGCACCTCAGAGAAATCAGTCGATCATCACCGTCGGAAAGCCCACGACGATCTTGCCGCCATGGGCGGTGCCGTCGCCCATGCGGGCGGCGGGTTTGTTGTTGATCATCACCTTGCTGGAGCCTTGCGTGATCGTGTCGGGCGGTCCGACGCAGACGCACATATCACCGACCGTTGCGGCTGGTGCGCCGCCGATCAACACGTTGGGGGCACCGGGGCCGGAAATGGGGCCGCCGACATGCGGTTTGGGGCCGGGATCGACCATGGGGCAGACATGGTTGTCGCCAAGACGGGCTGCGGGTGGCATATCGAATTCCCCCTAGTTGATGCGGATCATCGCGCCGCGCACAATGGTCTCGCCGTCGGAGATCAGGGTCGATTCCTCGCCGCTGGTTCCGGTGAACGTCTTGGTGGCATCCGCCTTTATGTCAGCCGCGTTCAGGCTCAGCGTCTCGCCCGCCGCCGTGGTCACGTTGCGGTCGGCCACCACAGTCACGTCGCCGCCGCTGTTGATGGTCACGCCGTCTTGGCCGGACAGGTTCAGATGGCCCATCGAGTTCACCGACAGGGACTGGCGGGCGTTGATGCGCAGGCTGTCCTCGTCCGGGGTGATCACCACATCGGGTGTTTTGGAGGGGGTCTTGGCCTCCCTCGGATCCTCGATATGCACGACCAGCCCGCCGGGTGTCGTAATGACAAGGCGTCCCTCGGTCTGGTCATAGCTGATGTCGAGCGGGGTTTTGGTGCTCAAATCGGTCATAATGCGTCTCCTACAATAAAAGCATAAGAGCAGAAAACGGGTAGAGTATAAAGGGAAATGGTAAGGGACGCTGGCGGAATTGTTTTGGGCGGACCCATCGCTTGTGCTACCCGGTTTGGCGGTAAGGGGTTCGGGTGCGCTCGGATTGATACGGATAGTCAAGGAGGCGGGAGATGAACCAATTCACTGGCGGGTGTCTGTGCGGCGACGTTCGGGTTGTGGCGTCAGGCCGCCCGTTGCGGGTTGGGATTTGCCACTGCATGGACTGCCGCAGGCATCATGGGGCGCTGTTTTACGCAGCTGCGATCTTTGCTGCGGATGCGGTAGTTATCAAGGGGGCAACCGCTAGTTATGAGGGGCGGTGTTTCTGCCCCAGATGCGGCTCTTCTGTCTTTGCCCATACGGACGATGAGATCGAGGTGCATCTGGGTGCGCTTGATGCGCCGGACCAGCTTGCGCCAAGCTATGAGGGCTGGACGATTCGCCGCGAGGCATGGTTGCCGCCGTTTCCGCTGGAGCGGTCTTACGAGCGGGATCGGAAAGATTAAGGTTACGTGCTAATTCGTGATCTGCGGAAGCCTTGTGGTGACGACTCTGGCACCGCGACCCGCCCCCTGGACTCTGATGAACTTGGACCTTGCGCCCGAGGTCTGCAACTCGCGCACCAGCCGGTCCACCGCTGGCCCCATGGGCACACCAAGCGCCACGTCGCGGGAGCCGCGTTTGCCGCCGGACGACATAACGGACGCGATTTGCGGGCCCTGATGGGTCATCACGAAGACGGGCGCGCCGGACGAGCCGAAGTCGATATCGCAGGTGTAATGCAGCACATCCGCCGCCGCGTGGGTCATCTGGCAGCCGTCCTCCAGTGACGGCGCGTCGGAGCGGCCGCGCGCGTAGGACACCACCATGACGCGGTCGTTTCTGGCGGGTTTGCGGTGCGTGCGGAAGGGCTGGATGGCGGCGTCGTTGATCGGGCGGTCCAGCTCGATCACGGCGACGTCCCTCGCGATTTCGGAATAGGAGCTTTTGCCGCCGCCATAGACATATTCGGGATGCACGGCGAAGCGTTTGCCGGTGCGGATCGCGGCGGAGCGGCCTTTGCGGTAGCCCGCGCGGAAGGTGATCTCGGTCGCGTCGCGCAGCTTTCCGGAGCGTTTGTCGTAGACGCAATGCGCCGCTGTCAGCACCAGCCGTTTGGAAATCATCGCGCCGGTGCAAAAGCCCGAACGGCCCAGATCGAGCCGACCAACGGCCTGCCACGGGCGTACCTCGGACGGGGTATCTAGCGCCTGATGCGGGGAGGCATCCTTGGCGAGAAGCGGGGCCTGCGCGGAGGCGCAGATCAACAACAGGGACAGCAATACTCGTTTCATGGACGCGAGGGATACGCGCCCAATCTGGCAGGATTAGGGCCTCAAAGCGGCAATTGATCCAGCAGTCGCGCAGCCTCGGTGTGGCAGTCGGCAAGCTTGGAGCGATCCTCGCCGGGGTAGAAACGCGCACGGGTGGCGGTGGGCATCGGGGCAGGGGTCAGCACGTGGACGGTGACGCCGGTCTTGGTCGTCTCGTCGCGCCAGATCGCGCCCATGTTCATCTGCGCGGTCTTGCTCATGCCGTAGGCGCCGTGGAACTTGTCGTCTTTTTCGGGATCGTCGAACAGCACCGCTTGACCCTTGGGGGCGGCTTTCAGCAACGGCGTCACGTTCAGGATCAGCCGCGCGGTGGCGCGGATGTTCGTCGCCAGCGTCTTGTCGAGATCCTTGGCATCCACATGCTCCATCGGCGCGAGGGGCGGGGCGTGGATGGCGGCGTGGACCAGCAGGTCCACATGACCCCAGCGGGAATGGATCGAGTGGCAGATTTGCGCCATGGCGTCGTCATCGTTGATGTCGACTGGCACCAATGTGGCGCTGCCCCCCTTGGCGGTGATGCGGTCGTCGAGCTCTTCCAGCCCGCCCACGGTGCGGGCCAGCGCGATGATATGGTAGCCACGTTCCGCCAGTGCTTCGGCCATTGCAGACCCGAGGCCGCGCGACGCGCCGGTGACCAGCGCGATTTTGGAGGATTGTTCTGTCATAGTGGCGTCTTTCTCACTGGCAGAGGCGCGGATCAAGCCCATTCGCTTGACTTTCGATGCTGCGCTGCCGAAAAAGATTGCAACGTATAACGCTGGAGGAACAGCCATGACTTTGACGCAAGCCGCTTTCGGGGCAGACACATTCACCAAGAAAACACTGCTGGTGCTGGGCGGATCGCTCTTCATCGCGCTGGCCGCGCAGGTGAGCGTGCCGTTCTTCCCCGTGCCGATGACCCTGCAAACGCTGGCGATCCTGATCGTCGGCCTGTCCTTCGGGGCGCGCCTTGGTGCGGTTACCGTGCTGGCCTATCTGGCCGAAGGGGCTGCCGGCCTGCCGGTTTTCGCGAATATGGGCGCTGGCCTGCCTTACATGATGGGTCCGACCGCAGGCTTCCTGCTGGGCTTCGTCGCGATGGCTTATGTCGCCGGTCTGGCCGCAGGTCGCGGGATGGTTGCGATGCTGGTCGCAGCATTCGTGGCCGCCGCGCTGATCTACCTGCCGGGGCTTGCATGGCCGCTGGGCGTGGCGCAGGCCACTGGCGTTGAAGCTGGCTGGGCTGGCTTGAGCTTCGACAAGGTGCTGGGTGCCTTCGCCACGCCGTTCCTGCTGGGCGATGCGGTGAAAGCGGTGCTGGCGGCTTTGGCTGTGGCTGGCGGGATGAAGTTCTTCGCGAAGTAAGCCGCGTGGCGGGGTGAACCCCGCCCTACGAGTTTGGCGCCGCTCCCGTGATACCGGGGGCGGCGTTTTTCGTTGGTCTCGGTGCTGTGAAAAAGGCGGCCGCCTTGAAACAAGGTCCGTGGCTGCGCGACGCCCCGAAAGACAGGGGCGCATCTTCACGGGGGTGTAAGGCCCGCTATGGTTCACCGGTGAGGCGCGATGGTATCGGTTGGAGTGCCGATACCGCGGTCACGTTGGTTTCTGGTGCCGCCCGGGTTTTGAAGGCCAAGCGGCGTGTTGGATCCGAGGTGGGGTTTAGGCCAGAGGCGTTAAGGCCGCGTTAGGCATGCGTGCGTTGCACCGCCCTCAAGCCGCGTCGGGCCGCTGGTTTTGTGCGCGTTGTTCCGGCATTTCCAAACGTTGGGCGGTCCCGTTGCGATTGAAAATCACCGCGCCCGTCTCGATGGCCACGATCTTGCGACCGCCAACCACATCGCCTGCTTCCACGATCTCGACCTTGCTGGAGCTGTGACGGAGCAACGCGCGGATCGTGCCGGGCGTCTCGATGGTGCCAAGAAGCGCCAGCGACGCCATGGGTAGGGTGTTTTCTTCCGTCGCGGCTTTCAGCGCCTCGATAGGGGTTTCGGTTGTCTCGGTCACGGTTTCTGTCCTTGTCGCTGAACGCGTCTAGCGACTGGCAGATAGAGGGCGGTGCGGCGGATGGAAAGCGGACTCAAACAGTGTCGGCGGGAAATTGCCGCAGCGCAGCAATGCTGGCTCGATCAATCAAATAGCGGTCTGGAGCTTTACTCTGCGGCAGCCTTGAGCTGAAATCCGTCACTGATCTGGTCGCTGGGCGCGATCGGATATTCGCCCGAGAAGCAGGCGTCGCAATATTGCGGGCTGCTATTGTCCCGGCCTTGGGCCTGCCCTACGGCGCGGTAGAGGCCGTCGAGCGAGATGAACTTGAGGCTGTCCACGCCCAGATGCTCGCGCATTTCCTCCTCGGACATGGTTGCGGCCAGCAGCTTTTCGCGCTGCGGGGTGTCGACGCCGTAGAAGCAGGGCCATGCGGTGGGCGGCGAGGCGATGCGGAAATGGACCTCCGCCGCGCCCGCGTCGAGGATCATTTCCTTGATCTTGCGGGACGTGGTGCCGCGCACCACGGAATCGTCGACGAGGATTACCCGCTTGCCCTTGATCAGCGCGCGATTGACGTTGAGCTTGAGGCGCACGCCCATGTTGCGGATCTGCTCTGTCGGCTCGATGAAGGTCCGGCCCATATACTGGTTGCGGATGATGCCCATGGCGTAGGGGATGCCGCTTTCCAGCGAGTAGCCGATGGCCGCAGGGGTGCCGCTGTCGGGCACGGGGCAAACGAGGTCGGCATCGACAGGCGCTTCTTTCGCCAGCTCGCGGCCGATATTCTCGCGGGTCTCGTAGACGGAGCGGCCACCGAGGATGCTGTCGGGGCGGGAGAAGTACACATGCTCGAAAATGCAGAACCGCGACTTGGCGGGGCGGAACGGGAAGTGGCTGGCGACGCCGTCCTTGGTGATGACGACCATCTCGCCCGGCTCGATTTCGCGGACGAATTCCGCGCCGATGATGTCGAGTGCGCAGGTCTCGGAAGACAGCGCCCAGCCGTCGCCGATCTTGCCCAGCACCAGCGGGCGCACGCCCAGCGGGTCGCGCAGACCGATCAGCTTGGTGCGGGTCATGGCGACCACGGAAAACGCGCCTTCGACCTTGCGCAGCGCCTCTTCCATGCGGTCGGGGATCGTGCGGCCCATGGAGCGGGCCATCAGGTGAATGATACATTCCGAATCGCTGGAGGACTGGAAGATCGAGCCACGCTCGACCAGTTCGCGGCGCAACGCCACGGCATTGGTGATGTTGCCGTTATGGGCAATCGCCGCGCCGCCCAGAGAGAAATCGCCATAGAAGGGCTGGACGTCGCGGATGGCGGTCTGGCCCTTGGAGCCGGCGGTCGAGTAGCGCACATGGCCGATGGCAAGCGCACCGGGCAGGGTTTCCATCACCTTATGGGAGGTGAAGTTGTCGCGCACATAGCCGAAACGGCGGGCCTGCTGGAACCCTGCCTCGGGGTCGTAGGACACGATGCCGCCCGCTTCCTGACCGCGATGCTGCAACGCATGCAGGCCAAGGGCCACGAAGCTTGACGCCTCGGCGGTGCCGATCACGCCGAAGACGCCGCATTCTTCCTTGAGTTTGTCGTCGTCGAACGGGTTGGCGAGCCAGGGCTCTGGACTTTGATCAAGGTCCGCTTGCGTCATGGGGGCAGCTCCGAATCCGCGGGTGTGGGTCGCGACAGGGATAAGGGGTTTGCCAAGGGAAGTCACGGGCGCTTTGCCCCGTTGCGAGCAGATGTGACCCGTGCCAAGATTTCGATATGTCACGCGTCATTCTCTTCAACAAGCCGCACGGGGTCCTGTCGCAATTCACCGACGGGCAGGCCCGCGCCACGTTGTCGGATTACATCGACGTGCCGGGTGTTTACGCCGCCGGGCGGCTTGACCGCGACAGCGAGGGGCTGTTGGTGCTGACCGATGACGGCAAGTTGCAGGCGCGGATTGCGCATCCGAAGTTCAAGGTGGCCAAGACTTATCTCGCGCAAGTCGAAGGTGTGCCGGACGGTGCGGCACTGGCCGCATTGCGCGACGGGGCGGTGCTGAAGGACGGGAAAACACGGCCTGCCAAGGCCGAACTGGTGGCCGAGCCGGACTGGCTCTGGCCGCGCGATCCGCCGGTGCGGGTGCGCCAGACCGTGCCCGACCGCTGGCTGCGCCTGACCATCACCGAAGGACGCAACCGGCAGGTGCGGCGCATGTGCGCCGCCGTGGGGCATCCCTGCCTGCGCCTGATCCGCGTGGCGGTGGGCGACTGGACGCTTGACGGGATCGACACGGGGGCATGGCGCGATGCGTGACGCTGCGGTGAAGCTGGCGCTGCTGCCGGTTCTGGCCGCACAGGGGTGGCGGGCGCGCAAATCCGCGCGGCTGCTGCCGGAGCCGGAAGGCCCGCGTGAAGGTGTCACGGGGGAGGGAGCGTTGCTACGGCTGCTCATCATCGGTGACAGTTCGGCTGCGGGCGTGGGCGTTGGCACGCAGGCGGACGCGATCTCCGGCAGGTTGGTGTCCGCGCTGGCGCAGACGCGGCGGGTGGATTGGCGGCTGAACGCGGTCAGTGGCGCGACCACCGCGCAGACGCTGCAAAGGCTGACGGCGGAAGAAACCGGCCCGTTCGACATGGCGGTGACCGCGCTTGGGGTCAACGACGTCACCAAAGGCGCGACGCTGCGCCGGTGGCTGGGCCACCAGCGGGAAATGTGCGACCGGCTGCGCGAGGATTTCGGCTGCGCCCATGTGTTCGTGTCTGGAATGCCGCCTATCGGCTCTTTTCCTTTGCTGCCTGATCCGCTTCGCTGGGTGCTGGCCGAACAGGGGCGTCGCTGGGACCGCGCCTTGATCGCGATGCTGGAGGATATGGAGGGTTGCCACCACGTCAAGGCGGCAGAAAGCCTGACGCCTGAGCAGATGTCGGAGGACGGGTTTCATCCCGGACCGCAAGTCTACAGGATGTGGGCAGAGGCGGTGCTAGAGGAAATGCGCCCCTATCTGTAGCCTACTTGGCCGCCAGCCGTGCGCGACGCGCCTCGCGGAAGGATAGAAGTCTGCGGCTTTTCTCGTCCCAGAGTTGCAGTCCGACGGTTTTCAGGCTTTCTCGGATCGTCAGGCGATTTGCCTCGGCCAGCTGCTCGTGATCTTTGAGCACCTCGGGCAGGCGGTAGAACGGGATGCGGGAATACAGGTGGTGGACATGGTGGATGCCGATATTGGCCGAAAACCACGCCAGAACCGGCGGCAGGATGTAGTGGGAGGAGCCGTGCAAGGCGGCCTCATGCACCTGCCAGTCCTCGCGGTGATCCCAATGCGTTTCCTCGAACTGGTGCTGCACGTAGAACAGCCAGACGCCCAGCACTGCGGCCATCATGGTCGACGGGATGAACACCAAGAGTAGCGGCATGATGCCGCCAAACCAGACGATCAGGCCTAGGGCAATGGCGATGCCGACATTGGTGCCCATGGCCGAGACCCAGTATTTCACCCCGGCGCGCATCGCGCCGACGGGCAGGCGCTGCTCAAGGAAAAAGACGAAGGCAGGGCCGATGAAGAACAGCGTCAGCGGGTTACGGTAGGCGCGGTATTTCAGGCGGCCGAACCAGTTGCGGGCCTCGTATTCGGCGACGGTCAGTGTGTCGATGTCACCGAAGCCACGGGCGTCCAGATTGCCCGCCGCGCCGTGATGGATCGCGTGGCTGCGCCGCCAGACGTCATAGGGCGTGATCGTCAGCACGCCCAAGGCGCGCCCGACCCAATCGCCAAATGTCGAATTGGAGAAGAAAGAGCCATGCCCGCAATCGTGCTGGATGCAGAAGATGCGTACCAGAAACAGCCCGTTCATCAGCGCTAGAGCCAAGGCCAGCCAGTAGCTGACCGACAGCATCGCCCACGCGGCGGCCCAAATGCCCAGAAACGGCAGAAGCGTCACTGCCAATTCGAACCCGGACCGGACAGGGTCGGGGTCACGATACTTGGCAAGATGCCGTATCCAGACCTTCGCAGGCGCGCCAGCAGGCAGGGTGAGCGCTTCCGGCGCGATGGGGTCTTGGAACATACTGCTACGTCCGTCTCTTTTGGGGCGGTTCCACGTAGCGATATAGCAACCGGGGGTTAACGCAAGTTTATTTGCAGAAATCGAACATTACGCGTCAGTTTGTCCTGTCGCGGTGCAATGGCTTATCAGGTCTTCATAGGTGCCCACGATCCAGCCCGGCGCGTCGGTCGGTATCACCTCATCCACCGAGCCCGACATTTGCGCCACCACCTTGGCCGTGCGCGAATCGTCGACCATCGGGATCGCCTGATCGGCCACCACGCGATCATAGATCACGAAGGCCACGATCACCAGCAACGCGCCGCGGGCGACCCCGAACAGGAAGCCAAGCCCTTGATCCACCCCGCCCAGCACCGAGCGCTGCACCGCCCCCGACAGGATCGGCGTAAAGATCGACATGATCACCAGCGCCACCGCAAAAACCAGCGCGAAGGCGGTGATGGTCGCAGGCTCGCAGCCTTCGATCAGGGTGTTGAGATAGGGAATTTCCTTAGCAAGTGGAACGGCTTGCGGGGCGAAGATATAGGCGACGATCGCTGCCGCGACCCAGCCGACGATAGACAGCGCCTCGCGCACCAACCCCCGCGAATAGGCGAGGATCGCCGAGATGACGATGACCCCGGCGGCGACGCCGTCAATAATCGTGAAACCTTCCATCTCGTCTCTTCTCCTAGGGCGCCGGATCGGTGCCGAATAGCTCCTGCACGAATGTTGCCAGATCGGGCATCGTGCGTAATGTCATGCCGTCGACCTTCGGCAGCTTCTTCTGCTGAGGCCCGATGGCGGAGGTAAAGCCCAGTTTGGACGCCTCTTTCAACCGGTTTTCCGCCTGCGTGACCTGCCTTAGCGCACCTGAGAGGCTGATTTCACCAAAAACCACCGATTCAGGCGGCAATGACACGTCCTCGCGGGCAGAAAGTAGCGCAGCGGCAACAGCCAGATCGGCGGCGGGTTCGTTGACGCGCATTCCGCCCGCGACGTTCAGATAGACATCCAGCCCCGCAAACGGCACCCCGCAGCGCGATTCCAGCACCGCGAGGATGGTTGCCAGACGCTGGCTGTCGAGCCCCACCACCGTGCGCCGGGCTTGCGGGTTGGGCGAGGGGGCAACCAGCGCCTGAATCTCGGTCAGCACAGGCCGCGAGCCTTCGATGCCCGAAAACACCACGGAGCCGGGCGCGGGCTTGTCGCGATCGCTCAGGAACAGCGCGGACGGGTTGGTGACCTCTGCTAGCCCCCGCCCCGTCATCTCGAACACGCCGATCTCGTCGGCGGGGCCAAAGCGGTTTTTGACCGCGCGCAGGATGCGGAACTGGTGCCCGCGCTCGCCCTCGAAATAGAGCACGGTGTCGACCATGTGCTCCACCACGCGCGGGCCAGCCAGCGCCCCTTCCTTGGTGACATGACCCACAAGGATCATCGCGGTGCCGGTGCGCTTGGCAAAACTCACCAATTCGTGGCTGGCAGCACGCACCTGAGACACCGAGCCGGGGGCACTGTCCACCTGATCGGACCACATGGTCTGGATGGAATCGATGATCACCAGCTTCGGGCGTTCCTTGTCCAGGGTCGTCAGGATGTCGCGCAGGTTGGTCTCGGAGGCCAGCCGAACGGGGCTTTCCGACAGTTTCAGCCGCGCGGCCCGCATCCGGATCTGCTCCGCCGATTCCTCGCCGGACACATAGATCACATGCATCCCGTTACGCGCGAACCGCGCCGCGGCTTGCAAAAGCAACGTGGACTTGCCGATGCCGGGGTCGCCGCCCACAAGGATGGCCGACGCCTCGACCAGCCCGCCACCCAGCACGCGGTCCAACTCCGCCACACCCGAGGGCGTGCGCGAAGGCGGGTCGTCCTTGGCGTTCAGGTCGGACAGGTCCAGCGTCTTGCCGCGCATCGCGCCAAGGGACTTCTTGCCGGGCCCGGAACTCAGCGGCGCTTCCTCGACGATGGAGTTCCATGCATTGCAAGCATCACATTGGCCCGCCCATTTGAAATGGGCCGCGCCGCATTCGGTGCATTTATGGGTCGGTTGCTTCGCCATGGCGGGGTTGTGGCTCAGGCGGCTGTGGCAGGCAAGCGGTAATGCGTCACTTGCGCGCGCTCAGGAAAGAGATGGTCAAAGAGGCCAGCACGCAGGCGGTAAACAGGTACAATCCCCATCCCGTTTCAACACGGCCCAGCCCCACGCCCTTCACCAAGACAATATAGAGGGCGATCAGAAAGATGTCCGCCATTGCCAGTTTTCCCATCACGTTAATCGCGGGCAACAAGCGCGGCGAGGCGAGGCGGAACTGGATCAGTGCCAGTCCGAGAGTCTTCAGCAAGGGCGCTACCAGTGCAAAGAACGTCACCACGAGCGCCAGAAACACGTCCTTCTCCCACAAAGCCTGAACACCGGTCAGCATCGAGATTTCGGATAAAGCGAAAAACGGCAGTAGCCCCGCTTTCAGCAAAGGGGCAACCCAGGCTATGGGAAACAGCACCAGCAGCGACAGATTGGCAATCTTCAAAAACATGTCGCCCTTGAACCCTGACGCCGCTAAAACCTCAAGACTTCTTTTTTCCGAAAATACCTCGGGGTTTGGGGCGGAGCCCCAATAAAGCATCACAGGCGCGCAGCGCTCCGTTGACCTGCCTGACCTTCAGCGTACAGCCTCAATTGGACCTTCCGCACTGCCGGAGATGAATTGCGCGACATAAGGATCGCCGGAATCGTCCATCTTGGCGACCGGCCCCGTCCACTGGATCACCCCGTCATGCAGCATCGCCACCTTGTCGGCGATAGCGCGCACCGAGGACATGTCGTGGGTGATGGTCATGGCGGTCGCGCCCATCTCTACCACGATTTCGCGGATCAACTCGTTGATGACGCCGGACATGATCGGGTCAAGGCCGGTGGTCGGTTCGTCAAAGAAAATGATCTCGGGCTCGGCGGCAATCGCCCGTGCCAGCCCGACGCGCTTTTGCATCCCCC
The DNA here is from genome assembly GCF_000442275.2 of Litoreibacter arenae DSM 19593. GTDB lineage: Bacteria > Pseudomonadota > Alphaproteobacteria > Rhodobacterales > Rhodobacteraceae > Litoreibacter > Litoreibacter arenae. The sequence continues at coordinate 1,236,879 of NZ_KE557306.1, read as the reverse complement.
CCGACAACTCGGCGGGGTAGCGGTCGGCGACCTCCTCCTTAAGCCCTACACGGCGCAGCTTCTCGACGGCGATGGCGCGGGCCTCCTCGGTGGGGCGCTTGAGCGAGCCGCGCAGCAGGCGGAACGCCACGTTTTGCCACACGGGCAGGCTGTCGAACAACGCGCCGCCTTGGAACAACATCCCGAAGCGGGCAAGAAAAGCGTCGTGGTCGCCCTCGGAGGCGTCCTTGCCATCGACAAAAATTGTGCCGCTGTCGGGCTTCACCAGCCCAAGCACCGATTTCAGCGCTACGGACTTACCGGTCCCGGAGCCGCCGATGATCACCATGCTCTCGCCCTTGGGAATATGCAGATTCACTCCGCGCAGGACGCGGTTGGAGCCGAAGGCTTTATGGACATTCTCAAAGCGGATCATGACGAGAAGAATATCCCCGTAAGCACAAAGTTGGCGGCAAGGATCAGCACGGCGGCAGCCTCGACCGAGCCTTTGGTGGCGCGGCCCACGCCCATCGCCCCGCGCCCGGAATTCATGCCATAGTAGCACCCCATCAGGGTTGCGATACCGCCGTTCACCGCGCCTTTTGCGAGCGACGAGATGATGTCGGAGGTCTCAAGGAAATCAGCCGTGTTCTGCAGATAGGTTGCGGAGTTGAAATCCAGCGTCCCGACCGCCACGGCCCAGCCGCCCATGATACCGATGATGTTGCCCACGGCGACCAGCATCGGCACCACGATGATGCCCGCCAGCACCCGAGGCACGGTGAGGTATTTCATCGGATGTGTAGAGAGCGTGACCAGCGCGTCCAGCTGCTCGGTCACCTTCATGGTGGCGATTTCGGCCGCGATGGAGGAGGTCACGCGGGCAGCGATCATCAGGCCGACCATGACGGGGCCAAGCTCCCGCACGATGCCGATGGCGACGATCTGGGGCACCACCGCCTCGGCGCTGAAACGTGCGCCGCCTGCGTAGATCTGCAACGCCAGTGCGCCGCCGGTAAACAAGGTCGTGAGGCCGATGACGGGCAGGGAGAAGTAGCCGACATTCATCAGTGCCGCGCCGAATTCCTTGATGTAGAACGGCGGGCGGATCATGTGGGCGAAGGTCTGGCCGGTGAAGATCGCCAGACGCCCCAACGCGGCCAGCGCCGACAGGGTCAACGCGCCGAGGGCTGCAATGGGCGACAACACGCGGCTCACGAATAGGACCGCTTGTAGCGCTGACCCAGCGAGGTCAGGATTTCATAGCCGATGGTGCTTGCCGCATTGGCCAACTGGTCGACGCTTTGATGCGGGCCGAGAATGCTCAGATGTTCCGGCACCTCGTCCAGATGGGTGACATCCACGGTAAGCAGGTCCATCGACACGCGGCCCGCCAGCGGGCAGGGGGTGTCGCCTGCGAACAGGCTGGCCTTGCCCGACATCGCGCGGATCAGACCGTCGGCATAGCCTGCCGAGACTGTGGCGATCACGCGGTCCGACTCGGCGATAAAGGCGTGGCCGTAGCCCACGGCCTCCCCCGCCTTGACGCGGCGCGTCTGCACCACGGGCAGGTCCAGTCGTGCCACCTGTTTGGCACCGCTGAAAGGCAGGCCGCCATAGAGGCCGATGCCCGGCCGGGTCATGTCGAAGTGGTATTCCGGCCCCAGCAGGATGCCGCCCGTCGCCGCCAGCGAGCGCGGGGCGAGGATGCCTGCGGTCATGTCGAGAAAGGCGCGAAGCTGGTCCTGATTGCCCTGATGCCCCGGCTCGTCCGCGCAAGCGAGATGTGACATGACCAGCGCGGCGTCCTGGCTCATTTCGGGCGACCAGTCATAGGCCTCGATCCCGAGGCGGTTCATGCCGGTGTCGATTTGCAGCCCGAACGGGTGGTCCGGCAGGTGGGTGCGGTGGCGGGCAACTTGTTCGGGCGAGTTCAGCAGCGGCACTGCACCAAGGTCCGAGAGCGCCTGCGCGTCGCCCTCCATATGGCCGGAAAAGACGTAGATCACCGGATCGGGGCCAAGACTGGCGCGAATGGCGGCGGCTTCCTCCGCAACAGCAACGAAGAACGTGCGCACCCCAGCATCCGCCAGCGCACGAGCCACGCGGCCCGCGCCCAGCCCGTAGCCGTCCGCCTTGACGACCGCACCGGTTGCGGTCGCGGACTGGCGGTCCAGCGCCCGCCAGTTTTCCACCAGCGCGTTCAAGTCGATATGGAGCGTTCCAGTTGCCATATGCCGTGGGTGAGACATGGGCGCGGGGAGGTCAAGGGCTTTTGCTGGCCCAAGACCCGCGCAGCCCTATTCCGCCGCGCTCAGCCTGTTCGGTTTCGGTGCGTCTTTGTCGTCTTCTTCGTCGGTTTTCGGGGCAAGCGCCTCCAGCTTTTGCGCGGCGGAGGCGAGCTTGGCCTTGGCGGTTTCCACGGTTTTTTGCGCATTGCTAAGGACATCCGCCGGGGTTGGCTCGGCCAGATCAGCGGGATCGGACCACAAGATTAGCGGATCGCGCACTTTGCGGGCGCTTTTGCTCAGCGCGAGGTCGCGGGCGGTTTGCGAGCCACGGCCGCCAAGGGCGCGCAGCTGTTGCAACGATGCGTAGGCGCCGAGCGATATCCAGACCCTGAGCGCCAGCATGGCCGGTGTCAGCACCAGCGTCAGCACCGTTGCCACGCCAAGGCCGAAAACGACAGCGGTCGCGAGCTGTTTCCACCACAACGACGTTGGGCTGTTGATGGAATAGCCGCCGCCGAAGAAATCAAGGCTCAGGCCGAACATCATCGGAGCCAGACCTGCCATCGTGGTGATCGTGGTCAGCAGCACTGGGCGGATACGCGCCTCGGCGGTGCGGGTGATCGCCTCCAGACGGGGCATGTAGCGGGAATATTCCTGATAGGTGTCGATCAGCACGATGTTGTTGTTCACCACAATCCCCGCGAGCGCGACGACCCCCGTGCCGGTCATGATGATGGAGAACGCCTGATCCATGACCAGCATCCCGATCAGTACGCCTGTGGTCGACAGCACCACCGCGAGCAGCACCAGCACCGAGTTGTAGAACGAGTTGAACTGCGCCAGCAGGATCACGAACATCAGCCCAAGGGCCGCAAGGAAGGCCGAGGACAGGAATGCCTGACTCTCTGCCTCCTCCTCGGTGTCGCCGGCCCACTCGAACGTGACGGAGTCGGGGAGGGGCGTGTCAGTTTCGAGCCAATTGGTCAGATAGGCGATGCGCTCGTTGGGGTTGATGATGGTGCCGTCCTCGTTTTTCAGGTCCGGAGCCACGTCGGCTTTCACATCAAAGTAGCGCTTTTGGTCGACGCGGTCGATCTGGCCCAGCTTGGCGACCGGCTTGCGGGTGATGAAGTTGGACAGCGGGATCAGTCCGTCCGGCGTGCGCACCTTGAGGTTGTCCAGTGTGGACAGCACACGGCTTTCTTCGGGAAGGCGGACGCGGATTTCAATTTCCTCGTCGGAGCTGTCGACCCGCATGGTGTCCAGCAGCAGGCCGCGGGTGACCAGTTGCACCATTGCGCCGACCGTCGCGACGTCGGCCTTGAAGCGACCGGCGGCCTCCACATCGACGTCGATCTGCCAGTCGATGCCGGGCAGGGGCAGGGTGTCCTCAATGGTAATCAGACCCTCGGTCTGCTCGAACTTCGCGCGCGCGATGCGGGTCGCCTCCTTGAGGTCGTCCCAGTTGTCGCCCTTCAGGCGCAGGTTCACCGGCTTGCCGCCAGCGGGGCCGCGATCCTGACTGAGGATTTCCGTGTAGATGCCCGGAATGGCGTCCATCTTGGCTTGCATCTCGTCGAGGATTTCAACGTCATCACGGCGCTGGCCCCATTCGGCCAGCTCGATCTGGATTTGTCCGATCGTGTCCAGCGGGCCGGTGGCCCCGCCCGTGTTGGTGTTCAAGCCGCCTTCGCCCGCAAAAGCGAAGATCGACTCGATCCCGTCGACGGAGGCGATCTGTGTTTCGACCTGCCGGACAAGCTCGTCCTTTTCTTGCAGGCTGAGGTTGCCGCGGGCGCGAACGTAAACGATGGCCTGCTCGGTCTCGGATTCGACGAAGAACTCGACGCCATTATTGTTGGCCGAGAAGGTGATGAAGGTCATCACCACGAAGGCACCCACCGCGCCGATGGCGACCAGCGGCATGACCGGATTGCCCGCGATGAATCTGGTGAAGTGGCCAAACGGCGTGCGGCGGTAGCCTGCGTTGATCCGCTTGAGGCGGCGGGGGCGGGATACTGCCCCCATGGTCGCGGATGCGAACATCGCCATCAGCGCGAAGAACACGCCGCCGAAAACCATCACCCCAAGCCCGCCTTGTCCGCGCGCGACCGGCAGCAGGTAGCCGGGGTTCAAAATCTGCATGGCGGCGGTGAACAGGCCGACAATGGCCACTGCCACCAGCACCAGTCGGATGGCGATGTGGAAGCCGCGCAAGAAGGTCGAGGCACGGTTTATCATCCGCGAGATGCGGCCCGACACGCCGCCCATCACCGGCAGGTAGATCAGCGCCACGATCAGCGAGGCCATCAGCACGAAGATCAGGGTGACGGGCAACATGCCCATGAACTCCCCCGGGACGCCCGGCCAGAACAGCATCGGCAGGAAGGCGCAAAGCGTTGTCGCAGTGGAGGACACGATGGGCCAGAACATGCGTTTGGCGGCGTCGGTATAGGCCTCCATCGGGCCCGCGCCCTCGTTGATGCGCTTGTCGGCGTATTCCACGACGACGATAGCGCCATCGACCAGCATCCCCACGGCCAGGATCAGTCCGAACATCACGATGTTGGAGATCGAGATGCCCATGATGCCCAAGAGGATAAAGCACAGCAGGAACGATGTCGGAATCGCGAAGCCGACCAGTAACGCGGAGCGGGTGCCGAGCGAGGCCAGCACCACGATCATCACCAGCGCGATGGCGGTCAGCACGGAGCCTTCAAGCTGCTGGACCATGTTGCCCACGGTCTTGGACTGGTCGAGCGTGACGTCCACGCGGATGGCCTCTTGCAGCTCCTGCGGCCATTTCGCTTGAGTTTCGGCCACGGTGTCGCGCACCAACTGGGCCGTGTCGATGATGTTGTAGCCCTTCCGCTTGACCACTTGCAGCGCCACGGTCTCGTTGCCGTTGAAGCGGGCGGTGCCGGTGCGGTCCTCGAAGGTCAGGCGAATATCGGCCAGCTCTCCCAATGTGACCACGCGGTCGCCGTTGACCTTGATCGGCAGTTCGAACACGTCCAGCGGCTCGTCGAAGGAGGCGGGGATCTTGACCGAAAACGCGCCTTGGTCGGTTTCCACCTCGCCCGCCGCGATCAGCAGGTTGTTGTTGGTGACGACGTTGATCAACTCGCCCGCCGAGACGTTGTAGGCCTCCAGCGCCAGCGGGTCGATGATGACCTCCAGCATTTCGTCGCGGTGACCGGCAAGGCCCGCTTCCAGAATGGGCGGCATGGCCTCGATGGTGTCTTGCAGGTTCTTGGCGACGCGCAGCAGGGTGCGTTCGGGCAGGTCGCCGGACAGCGATATGATGATGATGGGAAACTCGGAGAAGTTGATCTCGATCAGGTTATACTGCTCCGCGCCCTCGGGAAATTCTGCCTGCGCCTGCCCCATCTTGTCGCGCACATCGGCAAGGATCTTGGTCTTGTCCCAGCCGAATTCGAACTCCATCGCCACGCCTGCGTAGTTTTCGGCAGCGGTGCCGGACAGGGTTTTCAGCCCGTCGAGGTCTTGCAGCTTGGCCTCCATCACCTTGACCAGCAGCTTTTCGCTGTCCTCGGCGGAGATACCGGGGAAGGGGACGGAGACGAAGAGGGCGGGGATCTCGATGTCCGGCTCGCCTTCTTTTGGCAGGCCGGTATAGGCGAAGGCTCCGATCACCACCGACATCACGATGAAGGCGATGATCATGCGGGCGCGTTGGCCCGCCCAGTCGACGATACCTGTCATGACTTGCCCTCGGAGTAGGTCACGTTGATCGCAACCCCGTCGGTGACATATTCCTGACCGACGATAATGATCGCCGCCTGTTCGGGCAACCCGGTCACCCAAATGCCGTTGGTGGTGTCGCGTAGGATCGTCACAGGAGTGAAGGCTGCCTTGTCGTCAGCGGCGAGTTGGACGCCAAGTGCGCCTTCATCGTTAAGCGTCAACGCGGAGGCCGGGACAAGATGCGCTTTCTGGCCCTCGGCCCCGATGATGATTTCGGCGGTTTGTCCGTCACGCAGGGCAAGGTCATTGTTGTTGACGGTGATTTCCACGCGGAACGTGCGGGTTTCCGGATCGGATGAGCGGGAGATGAACGTCACCTTGCCCTCAACGGTCTGGCCGGCGGTGGTCCGCCCGCCCGCGCGGGCGCCAAGTTCTACCTTGGCGACGTCGGTTTCGGGCACGAAGGACACCAGTTTGATGGGGTTGAGCTGGATCACGGTCGCACAGAGCCCGCCGGGCTGCATCAGGGCACCCAGTTCGGCGGTATCGGTTTCAAGAAGGCCCGCGAAGGGGGCCTTGATCTGGAGACGGCCGATTTCGTTCCGCGCGGCTGCAATCGCGGCCTCCGCCGCTAAAATCCCCGCACGGGCGCTTTCGACGCCTGCGCGCGCGGTCTCCACTGCGGCCAGAGCGGATTGCACGGCGGCTTGCGTCCCTGCGACCCGCACCTCGGAGGCGAAGCCGCCCTCGGACAGTTGCTTGGCGGCATTGTCGTTGATTTGCGCTTCTTTCAGGCGGGCTTCGGCCTCCAGCACGCGGCCTTCGGCTTCGGGCAGGCGGGCTTTCGCCTCGGGGAGGCGAGCTTCGGCTTCCCTCAGCGCGGTTTCCCGCGTGCCCGGCGCAATCTCGCACAGGAGTTGACCGGCCTCGACCGAGGAGCCTTTGCGCAAAGGCTCCGACTTAACCAGACCGGAGGTTTCAGCGCGCACGTCCACCTGACGGGCGGCTTCCGTGCGGCCGCGCAACACCACAGCGTTATCAACGCCTTGCGCCGTAGATTTGAGGGCGACGACAGACACCACGCGGGCACCGTCCTCGGTTTCGGCTTCACTCGTCTCTGACGTGTCGGGATCGGTGTCTTGGACGGCAACGGGTTCCTCGCCATTGGAAGCGAAAGACAGCAGCCCGTCGCGCTCGAACACGATCAGGTAGAGAGCGAGGGTCACCAATACGGCGGTGACGATCGAGAAGAAGCGCATTATAATATTCCCTGAGCCGAACGCGGCCTTATATGATTGGTCGGTACTTAACATACGCTAAACCGACCAGTTCAGATTATATTTTTGTCCCTTTCGCCGCAAGAGGCGGATATTCGCGTTTATGCGCAGCGGGTGTGCATTCCAATAACCTGCGGTCTGATGGGCACTGAATTGCGCGTTTTTAGCCGCGCGCCTTTGCCCTTGGCAAGGTTCCGTCCTTCGGGGTATGCCTCGCGCAACAGATAGACGGAGTGCACTTGTGAGCCAGACCGACAGCTTCATCGAAGAGGTGACCGAAGAGGTCCGCCGCGACCGCCTGTTCGCGATGATCAAGAAGTGGGGCTGGGTGGCCGTGCTCGCCGTGCTGCTGATCGTGGGCGGGGCGGCTTACAACGAATACCGCAAGGCGACGATCAAGGCGGAGGCCGAAGCGTTCGGCGATGCCCTGCTTGCGGGGATCGAGGCTGACGATGCCGGTGCGACGCTTGCTGAGATACCAACCGTCAATCCGGAACAGGCCGCGATTGCCAACCATCTGGCCGCCGCCGACGCATTGGCGGGCGAGAACCGCGCGGCAGGTCTGGCGGCGCTGGACGAGGTTATCAGCACCGAAGGCGAGCCTGCGGTCTACACCGAACTTGCGCGTTTTAAACGCGCCTTGGCTTTACCGCCGGAGACACCGCTCGAAGAACGTCGCACAGAGTTCGAGGCTTTGGCGACCCCTGGCGCACCGTTTCAGCCGCTTGCCGAAGAGCAACTGGCGCTGATCGCGGTCGAATCCGGCAAACCGGAAGAGGCGATCACCATCCTTCAAGGCTTGCTTGACGCGGCGAATGTGACACCGGGGTTGCAACGCCGCGCGTCAGAGTTGATTGTGGCGCTGGGCGGCGAGCTGACGGACGCAGGGTAGGCCAAGGCGTGCGCCCACGGGACTATGAGATGACCACGCGCGTGATAACAGCGTGGCAGAGCAGGACGAGAGAGGGTCGGCAGGGGCTATGGGCGTGACATTTTCCAGGACTTCACTGACGGGCGTGGCGCTATGCGCATTGCTAGCACTTGGCGCATGCGGAGAAGACGAGCTGATCCTCGAAGGCGAGCGTTATGACGTTCGCGCACCGCTTCCGGGCGAGGACGGTGCATCGGGTGTCGGTGGCCGCGAGGCGAATATCGCCAAGGCGTTCCGCGCTCCTGCGCAGGTGAACCATTCCAGCTGGACCCATCGCGGCGGCAGCATCAGCCACACCGTGACCCATCCCGCGTTGAGCGCGAACCTGACATCGGTTTGGACCGCCAATATCGGCAAGGGCAACAGCCGCAAACAGCGCATCACTGCGGACCCTGTGGTTGCAGGCGGGCGCATCTTCACGATGGACAGCGCTTCTACCGTGGTAGCTACCGGGTCCAACGGGGCGACCTTGTGGAGCCGCGCTTTGATCCCCGCGACGGACAAGGACGGTGACGCCACCGGCGGCGGGCTGGCCTTTGCGGACGGCACGATCTTTGCGACCACTGGCTTTGGCGAGTTGTTCGCGATTGAAGCAACCTCGGGCGCCGTGAAGTGGCGCCAGAAACTGGACGCGCCGTTGACATCCGCGCCAACCGTCGAGGGCGGTTTGGTCTATGTGGTGAGCCGCGACAGTCAGGCTTGGGCGCTCGACACGCAGCAGGGACGTATCAAGTGGCGCCTGCCCGGCACGCCCGCGACGGCAATGATTAATGGCGGCGCTGGCCCCGCGATAACGCCGCGTCTGGTGGTGTTCCCCTTTGGCTCGGGTGAATTGGCCGGCGCTTTGAAGAAATCCGGCATTCGGGTCTGGGGCTCGTCGGTGGCAGGTCAGCGCAGAGGCGTGGCATATGCCAGCATTTCCGACGTGACCGGCGATCCGGTGATCGTGGACGGCGTGATCTATGCGGCAAATCAGGCCGGTCGCGTCGTCGCGATGAAAGCGTCGTCAGGCGAGCGGATATGGACCGCCCGCGAAGGGTCTTATTCGCCAGTCTGGCCCTCAGGGGACAGCGTGTTCCTTGTGTCCGACCGCAACGAGTTGCTGCGCCTTGACCGCGAAACCGGCGAGCGGATTTGGGGCGTGGAGCTTCCGTATTACACCGCCCGCAAGCTGCGCAAACGCGACGAAATCTACGCGCATTTCGGCCCCGTTCTGGCCGGTGGGCGTCTGGTGGTGGCTTCCAATGACGGCCAAATCCGCAGCTTTGACCCTGCGACGGGTGCTTTGATCGGCACCACGGCGCTGAAAGGCGGCGCGGCGTCGAACCCTGTAATCGTAAACGGCACACTCTACGTTATGACGACCAAAGGACAACTCGCCGCTTTCCGTTGAGCGCAATTGCCTGTAAGACGCGCCTCTGACCGATACTCGGAGCTTTTGTCATGTCCTTCACCCTCGCCATTGTGGGCCGTCCCAATGTGGGCAAATCCACGCTGTTCAACCGTCTGGTGGGCAAGCGTCTGGCGCTGGTCGACGACCAGCCCGGTGTGACACGCGACCTGCGCGAAGGGTCGGCGCGGCTGGGGGATTTGAAGTTCACCATCATCGACACTGCTGGTCTGGAAATGGCCACTGACGAGTCGCTGGAAGGCCGGATGCGGATGCTGACCGAACGTGCGGTTCAAATGGCCGATGCATGCCTGTTTCTGATTGATGCGCGATCCGGCGTTTTGCCAGCCGACGAGATTTTTGCCGACATCCTGCGCAAGAAAAACGCCCATGTGATCCTTGCGGCCAACAAGGCGGAAGGCAAGGCGGGCGAGGCGGGTTTGATGGAGGCCTATTCGCTGGGCTTGGGCGAGCCGATCGGCCTGTCCGCCGAGCATGGCGAAGGCATGTCCGACCTCGCACTTGCCCTGCGTCCGCTGATTACGCAGGCGGAGGAAGAGGCCGAGGATTACACGCCCGAAGTTGATGTGGACCTTCCCGACGACGAGGATGAAGACGGTGAGGTAGAGGTTGAATATATCCCTCCAACCCGTTCAAAACCCTTGCAAATTGCAGTTGTCGGCCGCCCCAATGCGGGCAAGTCGACATTGATCAACAAAATTCTCGGCGAGGACCGCTTGCTGACCGGCCCCGAGGCCGGGATCACCCGCGACGCGATTTCCGTGATGACGGAATGGTCCGGCACGCCGATGCGGATTTTCGACACGGCGGGCATGCGCAAGAAGGCGAAAGTGCAAGACAAGCTGGAGAAGCTGTCGGTGTCCGACGGGCTGCGTGCGGTGAAGTTTGCCGAGGTCGTCGTGGTGCTTCTGGACGTGGACATCCCGTTCGAGCAGCAGGATTTGCGCATCGCCGATCTGGCGGAGCGCGAGGGCCGCGCAGTGGTGCTGGCGGTGAACAAATGGGATCTGGAAGGCGACAAGCAGGACAAGCTGAAAAAGCTGAAAGAGCAGTTCGGCCGCCTGCTTCCGCAACTGCGCGGTGCGCCGTTGATTACGGTTTCCGCGCTGACGGGGCGGGGGCTGGAGCGGCTGCATGACGCCATCGTAGAGGCGCATCAGGTCTGGAACCGCCGCATCGGCACCTCCGCCCTGAACCGCTGGCTGGTGGGGATGCTTGAGCAGCACCCGCCCCCCGCGCCGCAAGGCAAGCGCATCAAGCTGCGCTACATCACGCAAGTGAAGGCCCGTCCACCGGGATTCGTGGTGATGGCCTCGCATCCCGATCTGCTGCCCGCGAGCTATTCGCGCTATCTGGTGAACGGCTTGCGGGAGGATTTCGACATGCCCGGCACGCCGATCCGGCTGTTCATGCGGTCGCAGAACGAAGCCAACCCGTTCAAGGGACGCAAGAAAGCGCCGCCGTCGAAGCTGCGCAAGCATTTGGATGGCCGAAAGAAACAGGGCTGAAAAAGCCAGAACCGCCACTGGGTCGTGGCGGTTCTTGGAAGCCTCTCACCTGCTTTATGTTAAGAGGGTTTTCCTGGAATTAGAGCAGGACGGACTGGCTTCTGAAACCACACATAGCACAAAATTTGCTGAGTCGCATCAACAACGTTTAAAACTCGTCACTGCCTCCGCCTGAGCCATCTTGCCAAGGTTTGATCAGGTTGCCGAAGCGGGTGAATTTGCCCTCGAAGCTGAGTTCCACCGACCCGATGGGGCCGTGACGTTGCTTGCCGATGATGACCTCGGCCTTGCCGTGACAATGAGCCATTTCATTCTGCCAGTTCGCCATTTTCTCCAACTCGTGGTCGGCGGGTTTTTCGCGCTCTTTGTAGTATTCCTCGCGGTAAACGAACATCACCACATCGGCGTCCTGCTCGATCGAGCCGGACTCGCGAAGGTCCGACAGTTGCGGGCGCTTGTCTTCGCGGCTTTCCACATTCCGCGACAGCTGCGAGAGCGCGATAACGGGAATGTCGAGTTCCTTGGCGATGGCCTTCAGGCCCTGCGTGATCTCGGAGACCTCGTTCACGCGGCTGTCTTTGGCAGTGGCGGGACGGACAAGCTGCAAATAGTCGATGATCAGCACGTCCAGACCATGCGTCCGTTTCAAGCGACGGGCGCGTGCGGCAAGCTGCGAGATGGGCAGGGCAGGCGTATCGTCGATAAACAGCGGGCAGGATTCCAGCGCCTTGGCGGCTTCGACGAAGCGGCGGAACTCGGTCTCGTTCATGTCACCGCGGCGGATTTGTTCGGACGGCACTTCGGCGGCCTCGGACAGGACACGGGCGGCCAGTTGTTCGGCGCTCATCTCAAGCGAGAAGAACCCGACGGAGCCGCCTTCGATAGCCCCTTCGGAGCCGTCATGGGTGGTGCCCTTCTTATAGGCCTTCGCCACGTTGAACGCGATGTTCGTCGCCAGCGAGGTTTTCCCCATGGAGGGGCGTCCGGCAAGAATCAGAAGGTCGGAGCGGTGCAGCCCGCCCAGTTTCTTGTCCATGTCGATCAGGCCGGTGGACACGCCCGCAAGACCGCCTTCGCGCTGATAGGCGGCGTTGGCGACTTCGACCGCATCGGTCACGGCCTTCAGGAAGCTCTGGAACCCGCTCTCGGATTGTCCGGCCTCGGCCAGCGCGTAGAGGCGCTGTTCCGCATCGACGATCTGGCTTTTCGGGTCGCTCTCGGTGTCTATCTTGCCCGCCTTCTGGGCGATTTCCTGACCCAGTTCGATCAACTCGCGGCGGATCGCGAGATCATAGATCATCTGCGCATAGTCGCGCGCGGCGAAGGCCGAGATCGACGCACCTTGCAGGCGCACCAGATAGGCGGGGCCGCCCAGTTCTTGCAGACCCTCGTCATCCTCGAAATAGGGCTTCAGGGTGACCGGCGAGACCAGCAGGTTCTTGTGAATACGCGCGGCGGCGGTCTCGTAAATGCGGCGGTGAACGGGGTCGAAGAAATGCTCCGCAGAGATGACGGAGGCCACGCGGTCGAACACGTCGTTATTGGTCAGGATCGCGCCGAGAAGCTGTTGTTCGGCTTCGATGTTGTGGGGCAATGCCCCGCCTGTATCCACATGCACAGATGCGCCTGGCCCCGTATTCGGTGCCGTACTCAGATCATTCATTACAGTCCCCTTGTCCCTGAATAAGACCCATGGAGGATCACGCGACGCGGATCAATCTGGATATCCTGTGGGTAACTTGTGAGTGACAAATCAGACCCGCATATTGCGATTTTAAGGGCTGCTTCGTCAATATGTGGTTGAAAAAACAGTGCTTGACCGAATCTGTTAACGCAACGGCAACTTTAGCGGGAGCTCGATAACCGGCATCGGTGCGCTGGCGGAAATCTGCGCGCCTTGCGTCGATTCGTCAGCTATGTGCCGCCTGCCAGCCGGTGGGATCACGAAGGAACTTTTCGACCTCGTCCAAGGTCTCAGCGTCAAAGGACTTCTGCTCTTTGGCGACTGCCAGCACATCCCACCAGGTGCACAGACAATGTAGGGTGATGCCGTGGCCATCGAGCACTTCGCGGGTGTCGGGAAAGATGTCGTAGAAGAAGATCAAAGCTGTGTGTCCGCAGGTCGCGCCTGTCTCGCGGATCGCTTCGACAAAGCTGATCTTGGAGCCGCCATCGGTCGTCATGTCCTCGACCAGGAGGACACGCTCGCCCTCTTTCATGACACCCTCGATACGGGCATTGCGGCCGTAGCCTTTCGGTTTTTTGCGAACATAAGTCATAGGCAGGCCCATACGTTCCGCCATCAGAGCGCCGAAGGGAATGCCGGCAGTTTCGCCGCCCGCGACGTTGTCGAAAGCCTCGAAGCCTACGTTGCGCATGACGGTGCAGGCGAGGAAGTCCATCAAGGTCGCGCGGATGCGTGGAAACGAGATCAGTTTGCGGCAATCCACATAGGTCGGGGCCTTCTTGCCGGATGAATGGGTGAACGGCTCCCTTGAGTTGAAATGCACCGCGCCGACTTCCAGCAACATGGAGGCGGTCAGGCGGGCGATTTCCTCGCGGGTGGGGTATGTAGTCGGGATCATGGGAGCCTCCGGCGGGAATATTTATAAAGCAATGAAGCGGCGGTTAGGTGACGCGCCAATGCAGCGGCATTTGCGGGTCGAACACGGTGACGGGGCCTTGGTCTGTGGCGATGTGGTCGGGGTAGGTGACGGGATTGCCCTTGGTCAGGGTGATCGTGTCTGCGTTTGGCTCCATGCGGTAGAACTTGGGACCGTTGAGGGAGGCGAAGCCTTCGAGTTTATCCAACGCGTCGTCTTGTTCGAAAACTTCGGCGAGAATCGACATGGTGTTGGTCGCCGTGAAGCAGCCCGCGCAACCGCAGGGCAGCAGCTTGTTGGCGTCGGTGTGGGGTGCGGAATCGGTGCCCAGAAAGAAGCTGGGGTCGCCGGAGGTGGCGGCGGCGCGCAGCGCGAGGCGGTGTTCCTCCCGTTTGGCGACGGGCAGGCAGTAGTAATGTGGCTTGATGCCACCGGCGAGGATGTGGTTGCGGTTGATGACCAAGTGGTGCGTCGTGATCGTGGCGGCCAGATCGTCGCCGCCTTCGCGGGCGTAGTCCGCACCCTGCTTGGTGGTGATATGCTCCATCACCACGCGCAAACCGGGGATGTCGCGGCGCAGCGGGTCGAGGATCGTGTCGATGAACACGGCCTCGCGGTCGAAGATGTCCACGTCGGGGTCGGTGACCTCGCCATGCACACAGAGCGGCAGGCCGATCTGGGCCATATTCTCTAACACGCGCTTGACCTTGGTGAAGTCCTTTACCCCAGAGGCGGAGTTTGTCGTCGCTCCGGCGGGGTACAGCTTGACGGCGTGGATCAACCCGATCTCGGCAGCCGCGCGCAAATCTCTGACGTCGGTCTCCTCGGTCAGATACAGCGTCATCAACGGCTGAAACTTGGAGTTGTCCGGCTTCGCTGCCATGATCCGGTCGCGGTATTCGGCGGCGTCCCTGGCGGTGACCACAGGGGGAACCAGATTGGGCATGATGATCGCGCGGCCGAAATGGCGGGCGGTTTCGGGCAGCACCGCTTTCAGCATGTCACCGTCGCGCAGGTGTAGATGCCAGTCGTCGGGTCTGGTGATGGTCAAGCTGGTCATGAAGCCCCCTTCAGCTGTTGCGCGGTGATTAGCGCGATGTGCGCTCCAAGGCCAGAGGGGGCGGTGCGATTGCGGCAAAAAGCGATGGGCGGCTTTTGGCGGGAAACGGATGGGATGCGTTTTCCGCCGTGCAGTCCGCGCGGGCTGTGCTAGATTTGGCTGATATACTCGATCAACAGAGTTAATAGGCAAAAGATGAAACGATCAGTGCTTATCGTGGCGGCTCTCGCGGCCTGCACCCCGGCGATCTACGAGGTTCCCAGCGTGACCGAGCGCAAAGCCGCAGAGGTGGCGAATTGCGAGCTTGTCGGGCGGGTGCGCGGCGTTCCGGGCGTTTATGGACCGCTGAAAGAGCTCGGGTTGAACGATGCCCGCCGCGCTGCCAAGGAAAAGGCGAGCGAAGTCGGGGGCAACACGGTCGTGTTCGATCCCGTACCAGAGGATGAAGAGGTGTATGAGTTGCGGGCGCAGGTCTACAACTGCTGACCCTTGCGTTTGCCGCAATGCGGCAATGCGCCATTGTAGGTCGTATGAAAAGCGGGCTGAGCCTATCTAGACGGTAACGCGGACGCAGAACTCCGCCAGCCGATGGAGACGTATCATGGCCTATATCAGCCAAGCCCAGCCACATAGCAGCTTTTTCCCGCGCATCAGCGACTTCTTCAGGTCGGTGCTCAAGGCGGTCGATCTGGCGGCCAGCACCAATCTGCGCATTGCGCAAATAGAAAAGTTGAATGCGAAATCTGACGCCGAGCTGAAAAAGATCGGGCTACGCCGTGAAGATATCGCACGTCACGTTTTCCGCGACCTTTACCACATCTGAGCGCCGTCGTTCCCGAAGGTTGCTTTACGTTATCGAACATAATGGGCGCAAATGCGCCATTTTTCGTATGATAGTTATTCTTAGGGCACTTTATGATGCGTTTTGCAGCCTGCGGCGCTTCTTGAAAGCGTTGGCGAAACGTTCGGCCCGTTTGTCCATTCCGCGATCGGTCAGATAGCCTTCCATCGCCTGACGGTAAAGGTAGATGTCCTTACGCGCGCGAATGGCGCGGTAGAACTCCAGCTCGGTCAGGGTACCCAGAACCGCGCCTTCCATCACGTCCTTGAGCACGTTCATACGGCTGAGAACCAGCGCCGATTTGTGGCCCAGTCCAGCGCCTTTGAGGTGGACGAGGTTGCGGCCTTTCAGCCGCTCCACATGCTTGCGGTCGCCTTCGTGGAACTGGTCGTAGATCAGATAGACCTGATCGGCTGACTTGGTCTGCTGCGCCGCGTCGGAATAGGGCAGCGTCCAATCGGCGGCGCGGCCCTTACCGAAACGGGATTCCCATGGGACCTTCTTTTCGTCCAGCGTCGTCTGGGGCGAGAAGGCGACCACCGTCGCGCCGGGGGCCAGCGAGGAGAACGTGAGCGCACCGAACGCCCCCATGGAGGTGCCCACGAAGGCCACCTTGTCAAAGCCGGTAAAGAAGCCTTCGTCGCGCAGGGTTTCCAGGTGTTCGATCAACTCGGCGTTGCGAAACCATGTGGGTTCCTGCGCGTAGATGCCCAGATGCGAGAAGTCGCGGTCGGCGCAGAATTTCTGCGCCCATGGCTCGCGGGCATAGGCGTCGTTGCCCGCTTGCGAGAGGTTGTCGAAAGAGACCACCAATTGCTCGTTTCCGCGCTCGACGAACGACGCGGCATATTCACCGTAGGAGCGGAACCAGCCGCGCTTGTCGCCGCCGGGATAGATCTCGCGATACCATGTTGGCGGAGCGAGCGCTTCCTCCAGCGCGTCATTGGCGGGGCTCGGGGCAGGGGCTTCGGCGGCCTCGGCGGCAAGCTCACGTTCTTGTTTGCGGCGGGCTTGCAGGTTGCCCATTGCGATCATCAACGCCTCTGTCGCCGCGGCACGGTCTGCAAGTTGGCTGGCAAGCTGATCTTCCGTGCTCTCGACCACCTCGTCGCCTTCCAGATCACCTGTTTGGAAGAAGTCCGTGCAGTCGGGCATGTAGCGCTTCACCAGACGCCGGTTTTCGCGGGTAACCTGTTGCATCAACCCCAAGCGCTCGGTGCGGGAAAAGACGTCGCGGGATTTGATCGTGCCGGGATGGTTCAGGGCGATCAGTTCGCGGATCACTTCGCGGGTGTTGAAATCGGTGCGCTCGCCCATCAGGGA
This sequence comes from Litoreibacter arenae DSM 19593, assembly GCF_000442275.2. Classification (GTDB taxonomy): domain Bacteria; phylum Pseudomonadota; class Alphaproteobacteria; order Rhodobacterales; family Rhodobacteraceae; genus Litoreibacter; species Litoreibacter arenae. The sequence goes on along the minus strand of NZ_KE557306.1, from coordinate 1,220,007 downwards.
CAGAAGCTCCGACATTTCAGCGGAGAATGTTCTGTTGGAAAACCCCTCGGTGACGCGAAGATCGCCGGTGATAGGCAGATCCAGATGATGCGCAAAGTCGCGGACGACGTCGCCATCCATCAGCCATTTGGGGCCGAAAGGGCGCACCACGATGTTCTCTTCGCCAAACATCTCCGCATAGGTGTTGAAGGTGTTGAGGTAGTGCAGACGGCGCTTGGCATCGTCCAGAAAGGCTTGCCTGTCTGGCGGGATGCGGCTGTTTTTCAGCAGTTGCTTATAGAGCGCTTCAAGGTAGCTGTCCTGACGACGGATGTAGCAAATTACCTTGGTGCGCTGCTTGAATTCCTCGGGCGCTGCACCGGACAGTTTGCGGGCGGTGTGCAGGTTGAACAGCATTTCCGACGATGCCACTTGCATCATGTCGGGCGAGGCGTCGGCCTCTTTCAACATCTGCTCCATCAGCTTCGTGGCGTTGCCGGTTCTGGCGGCTGCGGCAAGCTGGTTGTGCGCGATATGCGCGCGCCCCGTCTCCATGAAGTTGAGCCGTCCGGTGTTGCGCAATACCTCTGCATTGTCGTTCAGAAAGTTCTGAAGTGACGTGGTCCCCGTTTTAGGTGACCCGATATGAAGCCATATCTTTCCCATGTACCTTGCCCGCCTTGCCTGTTTTCATCATTTGCGGCCCCCTCTTTTGCCGGGGGGCGTTATACCACGCTCTTCCAAAAGCGCGTTTGCCGCGTTCAGTTTGCGGCGGAACACCGGACCGTTGCCGGTGCTTAGAACCCGCTCTGCCAAAAAGGCGATGAGCAGGGGATGTTTGTCTTCGGGAATGCGCAGGATCAACTCGCGCAGGTAGCGGCGGAAGTCGCGCCGCGCCCGAAGCATATTGTAAAAGCTGGTGCGTGTCAGAGTGCCGTCGACGCAGGCCCCGACCACGGGCTTCAGGAGACCCATCTGGATCAGCCCCGACGCGATGCGGTGGCCCTGGAACCGGCATTTCAGCTTGGTGATGTTGTTGCCGCGAAAGAGCGCCGCGTGCATGGCATCGAGCGGCTCCAGCGGATCGTAGAGAATGAAGACGTCTTTGGCCGTGGCCACCATGTCGGGCGCATAGCCGTAGTCGTTGTTGTAGTTGCGCTTCCACGCTTTCTGGTAGCGTGTCTCCCAAGAGGCGACATCGCGGTCCAGCGTTGCCTGCGGAGAGATTGCCACGACAGTGGCCTTCGGGCAGGCGGCGGAGAAAGCGCAGGCGGCATAGGCCCCCATCGACGCGCCATAGAACACTACTGTGTCGAACTGGGCGAAAAACTTTTCCTTCTTGAGGCGGTTGAAGAAGGCGATCACGTCATCGTCGCGATACCATGTCCAGTCATGGGCCATCAGCCCGAGGATCGACCAGCCCTGCTTTTGCACGAAGTCGAAGCCCCAAGGCAGGCGGTTGCCATGCTCGAACACATGGTCGAGATTTTCAAACGTGACGATTAGCGTCTTGCCGGATTGGACGAAGAGGGCGGAGTGATCTTCGCCAAGCTCTTCGAAAAATCCGTGCTCCTCGCCCATCGCGCGCAGCTCCGCATTCCACGCGTCGCGGTCCATCTCCTCGGTGGGGGCTTTGAGGTCGATCGCTTTGCTCATGCGGCGACCCGTTTGCGCAGGCCGGGAAACAGGTCGAGCTTGGGTGAGATCGCATCGAACAAGGCGCGGCCCGTCTCGGTTTCCATGAGCAGTTGTATCTGGTCGCGGTGCCATTGGACGGCACGGTCATGCAGTCGACCCAGTTTCGGGTCGCTGATCAGGTCGTCATAGATGTCCTTCATCGCGCCCAGCTTGGGCTGGATCGTGGCGTCGTACTCCTCGTTGCGGTTCATGTCGGCCCAATAGTCCGCGCCACGCAGACCTTCGCCAAAGGCGCGGCCACGGGCGGATTTCAGCAGGAAGCTTTCACGGGTTCGGACGGCATAGTGGTTGATCTGGCCGAACTCGTAGCTGATCGTGCTGCGGTTCATGCGCCAGCTGCTTTTGTGATAGCTTTGTGGCATGCGTGTACCCGCAGGACCGGTCCAGTTGAGCGCATCCCAGTCGTCATTTGGCACGGATTTGGGCCGGTGACAGCCCACCAGTTCGACAGCGTCGGTGCGGTGAATCGACTTGATCCCCCAAGCTTGCGGGGGGCTGGGGCAGTGCTGCGGCGCCGCGCGGCGCAGGGTTTCGGTGACAAAACCGTCATGGAACGACGTCACATCGGCGCTGCCGAACAGGCGCCACGCCAATGAGATGCACCTTGCATCCGGCGCAGCAGCGGTCAAATCCGTGATCTGACCACGGCCCGCATGGATGTTGATGAATTCATCCGCGTCAATGACCGCAACCCAGTCGTGATCTTTGTAGACCTGTTCCCTGGTGGACTTGCGGAACGCCCGCACCTGATGGGAGGCACGGGCACCTTCGCGGGCCGGATTGCGGCGATGAGTGACATGCCCCATGTTTTCCAACCGACGCAGGATTTTCTCGGTGCCGTCCTCGCAGTCGTTTGTATAGACCAGAAAATGGTCGAACCCGATCGACATGTGATAGGCCACCCATTCGAGGATATACGGCCCCTCGTTCTTCATGCAGGTCAGGATCAGGTGTTTCCGGCTCATCGTTTTTGCACCACCAAGACCTGGTCGCGTTTGTCTTTGTGCCATTGGGCTTGGAAAATGAAGCAGCCGGAAATGTCGGCGCGAAAGTCGTTCAACGCTGCCTGAATGTCCGCGTCGGGATGGGCGAAGCCGCCGTCGTGCAGATAGCCCTGAAACAGAACAGCCGTGCGCGGGTAGCCGGATTTCTCCAGCGCTTTTGGCTGGAACCGCAGGTCTTCTACGATGTAGAGTCCGCCCGGTTTCAGCTTGGGAAACAGCGCCGCAAAGGCATGTTGCTGATGGTGCGACGCGTGCGATGCGTCATCAAGGACCACGTCGAACGGGTCGGATTTCGCAGTGGCGCGCTCCAGCGTTTCGACCGCGTCAAAAGACGCGCGAACGGTCTTCAGCCGCGCATCCTTCTCACCGGAATAGGCCTCCAGATCGACGCCGGTGATCTTCGCTTTCGCCAGATACTCCAGCCACATATCCACGGCGGCAGGCTCGCTGAGGCCCAGCAGCCCGAAATGGATCGCCCGCCCCCGCAGGGGGCTGAACAGCATTTGATAGAGCTCGGTAAAGCGGTGCTTGCTGCTGCCCTGGTCCAAACCGCGTTCGTCCGCCATATCGGTCAGGTTCAAGATGCCGCGCCCTTTGCGGTCGGCATTGGTCACCTCTGGGATCGCCGTGCCGGGGATCATCTTCGGCTCTTTGGGCTTATGCGGGTTCGACTTTGGCAGGGGGGCGTCGGACGGCACGATGCCATGCTTCTTGATCAACTTGCCGATCAGGCTGTCGGGATGCGGCTCGCCATTCTCACGCTCGATAATGCGCATGCGCATGCGTCGGCCCCAGAAATGGATCGAGAGCGTGTTGTCGGTGATGTAATGGCTCAGGTCGGTGTCCGGCTTCAGCATCATCCGGCGCTTCTTGAAACTGATGGGGAACAAGGCCTCAATCGGCATGGCGTATTTGTGCTCGCCGGTTTTGTGCAGGAAGTGGGTCAGGGCCTGTGGTCCCCAAACGCCCCAGGACTGCTCCCCCACATGGACCGGATCGCCCGCGTCCTTCTTGGCACGCATTTCGGCTTTCAACTCATCCGAGAACCAGTCCGGGATGGCATATTCATCCGAGGTGAAGTCGATCAATCCCGCCAGCGTGTCGCTGTCGGCGGGCAAACCGACCACGCCATTATTGATGTGGTGCGCGCTTTCCCAGCCGTGGAAATGCCCGTTCGGCGTTGTGAAACGCTTCACGCAATAGGCGTCCGTGTCGGCCCATATCTGGTCGTCGGTCTTGGCCAGCATGTTGTAGCGCCACTTGTCCGCCTGCGGGGCCGGGGAGCCTGTGCGCTTATGCGCGATCACGTTGCCGAGCGGCATGATCTCGTTGGCGTCGCAAATCTCGATTCCGTCGGGAATGTTGCCCACATCGCCATAGGTGTACATTTTGACATGATGGCCCGCATCGCGGAAGGACACGGCGCAAAGCTGCTCCATGTAGGATAAATTGCCGCCGATCCACAGCTGGGCAATTGCATAGTCTTTGGACACGTTTCTGCCTCTCGCGAGCGGGGTTAGTCCCCGTCATCTCTTTATGATTGTTTCGATTTTCGCAAAGGAGGGGTTAAAACGCAAGGAAAACTGATTCGGTTTTCCTGAAAACCGGGTCACAAGGGCAACAGGCGTCATATGAAGATCACACTCGTCACGACCATGCGCAACGAGGGGCCGCATCTGCTGGAATGGATCGCCCACCACCGCGCCGCAGGGGTGAGCGATTTTCTAATCTACACCAATGATTGCGAGGACGGGACCGAGGCGCTGCTGGACCTGCTGCCGGATGTGACCCATGTGCCGCTTGAAGACGGCAAGAAGCCCCCGCAATGGCGGGCGCTGCGGGCCGCTTGGGATCATCCTGCCGTGGCGGGAGCGGATTGGGTCGCGTGCCTGGATTGCGACGAATTTATGAATCTTGGCAGTGGGTTGTCGTCCATTCCTGAACTGATCAGGGCGGTTGATGCGGACATGATCCTGCTGCCGTGGCGGCTGTTTGGGAATTCCGGACAGGCGGGGCTATCGGATGGGTTGACGACCAAACGCTTTACCCACGCCGCGCCGGAGGATCTGCTTTATCCCGCCATTGGCAGTTACTTCAAATCCCTGTTCCGACGCGAAGGCCCGTTTCGCCAGTTGGGCGTTCATCGTCCCAAGCAGAAGAAGGCGGAGCGCCACGGGCTTCCGCGTATTGTCGACGGCTCTGGCGCGACTGTGCCGGAAAGCCTTGCCGCCAATGACGGGCAGATCATGCTTTGGGGCAAGCCCATCGCCCGCGATATGGTGCAATTGAACCATTACTCCGTTCGCTCGGCGGCGGATTTCATGCTCAAGAGGGCACGCGGGCTGCCCAACCACCAGCAAAAGCAGATCGACTTGACCTACTGGGTGGAGCGGAATTTCAACACCGTCGAAGAGCGCTCGATCGCCCATATGGTGCCCGCGACGCAGGGACAGTTGGATGAGTTGCTGGCGCTGGACGGCGTGGCAGAGGCGCAGGCTGCCTGCCGTGCGTGGCATAGCAGGCGGTTCGTGGCGCTGATGCAGCAGCCGGAGGAATTGAAGCTGTTTGGCCGCCTGTTGCTGGCAGACGGCTCGGCACAGCTTCCGGATGCGGTGGCGCTCGACCTGATCAGGCGGTATGGACAGGTTCATGGCAAAGACTGACATCTACCAAAGGCGCGACCTGAATGTTGTTGAGGGTCAAGGTCTTACGGCGCTTGATTGCATCGGCTGGGAAGACCCTGTCGGCGGCATGGGCCTGCGGGTGTTTTTCAAGTCCGGCACGTCCTACGATCCTTTTGATCCAAAGCCGCGCGAGGGCTGTGCGACGTTTTCAGAAGCACGCACGATCAATGGCGGCCCGATGTTTATCGGTCAGGCCGATCATCCCGCCGGTCATATCAAGATGGCTTTGAAAAACGGGGTGTTGTCACTGCCCGTCCAACAGCCTGAAACCGACCTGTTCGAAGACATGAACGTGTGCATGGTCGAGCGCAACGGTGAGACGATAGAAGTTATCGAGGACTGGCTGCGTTACCATATCGCGGGGCATGGGTTGGAGGCCGTGCTTATGCTGGATCGTGAAAAATCTAATTCAGATAGGGGTTTTGAGCGCAAACTTAAGGTATTGGTGGAGGAATGCGGTCTGAAACGGCTGGTGCATGTGAAATCAGCCGTGCCGCTTGGCGCTGGAGACTTGCCCGCAGCGTCGCACCCGTACAATGCACCCGATGCGCCAGGCAAGGACCGGATGGACGATCTGCCCGTTGACCCACAGACTGCTCCGCTGGCGGACCTGTCGCTTTACGAATGGGCCAAGTGGCGTTTTCTGGGACGTGCGCGGGCGGTGATGAATATTGACCTGATGGACCTGCTCGCCCCCGGCGCTGCGCCGTTCGATGCGGTGCATGACAGCTCTGTCGGGGTGATCCAACTGATCGGCCAACGTATCTACCCGTGGCGGGTGCGTCCCAAGAAGAAGCCGACATTCGGCGATCACATCTGCCGCCAGTTCGACAACCCCCGCGCCAACAGGCGCTGGTGCATCGCCCCTGCGCGGCTGGGTAGCGATAAGGTCTGGCGCTTTGTGAGGATCGTCGATGCGGAGCCGCAAGCAGATGAAACAATGGGGTTTTTGCGTGCCATGGCGATCCGGCATCCGGACTACAATGCGGCGGAACTGGTGCCGAAAACCTCGTTGATCGAGGACGAACACCTGTTGGCAATGGCGCAGGATGTCTGGGGTCACAAGCCCGTCCGGCCCCCCGAAAGCAAGATGCAGGAACCTGCGGGCAAAGCGATCGAAGGCGGGCGCACGGTGATTGTCACCTGCATGAAGAACGAGGGGCCGTTTATCCTTGAATGGATCGCCTATCATCGCGCCATCGGGGTGGATGACTTTCTGGTCTATACCAACGATTGCAACGATGGCACGGACGAGCTTCTGGACCTGTTGCAAGACCGTGGCATTCTACAGCGGCGTGACAACAAGTTCGCCGGCTCTGATCTCAAGCCCCAGCATTGGGCGCTGGACGCTGCCGACAAGGAGGAGGTTTTCCAGAACGCGGGCTGGGCGATTTCCATGGACGTGGACGAGTTTATCAACATCCATGTGGGCGAGGGCAAGCTGGACGATCTCTACAAGGCGGTGGGTGACGCGAACATGATTTCGCTGACCTGGCGGCTGTATGGCAACGCGGATGTACATGACTACAAAGACGAATTTCTGATCAACCAGTTCACCCGCTGCGCGCCGGAGTTGTGCCGCAAGCCGCATCAAGCCTGGGGCTTCAAGACGCTGTTCCGCAATATCGGTATCTACAAGAAAATGGGCGTACACCGCCCTAAGGGTCTGAAACCCGACCTGTGGGACAAGATCAAATGGGTCAACGGCTCCGGCAAGCCAATGCCCAAGAAGCTGATCCGCAACGGCTGGCGCTCGACCACGGACAGCTACGGCTACGATCTGGTGACGCTGAACCACTACGCCGTGCGCTCCGCCGAGAGCTTTCTGGTCAAGAGGGACCGTGGGCGGGTGAACCATGTGGATCGGGATCAGGGGCTAAGCTACTGGTTTCGAATGAATAACAACTGGGAAGAGAACGCGTCAGCCCAGACGAAGCTGCCGCTATTGCAAGCCGAATTCGACCGGCTCATGGCCGACCCCGAGTTGCGGGCAGCGCATGAGTACTCCGTTGGCAAGCACCGCGAGAAGATCGACGAACTCAAGTCAACCGAGAACTACGCGAACTTTTACAAAGACCTGACCGGCGAGCGAATGGAGCGGCTGTCGCGGATGCACAACCACTTCGGCGCGAATGTGTTTCTGGCAGGGCCGGACGTGATCCCCGACGAGGTTGCCTTGATGGATGACATCCCCAAGGACTTCTTCTTCACCGTCGAGCGCGCCAAGACGACGCATTAGAGCCTGAGCGTTTCCATAGGTCTTCGCTTTCCATCGCCCGCTCGCGCTTGTAGAGACAGGGGGCCATGTTGAGCCTTTCACGTTCCCGCCAGACCATCTCCGGTCCCAAAAGCCTACGCCGCGCTGCGGTTGTGCTTGCGGCTGTGTGTCTTCTTCCGATGGTCGCCGTAGCCTTGGCGGCAGTGACGGGCGGCAGTGATACGCTGGAGCATCTGGCCGACACGGTCTTGGGACGCTACACGCGGACGACCGCCTTTCTGGTCCTGCTGGTCTCGGTCGGGACGCTGATGATCGGCACCGGCGCTGCGTGGCTGGTGACCATGACGGAGTTTCCGGGGCGGAAGTTGCTGGAAATTGCGCTGGTCATCCCGCTGGCATTCCCTGCCTATGTGCTGGCTTATGCCTACACCCATATTCTGGACCATCCCGGCATCGTCCAGTCGACGCTGCGCGACGTGACGGGATGGGGGCCGCGCGACTACTGGTTTCCGGAAATCCGGTCCCTTGGCGGGGCGGCGGTGATGCTGATCCTTGTGCTCTATCCCTACGTCTACCTTCTGGCGCGGGCGGCTTTCCTTCAACAAAGCGCCACGTCGTTTCTGGCCGCACGGGCGTTGGGTAAAACGCCATGGCAGGCGTTCTTGCGTGTCTCGATCCCGATGGCGCGCCCCGCGATTGCATCGGGCGTCTTGCTGGCGGTGATGGAGACGATCGCGGATTTCGGAACCGTCGCCTATTTCGGCGTCCAAACCTTTGCCACGGGCATCTACACAAGCTGGTTTTCGCTGGGCGACAGGGCAGGGGCCGCGCAACTGGCGCTTGGGATTTTGTCGGTGGCGCTGGTGCTGGCGGTCCTTGAACGCTCGACCCGTGGACGTGCGAAATACCACGGCGGCAAGCGTCAGGAGCCGATGGCACCCATCCAGCTTACCGGCTGGGCGAAGTGGGGGGCGATGCTGCTTTGCGTCATCCCCGTGCTGTTCGGCTGGGTGCTTCCGGCGATTGCGCTGGTCATCATGGGGTTGGGTGGGGAGCAAAACCTGCTTTCGGCGCGCTACAGGGACTTTGCCCTGAACTCGGTGACGCTGGCGGGGGTCGCTGCGCTCGTCACGGTCGCAGCAGCGGTCACGCTGGGCTACCTTCAACGGCTGGATGATGGCCCGCTGTCGCGCATATCCACCTCCATTGCGCGACTTGGCTATGCGGTGCCGGGCGGGGTGATCGCCGTGGGTCTGATGGTGCCTTTCGCCAATTTCGATAACGCGCTGGATGCGTGGATGCGGGCGACGTTCGACATCTCGACCGGATTGCTGGTGACCGGCTCTATCTGGTTGCTGGTCGCGGCCTATATGATCCGCTTCCTTGCCGCCGCCTTGGGCGCGTATGAGGGCGGGCAGGTGGCGGTGAACGCGAATATGGACATGGCATCACGCGCGCTTGGGCAGACCGCGTTCGGCACCTTGCGGCGGGTGCATTTCCCGATCCTTAAACCCAGCCTTTTGACCGCGCTGCTGATCGTGTTCGTCGATGTGATGAAAGAACTGCCTGCAACGTTGATTCTGCGCCCGTTCAACTTCGACACGCTCGCCGTGCAGGCTTACCGGCTGGCATCGGATGAGCGGCTGGAGGGCGCGGCGGTGCCGTCGCTGGTGATCGTGGCTATCGGGCTGTTGCCGGTCATTCTGATCTGCCGTCAGGTGCGCCGCCGCTAACCCGCCCATGAGAAAAGGCGCGGTGGGTTGCCCATCGCGCCTTTCCCCCAGTAGCCGGGAATGTCGGGAGACTTATTCCCAACCAACTTGGTTGAAGATTTCCAAGGCCTTCGGCAGTTTCTTGGCCACAGCGGACAGGTCCACATCGTCGGCTTTGAATTCGCCAAGGCTTTGCACCGCAGAGGTCGTCTCGACGCCTTCCACGACGGGAAATTCGTCGTTACCGCCTGCAAAATACTTCTGCGCGGAGTCGGAGACGAGGTATTCGAGGAACTTGACCGCGTTTTCCTTGTTCGGTGCATTGGCCGCCACACCTCCACCCGACAGGTTCACATGCGCGCCGTTACCCTCTTGGTCGGGGAAGACCCAGCCGATCTTGTCAATATCAGCCGATACGCCATCCACATCCTGCGCCATGGCGCGGGCGAAGTAATAGGTGTTGCCGACTGCGATGGCGCATTCACCGGATACGATGCCGCGCAACTGGTCGGTATCCCCGCCTTGCGGTGCGCGGGCCATGTTGTCGACCACGCCCTGGGCCCATGCTGTCGCAGCTTCTTCACCGTCGTTTTCGATGATCGAGGCCAGCAGGGTCTGGTTGTAGGTGTTCGTGGAAGACCGGATGCAAACCTGACCTTTATAGGTAGGGTCAGCCAGCGCCGCGTAGGTTTGTGGCGGGTTTTCTACGGCGTTTTTGTCGTAGAAGATGATCCGCGCCCGCTGCGAGAATCCGAACCACTGGTTGTCGCTGTCTTGCAGGTTGGACGGCACTTTTTCTTCCAGCACATCGCTGTCGATCGATTGCAAGATACCCGCATTCTTCGCGCGCTCCAGTCGGGAGGTGTCGACGGTCAACAGCACGTCGGCAGGGGAGTTCGCCCCTTCGGCCTCGATGCGGGTGATCAGCTCGTCGCCCTTGCCTTCGATGCGGTTGATCGTGATGCCAGTGGCCTCGGTGAAGTCGGAATAGAGCTTTTCGTCGGTGTCATAGTGGCGCGAGGAATAGAGGTTTAGCTCACCTTCTGCGAGCGCGGGCAAGGCTGCGCCGAACGTGGCGGCGATCAGCAGAGAAAGCGTGAGTGGAGTTTTGGTCATAAGGTCCGTCCATCGGGTTGTTATTTCTGACTGTTTTTATTGGTTACTATATTTGTCAGAGGATGCAAGTGTTTCTGACTAAAAAGATCAGAATACGACGAGAAGCCGCCGACAAAGAAAAAGGCGGCCCCGAAAGGCCGCCAATCAGTCGTGTCTCTGGATAGCTGGGCTCAGAAGAACGCCTGAAGCCCGGTCACCGCCCGTCCCAGAATCAGGGCATGGACGTCATGCGTGCCTTCATAGGTGTTCACCGTTTCGAGGTTCACCATATGGCGCATGATCTGGTAGTCCTCCTGAATGCCGTTGCCGCCATGCATGTCCCGCGACATTCGCGCCATATCCAGCGCCTTGCCACAATTGTTGCGTTTCACGATGGAGATCATTTCCGGCGCGGCGCGTCCCTCGTCCATCAGACGGCCTACGCGCAGCGCGGCTTGCAGCCCCAGCGAAATCTCCGTCAGCATATCCGCCAGTTTCTTCTGATAAAGCTGCGTCTGCGCCAGCGGCTTGTTGAACTGCTTGCGGTCCAACCCGTATTGGCGGGCGGCCTGCATGCAGAACTCGGCCGCGCCCAGAACACCCCACGCAATACCGTAGCGGGCACGATTGAGGCAGCCGAACGGGCCTTTCAGCCCCTCGACATTCGGCAGCAGGGCGTCTTCGCCCACCGCCACATCCTTCATGACGATCTCGCCCGTGGTCGACGCCCGCAGCGACAGCTTGCCGCCGATCTTCGGCGCGGACAGTCCGTCCATGCCTTTTTCCAGCACGAAGCCGCGAATCTTGCCGCCATGTGCCTCTGACTTGGCCCAGACCACGAACACATCCGCAAAGGGCGCGTTTGAGATCCACATTTTCGACCCGTTCAGCACGTAGCCTGTGTCGGTTTTCTTGGCTGTGGTTTTCATCCCCGCAGGGTCGGAGCCTGCATCAGGCTCGGTCAAGCCGAAACAGCCGATTAGGTCGCCCGCAGCCAATCCGGGCAGGTATTTCTGCCGCTGCTCTTCGGAGCCGTAAGCGTAGATAGGATACATCACCAGCGAGGACTGCACCGACATCATCGAGCGGTAACCGGAATCCACCCGCTCGATTTCGCGCGCGACCAGCCCGTAGGTCACGTAGGACGCGCCAAGCCCGCCATATTTCTCGGGCAAAGTCAGGCCCAAAAGACCCGCTTGGCCCATCGCTTTGAAAATGCCCGGATCGACGGTTTCTTCGCGGTTGGCTTGAATGACTTTCGGCGCAAGTTCCGCATCGGCAAAACTGCGCGCCGCGTCGCGCAACATGCGCTCGTCTTCGGTCAACTGGTCTTCCAGACGGAAGGGGTCTTCCCAGTCAAAGCGGGCCATGTCGGGGGCATCTTTGGCGGATATCGGTGTGGTGACGTTCATGGGGGCATCTCCATTGGCAAAGCTTGCGCGCAGCCTATCGCCCGCTCTTGCGCGGGGCAATGCTTGACGGCGCTGCTCTCAGATGCAGCTATGTCGCATGTGAGGAGACACCCATGACCAAACTGCCCCAGTCCATCGACGATACCATCTCGCTTCTGGCAGGGCAGGACTACATCTGCGGCCGGGCGCTTGGGACAGTGGTCTTCCTCGCGCTCAAGCTGGGCCGCCCGATGTTTCTGGAAGGGGAGGCCGGGACCGGCAAGACAGAAATAGCCAAGGCCATCGCAGCAGGGCTTGGCCGCCGCCTGATCCGGCTGCAATGCTACGAAGGGCTGGACGCGGCGTCCGCAGTCTACGAGTGGAACTTCCCCGCGCAGATGGTCGCCATCCGCACCGCTGAAGCGACCGGCACCACCGACCGCGATGCCTTGCAGGCGGAGCTGTTCTCGGATGACTACCTGACCGCCCGCCCGCTGCTGGAGGCCATGCAGCCACAGGAAGGTGGCCCGCCCGTGCTGCTGATCGACGAGCTGGACCGCACCGACGCCCCGTTTGAGGCGTTCCTGATGGAGGCGCTGTCGGACTTTCAGGTCACCATCCCCGAGCTGGGCACCATCAAGGCCGCCGAGCCGCCGATCGTGATCCTGACCTCCAACCGCACGCGGGAGGTACACGATGCGCTAAAGCGCCGCTGCCTCTATCACTGGGTCGACTATCCTGACTTCGAGCGTGAGATGGCGATCCTCAGCGCCCGTGCCCCGGAGGCGAAAGAAACCCTGAGCCGAGAAATCGTAGGCTTCGTTCAAAAGCTTCGAACCGAGGATCTGTTCAAGGCCCCCGGTGTCGCGGAGACAATCGACTGGGCTAAGTGCTTGTTGGCGCTGGATGTGCTCTCCATGTCGCCGGAAGTCATCGCTGACACGCTGGGCGCGATCCTGAAATATCAGGACGACATCCAGAAAATTCAGGGCTCCGAGGCCAAGCGCATCCTCGACGAAGTCCGCGCCGAGTTAGCTGACGCGTAAAACTGGCGTGAAATCGGTATCAGGGGTAAGATAGGAACAGTTTTCAGCGGGAGGGCCCATGAATTTCGAAACCCTCGACGGCACAAAATTGATTATCTTGATGATCGCAGGAGCCGTCTTTGCTGGCGTCGGCCTCTACTTGCTTTTGCGCCCCAAACCGGAAGGTGCAGCGAAAATTGAGCTGTTCGGATTGAAGTTTGAAAGCTCCTCGGCAGGTCTGCTGGTGTTTCTGGTCGGGGCAGCGTTCCTATCGCTTCCGCTGTTTGTGAAGGAGAAAACTGCGGTGATTATGCCGATTGAGACAGCAAGGGAAGATGCCTCGTCCCGTTCCGAGCAGGATGAGCGGCGCAGCAATCCTCCGCCCCGCGCGCCGGTCACCATTCAAGAGGGTGGCGTCGTCGACGAAGACGAGCCGAATGATGATGCGAGAGTGGCGAACGCAATTTCATACGCGCAGCGCGTGAAGGGAACAGTGACAAAGGACCAACCCGACTGGTTCGTCATGGCGGTGCCGGATGAGGGGGTGGTTGGTAGTCAGCTCATGCTCAAACATGTGAATGGGTACGAGGTTCGTGTGGAGCTCTACAACACGCGGGAAGAGCATGTTGGCTGGATCAAAACGTCGAACGGGGCAAAATATTTGGACGTGACAACTGATCTTCGCGACCGGATTTATCTCAAGGTTCACACGATTTATTCTGTGGGCAACAGTAGCTACGAACTGGCAGTGGTCCCGCCGGGCTGACGCGCGTAATGGCCGAATACCTCCCCCTCGATATCCCCGAAGACGGCAAACTTGCCGACAATATCACATGGTTCGCCCGTGCGTTGCGGGCGGCAGGTATCCCTGTCGGCACGGGCCGCGTCGTCGATGCCATCCGCGCGGTCGAGGCGGTGGGGTTCACCCGAAAGCACGACTTTTACTATGTGCTGCAAGCCTGTTTCGTGTCCCGACCGGAGCACCGCGCCACATTCGCGCAGGTCTTCCGGCTGTTCTGGCGTGATCCGCGCTATCTGGAGCATATGATCGCAGCCCTCAGCCCGATGGTACGGGGGGTGAACGAGGCGCAAAAGCCCAAAGCGGCCGAGAAACGCGCGGCGGAAGCCTTGCTCGACGGGATCAACCGCGACCTCGACCTGCCCGAAGATGAAGAGCAGGGAACGGAGATCGAGATCGACGCCTCCCGCACCATGTCCAGTGAGGAGCGGCTGCGCAGTCTCGATTTCGAACAGATGAGCAATGCAGAGATGGCGGCCGCCAAGCGGATGCTGGCCAAGCTGACCCTGCCTGTGAAGCCTCTGGTGTCCCGCCGCACCCGCCTGAACCCCAACGGCACGTTGATCGACGGCCCCGCCACCTTGCGCGCGGCCATGCGGCAAGGCGGCGAGATGCAAAACTTCGCTTTGAAAGCCCGCCGTCAGCGCTGGCCCAATCTTGTCGCGCTATGCGACATTTCCGGCTCTATGTCCCAGTACTCCCGTGCGGTGCTGCACTTCCTGCACGCGGTCAGCAACGAAAAGGGCGCGGGTTGGGCAAAAATCCACGCTTTCACCTTCGGCACACGCCTGACCAACATTACCCGGCATCTGGCCACCCGCGACGTTGACGCGGCGCTGGCGGCGGCGGGGGCGCAGGCGCAGGACTGGGAGGGCGGGACCAGAATCGGCACCTGCCTGCACCAGTTCAACCGCGACTGGTCACGCAGGGTGATGGGATCGGGCGCGGTGGTTTTGCTGATAACCGATGGTTTGGACCGAGACGACCCCGAAGCGTTGGCGCATGAAATGCGCCGCCTGCGTCTGAGCGCGCGCAAGGTCATCTGGCTGAACCCGCTTCTCCGCTGGGAGGAATTCGCGCCCAAGGCGCGCGGGATCAGGGTGATGCTGCCCCATGTCGACAGCTTCCGCGCAGGTCATAACATCGCAGCACTCGAAGGGCTGGCTGAGGCAATATCGCGCCCTGATGACGCGGGCGAGAAGGACAGGCTGTTACTGGCAATAGACCGCTGATCGTCGCGGTCGGCATGGAACCCCGTCTGCTATTCGCGGGTTTGTCTACGATTCCGACCACATAAGGACTTCGAAACGATGCAACATATCGCCAAAACATCGACCGCCATGGCGCTGACTCTGGCACTCGTCACCCCGGCTTCTGCCCAGACCGGCCTGTCTGAAGAGCAGGTCTCCGAAATCTGCGCGGCCGCCAGCGCGCCTATGGTATGTGCCCAGAGCCTTCTTGATGGCGTGAGCCAAGGCACCCTTGCGCTGAACGCCGAGGGCGGAATCGAAACCCCGTTTTCGATCAACGCGGATGGGACGATCGTTCCGGAATCTCCAGCAGAGGCCGAGACGGAAGCGGAATCTGAGGCGGTAGCTGAGCCCGAACCTGAGCCCGAACCTGAGGTGGCGGCAGAATCGGAAGCCGAAGCTGAGACGGGCACCGAAACCTCGCAGCAAGAACAGCCACCTGAACCGGAAACAGCTGCCGAACCTGAAGCGGAGCCAGAAGTGACGGAGCAGGCAGAAGAGGCGCCTGAAGCTCAAGAAAACGAGCCTCAGGACGCAGCAGCCCCTGAGACGGATGCTCAGACCGATACAGCGGAGCCGACAGAGGAACCTGCACAGACCGAGACAGCAGAAACTGCTGCCGATGACCCTGAAACGGAGGCTCAACCCGAGGCCGACGCTATTACCGAGCAGCCCGACGTTGCGGCTGAGACGGAAGCGGAGGCAGAAGCAGAAGCCGAGCCAAGCGCAGAGACGGCAACATCGCCAGAGCAGCAGGAGAGCGCCACAGCTGACGGCACCGACGAAGCTGCACAAACTGACGCTGCACAAGCCGAGCAGGTCGTCCAAGAAGACACCGCCGAAAGCACGCAAGCGGCAAATGAGACGCCAGAAGTCGCCGCCACCGCAGCAGAGGGCGACGAGAGCATGGAAGAAGTCGAGGCGCAGGTCGTCACCGATGAGGACGTGCGCTCCAGTTCGGAGGATTTCGACACGTCCGCCAACGCACAGGCCGCCCCCGCTGCCACTGCCGACCAGTCTGACAGCGGCCTCAACAACTTCGAGAAGTTCGCCCTTGGTGCGGCAGGTATCGCGCTGCTGAGCCAGTTGGTCGATAACGGCGCTGATGTCGTCAGCAACTCCGGCGACCGCGTTGTGGTGCGCCGCGACAACGGCGACTATCAGGTTCTCAAGGATGATGATGTGCTGATCCGCAGGCCCGGCTCCGAGGTGCGCACCCGCACCTTTGATGACGGCTCGACCCGAACCATTGTGACGCGTCCCGATGGCTTGCAGGTGGAGACGATCCGCGCCGCTAACGGTCAGGTGCTGCGCCGAGAACGTGTTTTCCCCGATGGCCGCCGCGTGGTTCTGTTCGACGACACAACCGAGGCACAGCCTGTCGATGTATCGACCCTGCCAACACGTCGCCCTGAGCGCGCCGAGGATGCCGACTTAGACTATCTTCGCCGCGCATTGGAGGGAGAGGCGCAGCAGGACGTAGTGTTTGAGCGCCGCTTCACTCTACAACAAATCCGCCAGATCCGCGCCGTGCGCGAGCTTGTCCCCGAGATTGAGCTGTCCGCCGTGCAGTTCGATACCGGCTCTGCCGCCATTCGCGCGTCCGAGGCTGAGGAGCTACGCGATTTGGGCGTGACGATGCGTCAGCTTATCGAAGACAGCCCGAATGAGGTGTTCCTTGTGGAAGGCCACACGGATGCGGTGGGCGCGGCGGGCTACAATCTGGCATTGTCGGACCGGCGCGCGGAGTCCGTGGCGCTTGCTCTGACGGAGTATTTTGACGTCCCGCCGGAGAACATGATCGTGCAGGGCTATGGCGAGGCCAATCTGAAGGTCGTCACGCCGGAGGCCGAGCGCCAGAACCGCCGCGCGACAGTGCGCCGCATCACGCCGCTGCTGCAAAGCGCATCGCGGTAGGTTCAATCAGCAATAAGGGGCCGCGTGGCTCCCTTATTGCCGACAATTGTCATTTGCGCAAAGAGCGGGTCGCACCGCCGCTATGTACCGGGGCAAACTCTTCAAACTGTATGAACACTGTGAGGAGATCCCAAATGCACTACCATCCCTACGAACAGAGTTTTGTCGACCACGTCCGTAAAGGCGGCGCTGATGCAAACGGCCAACCTGCCGAGCGCGCAATTTCAGACGGGCAGGGTAAACCTTGCCGATCCTGCCTGAATACCATTCCAGAGGGTGCGGCCATGCTCATCCTCGCGGCGCGCCCTTTCCCCCAACCGCAGCCCTATGCCGAGACCGGCCCGATATTCCTGTGCGCCGAGCATTGCGCACCCTATGCAGGTGAAAATGTTCCGCCGGTCCTGACCTCGTCGCCGGACTACTTGATGAAGGCCTACTCCGCTGACAATCGCATCGTCGGCGGGACAGGACGGATCACACCTGCGGATGAGATCGACGCTTATGGAACAACGCTTTTCGAGCGACCGGAAGTGGCCTACATTGACGTGCGATCCGCGCGCAACAACTGCTTTCTGACAAGGATCACCCGTGACGACTGATCATTCCGACCTCAATGACATTCCGGCAATCGCCCTTGAGTGGCACCGTAACGGAACCGGTGCCGCGCTGGCAACGGTGGTCGAAACATGGGGCTCCGCGCCGCGCCCCGTCGGCTCGCAGCTGGCGATCTCGGGGCAGGGGGACATCATGGGCTCGGTCTCCGGCGGCTGCGTCGAAGGCGCCGTGGTGGTCGAGGCGATGGATGCTCTGGACGATGGCACGCCACGCCTGCTGGAATACGGCGTGTCCGATGACGAGGCCTTTGCGGTGGGGCTTGCCTGCGGAGGCACTATCCGCGTGCTGGTGGAGCCTGTGGGTAGCGCAATGCCAGAGCCGATGCTGGCAGAGCTGGTTACCGCCCGCGCCGCGTCACATCCCGTAGCGTACACGGTCGACATCCAAAGCTGGGACCGCGCCTTGAGCGGGCCAGACAGCTACCCGGACCGCTTTCGCGCCGACCGTTCTGGGTTCGAGGATAACGTCTTCGTAGCCATCCATAATCCGCCCTTGCGCATGGCGGTCATCGGGGGCGTCCACATCGCACAAAGCCTGCTACCGATGGCCCGTGCGGCTGGCTTCGCGCCAGTGCTGATCGATCCGCGCGAAGCCTTCGCAAGCGTCGCCCGCTTCCCCGACACCGACTTGGTGCATGACTGGCCCGACGCCGCACTGGATGCGTTTGCCATCGACAGTCGCACGGCGGTCGTGACGCTGACGCATGACCCCAAAATTGATGACCCTGCCATTCAGGCAGCGCTCGCATCTGATTGCTTCTATATCGGCTGCCTCGGCTCGACCCGGACCCACGCCAAACGCGTCGAACGTCTGCGAAATGCCGGTTTCAACCCCTCGCAGATTGACCGGATTCATGCACCGGTGGGGCTCGACATAGGGGCAAAATCTCCGGCTGAGATAGCGATCAGCATTATGGCGCAGATCATCCAGACCCTGCGGCAAGGCTGATGGAGTTCGGAGCCGTCCCCCTCAAGGAAGCGCTCGGCGCAATTCTGGCGCATTCCGAAGACGTGGAAGGCGGGCGCCTGCGCAAAGGCCTGGTGCTGGAACAGGTCCATCTCGACCGGCTCGCAGCCTCGGGAGTGCATGAGGTCGTCGTCGCTCGCCTTGATCCCGACGACGTACATGAAGACAAGGCGGCCGAAGCGCTTGCGCGGTCGCTGGTAGCTGATGGCGAAGAGACACGGCTGCGCCTTGGAAAAGCGGGCACAGGTCGCTGCAACATCTTCGCCGACGCCCCGGGAGTGGTCCAGATCGACGCGAATGCTATCCACGCGGTGAACTCGGTCGATCCGATGATCACCGTCTCGACGGTCCCGCCTTATCAGCGCATGACCAGCGGCGGTATGGTCGCCACGGTCAAGATCATCTCCTACGGGGTTCGGAAACAGGCACTTGAGCAGGCGCGGCAGGCAGCTCGGAACGCGTTGTGCCTCGCAACGGTGCAGTTGCAGCGCGCAAGCTTTATCGAGACCACTATTGGAGCCGTATCAGATAAGGGCGCAGCAAATATGCAAGCGAGGCTGGCGGCGCTAGGGGCGCAAATGGAAGATCCGGTCCGCTGCCCTCACGATATAGACGCACTCGCGCGGACGCTGTCCATCGTCACCGGGGATCTGATCTTGATCCTGACTGCATCCGCCACGTCGGACATTCGCGACACCGCGCCCGAGGCGCTCGGAAAGG
This sequence comes from Litoreibacter arenae DSM 19593, assembly GCF_000442275.2. GTDB lineage: Bacteria > Pseudomonadota > Alphaproteobacteria > Rhodobacterales > Rhodobacteraceae > Litoreibacter > Litoreibacter arenae. The sequence continues at coordinate 1,200,934 of NZ_KE557306.1, read as the reverse complement.
CGGGGGGGACGGTGTCTCATTTTGGAATGCCTGTCGATCCGGGGAACCTTCTGTTTTTGGGCGAGCTGCACGGACGGCCTGTCATCGGACTTCCCGGATGTGCCCGATCGCCGGCCCTGAACGGCGCAGATTGGGTGCTTGAGCGATTGGTTTGCGGCATCCCCGTCACAGCCAGGGACATCATGGGCATGGGGGTGGGCGGTTTGCTCAAAGAGATTCCAACGCGTCCACAGCCACGCAACCCAAAGCCTGACTGACGGCTTCTTTTTTCCGGAAATACCTCCGCCGGAGGCATCCCGAGATCACAGCAATCGCAACGCTGACAGGTAGGGCTCACGCTCGCCAACCATCACCAGAATATAGCAAAGCCCCGACGGCCGTCAGGCCATCGGGGCTTTTCAATCAGGTCAGGCGCGGTGCGCTCAGGTTTTCAGCGGGCCGATCAGCATGATCATCTGGCGGCCTTCCATCTTGGGCATGTTCTCGACCTTGCCCTTGCCCTCGACATCGGCGGCTACGCGCTCAAGCAATTCGCGGCCCAAGTTCAAGTGAGCCATTTCACGGCCACGGAAGCGCAGGGTCACTTTCACCTTGTCTCCATTGTCCAGAAACTTGAACACGTTGCGCATCTTGACATCGTAATCGTTGGTGTCCGTGTTTGGGCGGAACTTGACCTCCTTGATTTCGATGATCTTCTGCTTCTTGCGTGCTTCGGCCTCTTTCTTCTGGGTCTCGTATTTGTATTTGCCGAAGTCCATGATCTTGCACACGGGCGGGTTGGCATTGGGCGAGATCTCGACAAGGTCAAGCCCGACCTCCTCGGCCATGGCCATCGCTCGGGCAGGCGTCACGACGCCTACGTTTTCACCTTCGGCGCCAATAAGGCGGATTTCATCAGCTCGGATGCGGTCGTTGACGCGCGGTCCGGTTTCACGCACGGGCGGCGCATTGTGAGGTCTGCGGGCTATGGTTGAAGTCCTTCTTATGTTTCAACTGTTTCGAGCCGTCAAAATAGAGAGACCGGACCCGTCCTACAAGTCGGTTTTCCGCCCATTTGGGGTGGAGGGGGAAAAACTATGGCAAAACTCCGTTGTAAAGCCCATTCCTTTACCATAGCTCGATGCTGGAAGCGGCATTATGTCCGCGCAATCATGGGGAATTACATATTATGCAACGTGGAATTATTGTCATTGTCGTCATCGCACTGCTCGCGGTCGGCGGTTATTTCTGGATGAATCAGAACGACGACGCCATGGACGCGGCAACTGAGGCCTCCGGCGAGGCGGCGACCTCAGTAGAGGAAGCGACCGAAACCACCGCCGAAGAGGCGTCTGAAGCCGCCGATGCCGCAGAGGCAGAGGTCGAAGCTGCCACTGAAGAGGCCAGCGACGCCGCATCCGATACAGCGGAAACGGTCGAGAGCGCCGCAGAAGAAGCTGCCGATGCTGCTTCTGACGCCGTTGCAACCGGCACCGACGCCGCGACGGACGCAGCCAACAGCTTGGCCGAAGGTGCGAGTGAAGCCGCCGACGCGACAAGCGAAGCGGCCTCCGATGCTGCAAACGCGCTGAGCGATGCGGCATCTGACGCCACCGATGCCACCACAGACGCAGCCAACGATGCAAGCGACGCAGTTTCCGACGCGGTCGATGCTACCACCGAAGCGGCCTCCGACGCAGTCGAGGCGACTACGGATGCCGCCTCCGATGCTGCTGAGGCAACTTCCGAAGCAGCGTCTGACGCAACCGACGCGGCGACCGACGCCGACGCAGCAACGCCGGAGGCGCTGACCGTGGAAGGGTTCGACTACGACAAGGTCGTCGAAATGGTTGAGAATTCCGACTTGAACCCGCTGGCAAAAACGACGCTGAAAACCAGCCTTGAGCAAGCCCGTGACAATCCCGAAAGGTTGGCCGGCATTCTCGAAGAGCTCAGAGCAGCATTGGGCCAATAAGCCCGAGGACGTCTGCCGGTTCCCCGCGGGGAACCGGCGACAAAAAAGGGCCGCGCCGGATCAACCGGCGCGGCCTTTTTTTATTTCAACGACAGGTATTTAGCCGACGAAAGCCTTCTCCACTACGTAGTGCTTGGGCTCACTGTTGGCGCCTTCTTCAAGGCCGAAACCTTCAAGAATTTCTTTCAGGTCGTTGTTCAGTCCCAATGAGCCGCATACCATCGCGCGGTCGGTCTCCGGCGTCATCGGTGGCACGCCCAGATCCTTGAATATCTCGCCGGAGCGCAGCTTGTCCGTCACGCGTCCCATTTTCGGCGACTCCTCGCGGGTGGTCGTCGGGTAGTAGACCAGCTTTTTCAGATTGTCCTCGCCAATCAATTCTCCCAGCAACTCGTCGCTGCGGATCTCTTCGATCAACTGACGGCCATATTCCAGCTCTGCCACGTCGCGGCAGGTGTGGGTGATGATGACCTCGTCGTAATCCTCGTAGGTTTGCGGGTCGCGCAATAGGGACGCGAAAGGTGCGAAGCCTGTGCCGGTGGCGAAGAACCACAACCGCTTGCCCGGAAGCAGCGCGTCATGGACGAGCGTGCCGACCGGCTTGGGCCGCAAGATGATCTGGTCGCCTACTTTGATGTGCTGCAATTTGGAGGTCAGCGGGCCGTCCTGCACCTTGATCGAGTAAAACTCCAGCTCCTCATCCCAGCTTGGCGACGCGATTGAATACGCCCGCAGCAGCGGTTTTTGCTTGCCTGTGACGGGGTCGGGGTCGCCCATCAGGCCGATCATCACGAACTCGCCCGAGCGGAACCGCAGGGATGCGGGCCGCGTCACGCGGAAGGAAAACAGACGGTCGGTCCAGTGTTTGACCTGCGTGACAGTCTGGGCGTCAGGCAGGGTCGGGACGGCTTTGACGGGTGCATTCATGTTGACTACTTCATTCATGTCGTAATTCCGGAGAGGCTTGTCACCTTTCCGGTCCTTCTAATGGGATTGCTCGGGATTTTAAATAGGACGATCAGCCGCGCAGCCGGGCCTGGTAGTTGTGGGCCTGCCAGTCGGCGCGGGCGCGCCACTGTTCTTCCGGTTGGCGGGCGGCCAGATCGTCGTCGATCTCGACCTCGTCGAAGCCACATCGACGTGCCATCGCGTATTGGTCCGCGATGACGTGACCCTTGGCCCGCAGGCGTCCGGTGAATCCCATCAGTCGCAACTGGCGCGCGATGGTGAACCCGCGACCGTCGGCGGAGCTTGGAAACGCCACGCGGATCATTTCGATGTCGCTCAGTCGGCCAGCAAGGCTGGACGGCTCGGCGTCGGACGGAAAGTCGACACAGCAGGGCGTGTCGTTTGCCGGCAGGTCCGCCAGATCGGTAAACTTGCGGTTAAATGTGTCGGGCGCGAAGCCCGTATCTGTGATGACAACGCTCATGCTGCGTCCTTCTTTCTGACGATGTTGCCATCCACGATATGGATGCCGCATTCCGATTTATCCTGTCCCCGCCAGCGACCTGCACGGGGGGCTTCGCCCGGCTGGGTCTTGGTGGTGCACGGGGCGCAGCCGATCGACGCGAACCCGCGTGCAACCAACGGGTGTCGGGGCAGGCGGTTGTTGGTGATGTAATCTTGGACGTCTTCGATGGTGAAGTGCGCCAAGGGGTTGATCTTGATGCGGTTGCTTTCGTCAGCCTCGAAGAATTCAAGCTGAGCGCGTGCGCCACCCTGAACCCGTTTACGACCGGTCACCCAAGCATCAAACCCTTGCAGGGCCATCTCCAAAGGCTCCGACTTGCGCATGGCGCAGCAGGCGTCAGGGTCGTGGCGGTAAAGCAGGGCTTCGGGATCACGCTCCAGCAGGGTCGCGCGGTCCGGTCCGGTCACGCGCACGTTCAGACCCAAGGTCGCAGCAAGCTCGGCCTGATAGGCTTTGGTTTCGGGGAACAGCATCTCCGTGTCCAGAAAGATCACGGGCACGGTGCGGTCCAGCGTGGACAGCAGATGCAACAGCACAACCGATTCCGCACCGAAAGAGCTGACCAGCGCGGTTTGGCCAACCTGAGGGTCCGTGAGCGCGTGGCGCAAGACGTCCACCGCCGCGTGTTTGCGGTAGCGGGCATTCAGTTCCGCCGCACGGTCGATTGCGGGGGCGAGAGGGGCTTCAAGCGGCATTGGCTTTTACCTCCGGATACAATTCCGCCTTGAACGGGGCCATGCCCAGCCGGCGGTAGGTGTCAATGAAGCGTTCCTCGGCGTCTGTGCGGAGGTCGAGATATGCATAGACCAGCCGCTCGACCGCGGGGACGATTTCGTCATAGGCGAAGCCCGGACCTGCGCGCTCCCCGATTGCTGCCGTCTCGGTGTGGTCGCCGCCCAGCGTGATCTGGTAGTTCTCGACGCCTGCACGGTCCAGGCCAAGGATGCCGATATGGCCCACGTGATGGTGCCCGCAGGCGTTGATGCAGCCCGAGATCTTGATCTTCAGGTCGCCGATGTCGTGCTCCAGTTTCAACTCGTCAAAGCGGGTCGCGATCTGCTGCGCCACAGGGATGGAACGGGCTGTCGCCAGTGCGCAATAGTCCATGCCGGGGCAGGCGATTATGTCGGAGATCTTGCCGATATTCGCAGTCGCCAAGCCAGCGGCCTTGAGACGTGCGTGAATTGCCGGAAGGTTCGATTTGTGTACGTGAGGCAGGATAACATTCTGCTCATGGCTGATGCGAAGTTCGTTATGTGCAAACTCGCGAGCAAGCTGTGCCATGACGCGCATCTGCTCAGACGCCGCATCCCCGGGGGTCTGGCCGTGCTTCTTGATCGAAATCGAGACGATGGAATAGTCTTCGTTCTTATGCGCGGTCAGGTTGGTATCTGCCCAAGAGCGGAACACCGGATCGGCGTGGTAGGCATCCATGAAAGCGGCGACAGAGCCGCTTTGGAAAACCGGCGGCGCAAACTGCGCTTCGATAGCTTTCAGCATCTTCTGGTCGACACCTCGGAAGAGCGGGCGCAACTCGCTGAAACGTTGCTCCACCATCTCGCGGATGGTGTCGATACCGTTCTCATGCACGGTGATCTTGATGCGTGCTTTGTACTTGTTGTCGCGGCGGCCCAGCACGTTGTAGACGCTCACGATGGCTTCGCAGTAGGGCAGCAGGTCTGCCTTTGGCAGGAAGTCCCGCAGCACTTTACCGATCATCGGCGTACGGCCCAGCCCGCCGCCAATGACGACCTCGTAGCCGGTTTCACCGTCCCGCTCGACGATACGCAGCCCGATGTCATGGGCCTTGATGACGGCGCGGTCATTGGGCGAGCCGGTCACGGCAATCTTGAACTTGCGCGGCAGGAACTGAAACTCCGGATGGTCAGTGGACCACTGGCGCAATAGCTCCGCCGTGGGGCGGGGGTCTTCGATCTCATCCCGCGCAGCACCGGCGAAATGGTCGGCGGTCACGTTTCGGATCGTGTTGCCGGAGGTCTGGATGGCGTGCATGCCGACCTCTCCCAAGGCGTCGAGCATGTCAGGCACGTCGCGCAGCTTCGGCCAATTATATTGTATGTTCTGACGGGTGGTGAAGTGGCCGTAGCCTTTGTCCCACTTGTCCGCGATGTCGGCCAGCACGTCCATCTGCTCGCCGTTCAGCGTGCCGTAGGGAATGGCCACCCGCAGCATGTAGGCGTGCAGTTGCAAATACAAACCGTTCATCAGGCGCAGCGGCTTGAATTCGTCCTCGGTCAGCGAGCCGTCGATGCGGCGTTCTACCTGTGCGCGAAACTGGGCGTTGCGTTCCGCGAGGAAGTCGCGGTCGAAGTCAGTATATTGATACATTAGATTTGCTCCTGCTTGCCATGCGCGTAGTTGGACGGCCCGCGTGTGCGAAACTCTTCGCGGAAATGGGTCGGATGGGGGATGCCGTCTTTCAAGGCGACGTCCGCCAGATAGGCGCCGACCACGACGCTGGCTTCCGACGCCCCATCAAGAAGGCGCAATGCTGCATGAGCCTCGTCTTCCAGAATTTCGGCCTCGCTCAGTTCGCGGGTCCAGCGGTCATCTGCGGCAAGATAGACGACGTCACCTTCGAGCAAGGCGTTGGCGGTGACGACTTTGGGGGTAAAGGGCTTGCTCATGACACAGCCTCCAGTTCGTGTTGTTGTGCTGCCGCCATCGCGGCACGGGGGGCGAGGCCAAGGAAGACCAGCGCGGGGCCGGACAGATTGGCGTCGGAAAGGGTTGGTTCCAGCTCTCCCAGACAGGTGGCGAGGATGCGTTGATTAGGGCGCGATGCATTTTCGATCACCGTCACGGGCGTCGCAGCGTCGACACCGTGCATCAGCAAGCGGCCTTGAATGAAACGCGCGGACTTCTTGCCCATGTAGATCGCGGCGACCTCGCCTTCACGGGCCAGCGTTTTCCAGTCGTGATCGGCGAAGCCTTTGGTGTCGTGACCCGTAATGAAGCGCACACCGGAATTGCGCCCGCGTTTGGTCAGACTTTGACCAAGGGACGCCACCGCGGCGGAGGCCGAGGTAATGCCGGGCACGATGCTCCACGCGACGCCGGAGGCTTCGCAGGCTTCGATTTCCTCGTCGAGACGCCCAAAGACGGTGGGGTCGCCGGATTTCAGCCGTACGACATGGGCACCTGCACGGGCGTGGCTGACGATCATTTCGTTGATCGCGTCCTGCGTGACCGAGGGGCCAAAGCCCTCCTTGCCTGCGGACAGCATCACAGCTTCCCGACGTGCGAGCTCCAGAATCTCAGGCGCGACGAGGCGGTCATAGATCACCACGTCGGCGGCATCCAGCGCCTTGCGGGCTTTCATCGTCAGCAAATCGGGGTCGCCGGGACCTGCACCGACCAGTTCGACATGACCTTCTTTGGCTTGTGCGTTGAGGTGTTTGCCCAAGAGTGTGTCCAGAGCCTCTTGTGCCTGCGCCTCGGTTGCGATGTCCTTGTTATAATAGTCGGCCCAGAACTCCCGACGCTTCAGTCCGAACGGAAGGGCGTCGGCCTTCGCGCGGAACGCCTTGCCGATGCGGGCCATCAGGCCAAGGCGCGGGCTTAGGCGCTCTTCGATGTCTTTTTTGATGGCGCGTGCCAGCACCGGTGCCGCGCCTTCGGTGCCGATGGCAACGACGACGGGATCGCGGTCGACCATGGCGGGCGTGATAAACTGGCTGTCTTCAAGATTGTCGACAATGTTGACCAATGCGCCATCACGATGCGCCAGATCAGCTACGCGGGCGTCTTCGGCGTCATCCTCGTTGGCCGCGTAAAACAGGCGGGCGCACAAGGCATCGCCTGCTTCCATGGAGCGATTGATCAGGGTGAGCCGCTCCTCATCGGCCCATGCCGCAATCTCGGGAGCAGCGTTTGCGGCGATGACGGTAAGGCGGGCTTCGGTCTTGAGCAGCAGCCGCAGCTTTGCAAGCGCTGCTTCGCCGCCACCGGAGACCACGACGCGGTGCCCCTCTAGGGCCATAAAAATCGGAAAGTGCTTCATCTGAGCGACCCCTCGTTTGCTTGGCTCCATATTTAGAAAAAAATCCTAATAATGCCTACCCATTCGAGAAAATAAGGAATATTGTTTTGAAAAATTAAGTAAATGGAACGCGTGTTCCGAATTGAGAGGGGAAAGCGAATGGCGGCTCAGATTGATGCAATGGATCGGAACATCCTTGCGCAGCTTCAGCAGGACGCGTCACAAAGTCTTGACGAAATTGCCCGAAAAACAGGGTCTTCCAAGACGCCTGTCTGGAACAGAATCAAGAAACTGCGGGCCGCTGGGGTGATAAAGCAGGACACCGTAGTTCTGGACCCTGAAAAGCTGGGGCTGGAGGCGTGCTTTTTTGTGCTGATCCGCACGTCCGAGCATGAAACCGACTGGCAAGACAAGTTTTTGACGACCTTGCAGGCCCGTCCTGAAGTGCTGGAAGCCCACCGTCTCGCGGGCGACATCGACTACATTCTGAAAGTGCGCGTGGCCAATGCGCGGGCTTACGACGTATTCTATCAGGCGCTGATCTCGGAGGTGCGCATCTTTAACGTGACCGCGCTTTTGTCGATGGAAGAGATCAAGTCCACCACCGCTCTACCGCTTTAACCTGCGAAGAGCCCTGCCGCCGGCGCAGGAATGACTGGAAGCACCAGTGTCGGAAGGGTGGGCGTGCATTGCTTCTCGGGGGGGGACGGGGTTGGGCCCATTGATGCTAGACAGAGCGATCTTTCCGATCAACTCCGGCGACACTGTGGGACTTACGATGCTGACCAGACTTGGCAAGAGGTCGTATAATTCGTCTATGTCTGTATCTTTCCGGTCGGTTAGAAGCACGGTCTTGACGAAGGGCGCACGCTTTTCCGCAGACAACGCCACGCTATGGGTGAGGGTGCCATTCACGCGTTCCGCCAAGATTACCAGATCGAATGCCCAAGCGCGCACATGCGCGGTGGCCATGGCCCGGCTTTCGCTGAGCACCACCTGAAAGCCGCGTTTGGACAAGCTTGCACTGAGGCGATGGTGAATAAGGGCGTCATCGGACAAGATCAGAGCTAGCATAAGAGGGCTTCCAGTGTGGCGAAGATGCCGAACACTAGAAGCCGTCCCGTTAATGCAATCCTAAAAAACGCGTAGAGTTTTAGAATTTATTTCGTCATCGCGTCCAATATCCGCACCCATGACCGGATGCCCTTATGAAAGCTCGATAGGTCATATTTCTCGTTGGGCGAGTGGATTTGATCGTCGTCCTTCGCGAAGCCGATCAACATCGCGTCCATGCCAAGAATATCCTTGAAATGTCCGGCGATGGGGATCGAGCCGCCACAGCCCACAAACGCGGCGGGGTTGGGCCATTCGTCGGACAATGCGCTGCGGGCCTGCTCGAAAGCGGGATGATCGGTGGACATCTCGGAAGCGGAGGACGCGCCGTGGCCTTTGAACCCGACGCTGCAATCCGCTGGCAGTTGCGCCTCGACAAAGGCGCGGAATGCCTGTCGCAGCTTCTGCGGGTCCTGTCCCGGGACCAATCGGAACGAGATTTTCGCGCTGGCCTGTGACGGTAGAACGGTCTTGAACCCGTCACCCTGATAGCCGCCTGCGATGCCGTTAACCTCGCAGGTGGGGCGGGACCAGATCATCTCCAGACCGGTGCGGCCATCCTCGCCGGCTGGCACCCCAAGGCCGACTTCGCCAAGGAATTCGGCGTTGTCGAAGCCCAGATCGTTCCATTGTTGCGCGATATCGGCCGGCAGCTCTTCAACACCGTCATAGAAACCCGGCACCATGATACGGCCGGAGGCGTCGTGCAGGCTGGCGATAATCTTGGCCAGCACACGGATCGGGTTGCGCGCGATGCCGCCATACATGCCGGAGTGGAGATCCTTGCTGGGGCCGGTAATTGTCACCTCCTCCCCCAGCAAACCGCGCAGGCGGGTGACGATGGCGGGGGTGGCGTCCCCGAATAGGCCGGTGTCACAGATCAGCGCGATGTCGGCTTTCAACTCGTCGGCGTTTTCCTTCAGGAACGGCACCAGCGACGGGGAGCCGCTTTCTTCCTCTCCTTCAAAGAAGAAGGAGATTTTGGCGGGCAGGGTGCCATGCACCGTTTTCCATGCCCGGCAGGCCTCTACGAAGGTCATCAACTGACCCTTGTCGTCAGACGAGCCGCGACCACGGATGACGGGGCCTTTGTCAGTTTCCTCAAGGCGGGGCTCGAAAGGCGGGTTGTCCCACAGTGACAGCGGGTCGACCGGCTGCACGTCATAGTGGCCGTAGAACATCACATGCGGACCGTCACCGTCAGAGTGGGCCACAACCATCGGATGACCGGGTGTTTGGCGTTTCGATGCCTCGAAGCCGATGCTTTCGAGTTCTTCCACCAGCCAGTCGGCGGCTGCATCACAGTCGTCCTTGTAAGCTGGATCGGTCGAGATCGACGGTATGCGTAGCAAGTCCAGTAGTCGCGCGACGGACGCTTCCAGATCGCTGTCGACCTGATCCAATACGGCGTTCAGTGTCATGTTTTTCCAGCCCCCATGCTGATGAATTTGCGCGTGAGGGTAACAGCCGCGCTGCCACTGTCCAGCAACAAGCCCGGCTTTTTCACATAAGCGAAACAATTGGTTTTCCCGCTTGAGACTGCGGAGGAATTGGCGCGTAATATGAGCAACAATGGTCTATATATTGGGGTATCTTGCATGACTTACACTCTGCGTAGCGGCTTTATCGCGCTCGGATTAGTTTTGGTGACGAATCCCCTGAGCGCTGAACCATTGAGCTTCAGGGAGGCGCAAAGCGCTCTGCCCAAAGGCGATCGCACGATCGCCGTGATGCCGCAGACCGCTTTTCTGGACGACAAGCAACGGTCCATTCTGGCGGGTCTGAGAGACACCATTCCATATTACGGCGCGCTGGCGGTTTCACCCGACGAGGGGTTGTTTGTGGAATGGCTGAACGCTGCGGGGCAGCACCATTCACGCGATGCTGCCCGGGCCGCGGCACTCAGTCATTGCGAAGCGAACCGGAAAAGCTCCTCTGCGCGATGCGTCGTTGTGTTGGAGGTGCTGCCGAAAGGGGCGAAACCGGACGCGGCCCTAAGCCTTTCAGCGCCCGCAGCGGATGCATTGCGCGACGATTACCGCAAGTTGAAAGGACCTAAGGCATTCGCAGTCTCGCCGAGTTCCGGCACCTTCGGACTCTCCGAAGGCGGCGCTCAGACGGCTTTGAATGCTTGCAAAGGCGCCGGTGGTGCGGCCCGCGATTGCGTCGTTGTCGTCGCGGATTAGGCCCGTATACGACAAGGACGAGGCCGGTTTCTTAAGGGGCGGCAAATTGTAGCCTGTTCTGGGATGCAAAAATTCGCTAAATGCGGTAGAACTGTTCTAATGCCACAGCGAAAAGGCTGCCAAACCTGTGACTTACGACTCTGCTCTCGACACCGCTCTGCAACGCTTACACGACGAAGGCCGCTACCGGACCTTCATTGACGTGGAGCGGGCGCGTGGCAATTTCCCGCACGCGGTTTGGACCAAACCCGATGGCACGACACAGGACGTAACCATATGGTGTGGCAACGACTATCTGGGTATGGGCCAGCATCCCGTCGTGCTTGCGGCGATGCACGAGGCGCTTGATGCGACCGGCGCAGGGTCCGGCGGCACACGCAACATTTCCGGCACGACCGTTTACCACAAGCGTCTGGAGGCCGAGCTTGCCGATCTGCACCGCAAGGAAGCGGCGCTTCTGTTTACCTCGGCCTACATCGCCAATGACGCAACGTTATCGACGTTGCCGAAGTTGTTTCCCGGTCTGGTTATTCTGAGCGACGACCGAAACCACGCATCGATGATCGAGGGCATACGCCGCAACGGCGGGGCAAAGCGCATCTTTAAGCATAATGATCTGCATGACCTGCGTGCGCAGCTGAAAGCTATACCGGCCAACCTGCCGAAGCTGATCGCGTTCGAGAGCATCTATTCGATGGATGGCGATTTCGGCCCGATCGAGGCTATTCTGGACATTGCAGATGAATTCAACGCGCTGACCTATATAGACGAAGTGCACGCGGTCGGCATGTACGGCCCGCGTGGGGCTGGTGTGGCAGAGCGTGATGGCCTTATGGGGCGTATCGACATCATCAACGGGACGCTGGCCAAAGCCTATGGCGTCATGGGCGGCTACATCGCAGCGTCCGCCAAAATGTGTGATGCGATAAGATCTTACGCGCCAGGCTTCATCTTTACGACTTCGCTGCCGCCTGCCGTGGCGGCTGGTGCCGCCGCATCGGTGGCGCATCTCAAGACCGACACCGGCCTGCGCAAGCAACATCAGGATGGCGCGGCCGCTTTGAAGCTACGCCTGAAGGGGCTTGGCTTGCCGCTGATTGACCATGGATCGCATATCGTTCCGGTACATGTTGGCGACCCGGTGAAATGCAAGATGATCTCGGACCGGCTGCTGGCCGATCATGGCATCTACGTCCAGCCGATCAACTTCCCAACTGTTCCGCGCGGCACTGAGCGTCTGCGCTTCACTCCGTCACCCGTTCACGGCCCTGATCAAGTTGATGCACTGGTGCACGCTATGGACGAGTTATGGTCCCATTGTGCGCTGAATCGCGCCGAGATGGCCGGATAGCGCGCATTCCTTACTGCCACACGCCAACGTGATGTGTTAGTTTGCGGCAATGCGGGCGCGTGGGGACGAATCGATCCCGCATTTAAGGATAACGGATAAAAGCGGGCAGACGCGGATGTTGGGGCGAAACAAACAGCCCAAATCGGAAAAGACCGAGGAGCCTCGGGGTTTCGACGCGTTTGAAATGCGCCTCGGCGACATGATGCGTGGTGAACGCGCCACTTTGGGTAAATCCCTGCTCGATGTGCAGCGCGAACTGAAGATCAAAGCCACCTATATCGCCGCCGTTGAAAATTCCGACCCTTCCGTATTCGAGACCCCGGGATTTATCGCTGGCTACGTGCGCTCCTACGCGCGGTATCTGAGCATGGATCCTGACTGGGCTTATCAGCGGTTCTGTCAGGAAAGCGGCTTTGCAGGGGTCGAGGGGCTTTCGGGCGCTTCGGCACGCAAAGAGGTAAAGGCGCGCGCAAAACCTGTGGGGGAGGAGGCGATCATTCGCCCCGTGGCACCCTATGCGCCATCGGGCGAAAGCGTCTGGTCGCGGATCGAGCCGGGTGCCATTGGCTCCATCGCAGTTCTATTCGGCCTGATCGGGTTGATTGGCTATGGCGGATATTCCGTCTTGCAGGAAATCCAGCGCGTGCAATTCGCGCCGGTTGACCAATCTCCCAGCCTTTCCACCGACGTGGCATCTTTGGCACCTGCCCCTAGTTCACCGGGGCAAACCGAGCTCGCAACGGGTTTTATAGCACCAGCGCCCGATGCGCTTGACCGTCTCTATCGCCCGCAGGCACTGGAGGCACCGGTGTTGACGGCGCGCGACGGGCCTATAGCGGCACTTGACCCGAACTCTATCGGTGCTCTTGTGGACGAGGCCGACCCGCGCCTTGCAACAGCTGAGTTGAGCCGGACCGCCAATGATGCACCGCAACTGGAAACACCTCAGGTTCTTGCGGCCAATGCGCCTGACGTGATGCTCTTTGCGACGCGTCCTGCGTGGGTGCGCATTTCCAATGCGGACGGCAGCGTGTTGTTCGAGAAGATCCTCGACGCCGGCGAGACCTATGTGCTGCCTCAGACCGACGAGGCACCTATGTTGCGGGCTGGGAACTCCGGCTCGTTGTTCTTCAACGTGAAGGGCGAAACCTATGGTCCCGCAGGCCCGGGCACGTCGGTTGCGAAGAACGTGGCTCTGGGGGTTGAGGCGATTACCGAGAACTACGCAGTGGCTGACACAACCGACGAACTGTTGTCAGAAACTCTGACTGCCATGGCTTCTACGCCGGTTGAAGTCGATCCAACCGTCCCTGCGACGGAGTAGCCGCGGGATTTATCCGGCGTATACGTTGCGACCCCTACCGGCGGGGGCTATATCACCAGATAACAGCAGCAGTTGAATAAGGCGCGCAGCCCATGTCCTCTCTTCATGCCATTCGCCCATGGCGTCAGATCGACCGCCGGAAGTCCCGCCAGATCATGGTGGGGAACGTCCCGGTAGGGGGCGACGCGCCAATCACTGTCCAGACAATGACCAATACAGACAGCTCCGACGTGGCCGCGACGGTGGCACAGGTTCAAGCCTGCGCGGAGGCCGGGGCGGACATCGTGCGGGTGTCCACGCCGGACGCCTCTTCGACGAAAGCCTTGCGCGAAATCGTGAAGGAAAGCCCGGTGCCAATCGTGGCCGACATCCACTTTCACTACAAACGCGCCATTGAAGCCGCCGAGGCGGGGGCTGCATGTCTGCGCATCAACCCCGGCAATATCGGCGATGCGTCGCGCGTGCGCGAGGTGATTAAAGCCGCGAAGGACCATGGTTGCTCTATCCGCATCGGGGTCAATGCGGGTTCACTCGAAAAGCACCTGCTTGATAAATATGCGGAACCTTGCCCCGAGGCGATGATTGAATCGGGCCTCGACCATATCCGTATCTTGCAAGACAACGATTTCCACGAGTTCAAGATTAGCTGCAAGGCCTCTGACGTATTTCTCGCCGCCGCTGCCTATCAAGGGCTGGCAGAAGCCACCGACGCGCCGATCCATCTTGGTATCACAGAGGCGGGCGGGTTGACCTCCGGCACGATCAAGTCGGCCATCGGTCTGGGCAATCTACTGTGGAGCGGGATCGGCGACACGATCCGCGTGTCCCTGTCCGCAGACCCCGTCGAAGAGGTGAAGGTCGGGTATGAGATTTTGAAGTCGCTGGGGCTGCGCCACCGCGGGGTGAACATTATTTCCTGCCCCTCCTGCGCGCGGCAGGGCTTCGACGTCATCAAGACGGTCGAGAAGCTGGAGAAACGTCTGGAACATATCAAGACGCCGATGAGTCTCTCCATCATCGGCTGCGTGGTCAATGGACCCGGCGAGGCGCTGATGACAGACGTCGGTTTCACCGGCGGCGGGGCTGGGTCCGGCATGGTTTATCTGGCGGGCAAGCAGAGCCACAAGCTGAACAACGACCAGATGGTTGAGCATATCGTCGAACAGGTCGAAAAACGCGCCGCCGAGATTGAGGCGACGCAGGCTGAAGCGGCCGAGTAATGCTGAAATACATCGTTCTCGGGCTGGTATTAACGGCGATCGCTTTTGCAGCTATCGTGCGCCTTCGGCCAATCACTCCGGCGACTTGGCATGTCGACCCCGAGACAATCGCCAGCAAGGGAAAAGCAGGACATTTTACCGTCACGACTGGCGGCGACATTGAACCTTACGTGGTCGAGGGCAGCCTGGTTCAAGTTGCCGAGGCTTTGCAGGAACGCATTGACGGATCATCGGGCACGACCGTGCTGGCCGGAGACCTGAGCGACGGCTTCGCCACCTATGTCACACGATCAAAGTTCTGGGGTTTCCCTGACGTCACGAATATCAAGCTGGAGCCGAAGGGCGATCAGACCAAGGTCCACATGGCCGCACGCTTGGTCTATGGCAAAGCGGATTTCGGGGTGAACGAGGCCCGCGTGCGACATTGGCTTGGGGCGGTGAAGGGCTAGCCCGTCACACAGCTTTGCCCTGTTTCGCGCCACATCGGCACGTTCAGTGACATTTCGCAGCGCGCCATGAAAACGCGGCCTCCAACACTCAGGCACCGTTGTTCCCCGAGTTCGACCCGCGCGCCTGACTTGTCGGTGCAATAGCACTCCACCGTCCTTCCGGAGGGCGAGGTCACATCGGCGCTGATCGGCAATGTCAGCGTGGTGAAGACGGCGACATATTTCCACATGAGCAATAGATTAGCACACTTGACCCCACACCGCCAAATGTCCATCAACGCGCCATGGTGTCATTGGACAGACTTCAGCAAATCACCGAACGGTTCGAGTATCTTGAGGCGCGGCTTGCCTCGGGGAACATGGATGATTTCGCAGGCCTGTCCCGTGAATATTCCGAGCTGAAACCTGTTGCCGACGAAGTCGCGTCCTATCGCCAATTGATTACGGATATCGAAGAGGCGCGGGCGATGTTGTCCGACCCTGAAATGCGAGAATTGGCGCAGGAAGAATTGCCCGCGCTGGAAGCTCGCCTGCCGGAGGCCGAGGCCTCGATCAAGCTGGCGCTTTTGCCGAAGGACGAAGCCGACGCAAGGCCCGCCATGCTTGAAATCCGACCCGGCACCGGCGGGGACGAGGCGGCGTTGTTCGCGGGGGATCTGTTGAACATGTATCGCCGCTACTCCGAGGCACGCGGTTGGACCTTTGATCTGATCGACTATCAGGAAAGCGAACTTGGCGGCGTGAAGGCGGTCACCGCCCATATCAAGGGGCAAAACGTGTTTGCCCGCCTGAAGTTCGAGAGCGGCGTCCACCGTGTCCAGCGTGTGCCGGTTACTGAAAGCGGCGGGCGGGTGCATACCTCGGCGGCGACGGTGGCCGTGCTGCCGGAGGCTGAGGAGGTCGACATCGACATCCCCGCCAGCGATCTGCGCATCGACACGATGCGCGCGTCTGGGGCAGGGGGACAACATGTCAACACCACCGATTCCGCCGTACGGATCACGCATATTCCCACGGGGATCATCGTGGTCAGCGCCGAGAAGTCGCAGCACCGCAACCGTGAGATCGCCATGCAAGTGATGCGGGCGCGGCTTTATGATCTGGAGCGGCAGAAGCTGGATGACGAACGCTCCGCCGCGCGCAAGAGTCAGGTCGGCTCCGGCGACCGTTCGGAGCGCATCCGCACGTATAACTTCCCGCAAGGGCGCATGTCGGACCATCGTATTAACCTGACGCTCTACAAGCTCGATCAGATCATGCAGGGTGATCTGGACGAGATCATCGACGCGCTGACAGCAGACGCTCAGGCCCAAATGTTGGCCGAACAAGGGCTATGAGCGACCCGTTAGCCACCGCCGTCGTACGATTGCACGAGGCCGGTATACCCGATCCGCATACCGAGGTCCGCCGTCTTGACGCTTTGGCAAGAGAGCAGGGCAAGGAGCTTGCCGATCTGGTCGCCCGCCGTGCCACGCATGAACCGTTTTCGCACATTGCAGGCCATCGCGCGTTTTGGAATCATGAATTCTTCGTCAACGCAGACGTACTCGACCCGCGCCCCGACACCGAAACACTGGTCGAGGCGGCGTTAAGCCTGCCATTCGACACTGTGCTGGACCTTGGCACCGGTTCAGGCTGCATTCTGTTTTCCATATTGGCGGAACGGCCGTCAACTACAGGCACCGGAACCGACATATCGGCTGACGCGCTGACTGTTGCGCAGCGCAACGCGGACCACATAGGCGTGGCGGATCGCATGACATTAATCAAAAGCGACTGGTTTGCCGAGGTGGAAGGTCACTTCGACCTTATCACCTCCAACCCGCCGTACATTACCGAGGCCGCCTATGCCGAGTTGCATCCCACGGTACACCGCTTCGAGCCGCGCATAGCTCTGACACCCGGCGGGGACGGGCTGAACCCGTATCGTGTGATCGCGGCTCAAGCTGCTGACTATCTGACCTCCGAAGGCTACGTCCTTGTGGAAATCGGCTTTGACCAAGGGGACAGCGTGCAAGCTATCTTCCGCGCGCAAGGATGGCGAGACGTCGCCTGTATTCCCGACCTCAATGGCAAAGACCGCGTGATCCGAGCCAAAGCGCCACAATAGTGTGATAAACAGCGCGAAAACCTGCCTTAAAGCGCAGAATCAGCTTGCAAATGACCGGTTTGGCTGTTTTTGTCTTCTTAGTAGGTCGCAGGCGTTTCAGGCGCCTCCTACGCTTAAGCCCAAAATAAGGTCTCGGTTCTAACGTCATGGGGACGCCGCCAGCTTGGAAGCGGACAGAATCGAAAACGGACCAAAGCTCAAACGGCTGGAACCCAAAACTCATGAGATCATCGAAGTCCCGCTCGCGCGGAAAGAACCGCAATAACAACAACCGCTCTGGCGTTAATGTCGTCAACCGGGTGTTTGATAGCTCCGGCCCGGAGGGCAAGGTGCGCGGAACCCCGCAGCAGATCATCGAAAAATACCAACAGTTGCATCGTGATGCGCAGCTGTCTAACGACCGTGTCGCCGCTGAAAATTTCTCTCAACATGCCGAGCATTACGCCCGTATGCTTGGTGAAGCGATGAGAGAGCAGGAGGCGCGCCGCGAAGCCCACGAGGCCCAGCAGCAAGCACAGCGCGAGCAGCAACAAAAGCGCGATCAGCAGCACGCCCAAAATCAACAACGTGACGAGCAGAAACAGCCCGATAAGCGCAATGAAGACCAAAACCAGCAGCCGGATGCGTCGACGGGTGATATGTCGCCCGCCGCGCTTGCCGCCGCGGCCGGTTCGCGCGCCAAGGGCAGCAGAAAGCAATCTGCCGATGTGATCGACCTGTCCGACGGCAATGACAGCTCTGACAGTGGTCTTGTGGAAACCGTGGAAGCCGAGCCGAAGCCCGCGCGCAAGCCGCGCACCCGCAAGCCGAAGGCGAAGCCTACGGACGATACCGATACGCCGAAGGATGAAACACCAGCGGCCGAGTGATCAGCTACGCGTCATTTCTCGCGCCAAGGCGCAAAATGCCTCCAGTGAAACCTGTTCCGCCCGCTCCGTGGGCGGGATACC
The DNA here is from genome assembly GCF_000442275.2 of Litoreibacter arenae DSM 19593. Classification (GTDB taxonomy): domain Bacteria; phylum Pseudomonadota; class Alphaproteobacteria; order Rhodobacterales; family Rhodobacteraceae; genus Litoreibacter; species Litoreibacter arenae. Next base: position 1,182,800 of record NZ_KE557306.1, on the reverse strand, counting down.
TGCGGCCCGCAAGCGGTCCTCGATATCAGGGGACAACGCTTTCAGCGCGGCACGCAGCATCTTGCGGCGCTGATTGAATGCAGCACCCACCACCCGCGACAAGACCGCTGGGTCCGCCTCGAAGCGGGGCTTGTCAAGCGCCGTCAGATGGACGACCGCAGAATGAACTTTGGGGGCAGGCACGAAGGCTTCGGGCGGTAATTCCATGACGATCCGTGCATCGGCACGCCATTGCGCCAGCAGGGCGAGGCGACCGTATTTTTTCGTGCCGGGTTGCGCCACGATCCGCTCCGCCACTTCACGCTGGAACATGAGCGTCAGGCTTTGCCAGAATGGGGGCCAGTCTTTCGGCGTGAGCCAGCGCACCAGCAATTCGGTGCCGACATTATAGGGCAGGTTGGCCGCAACGCGGATTGGCGGCGTCAGGTGTTCCAGCGGGTTCACCTCCAAGGCGTCGCCTTGTATGACCTGCAACCGACCGGGGTAGGCGTCCGCGATTTCGGCCAAGGCCGGCAGGCATCGCGGATCTTTTTCCACCGCCAACACACGGCGCGCGCCTTCGGCGAGCAACCCGCGGGTCAGACCGCCGGGGCCGGGACCAACCTCCAGCACGTCGCAGCCCGAAAGGTCGCCAGCCTGTCGCGCGATTTTGGCGGTCAGGTTCAGGTCCAGCAGGAAGTTCTGCCCAAGGCTTTTCTTTGCCGACAACTGGTGAGTTCGGATCACCTCCGAAAGCGGTGGAAGGCCGTCGATCTGCGCCATCTGCTACCCTCGCTTGCCCGCCATATCCCACGCCATGCGCAATGCCGCGATTGTCGAGGTCGGGTCGGCCACGCCTTTGCCTGCGATGTCGAAGGCAGTTCCGTGGTCGGGAGACGTGCGGATGAAGGGCAGCCCCAAAGTGACATTCACCCCGCCCGCGAAATCTATCGTCTTGATCGGGATTAGCGCCTGATCGTGATACATGCACACCGCTGCATCATAGCCCGCACGGGCTTGTGCGTGAAACATCGTATCCGCACTCATCGGGCCTGAGAGGCGCATGCCGCTCTCAGACAGGCGCTCCAACAATGGCGCGATCATGGTGATCTCTTCCGTGCCCATCGCGCCGCCTTCGCCTGCGTGGGGATTTAATCCCGCGACCGCCAAACGCGGCTCTGCAATCCCGAAGTCGCGCTTCAGGGCGGCTTCCGTGATGCGCAGGGTGTCTTCCAAAAGCGCGGGCGTCAGTGCGCCCGGCACATCGGCCAAGCCGATGTGTATCGTCACCGGCACGACCCGCAATTCCGGGCAGGCGAGCATCATTACAACGCGCTCCACCCCCGCTAAGGCCGCAAGGTATTCCGTGTGGCCGGGGTAGGCGAAGTCCGCGCCGTCTTTCAGCGCCTTCTTGTGAATGGGCAGGGTGCACAGCGCCGACGCAGCGCCCGAGGTCACCAGATCAACACCGTGCGCGATGACGTCGATTACGCCTTGGGCGTTGCGCGGGTCAGGCTGGCCTGCCACTGCGTCTCCAGCGAATCTATGGTGTAGCAAAGGTAGCGCAGCTTCGTCGCCGGTTACGTCGCCTACCGAGGCCACTTCGACAACCGGTCCGCTCACATGCCGTCGATCCGCGAGCAGAACCATAGGCACTTCACCACGCAGCGCCTCAAAGGCCTTGTGGGCGATCTCCAAGCCAACCCCCGCAGGTTCGCCGCAGCTTACCACGACGGGGGCGCGGGTGGTCATTGCTCGATGATAACTGCGTCGGCCCGCAGCTCTTCAAGGAAGCTGTCAGCGAAAGAGGCGATGCGCTGGTTGAACAACTGCTCACGCACGCGGGCGCGCAGATCGATCTCTTCGCCGTTTTCATCCAGCGGCACTGCGATGGTTCGCGCACACAGCATCAGATAGACCAGAAACGCCCCGTCTTGGCGGGTAAGTGCGGTGGACACTTCGTTGCTGTCGAGTTTTGCCAGCTCCATCGCGATGTCGCCCGGCACCTCACCAGCAGGCAGGGTGGTGCGCTCGAAATATTCGGGAGGCAGCTTCTTGGCTGGGGTATAGAGGTCGTCGCATGTGTCATACTGCGTTTCGAACTTGCGAGCCTGTGCCAGCGTGTCCTCGGTGCGGCCTCCTGGGAAAAGGATCGTGACATAGTCCAGCTCTTGCGCCTCCGGCGCCTCGCCCTCTGTTTCCTCAAGACCACGCAACTGAAACAACCCGACAGCGTTGCCAAGGCCGACCGGCTCGCTCACCTCACCGGGGGCAAGGGTCAGCACTGCGGCGCGAACTTGCGGGGGCACATTCCCCAGCGGCAACCATTCCAGGCGACCGCCACTGTTGCGGGTCGGGGATGCCGAATAGCGCCGCGCTGCTGCGCTGAACGCGCCTTCGCCGCTGATTGTCTCTGACAGGCGTTGCGCCAATGCCTGATTGCGTTCGGCCACGGGTGGGGCGAGTGGCAACACGATTTCGGCCAGCAGGACGCGGGCGCCGCCGGTTGATCCTTGCAACGCCAGCGCACGGTCGACCTCTGCCTCGGTCACCTGACTGCGAGAGCCGTAACGGCCTTGCACCAGCTCGCGCCAGGCCAGCCCGGCGGCAACGAAGTCCCGAAACGTTTCTGCCGAGACGCCCGCCTGTTCGATCGCTTTGATGAATTGCTCTGCGTCCAGTTCGGCGCGGCTCGCAAACTCTTCCATGCCTTCGCGTATCTGCTCTTCGGTCGGTGCAATGCCCGCGCGGCGGGTCTCCGTCAGGCGAAGGCGGTCATCAATGAGCCCTTTGCGGGCTTCGGTCGCGGGATTTCCCGGAGCACGTAGCAACGTCAGAAAGCGCTCGCGCTGTTGTAACTCGTAGTTGGTAATCACCATATCGTTCACGGTGATAGCTGTCTGGAACAGCCCCTGCTGCTGGGCATATGCCGGAGCGGTCAGGGTCAATACCGCAAGGGTCAGGGCGAAAACTCGGGTCAGGAGCGCATGTATCGGCGTCATCTTATCTGCTCTGTTCTTATCCGTTGCACTGTCGGGCGAAGCTGGCACCGCCGATCCCGCGCGCGCCGAAGCCCGCAAGCTGAACCGACAGGTTGAGGTCCGTCGTTGGTGATACACTAGTAGAAGTCGTGAAGCGGCGCGAGACCGAAAGGTCCATTTTGGCGCATTCGTTCTGGTAGCTTATGCCGAACCCTGCCTCTGTGGTCCGATCATCGACAAAATCGTAGCGCAATTCGCTCAAAAGGGTCCAGTGACGCGACACGCGGTAGGCCCCCTCAAACGCAAACTCGGACGTGTCGATCAGGCGCCCCTCGGAAGCGTCAGCTTCCAGCCAGGCGAAGGTCGAAGCCAGTTGATAGGTGTCTGTCGTCCAGCCCAAACGCATTTCGTTCCGTGCGAAGGAGAACTCGTCGTCGAAGATTGCGCGGTTTATCAGGTCGAAGCGTTCTCCCACTTTGAGTTGCGCTGCAACCAGCCAATCCGAGGACTTCCCATCCAAACCGGAGGATGTTGCGGTCGCCGGCGCGTTGACGAACTGCCCCAAATCCTCATCGCGAAAGATGCGTCCGACGGTCAATCCAAGGGACCAACCGGCGTGCGCTTGACGTGTGTAGGTCATACCGATGTTCAGGCGGGAGCCTTGCTCGCGCCGGTCTGCGCCGGGAAAGCGGGAGAACTCGAAGATATTTGCTTCGTCAAACTCCACCAACAAGCTGTCTTCGTTGTCGATCCCGTCGCGGTTGTCCTTGGTCACCACAAGCTGGACGACCGGCTCCAGCAGATGATTGGCTTTCGCGCCTTGGCGCAGCATCGGCCAGCGCCATTCAAGCGCGGCATAGGGCGTCACCTCGACGGTGTCGTCAAACGCAAGCGCGGGGTTGGGGCGCGGTTGCCGGATCTTGTAGCCGTCAATGAATACTGCCCCCTCTGCCGCAAGAAGCATCCCGTTGTTCCAGAGCCAGTCACGACGCCATTCGGCAGACGTCGTCACCCTGACCACATCGCGCGACAGCCCTTCGTTGGTCGGGTCGGTGTCGGCGCGGCGGTAATGTCCGTGGGCTTGGGCGGTCAGCGTCGCGATGCCGCCCAGATAAGAAGGCGAAAAGCGTTTCACATAAGTCGCGTCCCCGACAATCGTTGGAAGGGTGCGGTTGTTTTCGCTGTCACGCAGCGACTTATAATGGATCACTTCCGCGCCAATATACTCGTCGCGCCGCGCCCGCTCCACCGAGATGGCACTGTCAAGACGGTCCTTGTCCGAATAGTCGTAGAGCAGCAGGTAGCCCGGGTCCGACACCAGCTCTACGTCGAATTTCCCGGTGAACCCCGCACCGACCGCGAAGGTTCCGTCCGCGAAGAGATAGCTGCGCGTATCAAGGCTGCTGGCGTTGTCGTCGGTTACCGCCCCGTTGATCTCGATCTCGCCTCTGGCGAATTTCTGGCGGTAGCGGGCTTCCAATGTTCTAGCACCTTTGGTTGTCAACCAAGGGGTAAGAGTGATATCCGCGTGATCGCCCAACGTGAAAAAATAAGGTGTGCGCAACCCGACGCCCAAGTCGCCGTTAGAGCGTAGCTCCGGCACCAGAAAGCCGTTGGCGCGTTTCACCGTCGGGTCGGGCAGCCGCAGATAGGGCGCGTAGAAAACGGGAAGCCCCATGACGCGCAACGTCGCGTTGCTAAAGTAAAGCTGCCGTTCCTTAGCATCATGCACCACCCGCTTGGACCGGATTTCCCAGAGGGGAACCGGATCGGATTCGCAGATATGGCAACTTGATACGACGGTTTTGTAGAGTTGGGTGTATCGACCTTCTGTGCGCCGCACTTCGGCGGCAGCAAGCTGGAGCTGCCGCGCATATACGACGCGCGCACTTTTCAGGACGCCATCCCGCAAATCACCGGACAGCTGGGCGAACTCGGCGGCAACGAGCGTGTTGCTCCGGTCGGTGATGTAGATCGGGCCCGTCACTACTAGAGTGTCTGTTTCGCCGTCATAGGTGATGGATTGCGCTCGCAGACGCACGCCGTCCTGCAGGATTTCCACATTGCCTGTTGCGCTTAGCTGCTGAGTGTCACTGGTGAAGACGACGTTGTCGGCCACAAGGCTGGCCGTGTCGGCGCTTTGCTGCCCGAAACCGGGAGCAGCCGCCGAAGCCGCCAGCAACAATCCAAACAGGGCCGCACGCATGTCAGCCATCCTCCGTATGCAGCAAAAGGCCAAGTGACAGGAATATCCCCGCCAGTGGCGGCGCCCATGCTGCGACCAATACCGGAATTTGCCCGTTCTGGCCAAGCACCTGTGCAAAGTTTCGCAAAAAGAAGATGCCGAACCCCATCAAGACAGCAAACAACACCATCAGTCCCGTCTTGCCAAACCGCGTGTGACGCATGGTGAAACCCGCGCCGATAAGCACCATCGCCGCGAGCAGTACCGGATTTGCCAGCTCCATATTCAGCCATACCCGGTGTTGCAATGCGGAGAACCCGGCACGATCGAGTTGTCGAATGAACTTCGGTAGCTCCCAAATTGGGATGGACGATGGCGAGCCGAAACTGTCGCGGATTTGGTCGCGCGTCAGGTCCGATGGCACGTTGAGCTGCGGATGCGTGACCGCGCCCGACTCGGGGTTTTCCAACTCGGAGAAGGACCATCGTTTGGCCTTTGACAAAATCCAGTTGCCCGGTTCCAACAATGCCTCGGCGGCCTCGATGCGGTACCGGACGGACCCATCCGCACCAAAGCCGTAGAATGTCACGCCAAAAAAGCGCGTGCCGTCGAGGTTGGATCGCTCTGCGCGGATCACGACCTGTCCCCCGGCGCTGGCCTGCCGCAGCCAAAGACCTTCCTCGGAGACCGAGCTTACAGAACTGCCGTTCGTCGCATAGCGGCCTGACACGACTTCAAACTGCTTTGAGGTCGCCGCGACAATGGGGTTGAGAACTGCAACGCCCAGAGCGCCAAACAGCAGCGCGGTGAGAACCGGTGCCGCAAGCGATCGCAGAGCAGAACGACCTGACGCCCGCGTGACGACCAATTCCGACGTGCGTGCAAGCCCCAGAAACAGCGTGATCGTCGCAAGCACAACCAGCAAGGGCAGCATACGATACATTGTGGCAGGAGCATTAAGAAGCGCCAGTTGCCCTGCCTCCATCACGCCGACCAATTCGCTGTCGAAACGGCGCATCTGCTCAACCAGATCAATCAGAAGGACGATCCCGAAAAAGACGCCAAACACTATGGTGAAGGACCAGATAAAACGGCGCGCGAAGTATATATCCAACCTCATGCCGCAACTCCTTTGGGCGTTCGCCCACGCAACCGTTTGAGCGATGTGGAGTAAAGCAGGACGGCCGCGAGCGCTGCGCCTACCGCAGGGGCCGCATATGCTAGCCAGAACAGGCTAGCATCCTTGCGGGCGGCCTCCTCCGCGACGTTGGAGACCAGTTGCACCAGAATGATGAGCACGACCGCGATGATGACCTGACGCCAGACCCCGAATCTGGAGAACCCGCCCAAAAGCAGTGTGGCAAATCCCATGAGCGGCACGACAATCGCGAGCAAGGATTTTGCGAAACGGTCATGTCCCTCAAAGAGAAAATCCGCAAGCTCGCCGGAGGCCGATGCAAGATCCGCCTCGGACGGATTCAGCAGCACAGGGGTCGACAGTTCGCGCAAATCGCGTTGCCTTGTTCGGTCGGCCCCGATCAGCGCCCCGATGTCGTAGGCGAAATCGACGAACGCAACGGTGGAAAGTCTGCCGGTCTCGGGTCGGAAGGTCTGCGCCAGCCCATTGCGCATGACAAGACGTGGGCCAGTGTCCCCGCGAACAAGGAAAGCCCGTTCCGCCGTGTAGGTCACCACAGCATCCGGATCGCGGCTGTCTTCTAGGAAAAGCTGCTCCAACTCGCCAAGATCGGTGATGCTTCGGATATAAACCGCAATATCGTCGGTGGGGTGTAGAAACTGCCCTTCTTTCAAGAATTGTGCAGTGATATCGCGCGAAATTTCTTGGCTGCGACCTGCCAACTCGCTCCGAGCGGCGGGCACAAGGATATGTGCCAACACGGCAACCAGTAAAGCGACCAAAATCCCGAAGAAAATCACCGGCCTGCCGATGCGCAGCGCCGACGCACCTGCGGTCTGAAGCACGACCATTTCCGAGTCGGAGCTGAGTCTGTTCGTCACATATACCGCCGCCACGAAGGCCGAAATGGGCAGTACGATCAGAATGACATAGGGCAGCGTAAGTAGGGTGAATTCCAGAAACACCAAGGCCGTTTGCCCGTCGCTGATCAACTGGTCAAAAAGGCCGATGGCGCGGTTGACCCAGTAGACCGACACAAGCACAAGGGAAAAGAAGCCAAACAGGACCAACAATTGCGACAGCATGTATCTGTCGAATCGTGCCAAACCCTGTCCTCCTTAGTTGTTGGCCCGCGTTCTAGCGCAAAATCTGGGACTGGAACAGGGGGTTCTGGCCTTTGCGGCATACCCGCGCTAGCTATGGGCAAACGTTACAACAACAGGCAGACACATGACCGCTTTGATCCCCGTAGACTTCGCCGCCACAGACATCGACGCCATCAAGGATATGGAGGGCCGTCTGGCAATCTTTGTCCCACCTGCGGGTACGCTTGATACAACAGCGAAGCGCGTCAACCGCCTGACCCGAGGCTCCGTCGCCCGCGCTGTGTCCAGCGAGGCCTTCGAGAAGCTCGACGATGGTGCTGCGATGGTTCTCTCATATCCGGTCAACATCCCGGCGGAGGCGGTCATCATCGTCAAGCTCGCCCGGCGTCCCAATGTCGGCGAGGCGCGCAAGGCGGGTGCAACTTTGGCGAAGCAGGCAGGGACGTCCAAAGTATTCGCCTTGTGCGGAAATCTGCGTCGCGCACATGAAGTGGCCTACGGGATGGTTCTGCGGGCCTACGACTACGCCGATCAGAAAACCGCCGAGAAGACTGTGCATGAGGGCGCAACCTTCGTCGTGAACGCGCCCGATGACGTGAAGGCCGCCTTTGACGGGCTCGACGCTCTTGCGGAAGGGGTCTTCTTCACCCGCGATCTGGTGAATATGCCCGCCAACGTGCTGACCACTACCGAATTTGCCAAGCAGTTGACCGATTTGAAAGACTTGGGCCTCAAGGTCGAGGTGCTGGAGGAGAAGGACCTTGAAAAGCTCGGCATGGGGTCGCTGCTTTGCGTGGGGCAGGGGTCCGACAGCCCGTCCAAGGTGGTCGTCATGGAGTGGCAGGGCGGTGCCAAGGGCGACAAGCCGTTTGCGTTTGTCGGCAAGGGCGTCGTGTTCGACACGGGCGGCATCTCGCTGAAACCCGCCGCGGGCATGGAAGACATGACCATGGATATGGGCGGCGCGGGCGTCGTAGCGGGTGTGATGAAGGCGATTGCGAAGCGTAAGGCGAAGGCCAACGTCGTTGGACTTGTCGGCCTGGTTGAAAACATGCCGTCCGGCAATGCGACCCGTCCCGGCGATGTCGTGAAGTCCATGAAGGGCGACACGATCGAGGTGATCAATACAGACGCTGAAGGCCGCTTGGTGCTGGCTGACGTGCTTTGGTACGCGCAGGAGCGGTTCGAGCCGATAGGCATGATCAACCTGGCCACCCTGACCGGCGCCATCATCATTGGGCTGGGCCACGAGAACGCAGGCGTATTCTCCAACAACGACGCACTGGCCAACGCGTTCTTGAAGGCTGCCAATCTGGAGGAAGAGGGCGCTTGGCGGATGCCGATGGGCAAGGCCTATGATGACCAGCTCAAGTCTCGCATTGCCGACATGAAAAACGTAGGCGGCCGCCCAGCAGGCTCCATCACCGCCGCGCAGTTCCTGCAACGTTTCGTGAAGCCCGAAACGCCGTGGATACATCTCGACATCGCGGGCGTCGCCTCGGTGAAGGAGGACACGAGTTTCGCACCCAAGGGGGCGACCGGCTGGGGCGTCCGCGCACTCAACCGTTTGATCGCGGACAATTTTGAGGGCGAATAACCCGTGGGCGCGGCTTTCTTCTACCATATGACCGCGCAACCCGTGGACGTCACCTTGCCCATGCTTTTGGGCAAGGCGCGGGCTGCGGGCTGGCGTGTGGCGGTCAGGGGACGCGACGCGGCCCGGCTGGAACATCTGGACGTGAAATTATGGGAGGCCGACGGCTTTCTTGCTCATGGTCGCGCAGGCGGGACGCATGATGCAGACCAGCCAATTTTGTTGACGGACGGGTCAGAACTGCCAAATGGCGCGAGTTGTCTGGTCAGTCTCGACGGTGCGGAGATCGCCCCCGACGAGGTCGCGGCCAGCGACCGCACGATGATCCTGTTTGACGGCAATGACGGCGACGCGGTCGCGCGGGCGCGGGAGCAGTGGAAAGCACTGACCAGTGCCGGATGCTCGGCGCAGTACTGGTCGCAGGAAAGTGGCCGTTGGGAAAAGAAGGCCGAGTCCTAGCGCTGTAAGATCAGCTTGGTGGGTGTGATATTCACACTCCCGAAACGCCGCAAATAGGACATACCCAGAAGTGAGCTGTCCAACTCGCCCTCGTTAACATAGGCCCGCACGTCGCCTTCATCCATCTCGCCCAAACGCACGTTTTCCAATGTGACCCGAGCGGTGCGCACTTCGCCATTGGCGGTGCTGGCGCGGCCGCCATAGATCAGCGTATCGGTGTCTATGCCGACCCGCTCCGCATCTCGCTTGGACAAAACCACGCTGCTGGCGCCAGTATCGACGACGAAGTCGACCGGGATGTCATCGACATGCAAGGTCAGGTGAAAGTGGCCGTCCGTGCGTACGGGCACCTCGATGCGGCCGTTCTCGAAGGCGCTCTGGCGGGGGAGCACGGTGTCGGACACGTCGCTCCACAAACCGTAGGCCACGATAGCGCCCACAAAGATGAACCCCCACAGCGCCGCCTGCCGCGCCATCTCACCCATGCGGGCGCGGTTGGAAATCAGGAAATACCCCGCGATCACGGAGCCGAGAAGCACAAGGTAGATGAGGCGGGCGGTGTCGTTGCTATCCATGTCGCTATATATAGGTGCTTGTTCAGCCGCCTGCCACCACGCCGAACTCGCGCAGCCCGTCGAGCACGAATTGAACCGACAACGCCGCCAACAACATCCCCATCAAGCGGGAGATTACCTTGATACCTGTATCACCCAGAACACGCTCCATCAGGCCCGCCATCAGGAACAACCCGAAAACAAGGCCCAACACCGCCAGCATGACGCCGTGAACGGCAACCACGAAGGTCAAATCTGCCCCGGGCGTGCTGGTCAACAGGATCATCGCCGCAAGGGCGCCGGGACCGGCGATCAAAGGTGTGGCAAGCGGGAAGACCGACGGGTCTTCGTCATGCGGGCCATCTGCCTTGTCCTCGCGTCGCTGGCTGCGGCGCTCGAACAGCATGTCCAGCGCGGTGACGAACAGCAGCACACCGCCCGAGATGCGGAAAGCCGCCATGGAAATCCCGATGAAGTCCAAGAGCGCCTCTCCGGCAATGCCGAATAGGGTCAGCAGTCCAAACGCGACTAGGCAGGATCGCACGGCGATGCGCAGCCGGTGACGAAAGTCCATGCCAGTGGTTAACGCCACGAACAATGGTGCAAGCCCGATGGGGTCGATCACCACTGCGAGGGTGACGAAAGCGGTAATGGCGACGCTTAACTCCATCGCTCAAGCCTCTGCTTTCTCAAGCTTTCCCTGCGCTTTGACCCACATGGCCTCGGCGCGGTCCATGGCTTCCATCACCTCGGAATACTTCTTCTGCCAAACGGCACGCTTGTCGGCCATGTGGTCTTCATAAACCTTCGGGTCGCCCAGACGTTTCGCCAGTTCGTCCTGCATCTCTGCCAGTTTTGCCACCCGAGCCTCACATTTGCGCACTTCGGAGCGCAACTCCAGAATATCGTCGCGGGACGCACGTTTGGGCTTCGGCTTGTCCTTTTCTGGCTTGTCCGGCGGGGCCAGCAGCAGTTTGCGGTAGCTTGGCAGGTCATCCTCGTAAGGGTTAACCCGCCCGTCTTTTACCAGCCACAACCGGTCCGCCACCAGCGACAGAAGGTGCATGTCGTGAGACACAAGAATAACGGCACCGGAATAGGCAGTGAGAGCCTGCACAAGCGCTTCGCGGCTTTCGATGTCGAGGTGGTTGGTTGGCTCGTCGAGGATCAGCAGATGCGGCGCGGGCAGGGTGGCCAGCAGCAGGGACAGACGTGCTTTCTGCCCGCCCGAAAGCCGTCCGACCGCCGTGTCGGCCTGATCGGGGCCGAGGCCGAACCCCGCAAGACGCGCCCGCAGTTTGGATTGTCCTTCGTTGGGGCGCTCCCGGATCAAATGTTCCAGCGGGGTCTCATCGATATGCAATTCGTCCACCTGATGCTGTGCGAAGAACCCGATGCGCAGCTTGCTGGACGTCGTCATATTGCCGCTCATCACTTCAAGGCGGTTCGATAACATCTTGGCAAGTGTGGATTTTCCCTCGCCGTTCCGGCCCAGAAGCGCGATGCGGTCGTCTTGGTCGATGCGCAGGTTCAGGTGGCTCAGGATGGCTTTGCCGTCATACCCGACAGAGGCGTTTTCAGTGCTGATGATCGGCGGCGAAAGCTCTTCCGGCTCGGGGAAGGTGAACACAACGCGGGCCGCATCCTCGGGCGCGGTGATTGTCTCCATCTTCTCCAGCATTTTCACGCGGGACTGGGCCTGCTTGGCTTTCGACGCCTTGGCTTTGAACCGGTCCACGAACGATTGAAGGTGCGCGCGTTGCAAATCCTGTTTCTTGGCGGCGGCAGCCTGCACCGCACGGCGCGCGGCACGTTGGCGGGCGAACTGGTCGTAATTGCCGGAATAGAAGGTCAGCTGCTTGTCTTCGAGATGCAGGATGCCGTTGACGGAGCGGTTCAGCAACTCGCGGTCGTGCGAGATGATGATGACCGTGTGCGGATAGCGGGTCAGGTAATGCTCCAGCCACAACGCGCCTTCTAGGTCGAGGTAGTTGGTCGGCTCGTCAAGCAACAACAAGTCAGGCTCGGAGAACAGCACGGCGGCCAGCGCCACACGCATCCGCCATCCGCCTGAGAAGTCGGAGCAGGGGCGGTGGGTTTCTTCAGTGGTGAAGCCCAACCCGACAAGGATCGAGGACGCACGCGCCTCAGCCGACCACGCGCCGATATCGGCCAGACGGGTCTGAATCTCGGCGATGCGGTTCGGGTCGGTCGCGGTTTCCGCCTCCGCCATCAGGCTCGCGCGCTCTACATCGGCGGCCAGAACCGTGTTGAGCAGCGAGACCTCGTTCGACGGAACCTCCTGCGCGATTCCGCCGATGCGGGCGCGGTCGGGCAGGGTGATCGTGCCGCTCTCCAGCACCAACTCCCCACGGATCAGTTTGAACAGGGTGGTTTTGCCCGTGCCGTTTCGACCCACGAGGCCGACTTTGTGGCCTGTGGGGATGTTTGCGGAGGCACCTTCGAATAAAGTGCGACCTTCGACGGCGTAGCGGAGTTCTGAGATACTTAACATGCCCTGCGTGTCGCCTATGCGGGCAGAGGTGTCAATTGGGCGCTTTTCACGCGGGGAAACCCATGCTAGGTGCGCCCCAAACTCACTTCAGTCCAAGGACCAGCACAATGGCGATCCAACGCACATTCTCGATTATCAAACCCGACGCCACCAAACGTAACCTGACAGGCAAGATCATCGCCAAGTTCGAAGAGGCAGGCCTGCGCGTCGTCGCCTCCAAGCGCATCCAGCTGACGCTGGCCCAAGCGCAGCAGTTCTATGGCGTCCACAAGGACCGCCCGTTTTTTGACGAGCTGTGCGAGTTCATGATCTCCGAGCCGATCGTGGTTCAGGTTCTGGAAGGTGACGACGCCATCGCGAAAAACCGCGAAGTGATGGGCGCGACCAATCCTGCAGAAGCCGCAGAAGGCACCATCCGCAAAGAGTTTGCGCTGTCGATCGGCGAGAACTCTGTCCACGGCTCCGACGCGCCAGAGACCGCAGCAGAAGAAATAGCGTTCTTCTTCTCGGGCCTTGAGTTGGTCGGTTAAGCCGCCAGATTCCACCGTTTTCGGTAAGGGCCGTGCAACCGCAAGTTGTGCGGCCTTTTCCTTTTCCGCAATGATGCAGTTCGGACTATAGACTGGCCCAGTCAGAGAAGCCCTCGGGCGGTGTTGGACGCGGTGATTTCGTGTCTTGCGGCTCCGGACGCGGAGTCTGCGCTGGTGCTTGATAGGCCATGACTGTGGCCTCCTATATGGTTACTCTTACTTACTAGGCTTTCAGCGCAACACCCAAGTAAGGCGACGGGGTGTCGAAAATGTGGCGAGAATATGACGGGGATTTCATGCAACATTACTCAATCGAGATTTCATCACGCGCAAACCCTAAATAATTGCGCCGGTAAGGGGGCGTGGTGACATGTGTGCAAGTGTCGAAAAATTCCGCATCTTGCCCCGTTGGAACGGTTGACGTTTCGGAATATGGTCCGCTCATTCCATGACTAACTTCTCAGATGTGAGCCCACCCGCGTGAACGATATTTCCATCAAGACCTTCCCTCCCGCCGTTTTGGGGCAACACATCATCGCGGATTTCCATGGCGCACGAAACCTTCTGGAGGCGGGGCCGTCGAGCATCGAGGCTTTGACCCAAGCGGCCGACGCGGCAGGCGCGGTGGTGTTGGACGTTCGGATGCACGATTTCGGCGACCGGGCCGGATACACGGGGGTGGCATTGCTGGCCGAGTCTCACATCTCGGTGCATACCTGGCCCGAGTACGACTACGTCGCCGTAGACATATTCATGTGCGGAGATGCCAAGCCGGAATTGAGCCTGAACCGGCTGCGTGACTTCTTTCAGCCGTCGCACGAAGAGGTCCAAACACTGCGGCGCGGTCAAGTTCCTGCGATGGCAGCGCCGGTCTCGAAGGCTCCGGCATAATCAACATCGTCAAAATGATGCCCGTCACGCTGGCGCTTTGTGCACTGGCGATCATCGGGTATCTGGGTTTCGGCGCTGCGTCGCCAGATGCGCCCCCTGACAACTTGGCGGACGCGCTGCTGGCGGTGTTCCGTCATGGCAACATTCGGCATGTCGGCTTGAACGTGGCGCTCCTGCTGATCGCCGGTCCGATAACAGAGTCCCGTCTTGGCTCCGCTTGGACATTGGTCATGGTGGCGCTATCCGCCGTGCTTGGCACTATCGCCCAATTCTATCTTGTCGGACCCGCCTTCGTCGGCCTGTCCGGCCCCGTCTACGCGATGATTGCCTGTGCCGTTCTGACTACGGTCCGTCCTGAAAACCAAATCTGGGTTGCAGTGGCGATCGCCGCAGTGCTTGGCGCGGAAATCTATTGGCTTTCCGACAAAATCGCGATTTACCCCCATCTGCTCTCAACTCTTATTGGAGGAAGTTTTGCCATGTTATCTTCGCTATTCGGCAGCAAACACCCCACGCTGAAGCCCATGCAGTATTCCCATGTGAGCCAGGTTGTGGCCATCATCAACGAGACCGATGAAGACGACGCCGCCGAGGCCGAGAACCTGCTGCTGGACGAAGGTGTCGATGGCATGTTCGTCTTGATGCACAAGGGCAGGGTAGTGGGCGTCACTGGCTATGAGCCGGACGATCAGGTGGATGATGTGTGCTGGCTGTCCTGGACCTATCTGGCGCAGGAATATCTGGGGCAGGGCTACGGTTCGCAGATGATGAACGACCTGCTGGGGAAGCTCAACAAGCAGGGCTACCGCAAGGTGTTCATCGCAACCAGCGACTACAAAGACTTCGGGCGCTCGATCTATGCGGGGGCGCACAGGATGTACGAAGATTTCGGTGCGGAGGTCGAAATGACCCTGCCTGACTATCACAATGTAGGCGAAGCCAAGATTGTCTACGGACTGGAGAACCCGGAATTCCAAGCCGGGGAGCCGCCTATGCCAAGCGAGAAAACCGGCATCGCGATTTCGGGTATAGCGCCCGAGCCTGAGACAAAGGGCGTCGTCGGGCTGATCTGGCAGGAGACCCCTGCGGGTGTCGCAGGGCTGGATCACTACCTTGAAAAAGCGCGCGGTCAACAAGCCCGCATTGCCGTTATAGCCTTGCCCAGCGACCTGTCGCGCGAGAACGCTGAGGCATTGGAGACACATGGTTTCAAAGAGGCGGGCAAATTAACGGATTACTATAGCTTGGGATTGCATCAAGTATGGTGGATGTGCTCTTTAGCGAACCAGTAGAACGCATTTACCTACGCGAACGTATCAAGAAACAGGAATCTAATTAATGCTTGGAAAAATTAAACTTATTGCAATCGTCGCCATCGTGGCTTTCGTCGGCCTCCCGATGCTTTTCGGCGACAAGTCCGAGCAGACGGCAGATCTGGGTCAGGTTCTTGACCGCACCGAATTCGCGCTGATCCGCTATGACGGCTACCTGAAAGAAAACAACATCACCGAGGTTGCTGATAACGAGATGGGCCAGTTCACCGGCTTCTTTACCGAAGTGCTGAACTCTGCACCGCCTTTCTATGACAAGACCCTTGGCCTTGAAGTGCAGAAAGACGCGACCTTCTTGGGCTTTGCTGACGAGAATGCCAACGGCGTGCAGGATGAAGGCGAGGGCAAGGTGTTTACCGTCGAGATCGACGAAGAGAACAAGCGCCTGATCGCCACCGATGTGGCCGGTAACTCGTCCGGTCTGCGTTTCTCCGGCACCGGCCTGCTGGCGGGCGTTCTGCTTGGCAATCTGCTGTCGCGCCAGCGCGGTGCAGGCGTGGCCAAGGGCAGCTTCAACAACCGCAACGTGACCCCGCGCAGCAGCTACCGTGCGCCATCCTCCGCACGCTCGGGTGGTCCGCGCGCGGGCAAGTAATTCTGCCTCAAGTCAAGCCAAGGCCCAGTTGCGTAATCCGCACTGGGCCTTTTTCATGCAAAACCTCTCGCTGCGGAGCATTCCTGCGTGTCCCAGACCAAAGATTTTGACTACACCTCCTTGCCGCGCAAGCAGGCCCTTGTCCTTCTGTGTTCAATCCTCGTCGTCGCCCTGTGTGGTATCGTCTATGAGTTGATCATCGGCACCGTCTCCAGTTATCTGCTGGGCAATTCCGTGTACCAATTCTCCCTGACTATCGGTTTCTTCATGTTTGCGATGGGAATAGGGTCCTACGTGTCGCGGTTCATTGGCGGCAATCTGATTCAGGCCTTTGTCTATATCGAGCTGATCTTGGCTCTGGTCGGTGGCTTGTGCAGCATCTCGCTGTTCATGCTCTTCCCGACCGCCCCGTGGTTCTACACCGTGGGCATGTTTGCCTTCATCTCGACCATCGGCTTCTTGGTGGGCTTGGAGATCCCGATCCTGACACGGGTACTGTCGCAACGCTCCACCACGCGGGAGTCATTGGCGGACGTGCTGTCGCTCGACTATCTGGGTGCCTTGATCGGCTCGGTCGCCTTTCCGA
This sequence comes from Litoreibacter arenae DSM 19593, assembly GCF_000442275.2. GTDB lineage: Bacteria > Pseudomonadota > Alphaproteobacteria > Rhodobacterales > Rhodobacteraceae > Litoreibacter > Litoreibacter arenae. Next base: position 1,166,356 of record NZ_KE557306.1, on the reverse strand, counting down.
TATTGCTGCTGCCTTCCTTGGGTCTGATCACCGCGTCCTTCGCCATTGGCCTGATCAACGCCATGGTCGCGCTGTTCAGTGTGCTCTGGCTGCGCGATCACTTCGACGCGCCGAACCGGATTCTGGCCTATGTGGTCGCTACAATCGTCGGTTTGGTGGCGCTGACCTTGCTGGCGGGAAAGATCACCGCCTTCGCGCAGGATCACCTGTATTTTGACCGTGTTGTATGGCGCAAGCAGTCAGCTTACCAGTCGTTGGTGGTGACAAATACGTGGAACAACGGCGATGTCCGGCTGTTCATCGACGGACATTTGCAGTTCGCCGAGATGGACGAATACCGCTACCACGAGGCCTTGGTGCATCCCGTCCTCAGCTGGGGAAAACCGCCCGAAAAGGTGCTGATCCTCGGCGGCGGTGATGGTCTAGCCGTGCGCGAGGTGTTGAAATACCCGAGCGTCACGCGCATTGATCTGGTCGATCTGGATCCCGAAATGACCAAGCTCGGCACCGAGTTTGCGCCCATTACCCGCCTCAACGGCAACTCGCTGGCTTCCCCCAAGGTGCATATCCACAACATGGACGCCTTCGTCTATGTGAAGGACAGCACAGAGGTCTATGACCGGATTATCATCGACTTTCCCGACCCGCATAACGAGGCGCTGGCCAAGCTCTACTCGGTGGAGTTCTACGCCATGGTCGCGGCAATCATGACCGACGACGCGAGTTTGGTCAGCCAAAGTTCCTCACCCTTCTTTGCGACCCATTCCTATTGGACCGTGGCCAAAACGCTTGAAGAGATGTTCCCGGAAATAGTCAGCTATCAGACGCCAATCCCTTCCTTCGGGATTTGGGGTTTTCACCTTGCCAGCAAGGGCGAGGGCAATTCTATGCGCCCGTTTCCCCAAGGGTTGCGATCCATGTCTTCTGACAGCTTTGCGGCCGCCCAAGTCTTTTCGTCCGATCTGATGCCCCGCAAGCCGGTGCCGGTAAATTCGATTTTCGACCCGAAGATTTACCACCTCTACGCGCAGGACCTACGGGGAATGTAAGCTAGGTCCATGCGGTAAGAGTTCAGAGTTTATAAGTCTCTCGCGCGAGGCCATTCGCCAGAAGGGGCGCCAGCGCGAAAGCCTCGTCTTCGTCAAGTCGATGGGTCGTGACAAGCTCGGCAAGATAGGCACAGTCACAGCGGCGTGCCACATCGTGGCGGGCAGGGATCGAGCATAGCGCACGGGTATCGTCATTGAAGCCTGCCGTGTTGAAAAAGCCGGCCGTCTCGGTTGTCGCTTCGCGGAAACGGCGCATCCCTTCGAAGCTGTCATGGAACCACCATGGCGGCCCGAGCCGCAGGCTCGGATATGCGCCGGCAAGCGGCGCAAGTTCCCGCGCATATGTGGACTCGTCAAGTGTGAACAGCACGAGGGTCAGTCGCGTGTCCATGCCAACGGCGTTTAATAACGGTCGCAGTTCTTCCACGAAACCGGTCCTGCGCGGTATGTCAAAACCCCGGTCGCGGCCATAGGCTCCGAAAACATGGTCATTGTGGTTGCGATGAGATCCAGCATGCAACTGCATGACCAGCCCGTCCTCGCAAGACATACGGGCAAATTCCGTCAGCATTTGCGCCCGGAACACCTCTGCATCCGCAGCAGTCGCATCGCCGGAGTTGATGCGCCTCCATAGCGTTTCCGCTTCAGAGCTGGTCAAATCCGCCGTCAGGGCGGTGGGATGTCCGTGATCGGTCGCCGTCGCACCTTTGGACAGGAAGAACTTTCGACGGGTGCGGTGCGCCTCAAGATAGCCTGTCCAGCTGCTTGTGTCGCAACCGGTAATCTCACCAAACCGGATCAGGTTTTCTGCAAACCCCTCGAACTCCGGGTCGGTCACTGCATCGGGGCGATAGGTCGGCACCACCCGCCCGCTCCAGTCGCTTTGACGCGCTTCGTCATGCCATTTCAGATCGTCCAACGCGCCGTCGGTGGTCGCGATCACCTCTATTCCGAACCGGTCATAGAGCGCACGCGGACGGTAATCATCCTGCAAAAGCTTCTCGTTGATCGCGTCGAATGTGTCGTCGGCAGTCTCGACCGACAGTCGCTGCGGGATACCAAATACGACACTTAGGGCGTGATCGACCCATAGCCGTGAAGGCGTGCCGCGGTAGAGGTGGTAGTGTTCTGCAAAGGTCCGCCAGATCTTCCGTCGGTCACGTTCCGCTCCTTTGCCGATGCCAAGCGCTTCGAAGGAAATACCCTGACTGACCATCATGCGAACCACATAGTGATCCGGGATGACAAACAGCTCGGTAGCATCTGCAAATGCAGCGTTTCCCCCCCACCACCGCGGGTCGGTGTGTCCGTGCGGAGATACAATCGGTAGATGTTCGATGGTCTTGAACAGCGCTCGGGCAATTGCAAGTGCACTGGGTTCCGAGGGGAGAAGTCGGTCAGGATACAGAAGCGTGTCACTCATGAGCCAACGTATTCATGCACCAAGCGCGCCTGCAAGGGCAAAGACGTCTGATCCGTTGACATCTGACGGCGGACCGCCTCCCGTTCGCACCTACGGCTCGTCGAGATGTCACATTTCACAGGATACGCGTGCAGAGCCTGAGTTACAGGCGCTATCAGCATAACAGAACCTGTGTCAGGACGGTTTGATGTTGGCGTCGGGGCAGAGAAGCATGAATTTCCCAGCTCAACTGCGCGCTATTTGCCATTTGCACACCAGCTCTTGCGCTCATATCGCCCTAATTCATCTAGGCTTAAATCTGAAATGCTGTGTTTTCAGAGTTTTGCGGGGAAATTGGCTCCGGCGGTAGGGATCGAACCTACGACCAATTGATTAACAGTCAACTGCTCTACCGCTGAGCTACGCCGGAACGGTGAGGCGCGTATAGCAAGCAAGATTTGGGTCGTAAAGGGCGATTTCAACTAAAATTCAGTGATCAACGAGAACACCGCTGAAGTCCCCAGTTTTCCGTCCGGTTTCACCTTTTTGCGCTCGGTCAGGTCGATGAGATGTGCGAGGACGTTCCGTTCCGCGGCGCGCAGAAGGGCGGGGTTTATGTCGGTGTAGATCCGGTCGGTCAGCGTCTTTGGCGTCAAGGGCTCGCGACGCAGGGCGTCGAGGATCTGGGTCTCGCGCATTCGGCGATGGGACAGCAGTTCTTGCAAACGTTCGACCGGGGCGGTGATTGGCTGTCCATGTCCGCTGTAATAGATCTCGTCGCCGTTCCGTGCTGCCAGCATTTCAAGCGAGATCATGAAGTCGGTCAGGTGGCCGTCCGGTGGCGACACCATGGATGTGGCCCAGCCCATCACCAGGTCGCCGGTGAAAATCGCGTCGCCCTGAGGCCAGTGAAAACACAAGTGGTTTCCCATGTGGCCCGGAGTGTGTAGCGCGGTTAAGGACCAGTCGGACCCGCTCACGCAATCCTCATGGGCCAGCGAAATATCAGGCATGAAGGTCGCGTCCACGCCTTCGCCCCCCCCGACATCCGTGAACGACGCCATCACCGGTGCGCGACCGGCCCGGCTGTCGCCAAAGCCATAAACCTTCGCCCCTGTAATCTGCGCGAGCACCATCGCCAGAGGCGAGTGGTCGATATGGGAGTGGGTTACCATGATGTGGCTTATGCGTTGATGGGCGTCGAGAGCACCAAGGATAGCCTCCAGATGTGCTTCGTCGGGGGGGCCGGGGTCGATCACGGCGATGTCGCGGGTGCCGAGGAGATAGGTGTTTGTGCCGGTATAAGTCATCGGCGACGCGTTCGGGGCAAGGATACAGCGCAGGCCGGGCGCAAGTTGCGTGATCGCGCCAGCCTTGCGGGTGTCGGGTGTGACGGTCGCCATCGCTCTTTTCCTTTGGGCAAAGGGGCTTTACGGTCCGCTTCATGACACGGTTTTCCATCAAACGCTACCTGCCGCGAAGCCTCTACGGGCGGGCGGCGTTGATCTTGCTGGTGCCGATCGTCACCATCCAGCTGGTCGTCTCCTTCGCGTTCATTCAACGCCTCTACGAAGGGGTCACCGCGCAAATGACGCAGAACATTTCCGTGGAGTTGGAGCTTTTGTTGGACATCGTTGAGGATGCCCCGGATGTAGCTTTGGCCGGGGAGCAGGTCACGGCGGCGGCCGAGGCGCTTCAAATGGACGTGGTCTTTCCTGGCACAGTGGTGGCGGAGCGGCGGCGGATATGGGACTTGTCCGGCCGCGCCATTCGCAACACGCTGGCCCAGCAATTTGACGAGTTGCGCGCCGTGGATATGGTCAGCCTTGATAAAACCGTTCAGGCCAGTTTGGACACCTCGAAAGGCGTGCTGGACGTCTCGTTCGCGCGGCGTCGGGTGGCGGCGACAAACCCGCACCAGCTTTTGGTGTTGATGCTGTTCACGGCCATTCTGATGACCATCATCTCCTACCTGTTCCTGCGCAACCAGCTTCGCCCGATCCGACGGCTGGCCCGCGCGGCGGAAGCCTTCGGCAAGGGAAGACACGAGCCGTATTATCCCAGCGGCGCGTCGGAAGTACGCTCGGCAGGCGCTGCTTTTCTCAATATGCGGGCACGGATCGAACGTCAGATCGAGCAGCGCACCCTGATGCTGTCGGGCGTCAGCCACGACCTGCGCACGCCCCTCACGCGGCTCAAGTTGGGGTTGTCGATGCAACCCGAGACTGAGGAGACGAAAGCCCTGATCGGGGATGTCGACGATATGGAACGGCTGATCGAGGCGTTTCTGGACTTTGCCAAGGCTGACGCGCTGGAAGAACTGGAGCGCACCGATCCCGTGGCAATGGTCTCTGAAGTTGTTGCTAACGCACAACGTGCGGGGCGGCGGGTCGAGTTGGTGACAGACGCCGCCACTGCGATTTCGATGAAAATCCGCCCGCTCTCGGTTCGTCGCGCGGTAGAAAACCTGATCAACAACGCGGTGCGCTATGGGACGCGGGCGCGGGTCGAGGTCGCCGTGCTGGAAACCGCATTGCGGATCAGCGTCGAGGATGACGGCCCCGGCATCCCGGAGGCTCAGCGCGAGCAGGCCGTGAAAGCCTTCTCCCGGTTGGACGCATCACGTAACCAGAATGCGGGCTCCGGCGTCGGGCTCGGGTTGGCGATTGCGGCAGATGTCGCACGGTCGCATGGGGGCAGCTTGCGCCTTGGCGACAGTGAAACCCTCGGTGGGCTGAAGGCGGAGCTGATTTTGCCAAGATAAAGGGGAGAATGGTAGGCCCGGCAGGACTTGAACCCGCAACCAAAGCGTTATGAGCGCTCTGCTCTAACCAGTTGAGCTACAGGCCCCCTGTGGCTGATGGCTACCAGACCGACGCGCCGCGTCAAGTCTCTATGGTAGTCGAAATACGCAGCTTGTAGGTTTCTGGCATTAGTATTGGCGAAAGGACTGTCCGTGGACACCGCATATCTTTTGAAACGTTACGCAGTGGTGTCGTTGATCACCATGATCGCAATCCTTGCCATTGCGTATCTTCTCCAGATTTTCGTGGGCTATGATCTGGGCTCCAGCGCCTCGATCGTATCTGCTTTGGTGCCCGCGATGGATGCGGGTCAGACCTATGCGCGGCGCACCAAGCAAAGACCGGAAAACGGATTTGCCTGGAAAATCTCTGCCGTGTTCGTGGCGATTAACGCGACATTGGGACTCGCTTTTTATCTGGTGTTCTCAATGGCGTTCGGGGGTTTGGCTGATGCCGCAGACCTGCTTGGCGCTGTTGGCGCGATGGGCTGGGTCATCATCGTTGCCGTCGCATTTGTCATCTACTGGCTTGCCAGCCGCTTCTTCTTCGCTTTCGGCGCGAAAAACGAGTTGAAGCTGCAAGAAAAGCTGGCGGCCAAGAAGCAGCCATAGACTCACAGGCGTGGGCTTGATAGGTCGGCGCAAACTTCCATTTCTGCCGGATGTGACCTCATGACCAAGACCCCGAAGAACGGTTTGACCTATGCCGATGCCGGTGTGGATATCGACGCAGGCAACGCGCTGATCGACCGGATCAAGCCAGCGGCTGCGGCCACGAAACGCTCCGGCGTTATGGAGGGGTTGGGCGGCTTTGGCGCGCTGTTCGACCTGAAAGACGCTGGGTTCAAAGACCCCATCCTCGTCTCCGCCACCGATGGCGTCGGCACCAAGCTGCGCATCGCCATTGATACCGGCCATTACGACACCATCGGGGTCGATCTGGTGGCGATGTGCGTCAATGATCTGGTCTGCCAGGGCGCGGAGCCTTTGCTGTTTCTCGACTACTTCGCCACCGGAAAGCTGGACCTCGACACCGCCACGACAATCATCAACGGGATTGCGACGGGTTGCGCTGCGTCCGGCTGTGCTTTGATTGGCGGGGAAACTGCCGAAATGCCGGGCATGTATAGCGAAGGTGATTTCGACCTCGCGGGCTTCGCGGTTGGCGCTATGGAGCGTGGTACCGCGTTGCCGGCAGGCGTGGCGGACGGCGACGTTCTGCTCGGTTTGGCATCGAGCGGAGTTCACTCCAACGGCTATTCCCTGGTGCGCAAGGTGGTCGAGGCGTCCGGCCACGGCTGGGACGACGCGGCCCCGTTTGCGGACGGCCAGTCCCTTGGGCAGGCGCTTTTGACCCCGACCCGCCTTTATGTGAAATCCGCACTCGGTGCGGTGCGGGCAGGGGGCGTGCATGCGCTGGCCCACATCACCGGCGGCGGACTGACCGAGAACCTGCCGCGCGTGCTGCCCGACGGACTTGGCGCCGAGATCGACCTTGGCACATGGGATTTGCCGGGGGTGTTCTCGTGGATGGCCAGTGTTGCGGGCATTGAAGAAGCTGAAATGCTCAAGACCTTCAACTCCGGTATCGGCATGGTGCTCGTCGTCGATCCGCGTGCCGCTGAGGCCCTGACAGCGCAGTTGCAAGACACCGGCGAGACGGTGTTCCGCATCGGTGCCGTGACCGCTGGCGACGGCGTGCGCTACTCGGGCCGCCTGCTTTGAAGAGAGTCGCCATTCTGGTTTCGGGTGGCGGGTCCAACATGATCGCGCTGTGCGACAGCATGGTGGGGGATCACCCCGCGCGACCGGTGTTTGTTTTGTCCAATGACCCTGCGGCCAAGGGTTTGGAACGCGCCGCGGCGCGTGGTATTCCAACCGCTTCGGTCGATCACCGTCCTTTCGGCAGTGACCGCGCGGCCTTCGAGGCCGAACTGGCGATGTTGCTGGATGCTGCCCGGCCCGATATTGTCTGTCTCGCGGGGTTCATGCGTGTTTTGACTGCAGGTTTCGTGGAACGCTACGCGGGCCGGATGCTCAACATCCACCCGTCACTTCTGCCAAAATACAAGGGCCTCAACACCCATGCGTGGGCGCTGGAGGCGGGCGACCGCGAGGCGGGCTGCTCGGTTCATGTGGTCACGCCGGAGCTTGACGACGGGCCAATTCTGGGCCGGGCGCGGGTGAGCATCGCATCGGGAGAGACACCAGAAACGCTTGCAGCCAAGGTTTTGATCCAGGAACATCGTCTCTACCCTGCCGTCTTGCGGCGTTTCGTTGACGGCGAAACGGGGCTGCTGGAGATGAGCTGACATCCGCGCTTCCGCCTTGATTGCCGGATGCCGTAACGTAATACTCACGAAAGCGGTCTAAAAAGAGCTAAGAACAACAAGAAACGACGCGAAGAGTCCACATGCCATCAAACATTATTACCATCACCAGCACCGAAGATCTGGCCGCCTACTGTGAACGAGCGAAGAACGCCCCGTATATAACTGTAGACACTGAATTTTTGCGCGAACGCACCTATTACGCGAAGTTGTGCCTGATCCAGTTGGCGATCCCCGGCGATGATCGAAACGACGCGGTGCTCGTCGATCCTATCGTCGGTTCTGATATGTCGCTCGATCCGCTCTACGAGCTTTTCCGCGATCCGAATGTGGTGAAGGTCTTTCACGCCGCGCGGCAGGATCTGGAGATATTTTATGTCGAGGGCGGGGTGATACCCAAGCCGCTGTTCGACACGCAAGTGGCTGCCATGGTCTGCGACTTCGGCGAGCAGGTGGGCTACGAGACGCTGGTGCGTAAGATCGCCAAGGCCTCGGTCGACAAATCGTCGCGCTTCACGGATTGGTCGCGCCGCCCCCTCAGCGATGCGCAGAAGCTATACGCGCTGGCGGACGTGACCCATCTGCGCGATATCTACGAATATCTCTCCAAGCGGCTGGAGCGTACCGGTCGCAAGGCGTGGGTGGAGGAGGAGATGGCAGTTCTGACCGCCCCTGAAACCTATGTAGTCGATCCTGACGACGCTTGGCGACGGGTCAAGGTGCGCTCGAACGCGCCCAAGTTCCTTGCGATCGTTCGGGAGCTTGCCAAGTTCCGCGAGATTTATGCCAAGGAGCGGAATATTCCACGCAGCCGCGTATACAAGGACGATGCGCTGCTGGAACTGGCGTCCACCAAGCCGAAGGATGAACGCGATCTCGGAAAATCACGGTTGCTGCTGCGCGATGCACGCAAGGGGCCGATTGCCGAGGGGATACTGAAGGCCATAGCTGATGGGGTGGCATGCCCGCCCGAGGAAATGCCGAAGCCGCCGCCCGCGCGAGACCGCTCGAACATGAATTCGGCTTTGGCCGACTTGCTTCGGGTGATGTTGAAAGCCAAGGCGGAGGAGGTCGGTATCGCGCAAAAACTGATCGCCACGGCATCGGATCTGGATGATATCGCTTTGGGCGAGCGCGACGGCTTGGCGCTCAGGGGGTGGCGTGCCGAGGTCTTCGGACAATATGCGTTGCGCCTGTGTGACGGCGAACTTGCGCTGTCCTGCACTGGAACTTCGGTAACAATTATAGAGCTTTAACGTCCGTTCTTAACGTCGGACGGCACGGCGGTTGCCTTGGCCGATTACCGTGATGGTCCGCACTTGCGTCAGTCTGCTGGACGACACCGCGCGCGCGACGAAAATCTCGCGCGAGCGTTGCGTGCCTTGGCGTGTCTGCGACAGCGGCGGCAAGACGCGGAATTCGTAAGTCAGGGTCGTGGGGTTGTCGCGGTCTACCTCGACCAGCGCCGCATTCCAATATCCTTGCAATGGCGGCAAGCCGACCGCGCGGATGATCGCACCTTCAGGTGTCGGCTCCACCTGGAGTGACAGCACCTGCGAGACGAAGGGCCGTGGGTCGCGGGCCAGGGCTTCGTCAGCGACGACCACCGTTTCGGCACGGTCGCGGCCGAACCAGTTGAACGGGTTGATGCGCGAGTCGCGGATGCGTCCGCACGCCGATACCGTCAGTGTGATCGCCAGAATTGCCAAAATGGTGCGTGTCATTGCTCGTGTCCCCGCCAACGCGTTGTTTCTCCTTGGAGTAGCGCAACCGGACCGACTTGAAAAGTGCGGCCTGCACTGGACGCTGGCAAGCCTGCGGGTTAACTCCTGCACAGGACTGGACGGAAGGGCAGACAAGCATGGCACAAGAGGCGTTCGAGGACATCGTGGAGACCTTCGAGTTTCTTGACGATTGGGAGGACCGCTACCGCCATGTCATCGACATGGGCAAGGCGATGGAGCCGCTGGACGATGCGCTGAAAGTCCCTGCCACCAAGGTTGACGGTTGTGCGAGTCAGGTGTGGCTGCATCCCCGCATCGCGGATGGAATCTTCACATTTGACGGCGACAGCGACGCCATGATCGTGCGCGGGCTGATCGCGGTGCTCAGGGGTTTGTATTCAGGTCTGCCCGTGGCCGATGTGGAAAAGGTGGACGCCGCGCACGAGCTTGGGCGTCTGGGCTTGGACGAACACTTGTCTGCGCAACGCTCGAACGGTGTGCGGGCCATGGTGGAGCGGATTCGCAACGTCGCGGCGTCAGCGTAGACGGCAATTCTTCGAGGAAGAATTGGAACCAAGTTTTCGTCGAAAACTTGACTATGCTTGAGCCGCCAGCGTGGTTTCCAGATCGCCATAGCCGGTGAAGCGGTACTCGTAGTCCAGCCCTAGGAATGCGGCGCAGGCCTTCGCCTTCTCTTCCAAGGTGGGGTCTCGACTTTGGGCCTGATAGACCAGCTTTTCGTAATTGCCGAAATAGATATCTTTCAATTCCGGATGCCGGTCCAAACCCAGCGGTTTGGTTACGAAAGCGTCGAACTGGCGGGCAAGGAAATCCGTTAGGTAGAACGCCGTCACCTCGTCACGGGTCTCGAATGCCGCGTTGCCTTCGTAGAAGCTATAGCAATGCGGGCCTTCGACCATCTCGACGCCCATCTCGTCACAGGCTGCTTTCAGCATCCCGCCGGTGCCGCAATCGGCGTAGACGACAAATATCTTGTCGAAATCCGCGCGGTGCTTGGCAACGGCGTCCCGCACCGCTGGCACGATCTTGTCAGGGGTGTTGTGCAGGATGGCGGGCAGGCAGGCGAGCGTCATGTGGTCCCAGCCGTTCTGCGCCTTCAACGCCAGAATTTCGCGGGCCAGAGCGCCACATGCCAGCAGCAGCACCCGCCCCGAACCGGAGGGCGCCAAGCCTTCATCGCGCAATGTGGCGTCGTCAGGTGTCGTCACGGTCGAGCCTCTTGTGTAGCGCGCGAATGATCAGGCCTGCGATCATCGCCACGGGTAAGATTGCCGGAATGGACTGCGCCGCCTGACCCTGCGGCTGCATTTGTGCGAACAGGAACACCGTTATCCCTGCGGCGACAAGGACATAGCACAATATTAACGCAAGGCGCGTGAGGGGCATGAACAGAACTCCGAAAACAGGGAACCACTGTTCAAAGTGGGTTGCAGGGGCAGGGAGGTCAAGCCGCAAGCCGACCTCCCGGTCCGAGCCCGCTAGCCTGCCGACATCTGGTTATGCTTGCGGGCCATGAAGTCCTTGGCGGTCTCCACGGCGACGGCAGCGTCGCGGCAATAGGCGTCTGCGCCGATGGCCTTACCGAATTCCTCGTTCAGCGGCGCGCCGCCAACCAGTACGGTGTAGTCGTCGCGAATGCCTTTCTCTACCAGCGTGTCGATCACCACCTTCATGTAGGGCATGGTCGTCGTCAGCAGAGCGGACATGCCAAGGATGTCAGGGGTCTCGGCCTCCAGCGCTTCCAGATAGCTTTCCACGGCGTTGTTGATCCCGAGGTCCACGACCTCGAAGCCCGCGCCTTCCATCATCATGCCGACGAGGTTTTTGCCGATATCGTGAATGTCGCCCTTCACGGTGCCGATCACCATCTTGCCGACCCGCGGCGCACCGGTTTCGACCAGCAACGGCTTCAGGATGGCCATACCACCTTTCATCGCGTTTGCCGCCAGCAGAACTTCCGGCACGAACAGGATGCCGTCGCGGAAGTCGTTACCCACGATGGTCATGCCGCCGACCAACGCCTTGGTGAGGATGTCATAGGGTTCCCACTTGCGCTCCAGCAGGATGTTGACGCCTTCCTCGATCTCTTCCTTGAGGCCGTCATACAGGTCGTCGAACATCTGCGCGACAAGCTCTTCATCGTCGAGTTCCGACAGGATGATATCGTCTTCTTCGTCTGACATGGGCTTAAAACTCCTCAGCACGCGCGGCTGCGACGTGATCATGCGTTGATATTGTGATGCGCTTCGAGGCCGCGAAAGGCGCGACGATTTGCGACATAGCGTCGGCTGGCACCGACTTGAGCTTGCAAATGTTCTTGTTGTGTTCCATTTTGAGGCGATGGAGAAAAATGCCGCAACTGCAAAGGGATCGGAGCGCCTGACCGGCCGGGTAAGGGGGCGTGGCGCGTCTGAAAACAAGGTGGGCCGCTTTGAGGCCGTCGCCCGCGAGGTGGTCGACGATGGCTGGGGCATCCCTGACGACGAGGTGCCGCTGCGCCGCACGCAGGTCGCTTGCGAAACGATTACCAAGGTGGTCACGCGCAACACGTCGCCGGACATATCCTTTGACCGGTCGCTCAACCCGTATCGCGGATGTGAACACGGCTGCATCTACTGCTTCGCGCGCCCCAGCCACGCCTATCTGGGGCTGTCGCCGGGCCTGGACTTCGAGACGCGACTGATTGCACGACCCAACGCGGCAGAGGCGCTGGAGCGGGAATTGCGCCGCCCGAGCTACCGCGCACAGGTGTTGGCAATCGGCACCAACACCGACGCCTACCAGCCCATCGAGAAAGACCGGCGCATCATGCGCGCTGTGTTGGCGGTGTTGCAGAGGTTTCGCCATCCAGTCGCCATCGTGACCAAAGGCAGCTTGATCGAGCGTGACATCGACATTCTGGGCGAGATGGCGGCGGCAAAGCTCGCCTCCCTCGCGGTTTCCGTGACCACACTGGACGCGAAACTGTCGCGGCAGATGGAGCCGCGTGTCCCGTCGCCCGCGCGGCGCCTCAAGACGATCGAGCGGCTGGCCGAGGCCGGTATCCCCGTGCGGGTCAGCGCCTCGCCGATGATACCGGGCCTCACCGATCATGAGTTGGAGGCCATCTTGCAGCAAGCCCGCAATGCTGGCGCGGTTGGGGCCAGCACGATCAGCCTGCGCCTGCCGCGCGAGGTGTCGGAGCTTTTTCAGGACTGGCTTGCGCGTGAAGTGCCGGGCAGTGCCGAAAAGGTGATGGGCCGTGTGAGGCAAATGCATGGCGGGCGCGACTACGACCCGCGTTTCGGCCATCGCATGCGGGGGGAGGGGGTTCATGCCGACTTGATGCGACGTCGCTTTGAGGCAGCTTGCAAGAGATTCGGACTGACAGAGCATCTTCCCAGCCTTCGGACGGATTTGTTCACGGTGCCCGCACAGGCAGGCGACCAGCTTAGCCTCTTCTGAGACGCGCGTCTTAGCTGCGCGCGCGACGGCGGGTGACCCGCGCGGCGGGGCCAGCGCCATCGGTGCCATCGCTTTCGGATGAGAAACCACCAAGCGCTTCGGTGATCTGCTCCAGCGTCGGGCGTGGCCCACGGGGGCGGGACTCCAGCGCGGCTCGCATTGTCCGCAGATGCTTTGGCGTTGTCCCGCAACACCCCCCGATAATTGTCGCGCCGCAGTCGCGGGCAAGACAGGCGTAATCGGCCATCAGTTCGGGCGTGCCGTCGTAATGGATATGTCCGTCGTGGAATTTGGGAATACCCGCGTTTCCCTTGGCGATAACGGCCAGGTCGCTGTCGCTGAACCCCAGAACAGTACGCAGCAGGTCGGACGAGCCGACCCCGCAATTAGCGCCGAACGCCAGCGGCTTTTGCGGCAAACGGTCTGCAAGTTTTGCCAGTCCGGCAGAGGTCAGGCCCATCATCGTGCGACCGGCGGTGTCGAAACTCATGGTGCCGCACCACGGCATACCCGCAAGCTTGGCGGCTTCAGAGGCTGCTTTCAATTCTTCGGGGGCGGAAATGGTCTCCGACCAGAGCACATCCGCACCGCCCGCTTTCAGGCCCTCGGCCTGTTCGTGGAACATCTCCACCGCGCTCTCGTGGGTCAGGGTGCCCATCGGGGCCATGATGTCACCTGTCGGGCCCATCGAGCCTGCGACCACGACCACGCGACCGGAGGCATCCGCCACGTCACGACCGATCTCGGCAGCGACGCGGTTTAGCTCAAACACGCGGTCTTGGGCGTTGTGGAGCTTAAGGCGGGACGCGTTGCCGCCGAATGTGTTTGTCAAAAACAAGTCTGAGCCCGCGTCGACCGCTTCGCTATACAACCGGCGGATGCGGTCGGGGTGATCCACATTCCACAACTCGGGTGGATCACCAGCACTTAGTCCCATGTTGAACAATTGCGTGCCGGTCGCCCCGTCCGCGAGAATCCAGTCACGCTCTGCGAGAAGGCGGCTGAGGGCATTGGTGTTGGTCATGGGTTATCCTGTTGTCCAGCGGAATCCGTCATCGCGCCTCTTCACACGGGCGCAGTCATGAATCAAATTGATAATCATCATAATGATCATGAGGCAGTGCGTTTGCGTACAAAAGGCCGCCGGAGGGGTTCCGACGGCCTTTCGGGTATTGAATTTGCCTTGGTGTCTTAAAGTTCCGACATCAGTTGCGCTTTGGCTTCCGTCATCAGCTCTTTCATCTTGGCGCGGATCGTCGCCTCGTCGGCCTTGTCGCCAAGATCGCCGGACACCTTGCGATAGACGTCCTCGTCGCCCGCTTCTTCGAAATCTGCGCGGATCACTTCCTTGGCGTAATCGGCCGCCTCGGCGTCGGATTTGCCCATCAGATCGGCAGCCCACAGTCCCAGCAGTTTGTTGCGGCGGGCTTCGGCCTTGAACTGCATCTCTGCATCGTGGGCGAATTTGTTTTCGAACGCATTTTCGCGGTCTTCAAAGGTGGTCATGCGGGGCTCCTGCAAATGGTTGTTACCCTTGATATGCCCATGCTTTCGGGTCGGCGCAAGGGCGGCGTGCATTTGTCCTGTCTCGCTTTGCTTGTCTGAGCCGCGCGGGTGCCGTATAGGCTCCGCTAACGAGGGGCCGCCGAGTCCCGCCCCGCGCGGGACGCCGCGCCACAGGAGATGCCCATGGCACGCCGCAAGAAGATCTACGAAGGCAAAGCGAAAACGCTGTATGAAGGCCCGGAGCCGGGAACCCTGGTGCAGTATTTCAAGGACGACGCCACCGCCAATAACGCGGAGAAGCACGGCGTTATCGAAGGCAAGGGCGTGCTGAACAACCGCCTGAGCGAGTTCTTCATGACCGGGCTCGGCCATATCGGCGTGCCGACCCATTTCATCAAGCGCCTGAACATGCGCGAGCAGTTGATCCGGGCGGTCGAGATCATTCCGCTGGAAGTGATTGTGCGCAACTACGCGGCGGGCTCCATGGCGAAACGTCTGGGGATGGAAGAGGGCACCATGCTGCCGCGCCCTATCGTCGAGTTCTCTTATAAGGACGACGCTTTGGGTGATCCCTTGGTACCAGAGGAATACATCATTGCCCTTGGCTGGGCGAGCCAGCAGGATCTGGATGACATCGTTGCACTGGCCTTGCGCGTCAACGACTTCATGTCGGGCGTCATGTATGGCGTCGGCATCAAGCTGATCGACTTCAAGATCGAGGTCGGACGCCAGTTTGACGGCGACTTCCAGCGCCTTATCGTGGCCGACGAGATTAGCCCCGACAGTTGCCGCCTATGGGACATGGAAACCGGCCAGAAGCTGGACAAGGATGTGTTCCGCCGTGATCTGGGCAACCTCGCGGACGCCTACACCGAAGTCGCACGTCGTCTGGGCGTGCTGCCAACAAACACCGCGCCCATGGGCAAGCCCACCTTGATAAACTGAGGCATAGCGCGCCGTGATCCTTCGTCTGCTCAACTCGATTGCTGCACGGTTCCGCAAGCCGTTGAAATTGGGCAGTCCCGCCGCAAACAAGCTGGTTTTGGTGGAGATTGCGGAGCAGGGGGATGATGGCTCTGAGGAGCGTCACGTGCGTCACTTCGCCTATCCGCTGCGCGGCCCGGATGCAGCTGGCAAGCACGACGCCGTGGAACTGTTTGCCGAAGCGGGGCTCGACGTCTCCGACGCACAATATCGCGGCGGTGTCATGGGCGAGCATTATGCCGCTGTCGCTGACACAGAATTTGACCAATTGACCGACAGCCTTCGTGACGAGTTCGCTCGGATTGGCTGGGAATATGACGGCTGGGAATGTGCCGTCCTGAAACGCTGAGGGAGCAAATATCATGAAAGCACGCGTCCATATCATGTTGAAGAACGGGGTGCTGGACCCGCAGGGCGAAGCGATCCGCCATGCTCTGGGAACACTGGGGTTTTCCGGTGTGAACGGCGTGCGTCAAGGCAAGGTGATCGAGCTTGAACTGGCCGATGGCACCACCGAGGCGACCGTCAAGGAGATGTGCGAGAAGCTTCTCGCCAACACCGTGATCGAAAGCTACACCATCGAGATGTCCTGATGCGCGCCGCCGTCCTTCGCGAATACAACGCCCCGCTGTCTATTGAGGATGTGCCGGAGCCGGATTGCCCGAAGGATGGCGTTATCCTGAAGGTCATGGCCTGCGGTGTGTGCCGCTCTGACTGGCACGGCTGGGTGGGCGAGCATCCCCGCGTGAAGCCGGGCCAGATTGGCGGGCATGAATATTGCGGCGAAGTCGTCGAGGCAGGGCCTTTGGCGTCGCACAAGGTCGGCGACAAGCTGATTGCGCCGTTCATTCTGGCTTGCGGCGCGTGCCCGTCCTGCCAGCAGGGTAACCAGAACACCTGCCCGAACCAGCGCCTGCCGGGATTTATCGAGCCGGGTGCCTTTGCTGAGTATGTTGCTGTTCCGTTTGACCACAACCTGACGCATTTGCCCGAAATCCTGTCCCCGACCGTGGCGGCGGGTCTTGGCTGCCGCGTCACGACCGCGTGGCACGCCCTGACCGGACGCGCAGCGCTGCAACCGGGAGAATGGCTCGCAGTGCATGGGACCGGCGGCATCGGCCTGTCCGCGCTGCTGCTGGGCGTGGCGATGGGCGCACGTGTTATCGTGGTGGATATCGTAGAGGAGAAGCTAAGCCATGCTATGGGCTTGGGAGCCGAAGCTGCGGTAAACGCCAGCGACGGTGATGTCGCAGCGCGGATCAGGGAGATCACCGGTGGCGGCGCTCATGTGTCGGTAGAGGCTCTGGGCTTGCCCGTGACCACCAACGCCTCCATCGAGTGTTTGCGCCCCTTGGGCCGCCACGTGCAGGTGGGCATGCCCGTGGGGCATACCGCCAAAATGGAGATCAACATGAGCGCCGTCTACCAAGGCAATCTGGCGGTCTACGGCACCCGTGGAATGCCGCCGTGGAAATACCCCAGTTTGTTGGCGTTGATTACCAGCGGTCGCATTGATATGTCGCCGCTGATTGCCCGCGAAATCGGGCTATCCGGCGTGTCGGACGAGCTTGCCGCCTTCAACGGGCCAACCCCTCCGGGTGTGGCCGTCATCACTGATTTTCTGAGCTAAAGGACCGTTTACCATGAAAGCTGCCGTCATCGTTTTCCCCGGGTCCAATTGCGACCGTGATCTGGCCGAAGGCTTCCGCCAAGAGGGCTTCGACGTGTCCATGGTCTGGCACAAGGACACGTCCCTGCCGCAAGGCATGGATGTGATCGGCATTCCGGGTGGGTTTTCCTTCGGGGATTACTTGCGCTGCGGTGCCATCGCCGCGCAGTCGCCGATTTGCCGCGCTGTCGTGGATTACGCCCACAAGGGTGGGCATGTGCTGGGGTTCTGCAACGGGTTCCAGGTGCTCTGCGAAACCGGCCTGCTGCCGGGTGTGCTGATGCGCAATGCGGGGCTGAAGTTCGTGTGCCGCCAACAGGTGCTGCGGGTCGAGACGGCGGACAGCCCTTTCACCAACGCCTATAGCAAAGGTGATGAGGTTACGGTGCCGATTGCACACCATGATGGGAACTTTTCCGCCGACGCCGACCTGGTCGCCCGCCTGCGCGGCGAAGACCGCGTGGCATTCAGCTATGTGGGCAACCCCAATGGCTCGACAGGCGATATTGCGGGAATTCTCAGTGAAAACCGCCGTGTTCTGGGCATGATGCCGCATCCGGAGCGTGCTTGCGAGCCGGCGCATGGCGGCACCGACGGACAAGGCGTGTTCAAATCTCTGGCCGGGATTCTGGCATTGGCATAACTCCGCCTAAGGGTGCGCTTGAGACTAAGCTGGCACTCACCTAATCTATGGGCATGAAAACGACGCCTCCCACAGGCGGGACCGCAGGTAAGACGGTGCCGCCCATGACGCAGCGGCCATCACCCAAGGTGACGTGGCTGGTGCGTGGCGTGGTTATTGGACTGATCGCCTTAGCGGTCGGTATCATCTGGATTTCCAACCTGTGGCTGACGGACCGGTTCACCGAGACGACGCGCAACCGTGGCGAAATCCGGCTGGCCTTGTATTCGAACGCTATCACGTCCGAGTTGCAGCGCAATCGTGTGGTGCCGCTGCTGCTGTCACGCGATCCGGTGATGATCTCTGCCCTGAACTCCAACGACTACTCGGCCACCTCACGCCGACTGATCTCGTTCTCCGAAGAGATTGGCGCCGCCGGGCTTCGTCTTCTGGATCAGGACGGCGTAATCGTTGCATCCTCGGACCGCAACGAGTTGGGCGCGGCCTTCCGCAATTCGCCGTATTTCGTCGACGCCTTGCGCACCAATGATACGGTGTTCAACGCCACACAACTCGAGAGTGGCGCGTATAAGTTCACCTATGCCCGCCGGATCGAGTCGGAAAAGCAGGGCATCGGCGTGATTGTGGTCGATGTAGACCTGCGACAGTTCGAGACCCGCTGGCGGTCTCCGTCAGAGGCGGTGTTGGTGACGAACTCCGAAGGCCAGATCGTTATCGCGACCGACCCCCGTTGGCGCGGGCTGGAGATCACCGAAGCGCTGGAGCAGCGCACGCCCGACAGCGCCTTGCGCCGTGCGTTCGATGCCACCGGCGGTCTGTTCGACATGGAGCAACCCGACGCCTATTTCCAAGGCGAGGCCGTTATGGAAACGGTCGGCCGGATCCCGTTCCGTGGCTGGCGGATCACCTCGTTCTCGACCTATGCCAGCGTGCGGGAGCGGGTGAATGGCGTCCTCGCCATCGAAATCATGGCTTTTGCCATCCTGCTGGCCCTGACGTTTTTCGTGCTGTCCCGTCGCGCACAGTCACAAGCTGGCTTCTTCCGTCGCGAAAGCGAAGAGTTGCGCGCGCTAAACCTACGTCTGAGCCGCGAGATTGCAGAGCGCCAGAAAGTGCAGAAAAACCTGGAAGTGGCGGAGCAATCGCTGGCTCAATCACAAAAGCTGGCCGCCTTGGGTGAAATGTCCGCTGCCGTCAGCCACGAGTTGAACCAACCGCTTGCGGCCATGAAAACCTACCTCGCGGGGGCGAAACTGCTCTTGCAACGCCGTCGTCCTGACGAGGCGCAGGCGTCGTTCCAGCGCATCGACGATCTGATCGAGCGCATGGGCGCGATCACCAAACAGCTCAAAAGCTACGCCCGAAAGGGTGGCGACGCGCTGGAGCCTGTGGACTTGCGCGATGCCGTGCGCGGTTCGCTTTCGATGATGGAGCCGCAGTTGAAGCGCGGCGATGTGCGGGTGATCTCAACCCTTCCCGACGAGCCTGTCATGGTTCTCGGCGACCGCGTGCGGCTGGAACAGGTGATCATCAACCTGTTCCGCAACGCGCTCGACGCTACCAAGAGCGTATCGAAACCGCAGGTCGAGATATTGCTGAACTCCGGCGAGACCGCCGTGTTGAGCGTGCGCGATAACGGGGAAGGGGTCAAAAGCCTCAAGGAACTGTTCGAGCCGTTCTACACCACCAAGCAACCGGGCGAGGGGGTCGGCCTTGGGCTGGCGATCTCGTCCGGCATCGTGTCCGATCTGGGCGGTCGCCTGACCGCGCGCAACGGCCAGTCGGGCGGCGCGGTCTTTGAGATGCAACTGCCGATCCTTGGACAGGACGCGATCAAAACACAACCACCGACACCATTACCCGTCTCGACCACCAAAATCGAGGCCGCCGAATAGGCGCACTACAATAAAAGGAGCCAGAGTATGGCCAACAACGCATTGAAAATCGCAATCGTCGACGACGAGCAGGACATGCGTCAGTCGATTTCCCAATGGCTTGCACTCTCGGGCTATGACACGGAAACCTTTGCCAGCGCCGAAGACGCCCTGAAAGGCATCGGCACCGACTACCCCGGCATCGTGGTCAGCGACATCAAGATGCCCGGAATGGACGGTATGCAGTTTCTCAAACGCCTGATGAGTCAGGACAGTGCGCTGCCGGTCATCATGATCACTGGTCACGGCGATGTGCCCATGGCCGTGGAAGCTATGCGCGTCGGTGCGTTCGATTTCCTCGAAAAGCCGTTTAATCCGGACCGCATGACCCAGCTTGCCAAACGCGCTACAATTTCGCGGCGTCTGACATTGGACAGCCGGGCGTTGCGTCGGGAGTTGTCCGACGGGGCGGCGCTGATGAAGAAGCTGATCGGCTCCTCGCCCGTGATGGAGCGTCTGCGTGAAGACATTCTGGATCTGGGACAAGCGGACGGCCACGTGCTGATCGACGGGGAAACCGGCTCCGGCAAGACGCTGACCGCCCACGCGCTTCACGCTGTTGGTCCGCGTGCGGGTAAGAAGTTCGTGACCCTGAGCTGCGCCGCGTTCGACGAGGCCGCTTTGTCCAAAAAGCTGTTCGACCCCGTCGTCGAAGGAGAAGAGCTGCCACTGGTCGAGCAGGCCCGTGGCGGGACGCTTGTGTTGGAAGACATCGAGGCCTTGCCTGGCACCCTGCAAGCGCGGCTTTTGCAGCTGATCAACGAGCAGGGCAGCCCCGCCGAGACGCGGATCATCGCGATCTGCAACACGCAGGAGCAGGACAAGACCTGCGAGGATTTGGTCCGCGCCGATCTTTACTATCGGCTGGCCGCAATGAAGATCACCATTCCGCCGCTGCGCCAGCGCGGCGAGGATATCCTGACGCTATTCAACCGCTTCGGCGAGCAATTCGGTGAGGAATACGGCTCCGACGCGCCGGAGGTCTCGGCCCAAGAGGCGGCGCAGCTTTTGCAAGCGCCATGGCCCGGAAATGTGCGCCAGTTGATCAACGTCGCGGAGCGTGCGGTGTTGCAAAACCGTCGCGGCTCCGGCTCCATCGCCTCGCTGCTCATGGCCGACAACTCGGATATCGGCCCTGTGGTTACGACCGAGGGCAAGCCGCTGAAAGAGTATGTCGAGGCGTTCGAGCGGATGCTGATCGACAACACGATGCGCCGCCACAAGGGCTCCATCGCATCCGTGATGGACGAGCTTTGCCTGCCGCGCCGGACGTTGAACGAAAAGATGGCGAAATACGGGTTGCAGCGCGCGGATTATGTCTGACAACGGCCCGTACTCTGCGCGACAAGGCGGGTAATCTGCGCGGTCTGCGATTGTTCATTGTAATTGGCACTCAAACAATACTATGTGTTGTGGACGGTCCGGTGCCCAAATGTGGCGCATTGGATCGGTAAGAGTTTCACTGCAGCTATGCCTGAAGGACAAAACGGGCTCAAGCACCGCAGGATTGACGGCCCCCCGGGGCCATCGCCGCTGGCTCGCAAAACGCGCCGTGGCACCATTCGTAAGGCTCGCGTCGGCAATCGATCTGAGTCGGAGACAAGACCGCGATGAGACGCGACAGGCACAGCATCGGACAGCGTGACAGGGGAAAACCCCTTGCGTCGCACGTCCGTTTGCAGCCATCCGCGTCCAGGTTCGCCCCAACAAGACATCCCTCCACATCAGCCGCGCCCCCTGGGGCGCCAATGTCGTTGGCCGGATGCAATCGGAAAACATGGCTAAGAAAATGCTTATCGACGCCACCCACGCGGAAGAAACGCGTGTCGTGGTGGCAGACGGAAACAAGGTCGACGAGTTTGACTTTGAATCGGAAAACAAGCGCCAGCTAGCTGGCAATATATATCTCGCAAAAGTTACTCGGGTCGAGCCGTCGCTTCAGGCGGCCTTCGTCGATTACGGCGGAAACCGGCATGGCTTCCTCGCCTATTCGGAAATCCACCCAGACTATTACCAGATCCCGATGGCCGACCGTCAGGCGCTGATCGAGGAAGAACTGGAATATGCCCGCCAGCAGGAGGAGGAAGACGAGAAGCCCAAGAAATCCTCGCGCTCCCGATCGCGGTCGCGTTCGCGGTCCCAGAAGGCGAAGACCGACGACGCAGTCGTGACGGAAGAAGTGCAGGAGGACGTGTCGGAAGACGCGACCGAGGGCAAGGAAGAAGGCGCGGTAGAAGCGGAAGTCACGACGACAGAGGCCGAAGTGGACGCCGCTATTCCGGGTATGGATGTGGTTGATCTGGAGGCCGATGCCGACAGTGACGATGCTGTCGACACGCCCGAAGACGATGATAACGATGATGATGACGAGCCATCGGCGACGGACAAAGACGAGAACATCGAAAGCGTCGCTCAGGAAGACCTGACTGAGGAAATCCGCGCACCGCGCAAGCCGCGTGCCAAGCGCTACAAGATTCAGGAAGTCATCAAGGTTCGCCAGATCCTGTTGGTTCAGGTGGTGAAAGAGGAGCGGGGCAACAAGGGCGCCGCGCTGACCACCTACCTGTCGCTGGCTGGCCGCTATTGTGTCCTGATGCCGAACACGGCGCGTGGTGGCGGGATTTCTCGCAAGATCACCAACGCCGCCGACCGCAAGAAACTGAAAGAGATCGCCAACGAGATCGACGTGCCTCTCGGCGCGGGTCTGATCGTGCGCACCGCAGGTGCACAGCGCACCAAGACCGAGATCAAGCGTGACTACGAGTATCTGCAACGCCAGTGGGAGCAGGTCCGCGAACTGACGCTGAAATCCATCGCTCCGGCGCAGATTTATGAGGAAGGCGACCTGATCAAACGGTCGATCCGCGATCTCTACAACAAGGATATCGACGAGGTTTTCGTCGAAGGCGAGGCGGGCTACCGCGTGGCCAAGGACTTCATGAAGATGATCATGCCGTCCCACGCCAAGAACGTGAAGCGCTACACCGACCCGATGCCGCTATTCGCCCGCCATCAGGTGGAATCCTACCTGTCGGGCATGTTCAACCCGACGGTGCAGCTGCCCTCTGGTGGCTACATCGTCATCGGTGTGACCGAGGCGCTTGTGGCCATCGACGTGAACTCCGGCCGCGCGACCAAGGAAGGCTCGATCGAGCAGACCGCGTTGAAGACCAACCTTGAGGCCGCCGCCGAGGTGGCCCGTCAGATGCGCCTGCGCGATCTGGCTGGTCTGATCGTGATCGACTTCATCGACATGGACGAGCGCCGCAACAACACCGCCGTCGAGAAGCTGCTGAAGGAAAAGCTGAAAACCGACCGTGCGCGGATTCAGGTGGGACGCATCTCGGGCTTCGGCCTGTTGGAAATGTCACGCCAGCGTCTGCGCCCCGGTATGTTGGAGGCGTCCACGCAGCCTTGCCCCGCGTGTCATGGCACCGGCCTGATCCGCTCCGACGACAGCCTTGCGTTGACGATCCTGCGCCAGCTGGAAGAAGAGGGGACGCGCAAACGCTCCAAAGAGGTGCTGCTGAAGGCGCCGATCGCGGTCATCAACTACCTGATGAACGAAAAGCGCGAGCATGTGGCCCAGATCGAGAGCCGCTACAACATGGCGGTGCGTCTGGAGGCCGACGCGCATCTGGTCAGCCCGGACTACACCATCGAAAAGTTCAAGACCGCGACGCGTGTGATCAACCCAATCGCCGCTAATGTGGTCTCCATGGATAGCATCGACATGTCCGACATCGACGAAGCCGAGGAGGAGGTTGAAGAGGCTGAAGTGGTGTCCGAAGCCGTATCCGAGGCGGTCGCCGATACACCCGAATTGGACGAGGACGGCAACCCGAAGAAGAAGAAGCGCCGCCGCCGTCGTGGTGGGCGCGGGCGTTCCAAATCTTCGTCGCAGCGGTCGGACGATGTTACATCGGACAACGACGACGCGCAGGATGATGCGAAAACCGCTGACAGCTCGACGCAGCAGGCCGAGCCGGAAGCTTCACCGGATGTCACGGAGGAGGCTGAAAAGCCAAAATCCAAGTCGCGCTCCCGTAGCCGGTCTTCGTCAAAACCGGCATCTGATGCGAAGCCGGAGAGCGATACGCCAGCGGAACCGGTAGAGGCGACGCAGGAGGTGGAAGCTGAGGCCGAGGAGAAGCCGAAGAAGTCCACCCGCTCGCGGTCCAAGAAAAAGACGGAAGACGCGGAAACCCCAGCGGCGGAGGCTGCCGAGGCTGCACCGGAAGAGAAGCCAAAGAAAGCCACCAGAAAGCCTTCTGCGTCTCGGTCGAAATCGACCAAGCCCAAGATCGAAGAGGCAGCGCCCGCGTTGGCGGTCGTTGAAAGCACGGCACAGGTTGAGGCATTGGCCGAGACTGCGCCCGCAGAAGAGCCGAAGCCGAAGAGGACCCGTACGCGCGTCTCGAAGCCAAAGGCACCGGAGGAGGTCGCCGCCGAGCCGGTAGCGGAAGCCCAGCCCGAGCGTGAAGAGACCAAGCCGAAGCGAAAAGGCTGGTGGTCACTGGGCCGATAGGTCGCGAAAGCCGAAACAGGCATGGCCGGACCAACGGCCCAGCCCTTCGCAGCAAATGATGCAACCGCCGAATATGTCTTCGGCGGTTGTTTCCTTTTGGGGGGAGAAATCCCTTCACATAGATTGTCCTTTTCGACCCCAGGCTTTTTCGTGAGCGCTGTTCCAAAGAGCGAGGCACAAAAGTTTCAAGGCATATCCGCCCCAGTGATTGACCGCGGGCGCGGGGACTGGTTTGAAGCACGAAACACCGCAACCCTGCGAGGATATCATGCGAATTTCAAACCGCGGCGACGTGGACCCGTTCATTGTCATGGATGTGATGGAGCAAGCCCGCCGTCTGGAACAAGCTGGCCGCTCTATCATTCACATGGAGGTTGGCCAGCCGGGGACGCCCGCTCCCGAAGCCGCCCGCGCCGCACTGGCCGAGGCGATGGAACGGGACGCACTTGGCTACACCGTGGCGCTTGGGTTGCCGGAGCTGCGCCAGGGGATCGCCAAGCTCTATGCCGACTGGTACGGCGTCGATCTGGACCCCGAGCGGGTTGTGATCACGGCAGGCTCGTCGGCTGCATTTGTCCTGACCTTCGCCGCTTTATTCGACGCGGGGGAGGTCGTCGGCGTGACCGAGCCGGGCTATCCATCCTACCGCCAGATTCTCAAGTCCCTAAGCCTGTCACCATATCCGATCCCGACCCACGCCGCCGACCGCCATGTCCCGAAACTGCCCAAAGCAGATTTGGCTGGGCTGATCGTGGCCTCCCCCGCAAACCCGACGGGAACGATGCTGTCAAAGGACGACCTCGGCGCATTGATTGCGGAGTGTCAGGCGAAAGGCACTGCCTTCATCTCGGACGAGATTTATCATGGCGTGCAATACGAGGGACGTGCGGTGTCGGCGCTCGAGCTGTCGGATGATGTCTATGTGATCAACTCGTTTTCCAAGTATTTCTCCATGACTGGCTGGCGTTTGGGTTGGATGGTGGTCCCCGAATCTCACATTCGCCGGATTGAGCGGCTGGCGCAAAACATGTTCATCTGCGCGCCACATGCAGCCCAGATCGCGGCGCTAGGTGCGCTCGGTGCGCGGGACGAGACGGAGGCTATGCTGGCAGTCTACCGCGAGAATCGCCGTTTGATGTTGGAGGGGCTGCCGAAAGCGGGCTTCGATAAAATAGCACCGCCGGATGGGGCGTTCTATATCTATGCCGATGTGTCCGACCTCACGCAGGACAGCCTTGCTTTCGCAGCCGAAATTCTGGAGGGAGCCGGGGTCGCCGTGACGCCGGGTCTGGATTTCGACCCAGTGCGCGGACACACGACTTTGCGGTTCTCCTACGCGCGCAGCACCGCTGATATTGCCGAGGGGCTGGATAGATTGACGCGGTTTATGGCAGGGCGGGACTAATTCGCCTCTTCGCCAGTCTTGGGAAACCTGATAGGGTGCGGGCAAAAGAACAAAGGCGGTCATGAGCAGGCTGATCTCACAAATGGCGGTGGTGTCTCTATGGTACGTAGGGATGACCCTAAGCGCGGCGTCGCAAGACCTGCGGGCCTTGGCGCGTGTCGATATGGACGCGTCGCAGGTGGGCGACAGCTATGGTGAAACGACTTTATCGCTTGTCCTGACACAGGCAGTTCCCTACCGCGTGCAGGTGTTCGACGCGCCGTGGCGCATTGCCGTGGATTTCCGTGAGGTGGCGTTCGAGCCTGATCTGAGCCGCTTGGACCAGTCTGACCGTGTGGCAGAATTACGGGCAGGTGTGATCCGCGACGGCTGGTCACGGCTGGTGCTGGAACTGGTGGAGCCGATGCTGGTCGAGAGCGCTGGCATGGTGACCGATCCGCAGGATGGTGATGCTATCATTACGGTGCGTCTGGAACCTGCTGACGAGGCGGAGTTTGCGGAGCGTGCGGCATCAGATACCGTGGGTGTCAAAACCTGGGAACAGGGCGCTGCCGCGCAGTTCGGCAACGTGCGCCCGATGGTTGTGATCGACCCGGGCCATGGTGGCGTCGACCCCGGCGCGCAGCGGTTCGGCGTCGATGAGGCGGACCTGATGCTGCAATTCGCCCGCGAGCTGCGGGAGCAGCTGCTGCGAACAGGACGCTACGATGTGATCATGACCCGCGAGGATGACAGCTTCGTATCGCTGCCTCAAAGAGTGTCGCTGGCTCGTGCCGCAGGGGCGGATGTGTTCCTGTCTCTCCATGCAGACGCGCTGGCCGAGGGGCGGGCGACGGGCACGACGATTTACACATTGTCGGACGAGGCGTCGGACGAGGCTTCTGCTAAACTGGCGGAAAGGCAGGACCGTACCGATATCGTTCAAGGCGTCGATCTGACGGCGCAGGATGACCGGATTGCCACCGTGCTGATGGATATGGCGCGGCGCGAAACGACCCCGCGCACGGAACGTCTGGCAAACGCATTGGTAGGCGGGTTGCGCAATACGCTGGGCGAGTTGCACAAACGTCCGCGACTGGAGGCGGGGTTTTCGGTGCTCAAGGCCCCCGACATTCCATCGGTGTTGATAGAGTTGGGGTTCATGTCGTCCGAGAAGGATATGAAACGACTTCAGGATCAGGTCTGGCGCAGTCAGGCTGCGGCGGGAATTGTTGACGCGTTGGACCTGTGGGCACTGGAAGATGCGGCGATCGCCGCAGGTCGGCAGTGACGTCGGGAAAACGTGATCGGATATGGCTGGATTCAGCCAGTTTTCCCCTACCCAGCGTTTTGACGTCGGGCGATGTGACGCATATATACAGAGCTGAACCCACTAGGGAGCATGGCTGATGCTGCGCGCGATTCTATCCTTTTTCGGATCAATCTTCAGTTTGATCTGCATCGCGACTTTCGCGGTGGCGTTGCTCATTGGCGCGATCTTTTTCATGTACTCCCGTGACCTGCCGGACACCGATCAGCTGGCGCAATACTCGCCACCAACGATCAGCCGCATCTATTCGGGGCAGGGTGCATTGATAGACGAGTTCGCGCAGGAACGTCGCCTGTTTGCACCTGCCAGCGAGATTCCCGATCTGGTGAAAAACGCCTTCATCTCGGCAGAAGACAAGTATTTCTATACGCATAAGGGCTATGATCCGCTTGGCATGGCGAAAGCGGCGCTTGATGCGGCGCAAGGTGGTCGGTTGCGGGGCGCCTCGACGATTACGCAGCAGGTGATGAAGAACTTCCTGCTGTCCGGCGACCGCTCCGCCGAGCGCAAGATCAAGGAGCTGATCCTTGCCTCGCGGATTGAAGGCACGCTGAGCAAGGACAAGATCCTGGAGCTGTACCTGAACGAGATTTTCCTCGGCCAGAACAGTTTTGGCGTGGCCGCGGCAGCGCAGACCTATTTCAACAAAACGCTGTCGGAGCTTGAGCTTGAGGAGGCCGCTTATCTTGCGGTGCTCCCCAAGGCCCCGTCCCGCTATCATCCCGTGCGCGAGGAAGAGCGGGCCATAGGCCGACGCAACTTCGTTCTGCGCGAGATGTTCGAGAACGGCTACATCACCGAGGACGAGTACAAGACCGCCCGAGAAAAGCCACTGGCGACGGTGCAAAGCGGGACATTCGCTGACTTCAAATCCGATCTTCCGGACCGCGATTACTTCACAGATGAAATCAGGCGTCAGTTGTCCAAGGATTTTGGAGAGGACGAATTCTTTGGTGGCGGCCTGACGATCCGCGCAACCGTGGACCGTGAGCTGCAAGAAGAGGCGGCAGCTTCGCTGCGGCGTGCGCTGGAAGGATATGATCGCGGCGGCGGGGTGTTCCATCGTGTGAAGACAAAGATCGACGCGGAATTGCTGGAAGGCGAGGCTTGGAAGTCTGCTCTGAACGATACAGTATTTCCCCGCGACATCGCCGGATGGAGCGCCGCGGTAGTGTTAGGTTTTGACGGCGGTGACGCGATCATCGGTGTTGAACAGACGAAGGAACAGGGTCGAATTTCCGGCTCGGACGTCAAGTGGGCGCGGCCCCGTCTTGCAGATGGCAAACTTGGTCGGGCCTCATCGGACGCCGACAATCTGCTCGATGTGGGTGACGTGATCCACGTGCGGGCCGAAGACGATGGCACGTGGTCGCTGCGGCAGGTGCCTCAGGTGCAGGGCGGCTTCATGGCGATGGACGTCAACACCGGACGCGTGCTGGCGATGCAGGGCGGGTTCTCCTATCAGGCATCGGTATTCAACCGCGCGACGCAAGCGACGCGCCAGCCGGGCTCCAGCTTCAAGCCGTTCGTCTATGCGGCAGCGCTGGACAGCGGGTTTTCCCCGAACACGATCATTGTGGACGCCCCGATCGAGATCAACACTCCGCAGGGACTGTGGCGTCCGAAGAATGCCTCCAACCGCTTCTACGGGCCCGCGCCTGTGCGCACCGGGATCGAGCAGTCTCGGAACCTGATGACCATTCGTCTGGCGCAGGAAATCGGTATGGATACCGTGGCGGGTTATGCCGAGCGGTTTGGCGTCTATGATGACATGAACCCGTTTTTGTCCAACGCGCTAGGCGCGCAGGAAACGACGCTAATGAAAATGGTGACGGCCTATGCCATGTTCGCCAATGGCGGCGAGAGGGTGGAGCCCACACTGGTCGACCGTGTGCAGGACCGTTGGGGTCGCACAGTTTATCGGCATGACAAGCGCGAGTGCGAGGACTGCCAGCTCGCTTCTCTGGAGCCGGATTTTGCCCCCACGATCAAGGCAAGCCGGGAGCGGGTGATGGACGCAATCACCGCCTATCAACTGACGTCGATGATGCAGGGCGTCGTTCAACGCGGAACGGCGCGAAAGACGGTGAACCTGAGTGTGCCGACCGCGGGCAAGACTGGCACCACCAACGACGCGAAAGACGTGTGGTTTGTGGGCTTCACCTCCAACATCGTGGCCGGCTGTTACATCGGCTATGACCGCCCACGCGGTCTTGGTCGCGGTGCAGGCGGGGGTGGCATGTGTGGGCCGGTGTTCAACCGGTTTATGAAAGAGGCGACGGCCAAATATGGCGGTGGCGAATTCGAGGTGCCGCCGGGCGGTTACTTCGTCAATATCGACCGTTTCACCGGTGCAGTGCTGCCTGCCAATGCGAGCGGCGACCATGTCGTCACCGAGTATTTCCGCGACGGCGAGGAGCCTGCTTACGGGCTGGGGGCGATCATCGATGGTGGCTTTGCGATGGGATCAAACCTCAATTTGTTTTCGCGGGGGGACGACGACGTGACGGCAGTCCGCGAAGTGACGACATCGACCGGCAAGAAGGCGGTGATCCCCAAACGCGCCAACTTCGGTACTTTGAGTGCTGGCGGGTTGTACTGACGATAGCTGCGCCTCCGGCGGGAATATTTGTGCCAAGATGAAGCCTGCTTGCGCGGCGGCGGGCTGTGGCATATCACGTTGATCTATTCGAATTTGCAGGACTTTCCCTATGCGCGCGGACGCCCAGAACAACGTGGATGCTATCGAGAAATCTCTGGCATTGCTGCGCCAACGGATGGACTGGGAAACTGCGCCCTACCGGCTGGAAGAGTTCAACGCGCGGGTGGAAGACCCCAACCTGTGGGACGACCCCGAAGCGGCACAAAAGCTGATGCGTGACCGCCAGACGCTGGTGGATTCCATCGACAGCTATACCGCGATGAAGCAGGAACTCGACGACAGCGTTGAGTTGATCGAGTTGGGCGAGATGGAGGATGACGCAGACGTCGTCGCCGAAGCCGAGGCGGCATTGGTTGCGCTGAAAGACCGCGTGGCGGCTGCTGAATTGGAAGCGCTGCTGAACGGCGAAGCTGACGCAAACGACACGTTTCTGGAAATCAACGCAGGCGCGGGTGGCACCGAGAGTTGCGACTGGGCCTCCATGCTGGCGCGGATGTATACCCGCTGGGCCGAGAAGCGTGGCTACAAGGTTGAGCTACAGTCCATGTCTCCAGGCGACGAGGCCGGGATCAAGTCGGCAGCTTACAAGATCAGTGGCCACAACGCCTATGGCTGGCTCAAGTCCGAGAGCGGCGTGCACCGGCTTGTGCGTATCTCGCCCTACGACAGCGCTGCTAAGCGGCACACGTCGTTTTGCTCGGTTTGGGTGTACCCGGTCGTGGATGACAATATCGACATCGAAGTGAACCCGTCGGATATTCGGATCGACACCTATCGCTCGTCAGGGGCGGGCGGACAGCATGTCAACACGACCGACTCGGCCGTTCGGATCACGCACGAGCCGACTGGTATCGTCGTCACCTCGTCGGAAAAGTCGCAGCACCAGAACCGTGACATTGCGATGAAGGCCCTGAAGTCCCGCTTGTATCAAATGGAGTTGGATCGCCGCAACGCAGCCATCAACGAGGCGCACGAGAACAAGGGGGATGCAGGCTGGGGCAACCAGATCCGCTCATATGTGTTGCAGCCCTACCAGATGGTCAAGGATCTGCGCACCAGCTATGAGACCTCCGACACCAAGGGCGTTTTGGACGGCGACTTGGATGGCTTCATGGGGGCGACACTGGCCATGGACGTATCGGGCAAGTCCCGCGCCGAGGCGCAGGCGGACGACTAGGCGCGCATTTTCGGGCGTAGAGCAAAGGCTGCCAACGCCGCGGAGATCAGACAGATTGCAGAGGCACCCCACGCGACTCTGATAAAGGCTGCGTTGCTTGCTGCCAGGTGGCCCGGGTCGCGCATGATTTCTCCGAACGAGGCCGGCCCCTGTGCCGCTCCGTAGCCGATGGCGACCACGCTTCCCATTACGGCGACGGCAAGCAAACCCGACATACGGACAACGGCGTTGTTGATCCCCGATGCCGTGCCGGTCGCATGAGAAGGAACCGAGTCCATAACCGCGGCGGACAGTGGCGCGACCACAAGGCCCATTCCCACGCCCTGCAAGCACATTGCCGGCAGAATGGCACCCCAAAAATTCTGTGTCGGAATGACGAGCGCCAAGGTGGCGTAGCCAGTTGCAAGCACCAAAGAGCCGCCTACGAGCAATGGCATCGGCCCTATCCGAGCAGCCAGTTTGCCGGAATATCTGGAAAGCAAAGCGATAAACACCGACAGGGGCGCATAAGCCGCAGAGGTCGTGATTTCGGATTCGCCCCACGCGCCGATTACCAGCATCGGCAAATACATCAGGATTGCGGAGAACGCGAAATAGATGCCGAACGCGGCGGCGTTGGCGACAGAAAAACCCGGGTTCTGGAACAATGACAAGGGCATCATTGGATACGGGCTTTTCGCTTCGATCCGAATGAAGAGCGTGATGACCGCCAGCCCGAGGAGGAATATAGCGACGGCGGAGCTATCGATCGTGTCGCCATGTTCCGCGCCGCTCACGGACCAAGCTATCAGCCCAAGTCCGACAACCGCAGTTAGCGCGCCGGGGATGTCGAGACCGCGTTCGGCTTGACTGGGGTCTTGTTCCACCTTTGCGAACAGAAAGTAGAGTGCCAGCAGCCCCAAGGGCAGATTCACCGCAAAAATCCATCGCCAGACGTCGGCCCCGCCAAAAGTCAGGGCCAGCCCGCCGATGATCGGTCCAAGAGCCGATGTAACGGCAGCAGCGGCGGCCCATGTGCCGATTGCTTTTGCGCGCTCATGTTGCGGGTAGGCGCGGCTGATGAGCGCCAGTGACCCTGGCACCATAAATGCGGCACCCAACCCCTGAACCGCCCGTGCGCCGATCAGGAATTCCGGCGTCGCTGCAAAAGCGCAGGCCATCGAAGCAATAACGAAAAGCGCGATGCCTCCACCGAAAACACGCGCCAACCCGAACCTGTCCCCGGCTGCGCCCCCAACAAGGATGAGGGCGCTGAGGGTCAGCATGTAGGCGTTCGATACCCATTGAGCTTCCACCAAGGTGGCGCCAAGGGACATGCGCATGGCGGGCAAAGCGATAGCAACAATGGAGCCGTCGATGAACCCGAGCGACGACGCAAGAATAGCCGCAATCAACAGGTAGATGCGGTTTTCGGGTTTGCAAAGAGGCAGCGTCCTTGGATGGTTTGGGCCCAAGGACGTCATAGCATCCATGCTCTGCTATGCTTTGGAGGGATCGGTTTGCGCAGCAGCAGGGGAGGGGGATGGTGTCGCAGGCGTATCTGCCTTCTTGGCACCCGTGTTCAGTGGATCGTCCTGACGTTGAACGGACCCCTCGAAATGAGCGCCGCTCTCAATGGCGATGGTCTTGTGGATAATGTCACCCTCGACACGTGCCGTGGATGTCAGACGCACTTTGAGACCGCGAACGCGACCGATCACGCGACCGTTCACAACGATATCGTCAGCGACGATTTCACCCTTGATGACGGCGGTTTCGCCGACGGTCAGCAGGTGAGCGCGAATGTCGCCCTCCACATTGCCTTCGACCTGAATATCGCCTGTCGTCTTTAGGTTGCCAGTGATCGTCAGATCAGTGGACAGCGTTGACGGCGGCGCTTTCGGGCGTGGCGCGGACGCGGTGAAGTCGGACTTCGGGGCCGCGCTGCTGGAAGAAGTCGGTGCGGGCTTTGTAGGTGCAGAGCTATCCTCAGACGGTTTTGCACTTGGGTCGTTGAT
Source organism: Litoreibacter arenae DSM 19593 (assembly GCF_000442275.2). Classification (GTDB taxonomy): domain Bacteria; phylum Pseudomonadota; class Alphaproteobacteria; order Rhodobacterales; family Rhodobacteraceae; genus Litoreibacter; species Litoreibacter arenae. The sequence continues at coordinate 1,133,769 of NZ_KE557306.1, read as the reverse complement.
TTTGCTTTTAGAAAACATCGCGTCCTGCCTTGATATAGGTCATCGGGTTGACCGGAGTTCCGTTCAGACGGACCTCATAGTGAAGATGGGTGCCGGTGACACGGCCAGTGGCTCCCATATCACTGATACGGTCCCCACGCGATACCCTTTGACCAACTTTTACACGAATATTCGAGTTATGGGCATAGCGGGTTTCAATACCAAAGGCGTGCTTGATCTTTACCAGTTTACCGTAGCCCGACTGCCATCCTGCATGTGTGACGATGCCATCTGCGGTTGCGTAGATCGCCGTGCCGCGCGATCCGGCGAAGTCCACGCCTGCATGCATGCGGCGGCCCGCCCCCTTTGGATCGCGGCGATAGCCGAATGGCGATGTGAACCGGAACGCAGCTTTCACAGGCATGGCGACAGGCGATTTGTCGGCGGCGATGCGGAACAGGTTGATCCGGTCCAGCTCTTTCAGCAGACGATTTGCGCGGGTGGAGGTCTGGTCGGTGATCGTGCCACCGCCCGAGGTCGACATCGTAGCGGGCAACAGGGGGCCGCCCTGACCGGAATAGCCGCGACGCACTTCACGCAGGATACTCTCGGTGGGCATGCCTGCCGCGCGGAACATTTTGTCCAGCGGTTCGAGCGAAACGGTTACGGCTTCTTCGAGACGCGAGAAGATCTGCTCGTTGCGATCTTCATTCATCTTGAGCGTGAAGCGCAGTTCTTCGGCGGTGTCGATGGCGGCTTGCGCGTCTTTCGCGATCTGGTCACGCTCAGCTGCGGTCTCTTCCAGTGCGGAGGTCAGGAACGACACGGACCCATCAACGGTCTTGGCGCGCGCCAGCAACGGGCTGTCTGGGTTGTCTTCGGCGTTCAGCTGCGCGGTCAGAACTTCGGTTTCCCTGCGCGCTGCGTCACGATCTTTCATGGTCTTGCGAAGGGTGGTTTGGATCACCTCGATACCGGTTTCCAACTCGTTGCGGCGATCTTCGGACGCGAGCAGGGCGGACTGCATCTCGGAGATTTGTTCCAGCGCAACGTAGAAGCGGTCATGGGCGGCTGCGGCTTCGACGGCACGGTCGTCGCGCTCGTTCGATAAAGCGTTGAGGCGCGCCTCGTAAATAGCGCGTTCGCGCTGCGCCTGCTCACGAGCATTGCCGGAGCTGATCGTATCCATGAGGAAAATTGCTGTTACCACAAACGTCCAACAGGCAATCGTGGCAGCACCCAGAATGATTCCTGCTTGCATGGTCGGCCGCAGGCGGATGAAACGGGTTCCTTCTTCCGATTTCAGAAACAGGCGTTGCTCCGGCAGTCTGCGTTCAACCGCGTGATCTAAAGCGCTGAAAAGGCGTGTCTTCACGTGTCCATATCCCGTCTTCCCCAGATATCTGCGTCAACCAAGGGTCCCCACCTAGCGGTCAACTCTCGGCTGCTTAAACACTGAGAACATATGGCGCAACATTTAAGGCCGCTCCTGTGACAACCTGCTACAGAACAGCGCTTTTTTGGCGATATTTCGCCGATTTCGCGGGGGCAGTGAGTGGTTCGTGGCCTGAGCGTCAGGCAACTAGCAAGGGGCAACTCGGCATTTGCCGACTTCTCCGCGCAAATGGGCAACTTTAGTTTATCCGGAAAACAGGGGCGCTCAACCTTCGGTGTTATTCGGATCGGACCGCTTCCAGAACCGCGTCGACATGGCCGGGCACCCGGACCTTGCGCCATTCTTGCAAGAGTTTGCCGTCGCTTCCGATCAGGAATGTTGAGCGTTCGATGCCCATGTAGGTCTTGCCATACATGCTCTTTTCCTTCCAAACGCCGTACTGCTCGCAAACATCGCTTTCCGCGTCGGACGCCAGTATGATGCCCAATTCGTGCTTGGTGCGGAACTTATCATGCTTTGCGACGGTGTCCTTTGAGACCCCGATAACCTCGCAGCCCTCGTCCCTGAAGTCTTGCAATTGCTCGGTGAACGCGATGGCCTGTTTAGTGCAGCCCGACGTGTCGTCCTTGGGGTAGAAATACAAAACCACTTTGGAAGGTCGCAGCGCGGAAAGTGTGACAGTGTCACCGCCATCGCGCGGCAGGGTGAAATCGGGGGCCATATCGCCAACTTGTATCATGACAGCGGTTCCTTGTGATGTAGATTTGAAGTGTGCCCAAGAGTAGAGCGCTATATGTAAAGTTAAAGCTCCATTCGCAACTGCGTGCATGTGCACGCCAAACGAGGTGGCATGGCAGAAGACGCCACGCAGATAGACGCCGAACCCGTGGTCGAAGCGCCGACCGATGAGGGGAAGGACGACCCGCAGCCCAAGCCTGTGAAGCGACGTCACCGCAAGCGCGGGGCGGGCGTTCTTGCCGCGTCGGTGGTGGGAACGCTTGTTACGTTCGTTTTCTTTCTCGCCATTATTGCCTTGCTGTCCGTCATGGGGCGCAGCATTGAGTTGCCGCAGTGGGCAGTTGAGCGGGTCGAGGAGCGCTTGAACGCGGAACTCGTCGGAGAAACAGTGCAGCTCTCTTCGATATCTGTGGGGCTGCGTGACGAGGCCTATCGACCTACCGTCGATTTCGCAGGGGTCGAGGTGTTCAACGAGGATGGCGCTCCTATCCTTGTACTGCCGAGTCTGCGCAGCAAGCTCGACACGTCCGAGTTGCTGATGGGGCGGGTGAAGCTGGAGACGGTCGAGCTTCAGGGCGCAATTCTGGAACTGAACCGCGACGAACGTGGACAGATTGAACTGGCATTTGGTGCCCAGCTTGGCGGCGCGCAGGTCGAGGCAGGTTCGATGGCCGAGGTTATGGAGCAGATTGACGACTGGCTGGAAGCGCCTTGGATGGTGGAGTTGGAGGAAGTCAGCGCCGAATCCCTGACCATACGTTTGTCGGACGATCGCACAGGCGATGTCACCATTGTCGAGCAAGGTGCTCTGAAGTTGACCAATGCGACCAACGTGATCGCGTTGAATATCTCGTTCGACCTGGATCAACCAAGCGGCCCGCCGGCGCGGCTTTTCTTTGCTGCCGACAAGGGCAAGGGCGGCGAAGGTGCCCGGTTGGTTGGCAAGTTCGACAATCTCAGGGCGCGGGATCTGGCCGCCCAGGTCGCGGCGTTGAACTTCCTGAGTGTGCTTGATGCACCGGCTTCGGGAGCGTTGACCGCAGAAATAGACGGCGCGGGGCAGGTTGTGGGCCTCGCGGGTACGCTGGATCTGGCAAAAGGCGCGTTGCGCCCGAATGAACAGGCGAAGCCTGTGACGTTCAACTCCGCCAAAAGCTACCTGCGCTACGAGGCTGCCACAGGACGCTTGATCTTTGACCAGATAGCGCTGGATTCGCCACAACTGAGATTGAACGCGACGGGCCATGCCGACCTGATGGATTTCGTCGCCGGTATTCCTCAGACGCTGCTTGGACAGTTTCGCTTTACTGACGTGCGCTTGGCCCCTGAAGGCATGTTCGAAGCACCTGTGACCTTTGCGAGCGGTGCTTTGGATCTGCGGTATCGCCCGACCGAACTTGAGCTGGACGTAGGCCAACTGGTCTTGCGCAATGAAGGCGCCGAACTTCTGGCAAAGGGGAGCGTCGATGCCCTGCCACAAGGCTGGGCGGTGTCGATGGATGCGGCGATTGAAGAGATCGACCACGTTCGCCTGATGGCCCTATGGCCGGAAAACGCGGTCGAAAAAACCAGAGCATGGTTGATCGAGAATATCGAGGACGGGCAGGTCAAGAACGCCCATGCATCCCTGCGGGTCCGTCCGGAAACAGCACCGGAAGCGGCCGTCAGCTTCGATATTTCAGATGCCAGAGTGAAGTTCCTGAAAACACTTCCACCTGTCGAGCAAGCGTACGGCTATGCGTCGATCTCGGGTAAAAGCTTCAACCTCGCACTCAGGTCGGGTGTTATCTCGGCGCTGGAAACAGGATCGCTGCAGGCGAGCGGGTCGGTCATGCAGATACAGGACATGACCGCCACCCCCGCGACTGCGGTATTCGATCTTGAACTGGACGGGCCGCTTTCTGCCGCGCTGGTGTTGCTGGATGAGAAACCGTTTGAATTCCTGACGAAGTCAGAATTGACACCGAACGTAGTTACCGGCACGGCGGCGATAAAGACACGCTTGACGGTGCCGCTTGCCAAAAAGGTGGAAATCCAGGATGTGGGCTACGAGGTGTCTGCCAAGGTGCGCGAGGTGGAATCGACCACATTGATCAAAGATCGCACCTTGCGATCGGACCTCATGGAAGTCACCGCCGGTGACGGAAAACTCTCGATTGGCGGCAAAGGCACGATCGACAATGTGCCGATAGATATCTTGTGGTCGCGAGACATCGGACCGGACACAGGGAAGACCAGCAACGTCACAGGAACGATTGAGCTGTCGTCCCGTATGCTGGATGCGTTCAATGTAGGGCTGCCGAAAGGCAGCGTTTCGGGGACAGGCGTTGCCGATATCAACGTGCAACTGGCTAAGGGACAAGCTCCCAAGGTCGCTTTGACATCCGACCTTCGGGGTGTCGGGCTAACGATACCGGCCTTGAGCTGGACGAAGCCAAATGCTGCGAGCGGAAGCCTGTCGTTAGCCTTGACGCTGGCCGACACCCCAAGCGTTGACGACATTCGTATCGCGGCAAGTGGGCTTGACGCGCAAGGCAGCGTCTCGTTGAAGCCGGGTGGTGGCGGTTTGGATCGAGCGATTTTCGCGCCCTTGAAAGTCGCCGGGCGTCTGAATTCCCGAGTTGAGGTCGTCGGTCGCGGGGCGAACCAGCCGCCACAGATCGTCATTCGTGGCGGCACCATCGACATCCGCAAGTTTGGTGTGACGACAGGTGGCGGCGGCACTGGCGGTCCACCTCTGGAGCTTGCTCTGGACCGTTTGGTCGTCACCGACACGATTTCGCTGGATGGCTTTCAAGGGCGGTTTCGCAATGACAGGGGTCTCGACGGCAGTTTCAAAGCCCGGCTGAACGGCAGCGCGCCGGTCTCGGGCGTGGTAATCCCGACGCAGCGGGGGCCAGCCGTTCGCATCAAGTCCGACAATGGCGGTGGGGTAATCGCCGCCTCAGGCATTTTCCGCAATGCCAGAGGCGGGGACATGACGCTGACCTTGCAGCCGAACGGACAACCGGGCCAGTTCGAGGGGGCACTGAATATCTCGAACACACGCGTCAAGAAAGCGCCCGCACTCGCGGACCTGCTGTCGGCGATCAGCGTCATCGGGCTGCTGGAGCAACTCAGCGGCGACGGCATTCTGTTCACGACGACCGAAGCCCGGTTCCTGCTAACGCCGGGTGGGGTCAACCTTCGGCGGTCGTCGGCGGTTGGGCCGTCAATGGGGATCACCATGGACGGGGTCTACAACACCGGAACGCGCCGCATGGATATGCGCGGTGTGGTTTCTCCGATCTATGCGGTGAACGGGCTGTTCGGAGCCCTGTTCTCGCCCAGAAAAGGCGAGGGGCTGTTTGGGTTCAACTACACGCTGCGCGGCTCCGCCGACGAACCAAAGGTGGGGGTCAATCCGCTCTCGGTGTTGACGCCGGGTATCTTCCGCGAAATCTTCCGGCAGCCGCCGCCTGAATTGAGAAACTGAGATAAATTCATGAAATTGAGTGATTTTGACTTCGATCTGCCAGAGCGGCTGATCGCCACCCGCCCGGCCGTGCCACGTAGCGCGTCGAGGCTACTGGTCGCCTCGCCTACGAAAATTGACGACCGGACAGTCACCGACTTGCCCGACCTGTTGCAAGATGGGGACCTGCTGGTGTTGAACGACACCAAGGTCATTCCGGCACGCCTGTTCGGCCACCGCGAACGGGATGGGAACGTCTCGAAGATTGAGGTCACGTTGCTGTCACCTACGCCCGACGGCACTTGGCGCGCGCTGGTCAAACCTCTTCGGAAGGTGCGCGATGGTGAAGCGATCACATTTGCCGCGGGGCTGGAGGCGAGTTTGCTGTCGCGTGATGACGGGCAGGCTGTGCTTTCGTTCAACCGTCAGGGCAAGGCCTTTGACGACGCTCTGGCCGAGGCGGGGCAGATGCCTTTGCCGCCCTATATTGCAGCGAAACGGGCAGCGGATGAGCAGGACAAGACCGACTACCAGACAGTTTTCGCCAAGACCACGGGGGCGGTCGCAGCCCCGACGGCTTCCCTGCATTTCGACGAGCCTCTGCTTGATAAACTGAAGGCCAAGGGTGTTCAGTTCGCGCATGTAACTCTGCATGTCGGCGCAGGCACGTTTTTGCCGGTCAAGGTGGACGACGTGAAAACCCACAAGATGCATGCCGAATGGGGGCAGGTCTCGCAGGAAGCCGCATCACAGATCAAAGCCGCCAAGGAGCAAGGCCGCCGCGTTGTTCCGGTCGGCACCACCGCGCTGCGACTGATCGAAAGCGCCGCGTCAGCGCAGGGGGAAATAGCGCCATGGGAAGGGGAGACAGACATCTTCATCTATCCCGGTTTCGAATTCAAAATCACCGACGCCTTGATGACGAATTTTCATCTGCCCAAGTCCACCCTGATGATGCTTGTTTCGGCGCTGATGGGCCAGCAGCGGGTGCGCGAAATCTACACTCATGCCATTGATAGTGACTATCGGTTTTTCTCCTACGGAGACTCCTCGCTGCTGCTGCCCTGAAGAGTGACGCAGGTTGTCCTTGTGGCGTCGGACGCAGGCAACTATAGCCCGCCCGAATGAATTAGGTCTGCGCAGGTGTGTCGCCGATAGCTCAAGGTTTGGAATGCAAAATGTTTGACGTCCTGAAGTCCTCTTGGGCCCTGTTGCTTGGAATGATGTTCCTGATGGTCGGCAACGGCCTTCAAGGCTCCCTTATGGGTGTGCGCGGCGGCATCGAGGGCTTCTCGACCTACGAGCTATCGCTGATCACGTCCGGCTACTTCCTCGGCTTTCTGGGCGGCTCACGTTTGGCACCGGGCTTTATCCAGCGCGTCGGGCATGTCCGCGTATTTGCGGCGCTCGGCTCTTTCATTTCGGCCGCGTTGATACTCTATCCGGCTGTCACCGATCCTATTGCGTGGGTCATCTTGCGCGTGATCATCGGTTTCAGTTTCTCGGGCGTTTACGTGACGGCCGAAAGCTGGCTCAACAATTCCGCTACCAATGAAACCCGCGGGCAGGCGCTGTCGCTCTATATGATCGTCCAGATGGTGGGCATCGTCACTGCGCAAGGCTTGCTCAACGTCGCGGACCCGGGCGGGTTCATCCTGTTCATCATCCCGTCGGTGCTGGTGTCGATTTCCTTCGCCCCGATTTTGCTGTCAGTGTCACCCACACCCGCCTTTGGGGCGACCCGCCAATTGAGCTTTGCGGATCTCTACAAGATCTCCCCGCTCGGCGTCGTTGGTATGCTGCTGCTGGGGGGCGTTTTTTCTGCGCAGTTCGGGATGTCGGCGGTTTATGGCTCCGAAGCCGGGCTGAGCGTGGCGCAGATTTCGGTCTTCGTCTCCGCGATCTTTGTCGGCGCCATGGTTTTGCAATACCCGATCGGGTGGATATCCGACCGGATGGATCGACGTGTGCTAATTCTGACGGTCTCGGCAATCGCATCCGTCGCTGCATTCGTAGCTTGGCTTTACGGCACCTATTTCCCTGTTTCGCTGGTGTGCGCCTTTATCATCGGCGGCATGACCAATCCGCTTTATGCGCTGCTGATCGCCTATACCAATGACTATCTTGATGTCGAAGACATGGCCGGGGCTTCCGGCGGTCTGCTGTTCGTCAACGGTTTGGGTGCCATTGCCGGTCCGGTTCTGACGGGCTGGTTGATGACGCAATTCGGGCCGCAAGGGTTCTGGCTGATCATCGTGGCGACCATGGCGGCTACTGCGATATACGCCGCATACCGGATGACCCGACGCCAATCGGCCTACGCCGAAGAGGACGAGTACGAGGCCGTGCCATACGCGGCGGTCGGTCCCGGCTCGACGCCGTACATCGCGGAGATTGCGCAGGAAGTGTATGTGGAAGCCGCCGAAGAGATTGCCGAGGCGTCCGAGGATGTTGCCTCATAGACCTCATGTTAATCAGTGTCTGGAAAAGTGCTTGCGGTTGTAGCCGCGTGTTGTAACCTTTTGTTAACGCTTGGGGGGCTGCGACACGGGAGGAAGTGCCATGTCTACAGCTGAGGACGTCCTTGCATTCTGGCTGGACGAGTTGAAACCATCCGATTGGTATACCGGAGGGAGCGGGCTGGACGCCAAAATCCGCGAGCGTTTCGAGCCGTTGTGGGAGCGTGCGATGGGGGGTGGGCTTTCGATGTGGATGACCTATCCCAGTGGTGCGTTGGCCTATATCATCCTCACTGACCAGTTCCCGCGAAATATGTTCCGTGACACGGGGAAAGCCTTTGCGTCGGACAAGTTGGCGCTCGCCGTTGCCAAGACCGCGATCAGCAAAGATTGGGACCTTAAGATTGACGAGCCGGCACGCCAGTTCTTCTACCTTCCGCTGATGCACTCCGAAAGTGTCAGCGATCAGGAGCGCTGCGTTCGCCTGTTCCTGACCCGAATGGAGAAAACGGGGGCGAACAACCTGCTTCATGCCAAAGCACATAGACAGGTCATCCGCCAGTTCGGGCGTTTTCCGTATCGCAACGAGGCGCTCAACCGCCGCACGACTCAGCCGGAAAGCACCTACATGGAGCAAGGGGGCTACGGAACGACCGTCCAAGCCCTTAAAGCCGCTGGTTAGGAGTCCTGTCCGCGTGACACTCTCAGCTTTTCGCCGGACTTTGTTGGCGGCGTGTCTGTCTTTTGCCGCGTTGTCACCCGCCGTCGCCGACCCTCGCGACGACATTCTGGTGATTGGTGACAGCATGCTGGAGTGGCAAAGCTTCAGGGGCGCTTCCATTCCACAGGTGTTGGCAAAACGCCTGAATCGGAATGTCGAGAACCGCGCGGAGTCCGGTGCCAAACTTTACCTGACGGGCAATGTGGACAATGAGCGCGATGTCATTCCCGCCCAATACTCGAAAGGGAATTGGAACTGGGTGATCGTCAACGGGGGCGCAAACGACCTGTTGGCAAAATGCGGCTGCACGCGTTGTGACGCGGTGCTGGACCGGCTGATCTCGAAGGATGCCAAAACTGGTATCCTGCCCGACCTTGTGGACCGCATCCGCCGCGACGGGCCGCGGGTGCTGCTCCTCGCCTATTACGAGGGTAATGTCCGGCCGAACCTGTTTTCGCGCTGCGAGCAGGTTGTCCTGCAATTGAGCGAACGTCAGCGACGGCTTGCCGCGTCGCTTCGCAATGTGGAGTTTTTGCGCACCAGACCCGCGATCAATCCCGAAAACCGCAGCCATTTCGCCTTCGACGGGTTTCACCTTTCCCGCAAGGGAACGCGCCGGGTAGGGGCGCTGTTGGCGCAAGCGCTAGAACAATTCGAGGCGCGGCGCCGCTGAGACCCCAAAGTGCGGGAGGTAAATATCGCGTTGCGTTACCAACTGGTAAAAACTAATTTAGCTTTAAACTATTTTACGCGCTTGCGGGAGTTATAGACATGGCTGCTAAATCCTTCGATCTGATCGTCATCGGTGCGGGGCCGGGAGGCTACGTGGCAGCAATCCGGGCGGCGCAGCTTGGCCTGAACGTGGTCATTGTCGAACGCGAGCATATGGGCGGCATCTGCCTGAACTGGGGCTGCATCCCGACCAAGGCCATGTTGCGCTCGTCCGAGGTATTCCATTTGATGGAGCGCGCCAAGGATTTCGGATTGAAGGCGGAAAAGATCAGCTACGATCTGGACGCCGTGGTCAAGCGCTCGCGCGGCGTGGCTGGGCAGTTGTCCAGCGGGATTGGGCATCTGATGAAGAAGAACAAGATCACCACGATCATGGGCGAGGCGACATTGCCCGCCAAGGGCAAGGTGTCGGTAAAAACCGACAAGGGCACGGAAGAGCTGACCGCCAAGAACATCGTGCTGGCCACCGGTGCCCGCGCCCGCGAATTGCCCGGCTTGGAGGCGGACGGCGACTTGGTCTGGACGTACAAGCACGCGCTGACACCCAAGCGTATGCCCAAGAAACTGCTGGTGATCGGTTCAGGCGCCATCGGGATCGAGTTCGCCAGCTTCTACAACACGCTGGGTTGTGACACCACGGTGGTGGAAGTCATGGACCGGATATTGCCGGTCGAGGACGAGGAAATCTCGAAATTTGCGAAGAAGCAATTCGAGAAGCAGGGAATGAAGATCCTTGAGAAAACGATGGTCAAACAGCTTGACCGCGGCAAGGGCAAGGTGACCGCGCATATCGAGGCGAAGGGCAAGGTCGAAAAGCTCGAGTTCGACACGGTGATTTCCGCCGTTGGCATTGTGGGCAATGTCGAAAACCTTGGCTTGGAAGAGCTTGGCGTAAAGATCGACCGCACGCATGTGGTCGTCGACGAATACTGTCGCACCGGCGTCGACGGGCTGTTTGCGATTGGTGACATTGCTGGCGCACCTTGGCTCGCGCACAAGGCCTCGCATGAAGGTGTGATGGTGGCCGAACTGATCGCGGGCAAGAATGACGTGCATCCGGTGCGACCGGAAAGCATCGCGGGCTGCACCTATTGCCACCCGCAGGTCGCGTCTGTCGGCTTCACCGAGGCGAAAGCCAAAGAGCTTGGCTACAAGATCAAAGTCGGGCGCTTTCCCTTCATCGGCAACGGCAAGGCCATCGCTCTTGGAGAGCCGGAGGGGATGGTGAAAACCGTCTTCGACGAGAAAACCGGAGAGTTGCTGGGTGCGCATATGATCGGTGCCGAGGTGACGGAACTGATCCAGGGATATGTTGTAGGGCGCACGCTGGAGACGACTGAGGAAGACCTGATGAATACGGTTTTCCCGCATCCCACGCTGTCCGAAATGATGCACGAATCCGTTCTGGACGCCTACGGGCGCGCGATTCACTTCTAAGCGCGCAGGCCAACCAAGCATCAACATTGTCGGCATAGTTGAGCGGTGCCTCAACGGCGTCCCTATTGTGCATTCATGCGCATTGACCGTGGCGGCTCTGAGGCGCAGAAGGCAGACATGGCACTTCAAAAAACAAACTGGCTCCTCGTTTTTGCCCTGCTGGTCGCAGGGCTTTTTGCTGCGGCGCAATTCGGCAAGCTGACGTTGACCCTTCCGCTTTTGCGGGATGCCTACCCGGAAGGCGGGGCATTGGTGCCGGTTTTGATTTCGATCGTCGGCATGGTCGGCATCGCGCTTGGTGCTGTGGCAGGGGCGGTTGTCGCACGGGTCGGGATCGCGCGGGCGTTGACAGGGGCCTTGGTGGCAGGCGGTTTGCTGTCGTTGATCGAAGCGACACTGCCCCACATTTCGGTCTTCGCATTGCTTCGCGCCGCCGAGGGAGTTTCGCATCTCGCCATCGTTGTGGCCGTGCCGACACTTATGGCGAGTATTGCGTCGGACAAGGATCGCCCTGTGGTCATGGGCATCTGGGCCACCTTTTTCGGCATCTCCATCGCGATCACCGCTGCGCTTTTGCCGTGGCTCCTGTCGATGGGCGGGCTGAAAGCGGTCTTTCTGGCGCATGGCGGCGGTATGCTGGTAATGGCCGCCTTATTGTTCCCGTTACTTCCCAAGGGACGCATTTCCCGCCCGGTCCCTGTTTCATATTGGGCGGAGCATCGCATCATCTACACGACGCCGCGTCTGTTGATCCCGGGCGGCGGCTTTGTCTGGTACACCAGCCTCTATATCGCGCTGCTTGCCGTGCTTCCGGTCGCGCTGGCGCTGCCGGTTTGGGTTATCACCGCCTTGCCGTTGATCAGTATCGTCGGCACCTTGCTCGGAGGCTTCCTCGGCAAACGCCTCGCACCCGACCGGCTGGTAATTGCGGGTTTTGTCATGACCATCGTAGCAAGTGCCATCGTCTACTTCGCAAGCCCTGCCATCTGGCCATTATTCGTCTTGTTCTTCGTCATGGCACTGATCCCCGCTGCCTCGTTTGCGGCGATCCCTCACTTCAACTATGACGCCACGGATCGTGCGCGGGCCACTGGCGGCATCGCGCAGTTGGGAAATGTGGGCACGACGACCGGCACCCCGATATTCGTGCTCGTTTTCGATCAAGCAGGCTTGGGCGGCGTTTGTCTGTTGATGTCGATGATTTGCATTCTTGGCATCGTATTGACTGCGCTCTTGCGCGCCAGAATTAAATAAATCGGTAGATGTTCCGTTAATGTTCTGATAACCCGTTGGAACCTCGCCCCAGACGCCTTATGTGTGGCGAAACGTATCCGGGTGGACCATGGCCGAGCTTAAGAAAATCGAAGTGCGCGGCGCGCGCGAACATAATCTGAAGAACATCGACGTGGACATTCCGCGCGACCAATTGGTGGTGATCACTGGCTTGTCGGGGTCGGGAAAATCCTCGCTGGCGTTTGATACGATATATGCCGAGGGACAGCGCCGCTATGTGGAGTCGTTGTCTGCCTATGCGCGCCAGTTCCTTGATATGATGCAAAAGCCTGATGTGGATCACATCTCCGGTCTGTCGCCTGCGATTTCCATCGAGCAAAAGACCACATCGAAGAATCCGCGCTCGACAGTCGGCACGGTCACCGAAATCTACGACTATATGCGCTTGCTGTTCGCACGTGTTGGCACGCCGTATTCCCCCGCCACCGGCAAGCCCATCGAGGCGCAGCAGGTGCAGGACATGGTCGACCGCATCATGGCGATGGAGGAGGGGACGCGCGGTTATTTGCTGGCCCCGATCATCCGTGACCGAAAAGGTGAATACCGCAAGGAATTCATGGAGTTGGCCAAGCAGGGTTTCCAACGCGTCAAGGTCAACGGCGAGTTCTACGAGTTGGAGGACGCGCCGACCCTGGACAAGAAATTCCGCCACGACATCGACGTGGTCGTGGACCGCATCGTGGTGCGCGAAGGGCTGGAGACCCGGCTGGCGGATTCGCTTCGCACGGCGCTCGACCTCGCCGACGGTATCGCCATTCTGGAAACCGCGCCCAAAGAGGGCGAGCCGGAACGGATCACGTTCTCGGAAAAATTTGCCTGTCCGGTTTCAGGTTTCACGATTCCCGAGATCGAGCCACGCCTGTTCTCGTTCAACGCGCCTTTCGGGGCCTGCCCCGAATGTGACGGTCTTGGCGTCGAGCTGTTCTTTGACGAACGTCTTGTGGTGCCTGACCAGACGCTGAAGCTCTATGACGGGGCCTTGGCCCCGTGGCGCAAGGGCAAGAGCCCGTACTTCCTGCAAACCATCGAAGCCATCGCCAAGCATTACGAGTTTGACAAAAACACGGCTTGGAAGAACCTCGATGCGCATGTCCAACAGGTCTTCCTCTACGGCTCCGGCGAGGATGAAATCCCGTTTCGTTATGACGAGGGCGGTCGCGTCTATCAGGTGACGCGCAGTTTTGAAGGCGTCATCCCCAACATGGAACGCCGCTACCGCGAAACGGACAGCAGCTGGATTCGCGAAGAGTTTGAACGTTACCAGAACAACCGCAAATGCGGTGTCTGCGACGGCTACCGTTTGCGGGCCGAAGCCTTGGCGGTGAAGATCGCTGGGCTGCATGTGGGCCAGGTGGTCGAGATGTCGATAAAGGAAGCGTTTGACTGGTGCGAAAGCGTGCCTGCGTCGCTGACTAATCAGAAAAACGAGATCGCACGTGCTATCCTGAAAGAAATTTGCGAGCGGCTTGGGTTCCTCAACAACGTGGGTCTTGAGTACCTTACCCTGTCGCGCAACGCTGGTACTTTGTCTGGCGGTGAAAGCCAGCGCATCCGGCTGGCGTCGCAGATCGGGTCGGGGCTGACAGGGGTACTTTATGTGCTCGACGAGCCGTCCATCGGTTTGCACCAGCGTGACAATGACCGCCTGTTGGCCACTCTGAAAAACCTGCGCGATCAGGGCAATACTGTGATCGTCGTGGAGCATGACGAAGAGGCCATTCGCGAGGCGGATTATGTCTTCGACATCGGTCCGGGGGCGGGTGTGCATGGCGGCGAAGTTGTGGCGCATGGCACGCCGGCAGAGGTTGCTGCCAGCGGCTCGATCACCGGCGATTATCTGACCGGCAAACGTGAGATTCCGTTCAACCCTGACCGCCGTAAAGGCAACAAGAAGAAGCTGACCGTGGTGAAGGCCTCGGGCAACAACTTGCAAGACGTGACGGTTGATTTCCCGCTGGGCAAGTTCGTCTGCGTCACGGGGGTTTCCGGTGGGGGCAAGTCGACGCTGACTATCGAGACGTTGTTCAAAACCGCCTCTATGACCCTCAACGGAGCGCGGCAGACGCCTGCGCCTTGCGAGACCATCAAAGGCTTGGAACATCTCGACAAGGTGATCGACATCGACCAACGCCCGATTGGGCGCACGCCGCGCTCGAACCCTGCAACCTACACGGGGGCGTTCACCCCGATCCGCGACTGGTTCGCGGGTCTACCGGAAGCCAAAGCGCGCGGCTACAAGCCCGGCCGCTTCAGCTTCAACGTCAAAGGCGGGCGCTGCGAAGCCTGTCAGGGTGATGGCGTTATCAAGATCGAGATGCACTTCCTGCCCGATGTCTATGTAGAATGCGAAACCTGCAAGGGCGCACGCTACAACCGCGAGACGTTGGAGGTGAAGTTCAAGGGCAAATCCATCGCCGACGTGCTTGGAATGACCGTGGAGGACGCACAGGAGTTCTTCAAGGCTGTCCCGTCGATCCGCGAGAAGATGGATGCGCTTGTGCGGGTGGGGCTTGGTTATATCAAGGTAGGCCAACAAGCCACGACGCTGTCAGGCGGCGAGGCGCAACGGGTGAAGTTGTCGAAAGAACTGGCCAAACGCTCCACGGGCCGCACGCTCTATATTCTGGACGAGCCAACCACCGGCCTGCATTTCGAGGACGTCAAGAAGCTGCTCGAAGTGCTGCACGAGCTGGTTGACCAAGGCAACACGGTCATAGTGATCGAACACAACCTTGATGTAGTCAAAACCGCCGATTGGATCATCGACATTGGCCCCGAGGGCGGTGATGGCGGCGGCCAAGTGGTCGCCACCGGAACACCGGAGAAGGTGGCGGAAGTGGACGGCTCCTACACCGGCCACTACCTCAAGCCGATGTTGCAGGCGAAGAAACCGTTGCCCGAAAAGACAGATAAGAAGGTCGCTGCCGAATAGAGACGTCTCACTGCCTTTTGACCTGAGAGCGTTTAGTTGGTGAGGATCCTGACCAGATCCAGAACCAGCCGCGTTTCCCGGTCCACGCGTAAAATGTTATCACCGACGCGGATATAGGCGTCGCCGTCGTTCAACGGGGGCATACCATATGCGCCTCGGTCGCGAATGACGACATAGTCGCGGTTTACATAGTCTCCGACCTTGTAGTGATACCCTCTGGACTTCTTCGCCTGACCCGGCGGCAGGCAGCCGTTGTCCTTCTTAGCCAAGCCCGGAGGACACCCTTTCGGACCCGCATCGGCCACGCCTGCCGACGCGGTCAGCAAAGCAAGCGCTGTCGTCAAAGATCTCAGAAACATAGGTCCAGGTCCTTCTTTCACGGGTGTTGTTTGATTTAACACCTGTTCGCTTCAGTCGGGCGAGAATTTCATGCGTCAGCCATTCTTCGCCAACACCGTCTTGATCTTTGCCCCGCTTTCCAGCGTTTTATGCACGGGGCATTTGTCGGCGATCTCCAATAGCCGTGCGCGTTGGGTGTCGTCCAAGTCACCCTCCAAATGGATTTCACGGCTGAATTGGTCAATCTTGGAAGGCCCGCCTGCGTCTTGAGCATGCATAGCGTCGTGGGTCACATCGACCCAGACGCGCGTGAGGGGCCACTTCTTTCGCCGAGCATACATGCGAATGGTCATGGAGGTGCAGGCCCCAAGGCCGGAGGCCAGAAGCCCGTAGGGTGACATGCCTTTGTTGGTGCCGCCATAGGCCAGCGGCTCGTCCGCGTAGATGTGGTGCAACGGGCCGGCATTGATGTCTTGCAAGAATCCGTCGGGGTCTGCCTCCGCCACCCGCACCACGCCTTCGGGTGCGCCAACTGGGGGCGCGGGAGGACGAAGGTCCAGATATTTCGAGGCCCAGGCGCTGATCACGTCTGCCGCGTATTCCGCATCTTCTGGTCGGCTGATCAGGTGATCGGCGCCGCAAAGGGTAATGAAGCTTTTCGGATGCTTGGCGTGTATGAATATCTGGGTGGCGTTCTCAATGCCGACGACGCTGTCAAGCGGAGCGTGCAGGACCAGCAGCGACTTGCGCATGGTCGAGATCGCTTCCGCCAGGTTTTCGGCGGCGACGTCTTCGACGAAGTCGCGCCCGATCCGCACGCCACGCCCGCCAAGCTGAACCTCGCCCGCGCCTTCAGCTTCGATTGTGTCAAGCGCGTCTGCGAAGTTATGGGTAACATGCTTGGGATCAAACGGAGCGCCGATGGTGACGACGGCTTTCGCCGATGCAATCCGGGGTGCGGCCTTCAGGATTGCTGCGCCGCCCAGAGAGTGACCGATCAGCAGGGTGGGGGCCATATCGAGGCTATCAAGATGCTTGGCGGCGAGGATCAGATCATCGACGTTGGAACTGAAGGTCGTGTTCTCGAATTCACCCTCGGAATGTCCCAAGCCGGTGAAGTCGAACCGCAGCACAGCAATCCCCATCGCAGCCAGCCGGGCCGCGATCCGCTTGGAGGCGGGGACGTCCTTGGAACAGGTGAAGCAGTGCGCAAACAGTGCTGTCGCCAGATGCGGGCCGTCCGGCATATCCAGTCTTGCGGCCAAGGCGGCCCCGGAATGTCCCGTGAACGTGATGCGCTCCATACCCATGGCAGGCTCCTAATCGAATACTGTCCTCAAGGAATGACCACCGGGGGCCGCGCAAACAAGGTCCGCGCCGCAATTGTCACGGCAAGGTGAGCGGTTGTGTCAGGTTTGACCCATCAGCGCCGGATCAAATGGATATTTTGTGAGGTTTTCGTAGCCATCCTCCGTGATCAGCACCTGATCTTCGAGCTTGATCGAAAAATCGCCTCCGACCTCTCCGACCAAGGCTTCGACGCAAATGGTCATGCCTGCCTTCAGTTCGTGATCGAAGGCCCCGTCCACATGCTTGTCGGGATAGGCCACCATCGGCCACTCATCGCACAATCCTACGCCGTGCATCAGGCAGCCGTATTTCTGCGCCTGATATTTGTCGTGCAGCACATGGGTGTTGGCCGACAATTCGTTGATCGACACGCCGGGTTTGAGCATCTCCATATTCGTTTGAATGTGCTCGACCGAGTGTTTCATCGCCTCGATCATATCGGCGCGGGGTTTCTGGTCGCCAATCCACCACGTCCGCGAGATGTCACAGCAGATGCCATACGGGCCAACGAGGTCGGTATCGAACGCCAGTATTTCGTTGTTTTTGAGGCGCCGCGGGCCGCATTCCTGAAACCAGGGGTTCGTGCGTGGGCCCGATGCCAGAAGTCGTGTCTCGATCCATTCTCCGCCACGCTTGATGTTTTCGGCGTGTAGTATGGCCCACACATCGTCCTCGGAGACCGTTCCTGTTGGGCCGAATTCGCGGGCGTAGTCCTCCATGACATACATTGCCGCTTCGCAGGAATGGCATGAGGCCCGCATGGCCAAAATCTCGTCCGGCCCTTTGACCGAGCGTGCGTGCTCCGTCACTTCTTCACCCTCGTGGACCTCGAAGCCACGGGCCTCCAGCGCCCGTAAGCCCGCCACCATGATTTTGTCGACGGCGATGCGCTTGTTGCCGCCGTGTTCGCGCATCAAATCCTCGACTTCGGCGGTGAAGCCGGACGCCGCTTGCTGCACCATGTCGCCGTTGGAAAAGTAGAACATAGACGCGCCGGAGCGCTGCTCGCGCACCAGCGGGTTGAACTTGGACAAAAACGGGGAGTTCTTGTAGTCCCAAATGACCATGTAGCCATCGGCGCACAGAAGCACCGCGCGAAACGGGTTGTGGGTGTTCCACAACTGCATGTTGGTGCTGTCGGTCGCATAGCGGATGTTGAGCGGGTCGAACATCAGCAAGCCACCAAGGTCACGGTCCACGATATGCTGCGTCAGACGTTTCCAGCGATACTCGCGCATGCGCTCAAGGTTGGGAAGGCTGAGTCCGGCGTTTTCCCATTCCTCGTAGGACAGCACCGTGGGGCCGATTTCCACGCGGTCATTGTCGTTGGGGCTGCCATCCCCAAGATGCGTGCCTTTGGTCGGATCAATCTTTCGCGTATCGCGGTAATGCGTGTTCATGGTTGCCTCCCTGTTCCCATCAGTCTGAGCGGCTGTCTTCGGGAGGGCTGTTTTGAAAACGGCATGGATAATGTCGATTTCGGGTGCTTAAAGACGATATGCAGCTAACTATCCAAACCGAGCTGCCAGAAAGAGCCGGAACAATGAGCGACGTGAAAACCCAGTACGAGGCCTTTCCGTATCCGGAACGCGACCCCAAAGACGAGCTTAAGCGCCTGATCACAGGCTCGCCGTCGCATCCGCTTGAGTTGGACCACCATCTGTTCGGTGGCCTGCGGGACTGGTCCGGCACAACCCGCATTCTGGTCGCAGGGGGTGGTACCGGCGACGCACTTGTTCAGCTTGCACAAGTGCTGACAAGTGCCGGAAAGAAATATGAAATCACCTATATCGACCTGTCGTCCGCTTCGCGCGAGATTGCGGAAGCACGGGCAAAGGTACGGGGTTTGAGTGGCATCACCTTTATCACCGGAAGCTTGCTGGACGCCGCGAACTACGGGCCTTTTGACTACATAGACTGCTGCGGCGTGCTTCATCACCTGCCCGATCCTCAAGAAGGCTTTGACGCACTTGCGAAAGCCTTGGCCCCTGATGGCGGACTGGGCCTTATGGTCTATGCGCCGTATGGCCGCTCGGGGGTCTACCCGTTGCAAGAAGCCTTCGGCCAATTGACGAAAGGGCTGACACCCAAAGAGCAATTAACGCAGGCCAAGGCTGTGTTCGAGAAGCTGCCGGAGTCTCATCCTTTCAAACGCAACACCCATCTGGTGGATCACAAGCAAAGCGACGCGGGGTTTTATGACCTGCTGCTCCACTCGCAGGACCGGCCCTATACAATCGAGCAGTTGGCCGCGTCTCTGGCCGCATCAGGGTTGCAGCTTGCGGGCGTTCCGCAGCCCTATCTTTACCAGCTGGACCGGTTCACGCCGCGTCCCGACGGGCTTGACGATATCGCGGCTATGGCGCTTGCCGAAAAGCTCGACGGGACGATCAAAACTCATGTCGTCTACGCCAAGCCCGCCGGTGCTGCCTGTGCGCGAGCGGGGCAGACCGACCGCGCGGTGCCGCATCTCAAGGGGGTCGGGGCGGCGGCGCTTGCACAAGCGGTTGCCGCGAAAGGCCGCATTCCTGTCACTCTGAACGGGATACGCCACAGCGTCGAATTGCCCAAGGCGTCTGCTTCAATTCTGGCCGGTATTGACGGAAGAAGGGATATTGCGGCGTTGCGCAAGGGGGCAGGGCTGGACGCCTTGGCCTGGGCGGCGATCTGGCCCAAGATCTCCCGCGCGTTGGAGCAATTCGGTCTCTTGGTCTATTCGCGCCTGCTGGTTTAAAGCGCACACTAATTCCTCTTCGGAAACAATCATGTGGAATTGACCACTCAGACTTGGTAAAACTCGCGAAAGAACTCATTTGCGGGACCGAGCATTCTCATGGCAACGACACCAAAGACCACTGGCACGAAGAAGACCAAACGGTCCACGACGCGCGCGGCAAGCACCACGCCCAAGGCCGCGGCAAAGACTGCGCCGAAGGCGTCTGTTATCTCCACCAAGGGGGCGCAAAAAGGTGACAAGCCCGCAGTTGATGCGCCGGAATTGACCAAAAAGGAAATAGTCGCCCGCATGGTCGCCAATAGCGGCATGAAAAAAGGCGACGCGCGGCGTGCGCTGGAGGCGACGATGGAGGCTTTGGCTGGTGCACTGCGCGAAGGCAACAATTTGTCGCTGGCCCCTTTGGGCAAGATCAAGATCGCCCGCACCAAGGACACGCCAAACGGCAAGCTGGTCGTGCTGCGCGCGAAGCTCAAGGACCCCAAACCGGCCGAGCCCAAAGACCCACTTGCAGAGGCGGCGGAGTAGCGCTAAACCGCCCGCCAACGGGTGATTAGCTCAGTGGTAGAGCGCTTCGTTCACATCGAAGATGTCAGGAGTTCAAATCTCTTATCACCCACCAGTTTCGGCGCGCCCCGCGATCATCGTGTAGGGCGCGCCTTTCGTTTCTGAGGGGGGGCGATGTTGGCGAGATTTCCAGACCTTTATGTCCTGCGCCATGGCGAGACGGAATGGAATGTCGAGGGGCGTATGCAGGGGCGACTGCATTCACCCCTGACGACGAAGGGGATCGCGCAAGCGCAGGCACAACGGCGCGTATTGGACGGCGTTGATCTGGACGGTGTCGACATCATTTCAAGCCCACAGACACGCGCGGTGCATACCGCTGTCGAAATCTTCGCCGCACGGGCTGCGATGATCCGGACCGACGCAGCGCTTTGTGAAATTGATGCAGGCGCGTGGCAGGGGCGCTTGCGTCGCGACCTTGAAATCAAGGGTGATCTGAAAATGACGGTAGATGGACCTCTGGCGCTCTACGAGCAGGCCGAAGGTGGCGAGGGTTTTGTTGCGTTACGCCAGCGGTGCGAGACTTTTCTTGCGACCTTGTCGGGCCCTGCCATCCTCATCACCCATGGAATAACATCCCGCATGCTTCGCACCGTGGCACTTGGCCTGCCGACGGAAGCCATGGCGGATTTGCCCGGAGGGCAGGGGGTTGTCTTCCACTTGAAGGACGGGGATCAGACGCAGCTGGAATAAATTTCCCGAGCGATACACACAGGGTCTGTTTTGGGGGTTGCAGTACAGCCCCGCTTTCCGGTAATTGATCGCCAGTCGGGTCGTTAGCTCAGTTGGTAGAGCGCTTCGTTTACACCGAAGATGTCGGGAGTTCGAGCCTCTCACGACCCACCATTTCCCCAACTTGCAGTGCAGACGCCAATACAAGCCGGATACGTGGCTAGAGGCTGCCCATTGTCGCGATCGCGGAAGTCATTTGTCAGAATTGTCGAAAAACATTGAGACAGGCTGTATCGCCGCTTGACGAGTCTGGTGCGGGGCCATAATACCACCCCCACGCCTGAGGGTTCAGGCGTGCAGCGGGCGGTTGTAGCTCAGTTGGTTAGAGTACCGGCCTGTCACGCCGGGGGTCGCGGGTTCGAGCCCCGTCAACCGCGCCACCGCTGCACTTTTGGAACCCAAACAGGCTGATGCGCGGTTGTAGCTCAGTTGGTTAGAGTACCGGCCTGTCACGCCGGGGGTCGCGGGTTCGAGCCCCGTCAACCGCGCCACTCCTTCATTTAGCTAAGAAAACGGAGCCTTCGGCCCGTGATGTTTTGCGCCGCGCTTTGCGCGTCGCGGTGGGCGAGGGGCCAGCCCCTCGCGCTCCCCGAGGTATTTTTGAAGCAATGATGGGCTAGCTGCGCCTGCGGGAGACAAAGCGCGGCAGCATCGCCGAGAAGTCGCGGCCGGCGCCGTCCTCGTGTTCGACGAATTGCGAGTAGAGTTCCGTTGCGCGGGCGCCCATCGGGGTGTCGGCGTCCAAGGCTTCGGCGGCTTGCTGGCTCAGGCGCAGATCCTTGAGCATCAAATCGGCGGCGAAGCCTGGCTTGTAGTCGTTATCGGCAGGGCTTTGCGGCCCGACACCGGGGGCGGGGCAATAGGCGTTCATCGACCAAGAATAGCCTGAAGAGGTGGACACCACATCGAACATCTTTTGGCGGTCCAGGCCGAGCTTATCGGCCAGCGCGAACGCCTCGCAGGTGGCGATCATCGTGACGCCCAAAATCATGTTGTTGCAGATCTTCGCGGCCTGCCCGTTGCCGGACGGGCCGCAATGCACGGCTTTCTGGCCCATGATGTCGAAGAGCGGAGACACGGCTGCAAAAGCCTCGTCGCTGCCACCTGCCATAAACGTCAGTGTGCCTGCGCTCGCGCCGCCGATGCCGCCGGAGACCGGTGCATCTACGGCCATAAGCCCCGCCGACTGCGCCTTGTCGGCCACGGCGCGGGCGCTGTCCACATCCACCGTGGAGCAGTCGAGCAAAGTCGCGCCCGAACGCATGGCTGGGATGACCTCGTCTGCGACGCTGCGCAGGATCTCCCCGTTGGGCAACATGGTGATAACCACGTCCATGTCAGTCGCAGCCTCTATTGAGGAGGCGGCGGTCGCGACGCCCTCCGGCGGGGTGTTGGCGATGTCAAAGCCGGTAACCTCGTGACCCGCTTTGGCGAGGTTGGCGGCCATCGGTCCGCCCATATTCCCAAGCCCGATAAATCCGATCTTCATGGCATATCCTTCCAGTTCAGTGCGTCATCCCCAAGCGGTCTGAGCATGTTGCTTACCTCAATTTCAGTGACCGCTTCCGGTCCGTCATGAGCCCATTTGGGGGCGCGATCCCGGTCGATGATCGCGGCGCGGATGCCTTCGATGAAATCGCCTTGGGCGACCGCGCGATATGTGTAGCGGAACTCCTGATCCAGCGCCTGCCGGATCGAGTTGGCCGACCGCAGCCTGCGTACGATGGTCATGGTGCAGGCCATGGCGAGGGGTGCGTTTCGGCTCAGCGCTTTCAGGGCGTTTCCGGCGAACGCGCTGTCATCGGTTTTCAACGAGCGTGTGATATCGCCCAGCGTCGCGCCTGCGAAATGTCTGTCGATCCGGGGTTGCAATGCTTGCAACTCGCCTTCGGGTGGGGCGTGGTCGAGCGTCGGCAGCGTGCCGCTTTCGATCATCGAGGCTTTGAGGGTAGGCCAGTTATCCTCCGGCGCGTAGGCGTCGGCAAAGCCCGCGTATATCGCATCCGCAGGTCCCATGCGCGTCGCAGTCAGGCCCAGATACTCTCCCAGCCGTCCCGGGGCTAAGGCCAGCATCAGAGAGCCGCCCACATCCGGCACCAGTCCGATGCCGCATTCCGGCATGGCGATCTGGCTGCTGTCGCCCACGATGCGCAGCGAGCCGTGGCAGCCTATGCCGACGCCTCCGCCCATCGTGAAGCCTTGAAGGAAGCTGACCATCGGCTTGGGATACTCGAATATCTTGGCGTTGAGGCGGTATTCGTCGCGCCAGAACTGGCGGCCATAGTCGAGGTTGCCCTCTTTCCCCGACTTGTACATATCCGCGATGTCGCCACCGGAGCAGAAGGCGCGGTCGCCTTCGGCGTCGAGCAGAACGAGGTCGATATCCGCGTCCCGCCAGTCGTCCAGAGCGGCCTCGATTGCCAGCACCATATCATAGGTCAGTGCGTTCAGCGCTTCGGGGCGCTGCAAGGTGATGCGACCCGCGCGGCCTTCGATCCGGATGAAGATGTCGCTCATGCCGCGATCATCTGGCGGGCGACGATCATGCGCATGATCTCGTTTGTGCCCTCAAGGATCTGGTGGACCCGCAGGTCTCGGGCCAGTTTCTCGATGCCGTAATCAGCGAGATACCCGTAGCCGCCATGTAGTTGCAGGCAGCCATCGACGATGTGTGAGCCTGCCTCGGTCACGAACTTCTTGGCCATGGCGCAGTGCTGCACCGCATCCGGCGCACCGTTGTCGAGCTTCCACGCGGCCTGGCGCAGGAATACGCGGGCGGCTTGCAACTCGATCTCCATATCCGCCAGGCGGAATTGCAGGGCCTGGAATTGGTCGATGGGTTTACCGAAGGCTTGCCGTTCGGCCATGTAAGCCAGTGTTTTGTCCAGCGCAGATTGCGCGGCACCAAGCGAGCAGGCGGCAATGTTCAGGCGGCCACCGTTCAGCCCCTGCATGGCGTAGGTGAAGCCTTTGCCCTCTTCGCCAAGCAGGTTGTCGGCCGATACCTTGCAATCGTCCAGTTGCACCTGACGCGTTGGCTGCGCGCGCCAGCCCATCTTGTCCTCAAGCCCGCCGAACGACAGCCCGTCAGTGCCATCGTCGACGATCAGGGCCGAGATGCCTTTCGGGCCGGCATCGCCGGTGCGCGCCATGACAATATAAGCATCGGAATATCCACCGCCCGAAATGAATGCTTTGGTGCCAGTGAGCGCGAAACCTTCATTTGTACGCTCGGCGCGGGTTTTCAGTGCGGCGGCGTCGGAGCCGGAGCCGGGCTCGGTCAGGCAGTAGGAAAAGAACGTCTCCATGCTCAGCGCTTTTTCGAGGTATTTCGCCTTGAGCGCGTCGGAGCCGTTCTTGTCAATCATCGCGGCGCACATGTTGTGGATCGACAGGAAAGCCGCAACGGAGGGGCAGGCCATGGACAGCGCCTCGAACACCAGTGTCGCATCCAGACGGGACAGGCCGGAGCCGCCCGCCTCCTCCGAAACATAGAGCCCGCCAAACCCCAGTTCCGCCAGTTTGGGCCACAAGTCCTTAGGGATGTTTTCGTCTTTTTCCCATTGCAGGGCGTGGGGGGCTACGTATTCCTCGCCGAAAGCGCGGGCCATGTCGAAGATGGCCGTCTGTTCCTCGGTTAAACCAAAATCCATCTTGCCGTGCTCCTCCCAAGAATTGAACAAGGATTAAATTAATGGCAACTGGACGCTGGGGCAAGCAATAGTCTTGGCACAGAATGAATTCCGGTGACCTCGTTAAAAGTAGTGATTTCTGCCTCCAGACTTGGAATTCAGACGACTTCCTGTTATCAGATTCGTGTTTAGTCAGTTTCGGAGTAACGATGTCACGCTTGTTTAACTTTGGTTTGATCGCCGTCGCGTCCATTTCAGTCGGATTTTCTGCGGCAGCGCGAACGGTTGATTTCGACTTCACCACATCCCCCGACAGCCCCGGAACGTATGAACGCAGCACATCGCTGTCTTTCCAGCAGGGCGGGCTTGATCTCGACGTGTCTGCACACGGGTATTCGACACCCGGCTCCGTCGGTGATCCACTTGCAACCCATAGTGATATCGACGTTTCCCGTCGGGACGGCTACGGGCTATACGTGGCGCAAGGATGGCAGGGTTGGTTCAACTACGACGACCCACGCGTGGACGGCTGGTATAACGAGGTTGTCCAGTTCGACTTCAACCAGACAGATGTTTCGATCGAGCGGATCGTGTTCGGCGACTTCAACGGTGGCAGCGACTTCGACCTCTTCGTAGGTGACGGCGGAGTTCTGTATTATGAGGGCACGAATCAAGTGTTCCAAAACGCGGTGCTCGACACGGAAACCTCCTCGCTCTTCGCAATTGGCGCATCCGACAACTTCTCGTCGTTCATGATCCGAAGCGTTGAAGTCAGCGTTCTGGACGGGACGGATGGGCAGCCCAGCCCGGTTCCATTGCCTGCCGGTGGCGCTTTGATGCTGACCGCCATTGGAATTCTGACCGCCACCCGGAAGTGGTCACGAAAGACCTGATACGCTTCACAGCTGAATTCAAAAGAACGCGCGAGGATTGCTCCCCGCGCGTTTTCGTTTGTTCTGGTTGGCTTATTCCATCACGGGGATGGAGAACTCGCCGCCCTCTTTCAGGCCCGATGGCCAGCGCGAGGTCACGGTCTTGGTACGCGTGTAGAACTTGAACGCGTCGGGGCCATGCTGGTTCAGGTCGCCAAACATCGATTTCTTCCAACCGCCGAAGGTGTGATAGGCCAGCGGAACCGGGATCGGGACGTTGATGCCGACCATGCCGATATTGATCCGGTTGGCAAAGTCTCGCGCGGTGTCGCCGTCACGTGTGAAGATCGCGGTCCCGTTGCCATATTCATGATCCATGGCGATTTTCAGTGCGTCTTCGTAGTTTTCCGCGCGAACGGTCGACAGAACCGGGCCGAAGATCTCGGTCTTGTAGATGTCCATATCGGTGGTGACGTTGTCGAACAGGTGAGGGCCGACGAAGAAGCCGTCCTCATAGCCTTGCAACTTGAAGCCGCGGCCGTCGACGGCCAGCTTGGCCCCTTGGTCGATGCCCGTTTGCACGAGCCGTTCGATATTGGCCTTGGCGGCGGCGGTGACGACGGGGCCGTAATCCACATCATTGCCGGAGGTGTAGGGGCCGACTTTCAGCGCTTCGACTTTCGGCACCAGCTTTTCGAGCAACCGGTCAGCAGTGTCGTCGCCAACAGCAACAGCGACCGAGATCGCCATGCAGCGTTCGCCAGCAGCACCGTAACCTGCGCCGACCAACGCATCAGCGGCTTGGGTCATATCCGCGTCCGGCATGATGATCATGTGGTTCTTCGCGCCGCCGAAACACTGCACGCGCTTCCCGTGAGAGCAGCCCTTGCCGTAGATATATTCCGCAATCGGCGTGGAACCCACGAAGCCCACGGACTGGATCACGTCATGTTCCAGAATGGCGTCGACGGCTTCCTTGTCACCGTTCACCACTTGCAGGATGCCTTTCGGCAGGCCTGCTTCTTCCATCAGTTCGGCCAGCATCAGCGGCACGGACGGGTCACGCTCGGACGGCTTCAGGATGAAGGCGTTGCCGCAGACGATTGCGGGGGCAAACATCCACATCGGGATCATGGCGGGGAAGTTGAACGGCGTGATGCCAGCTGTCACACCAAGCGCCTGCTTCATCGAATACATGTCGATGCCGGGCCCCGCGCTGTCGGTGAAGTCACCCTTTAGCAGTTGTGGTGCACCGATGCAGTATTCCACCACTTCCAGACCGCGCTGCACGTCGCCAGCGGCGTCGGGCAGGGTCTTGCCGTGTTCGCGGGACAGGGCCTCTGCCAGCTTGTCCATGTCGCGGTTCAACAGGTCCACGAACTTCATCATTACCCGCGCGCGGCGCTGCGGGTTGACGGCTGCCCAAGCGGGCTGGGCCTTGGCCGCGATCTGCACGGCTTTGTCCATTTCGTCCTTCGAGGCCAACGGCACCTTGGCCTGAACCTCGCCGGTGGCAGGGTTGAAAACGTCCGCAAAGCGGCCGGATGTGCCTTTTACATGGGCGCCGTCGATGTAGTGGGTAAGCTCTTGCATGGAATCCTCCTTCAATGTCCCGCGCAGCTTACTCTTGCATTTCTGCATGAAAAAGGGCCAGTTTCCCAAAATCATTTTGCAAAAATGTAAGGACCCACATGGCTGAACCAAAATGGGACGATCTCAGGGTTTTTCTGGCAGTCTCGCGTTCCGAGAGTCTGTCCCGAGCGGGCAAGGCACTGCGCCTAGATCCCGCGACTGTCGGGCGCCGCATCTCGCGGCTCGAACAGGCGCTGGAGGTGACCCTGTTTATGAAATCGCCTCAGGGCTACGCGCTGACTCAGGCCGGCGCACGGCTGGTCGCGCGGGCGGAAGCGGTGGAATCCGCCATTCTCAGCGCTCAGGACGACGCCACTGGCGGCGGCGAGGAGATGACCGGCCAGATCCGTGTCGGAGCGCCGGACGGGTGCGCGAATTACCTGTTGCCACAGGTCTGCGCCGCCATCTGCGAGGATCATCCCGGGCTGGAGGTGCAGATCGTCGCGCTACCGCGCGTCTTCAACTTGTCGAAACGGGAGGCCGATATGGCGATCACCGTCTCGCCACCCACGGCGGGCAGGCTGACCAGCCAGAAATTGACAGACTACCATCTGCACCTCATGGCAAGCCGCGCCTACCTGGAAAAGTCCCCGCCGCTCGACACATTGGCCGACCTCGAAAAACACCCGATTATAGGCTACATCGCCGACCTGATCTTCGACGCAGAATTGGACTATCTGTCGGAAATCGGCGGCCCGCGCACGAGTTTCGCCTCCAACTCGGTATCCGTGCAACTCAACTGGGCGCGGATTGGGGCGGGGCTTGTTATCGGGCATGATTTTGCGCTGCCGTTCGCGCCAGAGCTGACGCGAGTCTTGGCAACGGAGTTCTCTCTCAAGCGCAGCTTCTATCTCGTTCGTCACGCCGACGATCACAATATCTCGCGACTGCGCTTGTTTGCACAGGAATTGGGCACAAGAGTGCGGCACGAAATGGCACGTCTTGAAGGTCGCACTTGACGTAAACCCGACCTTGGGACGACAGTGGAGTCATCGATCACTCTATTTTCGCGTACAGGAGACACGAGCATGCTGGTAAGCAACATTTTGAAGCAGAAAGCGGATGATGGGGTCGTGACTATCGCGCCGGGTGCCGCGGTATCAGATGCCGCCAAGATACTGTCGGATCGAAAAATCGGCTCTGTGGTCGTATCGTCGGACAACAAAACAGCCCTTGGAATTCTGTCCGAGCGCGACATCGTGCGCGAAATTGGCCAGCGCGGGTCGGTCTGCCTGTCGGAGACGGTCGAGAGCATGATGACCAGTAAGCTGGTAACTTGCGTGTCGAGCGATCGCGCAGACAACATTCTTGCGACCATGACCGAAGGCCGCTTCCGCCACATGCCCGTCGTCGAGAACGGCGAAATGATCGGGCTGATTACCTTGGGCGATGTCGTGAAGGCCCGTTTGAGCGAGTTGGCGATGGAGAAGGACGCGCTGGAAGGGATGATCATGGGGCACTGACGCGCGGCTATCTTCTTGCATTCCTGCACGCAATATTGTTGCGTAGGTCTGCGTCAAACAAAAGAAAGCCCGCCCCATGCGCATTGGACTCTATCCCGGTACATTCGACCCGATCACACTGGGCCATGCCGATATCATCCGTCGCGCGTGCTCTTTGGTGGATCGCCTGGTCATTGGCGTCGCCATCAACCGCGACAAAGGGCCGTTGTTCACGTTGGAAGAACGCACTGACATGATCGAGGCGGAATGCGCCAAAATCAGCCGCGAAACCGGCTGCGAGATCGTCGCGCATCCCTTCGAGAACCTGCTGATCCATTGCGCCCGCGACGTGGGGGCCTCGGTCATTATCAGGGGCCTGCGCGCGGTCGCCGATTTCGAGTATGAATACCAGATGGTCGGCATGAACCGGGCGATGGATGACAGTATCGAGACGGTGTTTCTCATGGCCGAGGCGGAGCATCAGGCCATCGCCTCGAAACTCGTCAAAGAGATCGCGCGTCTGGGCGGGGATGTGTCGACTTTCGTCACGCCATCTGTAAAGGCCGCCTTGATAGATCGCTTGGGCTAGAAGGCCGCGCGCTTGCGGGACAGGGGTTTACACCACCTGTCACTGGTCTAGTTTGGCGCCCAAATCAACACGCTCAGGAGCGCCCTACATGGCCGATATCAAAGATCCCGAAAACACCATCCTTATGGAGCTGTCCGGCGGCACCGTAACGATCGAGCTTCTGCCCGACGTGGCCCCTCAGCACACGGCCCGCATGAAAGAACTGGCCCGCTCGGGGGCTTATAACAACGTGGCGTTTCACCGGGTGATCGACGGCTTCATGGCGCAGACCGGCGACGTTGCCAACGGCAACATGGAAAAGGACTTCAACATCCGCATGGCGGGCACCGGCGGCTCCGACATGCCTGATTTGCCCGCCGAGTTTTCCAAGCTGCCCCATGACCGTGGCACCATCGGCGCGGCGCGGTCGGCAAACCCGAACTCGGCCAACAGCCAGTTCTTCATCAATTTCTCCGACAACAGTTTCCTGAACGGCCAATACACTGTCTACGGTCGCGTCATTTCCGGCATGGAACATGTCGATGCGATCCAGCGTGGCGAGCCGCCGATGAACCCGGACCGCATGATCTCGGTCACGGTTGCCGCCGACGCGAACGCGGCGGACGGGCCTGCCGACGCAGGCGGCGACGCTGACGGGGGTGACGGCGGTGAATAAATCCTTAGCGATTGTTGCCTGTCTGTTGGCAAGCCCCGCGCTTGCGACGGGACTGGAGATTGACATTGAGGGCGAGGCCAATGGCACCGTGGTGATCGACCTGCTCGAAGATGTGGCACCCAAGCATGTTGAGCAGATTACGGCACTGGCGTCGGAGGGCGCATATGACGGCGTGGTATTTCACCGCGTCATCGACGGCTTCATGGCGCAAACCGGCGATGTGGAATTCGGCAAGGCCGGTGGCGACACCAGTGGCGCAGGGCGTGGTGGCTCCAGCCGCCCGGATATTCCGGCGGAGTTCTCGAAGATCAACTTCAACCGCGGCGTAGTCGGCATGGCCCGCAGCCAGAACCCGAACTCGGCCAATAGCCAGTTTTTCATCATGTTCGACGAAGGCTCGTTCCTGAACGGGCAATATACGGTTGTGGGCAATGTCACTTCCGGTATGGATGTCGTCGACCAGATCAAGCGCGGCACCGGTCCTAACGGATCAGTGTTGGGCGCGCCGGACGTGATGAAAGACGTCCGCGTCACCGACTAACGCGCCATCAACCCCGCGTGAGCGGGACTATGACAGGCGCGAATAACGGGCCATGCTGCTTTGGGAGGAGCCAGCATGGCCCGTTTCTTTTTGATCTTCGCCGCGTTGTTCGTTGCCTTAGCGAGTGGTGCGTCAGCACAAACTGCGCGGCTCACGCAAGGCTGGCCGGATACCGACTTTTCGAAAACCACAGTTGATCTGTCCGAAATCCGCTCCGGTGGTCCAGGCAAGGACGGCATTCCTGCAGTGGACTCGCCGTCGTTCCTGAAAGCTGCCGACGAGCGCCGAATAGGCGACCGCGAGCCGGTTCTGACGGTGGAGATCAACGGCCAGA
Organism: Litoreibacter arenae DSM 19593; assembly: GCF_000442275.2. Taxonomy (GTDB): domain Bacteria; phylum Pseudomonadota; class Alphaproteobacteria; order Rhodobacterales; family Rhodobacteraceae; genus Litoreibacter; species Litoreibacter arenae. The sequence continues at coordinate 1,103,209 of NZ_KE557306.1, read as the reverse complement.
AGCCGCGTGCCTATCCGATCCGCTATTTTATGGTCCATGAGATCGTGAATGACGTCATCGGCGGCATTCCCGTCGCCGTTACATTTTGCCCGTTGTGCAATTCCGGCGTCACCTTCGATCGCCGCGTCGCCGGGCGCACTCTGAGTTTCGGCGTCTCCGGCAATCTGCGCAACTCCGACATGGTCATGTATGACCGCCAAACGGAAAGCTGGTGGCAGCAGGCGGTGGGGGAGGCGATCGTCGGCGATTTGGCTGGGCGCAAGCTCAAACAGATCCCCAGTTGGATGGAAAGCTGGGCGGCCTTCAAGGCGCGAAATCCCGACGGTCTGGTCCTGAACGCGCCGCGCCGGAACTTCAACTACGGCGCGAACCCTTACGTGAACTATGACAGCTCTACGCGGCCGTTCCTCTATGACGGCGCCTTGCCGCCAAACGGTATAGACCCCATGGCCCGTGTGATCCGCGTCGGTAATCGTGCATGGCCGATGGAGCGATTGCGCCGCGAAAAGATGATCCGCGAACACGGGGTAGAGTTGTCATGGCAGGGCGAGCAAGCCTCGGCACTGGATAGTCGCACCATCAATGACGGACGCAGCGTCGGCAGCGTTCGGGTGCGCGACGGGCAGGGGCGCGACATCGTGCATGACGTGATGTTCGCCTTTGCGTTTCATGCGTTCTACCCGAATGGACGTTGGCACTAGCCCCAGCTTGGTTTGCGCTTTTCCAGAAACGCGGTGATGCCTTCATCGGTGTCTTCAAGCGCCATATTCACGGCCATCACCTCGCCGGTATAGGCATAAGCCTCCGCAACTGGCATCTGTGCTTGCTCGTAGAACGCCTGCTTGCCGATGCGCACCGCTGAACCCAGTTTTGCGGCGATGGTGTGTGCAAACTCCAGCGTTTCCGCCGCCAGATCGCTTTTCGCCACGCGGTTGACCAGCCCCAATTCCCGCGCACGATAGGCGTCGATGAACTCGCCCGTGGTCAGCATCTCGAAGGCCTGCTTGCGGTGTATGTTGCGGCTGAGTGCCACCATCGGCGTCGAGCAGAACAGCCCGATATTCACCCCGTTCACCCCGAACTTGGTCCCCTCCGCCGCAACGGCCAGATCGCAGGTCGCAACCAATTGGCACCCGGCTGCCGTCGCTATGCCGTGGGCCTGGGCAATGACGGGTTGCGGCAGGCTTTGAATGCGGGCCATGACAGCCGAACAGCGCTCGAACAGATGAAGCCAAGCGGCGCGCCCGCCATCCTTACCGTTCCGTGCCGCTTGCATTTCCTTCAGATCATGACCTGCGCAGAAGACCTTGCCAGCACCATCCAGAATAACCACGCGAATGTTTGGATCGCCTGCCACTTCATCCAGCGCGCTGTGCAGCGCCGCCAGCATCGCGTCGGACAGGGCGTTCAGCTTGGCCGGGTTGTTCAGTGTAAGCCGCGCGACCGCTCCGTCGTCATTGCGCAAAACTAACGCGTCGTCCATCTTGTCATTCCCTTTCTGATCTGGTCCGGTACCCGCAAGCCTAGGACGAAGAGGGGCAGGGGGAAAGCATGGAAGTGAAGATGGATAAGGCCGCGTTGGAGGCCTTCCTGCAACGGGACTTCATGCAGGTGGCTGACGATTTCGAGTTTGTCGAGATCGCTCCGCCATTCGTAACCATGGCCTTGGCAGCCTCTGACAAGCACCTGCGGCCCGGCGGCACGGTGTCCGGCCCCGCCATGTTCGCGCTGGCCGATGTCTGTGCCTATTTCTGCATCCTGTCTGTGTTGGGGCCCGTCGCCTTGGCGGTTACCACCAATTGCTCCATCGACTTCATGCGCAAACCGGCGCCGGGGCGGCTTATCTGCCGAATGGAATTGCTTAAGTTGGGCCGCGCGCTGGCCGTCACCGAGGGGCGGCTCTATTCCGAGGCAGCGCCGGACAAACCCGTCGCCCGCGCCGCGCTGACGTATTCGATCCCGCCAACTGCAAAATAAATTGGGGTACTTTAATACCGTATTTTTAACGTATTGAATTTACGCAGATAAATCATCTATTCTGCCGTTGACTGCGCTGCCAGAACCGTTAGAACCCCTCCATCCCAAGGGGCCATCAGCCCCGTGGCCGCAATTCTTGAGGAACACCCATGAAAACCTTTACCGCTACTCCTAGCGATATCGACAAGAAATGGATCCTGATCGACGCCGAAGGCGTTGTTCTGGGCCGTCTTGCGTCTATCGTCGCCATGCGCCTGCGTGGCAAACACAAGCCGTCCTTCACTCCACACATGGACATGGGCGACAACGTAATCATCATCAACGCTGACAAAATCCAGCTGACCGGCAACAAACGCGAGAAGCCGAACTACTGGCACACTGGCCACCCGGGCGGCATCAAGTCCCGCACGAACGCCGAGATTCTTGAGGGCAAGCACCCCGAGCGCGTTGTGATCCAAGCTGTGAAGCGTATGCTTCCCGGTGGCGTTCTGTCGCGTCAGCAAATGACCAACCTGCGTGTCTACGCGTCGGCTGATCATCCGCATGAAGCTCAATCCCCCGAAGTTCTGGACGTCAAAGCCATGAACAAGAAAAACACCCGGAGCGCATAACAATGGCTGACGAAATCAAATCCCTCGACGAGTTGAACACCGTCGCCGAAGGCGTCGCGCCGGCCGAAGCCGTAGCAGAAGCCATTTCCCGCGAGCCTGTCCGTGACGATCTGGGCCGCTCCTATGCCACCGGCAAACGTAAAGATGCGGTCGCCCGCGTCTGGATCAAGCCTGGCTCCGGCAAGGTCACCGTGAACGGCAAAGAGCAAAACACATATTTTGCACGCCCCGTTCTGCAAATGATCCTGCGCCAGCCTTTCACCGTGTCCGGCACCGAAGACCAGTTCGACGTTGTCGCAACGGTCAAAGGCGGCGGCTTGTCCGGTCAGGCTGGTGCGGTCAAGCACGGCATCTCCAAGGCGCTGCAACTCTACGATCCGTCCTTGCGTGGCGCGCTGAAAGCGGCAGGCTTCCTGACCCGCGACAGCCGCGTTGTGGAACGTAAGAAATACGGTAAGGCGAAAGCCCGTAAGAGCTTCCAGTTCTCCAAGCGTTAAGCTTGAGAAATTGCTGCGATAGGCCGCCCTTCGGGGCGGCCTTTTTCGTTTTTTGGCGAAAATGTGCTATGATCCCAAAATTATGAGTATTAATTTTGGAGAGTACCAATGGCAGCTGCCAAGTCCCCATTATGGGCGGAATTGTTGAAAGCCGCTGCTCGCGGCTATATCAACGCCAAGCAAAAGCAAATCGAAGAAGAACGGGCTGCAGCGCAGTCCAAGCAGGAACCGGCACCTCGCCAAAGTGCTGTTCCCAGAAATCCCATCGACGATATGGAGCGAATACCGGGCGAATCTAAGGTGGACTTCGTCCTGCGCAAGAATAAGGTTTTAAGTCACCATCTTGAAGGACAACGGCGCATTCGCGAGGAGGAGCAGGCGTGGAAAACCAAACTTGCGAAAATGCGGATGGGGTATTTTGACGATGGTCCGTCCGGCAAGAGCGATGAGCGCACGCGGGAATGCGGTGCATGTAACGGGCGTGGCCGATATATGGGTGTCCATGGTGACACCTATTGCGACAATTGCTTTGGGACTGGTCGGGTTCGACGTCACGTAATTAAGTGATCGGATAACCTCTACCTGTCCGGCTCGATCAGCCCCAGTCCGCGCAGGTAAATCCCTATACCGGCTTCCAGCAAGTCCTCGGGCGGATAGGGCGCTTTGGCACCCGGAGCACCGCGGGCGAACAACTCCACGACGCCGTGCGACATCGCCCAGATATGGCTGGAAAACATTGTAGCGGGCGGGCGCTTGTCTGCGGGGATATGCTCCGACAGCTTCTGAGCCGCCTGCTCCAACACGCCGCGGGAGCGGTCGGCGGCGGTGGCCAGCGCAGGGTTGGCTTGCAGGTTCACGCCGCTTTCAAACATCGCCATGTAGTGGCCGGGGAACTTGCGCGCGAAAGCAAGGTAGGCCCGGCCCGTCGCCTCAAACGCCTTGAGCGCCGTGGGATGCCCGCCGGCATAGGCATGTTCCATCAGGTCGCCGAAGATGCGGTGGCCTTGCAGCGCACATTCCGCGATCAACGCCTCGCGTCCCTCGAAGTGGCGATAGACGGCGGCAGGTGTCACGCCGGCCAGCTTGGCGGCCTCCGCGACTGTAAAACCGGTCGGTCCCTTTTCCTCGATCAGCCGCAGCGTGGCCTCCACCAAGGCCTGCTTGAGATTGCCGTGGTGATATCCGCGTTTAGCCATTGGGATTCCAGATTTCCACGCCGCCGCAAATTTTGGCGTCCGGACGGATGGCGATGCTGTCATCCTTGTTGGCGTAGTGGATGGTGTTCAGCACCTTGCGCAGCGCCGCAATCCGCGCCCGTCGCTTGTCGTCGGAGCGGATCACCGTCCAACGGGCATGGGCGGTGTCAGATGCCTCGAAGGTCTCGGAAATCGCGCGGGAATAGGCGTCCCATTTGTGCAGGCCTTCAACGTCGATCGAGGAAAGTTTCCACTGCTTCAGCTTGTCCTTCTCGCGCGCCAACATCCGGCGCAACTGTTCGGCCCGCCCGACATTGAGCCATAGCTTGATGAGGATGATCCCGTCATCCACCAGCATCTTCTCGAACTCAGGCACTTGGGTGAAGAAATGTTGCCGCTCCCCGATGGAGCAGAAGCCGAACACGTCCTCAACCACACCGCGATTGTACCAACTGCGGTCGAACAGCGTGATCTGCCCTGCGGTCGGCATGTGTTTGACGTAGCGCTGGAAATACCACTGGCCGCGCTCTTCCTCGGTGGGCTTGGACAGCGCCACGATTTTGCAGTTTCGCGGGTTCATGTTCTCGCGGAACCGCTTGATGGTGCCGCCTTTGCCCGAGGCGTCGCGCCCTTCGAACACGATGGCGACGCGCTTGCCCTCGTTCTTGACCCATGCCTGCAACTTCATCAGCTCGACCTGCAAGCGCTTCATGGTGTCGTTGTAGTCGTCCTTATCCATGCGGGTGTCATACGGATAGCTTTGCGCCAGAATGTCGTTCTTGCCCGCGTTGCGGATCGCCTCCCGAACGCCGTCGGGAATTTCTTCCTTGTAGAATTTGGAAATGGCACCGTCGAAGGGCAGGGTCATAGAGGCCTCACGCATTGTATTTCCGCGTTACTATGAAGCCTTAACCTATTGCAGGCCAGCGCGTTTTGCCAAACGGCGCAGGGCTTTGATCGTGCTGGCCTCGTCCGCGTGATGAGGCATGTGACCGATGCCGTCGAGCTTTGTCACTTCGGCATTCGGCAGCTTTTGCGACAGCGGCACCGCATGCACCTCGTAAGGGACAATTTTGTCTGCGGTCCCGTGCACGATCTCGACTGGCATATCCAGCCCTTCATAAAGCTTCGCCTGCGCCTCGATCTGGGGCAGCAGCGAATTCACCATCGCCGCGTTGGTCTTCAACTGAGCGGGCCGTATGGCAAGCCCATATCCCATATGCTCCAGATAGCCTTCCGGCACGGGGTCAGGGGCGAAGATGGCCTCCAACGTCTCCTCTGCCTTCCGGTCATTGGCAAAGGCCGAGGTCACGGGGATCAGCACATGCCGCCCGAACCATGTGTCAGTCAGGCGATACCAGATGTCCAAGTCGCCTTCCCAGGGGTTTGATACGCCGGATACGATCACCAGCCCCGAGGTATCTGCGGGGTGGCGCAGCCCGTAAGCCAGCGCGACCGCGCCGCCATAGCTTTGGCCCAGCACCAGCGGCTTTTTCGCACCGACCATCTCAGCCGCCGCATGAAGCAGGTCCGCCTGTTCGTTGACGCTCTCCACGTCGTCCGCGCGGTCGGCGATCCGGCCGGTATGCCCATGCGCGGGGCGGTCGATGGCGATGAAGCGGAAATGGTTTTTCAGCTTGGGGATCAGCGAAAAGGTGAAGTCCTGCCAGTTGCCGCCCGCACCATGGATCAGCACCACATCGGGTCCGGAGCCTTCCACATGGACATGCACCTTGGTGCCGTTCACGTCCAGTATTTGCCCGGTCGGAGGATGCTCCGCCAACGCCTTGGATGTGCGCGCCTTGATCCGCTTGTCCAGCGCAGCGCCGCACCCGACCAGAACCAGCACGGCCCCGAGAAGGAGTGCGATTTTAAGCACCGATCTTGTCCAGGTCGAAATGCGTTGTCTGGTATATCTCGTTGATCCAGTTGCCATAAAGCAGATGCGCGTGGCTGCGCCAGCGGTTCATCGGCTTCTTGGTCGGGTCGTTGTCGGGGTAATAATTCACCGGCACGTTGATCGCGGTGCCCGCTGCGACATCGCGGTCATATTCTTCCTTCAAGGTGCAGCTATCATATTCGAAATGGTTGAAGATGTAGATCGCCCGATGCTTGCGGTCTTCGACCAGACACGGGCCTGCGACATCGCTGCCCAGCAGCGTGGTCAGCCCGTCCGCCGCGTCGATCTCGTCTTGCCGCATCTCGGTCCAGCGCGATACGGGGATCACGCAATCGTCCGAAAAGCCGCGTAGATAGGGTGAGGCGGGGTCCAGATTTGTGTGCCGGTAACACCCGAACAGTTTGTGATCCAACAGGTGTTTCTTGACCCCGTGGAAATAATTGATCATCGCCATGCCGCCCCAGCACACGCCGAAAGTGGAATGCACATTCGTCTGCGTCCAGTCCATCACCTCGCGCAGCTCGTCCCAGTAGGTCACCTCGTCGAACGGCAGGTGTTCAATCGGCGCACCCGTGATGACCAGCCCGTCGAACTTTTCGCCCTTCACCTCTTGGAACGGGCGGTAGAATTCCTCCATATGCTCGGCGGCGGTGGTCTTGGTCTCATGCTCGGACATGCGGATCAGCGACAGCTCGATCTGCAAGGGCGTTGCGCCGATCAGCCGGGCAAACTGGTTCTCGGTCTGGATTTTCTTCGGCATCAGGTTCAGCAGTGCAATGCGCAAGGGCCGGATATCCTGCCGCGCCGCCTGATCCTCGCTCATCACGCTCACGCCCTCGCGCGAGAGCACGTCATAGGCGGGAAGGGAGGTCGAAGGCAGCTTGATGGGCATAAGGCGGGTCCGTTGTCTAAGGCTTTGTTAACTAGGCGGGTCAGCCCTTGTTGCCAAGGGTGGCCGCGATCAACTCGTCGAGACCCTCGGAAGTTGTCACCTTGCCCAAATCCGTATGCGACACCTTGATCCCGAAATTGTCCGCCATCGCGCGGTAGCGCGGCTCGCGCTGCGAAATGGCGCGGGCATAGGTGAAGGTCATGAAGGCGTTGGGGTCGACCTCTTCCTCGGCGCATTTGTGGGTGTCCAGATACTCGGCCCACAACTCGCTCAGGAATTCCGGCCGGTAGCACATCGGCTTCGGCGCGCGTTTGAAGCGGCGCACCAGTTCGGCCTCGTGATCGGGGGAGCCTTCAATCCAGACCATCAGATGGTTTTTCGCCAGTTCCGTCAGCAACGGGTCTTCGGGGTTGAACGGGTCCACGACCTCGCAGGTCGAACCACCACTGTCGCAGACGAAATTGTCGTAGCCATACAAATCCTTGGCCCGCTCGATGAAATGCGCGGTGTCATAAAGCGCGGCGACCTCCGCACGGTGGTGCTGCGCCTGTCGCTTCTGGTATTCTTCGAAACTCAACCCACCAAGCTCCGGATTGCCCGGCTTGCCCAGATAGGTGGAGAGAGGTGACAGGTCGTCAAAGGTCAGGTTCGACGCGATGTAAATGCTGTCGGAGCGCAAAAGCTCCGCCAGAAACGGGTCTTGCATGGCGCGGCGCTTGAAGTTGTCGGTGATGTATTCGCCCATATAGCGCGTGCCGATGCGGTAGTCGGCGCTGTAGTGAAACCACTCCCCTGTGCCGCGTAACATGTTGGAAACATGGGTTTTCCCAAGGCCGGACATGCCAAAGAACAGCACCTTTTTCGCCTCGGCCTGTAGCCAATCCTGACCGGAATTATAGATCATGCGCGTCGCTCCTTCGCCTCGACAACTAGGTAGCGGGCTGCGGGCGGGCTTGCTAGGGGGCTGCACGCAAAAAGCGAAGGATGCGGCCATCCAACACCAATAGCCCAAGCGCTAAGATGGCAAAGCCCAAATAGGCACGCGGCGCCAGTTCCTCGCCCAAGACGACCGCGCCTAGCACGATGGCCACGGGTGCGATCAGCAAGGTGCAGATCATCAAATTGCCGCTGCCCGCCATGTCCAGAATGCGGTAGTAGAGCAAGTAGGCGCAAGCAGTTGCAATCACGGCGTAATATCCAATAGCACCCCAAACGGTCGGGCTAAGGTCAAAGGACGGCACGCCGTCGATCACAAGCGCCAGCGGCACCATCACGAGGCTGGAGCCGGTCAGCATCCCCGCCGCTGCAACCTGCGGTGTCAACCTCGCCAACATCCGACGCGCCCAAGCGCCTGCAACGGCATAGGATAAAGTCCCAGCCAAAACAGCAAGTTGCGCGGTGGAGCGAATGTCGAGCTGCAGCAGGTTTTCCAATCCGATGGCCGTCGCGACGCCAAAGAATCCGAACACAACCCCGACTGCACGGCGCGGCGTGAGTTGTTCGTCGGCAAACAGGGCCGATGCCACGATAACCCCGAATATTGCCGTGGCCGCGTTCAGGATCGAGGTCAGGCCTGTCTCGATATGCAGCTGCCCCCATGCCATCAGCGAGAAGGGGATTACGTTGTTGAGCAGCCCCATGACCAGAAAGGCCCCCCATATCCGAGGGTCACGTGGCAGAGGCAGCCGACGGACCGCGATATAGGCCCACAGCACCAGCATTGCCCAGAAAACGCGATGCGCCACGGTGGTCATCACAGGCACTTCGTTCAGCGCCAGCCGGATCGACAGGAAGGAGCCGCCCCAGATCAGGGCGAGCAAAGCCATCTCGGCCCACGCGCGGGTGGTCATGGTTTTTTGTGTTGGTATCATGAGTGCCATGAAGCCTAAATTCGCGACAGCGGCGACCCGAATTTTGCGGATAAACGAAAAAACGCCCGACCTTTTCGGGCCGGGCGTTCAAAACCAGTTGGCGAAGTAAGATCAGAAGCTGTAGCCGACCTTGAACCCAACGACGACCGCCTTGTTGTCGTTAAAATCAGACGCCGCGATGCCGCTGCGAGCAAGCTGTGTCTGCGCATCGCCAATCTTGACGTATCTCACGCCGCCGGTGACTTTCACGCCGCCATTGGTGTATGTGCCACCCAGCCCGATGCTGACATTGCCATCTGTCGGACCAAGGTTCGACGCAAACCCACCGTTCGACTTTTCGTACCCGATGGATACCGCGCCGGACCAGTTCTCGTTGAAGCGACGCCCGACGCCCAGGTTATAGGTTATGACATCATCCGCGTAGGACACCAGCGAGCCGCTGGTCGCAACCTGATAACCGGCTGGCGTCACGTCGAAGTCGCTCCAGTCAACCCAGCGGACGGAGCCGAACAAAAGCGTGTCGGCTGCGATGCCGGTTTGAAAGTCCAGATTGACAGATTGCGGCGTGTCCACATTGGTCACCGTAGAGCCGGGAACAGGACCTGTCTCGACCGTCGAAAGCGAATGCGAAATTTCGGAAGAGTAGGTCAATGCCACGCGCAGTGCGATATCCGGGCGCTCGTATGCCGCACCGACCACATAGCCCACGCCATAGTCTTTTGCGCCATTCGCGGCATAGGGGATGCCCGCTGTCGGACCGGCTGGCGCTTGCACGAACGGAATTGATGCCCGTGCTTCGAAGGACTGGTAGCGCAGACCGCCGTGAACGCTAAAATTTTCGTTGATTTTATAGCGCACAAGGCCGGTGAGCGCTTGTGTTTTCAACGTCGCGGTAGAGCCGCGGGCGAAATAGGTGGTCGCCGCCGGATAGTTAACATCCGCGCCGAACGGCTCGTCCAACATCAGGGCAAATGACAGCTTGTCGTTGAACTGGTGCTTATAGCCAAGCCCGAACAAGGTGTAGTCTTCCACCATGTTGCCAGACGCTTGGCCCGGTGTGGGTTGTGCCGGAGGGTTCGGCACCGTGCCTGCCCCGACGCCGGATACTGTCGGCGAAATGGAGCCGAAGGACAATTCTACATAATTGCCTTCTTCGAAAATGATGCCAATCACCTGACCGGAGCGGTCAACACCGCCAGCCGACGCAAGTGATGTGGTTGCTGCGAGTATCGCTGCGGCGCTTGTGAGCTTCTTCATGGTTTCCTCCCCGAAACACTTGAAAGTGATTTGATCCCATCCTAGGGGCGAGTTTCCGCCTGCGTCAATTTATGACCCAGCGTCACGGATGATTACGCCGCGTTATTTCCCGAAAGCACCAAAAGGCGTGGCGGAAAGTCCACAAAAGGCTCAGTAAATCGCTCGGGCCAGCGCCCGGTTCCGGCGCGCCTCTGCGGCGATGTTGAGATAGTTTGCGCCAAAAATCACCGCGGCACCGACGAAGACCCACACGTCCAGCGCTTCGCCGAAGAGGACCATTCCCAAAAGGGCCACAACGGGCAGGCGGGCGAAGTCCATTGGCATGACGATCACCGCCGGCGCATGGCTCAGCGCGGTGGTCAGGCAGAAATGCGCGCCCAACCCAGTGCAGGACACCATCACGACCCATGGCAGCAGCGATACGGATGGTATGGCTATGTCTCCGTCATACCCTGCGCAGACCAATCCGAAGACCGCCTGCATCACCGCAAGCCAGAACAGGATGCAGGTGATGGAATGGTGCCGCGTCAAGATTTTAGTGAAGATGGCCGAGCCTGCAAAACCGATGGCCGAGCCTGCGGCAAAGACCGACCCAAGCTCGATATTGGACAGATCAGGCCGCGCCACGATCAGGATGCCGATGAAGCCCATCACCGCCACGAACATGCGCAGGCGGGTGAGTCGCTCCGATAGCAGGAATGGGGCCAGCAACGCGACCCAGATAGGCGAGGTGAATTCCAGCGCGATCACTTGTGCCAGCGGGATCATCGTGATCGCGGCGAACCAGAGGTTCTGACCGGCGAAATGCGACAGGTTCCGCGCGGCGTGCAGCCCGAAGTTGCGCGTGTTGATTTGCCCTAGGGTCCCCGCCATGCCGCCGATTCCCACCACCAGCGCGATGGAGATGAACGAGCGGTAGGTCATCAACTCGAACGTATCAAGCTCGACGCTGACCATGCGGCCCGCCACCGCCATCCCCGAGAAGGACACGATCGCGCCCGCCATCCACAGGGCGGCAAGAGGGAGGTTTGACGCGTGTTGATCCATGGGGGTGAAAGACCCTTTGGCGGGCGCAGGGTCAAGCGGATTGTGTGCCCGTCGGGTGCGCGCTAGCCTCAAGGCAACCATGGGAGAACGCGATGAAGGCCGTCTGGATTACTGCCGCCCTTGCCTTGTTGGCCAGCCCGGGTGCAGGACGGGATTTGATGCCAATTCCCCCCGACGCCGTTGCTGTCATGAACGCAGCCCATCGACTGTTTGCCGACCTTCCCTCACCGCAGGTGGTCGCGCGGATGACGGATGTATGTGGCGCAGACAGGGGCGTGAACGATCAGGTTGCCTTTTGTGCGTCGAACAACGTGATCTACTACCGCGCCGACAGCTTTTACCAAGACCACGAGGCCTACGAGCTGGCTCATGTCCTCGGTCACGCCATACAGGTGCGCCATGGCGTGGCTGATGTAGCGTTACGCGAGATCAGACGGCGCCGTGACGAAGAGGACAAGTTGCGCGGCTGGGTAACGCGGCAGGTGGAATGCATTGCGGGGTATCTGTTCCTCCAAGCAAATCTACCCAAAACAGACCTGCACCACCTTTACGACGCAGAGCCGATGACGGGCAGCCATTGGGGTCGTGATCCGCTGTCGGTGGGGCCGAAGGTGTCCATAGGACTGGACGCGCGGGCGGAGTGGTTTGCTATCGGACAGGAAGGTGATTTGAACGCCTGCGCCGTGGGGGAGTTCGGTGCGGACCTGCTCCTGAAGGCGCTTCGCTAGACTGCGCTCCCCGTCACTCCAGCCACGCCTCACGCGTATCCTGCGCCACGCCAAACGCGCCGCCGATCTCGAACGCCACGACGCGGCCCGCATTGAACCAAAGCGCTGCCGCTTCGCGCAGGACCATCGTAATTTTCGGCAGTCTGGAGCCGGGGGATGCTGTTCGCAGGCGCTCTGAATGGCTCAGGCTAATGATTGGAACGGGCGCTCCGCTTTGCCATGCGGCCCATTTGAAACTGAGCCAACTGCGTGGCAAGTGGAAGCCTTCAGTCACAAGGCGCAGATGCTTGGCATCAGCGATCATCGGTTGAGAAAAAAGCGCATTTTGTAAGGTGGATAGAGATCGATCTTCATGCGTGACCACATTGCCGGACACGCCCAGGCGTTCGGCCAGTGCCGCCATTTGCGCTCCTGCTGACAGTCCGTTGGGCCGCCCCATACCGCCCGAAAAATGCATCTGAGGGGCGGCCTGAGCCTGCCAAAGTTTCACCCCCGTCTCAACGCGTAAGATCGAAGAGCGATGCAACGTGCCGTCTGGGTCCATGCCAGCACCAAGCACGACGATGATGTCCGATCTTTCAACCTGCGACGGCGGTGTGTCTGGGTGAAGTTGAGCGAAAGCGTAGATAGCGATGCAGGTCAGCACATAAGCCGCGACCGAAAACTTGGCGACGCGGCCCATGGTCTTGAGCACTGCTCATTCCCACTCGATCGTGCCCGGAGGCTTGGAGGTGATGTCGTAGGTCACCCGATTGATGCCCGGCACCTCATTGATGATGCGGGTGGCGGTTTCGCCGAGGAACTCGTGGGTGAACGGGTAGTAGTCCGCGGTCATTCCGTCGACCGATGTCACCGCACGCAGGGCACAGGCGTAGTCATAGGTGCGACCGTCGCCCATGACGCCCACGGTACGCACCGGCAGGATCGCAACGAACGCCTGCCAGATATCATCATAAAGACCGTGCTTGCGGATCTGGTCGATATAGACCGCGTCGGCTTCGCGCAGAATGTCGAGTTTGGCGCGGGTGATTTCACCGGGACAACGGATCGCCAGGCCCGGTCCGGGGAAGGGGTGGCGGCCGATGAAGCTCGGCGGCAGTCCCAACTCGGCCCCAAGCGCGCGGACTTCGTCCTTGAACAGCTCGCGCAGGGGCTCGACCAGTTTCAGACCCATCTTCTCGGGCAGGCCCCCGACATTGTGGTGTGACTTGATAGTCACGGACGGCCCGCCGGAGAAGCTGACGCTCTCGATCACATCGGGGTAGAGCGTCCCTTGGGCAAGGAACTCGGCTCCCTCGATCTCGTTGGCGTATTTCTGGAATACGTCGATGAACAGCTTGCCGATGATCTTGCGCTTGGTCTCGGGGTCGGATTGCCCGTCCAGTTCGCCCAGAAACAGCTCCTGCTCGTCGGCGTGGATCAGTTTCATGTTGTAGTGGTCACGGAACATGGTGACGACCTCCTCGGCCTCACCTTTCCGCAGCAGGCCGTGGTCTACGAAAACGCAGGTTAGCTGGTCGCCGATGGCCTCGTGGATCAGCACGGCAGCGACGGAGGAATCGACGCCGCCGGAGAGCCCGCATATGACCTGTTTGTCGCCCACGGTTTCGCGGATCGCCTCGATGGCCTGCTCGCGGTAAGCGCCCATGGTCCAGTCGCCGGAGAAGCCCGCCATGCGCACGAAATTCTCGTAGAGCTTCGCGCCGTTGGGGGTGTGGTGCACCTCGGGGTGGAACTGCACAGCGTAGAAATTGCGCGACACGTCGGCAGTGATCGCGAACGGCGCGTTGGGGGAAGTGCCGTAGACCTCGAACCCCGGCGCGATTTTCGAGACGTGGTCGCCGTGGCTCATCCAGACCTGTTCCTTGTCGGTCAGGAACCAGCCTTCCAGCAACTCAAGCTGCCCATGAGGCACCACAAAGGCGCGTCCAAACTCGGCGGTGCCATGGCCGCGTTCCACGTGACCGCCCAACCCCTGCATCATGACCTGCTGGCCATAGCAAATGCCAAGGATTGGCACGCCAAGGTCGTAGACAGACTCAGGTGGGCGGGGCGAATCCTTGTCGATGACCGAACACGGTCCGCCCGAGAAGATCACCGCCTTGGGCGCGAACTCGGCCAGAAAGGCGTCGGTGACGTTCTGATAGGGATGGATTTCGCAATAGACGTTCAACTCGCGCAGACGCCGCGCGATCAGTTGAGTGACCTGCGATCCGAAGTCGATGATCAGCAGCTTTTCATGCGTGGCGGCGGGGTCGATGGGATGATCTGTCATGCACGCTGATTATGGGGCCTCTGCGACCGTTGCAAGGGGGTGCGCACCGTGCGCAGGCTCCGCACGGTGGATAATATCCCTGCCCATGTCGCTTTTTCGCCGTAAGGGACGGATTTGGGCGTCGGCTTTGGGCAGGGTGCGGTAATCACTGAACCAAGCAATATCGGGGAGTAGACCATGACCGACACAGCAGCACCACGCAGGCGCGCACGCGGAGGCGGCGGGGCGGCCCGCCGTGCGGAGCGCACCGCCGTCTCGGTCGAGACCGCGAAATACATCGAACGCAACATCCCGAATTTCGAGGTGCTGACAGAAGAGGCGCTGCAGATCATCGAGGCAAATGCCGAGACGGTGCTGGCGGAGATCGGGGTGAACTTCGTCGACAACCCCTACGCGCTGGATCTGTGGCGCGAGGTGGGGGCCGACATTGATGGCGAACGCGTGCGTATCCCGCGCGGGCTGGCACGCAAGTTGTGCGAAACCGCGCCTTCGATGATTACGCAGCACGCACGCAACCCCGAGCGGTCGGTGGAAATTGGCGGTCGTAATTTGGTCATTGCGCCCGTCTATGGCCCACCTTTCGTGCGCGACGCCGCAGGTGGTCGCCGTTACGCGACCATGGCGGATTTCAACAAATTTGTGAAACTGGGATACATGTCCAAATGGCTGCACCATTCCGGCGGGACGGTGTGCGAGCCGACGGACATTCCGGTGAACAAGCGCCATCTGGACATGCTCTACGCCCACATGTCGCTGTCAGACAAGCCGTTCATGGGGTCCGTCACGGAACCATCACGCGCGCAGGATTCTGTCGATATGGCAGATATCCTGTTTGGCGGGCTGGACGGGCGCACGGTGATGACATCGCTGATCAACATCAACTCGCCCATGACGTTCGATTCGATCATGATGGGGGCGCTTGAGGTCTATGCGCGCGCCAATCAGGCCTGCATTATTTCTCCGTTCATTGTTGGCGGCGCGATGGCTCCGGTCTCTGTGGCAGGGACGTTGACGCAGGTTCTGGCCGAGGTCTTGGCGGGAGTGGCTTACAGCCAGTTGGTCAAACCCGGCGCGCCGGTAATCTTCGGCGCGTTCGTGACTTCGATCGACATGAACTCCGGCGCGCCGACCTTCGGGACACCCGAGGCATCACACATCACCTACGGGGCGGGCCAGTTGGCGCGGCGTCTGGGGTTGCCTTACCGGTCTGCGGGGTCGTTCTGTGGCTCGAAGCTGCCCGACGCGCAGGCGGCGTATGAAACGGCGAATTCACTGAACATGGGGCTCTTGTCCGGCGTGAACTTCATGCTGCATGGTTGCGGATGGTTGGAAGGTGGGCTGGTGTCCTCCTTCGAGAAATTCGTTATGGATGCCGACCAGTTGGGCACGCTACACCATTTCGCCAAGGGGGTGAGCATGGACGAAAATGCCCAAGCCATGGGGGCCATTGAAGAGGTCGGCCCCGGCGGCCATTATCTGGGCTGCGAGCACACGCAAAACAACTTCAAAACGGCGTTCTGGCGGTCGGATGTGTTCGACTACAAGCCCTTCGAGACCTGGGCTGACGAGGGCGAGCGCGACACGGTGGCCCTGGCGGCCGCGCGGGTGGAAAAGCAGCTGAGCGACTACCAGCAGCCGCATCTGGACCCCGCCATCGACGAGGCCCTTCGCGCCTATATGCGCGAGAAGAAAGACAGCATGCCGGACTCGTTCATGTAGCGGTCAGACAACCGAGGGCCGCCATCCGGTGCGGCCCTCGGCGCGTGCGGGCGGGGGCATCGTCCGGCTTTCGGCCATCAATGCGATCAGCAATTCCACGTGCTTGTTGGCACTGTACGTGCCGTCGTTTGCGAGGCGCGTCTGCTCGGCCTGTTCCTCGTGCTGCAACAACGTCTGTACGACCGCCTGGTGTGATGATCCGGTTAACAGCTGCCCCGTGATGCGACGCAGGTCGCGGGAGCGTCGGTAGTTGCCCACCCCGTGGCGCGCCGCACGCACCAGAAGGCGGGGGCGGCGCAGGTTATTCAGTTGGGTGGTGAGGTCGGTCATGGCAGTGCTCCGGAGTTGAATTTGTGGCCTCTTCCTATGCCTGCGTTCGGTGCTGTTGCGCGGAAACCTGCCCTGCGGACGCCGTCAAATCCTCTGTTTACGAAATGGAAACATATTCACGCAAATGCAGCGTCCGTTAACCATCTCGTAAGTAATGCAACTTCAAGTTGTGCGCATTGCCGAGGGGCGTCTGCCGCCTCTGCCTGATCGACCTAGGGGGATGTAACACATGTTTTCTGTCGCCGTATCGCCACCGGAATCGCTTCTGTCGAACTGGATTCCACAAGCTGCGCGACGCTATTTGATTCACACGGAAAAAGGGCTGTCACTCAGAGACTTGGCGCGGCGGGAGGGGTGTCACGCCTCCACCATCCTGCGTCAGGTTCGCCGGTTCGAAAACCGGCGCGACGACCCGTTGGTAGACGAAGCGCTTGAGCGCCTGAGCACCAGGCTGAACACGAGCCAAACGACAGATTCCGAACAAGGACTACACAATATGATCGCACACGCCCGTAACCATTCTGAAATCTCTGTTAAAGCCAGCGACGCCACGGGCATGGCTTTGCTGAACGACGCAGAGGGGCTCGCCCGAGAAGCCCGCCGCGTTTTGCGCCGCCTCAGCGAGACCGGCGCTGTGCTGGCGCTTGCGGCTGACATGGACAAGGCTGTGGTTCTGCGTTCGTTCAAAGACAGCGCACCCACCCGCACGGCCGTGGTCTCACGGGAGGTCGCGCAGGCGTTTGCGTTGAAGGACTGGATCAGCTGTTCGCGCAGCGGACGGGTGGCGAGCTACACCATCACCTCCGCCGGACGCGCGGCGCTGAAGCAGTATCTGGCTGAGGATATGGAGCGCAAGCGCCGTGCACGCGGCCTTCAGGATGGCTGTAATCCGTTTCGCGATGTAAAGAATGACTGGGCGGGCGAAGGCGCGGTCGCAGGTATGTCACGCCCGGCCATGGCCGAAAGCCCGCTAGCCATGCTGGCACGGCGACGCGACAAAACAGGCCGCTCGTTCCTGAGCGCCGAACTCGTGCAGGCTGGCGAGCGGTTCCGTGAAGATTACGAACTGGCCCAGATGGGGCAGGATGCAGCGCAGAATTGGGACAGGTTCATGCTCTCTGGCGATCGTGCCGAGATGGCGGGTGATGAGACCTTGCCTGATGGCCCGAAAACCGCCCGCAACCGGATGCTGTCCGCCCTCGACGATCTTGGGCCGGGCCTGAGCGATATCATCATGCGGTGCTGTTGCTTTCTGGAAGGGTTGGAGACCGCCGAAAAGCGGATGGGGTGGTCCGCACGGTCTGGCAAGGTCGTGCTGCGGATCGCCCTGCAACGGCTGCACCGCCACTACATGGATGCAAACGGTCATGTAAGTGCGATGATCGGCTGAGAAGGCCTTAATGGTGGAAACTGCGCAGGGCATCCGGGCAACCGGTTGCCCTGTTTTCGTTTGCGTGCTTTCGGGATTAGACTTGCAAGGTTGCCCCTGCGACAATACTTCGTTTAGCGTTGAACCAATTTGTGGCGTATAGGCAAAGCCACCCCTTCAAGGAGCCGACCGCATGGCCACCCGTGACCTGAAAATTCCAAGCCAACGCCATCCCGAAAAGGCGAAGCGGCCGGATAATGCGCAGCCGAAGAAGCCCGCGTGGATCAGGGTCAAGGCGCCGGTCGGCGAGGGCTACAAAGACACCCACAAGATCATGCGCGAGCATAAGCTAACGACTGTGTGCGAAGAAGCTGGCTGCCCCAATGTTGGCGAATGCTGGAATCAGGGCCACGCGACCATGATGATCATGGGCGAGGTCTGCACGCGGGCCTGCACCTTCTGCAACATCGCCACGGGCAAACCGCCAGAGGATCTGGACGTGTTCGAGCCGGGCCGTGTCGCGGGTGCGGTGAAGAAGCTGGGGCTGAACCATGTGGTGATCACCTCGGTGGACCGCGACGACATCGAGGATGGCGGGGCAGAGCACTTCGCCCAGACAATCCGCGCCATTCGCCGGCAATCGCCCGGGACCACGATTGAAATTCTTACGCCGGACTTTATTCGCTGTGATCCCAAAGTGTTGGAGGTCGTTGTTGAAGCGCGACCTGATGTGTTCAACCACAACCTCGAAACCGTCCCCGGCCTCTATCCCGAAGTGCGCCCCGGCGCGCGATATTTCCATTCGCTGCGCCTTTTGCAGCGCGTGAAGGAACTCGACCCGACGATGTTCACCAAATCCGGCATCATGGTAGGGTTGGGCGAGGACCGTCAGTCGGTGATGCAGGTCATGGAAGACATGCGCGCCGCTGATATCGACTTCCTGACCATCGGGCAATATCTGCAACCGACGCCCAAGCATCATCGCATCGACCGTTTCGTGACGCCGGAAGAATTCGCAGCCTACGAGAAGGCAGCGTTCGGGAAGGGATTTCTGATGGTGTCGGCCACGCCGTTGACACGGTCAAGCTATCACGCAGGTGACGACTTCGCCAAATTGCGCGAGGCGCGGCTGGCGAAGATGGGGCATGCTTAACTAGGGCTCCGCGACCGGCGGAACAGCTTTCAGATAATCGACAATGGCTTTGCGGTCCTTTTCTGGCAATCGTGCGAGATTCTGGACGACGGAAGCCATATGCCCGCCAGCGCTGTCATAATCGGGTGTCAGGCCAGTGGTAAAATAGGCCATCAAGTCCCGTTCGGACCAGTCAAGTTTGGCGGGGGTGATGTTAGGGATGCGGCCCTTGCCGTTCGGGTTGGGCGCGCCGCCGAGCCATTTCGACGTATCCAACCCGCCTAACGCATTGCGTGATGTGTGACATTCGGTGCAATGGGCCAAAGCCTCCGACAGGTATTGCCCACGTTGAACCGAGTCATTCGCGGATGGAAGCTTGGGGCCGTCCGGCGTGCCGAACATGAACTTCCACCCGCCAAGGCTGCGACGGATGTTGAACGGAAAGCCGACGTCGTGCGGTTTTGACGCGGTCGCGTCTGCGGGCAGGGTTTGCATGAACGCATAGAGTGCCGCGATATCCTCCGGGGTCGCCTTGGCGTAGGCCGTATAGGGAAAGGCGGGATAGTAGTGTGCACCTTCGGGGCTGACGCCCGCCATGACTGCGTTGGCGAACTCGATCAGGGTCCAGCCGCCGATACCTTCGGGGGCTGGCGTGATATTTGGGGCATAGAACGTGCCGAACTCGCTGGCAAACGCCTGTCCGCCAGCGAGGGAGGGCGCGTCGGTCTCCTCTGCGCCGGGGGCCACGTGGCAAGAGGCGCAGCCTGCCGCCCAAAACACCTGTTCGCCAGCCTCGGCATCGGCGGGGGCCGTCATAAGCGCTGTTTCGGTCGCGTGAGCTATAGGCTTGGGCGCGGTGATCCACCACGCCACACCGGCGCCCAGCAGGGCGACGGCGGCAATTGTGCGTTTCAGCAAGACCTATTCCGGCTCACGATAGGGCTTATGGCATGCGCTGCAGGCGCCGCCGAGATCCTTCATGGACACCTGAATGGCCTCAAGGTCGATATCCGTCACCTGCGCCATGGCGCTGGCGGCTTTGTCGAGGTCATCGGCCTTGGCATCGAAATCGGCACGGTCTTCCCAGATTTTCGGCAAGGCACGGGTGCCGTCGATGGACATTGTGTCCGTGCCCTCGGGCCAGAGAAGCGACTGATCGGTTGCGGCAAAAGCTGCGAGGTTCTTGGCGGCGGTGAGTGCGAGGTCTTCGTTATATTCGCGTTCGCCCTTGGCCATGTCGCCCAGAATTCCAAGATACAAAGAGTAGTTCGCCATCAGACCGTTGCGCGCTTTCACTTCGGCGGGGAGGTTGTGACCGTCCGCGAAGGCCATCGTGGAAATCAGGCCTGCGGCCAAGCCTGCCGTTGCAAGTACTCGTGTCAGCTTCATTGGTGGTCCTCCAGAAAGTGAAATGACTAAAGAGAGGCTACCTGTTATGAAATGTAAGGCTAGTATGTATTTTCGGAGAAGGGCCGTGAATAAATGCACAGGTTCAATTGGGATGATCTGAAGTATTTGCTGGCGGTTGCCGAATGTGGCTCGGTCTCGAAGGCGGGGCGGTTGCTTAAGGTCAACCATGCCACCGTGCTGCGGCGGGTGACCCTTTTTGAGGAACGTTTCGATTTGAGCGTTTTTGATCGCACACCCCAAGGCTATCGCCTGCCCAAGGAAAACGAACATCTGATTGAGGCTATCCGAGAAGTCGACCATGCCGTGCGCTCGGTCGAGCGACTGATAGCGGGGGGCAAAGCGCCCCTGAGCGGCAGGGTCCGGATCACGTCGACGGATACATTGTGCCATTCGGTATTGCCCGAAATCGTATCCAACATGCAGGCAGAATCCGATGAGCTGACACTCGAATTGATCTCTACGAATGCGCATCTGGATATGACAAGGCTGGATGCGGACATAACGGTGCGACCGGCCGCGCAGCTCCCCGACCACCTGATCGGAGAACGGGCCGGTGAGCTGGTGTTCGACGTATTTGGGCTTGCCGAGCGCGAGGACGGGGAGGACGCGGCTTGGTTGGGCCTCTCCGGCCCCTTGTCGCGCACCGCCGCCGCGCGGTGGATGGAAGAGAACCTGGGTGAGGGGCAGATAAAGGGATCCGCAGACAGCTTTCTAACCTTGCGGGAAATGGTGGCAGCGGGTGCGGGTCTGGCATTCCTCCCCAGCATGATAGGTGCGCGGGACGGCCGCTTGCGCCGCAGAGATGGGCTGGCACCGAGATTTTCAGTTCCGATCTGGGTGGCGAGCCATGCTGATCTCCACAGCATTCCGCGCATTGCGCAGGTATCGCGCTTATTGGTCGCAAAGCTGGTCGAGAAAGCCGGGGTGCTGTCAGGCCATCAATAGCGTGGCACGCGCGGCGCACGCTCCATCGTTGCCCAGTCCGGCCAGCCGACATAGTGCTCGATCAATGCGATCAGTATACAGACAACGATGAGGCCGACCACGAGCTTGACGCGACGGTCCGATGGCGGGCGGCGCACCCACATGGACGCGCGCAGCAGCCAACGCCAGCTCACGTAAAGCGGACCTTGCCGATATAGGGCAGGTTGCGGTTACGCTGGGCATAGTCGATGCCGTAGCCGACGACGAATTCATCGGGGATTTCAAAGCCGGTCCATGTCGCTTTGATGTCGACTTCGCGGCGGGTGGGTTTGTCCAGCAGGGCAATGGTCTCGATCCGGGCGGGGGAGCGGCTTTTCAGCAGAGACAGTACATGCGACAGCGTGAAGCCGGTGTCGACGATGTCTTCCACCACCAGCACGTCGCGCCCGCCGATCTCGCCGCGCAGGTCCTTGAGGATTCGCACTTCGCGAGAGCTTTCCATGCCGTCGCCATAGCTCGACGCTTCCAGAAAATCGACCTCCACCGGCAGGTCCAACTCGCGCACCAGATCGGCGATAAAGACGAAAGAACCGCGCAGCAGACCAACGACCACCAGCTTGTCCGTGTCCGCAAACCTGTCGTGAATTTCGCGCGCCAGCACCTCTATGCGGGCAGCAATGGACTTGGCCGAGATCAATTCGTCAATGGCATAGGGTGGGTGAGACATGGTATCCCCTTGAATTTTGCGTCAGGCTGGGGGACACCCCCACGACCCAACGAGCAAGCCGAGCCCAAACCGCCTATGCCAAGCCACCGCGAAAAACGCAAGCTGCCCTATAGCGCCGACCAGATGTATGCGTTGGTCGCAGACGTCGCCAGCTACCCCGAATTCCTGCCGTGGTGCTCCGCCGCGCGTATCCGGTCGCAAGTCCACGAGGGCGACGCGGAGGTGATGCTCGCCGACTTGGTGATCAGCTTCAAAGTCTTCCGCGAACGGTTCGGAAGTCGGGTAACGCTCTGGGCCGATGATATGAAGATCGACACGGAATATCTGGACGGCCCGTTCAAGTTTCTCAAAAGCACATGGGAATTCCGCTCCATTGGTGAGCAGGAATGCGAGGTGGAATTCTTCGTGGATTTCGAGTTCAAGAACCGGATATTGCAGGGTGCCGCGGGGCTGTTCTTCAACGAGGCCATGCAGCGCGTCGTTCGGGCGTTCGAGGCACGCGCGAAGGAACTACATGGCCCCGGCGCCAACTCCTAGTAGCCGCGCCAGATCCAGCCGCCGCCGAAGATACGCGACGAGTTTTCATCGTAGAACACGCAGGCCTGACCGGGGGAGACGCCTTCCTCCGGTGTCAGCAACTCTACTTCGGCCTCGGTCGCCGAAAGCGGGCGAATGATCGCTGAAGCAGGAGGGCGCGTGGAGCGGACCTTGATGCCAACCTGCCATTCATCGCGACTGTCGAACGGGGCATCGCCTAGCCAATTGATTTCCCGCACCGGAATTGTGCGGGTCGCCAATGCCTCTTTCGGGCCGACGATCACGTGCTTTTTGTCCACGTCCAGTTTGACCACATAAAGCGGCGCGGCAAGCCCGCCGACCCCAAGCCCACGGCGTTGGCCGATGGTGTAGTGGATCACGCCGCTATGCTGGCCCAGAACGTTTCCGTCCATGTCGACGATATCGCCAGGCTCACCTGCGCCGGGGCGCAGTTTTTCGATGACCGAGGCGTAGTCACCGTTCGGCACGAAGCAGATGTCCTGACTGTCGGGCTTGTCGGCAACCGACAGCCCGTATTTTGCCGCCAGCGCCCGCGTTTCTGCTTTCGAGGCCAGATGCCCCAGCGGAAAACGCAGATACTCCAACTGTGCAGGCGTGGTTGAGAACAGGAAATAGCTTTGATCGCGATTCGCGTCGGCGGCGGAATGCAACTCCGCGCCATGCTCGCCCATCTTGCGTTGGATGTAGTGGCCGGTGGCCATGCAATCCGCGTCGAGGTCCTTGGCGGTCTCCAACAGGTCCTTGAACTTCACCCGCTCGTTGCAGCGGATGCAGGGAACGGGCGTCGCCCCGCCAAGATAGCTGTCGGCGAATTCGTCAATCACCGCGTCCTTGAACACGTTTTCATAATCTAGCACGTAATGCGGAAACCCCATGTCCTCGGCCACGCGGCGGGCGTCGTGAATGTCGCGGCCGGCACAGCACGCGCCTTTTTTGGCCAAGGCGGCGCCATGGTCATACAACTGCAAGGTCACGCCTACGACGTCGTAGCCTTCCTCGGCCAGTTGGGCGGCGACCACAGAGCTGTCCACGCCTCCGGACATCGCGACGACGACGCGAGTCTCGGAAGGGGGCTTGGCAAAACCAAGCGAATTCAGACGTCCGGGTGTCCAGTCCAATGCCATGACGGCCTCCGTTGCGGGGATACGCGGGAATATAGGAAAATCTTAGCCAGTCACAAGGCCGCGCTTCACCTCCTCTTAAGGCAAAGGGTCATTAAATGGTGCGGAATTGAGATAGGCGGGACGATTTGACATGTATTTGAAACGAGAAGCGGGGCCACGCATGGTCACATTGCCGGATGGCACCACGATGAGTCGCGCGGATTTGCCCGACCCGAGAACACGCCGTTGGGTGGCAAGCCGCAAGGCGCTTGTCGTGCGCGCGGTGGAGGCGGAATTGATCTCGGCGGCGGAAGCATGCGAGATGTATGCGTTGTCCGAGGAGGAGTTAGCATCGTGGCGCAAGGCGGTCGCAGATCACGGAATAAGGGCGCTAAGAGCGACGTCATTGCAAAATTACAGACAAAATGGTGAAGATTCCGCTGCGGAGCGCCCGCGGTAACCTTGCATTAACCTTTCATGTCCTAGAGTTAACCTACATGAGGGGAAGTATACCGGAGATACCATAATGCGAGTGCTACTCGTCGAAGACGATCCAACCACCGCCAAGTCCATCTCGATGATGCTGACCCACGCAAATCTCAATGTCTATTCCACCGATTTGGGGGAGGAAGGCGTAGATTTGGCGAAGCTCTATGATTACGATTTGATCCTTCTGGACCTGAACCTGCCCGACATGACCGGCCATGAAGTGCTGCGGCAACTGCGGCAGGCGCGGGTCGAGACGCCGATTTTGATCCTTACAGGTGCGGACGACACCGAAAACAAGCTGAAAGGCTTTGGCTTCGGCGCGGATGACTACCTGACCAAGCCATTTCACCGCGAAGAGCTCGTGGCCCGCATCCATGCGATTATCCGCCGCTCCAAAGGGCACTCTCAGTCGATTATCAAGACCGGCACCATTGCGGTAAATCTCGATGCCAAAACTGTCGATGTAGAGGGCGCGCCTGTCCATCTCACAGGCAAAGAATACCAGATGCTGGAACTTCTGAGCCTGCGCAAGGGCACGACCCTGACGAAGGAGATGTTCCTCAACCATCTCTATGGCGGCATGGACGAACCTGAACTGAAAATCATCGACGTCTTCATTTGCAAGCTGCGTAAGAAGCTGGCAATCGCGACGGGTGGTGACAGCAACATCGAAACCGTCTGGGGCCGTGGCTATGTGCTGCGCGATCCGCAACCTGCCTCCGGCGCAAACGATATGGAGCGTCTCGCGGCAAGCGCGTAAGGCACTTGATTTGCGGATGATGAAAGGCGCGGTCGGTTGGCCGCGCTTTTTTCTTGTCCAAAGCAAGAGTATACTGCGGATGCCGCTCAGCGACTGGACGCCCTCTCATTCTCGCCATATCTAGAAACAAGGCGACACATTGGGGGCGATCTTTGACACAGAGCAATAAGGTGGAATTGGTCGATCCCGCAAAGCTTACCGAGCAACAAGCTGTGGCCGAGCTTGCCCGACTGGCCGCAGAGCTTGCACAGGCCAATCTCGACTATCACGGCAAGGACGCACCCGCGATTAGCGACGCGGAGTACGATTCGCTCAAACGGCGCAACGTAGCGATCGAAGCGCGCTTCCCGCATCTTAAACGCGAAGATAGCCCGACCGATCAGATCGGCGGTCCACTGGCTGAGGGGTTCTCGAAAATCCGCCACGAAGTGCGGATGCTGTCGCTTGGCAACGCTTTCGAGGAAGGCGAGGTCGAAGAGTTCGATGCGCGGATCAGAAAATATCTAGGGCTCTCGAATACGGACCCGCTGGTCTACACAGCGGAGCCGAAGATTGACGGATTGTCCCTTTCTCTGCGCTATGAGGGCGGAAAGCTTTCCTATGCCGCAACGCGCGGCGATGGAGAGACGGGCGAGAACGTCACCGCCAATGCAAAGATGGTCGCAAGTATTCCACAGCGCCTTGAGGACGCGCCGGACGTGCTGGAAGTGCGTGGCGAGGTCTATATGAGCCACGCGGATTTTGCGGCGCTTAATGAGGCGCAAGAGGCGGCCGGTGGCAAGGTGTTCGCCAACCCAAGAAACGCGGCGGCTGGATCACTACGCCAGTTGGACGCGAACATCACCAAATCGCGTCCTCTGGCCTTTTTCGCTTATGCATGGGGAGCGATTTCGGAGCCATTGGCCGACACCCAGATGGCCGCTATCGAGCGTCTTGGCGCACTTGGGTTCCAGATCAACCCGCTGACTAAGCTATGCAACGGCCCGGCGGCGCTAATCGACCACTACCACGAAATCGAAACGAGTCGCACCGATCTCGGCTATGACATCGACGGCGTGGTTTACAAGGTGAACGATCTTGCCCTGCAACGTCGCCTCGGCTTCCGTTCCACGACGCCCAGATGGGCGATTGCGCACAAGTTCGCGGCGGAGCTGGCATGGACCCGGCTCGAAGCTATCGAAATTCAGGTCGGGCGCACCGGGGCACTTTCGCCGGTCGCCCGGCTTGTGCCAGTGACTGTGGGCGGTGTCGTGGTGTCAAACGCGACGCTGCACAATGAAGACTACATCAAAGGTCTCGATAGCAAGGGCGCAAAAATCCGTGGTGGGAAGGACATTCGCGAGGGTGATTTGGTGCAGGTCTACCGCGCGGGAGACGTGATCCCGAAAGTGGCTGATGTGGACCTGTCGGAGCGGCCTGCTGACGCCGTGCCTTACGAGTTTCCGCAGACTTGCCCTGAATGTGGCTCCGACGCCTTGCGCGAAGAAGGCGACGCGGTGCGGCGCTGCACGGGCGGGCTGATCTGCCCGGCGCAAGCCGTTGAGAAGCTGAAGCATTTCGTCAGCCGCAGCGCGTTCGATATCGACGGGCTGGGGGCCAAGCAGGTTGAAGCGTTCTACCACGACGATCAACTGGCCGTGCGCGAGCCTGCCGACATTTTTACTTTGAAAACCCGCGATGCACAGGCGCTGACAAAACTGAAGAACCGCGACGGATGGGGCGAGACCTCGGCCCGCAATCTGTTCGAGGCGATAGACCAGCGGCGGAGCATCCCGCTCAATCGCGTGATTTTCGCGCTTGGCATAAGGCATGTCGGTGAAAGCGCGTCAAACCTGTTGGCGCGGCATTACCGGACATGGGAGGAATTCGAGAAGGCTCTGCGCGAGGCGGAACCGCAAGAGGGGGCCGCGTGGGATGAGTTGTTGTCAATTGACGGCGTCGGTGCGGTGATGGCGTCCTCGCTGACGCAAGCCTTCGCACAGGAGGCGGAATACGCGTCGATCAAGCGGCTGGTTACAGAATTGGAGATCGAGCCAGTTGAAAGCGTGTCAAATGACGGCAGCCCGGTGGCGGGGCAAACCATCGTTTTCACCGGAACGCTTGAAAAGATGACCCGCGCCGAGGCCAAGGCACGGGCAGAGCAGCTCGGCGCCAAGGTGTCCGGCAGCGTATCGGCCAAAACGGATCTACTGGTAGCTGGTCCGGGGGCGGGGTCAAAGGCCACGAAAGCTGCTGATCTGGGCATCAAGGTGATCGACGAGGACGACTGGCTCGCCCTGATCGGCGACGCCTGAAGCATCATGGCAGGGCGTCCGGAAATCCTGTTCCCGCTCTTCTCCGCTTTGACGGAGCTGGAAGGCGTTGGCCCGAAAACGGCCAAGCACTTCGAGCAACTGGGCATCGAAAAGCCGCGTGACCTGCTGATGACGCTGCCGCAGTCCGGCATCGACCGTGCGGTGAAGGCGTCCGTGCAGGACGCGGTTTTGCCGGATGTGATCACGGTTGAAGTCGAGATTGGCATGCATGTGCCACCGCGTTCGCGGGGGCGCCCGTACCATGTGCATGTGCGCGACGAAAAGCTGGAGTTCCGGTTGGTGTTCTTCCACGCGCGTGGCGACTACCTGCAAAAACAGCTACCGTCCGGTCAGCGTCGCGTGGTGTCCGGCAAGGTAGAGATGTTCGATGGGCAGGCGCAAATGGTACATCCGGATTATATGCTGCCTGTCGACCGCGCGTCTGAAATTCCCGCATTCGAGCCGGTTTATCCGCTAACTCATGGAATCACGCAGCGGATGTTTTACAAGGCTGCGCACTCGGCGCTGGAGCGGGTGCCGGAGTTGGACGAGTGGATCGATTTGGGTCAAAAGAAGAAAGCAGGATGGCCCAGTTGGGCTGAGGCGATACGCGCGGCGCATAATCCGAAATCCTTGGCTGACATCACGGCGACTGACCCCGCACGGGAGCGATTGGCCTATGACGAGCTATTCGCCCATCAACTGACCCTTGGGCTGGCGCGCGCGACCGTGCGGGCGAAGCCCGGGGTTTCCAGCAAGGCAACCGGCAGGCATCAATCGCGGGTTTTGGCGGCATTGCCCTACGCCCTTACGGGTGCTCAGACGCGGGCTATTGCCGAGATCGCGACGGATATGGAAGCGCCGGTCCGGATGAACAGGCTGCTTCAAGGTGACGTTGGCTCGGGCAAGACGCTGGTCGCGTTTATGGCGTTGCTTGCCGCCGTCGAGGCTGGCGGGCAGGGGGTTATGATGGCCCCCACCGAAATTCTGGCACGCCAGCATCACGAAAGCCTGGTGCCTCTGGCGCGGGATGCAGGCGTGGTGCTGGAGCTGTTGACCGGTCGCGACAAGGGGGCTGAGCGCACCTCCAAGCTGAAGGCGCTGGCAGAGGGCGAAATCCATGTGTTGGTTGGCACTCACGCAGTTTTCCAAGAAGACGTGCAGTTTCAGGATTTGCGCTTGGCGGTGGTGGACGAGCAGCATCGGTTCGGGGTCAATCAACGCTTTGAACTGGGGGCCAAGGGTAAAGCGGTCGACGTTCTGGTGATGACAGCGACGCCGATCCCGCGTTCGCTTGCGCTGGCACAATACGGGGATATGGACGTCTCGGTCCTGGACGAAAAGCCGCCGGGGCGTAAGCCGATCACCACGGCTACGGTTTCGACCAAGCGGATCGACGAGGTGGTCGCCAAACTGCGTGGCGTGATTGCCGAAGGGCGGCAGGCCTATTGGGTTTGCCCGCTGGTGGAGGAAAGCGAGCTAAGCGACAAGACCGCCGCCGAAGATCGCTTTAAACGCTTGCGCGCCGCTTTGGGGGAAGGCGCCGTCGGGCTGGTGCACGGGCAAATGCCGCCTGCCGAGAAAGACGCCGCGATGGCGAGCTTCGTGGCTGGGGAAACCTCTGTGCTTGTCGCCACGACGGTGATCGAAGTGGGCGTGAACGTGCCGAACGCCACGATCATGGTGATCGAGCGGGCGGAGGGCTTCGGGCTGGCACAGCTACACCAGTTGCGCGGACGGGTTGGGCGCGGTGACGCGGCCTCCACCTGTTTGTTGTTATTTCAAGAGCCACTCTCCGAGACTGCTAGGCGGCGGCTGAGCATCATGCGAGAGACCGAGGACGGTTTCAGAATTTCTGAGGAAGATCTAGCGATACGCGGAGCAGGGGATCTGATCGGCACTGCACAGAGCGGGCTGCCCCGTTTTCGGATCGCGGATTTGGAACGACAGACGGCTCTCATGGCGGTGGCGCAAAGCGATGCACGGAAATTGTTGTGGGATGACCCTGCGCTGGAAACCTCGCGCGGTCGCGCGGCACGTGTTCTTTTGTGGTTGATGGAGCAGGATAGGGCTATTCGTTTGATTTCAATTGGTTAGGGATGTTTCCCATTGTTTTGAGTCGGTTTGTTCGCAAATGTTCTTAAAAAGTTCTTTACAGAGCATGAAGAAAATGAGAACAAAGATGCAACAAAATGCAATGTGAGGGAGTATTAATCATGATCAAGGATCTTCGCGACATTCTGGCCCGGTCCCCTAAAGCCCTCGCACAAGATGCCGCGGGCATTGCCGCCATCGGTGTGATGATGGTTGTCGCCCTCTACATGCCCACACTTTTCTGAGAGTTAACTGCCTGCTGTCTTTTCCCTAGGCTCGGCTGGTTTTTGTCCCGAACCCGCCGGGGATGCGCATTGTCCCCAACTTGACCGGCTGCCTCTTTCCCGGTTCGCGCATCTGACCTGACTAGACAAGCCGACTGGCCGCCGCGTCCCGCCCGGGCGTGGCGGTTTTTTTATGCGCAGTTGGCGTTGCGAACCTGTTCGATGGCCTCGACCGTGGCATCCAGTGCCAACATGATCGACGCATGGCGATTGCGGAAGTCCTTGGCGGGGAGGAGCACTTTCAACCCGTCGAACGGGGCATCGGGGGCGGGGCCGTCGGACTTAAGCATAGCCTTCAGCTGTTCTTGGGCCGCGTGGACTTCTTCTTCCGTGCGACCGATGATGGCCGCCCCCACGACGGACGCGGCCGCCTGACCCAAGGCACAGGCTTTGACGTCCTGCCCGAACGCGGCGACGCGGCCACCGTCCATGTTCAGATCGACGGTCACGGTGGAGCCACACAAGGGCGAGCGTTTTTTTACGGACGCCTGTGGAGCGGTCAGGCGTTCCGTGTGCGGAATATCCGCCGCCAACGCCAGAATCTGACCGGAATAGAGCTTGATCAGATCGGTATTCTCGGACATCTCGGGCGCTCCTTATCGGGCCTTTTCATCATAGGCAGAACCATAGATAAACCTCTGAGCCATGATTGCAAAAGGGAAATCCCATGACCCGTTTTGACCCCGAAACCCTGACTTTCAACGAACAGGGGTTGCTGCCCGTGATCGCGCAAGATCATGAGAGCGGTGAGGTACTGATGCTTGCATGGATGAACGCCGAAGCCGTAGCACGAACGCTGGAGACCAGAAAAGTGACCTATTGGTCGCGGTCCCGCCAGGCATTTTGGGTAAAAGGCGAGACATCCGGCCATGTGCAGGAACTTGTCGATCTGCGCGTCGATTGCGACCGGGATTGTCTGTTGGCGGTGGTCAGGCAGGCGGGGCCAGCCTGCCACACCAACCGTCGGGTGTGTTTTTATACGTCCGTAAAGGATGGAGTGGAAATCGAGATGATGGCGCCCGAGGCGTGACGTTATATTTTGAGTACTTTTAACCAAATGGAGATAGGGCGGGGTGCCTAGATTGGCAGGCCGACCATGCGGCGAATATCGTCGGGCGTGTAGCCTTCATCGCGGTATTTGGAAATAGCGCGGGCATCATCGCGTTTGGCGAGGCGTTTGCCCGCATCGTCGCGGATGAGTTTGTGGTGATGATAGACCGGTGTCGGAAGGCCGAGCAGGCGTTGCAGCAGCACATGGATTTTGGTGGCTTCAAACAAGTCCTGTCCGCGGATCACGTGGGTGATGCCTTGGGCGGCGTCATCAAGAACCACTGAGAGGTGATAGGAGGTTCCCATGTCTTTGCGGCGCAGAACGATGTCGCCGACCTCACGAATGATCTGTTCCAGAGCGAAGGTGATGTCGCCGGTTTCTCCCTTCGGACCGCGGCCGGTCTCTTTAAAGGTCATCAATTGGGCTTCGGCTCCGTGGCGGGGAGGGGCGGTCTCGATGGCGGCGATGTTTAATCGCAACGTATCATGTTGACCCCAGTTCCGTTTTGTCGAGGACCCGTGTGATGGGCGACAGATACCGGGATAGATTTGCCCGTCCGGCCCGAACTGTGGAACACCCTCTTGTGGCGCCGAGATAGCCTCCCTTATGTCGGCGCGGGAACAGGTGCAGGGATAAAGATATTCGGCCAGTTCGGCGGTTTCGATTGCCCGAGCGTATTCATCCAGCCGGTCTGACTGCCGCATCACGGGTTCAGGCCAGCGAAGGCCAAGCCAGTCCAGATCACTATAGATCTGTTGCTCCCACTCGGGTCGCGCTCGGGTCTTGTCGATATCTTCGATCCGCAGCAGAAATTCGCCACCACGCTCTATCGCCATGTCATAGGCCAATAGCGCTGAATACGCATGGCCCAGATGCAATGGCCCCGTAGGGGACGGCGCGAAACGAGTGCGGAAGGTCACTTTTTCTCGAACACGTAGATCATGGATTTCAGGCCCATCTTGGGCAGGTGATCGCCATATTCCTTGAACCGCGCAAGGTGGCCTGCGTCTTGGAGACGGGCGACGCCTGCGAGGTAGTCCGCGTCCTCCAGTGCGTGATCGTTCAGCGAGAAGCCGAACAGGCCGCCCGACGGCAAAAGATTCATCAACGTATCCATCAATGACGCTGGCCCCGCGCCGGTCGAGATTACACCGATGGCGGTGATCGCGTGATAATCGCCGGTCTGGAATGGTAGGGGCTTTGACAAATCCAGCTCGATCAGATTTCGAAAATGGCCTGTCTCACGCGCCTGTGACAGCATGCCGGTTGAAGGATCGGCGCCATCAATGGTGATAAATCCGGCCGACTTCAATGCGCCGCCGGATAGCCCCGTGCCGCAGCCATAGTCCAGTAGTGGTTTGGTCAGATCGTGGCTGACCTGCGCCATGGCGCGTGCCAGACGTGCGGGTGTCTGATAACCGTTCTCTGCGATTTCGGCATCGTAACTCTCCGACCATTCGTCATAAAGTTTGCGCGTCGCGTCTTCGCCAGTGGTCTCGTAAACCTTATCGAGAAACTTGTCCGCCATCGTGACAGCGTGACAAATTCCTCAAGCCGCGTCCAGTCGCGCGTCTTCAAGCCAGCGTGTCCAGGCCTCTTTTGCGCGGTCGGTATACATTTTGTAGCGCGTCGCGCGGTTCTTGCGGCCGGTTTTTGCGTCAACCACAGGAGGAAACAGGCCGAAGTTAATGTTCATCGGTTGGAACGTCTTGGCATCCGCTCCGCCGGTGATGTGAGTCACCAATGCGCCCATTGCAGTCGCTGGCGAGGGTGTGCCGAGGTCACGGCCCAGAATTTCAGCGGCAGCATAGCGCCCGGCAAGTAGACCCATGGCAGCGGATTCAACGTAGCCTTCCACGCCAGTGATCTGGCCCGCGAAGCGCAGATGCGGCTTTGACTTCAGGCGCATCTGGTCGTCGAGCAGCGTCGGCGAGTTGATGAACGTATTGCGGTGAATACCACCAAGCCGCGCAAACTCCGCCTCTTCCAGCCCGGGGATCATGCGCAAAACTTCTTTCTGCGCGCCGTATTTCATCTTGGTCTGAAAGCCGACGATGTTGAACAAGGTGCCAAGCGCGTTGTCGCGGCGCAGTTGCACGATGGCGTGAGCCTTAACTGTCGGTTGGTGCGGGTTTGTCAGCCCGACAGGCTTCATCGGGCCATAACGCAACGTCTCGCGGCCACGCTCGGCCATGACCTCAATAGGCAGGCAGCCGTCGAAGTAGCCTGCGGTTTCACCTTCCTTGAACTCGGTTTTCTCTGACGCCAGCAGCGCGTCGATAAACGCCTCGTAGGTGTCCTTGTCCATCGGACAGTTGAGATAGGCGGTGCGGTCCTCCTCGGTCTCTCCCTTGTCGTAGCGGGATTGGAACCAAGCCTTTTCCATGTTGATCGTGTCGAAATAGACGATCGGCGCGATGGCGTCGAAGAAGGCCAGCGCGTCCTGTCCGGTCTCGGCAGCGATGGCGTCGGCAAGCTCGGGCGAGGTCAAAGGCCCGGTGGCGATGATCCAGTGACCGTCGGTGGGCAACTCGTTAACCGGTTCGTAAGAGACCGAGATATTCGGGTGCGCCTTCAGCTTCTCTGTTACCGACTGCGCGAACGGGTCACGATCCACGGCCAAGGCACCGCCAGCGGGCAGGGCGTGTTTGTCGGCCATTTCCATGATGATCCCGCCCGCCTGACGCATCTCCCAATGCAGCAGCCCTACGGCATTCTGCTCGCTATCGTCGGAGCGGAAGGAGTTGGAACAGACCATCTCCGCCAGATCGCCGGTACGGTGGGCGAAGGTTTCGACCTTGGGGCGCATTTCGTGGATGACCACTTTGACGCCCATATTGGCGGCCTGCCACGCGGCTTCAGACCCCGCCATGCCGCCGCCGATGATATTTAGGATGCTATCTGTCATGGCGCTGATCTAGCGCAGCGCGGGCGGAAGCACAAAGCAAAATGGCCGCCTGTGTAGGCGACCATATATCTATGTTCAGCTTTCCTCAGAAGGGGTCTCGCCGCCCTCATCTGCGACGTCTTCCTCGCCCTGATCGGCAATCCATGCCACCGAGACGACTTCCTCGCCCTTGCCGGTGTCAAACACCTTGACCCCGCCCGCAGAGCGGGAGCGGAAGGAGATACCGTCGACAGGGCAGCGGATCGACTGGCCCTTGGAAGTGGCGAGCATGATCTGGTCGCTCATCTCTACGGGGAAGGAGGCGACGATCTCGCCGCCGCGCATTGCCTTGTCCATCGCGGTGACCCCCATACCGCCGCGCCCGCGCACGGGGTAGTCGTGCGACGAGCTAAGTTTGCCCGCGCCGCCCTTGGTGATGGTCAGGATCAGATCCTCGTAGGCGGACATCTCGGCGTAGCGTTCCTGCGTGATGTCGCCAGCGGGTGCTTCCTCATCTTCTACTTCAGCATCATCCGCCAAGCCCATGACTGCACGGCGCATTTTCAGATAGGCGGTACGCTCTGCCGGGTCGGCCTCGAAGTGGCGGATCACCGACATAGAGACGACTTTCTGGCCGTCCTTCAGGCGGATGCCACGCACGCCTGTGGAGTTACGCGACGAGAAGACACGCACATCGGTCGACGGGAAGCGGATGGCGCGGCCCGCATTGGTGATCAGCATGATATCGTCGTTTTCGTCGCAGATGCGGGCATTCACCAGTTCCACGCCGTCCGGCAGCTTCATCGCGATCTTGCCGTTGCGCATGACGTTGGTGAAGTCCGACAGCGCGTTGCGGCGCACGTCGCCTGCGGTGGTGGCAAAGACGATCTGCAAATCGCCCCAATCTTTCTCGTCACGGTCCACCGGCATGATCGCCGCGATGGAGACGCCGGTCGGAATTGGCAGGATGTTGACGATGGCCTTGCCCTTGGCGGTGCGGCCCCCTTGCGGCAGGCGCCAGGTCTTGAGCTTGTAGGCCATGCCATCCGTCGTGAAGAACAGCAGTTGCGTGTGGGTGTTGGCCACGAAGAGTTGCGTGACCACGTCGTCGTCCTTGGTGGCCATGCCCGACAGCCCCTTGCCGCCGCGCCGCTGTGCGCGGAATTCGGCCAGAGGGGTGCGCTTGATCCAACCCGATTGGGTGATCGTGACGACCATGTCCTCTTTCTCGATCAGGTCTTCGTCTTCCATGTCGCCGGACCAGTCCACGATCTCGGTGCGGCGGGGAACGGCGAATTGTTCTTTGACCTCTTGCAGCTCGGTGCTGATGATCTCCATGATCCGCTCGCGGGAGCGAAGGATGGCGAGGTATTCGGTGATCTTCTTGGCAAGCTCTTCCAGTTCGTCGGTGACTTCCTTGACCCCGATTTGGGTCAGGCGTTGCAGGCGCAAATCGAGAATGGCGCGGGCCTGCGTTTCCGACAGGTGATAGGTGCCATCGTCGTTGACCGTATGGGTCGGGTCGTCGATCAGGCGAATATATTGCGCGATGTCAGCCGCAGGCCAAGCGCGGGTCATAAGGCGGGTGCGGGCCTCGGCAGCGTCGGCGGAGGAACGGATGGTCTGGACCACCTCGTCGATATTGGTGACGGCCACGGCCAGACCACACAGGATATGGCTGCGTTCGCGGGCTTTGCGCAGCTCGAACGCTGTGCGGCGGGCGACGACTTCCTCGCGGAAGGCCACGAAGTTGGTCAGGAACGTGCGGAGGGTCAACTGCTCCGGCTTGCCGCCGTTCAGCGCCAGCATGTTGCAGGCGAAAGAGGTCTGCATGGGCGTAAATCGGAACAATTGGTTCAGCACGACTTCAGCAGTCGCGTCGCGCTTCAACTCCACCACCACACGCACGCCCACGCGGTCGGATTCGTCCTGCACGTGGCTGATGCCTTCGATCTTCTTGTCGCGGGCGGTTTCCGCGATCCGCTCGATCATAGTCGCCTTGTTCACCTGATAGGGAATCTCGGAGATAATGATGGCGAAGCGATCTTTGCGGATTTCTTCCACATGGGTCTTCGCCCGCACGATGACGGAGCCGCGACCCTCGGTATATGCCTTGATCGCGCCGGAGCGGCCAAGGATGATGCCACCCGTCGGGAAGTCCGGGGCGGGCACGTATTCCATCAACTGATGCTCGTCCAGATCGGGGGCCTCGATCAAAGCCAAAGTTGCGTCGATCACCTCACCCAGATTATGCGGCGGAATATTCGTCGCCATACCAACCGCAATGCCGCCAGCGCCGTTAACCAGCATGTTTGGGAAGCGGGCGGGCAGGACCGTCGGTTCGCGGTCCTTGCCGTCATAGTTGTCCTGGAAGTCGACCGTGTCTTTTTCAATGTCCGCGAGCAGGGAGGCCGCGGGCTTGTCCATCCGCACCTCGGTATATCGCATCGCGGCGGGGTTATCGCCGTCCATGGAGCCGAAGTTGCCTTGCCCGTCCAGAAGCGGCAGTGACATGGAGAAATCCTGCGCCATCCGGACCAGCGCGTCGTAGATCGCGCTGTCGCCGTGCGGGTGGTATTTACCCATGACATCGCCCACGGGGCGGGCCGACTTCTTGTAGGATTTGTCGTGCGTATTGCCGGTCTCGTGCATCGCGTAGAGGATGCGGCGATGCACCGGTTTCAAGCCGTCACGCAGATCGGGAATCGCCCGCGAAATAATCACGCTCATCGCGTATTCGAGGAAGGAGGTCTTCATCTCTTCCGAGATGTTGATCTGCGGCCCGTCATGATGCATGCGGAAGGGCGTGTTTTCTTCTTCGTTTTCAGGGGTTTCCGGCGTGTCGCTCACGGTGGGTCCGATCTCGTGTTGGATGCGCCTCAGGGCGTCTATATCTAGTTGGGCGCACTATAGACCAACCTAGGTTTAGGGTGCAATGGGGGCGGGGCGATTGCGCTGGCAGCCATCACATGCAAGTGACAACATCATGTTTTTGTTGCTTTTTTATACGAATGTGGAAATCTGATTGTGCAGGGATCAAAAAGGGAGGCGAAAATGCCCCAATCAGAGACCGAACTGATGCTGAGCGGATACGGGCTGACCACAGCGGAAATGTTCTACCGGATGCCCGACTATCAAAGCGTGCTGAATTCGTATGTCTGGCAGGATTACGACCTGGCTCCGGACTACCCGAAGCTGTTTGGCTTTATCGAGTTTTGGCAGGACAAGATCGAAGGCCCGCTTCATTCGGTGAGGTTTTGCCATCGCAAGCTGATAAGTCCGGGAGAGTGGCGCAACGTGGTGCAGGAAATCACCCTACACTAGGCGCTGCGCCGTGCGGCGACGATCCATAGCCCCGCAAGGAACAACGAGATGATGGCGTTCCATCCGGCCATGGAAATACCGGCCAGCGCCCACGGAATTTCGTCACAGCGCACCAAGGGGGCGGCCATGATCTGTTCCAGCAATTGCTCGGGCGTCAGGTTCGAGATGTCGCCAGAGCTGCAAGCCGTCGGGCCTTCCCACCATTTCTGCTCGACCCCTGCGTGGTAAACACCGATCAGACCCGTCGTCGCAGCGGCGAGGGCGCCAAGCAGCGCCACAATACGACTGGGTATGACCAGAAACGCTATGCCGATGACGAATGCGAAAGCGTGGGGCCAGCGTTGCCAGATGCACATCTGGCAGGGGGGATAGCCCAACATCTGAAAGATGAACGCCCCGGCCAGCAGCAGCGCGGAGCCACCTGCAGCCGTGACCACAATGTGGGCGCGGGACATGCTCATAGATATCTCACCAATATAAAGCCGCCCAGAAGCGCGGCAACGAAAAGCGACAGGACCAACCCAAGCCGCCTTTCGATGAAGTTACGGATCGGATCACCGAATTTCCACAGCAGGGCGGCGACCAGGAAGAATCGCGCCCCGCGGGCGATGATGGATGTAACGATAAATGTGCCCAAAGGCATCCCGGTCCAGCCTGACATTATGGTGATGACCTTGTAGGGGAACGGTGTCAGTCCCGCGATCAGCACGGGCCAGAACCCCATATCGTTGAACCGGGTGTTGAACTCCAGCGCGGCGTCGCCTTTGCCCAGCATCTCCAGAATGGGTCGCCCGATCTGTTCGAACGCCAGCGCGCCGATAGCATAGCCCAGCAGACCACCGGTGACAGACGCCGCCATCGCCAGCCCCGCGATCAGGAAAGCTTTGTTGGGGCGCGCAATGATCATCGGGATCATCAGCAGGTCCGGCGGGATCGGAAAGAAAGAGCTTTCGGCAAACGCCACAATAACCAATGCCCACATGGCATAGGGGTGATCAGCCAAGGACAGCGTCCAGCGGTAGAGACGTTTCATTATCGGTCCTGCTCGTCCAGTTTGCACCTGCTTATGGTTGCCGGTTGCAAAAAGGGTGTGTTTTGCCTTCAATGCACCATGGCCCCATTGAGCCACCAAGTCCAGCACGAGGAGCACTGAAATGCGTTGGAAAGGCCGGCGAGGTAGCCGCAACATCGAAGATCGTCGCACGCAACGCGGATCAGTGCGCGCAGGCAAGGCAGGCGGAATCGGCGGATTGGGCCTGCTTGCCATCGTCGTGGTGGGGTATTTCCTTGGTGTGGACGTGACGCCACTCTTGCAGGCGACGGGCGGCGGGCAGGTCACCACCGGTGGTGGTGAGATTACCGAGGCCGACCGTCAAGCCGGACAGTTCGTCTCTGTGGTGCTGGCAGATACCGAAGAAGTCTGGACCGAGATTTTCCACGAGCAGGTCGGCCAGCCCTACAACCCGGCCACCTTGGTGCTGTTCAAGGGCGCGACCCAAAGCCCGTGCGGCGGCGCGTCCGGCGCGTCGGGGCCATTCTATTGTCCTGCAGACAACAAGGCGTATCTGGATACGGAGTTCTTCACCACGCTGTCCCGCCGCCTCGGCGCATCCGGCGATTTTGCGGCGGCTTACGTGGTGGCCCACGAAATCGCCCATCATGTGCAGGACGAATTGGGGATCCTGTCCCAAGCCAACCGTATCCGCCAACAGGTGAGCGAGGCGGAGAGCAACGCCATTTCCGTGCGGATCGAGTTGCAGGCCGATTGTCTCTCGGGCGTCTGGGCGCGCTACGCGCAGGCCCGCTTCAACTCGCTGGAAAACGGCGACCTGAAGGAAGCGGTCAACGCCGCCAAGCAGATCGGAGACGACACCTTGCAACGCAACGCGGGCCGCCGTCCGAACCCGCACAGCTTCACCCACGGCACCTCCGAGCAGCGCCAGCGCTGGTTCTCCATTGGCTACAAAGAGGCCTCGATTCAAAGTTGCGATACCTTCAGCACCGACCGTCTGTAGCACGTCCTGCGGAAAAGCCCTGTAAATCGTCGGCAAACCTCTATAGGTGCGCGCTGAAAGGTTTTGGCTAGGCTAGGGGACGGCATGGCAATCGCGGCTCACTGGGAGGCCCGTATCGGTCGGGTGCTCGGCGTTTTGTGCCGATGGCTCGCCTATGCTGGCGGCTTTGTCCTCGTTGCCGCAGCTTTGGTCACCGTGGTTTCCGTAATCGGGCGTTACTTTGTCTTCGCGGGTCTGGCTCCCGTGAGGGGCGACTTCGAGTTGGTTGAGGCCGGTTGCGCCATCGCCATTTTCAGCTTCCTTCCATGGTGCCAGTTGAACCGCGGTCATGTGACCGTAGATGTTCTCGTCGATCGCATGCCTGCGCGAGCAAAGGCCGTGCTTGGGCTGGTTGGGGACATTACAATTACGGTGCTGTCCGGTCTGATCCTGTGGAGGCTCTATCTGGGGTTCGGCGAGAAGTTCCCCTACGGCTCTGACACGTTTCGCAGCGTGTTGGGGATGGGGTCAAAGCCCTACTATCCCGAAACCACCTACGAGTTGGAATTGCCCGTCTGGATACCCTACGGGCTTGCGACCATCGGGGCTGCGCTGTTTTTCGTCGTCAGTCTCTATACCGTCTGGCGCGCGCTAAACTGGGTGCTGGCCGGGGGCGAGGTCGCCATATGAGCGGTTTGGAGCTGGCCCTATCCGGTTTTGGCCTGATGCTGCTGGCAATTTTCCTGCGCGTCCCGATTGCCGCCGCGATGTTCGGGGCGGGGTTTATCGGCACGTGGATCGTGCTGGGCCGCCCGTCCGCCACACTCAGCCAAATGAAGACACTGACCTACGACACGTTCTCCAGCTACTCGCTAACCATCGTGCCGCTATTCCTGCTGATGGGGCAATTCGCCACCAAGTCCGGCATGAGCGCGGCCTTGTTCCAAGCCGCCTCCGATTGGCTGGGGCACCGCAAGGGCGGCGTGGCAATGGCGGCTGTGGGAGCCTGCGCGGGGTTTGGCGCTGTCTGCGGCTCGTCCCTGGCCACGGCCAGCACGATGGGGCAGGTGGCCTTGCCGGAGATGCGCAAACGCGGCTATTCCGACGCGCTGAGCACCGGTGTACTGGCGGCGGGTGGCACGCTGGGCATCCTGATCCCGCCCTCCATTATACTCGTGATCTACGCGATCCTCACCGAGCAGAATATCGTCAAACTCTTCGTGGCCGCCTTGATCCCCGGATTGCTGGCCGCATTGGGCTACATGCTGACGGTTGCGATCTACGTGCGGATCAAGCCCGGCTCGGGGCCGGTGGCGGAGCGCAAACCGATTGCAGAAAGGCTGCGCACCTTGGTGCGGGTCTGGCCAGTGGTGGTGATCTTCGTGCTGGTGATGGGCGGCATCGCGGCGGACTGGAACTGGGCCATGCCCGGCGTGCAGGCGCTGTTCACACCAACCGAGGGCGCGGCGGTGGGCGCGATTGCCACCGGTCTATACGGCGTTGCTACGCGCACCCTGAACTGGGCGGCGTTCAAGCTGTCGATACTGGAGACCGCGCAGGCCTCCGCCATGATCTTCCTGATCGTCTTCGGGGCGCAGGTGTTCAACTCATTCCTGGCTTTCACGCAGGCACCGCAAGCCTTGGCCGAATGGGTCACCGTGCAAGGCTTCGCCCCCATGACGGTGCTGCTGGCGATGTTGTTGTGCTATCTGGCTTTCGGCTGTGTGATGGATAGTCTTTCGATGATCCTGCTGACGGTGCCGATATTCTTCCCGATCGTCGAGACGCTGGATTTCGGCATGAGCGCAGAGGCCACCGCGATCTGGTTCGGTATTCTCGCCCTGATCGTGGTCGAGGTTGGGCTGATCACGCCGCCGGTAGGCATGAACCTGTTCATCATCAATCAGGTGGATCGCGACATTCCGATTTCGCAAACCTATCGCGGGGTCTTGCCCTTCGTGGCGTCCGATCTCGTGCGCGTGGTTTTGCTTTTGGCTTTCCCAAGCATCACGCTTTGGCTTGTCGGGGTGATGTTTTAGGAGCCCGCCAGCAGCGCCTCGATCCGGCTGCGGATGCTGTTACCCATCGGCTTGGCACCGGAGCCGAACGTGGCAACCACCTTGCCGTTCCCATCCAGCAGAACCTTGTTGAAGTTCCAGCGCGGGGAAAATCCGACCTGCGCTTTGACGTCTTTATAGAACGGGTGCGCCTGCGTGCCGCGCACGCGCGTGACCTCTGTCATCGGCAGATCCAACGCGAAGTTGACGGCGCAGAACTCCTTTACCTGCTCGTCCGTGGCAAGCTCCTGATTGAAATCGTCTGACGGCACCGCAAGGACCACCAACCCCTTGTCGCGATAGGTGTCGTAGAGCGCCTGAAGCCCATCATATTGTTTCGTGAAAGCACACAGCGAGGCGGTGTTGGCCACCAGAACGGGTCTGCCTTTCCATGCATCGAGGTCGATCTTGCCCCCGTCAATGCTGGCGAAGGTAAACCCGAAAGCAGGTGTCAGGGTCAGGAAAACTGCGGTGGCAAAGGAAAGCAGGGCGCGCATGATGAAATCTCCATTCGTTAAGAGGGGATATAGCGGTCGGCAGGCAAGTTTCAAAAACTGTTCGATATGGCAATCGACGAATTGACGCGCCTGACCGCATTGGCTAAACCGCTCGCACCTCTGGTGGCGGCTACCACGTCACCCGTCAGAGACAAGGGGCCCGAGTGGCGGAATGGTAGACGCGACGGATTCAAAATCCGTTGCCGCGAGGCGTGTCGGTTCGAGTCCGACCTCGGGTACCAACTTGAACCACCACGCATGAGCGGGTGTCGGCTTCCTCTCTCCGGCTGTGATATTTTGGGTATGACCAAATTTTGTGACTTCGATGGAAGAATTGCGGCAGAGGGCGACGGTGAGGGCAATCTTTAGTTTAAGCCCATACTGTTGCTGATGGGAAAACGGTCTCCTTGGATCTGTCAAAGCTGACGGGGGGAGCTAGGCGGCACTCCGAATCAAAAATTGAAAATTCTCAACATTTTCGGAACAGTCGTCCGAATTTCGATCGATTGTGTTGTCGTTTCTTAGGGAGAAAAAGTTCATAACTGTTCCCTTGGTTAATTGAAAACGTAAGAAAAAACATATCCGCTGGAAGGGTTTTGTGCAGATTACGCCGCCACTTGATCAAGACGTCGTAATTTTTGAGAATGTCGGCACAATACCTTGATACGGATGAATTTTACGCCCTCTCTGAAATGACGAGCTGCCGACCGGCCGCCCAGTTTTAGCGTCTCATCCTACCTCGGGTCTCGCTAACTTCGTTCCCCATATTTTGTCGCTGGCCAGTCCGCGCATTTCAAAAAAGAAGACCATTCCAAGGCGAGCAGGCGAGATTCCGCTTTTGAGCCCAGTCAAAGGTAAGTAAAATCATACCAAGCTCAGCTGGGGGGCGAAGACATAAGGCCACGGGGGCGGCCGCACGACAGCGCATCACTGCCGGATGCGGGAGCGAGTTGTGTGACTGCACGTGTGCCGGATCGGATTTCGACGGTTAGTTTGCTGACGGCGCACCGTCGGCACATGTGGTCACCTGAAACTCCCCCTCAATTTGGTACCGCGTCGAACGTGTGGCTGCTGCGGTGGCGTCTTCGTTTCGAAACGGGTGAAATGAAACGCAATGCCTAAGGGGATATCATGGCTGAAACACTGGTGATCGCAGGTCTGTTGACCACGTCGTTTACCATGCTGGTCATGTTTAATCCGCCACGCATGCGCGTTGCGAAATTAACGAATTTGCGAGACCAGAAGCTTATAGACCGGTTGTCACGCAATCACGGGAGCTTTTAGTGCCTGATATTCTACTGACATTCGAAGATCTGCGCGCTGGAGACGTGGTTAATGGTCAATATGCGGCCGATGGCGTGACTATCAGCTCGGGCGATGCCAATAAGCCTCCGATGGTTTTCGACACCGACAATCCGACTGGCGGTGACAAAGATCTTGCGACCAACAATCTTGGCAACGTCATGATTATCTCGGAAGATGGCGACAGCAATGACCCTGATGACAACGCAGGCGGCGGCACTTTTGTTTTCAACTTCGACGATCCCTCCAAGGTCGTAAATTTCCGCGCACTGGACGTCGAGGAGGGAGGCACTGTCCGCCTCTATAATGACAACGGTCAGCTGGTCAAAACCGTTGATATTCCCTGCACCAGCAACAATGGCCAGGTCACCGTAAACCTGAATGCCGAAGGCGTTGCGCGGATGGAGGTTGAGCTTTGCGGCTCCGGTGCCATCGACAATATTTTCTACGTAACGCCCGAAGTCGCTCTGGAACTTGACGGTGTGGTGGAAGGCTCCGCCGGGGCGGATGTGATCGACGTGGCCTACGACGGGGACCCGGACGGCGACCGGATCGACGCGAATGACGAAATATTGCCGGGCGAGGGGCCGAACGACGATATCGTTGACGCTTTTGGTGGTGACGACACTATTTCTTCCGGTGAAGGTAACGATGAGGTTTATGCAGGCTCGGGCGATGACACCGTCGATGGCGGCGCAGGTGATGACATCATCTATGGCGACAGCAATTACGAGGGCCCTGGCGCGGGTGTCTCCGGTCGCGAAAGCCTCAAGTGGAGCGAAGCGCCCGGCTTCGGAAACAACGCAGATGCGTCGGGCTTCACCCAAAACACGGGCGACGTCGACGTAACATTTTCGATCCTGCGGGAATCCGGCCGTGCCGATACCGGCTATGAGACCGATACGCAGTTTGTCGACGGTATCGACACGGGCTCCGACACCGCAAATTCCCAAAGCTCGCTCTACTCTGTGACCAACGGCGAGGACAACGACGCCGACTACAAGCTGGAGTTCTCCGATGCGGTCGAGAACGTCCAGTTCCGAGTTAACGACATTGATGGCGATGGCGTTGTGCGGATCAAGGCGTTCGACGAGGAAGGCAACCCGATTGAGGTTCTGCTGGAAGCGGGTGACAGGGTCAGGCTGAAAGACACGGATGGCGTGTCCGGCAACGACACCGGCGACAGCCGTGGCGGGTATGGCAGTGACGACGATGCACGCTTCTCGATGCTGGTGACGATTCCGGGCCCGGTTTCCCGCATTATCATCGAGCACGATCAGAACGACGACGACAATTCCGGCATAAATATCACGGATGTGTATTTCGACGCACCGGAACTGGTCGATAACGGCGAGGATGGCGACGACACCCTGTCTGGCGGCGCCGGAGACGATACAATCTTCGGCGAAGGTGGCGACGACACGTTGCAAGGCGACGAAGGCGACGACACGCTGGATGGCGGCGACGGCGACGACATGCTGACGGGC
The DNA here is from genome assembly GCF_000442275.2 of Litoreibacter arenae DSM 19593. Lineage (GTDB taxonomy): Bacteria > Pseudomonadota > Alphaproteobacteria > Rhodobacterales > Rhodobacteraceae > Litoreibacter > Litoreibacter arenae. Next base: position 1,059,166 of record NZ_KE557306.1, on the reverse strand, counting down.
GGCGCAGGGGCAGACACCGTCTCGGGCGGCGCAGGCCGCGACACAATCATCGGCGGTAACAACGGCGACAGCGTCGACGGCGGCACGTCCGGCGATGACTACGACGTGCTGGATCTCACAGGTGAAGGACCGTTCCGCGTTGTGAACGAAACCGAAGACGGCGACGGCGATAGCACGTCCGGCACCGTTGAATTTCTTGACGGCAATGGCGATGTGACCGGTTCTCTCCAGTTCACCGAGATCGAGCAAATCATCGGCGACCGCGTCAATCAGGGTCCGGACGCAGAAGACGATGAGGCATCGACGGATGAAGATGTGTCGGTCGATATCGCGGTATTGGGCAACGATACCGATCCCGAAGACGACACGCTGACCGTCATTTCGGCAGAGGCGGAAAACGGCACGGTCACCATCAACTCAGACGGCACCATCACCTATACGCCTGACGCAAACTTCAATGGCCATGACACGATCACCTACGTGATCGAGGATGAAGCCGGCAACACGGATACGGCGACGGTCTTGGTGACCGTCTCCCCGATCAAGGACGATCCGGACGCCGTCGACGACAGCGACAGCACCGACGAGGACACTCCGATCACCGTGGACCTGCTGGCCAACGACACCGATGTGGACGGCGACACGCTGAGCGTCGCCAGCGCCACGGTTCCGGCCGAGCAGGGCAGCTTGGTCGACAATGGCGACGGCACAGTGATTTTCACGCCGACACCGGACTTCAATGGAACGGCGACGATCTCCTACACGATCTCCGACGGCAATGGCGGCACCGACTCGGCAATCCACACCATCGAGGTGACGCCGGTCAACGACGCGCCCGAGGCGGAAGACGACACCGCGCAGACCAACAACCTTACGCCGGTGACCATACCCGTTCTTGATAACGACACCGATCCCGATGGCGACATGCTGTCGGTGACCGAAGCGACCGTGGATGTGGGCGAGGTCAGCATCAACCCGGATGGGACGCTGGAATATACCCCCGTGCCCGAATTCGGCGGTGAGACGACAATCACGTATACGATCACCGATGGAAATGGCGGGTTCGACACTGCGACCGTTGCGGTCAACGTGAACAACGGCATCGTTGAAGGCACCGTCGGCGACGACTTGATCGACGTCAACTACACCGGCGACCCCGAGGGCGACATGATCGACGCGGGCGACGCATTCCTGCCGGGCGAAGGGCCGGATGACGATATCGTTCTGGCGGGTGCCGGTGACGACACCGTGCTGGCAGGGAATGGCGATGACACCGTTTACGGCGAAGACGGCGACGACACGTTGAGCGGTCAGGTCGGGGACGACTTCCTATCTGGCGGCGCGGGCGACGACGAGATTGCCGGTGGCCTCGGCGACGACACCATTGAGGGTGGCGATGGCGATGACGTCATTCGCGGCAACCAGGGTGAGGACGTGATTGACGGCGGCGACGGCGACGACACCATCGGCGGCGGTGATGGCAACGACATCATAGATGGTGGCGCTGGCGATGATACAATCCAGGCCGGTGATGGCGATGATACCGTCGTAGGCGGTCTAGGTGAAGACAACCTCCAAGGCAATGACGGTGACGACACCATCGAGGGCAACGACGGGGATGACACCATCTCAGGCGGGGCAGGTAACGACAGCATCGACGCAGGCGACGGGAACGACAACGTCATGGGTGGCTCTGGCGACGACGTCGTCGATTTGGGTGCTGGTGACGATACCGCCCAAACGGGCTCTGGCAACGATACCGTGTCGGGGGGCGACGGTGACGACACCATCACGACCAATGACGGCCGCGACACCGTGTTTGGCGGGGATGGCGACGACATCATCGACACCTCGGGTCACAGCCCTTTGCCTGATCTGGGCTATCCCGGGCTGTTCCCAAGCGACCCGAACCCCAACGACGATATCGACTTTGTTGATGGCGGGGATGGCGACGACATCATCCGCACCGGCGACGATGCCGACACCATTCTAGGCGGCGCAGGCAACGATACGATCGACGGCGGGCTTGACGCCGACATCATTGACGGTGGCGATGGCGACGACCGGATCGTCGGTGGCGAGGGTTCCGACATCATCAATGCAGGCGCGGGCGACGATATCGTCTATGCAGGCATCGACCCCGATCTGGGGCTGCCGGACAATCTGGACATCACCGACGAGGATACTGGTGGATTAAGCCCTGACTTAGTGACCAATAACGGCCAGGACGTGGTTAGCGGTGGTGACGGCAACGATACCATCTATGGTGCAGACGACGATGACGTGCTGAGCGGGGACGCAGGCGATGACTTCATCGACGGTGGTCTCGACGACGACACAATCGACGGCGGCACCGGCAACGACACGCTGATCGGTGGTCAGGGCGCGGACACCATTTCCGGTGGCGACGACCGCGACACGATCATCGTGGACAATGCCGAGGACGGCATCGGCGACGTCATCGACGGCGGCACCGGCTCCACCGCGCCGGGGGATGTGGACGACTTTGACACCTTGGACCTGACCGGCTCCGGCCCGCTGCGGATCGTGGGTCAGACCACGGATGCGGACGGCAACTCGACCTCCGGCACGGTCGAGTTCCTCGACGGTGTTGGCGGGAATGTCGTCGGGTCGCTTCAGTTCTCTGAAATCGAGCAGATCGTGCCATGCTTCACGCCGGGCACCTCGATTGCTACACCCCGCGGCGAAGTGCTGGTCGAAGATCTGATGGTCGGCGACAAAGTCATCACGCGCGATAACGGCATTCAGGAGATCCGCTGGATCGGCGCCAAGCGTATGGATGGCCGCGAATTTCAGAACAATCCGCACCTCCAACCGGTTCGCATCCAGCAGGGCTCTCTCGGGAATGGTCTGCCCGAACGTGACATGATGGTCAGTCCCAACCACCGGATGCTGGTCAACAACGACCGTGTTGCGCTTTACTTTGAGGAGAACGAGGTGCTTGTCTCGGCCAAGCATCTTGTGAACCCGAGTGAAGGCATCCAGAGCATTGCCTCGATGGGGACGAGCTATATTCATTTTATGTTCGACAATCATGAGGTGGTGCTGTCCAACGGTGCATGGACAGAGAGTTTCCAGCCGGGTGACTACAGCCTGAAAGCCATCGGAAACGCGCAACGCAACGAAATTTTCGAGCTGTTCCCTGAGTTGCAGGGCGAAGCCGGTCGGGAAGCTTATGCCTCTGCCCGACTCACGCTGAAGAAGCACGAAGCGAAATTGCTGTTCAAATAGTATGATCAGCGATCCGGCGGTCCCTTGAGGGGAGCCGTCATAAGAGTAACGAGTAACGGTTTGTGGATAGGCCGCCCTTCGGGGCGGCCTTTTCCGTTCGACGGGCCCGACCCTAGTTTCGGCACTTCATGCCGGCGCATGAGAATGCAATTTCCGGACTGATGTCTAAGGTTTGATCAGGGCAGGTAGAGACAAGCTGGTCCGATCCTGAACCCTCACCGCCGGGCCCGCCACTCTGCCCAGTCCTCGGGTGTATCGAGGTCTCTCAACGCGGCGGGACCGATGGGAACGAGCACGGTTTCTGCCTTGTGACGTCGCAATACCGGCTGCGCGCCAGTGTCGCCTTCGAGCTGCGCCATTTCGCTGAACAGCGCCTTGCGGATCATCACAGGATGACCAGCCTTGCCGCTGTGATCCGAGCCGCGCAGGGCCTTGGCCAGGGGATGCGCCTTCGCCGCCGCCACGACCTTGTCCAGATGCGTCGTGGTCAGATCCGGCATGTCGGCCAATACGATCAAGGCCGCGTCAGCAGTCAGGCCGTGCAAACCGACATTCAATGAATGGGAAAGCCCCAGGCCCGAAGCTTCATTGACGACGATCTCCACGTTCAGACCTGACAGAGCCTGCCTGTGTTCAAGGCGGTCAGGCGGCAGCACAACCCGTACCGCGTCGACCGCCGCATTCAGGCACGTGATCGCGCGGTCCCTGAGAAGCGGCACACCGTCGATATCCTCCAGCAACTTGTCGCGCCCGCCCATCCGCGACGACGCCCCGCCCGCCAAAAGAAGAGCTGTTACTCTCAATGGGTCGCCGTGGAAGAAAACAGGTTGATGACTATGATGCCTGACAAAATCAGGCTCATGCCCAGCACCGCCGCGAGATCCAGCTTTTGCCCGAAATAGAGCCAGCCGATCAGGGCGATAAAGAAAATGCCAAGACCCGACCACAACGCATACATGACGCCCACGGGCATGAATTTCAGGGTGAGCGACAGGAAGTAGAACGCAATCGCAAAGCTGAAAAACGCCAGAACGGAAGGCCAGAGGCGCGTAAACTGCTGCGAAGCCTGTATCGACGAGGTGCCGATGGTCTCGGCGGCGACGGCGATAATCAGATAGATGTAGTGGGTGGGCATTCTTATCTCCATGCTCAGCCGAGATGCTTGGAGGCTAGTGCTAATTTCCGCGAAATGCCACTGGCAGAACGGAAAAAGGGCCGGCGTTGCAGCCAGCCCTTTTCTGAATTCATTACAATACGTTGTTACATCGCCTTGTTGAGGTTTTCGTCGATTTTCTCGAGGAAGCCTTCGGTTGTCAGCCATTTCTGATCCGGCCCAACCAGCAAGGCGAGGTCTTTGGTCATGAAGCCGCTTTCAACGGTGTCCACGACAACCTTCTCCAGCGTTTCGGCGAAGTTCAGCAGCTGGCTGTTGTCGTCCAGCTTGGCGCGGTGCTTCAGGCCACCGGTCCATGCAAAGATCGACGCGATGGAGTTGGTCGAAGTGCCCTCGCCCTTCTGGTGCTGGCGGTAATGGCGGGTCACGGTGCCGTGTGCCGCCTCGGACTCGACGATCTTGCCATCGGGCGTCATCAGCTGCGAGGTCATCAGGCCAAGCGAGCCGAAGCCTTGCGCCACGGTGTCGGACTGCACGTCGCCGTCGTAGTTCTTACAGGCCCAGACATACCCGCCCGACCATTTCATCGCGGACGCGACCATGTCGTCGATCAGGCGGTGCTCGTAGGTGATACCGGCTTCCTTGAACTTGTCTGCGAACTCAGCGTCGAAGATGCGTTGGAAGATCAACATGAACTGACCGTCATACTGCTTCAGGATCGTGTTCTTTGTAGACAGATAAACCGGATAGTTCCGCTTCAGGCCGTAGTTGAACGACGCGCGGGCGAAATCCTCGATGCTGCTGTCGAGGTTATACATGCCCATGTAGATGCCGGACGACGGGGCGTCGAAGACTTCCTCTTCCATCACGGTGCCGTCTTCACCGACGAATTTCATCGACAGCTTGCCCGGCCCGGGGAATTTCATATCCGTGGCGCGATACTGGTCACCGAAGGCGTGACGGCCAATGACGATGGGCTGGGTCCAGCCGGGCACAAGGCGGGGAACGTTGGAACAGATGATCGGCTCGCGGAACACAACACCACCGAGGATGTTGCGGATCGTGCCGTTGGGGGAGCGCCACATCTTCTTGAGGCCGAATTCCTCGACGCGGGCTTCGTCCGGCGTGATGGTCGCACATTTGACGCCAACGCCGTATTTCTTGATCGCCTCTGCCGCGTCGATGGTGATCTGGTCGTCGGTCTCGTCGCGGGCCTCGATTCCGAGGTCATAGTATTTCAGGCCGATGTCCAGATAGGGCAGGATCAGTTTCTTCTTGATGAAGTCCCAGATGATGCGGGTCATTTCGTCGCCGTCGAGTTCGACGACGGGGTTTTCTACCTTGATCTTGGACATGTGTGCCTCCGGCAAATGGGGAATCTATTGCGCGTCTCATAGCGCACCTTGTAACGCTTGGGAAGACGGTATGCCGTTGTATACGAAAATGATGCGGGTTGACGCTTGCGGCGTCTCAGCGGGCGTCAAACCATGCGTCGATGCGGGATCTGAGGTGCTGCCAAAGCATCGGAGCCCCGCGCCGGACCTTGACACCGACGCGCGTCTCCAGCTGCGCGGCGCTGACGTTGAATTCCGGCCAGGTGCCGCCCCCGGTCTCCAGATTGGCGACGACAGGCTGCACACGGTCTACGGATTTCGCGAAGATTGCATCGTCGGTTTCTGCCGCCTCGAATTCGTCCCAGAGCGCACGGAATTCTGCGGCTTGGTTCGGAGGAAGCAGTCCGAAAATGCGGTCGGCGGCGGCCTGCTCGATAGCCTCCATCGCGGCGGGGTCGTGATCGCCGTGGATAGGAGTGTCGCCTGCGTCGATCTCCACCAGATCGTGGAGCAGCAGCATTTTGATGACGCGGTCGATGTTGACGGGACGGTGCGCATGCTCTGCCAGCACCATGGCGTAAAGCGCAATGTGCCAGCTATGCTCGCCCGAGTTTTCACAGCGCGAGCCGTCGCAGAGTGACGTGGCGCGGGATACGGATTTGAGTTTGTCGGCCTCGATGAGAAAGGCCATTTGCGCGGAGAGGATATCGGTCATGGCGCGACCCTGACATAGGATCGCGCCGGAGAATAGTAGCTTTGACTAGCGCCCTGTGATGACCCTCGCAGGGGCGCGGAACTTGTCGAGATCGTCCGATGTGCCAGCCGACACCTTGCCGTCACGGTAGAAGGCAAAGATCATGTTATTCTCGCCATCCACCGCCATGCCGACCACGTCGTTCGGGGTGTAGCCCGGTGCCAGCGTGTAGCGGTAGGGCGCGCGACGACTGCCCAGATTGTCGGACGTGCCGACGGACACCCGCCCGTCGCGATACCACGCGAAGTTGTTGTTGTTCTCGCCGTCTACGCCCATGCCGACGATATCGTTCGGAGTGTACCCCGACGGTAGGCGGTAGCGGTAGGGCGCACGCTTGCTGTCCAGATCGCTGGTAGATCCAGCGATCACACGCCCATCGCGCAGCCATGCGAAGACCATGTTGTTGAAGCCATCCAACCCGAAACCCACGATGTCATTGCGGTTGACACCGGGTGCCACAAGGAAGGGGTAGGGGTGCCGGTAGTTGTGGATGCGGGTCGTTGAGCCAGCGAAGGCGGTGCCGTTCACGTCCCAGCCGAAGACGTAGTTGTTCTCACCATCCAGAGCGAAGCCTAGCATCTTCGTCGCGTCGTAGCGACCGCGGCCCGGACCGGCATAGTCGTAGGGTTGTAGCCGTTGCACGCAACGCATCATCTGCTGTGGCACGGTATTGTCATACAGGTCCGAGCCCTTGTCGTTGCTGCTGTGTTTATAACCGGCATTGTGCATGAGTTCATGGGCGATCAGGCTCGCAACGACATCACGATCATTGTCGCGCACAAAATCGCGGTCGATTTTCAGTTTGCCGCGCTTGAAGATCGTCCGGTGCGCCCGGCCGTCGGCTTCGGTGATCTTTCGGCACTGGAATGTGGTGACCGCAGCACGGCGTAGGTTTTCAACCATCTTCTTGGGGCCATGACGCTGATGCTCGACCACGTAGGCGCGGTCCATGCAGTTCTCCAGCTCGGAGCGCTGACTGCCGCGCCTTGTATTGAGAAACCGGTAAGCCTCGATGAGCTTTTCTTTGACGGCAGTGCCGCAGCTTTGAAATCGCACGCCCGTCTGGGCCTGGGCCGGTGCTGTGGAAGTGGCGACGAGAGCAGTGGCCACCATGAATGCGTAAATGCGCATGGGTCGTCCTCCTGATGAAATCCGTGGGGCGGGCCAAATTGAGCGGCCCGCCTTCAGGGTAGATCAGGGGGTGCGTGAACTCCGAGTGAGAAGGGCGTGAAGCGCTAGTGGTCGGAGGTCTCGATCAGGTCGCCGGTGCTGGGCAAATCGGACTCGACCACCTTGCCTGCCAGCTTGTCCTTGAGAAACTTGATCGCCCGCGCCTCGGCCTTGCGGACGCGCACGGCTGTCAGGAAGGCCTCTTGCGTGGTCTGGGACGACGCGCCGATCAGCGTGGCCACATGCGGAATGACGCTTTCGTCATCCAACTCGTTTTCGACAGCAATTGCCTTCTTTGCAAGGTTGTCTGCGATGTCTTCGGTGATACCCATCAGCGCGTGTTCTCCGTCAGGCGGCGCTGGACATATTCCTCAACGGAGCCTGTCAGCGTGTCCATGTGGTCGTTCTCAAAGAAGTGGCCGGCGCCTTCGACTTCTTGGTGGGTGATGGTGATCCCCTTTTGCTCGTGTAGCTTGCCAACCAGATTGACGGTGTCCTGCGGCGGCGCCACGCGGTCGCCGAGGCCGTTGATCACCAAACCCGAGGACGGGCAGGGGGCGAGGAACGAGAAGTCATACATGTTGGCGGGCGGCGAGACCGAGATGAAGCCGGTGATCTCGGGGCGGCGCATCAAGAGCTGCATGCCGATCCACGCACCGAAGCTGAAGCCTGCGACCCAGCAATGCTTGGCGTTCTGGTTCATCGACTGAAGGTAGTCGAGCGCCGAGGCCGCGTCGGACAACTCCCCGATGCCTTGGTCGTATTCACCTTGGCTGCGGCCGACGCCACGGAAGTTAAACCGCAGCACGTTGAAGCCCATGTTATGGAACGTGTAGTGCAGGTTGTAGACCACGCGGTTGTTCATCGTGCCGCCGAATTGCGGATGCGGGTGCAGGATGATCGCGATTGGCGCGTCGCGCTTGCCTTTGTGGGGGTGGTAGCGGCCTTCAAGGCGGCCTTCCGGTCCGGGGAAAATCACTTCGGGCATAGGCGTCTTTCCTTGCGTCAGATTAAGAGCTGCCCCATATAGTTGACGAGATTGCTCAGGTAATCTAGAATAATTCTAAGTTGTCCGACATAGGCGCCGGACAGGTCAAATTGAGTTAAGGTCTGCGCCTGCCAGCGTCAATGTTATTCGCCTATTTTCGAGGGATTACACGATGAAACTCAGCACTAAAGGCCGCTACGCAATGGTCGCGCTGGCGGACCTTGCGCAAAGCGCAGGTGACGGGCTGGTGTCCTTGGGTGAAATTTCCAAACGCCAAGACGTCTCACTGCCGTATCTGGAGCAACTTTTCGTCAAGTTGCGCCGCGCGGGTCTGGTCGAGTCCGTGCGTGGTCCGGGGGGCGGGTACCGCCTTGCCAAATCGCCTGACGCTATCCGCGTATCGGAGGTACTTGAGGCGGTCGACGAAACCGTAAGCGCAATGCACACCGGCGCGGGCGCGTCGGGGGCGTCGTCGGGGTCCAAGGCGCAAAGCATGACGAACCGGCTTTGGGAGAGTCTGTCGGCGCATGTGTATGTGTTTTTGCACCAGACCCGCCTGTCGGATGTGATCGAGAACGAGTTGACCCCGTGCCCTGCGGTGCCGACCTTATTCACCGTGGTGGACGAGAGCTGACATGGCGCGCGTCTATCTGGATCATAACGCGACGATGCCACTGCGCCGGGAGGCGCGGGACGCTATGATCGCGGCGATGGATGTGGTGGGGAACCCGTCATCGGTCCATGCCGAGGGGCGCGCGGCTAAGGGTGTCATCGAGAGGGCGCGGGCGCAGATATCCGACGCGATTGGCGCATCCGGCGCGGATATCGTTTTTACCTCCTCCGCGACTGAGGCGGCGGCTCTGGCTTGCGCCGGACGCGGATTGCAAAGCGCGGCGGTGGAGCACGATGCGGTAGCGGCGTGGACGTCCGGCGATTTGCCGGTGGATGAACGCGGCAAGGTGACTGTGAGCGACCCTGAACGGACTGCGTTGCAACTGGCCAACAGCGAAACCGGCATATTGCAGGAATTACCCGAAGGGCTTGCGGTTTCGGACATGACGCAAGCCTTCGGCAAGATCCCTGTCGCCTTTTCCTGGTCTGGCGTGGATATGGCGCTGATCTCCGCGCACAAGCTGGGTGGCTCCAAAGGTGTCGGCGCATTGCTGTTGCGCCAAGGGCTGGATGTGGAGGCACGGATCAAGGGCGGGGGACAGGAAATGGGCCGCCGCTCCGGCACGGAGAACGTTATCGGCATCGCCGGATTTGGTGCGGCAGCAGAGGCTGCGGCGCGTGATTTGGCCGCTGGGGTATGGGATCGGGTTGCGGAACTTAGAAATATTCTAGAAAAGGCCATTGAGGCCGAAACAAAGAATACTATTTTAGTAGGGAATGGATCGGACCGGCTGCCCAACACGCTGTGTTTTGCAACGCCGGGCTGGAAAGGCGAGACGCAGGTGATGGCGATGGACCTTGCGGGGTTTGCGGTGTCTGCGGGGTCGGCCTGCTCCAGCGGCAAGGTCAAGGCCAGCCGGACGGTGGCGGCCATGGGATATGACGACACGGTCGCGGCCAGCACCCTCCGGGTGTCTCTTGGTCCCGACACGACGGAAGAACAAATCCTTCGCTTCGCGGATGCGTGGTTGAAGGCAGAACGGAAATTTCACGCCAAGGCGGCGTGATAACAAGGAGACAGGGCATGTCGCTTGAGGAAGTCGTAGACAACGTCAAAGAGGGCGTCGATCAGGATACCGTAGATGCGGTCCGCGAAGTGGGCGGCAAGTATAAATACGGCTGGAACACCGAGATCGAGATGGACTACGCGCCGAAGGGCCTCAACGAGGACATCGTGCGCCTGATCTCCGAGAAAAACGAAGAGCCGGAATGGATGCTGGAGTGGCGTCTGCAAGCCTATCGTCGTTGGGAAAAGATGACCGAGCCGACATGGGCGATGGTGCATTACCCGAAGATCGACTTCCAGGACCAGTACTACTACGCCTCGCCAAAATCCATGGCAGAGAAGCCCAAGTCGCTGGATGATGTCGACCCCAAACTGCTGGAAACATACAAAAAGCTGGGAATTCCGCTGAAAGAACAAATGATCCTTGCGGGTGTCGAAGGCGCGGAAGAGTTGACCGATGCGCCACGCAAGGTGGCTGTGGACGCGGTGTTCGACTCCGTCTCGGTCGGGACGACGTTCCAAGCCGAACTGAAAAAGGCTGGCGTTATTTTCTGCTCCATCTCTGACGCGATCAAAGAGCATCCTGAACTGGTAAAGAAATACCTTGGCTCGGTCGTGCCACAGTCGGACAACTTCTATGCGACGCTGAACTCTGCCGTCTTCTCTGACGGCTCGTTCGTCTACATCCCGCCGGGGGTTCGCTGCCCGATGGAGCTGTCCACCTATTTCCGCATCAACGCGGAAAACACCGGCCAGTTCGAACGCACGCTGATCATCGCCGACAAGGAGTCCTACGTCTCCTACCTCGAAGGTTGCACCGCGCCCATGCGCGACACCAACCAGTTGCACGCGGCGGTGGTGGAACTGGTACTGCTTGAAGACGCTGAGATCAAATATTCCACCGTCCAGAACTGGTATCCGGGCGACGAGGAAGGCAAGGGCGGTATCTACAACTTCGTCACCAAGCGCGCCGATTGCCGTGGCGACCGCTCCAAGGTGATGTGGACGCAGGTGGAAACCGGCTCTGCGGTGACGTGGAAGTACCCCAGCTGCATCCTGCGCGGCGACGATTCACAGGGCGAGTTCTATTCCATCGCCATCGCCAACAACATGCAGCAGGCCGACACCGGCACCAAGATGATCCATCTTGGCAAGCGCACCAAGTCGCGCATCGTCTCCAAGGGGATTTCTGCGGGCAAGGCGCAAAACACCTATCGCGGGCTGGTCTCGATGCACCCGAAAGCCAAGGAATCGCGCAACTATACGCAATGCGACAGCTTGCTGATCGGCGACAAATGCGGCGCACACACGGTTCCCTATATCGAGGTGAAGAACAATTCTTCGCGGGTGGAGCACGAGGCAACGACATCGAAAGTCGACGACGATCAGGTCTTCTACTGCCGCCAGCGCGGTATGGACGAGGAAGAGGCCGTCGCGTTGATCGTGAACGGTTTCGCCAAGGAAGTGCTGCAAGCGCTGCCGATGGAGTTCGCCATGGAAGCGCAGCAACTGGTTGCAATCTCGCTTGAGGGGAGCGTGGGGTAAGCTCCACACTCCTGTACCGTTGTTAAGGATACCTAAAATCTCCAGCTTCTTGCCATATTCCGGCCCTGATGCCCCTCTAACCCTATCCGTGACCACGGATGGAGGGGCTTCCCATGAGTATGGCGGACGCGAGCTTTCAGGAGCGGCTGGCACGGATCAACGCAGGACAGAGTTACGTGGCCGAAGGGCTGCTGGCCAATGGCGAGTTGCACAAGATCCGGAAGCGACAGGAAAAGGGCAAAGCGCCAAAGCCTGTGGCGACCATGGGTGTTCAGGAAAAGAAGAAGTTTCCGTTCAAGCGGTTGATCATATCCTTCCTGATGGGGATCTTCGCCTTCTTCGGCGGCAGCCTCGGCGCGTTTCATGCGACCCAGTCGGTGCCGTCGGAATTCGATCAATACCGCCCCTTGGTGGAGGCACTGGGACCACTGGGAATGTCGGGTGTACTGGCGTTCTTCATGTTCTATGTGTCCGGCTTCCGCTCGGTCTGGTTGGTCGGCACGATCGTCGCCGGACTGTCGGCAGCCAGTTTTGCGGAACCTCACCTGGCGCGCGCCGCGCCGGACCTTTGGACGCAGATGTATTCGGCCGACTACGCCGACGCGAAGAAGTTCGAAGCCTTCGCGCAAGCGACACGCTGGGGGTTGGCCCCGCCGCCCGAGCTTGCTGCGCCGGAGGCGGACTGACACCTTGCCCAACTGAAGTTGAGTTTTCGCCCAACTTCGGTCCCAGTTTTCAGCAAGATCATTGCTACAACAGCAAGGATCTCGGCAATGGCACAGATGGACGACTTTCAGGCACGCCTGTCCCGCATCGGGGCGGAACAGAGCAATCAGCCCGCGGGGCTGGTGCAGCCAACGCGAAAACCGACGCAGGAGGTCAACCTCAACGGCTCGATGCTGGAGAACGCAAAGTATCCGGCAAGCATCGCGGGAGCGTTTGTTCTGGGCCTGTTGGCGGTGTTCTTCAGTCGCTTCGTTCGCTTTCATTTGTTGGGGCTCGCCGATCCAGAGTCCGATATCTTCCTCGCAACTGTGGCGGATGGCGGCATGGCGCTGGCCGTGGGCTTTTGCCTCAGGCAAATGTTCAAGCTGGAAGGTGCAGAATGGATTTCGGCGCAGGCCGCTGGCGTGACTGTAATGGTCGCCGCGATGCACAATCTTGTGCACATCTGGCCGGATACGTTTGCGCTGATCTTCGATCCGGAGTGGACCGCGTTCGTGCTGGATACGACGGAGTTTCGCACAATGCGAATAATGGAATATATCCTGCCGTTCTAGGCGGAAACACCACAACCACATTCAATTCGAAATCTGACAGGCGTTGCTTTGCGACGTCTGTCTTGCTGTGACAAGAGAGAAAAACTATGTTGGAAATCAAAAACCTGCACGTCGAACTTGAAGAAGAGGATAAGCAAATCCTCAAAGGTGTGGACCTGAGTGTCGGTGCGGGCCAGGTGCATGCGATCATGGGGCCGAATGGCTCTGGCAAGTCCACGCTTTCCTACGTGCTGTCCGGGAAGGATGGCTACGAGGTCACTGATGGCTCCGCCACACTGGACGCTGTCGACATTCTGGACATGGACCCTGAGGAGCGTGCGGCGGCTGGCCTGTTTCTGGCATTCCAGTATCCGGTGGAAATTCCCGGCGTGGGCAACATGACATTCCTGCGTACGGCAGTGAATGCGCAGCGCAAGGCGCGGGGCGAGGACGAGATGTCCGCAGGCGACTTCCTCAAGTTCATCCGCGAGAAGGCCAAAAGCCTGAACATCGACGCGGAGATGCTGAAGCGCCCGGTCAACGTCGGGTTCTCCGGCGGTGAGAAGAAGCGCAACGAAATCCTGCAAATGGCGATGCTAGAGCCCAAAATGTGCATCCTCGACGAGACCGACTCGGGTCTTGATGTTGATGCGATGAAACTGGTTGCCGAAGGCGTCAACGCGCTGCGCTCGGAAGGACGGTCGTTCCTGGTTATCACGCATTACCAGCGCCTGCTGGACCATATCAAACCGGACGTGGTCCATATCATGGCCGACGGGAAAATCATCAAATCGGGCGGGCCGGAGCTGGCGCTGGAGGTCGAAAACAACGGCTACGCAGATCTGCTCGCAGAGGTGGCCTGAGATGGTGGGAATGTCAGCAACAGCGAACACGCAAGCCGGAGCCATGCGTGAACTGCCATTGGGGCAGGGCGCATGGGCACAAACTGCGCGCGGTGATGCGGCAGCGCGCCTGCTTGAAATGGGACAGCCCCACAAGCGCGATGAATATTGGAAATACACCGACCCGACTTCGCTCACGGCCGTAGAAGCTTCGAAAGCAGAGGTGTTCGACGATGACGAGAGCCCATTGTTCGAAGACATGGACATGCTGCGCGTCGTCTTCGTCGATGGCGACTTCGACGAGGAAGCCTCCAGTGATCTGAGCATGGAAAATGTCGAAATCACTCGCCTGGCGAACGCCGCAGGTGCCGATATCCACTGGGCGAAGGATCTATACGGCGTTCTGGAAGCGCGGGGCCAAACTCCGGTGAAGCGGCCTTTGGCTGCCATGAACACGGCCTATGCCACGGACGGTTTGCTGGTTAGGGTAACGGGTAAGGTGTCGAAGCCGATCCATCTGGTTTACCTGCACCGCGACGAGACCTCCGACGCGATCCTGCACCATTGCATCAGCGTGGAGAAGGGCGGCGACGTGACGATCATCGAGAGCGGTCCGGCAGCGGCGCGGTTCAACAAATGCATGGAAGTCGAGGTGGCCGATGGCGCGGCCTTCCATCATGTTCGCGCTCAAGGGCGTGACCATGAGCGTCGCGCCGCCACGCACATGTTCGCGCGTCTCGGGCGGGAAAGCTCCTTCAAGAGCTTCACGCTGACCTTTAATGGTGTGTTGACACGCAATGAGTGCATTATCGAGCTGACCGGCGACGACGCCGCGGCCCACGTTGCCGGAGCGGCCGTGGGTGATGGTGACTTCCACCATGACGATACGGTTTTCATCACCCATGACGCGGTGAACTGCGAAAGCCGTCAGGTTTTCAAGAAAGTGCTTCGCAACGGTGCGACCGGGGTGTTCCAAGGCAAGATCCTCGTCAAAGCCGGTGCTCAGAAGACCGATGGCTACCAGATCAGCCAGGCGCTTTTGCTGGACGATGACAGCCAGTTTCTGGCCAAACCGGAGTTGGAAATCTACGCCGACGACGTCGCCTGCTCGCACGGGTCCACCTCCGGCGCGATTGACGAGGATGCACTCTTCTACCTGCGCTCGCGCGGCGTGCCGGAGAATGCGGCACAGAACCTGCTGGTGCTGGCGTTCCTTGGCGAAGCGCTGGAAGAGATCGAGAGCGAAGAGCTGGCAGCGGAACTGCGGGACCGGCTAGAGGCGTGGTTCTCGCGACGTCACGGCTGATCCTGTGTCCACGGCCAACGCCATATTCAAAAGCTACCGCGCCCCGCGCGCGGTAGCGCGGTCCTTTCGTGACGCCGGAGCGGACGAAGCAACGGGGCTGGGCTGGCTGTTCGCGGCCTGCATCCTGTTTTTCGTGGCGCGTCTGCCTGCGCTGGCTCGCACGTCGCATCTCAGCGAAGGGGAAGTCCCGTTGTTCGGGCTGGCCCTCGGCACGTTTTTCGGAACGATGCTGCTTGCGCCGATCTTCTTTTACGTTTTGGCGAGCCTGAGCCATTTGATCGCCCGCCAGTTCGGCGGTCAAGGCAACGTTACCGATGCGCGGCTGGCAATGTTCTGGGGGTTGCTTGCGTCGGCTCCGTTTGTGTTGTTTCAAGGCTTGGTCGCTGCGTTGATAGGTGCGGGCGTTCAGGCGAACCTTATGGCCGTGCTGTCATTCGCCGTTTTCTTGTGGGTCTGGATCAACTCGTTGTTGGAATTGGAAGGGCGGGGCTGATGTTGGGCTACCTGATACAACTGACGACCGAGACATTGCGGCGTCCGACGGACGCGGCCAATACAGTGCTGGGCATCAAGCTGGATCGCAAGGTGCTTTGGATGGCACTTGCGTTGGTGTCGGTGGTGTCGGTGCTGTTCACCGAGCTGACCATGCTGTTCGTGCCGTCCGAAATGGTCACAGGGCAAGGCCCGATGCCAAGTAGCCCGCTGCTATTGGGGCTGGTCATCTGGGGCCTGCTGGTCGTGTCGGTGTTCTTCACACACTATGTCGGTCGCGTTTTTGACGGTCAGGGTGATCTGGACGGTAGCCTGAAAACGATCATCTGGATGCAGATGGTTCTACTGGTTTTGCAGGTTGGTCAGATTGCCCTGTTCCTGATCTCCCCGGTTCTTGCGATCCTGTTTGGATGGCTCGCTGCGCTTTATGTGTTCTACGTGTTTCTGCAATTTGTCCGCGTGCTACACGGGTTCAATTCACTTGGGCTGGTATTCGCGGGGGCGATGATTTCGCTGTTCGGCTTGATATTCGGAATTGCGATAGCGATTGGGCTGATCGCAGCCATATTTGGATTGGAGGTGGGCGCGAATGTATGACGTCCAGAAGATACGCGCCGATTTCCCGATCCTGAGCCGGACGGTCAACGGCAAGCCTTTGGTGTACCTCGACAACGGCGCGTCGGCGCAGAAGCCGCAGGTGGTCATTGACGCCGTCACGCAGGCTTACGCACACGAATACGCCAATGTGCATCGCGGTTTGCATTACTTGTCCAATCTGGCGACCGACAAATACGAGGCGGTGCGGGGCAAGGTGGCATCCTTCCTTGGGGCAAAATCCGAGGACGAGATCATCTTCAACTCCGGTACCACCGAGGGCATCAACATGGTGGCCTACGGCTGGGCGGCGCCGCGCATGGAGGCGGGCGACGAAATCATCCTGAGCGTGATGGAGCATCACGCCAATATTGTGCCTTGGCATTTCCTGCGCGAGCGTCAGGGCGTGAAGTTGGTGTGGGTCGACGTGGACGCCAATGGCGACCTGGACCCGCAAAAGGTGATCGACGCGATCACGCCGCGCACCAAGCTGATTGCGGTGACGCATATGTCGAATGTGCTGGGCACCGTAGTAGATGTGAAAACGATTTGCGACGCCGCGCGGTCGCGGGGGGTACCAGTTCTGGTCGATGGCTCGCAAGCCGCAGTGCATATGCCGGTGAACGTGGCCGAGATCGGGTGCGACTTTTATGCGGTAACCGGGCACAAGCTCTATGGTCCGTCCAGCTCCGGCGCGATCTATGTGCGGGCCGAGCGGATGGCGGAGATGCGACCGTTCATCGGTGGCGGTGATATGATCCGCGACGTGCACAAGGACGAGGTGATCTACAACGACGCGCCGATGAAGTTCGAGGCAGGCACGCCCGGTATCGTACAGATGATCGGTATGGGCGTCGCGTTGGACTATATGAGCGGTATCGGGATGGAGAACATCGCGGCGCATGAGCGCGAGTTGTGCGCCTATGCGCGCTCGAAGCTGGACGGGCTGAACTGGGTGAACGTGCAAGGACAGTCCGCCGGGAAGGGCGCGATCTTCTCGTTCACTTTGGAGGGTGCGGCGCATGCACATGACATCTCGACCGTGCTGGACAAAAAGGGCGTGGCCGTGCGCGCGGGGCAGCATTGCGCCCAACCCTTGATGGAGCATATGGGTCTGACCGCGACCTGTCGCGCGTCCTTCGGGATGTACAACACCAAGTCGGAGGTGGATGCGCTGGTCGACGCACTGGAGCTGTGTCACGAACTGTTCGCTTGATCCAAATGAGCGCTACCGCGCACTTCTGAGTCTACAGGGTTGCGACGCGACGCCAGAATTTCTGACGCTGAGCCGCAGGATAGGGCAGGAGCCTCCGGCGGAGGTATTTGGAGAAAAAAGAAGTCCGATTTAGCGTTGCGGCAGCGTGGGTGCGCTTGTATAGCGGTGCGCAGGCACCCGTAGCTCAGCTGGATAGAGCGCTGCCCTCCGAAGGCAGAGGCCAGAGGTTCGAATCCTCTCGGGTGCGCCAAATTCTTTGGGTTTGAACACGAAAAAAGCTGCCCTCGAAACGAGGTCGGCCCAGATTTTCGGATTTTAGATGATGCCTAGCGACCCCAGACGCGCACCGGACCGCAATCCATATGGACGAAGTTGGAGCTGGAGTAGCGACCTACGCCGCCTGCGGAGCATGACGACGCCGCGCGGGAAATCTGACCGACAGAGCGTGACGACAGACGCAGATCTGCTGCCTGACCCTTCATATGCAGCGAGTTCTTGGCAACACCGCGCGAGCGCGAGCGCAGCATGGCGTTGGTTTTTGGCGACCGGTAGCCCGATAGGAGCATATAGGGTTCGCCGACACCCATCAGGTTGTGTGACGCGGCCATGATGTCGATCGTACGAGTGTCCATGTTGATGGCGCTGTTCTGACGCCAGTCGCGCATGAAGTAATTCACCTCTTTCAGCGCTTCTTTGATATATTCCCCTTCGATCCAGTAGATCATGTCGATCTTTTCGCCGGTACGGCCGGAATACATCTTGATGCGGCGCACATCACCTGCGCCTTTCAGGAAGCCGAATGCTTTGGAGTAAACCGGTGCCGCGCTCAAAGTGGTTGCTGCGAAAGCGCCCAGAAGCGCGCGCCGAGTCATCAGTGCGGAAGAAGTGTCGCTCATGATAGTGTCTGTCCCGTATTGCCCTAAGCCGCTGCCACGGCTGTCGTCTTTTTGGTCCCCAGATGCGGACTGCTATGCCACAAGTTGATTCTATTACCAAGTACAGTCTCAAACAGAGGCGTTAATAAGGTAGAAATAGGCGAAATTTTGCGCAGTTGTCTTTGCGGCAGGTCAAGGTGGCGACCACTACATCCGGTAGTCAGAAGGTTGCTCAATCGCAACGTGATGAAAAAAAGGCAGCATATTGTCATGAATGTGAGTGGACTCTGAGCGTGCCGTCAAATGTAGTTGTTGCAAACCAGTGTTTGTTTAGAGGTGTGCTGCCATGACCCTTTCCCCGACCCGTCGGTCAACTTTGAAACTTATCGCCGCAGGCGTGGCGGGCGCTATGTTGCCGAGTTTCGGGGCGGGGCGAGCGGATGCCGCTGTCACCGCGCTCAAGCAGTCCATTGCAGAGGCCGCGGCGCGGGACGAAGGGCTGTCAACTTTCTACCGTAAAAGGAACTACAAGCCGGTCTTCGTCGGCAAGGGGGATAGCCGTCGTTGCGCGGCGTTGCTCAGAGCGTTGGAGCGTGCGGGGGATCACGGCCTTCCAGTGGGCGCGTATGACGCGGATGGATTGAAGGCCGCAATGAAGGATGCGCGCACGCCATCCGATATGGGGCGTGTGGAGGTCGAGGCGGCCAAGCGGATGCTGGATTTTGCCGACCATATGCGGTCAGGCGTCCTAGATCCGCGCAGTGTTGACAACATGTTGGTGATGGACGTCCCGCGCTACGATCGCGCCTCCACCATTGATGCGTTCGCGAAATCCAATCCGGCCGCGTTCCTGAGAAAGATGGCGCCGCGCAAGCCGGAATATGTCCGGCTTCAGAAAGAGAAGCTGAAGCTTGAAAAACTGCTGGCGCGTGGCGGTTGGGGTGACAAGGTTCAGGCCAAGACGCTCAAACCCGGTGAGACAGGTGGGGCCGTCATCCAGCTTCGCAACCGGCTGATCCGCATGGGTTATCTGCGGAAATCGGCGTCGCAAACCTATGACGCCAAGATGCAGGCGGCAGTTCAGTCGTTTCAGGTAAATCACGGTTTGGCGCCCGATGGTGTCGCGGGCGGCTCGACCATCGCGCAGATCAATCAGGACGTGCAGGATCGGCTACAGCAGGTTCTGGTCGCGATGGAGCGGCAGCGGTGGAACTCCAGGCCGATGGAAAAGCACCACATCTGGGTCAACATTCCGGATTTCCACGTGGATATCATCAAGAACGGCAAGTCCACGTTCCGGTCCCGTGTGGTGGTGGGCAAGAACACGTCTGACCGACGCACGCCCGAGTTCTCCGACAAGATGGAATTCATGGTGGTCAACCCAAGCTGGTATGTCCCACGGTCCATTGTCACCAAGGAATACCTGCCCTTGATGCAGCGCAACCGGGGGGCGGCCCGGCAGTTGCAAATCATCGGCCGGAACGGGCGTCCGGTGAATCGCGCAAACATCAATTTCGCGCAGTATAACGCCCGCAACTTTCCATATTCGATGAAGCAGCCCCCCTCCAAGGGGAATGCTTTGGGTTTGGTCAAGTTCATGTTTCCCAACAAGCACAACATTTACCTGCACGACACGCCGTCCAAATCGCTGTTCGGACAAGAGATGCGCGCGTTCAGCCACGGCTGTATTCGTGTCCACAAGCCGTTTGATTTTGCCTACGCGCTGCTGGCCAACCAGGAAAGCAATCCGGAGGGGTTTTTCCAGAACGTCTTGCGGACAGGGCAGGAGCGACGGGTCGATTTGCGCGAGCCGATGCCGGTTCACATTGCCTATTACACCGCTTGGGTGGATGCGAAGGGGCAGGCGCATTACCGCAATGACGTCTACAACCGCGACAGCCGGATTTTTGACGCCTTGAGCAGGGCCGGGGTTTCGCTGGGCTCGGTTGCAAGCTAAACCTGTTTGGTAAGGTCTTACAGGCGCGTTGCGGGCGGACCGCGGCGCGCCTTTTCATTTGCCGGAGCATAGCATGACGGAATTCACCCTAGACCAAATCGCGACCGCTTTGGGTGCCGTGGTGGAAGGCGATGCGGAGCTGACCGTGGTCGGTGCGGCGGAGCCGGCATCGGCGCGGGCGGATCAACTGGCGCTGGCGATGGACCCGAAATACGCCGATGGCCTAGCGAAGGGGTCTGCGCAGGCGGCGATCCTATGGCAGGGCGCAGACTGGCGGGCCTTGGGGCTGAAGGCAGCCATCTTTGTGCCGCGTCCGCGCTATGCCATGTCCGGCCTGACCACGCTGATGGACCCCGGCCCGGAGATAGAACCGGGCATCCACCCGACAGCCATTGTCCACCAAAGTGCAAAGATCGTCGATGGCGCGGCCATTGGTCCGTTCGTTGTGATCGGACGCGATGTGATCATCGGGGAGAACGCGCGCATAGCGTCGCATGCGTCGGTGGCGGAAGGATCAACTATTGGCCGCAATGCACTGATATTGCAGGGGGTTCGCATTGGCGCGCGTGTGGTTGTTGGCGACAACTTCATAGCGCAACCGGGCTGCGTCATTGGCGCTGACGGGTTTTCCTTCGTGACGCCCGAGAAAAGCGGCGTCGAGAATGTGCGCAAGTCCTTGGGGGATCAGGGAGAGGCCGCGCAGCAAAGCTGGACGCGCATTCATTCGCTTGGGGGCGTCAGGATCGGCAACGATGTCGAGATCGGCGCAAACAGCGCGATTGACCGCGGCACCATTCGGGACACCTCGATTGGCAACGGCACCAAACTCGATAACCTCGTCCATCTCGGCCACAACGTGCAGGTTGGCGAGGATTGCCTGTTGTGCGGACAGGTCGGCATCGCGGGCTCCTCGCGTATTGGCAACCGCGTTGTACTGGCGGGGCAATGCGGCGTGAACGACAACATCTTCGTCGGCGACGATGTGATTGCGGGCGGGGCCTCCAAGATATTTACCAATGCCCCTGCGGGACGGGTTCTGTTGGGCTACCCTGCGGTGAAAATGGAGAGCCATATCGAAATGCAGAAGTCGCTTCGCCGCCTGCCGCGCTTTATGAAGTCTTTGAAACCGGACAATTAGCCTGTGGCAAATCCTGCCCCAAATGCTTAAATCTTCGACAACACGATCAAGACTGGGGACGGTTGTATGGCCGAGAATGTCGACCACAGGGTAATCGCGATCATCGCCGAACAGGCGGTGCTGGAGGTGGAGGACGTCAAGATGGACTCCACGCTTGAGGATTTGGGGATCGACAGCTTGGGGCTGGTCGAAAGCATTTTTGCCATCGAGGAGGAATTCGATATCTCGGTTCCGTTCAACGCCAATGACCCTAAGGCCAGCGAGTTCGACATATCAAGCGTGCGCAGCATCATCGCCGCCGTGAAGGGCCTTCTGGCCGAGCAGAAAGGCTAGCCGCACAATGCACAGGGTTGTCATCACCGGCCAAGGCACGATCAACGCCTTGGGGGCCGATGTGGCGCATACATTGGATGCATTCAGGGCGGGTCGCTGTGGTATTGGCGAGTTGGACATTCGGGATGTTGAGCGCTTGTCCATCCGTATCGGCGGGCAAGTGAAAAACTACGACCCCAACGCAGAGTTCAACCGCCAGAAGATCGCGCTCTACGACCGCTACACCCAATTTGCCCTGCTCGCCGCAAGGGAAGCGTTGGCCCAGTCAGGGCTGACATTCTCGGACCAGCTGGCCGCTGAGGCGGGCGTTGTGCTGGGCACCGCAGGCGGCGGGATGAACACGCAGGACGAGAACTATCGCGCGGTTTATGAGGAGGGGAAAAACCGGGTGCATCCCTTTGTCGTGCCGAAGCTCATGAACAACGCCGCCGCGTCGCATGTGTCGATGGAATACAACCTGAAAGGCCCGTCCTTCACGGTCGCCACCGCCTGCGCTTCGTCCAACCATGCGATGGGGCTGGCGTTCCAGTTCGTGCGCTCCGGTATGACCAAGGCGATGGTGACAGGCGGCTCCGAATCCATGCTGTGCTTTGGTGGGGTGAAGGCGTGGGAGGGGCTTCGTGTCATGTCAAAGGACGCCTGCCGCCCGTTCTCGGCCAACCGGAACGGCATGGTGCAGGGCGAGGGCGCGGCGATCTTTGTGTTCGAGGAGTACGAGCACGCCAAGGCGCGTGGGGCTGAAATTCTGGCCGAAGTCATAGGCTTCGCCATGACATCGGATGCGGCGGATATCGTGATGCCGTCCAAGCAAGGGGCGGCGCGGGCCATCTCCGGCGCATTGACTGACGCGGGGCTAAACCCTTCCGATGTCGCCTATATCAACGCGCATGGCACCGGCACGGCGGCCAATGACAAGACCGAATGCGCGGCTGTCGCGGATGTGTTCGGAGCCCACGCCGACAAGTTGATGCTCTCATCGACCAAATCCATGCATGGTCATGTGATCGGCGGCACCGGTGCGATCGAGCTTCTGGCCTGCATCATGGCGCTGCGCGAGGGCGTGGTGGCACCGACCATCAACTATGAAGAGCCCGACCCCGAATGTGCGCTTGACGTGGTCCCGAACGAGGCGCGTCAGGCGCAGGTCGATGTGGCGCTGTCCAATGCGTTCGCCTTCGGGGGCATGAACGCAGTGCTGGCGCTGCGGGCGGTCTGAAAGCAAGTCACGGAAATTTTTCTTGAAGATATAGGTCATTAACCCACGTTATTGCCAGTGAAAGCGTGAGAGACGAAATCTCCGCCAAGTGTTCAAAACAGGAAGGGTGAAAGAATGAAGCATATCATGTTCGCCGCAGCTCTTGGCTGCGCTCAGATCGCTGGCCTTGCGGCGTTTGCCGGTGACCGTCCGTCCGTGCCGGGGACCGAGACCTACATCGTCAATCTCAAGGACGGTGATGTCGTGAGCAGTCCTGTCACCATACTCTTTGGCGTCAAGGGCATGGGCGTCGCGCCAGCAGGGATCGAGAAGGACGGCACGGGTCATCACCACTTGCTTATCAACCGTCCACCTATGGGGCAGGGCGAGGATGGTGCGGAAGAGTACGACTATGGCATGGTCGGCTCCGACAACCTGATCCACTACGGTGGCGGGCAGACGGAGACTGTTCTCGACCTGCCGCCCGGCGATCACACCCTGCAACTGGTGTTCGCGGACCTCAACCATGTGCCGTTCGAGCCGTCGGTCGAATCCGAGCAGATCACCATCACGGTTTCGGAATAATCAAAGCGGCGCGGGTGCTAAGGAGTCCGCGTCGCCTGCGCTCCACGCTCGCGGTAAGGCGTGGTGTCGTAATGCGCACGGTAGCATTTGGAGAAATGCGACGGCGATGCGAAGCCGCAGGCTAGCGCCACGTTAATCACGCTCATGTCGGTTTGCATCAGCAGGTTTCGTGCCTTTTGCAGGCGGATTTCCATGTAGTAGCGTTTGGGGCTGCGGTTCAGATAGCGGCGGAACAGGCGCTCCAGTTGGCGCGTGGACATGCCGACCTCTTTGGCCAGCAGCGACGGGCTGATCGGTTCTTCCACGTTGATCTCCATCATCTGGATCACGCGGCTCAACTTGGGGTGGCGCACCCCGATGCGTGTGGGGATAGATAGGCGCTGCTGGTCCTGATCGGTGCGGATGGAGGAATAAATCTGCTGGTCGGCCACCATGCTGGCGACGTCTTCGCCAAGGTCCGAGGCGATGATCTTCAGCATCAGGTCAATGGACGACGTGCCGCCCGCTGTGGTCATCCGGTTGCCATCTACGACGAAAACGGATTTGGTCAGTTCCACATCCTCGAATTCTTCGGTGAAGCTGTCCTGATTTTCCCAGTGGATCGTCGCCCGCTTCCCGTCCAGCAAACCTGCGCGGGCAAGCGCATAGGGCGCCGTGCAAAGCGCACCGATCACTACGCCGCGCCGCGCCTCTCGACGTAGCCAGTTCAACAGACGTTTGGTCGTCGCTTCCTGCACATGGGTGCCACCGCACAGAATGATCGTGTCATCGCGCAGGACCTCGTCCAGATCCATATCCAGCTTGTAGCTGATGCCGGAAGAGCACGAGATCGTGTCGCCACCTTCGCCTGCCAGCAGCCACTCGTAGCTGTCCGGCACCATGCGGTTGGCGATACGCAAGGCATCGACCGCGCCCGCAAAGCTGAGCATGGTGAAATTGTCCATCAATACGAAAATATAGCGCCGCTTCTTGGTGGGGACCAACGGAGCCGCGCTCTGGGTATCTTTGTGAGCCACGCGGCGGACCTCCCAATCCTAACGCCTCAAGGACGGAAAACGACATTGGTGATGTCGATTCCGTGTCTCCACCCTTAGCTGAGTTTTCGACATTGGCAAGCCCTTGAGTGTGGGGTAATACACGAGGCTTAATTACGGCAACGCTATCATTGATGGAGTATATGACCATGGCACAGGCTTGGACAAAGTCGGACTGGCGCAACAAACCACGCGTGCAGATGCCCGATTATCTGGACGCAGACGCCCTCGGGGCCGTCGAGGCCCAGCTTGCCAAGTATCCGCCATTGGTTTTTGCAGGCGAGGCACGCAAGCTGAAATCGGCGCTGGCATCGGTGTCGCGCGGCGAGGCGTTCCTGCTGCAAGGCGGCGACTGCGCCGAGAGCTTCGCAGAGTTCTCCGCAGACACGATCCGCGACACGTTCAAGGTGATGCTGCAAATGGCGATGGTGCTGACCTACGGCGCCAAGGTGCCGGTAGTCAAAGTGGGCCGCATGGCCGGGCAGTTCGCCAAGCCGCGTTCCGCGCCGACCGAGGTGAAGGATGGCGTGGAGCTGCCCAGCTACCGCGGCGATATCATCAACGAGCTCGAGTTCACCCCGGAAGCCCGCATCCCTGACCCAAAAAAGATGCTGCAAGCCTACACGCAGGCGGCGGCTTCGCTGAACCTGCTACGCGCGTTCTCGACAGGTGGCTATGCCGACGTGCATCAGGTCCATGCGTGGACGCTTGGCTTCACCGAGGGCGAGAAGGCGGCGCAATACCGTGAGATGGCGAATAACATCTCTGCCGCGCTGGACTTCATGAGCGCCGCTGGCGTCACGCAGGAAACGGCGCATACATTGCAGTCTGTGGACTTCTACACCTCGCACGAGGCGCTGCTGCTGGAATATGAAGAAGCGCTTTGCCGGATCGACAGCACCTCCGGCTTACCGGTGGCGGGTTCGGGTCACATGATCTGGATCGGCGACCGCACCCGTCAGCCTGACGGGGCCCATGTCGAGTTCGCGCGCGGTGTGCAAAACCCCATCGGTTTGAAATGCGGCCCGACGACCACGGCAGAAGACCTCAAGGTATTGATGTCGAAGTTGAACCCGACGAACGAGGCGGGCCGTCTGACCCTGATCGCACGCTTTGGTGCGGGCAATGTGGGCGAGCATCTGCCGCGGCTGATCAAGACCGTCAAGGACGAGGGGGCCAACGTCGTTTGGACCTGCGATCCCATGCACGGCAACACGATCAAGTCGTCGACGGGCTACAAAACGCGGCCGTTTGACTCGGTGCTGCGTGAAGTGCGCGAGTTCTTCGCAATTCACGCCTCCGAAGGTACGATCCCCGGTGGCGTCCATTTCGAGATGACCGGCAAGGATGTGACCGAATGCACCGGTGGTGTTCGTGCTGTCACCGACGAGGACCTGTCTGACCGCTATCACACTGCTTGCGATCCGCGCCTGAACGCGTCGCAGTCGCTGGAACTGGCGTTTCTGGTGTCGGAGGAACTGTCAGCCCTGCGCGAGGAGCGAAACCGCGCAGCGGGCTGATTTTGCGTTAGGTTCAAGACTTGAAAGCCGGACCCGAGGGTCCGGCTTTTTTGTTAGTCCTGCGGGGTGTCGCTGACCACCAGACGCAAATGCGGTCCGCCTTCGGGGCAACCGGCCTGCGCAGTGAACGGCTGCTGTGTCTCGCCAAAGCCGCTCGCGAGCGGTGTGTCCTTTACATGCTGCTCTTCCGGCGAAACCTCTCGGGTCTGTTCGCCGTTGATCAAGCTGGTGACCCGCGTTTCCTGAACGCGGAAACGTCTTGGGGCAAGCCCTACGACTCCCTCGGTCGTGAAGCAGCCGATGGCGCGGTCGACCTTACCACCGTCGCTTTTAAGCGGCAGGATCAGAAGGCGCGCACGTAACAGGCTGCCATTCGTGTCCTCGGAGATCATAATGTATTCGTGAATTTCCGGCTGCGTGAACACGCGCTCCAGCATGGCCGAGAAGCGGGCACGGCTGGATGGCGAGATAAACGAGCGCAGTGGCATGCCCCGCACTTCCATTCCCATCAGATCGTTCAGGTGCATCCCCGCAAGGCGGAACCGGATTGCTCCGGGTTGCAGGCGTTCCAGGATGAAGCCGTATTCCAGAGCACCGGTAATCTCGCGCGGGTCTATTTCCGAGCGCAGCGGCACAAGGCGCCCGCCGCGCAAGCTTTCCCAATAGCTGCGCATTTCGCTGAGGGCGGATATATCCCGCTTCGCCTGATGCTGCCAAAGCGAAACGATTTCCGCACCGTGAGAAGTTTGACTGTGCTGCTGTGTCATCCGTCTACCCCAAGCGTGGCCCCCCGACCGCGCATCCGATTTTCAATGTCTTAGCGTTTCGTCAGAACGCGTTGTGATCATTCGCAGGGTTTGGTACCCCGAAGGTGCAAATGATTACTATTGTCTTAATATGGCACAGATGTTGCCCGAAGTGGGTTTCTAAAGTGTTAACAGGTTAACCCGCTATGATCCGATCCATGACCGCCTTCGCTTCCCGCACCGACCGAGCCGGTCAGGTCTCGTGGACACTTGAGATGCGTGGTGTGAACGCCAAGGGCCTTGATATCCGTCTACGCTTGCCCGAACGACTGATGGCACAGGAGCAGCCCATTCGCGCCAAGCTGGCCAAGGCTTTTGCGAGAGGAGCGATCAGTGCAACATTGCGGCTGGATGAAGACGGCTTTGAGAGCGCTGTACAACTCGATGAGCATGCTCTGGAAAGCTACATCCTCGCCGCAATCCGTGTGCGGTCGATGGCGAAGAACAAGGGATTGCGGCTGACCGAGTCGACGGCAACGGACTATCTGGCCCTGCGCGGCGTCATGCAGAGCGCTGCCGGAACGGGGCCACTGCCGGAGGCCGATATTCTTGCCAGCTTCGATGCCGCTATCGTCGATTTTGCCGCGATGCGTGCCTCTGAGGGGGCAGCGCTCGATGAGGTGTTGCGCCAGCACCTGGCACAGATCGCTGGCCTGACCGCCGAGGCATCACAACTGGCAGCCGCGCGGAAGGATCAGGTGGCGTTGCAGCTAAAAACGAACCTTGCCCGTATTCTGGACAATGCGGACGGTGCCGACCCGGACCGTGTGGCGCAGGAACTGGCGTTGCTGGCCGTGAAAGCCGACGTGTCGGAAGAAATCGACCGCTTGTCCGCCCATGTCGCTGCGGCTGAGGTCTTGCTCGACAGTGACGGACCTGTCGGCCGCAAGCTCGATTTCCTGATGCAGGAATTCAACCGCGAGGCGAACACGTTATGCTCGAAGTCCGGCGCAGCGGAGCTGACGCGCGTGGGCCTTGACCTCAAAGCCGTGATCGACCAGATGCGAGAGCAAGTTCAAAACGTGGAGTAGCTATGACAGCCCGGCGCGGAATTCTGATCATCCTTTCGTCGCCCTCAGGCGCTGGCAAATCCACGCTGGCAGGGCGCTTGATGAAATGGGACGACAGCTTGTCCTTTTCCGTCTCCGCGACGACCCGCCCCCCGCGGGAGGGCGAACAGGACGGGCGTGAATACTACTTCCGCAGCCACGACGACTTCCGCAAGATGGTCGCGGAGGGTGAAATGCTGGAACACGCAGAAGTTTTCGACAATCTCTACGGCTCCCCCAAAGGGCCTGTGGAGGACGCGATCAAGGAAGGGCGCGACGTGATCTTCGACATCGACTGGCAGGGCGGCCAGCAGGTGCGCAACTCCGGTCTGGCCGAGGATGTGGTGTCGATTTTCATCCTGCCGCCGTCGATCGTGGAGTTGGAAAAACGCCTTAGATCCCGCGCGCAGGACAGCGACGAGGTGATCGCCGCCCGAATGCAGAAAAGCCGCGACGAGATCAGCCATTGGGCGGAATATGACTACTGTCTGGTGAACCACGACCTTGATGTCGCAGAAGAGCAGTTGAAAGCTATCCTTATCGCGGAGCGCCTGAAGCGCTCGCGCCAGCCGCATCTGATGACTTTGGTGCGCGAACTCAATGAAGAATATGAGGCCCGCAAATGACCCTTTACGCACTCGACGGTGTTTCCCCGCAACTGCCTGACAGCACGGATTTCTGGATTGCGCCCGATGCAAATCTGATCGGCGACATCTTGATCGAAGAGGGCGCGTCGGTCTGGTTTGGCGCGACCCTGCGCGGTGACAACGAACGGATCACGGTGGGGCGCGGCTCCAACATTCAGGAAAACTGCGTGCTGCACACCGATATGGGCTACCCGCTCGTCATCGGTCCGAATTGCACTATCGGGCACAAGGCGATGCTGCACGGCTGCACCATTGGCGAAGGCTCCTTGATCGGGATGGGCGCGACGGTGCTCAACGGTGCAAAAATCGGCAAGGGTTGCCTTATCGGGGCAGGGGCATTGGTAACCGAAGGCAAGGAAATTCCCGACGGCTCGCTGGTAATGGGTGCACCGGGCAAGGTCGTGCGGGAACTTGATGACAAAGCGAAAGCCGCGCTGATCGCGTCCGCAAAGGGCTACCAAGCCAACATGCGCCGCTTCCGCGACGGGTTGCAAAAACTCTAGACGTCGTAGCGCAAGGAGACAGCACTGTCGGAATGGCCCGCCTGCGCGGTTGCGCCAAGCTGAGCCAGTGCATCGCGCAACAAGATGAACTGAACCTGCGCTGCTGACAGGTCTCCCGCCTTGGTCGCTTTCGGCATCAACACGCTCCAGACCTCTGGCTCGACGCGGATCTTCTCGCCGTAGGCCTGCATCTGCCAGCTTCCCCGGTCACAGCGCAAAACGATCTTGCCGCCCGCAGGCAGCGCGGTTTCAAGGCATAGCACGCCCAGCAGCGCGATCTTTGCTTCCTGACGGCTGACGTCGGAGGTCGGCTCCCACATCACCTGAATGCGGCCACTGGCGTAGCAATCTCCAAGGAGCTTGACGATGTCGCCGCGCGCCATGCGCTGTCCCGCACTTGCTACCCCGAAAGCCAGCCGGAACAGGCGCACCCGTGCATTGGCGTTTGCGATACTCTCCTCGATCAGCGTAAGTTCGGGTGAGGGTGGCAGGCCGGACATGACCAAAAGCTCCATCCCGTTGCTGATCGCGCCTATAGGACTGATAAGATCGTGGCAGATGCGGGACGCCAGAAGGGACGCGGTGTCCTTCAGGTCAATCGCATCATCGACGTCGGAGAGTGCTTTGTCGGACAATATGAACTCCTTGCTGGAACCCGGAATGCTGGTGCGAAATCCGGCCGAGCCCGAATGGGGCCTCGGACAAGTTCAATCTAACATAAATGGTAAAATAACCGTTAATTTTGAGAATATGGGAAAAATGACATTGGAAAGTGCCAATATTGCACTGACACTGCAATTCGACCCCTGAGCCCGCCGGCATTGCCTTGAGCGCCGTTCGCGCTTATCTCCAAACAACTCCTGTTCCTAGTCTTGTTGGCCATGACCCTGTCAAAACCGCAGTTTCAAACCCGTCTGGCCCAATCCCCTGCCGATCTGCGTGCCTCGCAACAGCTGCGCTATCGCGTGTTCGTGGAGGAATTGGACGGCGACGGGGATCAAGTTGATCACGAAGCCGGATTGGAGCGCGATGCGTTCGATCCGTTCTTCGATCACCTGATTCTGCTGGACCACGCGCACAAGCCGGAGCAGGTCGTAGGCGTCTACCGTCTGCTTCGCGGTGATGCGTTGCCCGACGGCATGTCGTTTTACAGCGAGGGAGAATACGATCTGGGACCGCTCAAGCGCAGCGGGCGCCGCTTGCTGGAGTTGGGACGGTCCTGCGTCCATCCCGACTACCGGGGCGGGGCGGCCATGTTCCATCTGTGGCAGGCCCTGGCGGAGTATATCCAGCTCCACAGGATCGACATTCTGTTCGGCGTGGCTTCTTTCCATGGTACCGATGTCGACGCCGTGGCGCATTCCCTGTCGCTCTTGCACCACGCACATCTCGCGCCGCCAGAGTTGCGGCCACGCGCATTGACACATCAGCCGATGGACCTGATCCAGCCTGATCAGATCGACCGCTTGAAGGCCATGCGCGACACACCAGCTCTGATCAAGGCCTACTTGCGGCTTGGCGGCATGGTTGGGGACGGGGCCTATATTGATCACGAATTCAACACGATAGACGTCTGTCTTGTGATGGACACCGCGCGGATGTCACAAAAGCACCGCGCCATCTATTCCCGCGATCGCGCCGCAGTATGAAGGCGACTTGGGATAGCGGACAGCCACCGCCGCATGAGCGGCTTGGGCTGATGGCGTGGCTCCGCGTGGTGATGCGGGGGGTGCCGTTGGCGTTTCTGGTGTTTGGCGGCTTGATCGTCCTGCTGCTGGTTCGTCTGATCGAACGCCCGTTTCATGGCTTTCATCGCCCTTGGACCCCGCACATCACCCGCGTCGTTTGCCGCTCTTCGTTCGTCCTGCTGGGCATCAAGTTCCGGTCCGAAGGACACCCGATGACCGAGCGCGGCGCGGTCGTGGCGAACCACTGTAGCTGGCTGGACATCTTTGCCCTGAACGCCCGCAAGCGGGTTTATTTCGTGTCGAAATCGGAGGTGGCGAAGTGGCCCGGCATCGGCTGGCTGGCACGGTCCACCGGCACCGTCTTTATTGACCGCGATCCGCGTCAGGCGCGGGCGCAGAAAGAACTGTTCGAGAAACGTCTGCTGGCCGGTCACAAGCTGTTGTTTTTTCCTGAAGGAACAAGCTCTGACGGCATTCGGATTTTGCCATTCAAATCAACGCTTTTTGCGGCGTTTTTCACACCTCAATTGAAGGACGCGCTAAATGTGCAGCCGGTGACGCTCTCCTATCAGGCGCCCGACGGGGCCGATCCACGAATGTACGGCTGGTGGGGCGATATGGAGTTTGGCCCGCATTTGTTGCAAACGCTGGCTGCGTCGCCGCAGGGGCAGATCACGGTGACATACCACGCCCCGCTCAAAGTCTCAGACTTCGCCAGTCGCAAGGATTTGGCCATGACCTGCGAGAAGATCGTGCGGTCGGGGCTGAAACTCAGCCCAGCGGCGCAAGCACTGCTTTCAGAGCCGCGCTAGGGTTGTCGTCGCGCCAGATTTCCTCGCCGATGGCGAAGAAATCGGTGTAGGGGGCAAGACGCTCGACTGCTTCAACATTCACAGCGCCTTCGGCGACGACTGGCAATTCGATCATCTGCGACCACCACTCGAACGCCTCGGTCTCGGCCACCTGACCGTCGCCCAAAGCGGTTTCCCCGATTGGGCCGAGCGAGATGTAATCCGCGCCGCTTTCGCCCGCGCTCATGCCCTCGTGACGTGACGGGCCGCAGAACGCGCCGATCACCGCGTCGCCGCCGATTTCCTTGCGCACGTAGCGGACGGAGCGGGCGCCATCGAGCAAATGAACGCCGTCGAGGCCCAGCTTTTCGACCAGCAGGAAGTGGCTTTCGATCACCAGCGGAATATCGCGGGAATGTGCTTGTTCGCGGATCAGGTCGGCGGCGCGTGCGATCTTGTCCTCGTCCTTGGTGGCAAGGCTTAGACGCAGACAGGCGATCTCTACGTCATCAAGGACGCGGGCCAGCTTTGCGGGGAAGCTCGACAGCTCGAATTCGGGCGGGGTGATCAGGTAAACCTGTGGGGTTTCAGGGCCCTCTTGGGCAGTGTCGTTCTGGGCCATGGTCGTCTCCGCCGTTGTTTGGCCCCTCATAACGGGGGCGGCTGGCGCTCACAAGGGTGTTGCGGGGCAGGGCGTGCGGGCCTAAACGGTGCTGCACTGAACTAGGCGAGGCTTCATGTCCGGCACCGACCACCAATCCCAAGCCCCGTGGGGCGGCCCGCAACCCACGGTTGTGTTGGTCGCGCCGCAAATGGGCGAGAATATCGGCTCCTCCGCCCGCGCGATGTGGAATTTCGGGCTAGAGCGGATGCGGCTCGTCAACCCGCGCGACGGATGGCCGAACCCGGCGGCGGTCGCGACGGCCTCGGGGGCTGCGCGGGTGCTGGATCACGTGCGGGTTTTCGACGGCACAGCCGACGCTTTGGGCGATATGGACTATGTTTTCGCCACCACCGCACGGTCGCGCGATCTGACCAAGCCCGTGATGACGCCGGAGCGCGCGATGGAACACGCCCGCGCCATGACGGAGGCAGGTAAGCGCGTCGGCATCATGTTCGGGCCGGAGCGGGCAGGGCTGGAAAACGTCGATATCGCGCAGGCCAATGCGCTGATCTCGGTGCCGGTGAACCCCGGTTTCGCGTCGTTGAACCTTGCGCAATGCGTGTTGCTGGTGGCCTATGAGTGGCGCCGTCAAACCGGTGAGGACGCGCCGGAAGTGGTGGAGATGGCAGGCACCGAATTCGCCACGCAGGTCGAGGTGGAGAAGCTCTACGAGCATTTCGCACAGCGGCTGGACGCCGCGGGATTCTTCTTCCCCGACCACAAGGCGGATTCGATGCGGCTGAACCTGCGCAATATGTTCTCGCGCCTGCCAATGACGCAGGCGGATATCCAGACGTTCCACGGCATGCTGCGACAGTTTGTGCGGTGGAAAGAGCGTGGCGACTGACTTGTCGGCCTTGGCCCCTCGGCCTAGGTTGAACGCGAACAGATGAGGCATGAAATGGCAGGCAAGCGCAGCATTTTCGAAGAGGTCGACAAGGCCGAGAAACCCGTAGCCCAACCCGGCGCGATTGACCGCGCGGCCAGCCGTGGCAATCGTCGCGGCATCCGCGCGTGGTTGATGGTGCTGTTTGCGCTGGTCGTGGTGATGATCGCCGTGGGCGGGCTGACCCGTCTGACCGATAGCGGGTTGTCCATCACGGAATGGAAACCCGTCACCGGCGCGATGCCACCCATGTCGGAGGCCGCATGGGAGGTTGAGCTGGAGAAATACCGCGCCATCCCCGAATACCAGTTGCAAAACAAGGGCATGAGCATGTCCGAGTTCAAGACGATCTACTGGTGGGAATGGGGTCACCGCCAGCTTGGTCGCTTCATTGGCGTCGTTTGGGCCGTGGGCTTCCTGTGGTTTCTGCTACGCAAGCAGATCCCGACAGGCTGGACCGGCCGCCTGATCGCGGTCGGCGCACTTGGCGGGCTGCAAGGGGTGATTGGCTGGTGGATGGTGTCCTCCGGGCTTACGGGTCAGATGCTGGACGTGGCGTCCTACCGGCTGGCGACGCATCTGGGACTGGCCTTCGTCATCCTCGGGTTGATCGCGTGGTATGTGTTCTTGCTGGGCCGCCGCGAAGCGGATCTGATGCAGGCGCGGCGCTCCGGTGTGCCATGGCTGACGCGGCTGGCGACTGTTCTGGTGGCGCTGGCATATCTGCAAATCATAGTCGGCGCACTGGTTGCGGGCATCGACGCGGGGCGCACCTATACGGACTGGCCGCTGATGGCGGGCGACGTGTTCCCTGAACTGGCGTTCGAACACACCCCGGCATGGCGCAACTTCTTCGAGAGCGAGGCGCTGGTGCAGTTCAACCACCGGATGCTGGGTTACGTCCTGTTTGCGTTCGCCATGTTCGTCTGGTGGCGTTCCCGCCGCGCGGCAAGCCGCGCGGTGAAGCAGTCTTTCGACTGGATGGCGGTGATGATGTTCGGACAACTGGTGCTGGGCATCGGCACCGTGCTTTACGCGGCCCCGTGGCACCTGGCGATCATCCACCAGTTCGGCGCAGTGGTGCTGATCTGCCTGATCCTGCGCGCGCGGTTCCTGAGCATCTATCCCATCGCACAATCCGTCAGGACCTGAGGCATGACCGCATTCGAAGACTTGATGGCGTTCGAGCGCACGACGCAGGCGCTGGCTTCCGTCGCAGGGCGCACCGGCTGGGATCAGGAGACGGTCATGCCCGAAGGCGCGGCGGCGCTGCGGTCCGAAGAGATGGCGGCGATGGAAGCCGTGCTTCATGCGCGGCGCACGGATGGTCGGATCGGGGAGTGGCTGGAAAAGGCCGAAGCGCCGGATGAGGCTGGCGAAGCGGCGCTGCGCCACCTGAAACGCTCCTTCGCGCGCAATACCAAAGTGCCGGAGCGGCTGGCGACCGACATCGCACGGCAGACCTCTGCGGGGCAGGGTATCTGGGCCAAGGCGCGCGCGGAGAACGACTTTGCCTCTTTCGCCCCGACGCTGACCCGTATGATCGAATTGAAGCGGGAGGAGGCGGCGTGCCTTGCAAATGGCGGCGATCTTTATGACGCGCTGTTGGAGGACTACGAGCCCGGCATGACCGGCGCGGAGCTGCAAAGCCTCTTCGACCGGATGCGTCCGCGTCTGGTGGACTTGCGCCGCCGCGTACTGGAGGCTGACGCCCCCGCGCCGCTGGACCGTGAATTCGACGAGGCGGGGCAGATGGCGCTGTCGTCCAAGCTGGCTCAGGTGTTTGGCTACGATCTGACACGCGGGCGGATCGACAAGGCGGTGCATCCGTTCTCCAGCGGCTCCGGCACCGATGTGCGCATCACTACCCGCACCGCGCCGCGCGATCCGTTCAACTGCTTCTATTCTACCATCCACGAGGTCGGACACGCCTGCTACGAGCAGGGCATCCGCGACGACTACGCTCTCACGCCTTTGGGTGCGGGCGTGTCGATGGGCGTGCATGAAAGCCAGTCGCGGATATACGAGAACCAGCTTGGCCGCTCGCGGGCGTTCACCGGCTGGCTCTACGGCCAGATGCGTGACCAGTTCGGCGATTTTGGCGTGGCGGACGAGGATGGGTTCTACAAGGTCGTGAACCGCGTCGGCTCCGGTTATATCCGCACCGAGGCGGACGAGGTGCATTACAACCTGCACGTGATGCTCCGCTTCGACCTGGAACGCCAGTTGATCGCCGGACAGCTTGAGGTTGCCGATCTGGAAGACGCATGGAACGCGCGGTTCGAGGCGGATTTCGGCATTGCCGTAGACAAGCCTGCGAACGGTGTGTTGCAAGACGTTCATTGGTCCTTCGGGCTGTTCGGCTATTTCCCGACCTACAGTCTGGGCAATGTCTACGCGGGGTGCCTGTATCAGACGCTGCGGGATGCGGTGCCCGCTTTGGACAGTGACTTAGCACGCGGCGATACCTCGGGTGCTACAACATGGTTGCGTGACAACCTCCAGCAGTTCGGTGGGTTGCGGGAGCCAAGCGACACCATCGAGCACGCCTGCGGCTTCGCGCCGTTCGAGGGGCCTTTGCTGGACTATCTGGAAACGAAGTTCACCGCGCTCTACGAGGTCTGAGCCTTGGCCCACGCGCCCAGCGTCTCGATATTTCCGTGGCTCAGTTTAGGCACGGAGCGGTATGCGGCGTTGACGAAGCAAAACAGCGCGAAGGCGAGCAGGCCAACGCATAAGCCGGTGACGAATATCTGGCCGTAAAGTTGGCTTGACAGCGTGTCAAACACCTCCCCCAAGCCTCCGGCTTGCTGTGCTTGGGCTCTCCAACCGGCAAGGCTGAGCAATCCGCCGATGATGGAAATCGCGATGCCCTGCGCCGCTATACCGGCCTCCAACACGTAGTTGAGATGTTGGGTCACGGGATTGGATTCGAGATGATCCTGATAGGACCGAGACACCGCCTTGTAGAAGTAATAGAGCCCCGCACAGATCGTAATCGCGCCGGCGCCCATGACGGCATAGCGGCCCAACGGGGCGGACAGCACGGCGGACACCACCTCATCTATTGAGCCGCCGCCGTCGTCTGACTCATCGACAGAGAAGGCCGCGATTATTGCCACTGCGCCGATCAGCAGGTGCAGAAGGCCTGTCACGCCTTGGGCGACACGGGCAATGATGCCTTTAGGCGAGTTGCCATGGTCCTCCAGATCGAACACCGCGCAGACCAGGCGCCACACGCAATAGGCCAGCATCCCCACGGCGATCAGACCTAGAAGCAAGTCGCCAAGTGTCGATCTGCTGAGGTCGGAAAACACCTCGGACGGACCGCTGGCGCTGCCCCCTTGCCAGATGGTCCAGAGCGACACACCCGCCACGCTCAGATAGGCGAGACCGCGACCGGCATAGCCTGCGCGCATGAGGTGGATGGTCCAGTCGAGATCGGATTGCGCCACGGGCGTGCTCCCTTTGTTCAAGGAAGAACCCGCAATAACGTCTTTCGTTCCCTGCGCCTATTCGGCTGCGATTTTGATGACCGGCTCCATACGGGCAAGGATGTCGTCGGCGAGGTGGCATTTGACCTGATGGCCTTCCGCCAATGTGCGCACGGGCGGGACATCCTTCTCACACAGGTTGCCCGGCACCTGATCCTTCCAGCGGCAGCGCGTCTGGAACGGGCAGCCGGGCGGCGGGTTCATTGCAGACGGGATGTCCCCCTCCAGCACGATATGCTGCTTCTCGATGGAGGTGTCAGCAATCGGAACCGCTGACAACAGCGCTTCGGTATAGGGGTGGTAGGGCGGCTGGAAGACCTGATCGGTCGTGCCCATTTCCACGACATGTCCAAGATACATTACCATAACGCGATCAGACAGATAGCGCACGATGCTCAAGTCGTGGGAGATGAACAGAAGCGTGGTTTTGTTCTCACGCTGGATCTCCATCAAGAGGTCCGTGACTGCTGCCTGAACCGACACGTCGAGGGCGGAGACAGGCTCGTCCGCGACCACGATCTTGGCGTCACCGGCGAAGGCACGGGCGATGCCGACGCGTTGCTTTTGCCCGCCTGACAACTGGCGTGGCATGCGGCCCGCAAATTCACGGGGCAGTTTCACGAGGTCGAGCAGTTCCAGCATACGTTGCTTGCGGTCGTCCTCGGTATCCCCGATGCCGAAAATTTCCAGCGCCCGGATGATCTGGCGGCCCACCGTCATCGACGGATTGAGCGTGTCGAACGGGTTCTGGAATACCATCTGCACGTTGGAGATCGTCTTGGTGTCGCGCTCCTCGATGGGAATATCCTGAATTTCGCGATTGTGGAGCAGGATTTTGCCGTCTGTTGCCGTCTCCAGACCCATCAGAACCTTGGCGAAGGTGGACTTGCCGCAACCGGACTCGCCGACGATGGCGAGGGTCTCGGATTCGCGGGCCTCGAAGCTGAGGGTTTCGTTGGCTTTCACCACCTTCTTGTTGGACCCGCCGAACAGCGCTGATGCCGCAACCTCATAGTATTTCTTGAGGTTTTCCATCTTCAGCACGACGTCGCCCGGCTCGGCCTTCTCAGTGGTGACCGCAGCGGCGATGGGGGCGTTCCAGTCGATTTCCTCGATGCGCAGGCAGCGGGAGCCGTGGCGGTCGTTGCCCCTGATCTTTTGCATCTTGATGTCGCCCTGATCGCACAAGCCCTCCTTGAAGTAGTCGCAACGCGGGCCGAAATTGCACCCTTGAGGGCGCTCGTGGGGCAGGGGAAAGTTGCCCGGAATGGCGACCAGCGGTCGCGCATTTTTGTCGGCACCCGGTAGCGGGATGGAGCGGAACAGGGCCTGCGTATAAGGGTGCTGCATATCGTCGAAGACGTCTTCGATGGAGCCAGTCTCCACCGCCTCGCCGGAATACATCACGCAGATGCGGTCGCAGGTTTCCAGCACCAGCCCGAGGTTGTGCGAGATGAACAGCATGGACGTGCCGTATTTCTTGCCAAGGTCCTTGACCAGGTCGACCACGGCGGCCTCCACTGTCACATCCAACGCGGTGGTCGGCTCGTCGAGGATCAGCAGAGAAGGCTTTGACATCAAGGCCATAGCGATCACGATGCGCTGTTGCTGACCGCCCGACAACTGGTGCGGGAAGCTATTAAGAATGCGCTTGGGGTCGGGCAGTTTGACGTCTGTGACGACTTCCAAGGCGCGCTCGTAGGCCTCTTTCTCGGAGGTGCCGAAATGGATCATCGGCACTTCCATAAGCTGCTTGCCGATGCGCATGGCGGGGTTGAGAGACGCCATAGGCTCTTGATAAATCATGGCAATTTCGGAGCCGCGGATGTTGCGCAGCTCCTCGGCGCTCATCTGGCCCAGATCGCGGCCTTTGAACTTGATGGAGCCACCGACGACGCTGCCGTTGACGCCTAAATCCTGCATGACGCCAAGGGCCACGGTGGACTTGCCGCAACCGGACTCGCCCACGAGGCCCATGGCCTCGCCGGGTTGCACGGTGCAGGAGAAATCCATCACGGCGGGGATCTCTCGAAGGCGGGTGAAGAAGGAAATGGACAGTTGGTCAATTTCCAGGATCGGGCCGGAATAGGTCTCTGCGTCAGCCATTTTGCAGGCCTCCCTGAGGTTGTTTTTGGGGGTCTGCGAAGCGTCGGCAAAGTGTCGGCTTTTTGTCGGGCATCATGTCAGTCCTTCAGGCTTTCTTCGCGCAGGCCGTCTGCGAGCAGGTTGAGCCCCAGAACGAGGCTCATGAGCGCGATGGCAGGCACGATTGCAGGATGGGGATAGACGCTGAGCAGGCGTCGGCCGGCGTTGATCGTCGTTCCCCAATCAGGGCTTTCCGAGGACAGGCCAAGGCCGAAGAAGCCCAAGGTGCCGAGCAAGATTGTCGTATAGCCGATGCGCAGGCAGAAATCGACGATCAGCGGGCCACGGGCGTTGGGCAGGATTTCCCACAGCATGATATACCACGGACCCTCGCCACGGGTTTGACCCGCCGCCACATAGTCCCGCGTTTTGATGTCGAGCACGAGGCCCCGCACGATCCGGAACACGGTGGGGGAGTTCACGAACACCACCGAGACGAACACGATCAACACGCCGCCATCAATGGAGATCAGGCCGAGCGGGTCCGCGTCCCATGCCAGCCCCAGATAGAGATAGCCGCCGATGAGGACCGTCAGGCCCACATAGAGGTTGCGCTTGGACGGCTGCGTGAAAAAGCGCGAGTCGAACAGGACCACGAGGAAGACCAGCGGGAACAGGAACAGGATCGACGCGAGGATCGTCGGCACGGTCCAGATATAGTTGGTGCCGGGGATCGGGATGCCTGCCGCGCGGATTTCCGGCGTGACCAGCAGGAAGAACAGCAAGATCACCGGGAAGGCGAGGACCAGATTGGCAAGGAAGCTGATGATTGTGTCCAGCTTGCCGCCGAAATATCCGGCGGGCAGGCCCAGCGTGATGCCGACCATGAAGGCAAACAGCGTCGCCGCTGGTGCAATCACCAGAACCACCTGAGAGCCTTGGACCACCCGGCTGAACACGTCGCGCGCAAGGTTGTCGCCGCCTAATAGGTAGTGGCTGTAATCGCCTTCCTCCGCGCCGCGCAGGGGCGTTCCGGGCAGCTTGTTCTTCATGCCGGAAACCTGACCGAGCGGATCATGGGTGATGACCATATCCATCGCCACGAAGATGGCGGTGAACACCCAGAACATGACGATTGCGAAACCGACCATGCCGATGGGACTGTCGAACAGCTTGCCGTAAAGGCCCAGCTTGCGTTTGTAGGTGATCGACAGGACGAAGGTCACGGCGAGCGCGATCCAGACGGGCAGGAAGCGCATACCAAGTTCGCCGATGATGCCCGCCGCGCCAAAGGGTAGCACGATGCCCGCAAGCGGGTAGATCAGCGCCAGAACCAGCGTGACGATCCCGAGCGGCAGGATGAAGCGGCTGAGCGCGTCGGAGTTTGTGCCTCCCGCCGCCATCGTGCCGTCCGAGGAAGTGAAGGTGTATTTGGCGTTCTCGTAGGTGCTGAGGAGGATGTAGCCGATAACGGCGAGGATCAGCCCAAGCGCTGCGAGCGCGAAAAGCGGGTTCAGGTAGGTGCCGAGCGCACCCGTCCAGGTAAGCGGCTCCATTATGAAATCCTAATGCGTGGGTTGAGGAACACGTAGCCGATATCGGAGATCAGCTGCGTCACGAGCACGACGATCACCGCGACGACAGAGCCGCCGAGCAGCAGGTCGATATCGTTGTTCGAGGCGGCCTGCACCAGCATCCAGCCGAAGCCCTTGTAGTTGAACAGGGTCTCGGTGATGACGACGCCGGTCAGCAGATAGGGGAACTGCAACATGATGACGGTGAACGGCGCGATCAGCGCGTTGCGCAGGGCGTGCTTCATGACGATGTTGGGGAAGCTCACGCCCTTGAGGCGGGCGGTGCGGATGTATTGCGCGGTCATGACCTCGGCCATGGAGGCGCGGGTCATGCGGGCGACGTAGCCCACGCCGTAAAGCGCGATGGTGGCGACGGGCAGGGTGATGTTGGCCCATGTGAAGTCTTCCATCGCCGATGTGGCGGAGCCTTTGAACCATTTGAGGCCGAAGGCAGACGAGGCAAACACGGCGATGAAGATCACACCGGAGACATATTCGGGCGTCGCAGACGACGCGATGGAGAAGGTGGAGAGCGTCCGGTCCATCCGGCTGCCCTCTCGCATACCCGCCAGCACGCCGATGATAAGCGCGGCGGGGATCATCACGGCGAAGGCCAGCAGCGCCAGCCAGCCGGTTAGCGCGAGGCGTTTGGAGATGATCGTGCCTGCGTCGTCCTTGAAGGTGGACGAATATCCCCATTCCCCCTGCAACACCCCGCAATAGCGTGGCGCGGTCTCGGGCGTGTTCACGCCCTCGCGGATACATTTGCCGGTGGTTACGCCCGCCTCGTTCGTGGTGACGTGGTTGGGCAGCACCCCGAGCCAGCGTCCGTATTTGACGGGCAGGGGGGCAAGATAGCCTTCGCGCGTGAGATAGCTGGCCACGGCCTCGTCCGACATACGGAAGTTGCCTTGGGTTTTGGCCAGCTTTTCGAGGTTGGGGTAGAGGTTCGTCATGAAGAACACGATGAAGGTGAGGCAGAGCGCCGTCAGTAACATCACGCCGACACGACGGAGGATAAACATTCCCATCGGGTGTCCCTGTTGGTTGGCTGCCGCGCCGCGCCCTTGGGGCGTCTTGTGACCGGATACAAGTGCAGCCGGATGCGGTAGCTAGTTGGCAGGAAGGGCCGCCTTGGCGGGCGGCCCTTCTTGGTGGTTGGCCGCTTAGGCGGCGAAGCCGTATTTGTAGATCTGGGGCAGATACGCGATGTGCATCTCGGTGCCCACGACCCCCGGCTTGCTGTGGCGGTAAAGCGAGCGCCAGTAGGGCTGCAACGTCACGCCTTCGTCGCGCATGATGGTCTGGAGCTTTTCCGAGACCACGCGGCGCTTGTCTGCATCGGCGATGGAGTTGGCCTCGGCCAGCGCCGCGTCAAACTCGGCGTTGGAGAAGGCGGCTTCGTTCCACGCCTCGCCGGAGCGGTAGGCGAGACCAAGGATCTGGACGCCCAGCGGGCGGTGGTTCCAGTTTGTCGACGAGAAGCCGTATTTGGTCCAGTCGTTCCAGAAGGTTGTGCCCGGAATGATGGTCCGCTTGATGTTGAAGCCCGCGTCGCGCAGCTGCGCGCC
Organism: Litoreibacter arenae DSM 19593; assembly: GCF_000442275.2. GTDB lineage: Bacteria > Pseudomonadota > Alphaproteobacteria > Rhodobacterales > Rhodobacteraceae > Litoreibacter > Litoreibacter arenae. Next base: position 1,017,227 of record NZ_KE557306.1, on the reverse strand, counting down.
CACCGCGTCGGTGGTGTTCTTGCGCCAGTCATCGTCGATGGAGATCAGCTCGAACTCGTAATCGGCCATGCCTGCTTCTTCGAGCAGCGCTTTGGCCTTGGCTGGATCGTATTCCAGACCTGGCACGTCAGCGTGTTCGGGATGCATCGGGCCGACATGGGTGTTCTCGGCGACCTGACCCTGATTGGCGTAGCCCAGCTCAAGGCAAACGGCGCGGTCTACGGCATGAGCGATGGCTTGGCGGACGCGCACATCTGCGTAGGGCTTGTTGCCGTCGGCATCCACAGCTTCCTGGTTCGGACGGATGACGATGGTAGCGCCGGACGCAACCTCGGAGCGTTCCCAGCCTAGGCCGTCGAACACGTCCACGAACTCGCCGACGTTTTCGTACATCGTGTCGATCTCGTCAGCTTCGGCGGCGGCGAGCCATGCGGCGGGGTCCTGACCGTAGTCGATATATTCGATCCGGTCGAGATATGCGCCTTTGCCTGCGGCGTAGCCCCACCAGTCATGGTCCTCGTTGCGCACGATGACCGCCTTGACGCCGACTTCCAGCGATTCAGGTTTGTAGGGGCCGGTGCCGACCGGGTTGGCCAACATGTCCTCGGGCGTGCCGGTGGCGGAGCCGTGGTAGACCGCTGCCGGATAGTCCGACATGCCCGCGATCAGGGTGATGTCGGGGGCGGGCAGGTTCAGCTTGACGGTGTGGCTGTCCACGACCTCCACGGCGCCGTCGATGACCTTGTTGGTGTTGGCGTCGATCAGAATGGCGAAGCGGCCCGCCATGGAGTTGCCTTCCACATCCTTGTCGCACCATGCGCTGATGACACGCGCCACGTCTTCGGCGGTGAAGTCGTCACCGTTGTTCCACTTCACGCCCTGACGGACGTTCAAGGTGTATTCGGTGGCGTCGTCGTTGATCTCCCACGACTCCAGCAACATCGGCGCGAACGTGCCGTCATTGTTGTACTCGACCATGTATTCCAGCCAACCGGCGGTGAAATAGGCGATCTGGGTCCAGTCGAATGTGCGCGGGTCTTTCAGCGCGCGGACTTCCATTTGCATCCGGAGCGTGCCGCCCTGCTGGGCGTGGGCCTCGGCTGCGGCGGGCGTCGCGCCGATCATGCCGTAGGCGGCGGTGGCGGTGACGCCGAGCATGGTTGCCCGTGCCATGAACTCGCGGCGATCCATCAGGCCCGCCTTGTGTTCTTCCGCATACATATCGACCGCTGGATGCACCGGCTGGCCGTTGATGGTTTCAATCGTCATGTTTGTCTCCCTGTAGACTTTGACTTGCAGAGGGCAGGCAACTCGACCGGATTTTTCCGCGTCGGCCTGCATGAATTGTGGATTGAGTTAAACTCTTGCGTCTCCCCTCAACGCTCCGGACGTCATTGCGCAATATATTTGGCGCGAGGTCAACGGCTGGAACCGTCAGGCTGGCGTCTGAAAGCGACATACCCTACGTCAATTAGCGACATTGTGAGGACGCTTTTCTGCTATCCGGCAAAAAATGCTTAGAAAGCAGGTCCGTTCGGGAAAATTATCTGGATTTGCGGAAAGCAGAGGGGCTTTTTCCCGTATGTGTCTGAAAGGCCCGTGTAAAGTAGGCAGGACTGGAGAATCCCAGTTTTTCCGCGATGTCCTGAACGGGGCGGTCGGTGTGCAGCAATGCCTCGCACGCGGCCTGAATGACGCGTTCCTGCAACAGCGCGGAGGCGGGTTTGCCCACCGCGTTCTGGGTCAGGCGTGTCAGGTGGGTCGGTGTCACTTGCAGATCGGCGGCGAACTCGCCCAGCGACTTGCCGTCGCGGTGGCCGATACTGACAACATGGCTGAACTTGCGCAGCACACGTTCCGACTTGCCAAGCTCGCCCTGCGGCTGGTCGGCCAGGGCACGGTCCAGCCAGACGCCGAGCATCATCGCATAGGCCATCACGGCGCGGCGTTGTCCGGGCCGCTCCTCGTTCGACTCGCGCAACAAGGAGTCGATCAGACCTGTGATTTCGCTTTGCATCTGCACCGTGGTCGCCTTGAGCAAGGCGGGCCATTTCGGAAATCCTGCGCTTTCATCGAGGGGCAGGGAGACGACCATGCCCTGCGGGCTGGCGAACATCTCGTAGCTGAACAGGGTATGGGGCGGGATGAACACGGCGGTATTTGGCCCGATGCCGCGCATCCGGCAATCCACCATAATGCGACCCTGACCGCGGGTAATCCAGAACAGGATCGGGTAATCGAGCGATTGCGCGGCGTCGGTGCGCCACGCCTCGGAGCGCTGATGGGTCGCAAGAGTTTCGACTTTGGGTAATGGCTGGTGGGTCATTGAACGCCTGAAAATCTGGAATTGCGAGAAAAGCACGCTTGATCAGTCAATTAGTAGATGGCGCGGCTTGAGGCGTCAAATGTCGAATTACGGCAATTTTGTGTCAAAGGCCCAAATTATCGGCGGAAATTTGCGCCCAGTCCTTCATGCGGGCGCGAAACCATGTCCGTTGACGCTTTGCATATTGGCGCGAAGCGATAATTGCGCGCTCGCGGGCCTCGTCGAGCGAAATTTCGCCGGTCAGATGTGCCATAAGCTCAGGCCCGCCGATTGCCTTGGCGGAGGGGCGCTGGATGTCCCAGTCGTGCTGCAAGGCCCGCACCTCGTCCAGAGCGCCCTGTTGCAGCATCAGATCGAACCGGCGTGTGATCCGGTCATCTAGCCAAGGGACGGGAGCGTTGAGAACGAAGGCGGCGCAATCCTCGCGGCGGAGCGTCGGGGGCGGAGTGTCGGCCTGCCATGAGGTGATGGAGCGGCCGGTGGTCTCCAGCACCTCCCACGCGCGTTGCACCCGTGCGCGGTTGAGCGTGTCGATGCGGGCGGTGGTCTCGGCGTCGAGGGCGGCGAGCATGTCCTCGCGGGTCAGGGCTTCGGCCTTCTGGCGCACATTCGCGGGGATCGGCGGGATATCGGCCAGCCCTTGCGTGAGTGCCATGAAGTTCAGCCCGGTGCCACCGACGATGATCGGGCGGATGCCGCTGTCCAGCAGCGCGGTCACATCCCGAAGCCAGTGGCCGGTGGAGTAGGTGTCGCGGTAGGATATGTGCCCGTAGAGCGCATGGGGCGCCTGCGCCAGTTCGCTGTCATCGGGGCGTGCCGACAGCACCCGCCAGCAGTCGAACACCTGCAAGGCGTCGGCATTGACGATCGTGCCGCCCTGCGTGGTCGCGATATGCAGCGCCAGCGCCGACTTGCCCGACGCGGTCGGGCCTGCGATCAAAACGGGCTGCGTGGCGTCGATCTGGTCAAGAATGGGCGTCATGGGGCGGGGGGATTCCGTTTAATATGTGTCTGGTTCGCGGGCGCGGACGCTTGGTCGTTGAAACCTGTGCGGTTTTCGGACATTTTGCCGACAATTTGCAACTGCTCAAATCGCCCCGCAGAAAGGCTGCCCCAAATGACCGACGAACCCAAGACGACCTACAAGCGTGTCATGTTGAAAATTTCCGGCGAGGCGCTGATGGGGGATCAGGGCTTTGGCTTGCATCCGCCGACCGTGGAGCGTATCGCGCGGGAGGTGCAGTCGGTCCACGAAATGGGCGTGGAGATCTGCATGGTGATCGGCGGCGGTAACATCTTCCGTGGGCTGCAAGGCTCGGCGCAGGGGATGGAGCGGACCACGGCGGATTACATGGGAATGCTGGCCACGGTGATGAACGCGCTGGCGATGCAGGGTGCGCTGGAGGCGTTGGGCATCCACACGCGGGTCATTTCGGCGATCACCATGAACGAGGTGGCGGAGCCCTATATACGCCGCCGCGCGGTGCGCCACCTTGAGAAAAAGCGGGTCTGCATTTTCGCGGCCGGCACCGGCAACCCCTATTTCACCACCGACACCGCCGCGACGCTGCGCGCCAACGAGATGTCCTGCGAGGCGATCTTCAAGGGCACCAAGGTTGACGGTGTCTACGACAAGGACCCCGCCAAGTTCGACGATGCCGTGCGCTACGACGAGGTCAGCTTCGACGACGTGCTGCAGAAGCGGCTCGGGGTCATGGACGCCTCCGCCATCGCGCTGGCCCGCGACAACGACCTGCCGATCATCGTATTCTCGCTGGACGAGCCGGGCGGGTTCAAGGGGATCCTTGCGGGCGAGGGGACCTATACAATCGTCAAGGATTGAGGCTAAACAACCACTAAGCCGTGGGCAGCGTCAGCAAGTTGTCCCTGCTTCCACCGCTGAGTGGAACCTCGAGAGTTACCGAAGTGCCATTGATATCAAGAGTACAGGGGAATGTGACGAGGTGGTAGTTGTAGGTCGCCGCTGCATGGGTGGTTGAGTAATAGATCAGCATTTCCCCGCGGCACATTGCGGTGGTAGCGCGGCCGTCTTCGGATGCGACGACCAGGTGGTACTCCTTGAACGGGCCCTGAACGGCATTGACCTGCAAAGCCGGCGTGGTGTTGTGCTGCTTTTTGCGGTCGTGATTGGCGCCATTTCCGTTGACGATAGCCAGAATGCCCGGACGTCTTGCGGTGGGTATGTTTTTGAAAGAAATGGTGTGCTTGCCGCCGCTGCCCTTTCCCTTCACACGATCAATAAGATCGTGGTTGAGGGACAGGATGCGGTTTTCCATCTCACCCAACCATAGATGATGTTTGTCAAAATTTTCGCAGTCCTGAACCATCGTCTTTATAATGGAGCGTGCTACAGCTTTTCGGCATTTGGACGCGCCTTGGCGGTCGTTCCATTTGGCCATGGCGGTTTGCTCGTCGTATTCCACACCATCGACGGTAAGGCCGTCGGCAAGAAAATCGTAACTCCGTGTGGCTGGGTTCCAAACTTTTTTCATGGGAACTCCTCTGTATTGAAATGGAGGGACACCAAGGCAACCTGATAAAAATGCGGCGCGTCGAAAATGGCGAAAGTGCCGTCGCCTGCGGGGTAGTGAACAAATAACTTACGCTACGTTAATTGAGCGTGTGGAACTCGCTGTTGCAAGAAAATTCCGCATTTGGGCACATTGCGAAGCGTCTTGATTGTGAACTGGCCTTGCTGCGCGTGTTGCTTTAGATAAGGCGCAAATTCAACGAATGTACACGGATCATACCATGTCTGACGACTTCATGCTCGACACCGACGATATCCAACGCCGCATGGACGGTGCCATGGCTTCCCTGCGGACCGAATTCGGCTCTCTGCGCACGGGGCGGGCTTCCGGCTCGATGCTGGAGCCTGTGATGGTGGATGCCTATGGCTCCATGACACCGATCAACCAGGTGGGCACCGTCAACGTGCCGGAGCCGCGCATGGTGACGATCAACGTGTGGGACAAAGGGCTGGTCGGCAAAGTGGAAAAAGCTATTCGGGAAAGTGGCTTGGGGATCAATCCTCAACTAAATGGCACAATCATCATGCTGCCGATCCCGGAATTGAACGAGGAACGCCGCCGCGAGTTGACGAAGGTGGCGGGTCAGTATGCGGAGCATGCCCGCGTGGCCATCCGCAACATCCGCCGTGACGCGATGGACCAGATCAAGAAAGCCAAGGCCGACGGCATCTCCGAAGACGACCAGAAATTCTGGGAGACAGAGGTGCAGAACATGATCGACGCGCAGATCAAGCTGGTGGATCAGGCGCTGGAGAACAAGCAAGAAGAGATCATGCAGGTCTGAGAGGCCACACATTTCGCCAAGGTTGAAAAGGCCGCCTGACAGGGGCGGCCTTTTGCAGTAAAGAGTATCCAAGAACATAATTCGAGGTCACACATTGAGCATTGTCGACATCAACCCTGACGGGCCCAAGCATGTGGCCATCATCATGGATGGCAACGGACGTTGGGCCACGCAGCGCAACCGTCCGCGGTTGTTCGGCCACCAGGCGGGCGCCAAGCGCGTGCGTCAGGCTGTGGAGACATGCCCGAAGCTGGGCGTCAAGTATCTGACAATATTTGCCTTTTCCACCGAGAACTGGAAACGCACCCAGTCCGAGGTGTCCGGCCTGATGGCGCTGTTCCGCCGCTATATCCAGCGGGAGGCGAACTATCTGCACCGGCTCGGCACCCGCGTGCGCTTTATCGGCGACCGCGAAAAACTGGACAAGAAGCTTCAGGCGCTGATGGACTATCTCGAAAAGCTGACCGAGAATAACGACACGACGCACCTGACCATTGCGCTGAACTACGGCGCGCGGGACGAAGTGACCCGCGCCACGCAGCGTCTGGCGGTCGAGATTGCGGAAAAGCGCCTACGGCCCGAGCAGGTCAATTCAGAGGTGCTGGCCTCGTTCCTTGACACCTACGTGCTGCCGGACCCTGATCTGGTGATCCGCACGTCGGGCGAGGCACGCATTTCCAACTTCCTGCTGTGGCAGTCGGCCTATGCGGAATATGAATTTATCGACACCCACTGGCCCGATTTCACGCCTGAAGTGTTCGAGGCCGTGGTGGCACGCTATGGCAACCGCGACCGCCGTTTCGGCGCCGTGAAGGCCTGATAGGCAGCTCGCCTGCAACTATGGGGAGCCGACATGAGCGCACCATCTGAAAAGTTCTCGGATCTTGCGGCCCGCATGAGTTCCGGCGCGGCGATGGCCGTGGTCGGCATCGGCGCGGTTTGGGCTGGCGGCATATGGTTCATGGCCTTGCTGACGCTGGTTTGCGCGGCATTGATCTGGGAGCTGGTCAAAATGCTTGGCGGCGACCAGAACCGTGCGTTGATCATGGCCGCAATCGCGGCGGTGTCGTTTCTGGCGGTGAGCCTGTTGCCGACCGGTGTCGGCCTGCCGTTCATCCTGCTGCCCGCCATCGCGGGCATCGCGCTTTTGCAGCAGAACCGCACGCTCTACATGGTCTTCGCCGCGTTGATCGTCATTTCCTGCTACGGGCTGGCGATCTTGCGGGGGGATTTCGGCTTCGAGTGGATGCTGTGGCTGACACTGGTGGTCATAGCGACGGATGTGCTGGGATATTTCGCGGGGCGCATCTTTGGCGGGCCTAAGTTCTGGCCTCGCGTCAGCCCCAAGAAGACGTGGTCCGGCACCGTGGCGGGCTGGATTGCCGCGGCAATCGTGGGGGCGATGTTCATGAGCATCCCCGGCGTGGGATTTGAGATTATTGGCATTTCCATAGCGATTTCAATGGCGTCGCAGATGGGCGACATTGCCGAGAGCGCGATGAAGCGCAAGATGGGGGTCAAGGATTCCTCGAACCTGATCCCCGGCCATGGGGGTGTGTTCGACCGGTTTGACGGGATGCTTGGCGCGTCGGTGTTCTTGCTGCTGATCGAGCAAATCGTGGACTTCCCGCCGGTTCTGGGCTGATGCGCAAGGTTACGATTTTCGGCTCCACCGGCTCGATCGGGGAGAATACGGTTGATTTGATCGCCGCTGCGCCGGAGCGCTACGACGTGGTGGCCCTGACTGGCGGGCGCAATGTGGCAAGGCTGGCGGAGCAGGCGATCGCGCTGCGGGCTGATCTGGCGGTGACTGCGTTTGATGACAAGTATGACGAGTTGAAAGCCGCACTTGCGGGCAGCGGCGTCGAAGTCGCGGCGGGGGCGCAGGCCGTGGCGGACGCGGCGGACCGTCCGGCGGATTGGTTCATGTCCGCGATCGTAGGGGCCGCCGGTCTGGTTCCGGGGCTGCGGGCCTTGCGCCATGGGACGACTCTTGCGCTGGCGAACAAGGAGTCGCTGGTCACCGCGGGGCCGCATTTGATGGCGGAGGCGGCGAAATACGGGGCCACGATCCTGCCGGTGGACAGCGAACACTCGGCGGTGTTTCAGGCGCTGGTGGGCGAGGATATTCAAGCGGTGGAGCGGGTGATTATCACCGCATCGGGCGGCGCGTTTCGTGACTGGCCGCTTGAGGCGCTGGAGAATGCCACCTTGGCCGAGGCCTCGGCCCATCCGAATTGGGACATGGGGCAGCGGATCACCATCGACAGCGCGTCGATGTTTAACAAAGCCATGGAGCTTATTGAAACCAAAGAGTTCTTTGGCGTTCATCCTGACATGATCGAAGCGGTTGTGCATCCCGAAAGCCTGATCCACGCGCTGGTGGGGTTCCGCGATGGCGGGTTGATGGCGCATCTTGGGCCGCCCGACATGCGCCACGCCATCGGCTACGCGCTGCATTGGCCGGACCGCGGGCATGTGCCGGTGGAGCGGCTTGATCTGGCGCAGATCGGCAGCCTCAATTTCCGGGTCGCGGATGAGGCCCGCTATCCCGCCTTGCGCATCGCACGGGATGTGATGGAGACCGGCGGGCTGTCGGGGGCTGCGTTCAACGCCGCGAAAGAGGCGGCGCTGGACGCGTTCATCGCCGGAGAGCTTGGGTTTCTTGGCATGGCGCGGGTTGTTGACGAAGTTTTGAACCGTTTGCAGCGGGACAATGGCCTTAGTTGCGACATACTCACCCTTGATAAGGTGCTGGAAACAGACCATTTGGCACGCAAGGCTGTGAAAGATGCGCTGGCGCGTTAGACGCCGGATCAAGAGACGCGAAAGGGCGGTTTATGGATATTTTGGGGATGCTTCCCTCGTTCGGTGGCTTTTTCGGCTCTGTGCTGGCGTTTATCGTGGCGCTGAGCGTCATCGTGGCGATCCATGAATATGGCCACTACATCGTCGGCCGCTGGTGCGGCATCCATGCGGAGGTGTTCTCGCTCGGGTTCGGGCCGGTGCTGTATTCTCGCGTGGACAAGCGCGGCACACGCTGGCAGGTCGCGGCGCTTCCTTTCGGCGGCTACGTCAAGTTTCTGGGCGATTCCGACGCGGCGTCTGGCAAGGACGGGGAGGCGATCTCCTCGCTGTCGGATGCAGAGCGGAAACGCACGATGCATGGCGCGGACCTTTGGCGACGTGCGGCGACCGTTGCCGCAGGACCGGTGTTTAACTTCATCCTGTCGATCTTTGTTTTTGCAGGGATTTTCCTGTTTTCCGGGACGACGACCGACGACGCGGTGATCGGCAAGCTGAAACCGCTGCCCGGTCCGGTGGACATGTTCGAGCCGGGGGACCGGCTGCTGAAAGTGGGCGATGCGGAGATCGCGTCGCTGGAGGATTTTTACACCGCCGCGCGCGATGCCGAGCCGTCCCCGACCGTGACCTATGAGGTCGAGCGCGACGGGCAGGTCACCAGCTTTGACAGCGTGTTTCCGTTCCCGCCGGTGATCGACCAGTTGCAGCCGAAATCGGCAGCAATGGATGGCGGGCTTGAAGTGGGCGACGTGATCCAGTCCGTCAATGGCACGCCGGTCTATGCGCTCAGCGAAGTGCAGGCGGCGGCGGCTGAGGGTCAGGACAACCCGATGGAGCTGCTGGTCTGGCGCAATGGCGAGGTGCTGGAAAAGACACTGACGCCGCGCCAGCGTGATCTGCCGACGGCGGACGGATTCGAGAGCCGCTGGCTGATTGGCTTTTCCGGCGGTGCCTTCTTCGAGCCGCCGCGCATCACATTGGGGGCAGGGGATGCGTTCTGGGGCGGCATCCAGCAAACATGGTTCATCGCCCAATCCAGCCTGTCGGGCATGTGGCATATGGTGACCGGCGCGATCAGCTCATGCAACATTCAAGGGCCCATCGGGATCGCTCAGACATCCGGCGACATGGCATCGCAAGGCGTGGCGGAGTTCATCTGGTTCATTGCGGTGCTGTCCACGGCGGTGGGTTTGCTGAACCTGTTTCCGATTCCGGTGCTGGATGGCGGCCACCTGGTCTTCTACGCCTACGAGGCGGTCGTGGGGCGTCCGCCCAGCGATAAAGCCTTGAACGCCATGATGATGACAGGCCTGTTTTTACTGCTGTCGCTGATGGTTTTTGCCCTGTCCAATGACTTCTTTTGTTCGTGATGTTGCCCCAATTGCGCCTTAATTGAGCGCGATAATTGGTTAGTCTTCTGTTAGGGAATGGACCAATGCAACATATTCAGAGCAGCTACCGGGGCTTGAGCCTTCTGCTTAGCATCAATTGGGACCGTTTGTTGTGGCCCGTGGCAATTGTCGCGGCGCTTACTACGGCAGGGCTGTTGGCAGGCCTCTAGGCTGATATTACATCTGTAACAGTGACTGGCTGAAGGCTGCTTATTTTTAGGCGTCTTTTCTTGGGCTTCGTTTTGACAAGTGTGTGAACACGGGATAGACCGAACACACAATATAGAGTGTCAGAGCGGGACCCGAGCACATGAAGATCGCATCAGCGACGCAGCACGCACGTCAATTCATTCAGATTCAGTGTGTTAGGGCGGCCTTGTCCGGTCTTGCCATTGCGGCCGTAGGCGGTGTGATGACCGTCGCACCGGCATATGCCCAGACTTTCCCGATCTCATCGGTCGAGATCGAGGGCAATCAGCGGATCGAGGATGCGACGATTCTCAGCTATCTGCGCCTTGAGCGCGGGCAGAGCGCGTCAGCCGCGCAACTGAATGACGCCGTGCAACGGCTGCAACGCTCCGGGCTGTTCGAGACTGTCGATGTGGTCCCGGTTGGCAACCGCCTTGTTGTGACCGTCAAGGAATACCCGACGATCAACCGCGTGAATATCGAAGGCAACAAGCGTCTGAAAGACGCCGATCTGCTGCCGTTGCTGAACTCCAAATCGCGCCGTGTCTACAGCCCTGCCACTGCCGAGGCCGACGCGGCCTTGCTGGCTGAAGGCTACAACCAAGCCGGACGGATCGCCGCGACGGTGACGCCGCGGATTATTCCGCGCTCCAACAACCGTGTGGATCTGGTCTTTGAAATCTCCGAAGGCGACGTGGTCGAGGTGGAGCGGATCAGCTTCATCGGCAACCGTGCATATTCGGACAGACGGCTGCGCCGCGTGATCGAGTCCAAGCAGGCGGGACTTCTGCGTTCGATCATCCAGTCGGACACGTTTGTCGGCGACCGCGTTGCGTTTGACCGCCAGTTGCTGCGCGACTTCTATCTATCGCGCGGCTATGTGGACTTTCAGGTGCTGTCGTCCACGCCCGAGCTGACCCGCGAACGCGATGGCTACTTCATCAGCTTCAAAGTTCGCGAAGGTCAGCAATTCAAGGTGGGACAGGTCACGACGACCTCCGACCTGCCGGAAATCGACGCTGCTGAATACCAGCGCGTTGCCCGGTTGAAGCCGGGGCAGGTCTACTCGCCCGCCAAGATCGAGAACACCATCACCCGCATGGAGCGTCTGGCGCTGCAAAAGGGGCTGAACTTCATCCGGGTCGAGCCGCGTATCACCCGCAATGATGCTGCCGTGACGCTGGATGTGGAATTCGCCATCATCCGCGGACCGCGTGTGTTCGTGGAGCGCATCGACATCGAAGGCAACGCCACCACGCTTGACCGCGTCGTGCGCCGTCAGTTCAAGACCGTCGAGGGCGACCCGTTCAACCCGCGCGAAATCCGTGACGCCGCCGAACGCATCCGTGCGCTTGGCTACTTCTCCACGGCGGATGTGAACACCCGCCAGGGCAGTGGCCCCGAGCAAGTCGTGGTCGATGTCGACGTCGAGGAAACGACCACCGGCTCGCTTGGGTTTGGTGTCAGCTACGGTGCGGATACGGGCGCGACCTTCAGCGTCAATTTCATCGAGCGAAACTTTCTGGGACGCGGGCAGACTTTGTCCTTCTCCTTCGATACCGGATCGGACAACCAGAACACGTCAATCGGCTTCATCGAGCCTGCTTTCCTCGGGCGCGATTTGTCCTTGGGTGTTAACACCTACTACCGCACGACAGACAGCCAGTACGCGGATTACGACACGCAAGCTGTGGGCTTCGAGCCGAGCGTTGAATTCCCCGTCTCCGAAAACGGCCGGCTTCGTCTGAACTATCGGATCTCGAAAGATTCGATCAAGAACGTCGATCCTACCGTTTCGCCTATCATCCAGCGCGACGAGGGGGGGGCCTATACCTCGGCACTCGGCTACCTCTACTCCTATGACACACGCCGCACGGGTCTGAACCCGAATGGTGGTGTTTTGCTGCGCTTCGGGCAGCAGTTTGCAGGTATCGGCGGTGGGTTGCAATTCATCCAGACCACCGGTCTTGTGTCTGCGGAAACCAAGGTTGCCCGAGAGGAAGTTACGCTGCGCGCGCAGCTTGAGTTCGGTGCGAATACCCGATTGGAAGGCAACAGCCGCATCACCGAGCGGTTCTTCCTGAACTCGAACAAATTGCGCGGCTTTGATGGCGCGGGCATGGGGCCACGCGATCTGGCCAGCACCAATCAGGACGCCTTGGGCGGTAACTTCTTCGCCGTCGCACGGCTGGAAGCAGACTTCCCGTTGGGCTTGCCGGAGGAATACGGCATTCGCGGCGGCGTCTTCTTTGACGTGGGTTCTGTCTGGGGCTTGGACGATGTGAACGGCGCGGGCGGCACGATCGTGGATGACAGCCTGAACCTTCGCTCTGTCATCGGCTTCTCGGTCCTGTGGGACACGCAGATCGGGCCGTTGCGCTTCAACTTCTCCAAGGCTCTGGTCAAGGAAGACTATGACCGCGAGCGCACGTTCGACCTGACCGTCTCCACGAAGTTCTGAGCATGATATCAAGATGTGCAGCCGGGGCACTGGCAGGGGCTTTGGCCCTTGCCAGCCCTGTTATCGCGCAAGGCATCCAGCCCAGCCCTATCCTGACCTTGGATCAGGACCGCATGTATGCGGGGTCCGCCTTCGGGAAGCGTGTCCAAGAGGATCTGCAAAAGCAGTCCAGCGAACTGTCGCAGGAAAACCGGAAGATCGAGACCGCGCTTGAGGAAGAAGAGCGTCGCCTGACTGAGGAACGCGCAACTATGGAGCCTGAAGAGTTCCAGAAGTTGGCGGCTGATTTTGACGAACGGGTGACCGGCATACGCGGTGCGCAGGCGGCCAAGGCCGACAATATCAGACGTCAGGCCGACGTGGAGCGGGCGCGGTTTTTTGAAGCGGCGTTTCCGATCCTGCTGGAACTGGTCGAAGAAACCGGCGCGATTGCCATTCTCAACAACACGGCGGTGATCTTTTCGGTGCGTCAGATCGACATCACCGACGCGGCCATCGCGCGTATAGACGCGGCGATCGGTGCGTCACCATTGCCGGAGGCTCCCGGTCAACTGCCGGTTCAGCGTCCTGAGCAGGATAGCAACACGGCGGAGCCGGAACCTACCACCGACGAATGACGCGAACTTGTGTCGCAAGGGGGCGAGTGCTACCCAAAAAAGAGCCAAGGCCAAAGGATACCTCTATGACGCAGACAACCGCCGATATCGACCTGATCCAGCGGATCATTCCCCACCGTTACCCGTTTCTGCTGATCGACAAGGTGGTCGACATCAAGGCTGGTGAAAGTGCGCGCGGTATCAAGAATGTCACGTTTAACGAGCCGCATTTCCAGGGCCACTTTCCCGGCGCGCCGATTATGCCCGGGGTGACTATTATCGAAGCCATGGCGCAGACCGCGGCCGTTATGGTGGGCGTGACCATGGATATGGCTGACAAGGATCTGCTGGTCTATTTCATGGCCATCGACGGGTGCAAATTCCGTCGCAAGGTCGTGCCGGGCGATGTGCTGCATCTGGATGTGCAGGTGACGCGGGGCAAGGCCGGGGCGAAGGTCTGGAAGTTCAAAGGCTCCGCCAGCGTCGATGGCGAAATGGCAGCGGAAGCCGAATTCACCGCGATGATGGACCTGCCAAAGTGAGTGCTGCCATCCATCCAACCGCGATTGTGGAAGAGGGCGCGCAGATCGCCGACGGGGTGACCGTCGGGCCGTTCTGCACCGTAGGCGCCGAGGTGTCGCTTGCGAAAGGGGTTGTGCTGAAAAGCCATGTGGTGGTGACAGGCAAGACCTCGATTGGCGAGGACACGGTCGTGTTTCCTTTCGCGGTGATTGGCGAAATACCGCAGGATCTGAAATTTGACGGCGAGGAGACCCGCCTTGAGGTCGGCGCACGCAACCGCATCCGCGAAGGCGTGACGATGAACACCGGCACCTCTGGCGGTGGCGGCTTGACCAAGGTGGGCGACGACTGCCTGTTCATGACCGGCGCGCATGTGGGCCACGACGCCATCGTCGGCAATGGCGTCATCATGGCCAATCAGGCCGCGTTGGCGGGGCATTGCATCATCGACGACAAGGTCATCATCGGCGGGCTTGCGGGCATTCATCAGTTTGTGCGGATCGGTCGCGGGGCCATCATCGGTGCGGTCACCATGGTGACCAATGACGTGATTCCCTACGGGCTGGTGCAGGCTCCTCGCGGCGAATTGGACGGGTTGAACTATGTCGGGCTGAAACGTGCGGGCGTTGCACGATCCGACATCACCGCACTGAGGGCCGCCTACCAGATGCTGCGACAGGGCGACGGGGCATTTCAGGACCGCGCTCGGCGTCTGTCAGAAGAGACCGACAGCGACTATGTGCGCGAGGTTGTCGACTTCATTCTGGGCGACAGCGGCCGGTCGTATCTGACCCCACGCTGATGCTGGCGCTGGTTGTTGGCGAGGGTGAACTGCCGGAACTCCTGATGGAGCATCTGTACGAGACGGAAACGCCCTATCAGCTGTGTCAGATGGAGTGGCAGGGATCGGACGCGCGGGGCGACCGGCCCGTCAAGAAGTTCCGGATCGAAACGCTTGGCAGTTTCATCGCGTGGCTTAAGGAAAAGGGCGTGGACCGGATCTGCTTTGCGGGCCGAGTCGACCGCCCGCCGCTGGACCCCGCAAAGATCGACGCGGCGACCATGCCGCTGGTGCCGCGCATGATGCAGGCCTTACAGGTCGGCGACGATGCCGCACTGCGGCTGGTGCTCGGCTTTTTTGAGGAGGCGGGCATACGAGCAATTGGCGCCCATGAAGTGCGACCGGACATTCTGCCGCCAGCGGGATATCTTGGCGCGGTCCGGCCCAGCGACGAGCACGCAGGCGACGCAGATCGGGGTGTCGAGATCATCGCCGCCATGGCGGTGGCGGATGTAGGGCAGGCCTGCATTGTTCACAAACGTCAACCGCTGGTGATTGAAGCACAGCCCGGCACGGATTTTATGATGCAAAGCCTGTTGCAGGAACGCGTGGCGCTGCCTTGGGGCAGCGGTATCCTTGGGCCTGGCAGGAGTCCGCGCGCGAAAGAGATCGCGCCCAAGGGCGGCGTGCTGGTCAAGGCAGCCAAGCCGGGTCAGGAGTTGCGCATCGACATGCCCGCCATCGGTCCCGACACGATACGCCGCGCGGTTCAGGTCGGCTTGGACGGTATCGTCATCGAGGCCGGGCGCGTTATCGTGCTGCAATCGGCGCTTTGCGCGAAACTGGCCGAGAAATACGGCATCTTCGTCTGGGTGCGGGAATGAAAGTCTACCTCATCGCGGGCGAGCCGTCGGGGGACAAGCTTGGCGGTGCCTTGATGGAAGGTCTGAGGCAGATCGACCCTGACGTGCAGTTCCAAGGGGTCGGCGGCCCGCTGATGGAAGCACAGGGCATGGTCTCGCTGTTTCCGATGGAGGAGTTGTCGGTCATGGGGTTGGCCGAGGTACTGCCAAAATTGCGGGGCCTGTTCCGGCGGCGTGACGAGACGGTGGAGGATATCATCGGCTCCGGCGCGGATGTCGTGGTGACGATCGACAGCCCCGATTTCTGCCTGCGGGTACTGCGCAAGCTGCGCACCATTTCTCAGGTGCCGACCGTGCATTATGTCGCGCCGTCCGTCTGGGCGTGGCGACCCAAACGCACCGAGCGGATGATCGGCATCGTCGATCACGTCATGGCGCTATTGCCGTTCGAGCCGCCCTATATGGAGCGGGCGGGTCTTCCCTGCGACTTCGTTGGCCATCCCGTGGTGGCGGAGCCGTTGGCCGATATCGACGATGCCAGCGCGTTTCGGATGGCGCACGGGCTTGGGGACGCGCCGGTTGTTCTGGCCTTGCCCGGATCGCGCAAGGGCGAAGTCTCGCGGCTGATCGGGGTGTTTGGTGAGAGCCTGCACAAGCTCGCGGCGGAGCGGCCGGATATTCGCGTGGTCGTTCCTGCAGCCGCCCCAGTCGCCGCCATGGTGCATCAGCAAGTGAAAGGCTGGCCGGGCGAGCCTGTCGTGCTTGATCCGCGCGGCATGGACCCCGACATCGCGCTGGCCGAAAAGCGGGCGGCCTTTGCTGTCGCAGATGTTGCGCTGGCGGCGTCGGGGACGGTGTCGCTGGAACTGGCCGCGAACACGGTGCCGATGGTGATTGCCTACGACATGAATTGGTTTTCGAGGATCATGATCCGCTCAATGTTGCAGATTGACACGGTGACGCTGGTCAACCTGGTCTCGGAAACCCGCACAGTGCCGGAATTTCTGGGTGAGGCGTGCAAGCCGGATGACATCGCGCGGGCGCTTGATCTGGTTTTGCAGCCCGGACCAGAGCGGTCCGCGCAAGCGGCGGCCGCGGAAATCACCATGGAGCGGCTGGGGCGCGGCGACGAGCCGCCGGGCCTTCGCGCCGCAAAGGTCGTCGCGCGGGTTTCCGGCGTACGACCTGTGGCAAACGGCGTATAGCTGCAAGCACCTGTTGACGGCGGGCGCTAGCGGTTTCATCGTCGGCATATGGCATTTGCAGACCGCATCACCCGACACCCGCTACCCTATAACCCCGAGCGCTGCGCCGAGGCGCACGCGACCTTTAACGGGTTGCCTGCGGCTTTGCATGAGTTGCTGGAGAACACCGCAAGTTGCAGCCCTTATCTGGCCGGTCTGATGGCACGGGAGGCAGACTGGATCGCACGTCTAGCCGATTGCGAAGCGGAGGACTTGCGCGACGAAGTCTGGGCCGACATCACGCAGACGGATGGTGATCTGAAGGCCGTCTTTCGCCAAGCCAAGCGCCGCATTGCGCTACTGGCGGCGGTTGCGGATTTGGGGGGCGTATGGCCGCTTGAAGACGTTACCCGCACTTTGACGGAGCTTGCGGACCGCTGTTTGCAGCGCGGGCTGACCCATCTGACAGCGGCGCAGATCGCGCGAGGGAAGTTGCCGGGGCAGACCGAAGAGGATGCCGAAGAGGGGGCGGGCATGTGTGTCTTGGCAATGGGGAAGGGCGGGGCCTATGAGCTGAACTACTCCTCCGATATCGACATGATTTGCCTGTTCGACGAGACCCGCTTCGCGGCGGACGACTATCTGGATGCGCGCACAACTTTCGTGAAAATCACACGGGCCTTGATGTCCCTGATGTCGGACGTGACGGCGGACGGGTATGTGTTCCGCTCTGACTTGCGGCTGCGCCCTGATGCCGCCGTGACGCCCGTGTGCATCGCCATGGAAACCGCCGAGCGCTATTACGAGAGCGTCGGCCGCACATGGGAGCGGGCGGCTTTTATCAAGGCGCGTCCCTGCGCGGGCGATCTGGCAGCGGGTCACAGGTTTCTTGACCGGTTGAGCCCGTTCATCTGGCGCAAGCATCTGGACTTTGCCGCGATCGAGGACGCCCACGACATGCGCCTGAAAATTCGCAGCCACAAAGGGCTTGGCGGGGCGATGCAACTCGAAGGCCACAACATAAAACTGGGCGCGGGCGGCATTCGGGAGATAGAGTTCTTCACACAGACCCGGCAGTTGATTGCGGGTGGGCGTGACCCGGACTTGCGGGTGCGCGGCACTCGGGAGGGGCTTGACCGTCTGGTCGATGCCGGGTGGGTGCCCAAGGAAGCCTCCGAGCGGTTGCAGGCGAATTACGTGGCACACCGCGAGGTGGAGCATCGCTTGCAGATGATCGGTGACGCCCAGACGCACGAGTTGCCGAAGACCGATGAAGGATTTCAGCGCCTTGCCCGCTTCATGGGGGAGGAAGACACGGGTAAATTTCGCGCCGGACTGTTGGCGCGGCTGGAGGAAGTGGCGGCGATCACCGACAGCTTCTTCGCGCCGGACGAGACCGAGGAGGCGCCGGAGACGGAAGGGCTGGCATCCGCAAGCACCTATCTGGAGCAATGGCGCAGCCTGCCTGCCTTGCGCTCGGAGCGGTCGGTAGCCTTGTTCAAACGGGTCTTTCCCGCGATCTTGCGGCAGATGGCGCAGGCGACCCGCCCGCCTGAAGCCATGGCCGAGTTTGAACGCTTCCTGTCGGGGTTGCCTGCGGGTGTTCAGGTGTTCTCGCTATTTGACGCCAATCCGCAACTGACGAAACTGATCGTCGATATCTGCGCCACGTCACCCGCCTTGGCGACATACTTGTCGCGCAACGCGGATGTGTTGGATGCCGTGATCGGGGGGGACTTCTTCAAACCATGGCCGAAGGTCGCAGGGCTGACCGAATTCCTGACCGAGAAAATGGACGCCGTTGACGACTACGAGAGCCGGTTGGATGCGGCGCGCCGGTGGCAGAAGGAATGGCATTTCCGCGTCGGCGTGCATCATCTGCAAGGCTTGCTCAGCCCCGAAGATGCCAGCGCACAATATGCCGACCTTGCGGATGCGACGCTGACGGCTTTGTTGCCTGTGGTCAAAGCGGAGTTTGCACGCAAGCACGGTGCCGCGCCCGGTCGTGGCGCGATCGTGCTGGCGATGGGCTCGGCAGGGGCCGGGGCGTTGAGTGCGCAGTCTGATCTGGACCTGATTGTCATCTACGACGCCCAAGGGGTTGAAGGCTCTGACGGCCGCCGCCCGTTGGATACCCGCACGTATTTCGCGCGTCTGACGCAAGCCTTTGTCACGGCGCTGACCGCTCAGATGGCGGAGGGGCGGCTTTACGAGGTCGACTTGCGGCTTCGACCGTCGGGGCAGGCGGGTCCGGTTGCCACGTCGCTGGAGGCGTTCCGGACCTACCAGATGAACGACGCGTGGGTGTGGGAGCATCTGGCGCTGACCCGTGCCCGCAGCATCGCGGGGGATGCGTCCTTGCGCGACGATGTAGAGCAGGTCAGGCGGACGGTTCTGGAAGGCACGCCTGACGTGACCAAGATCAAAACGCAAACGCAGGAGATGCGCGTGCGGCTGGCAGACGCGTCCGGTCCCCCCGGTCCTTGGGATGTGAAGTCCGGCGCGGGGGGACGGCAGGATATCGAGTTGACCGGTCAAGCGCTAAGCCTGATTGCGGGTGGCACCGAACGCCAGACCGCAGAGCAGCTCGAACATGCCGTGAAAGCCGGTTTGCTGACGGATGCGCAGCTCAACGTTCTGTCAGAGAGCCACAAACTGTTTACACGGGTTCAAATGGCCTCGCGCCTTTTGACGGATAAGGCCCTTGAGCCGGAGAAAATGGGCGCAGGAAGTCTCGCGATCTTACTGCGCGACTGCGATTGCGACACCGTCGAGGCGCTGGAAGGTCGGATCGCGCAGTGTCGCAATCAAGCGGCCGACGTCGTGGAACAGGTACTGGGCTGACGTGAACTGCGCTAGATATCACTCAACCTTGGAATGGAGCGTCCGATGGATTTGCAATTGATCGACCGAAAAGGCCTGATGCGCGAGGCCTTTCGTATTGACGGGATCACGTCGGGCGAGTGCCGCTCGATCTTTCTGGACTGGGCGCTGAATTTGCCGGACGGGCAGGACCAGCGCGCGGCCATTGAGCATCTGCTGGACAGCTACGCGGACTCTGACGTCGACCACCCTATGCGAGCAGTTCTGCGAGAGGGATTGGCGGAAGTGCCAACTGCTACGCGTCGTGGCGGACGAAGCGCCAGACTGAAGGCCAAATAGAAACGCCGCCGTCCTGCGGTGAGGACAGCGGCGCGGTCTTGTTTGTCGAAGGCGGTGCTTACTCGCCAGCGGTCGCTTTAGTGACAGCGTCGAAGCCTGCGGTGAAGCCGCTGAGGGACATCGTCAACTCGACCTTCTGGTCAGGGGCCTGCGCCGGAACAACCACGATCTTGGCAGCGTTGCCAGCCTTGAAGGCAGCGACATCACCAGCGGTGAAGCCCACGCGGGAGAAGCAGCCGATCGCGGTGCAGAAGGTGAAGGGGTAGACCTTCGCCTTGCCGCCATCGACCGACAGCAACACGTTTTGCGTCAGCAAAGTTTCAAGCGGGGTCACGATGGTAGCACCTGCGGCCAGATTGTCGTCACCCGGCAGGTTGAACATGTTGATCTCAGCCACCGAGTTGCCCTGCTGGTCTTCGAGCAGCTGGTACAGCTGGCAGGGGTCTTTGGTGCCTTCGGGCGCCTTGATGCAGCGCAACTCCCAGTCGCCATGTTCCGACACGCGGTAGGTTTTGCCCACTTCGATGACTTCTTCGCCGGTGCTCAGACCATCGTCGCGTGTGGGCTCGGATGCCGGTGCCTCTTCGGTGGGTGTCTCGGCCTCAGCCTCGGCGGCGGGCGCTTCGGTGGTGGTTTCGGTCGCGGTTTGTGCGACAGCGCCGGTGGCTATGAACGCGCTGACTGCGGCGCTGATCATCACGGTTTTGATATACTCAGACATGGGGTCCTGTTGCTCTTTTTGATGTTGTCTGCCGTTTAACACGCACGGTGGCCGGTGTCAGGCCGGAAATCACATTGCACGGCGAGCGTGGGGCGAATTCCGCTTAGGGACGTAACAAATGAAAAAAGGGCCCGCAAGCAGGCCCTTTTTCCGAATGTTCTCTCCCCGTCGGACTAGGCCGACTTATTACGCGAAGACTAAGCGGCGATTTTGGGGCCGTCAACAAGAAAGCTGCGACAAAATGTTCACATTTTTGGCCTCACTGCGCAGAAAAAAGGCCGTGTCACGAAGACACGGCCAAGTCGACAGGGAGGAAGTCATGCAACGTGCCGCCAAGACATGCACATCGCATGAGGTTCATACTGGCACAGAGGTGTTAACAAGCTATTGTGAAGCGAGATATAGCTGCGAACGCAGGGGCCTCGGGGGGACAATGATGGCAAACACGGACAGTATTTTTGTAGGAGGCGGCGGCGAAGGCTACGCGGATGCACAGCAGCTTTTGCTGAAATATGCGAACCGGCACGGCTTGATTGCTGGCGCCACGGGCACCGGCAAGACCGTTACGTTGCAGATTCTGGCAGAAAGCCTGTCGAATGCTGGCGTTCCAGTGTTTATGTCCGATGTGAAGGGTGATTTGTCCGGCCTCGCAGCGGCTGGCACGGAAAGCCACAAATTGCACGGTGCGTTCATGGAACGCGCCGCCAAGATCGGGTTTTCCGACTACAGCTACGACGCGTTTCCGGTCACGTTCTGGGACATGTATGGCGAGAGCGGTCATCCTGTTCGCACAACGGTCAGCGAGATGGGGCCGCTGTTGTTGTCGCGTCTGCTGGAGCTATCAGAGGCGCAGGAAGGTATCCTGAACATCGCGTTTCGTGTCGCGGATGAAGAAGGCTTGCCGCTGCTGGACCTCAAGGATTTGCAATCGTTGCTGGTCTGGATCGGCCAGAACGCCAAGGCTCTGGCCTTGCGCTACGGCTTCGTGTCGTCGCAATCGGTTGGCGCGATCCAGCGTCGGTTGCTGGTGCTGGAAAATCAGGGCGCGGGGGATTTCTTCGGGGAACCGGCGCTTGATCTGGAGGATATGTTCCATATCGGTGCCGACGGGCGCGGGCAGATCAACGTTCTTGCCGCCGACAAGCTGATGTCGGCCCCCAAGCTTTATGCGACTTTCCTTTTGTGGTTGCTGTCAGAGCTGTTCGAGACGCTTCCGGAAGTGGGCGATCCCGACAAGCCGATATTCGTCTTCTTCTTCGACGAGGCGCATCTGCTGTTCGACGGCGCACCGAAGGCGCTGGTGGATAAGGTGGAGCAGGTGGCCCGCCTGATCCGATCCAAAGGGGTGGGGGTTTATTTCATCACCCAGAAGCCCGCCGACGTGCCGGAGGACATTTTGGGCCAGCTTGGCAACCGCGTGCAGCACGCCTTGCGGGCGTTCACGCGGAAGGATCAGAAAGACCTGCGGGCGGCGGCGGATACATACCGCGAGAACCCGCGTTTTGACGTGGAGGACGCCATCAAGGAAGTGGGCGTGGGGGAGGCGGTGACGTCCTTTCTGATAAAGAAGGGTATCCCCGGCGTGGTGGAGCGGACATTGATCCGCCCGCCGTCCTCGCAATTGGGCCCGATTTCCGCCAAGGAGCGCCGCGCGATCATCGACGGCTCGCCGGTTGCTGGCAAATACGAGACCGTCATGGACCGCGAGTCGGCGTTCGAGATGTTGGCGAAGCGGGCCGAAGCCGCGGCGAAAGCGGCCGAAGAAGCGGAAGCCAAAGAGGAGCAGTTGGAGGCCCGCGAGCGCGAGTATCAGACCGGGCGACGCTATTCAGGCACGCGGGTGACACGCTCGACCTCGAAGACCACCCGAACGCGCCGTGGTGATACGGTGACCGAGGCTTTCACCAAGTCGATGATGCGCTCGCTCGGAACGAAGACCGGCACGGCCTTGGTGCGCGGGATCATGGGAAGCCTGTTCAAAGCGCGGTAATGCCGGGCTGATCGACCCTCCGGGGGGAATATTTTGGAAGCAATGAAGCAGTTATGGTTTTTCTTCGGCCTTGACCGCGTCCCAGAGGGCATCCATTTCGCTGAGGTTTGATTGGGCAGGTGTTTTGCCAAGTTCGTGGAGTTTGGCCTCGACCGCCTCGAAGCGACGGGTGAATTTGGCGTTGGCGGCGCGGAGGGCGGCTTCGGGGTCGAGATTTAGGTGGCGGCCGAGATTTGCCATGACGAACAGCAAGTCGCCGTATTCTTCTTCGATCTCGGAATGTGTGAGTGCGTCCCTGGCCTCAACCAGCTCGCGGCATTCCTCCTCGATCTTGTCGAGCACCTCCTCGGTTGAGGGCCAGTCGAAGCCCACGCGGGCCGCGCGTTTTTGCAGTTTGAGCGCCCGAAGCAGCGCGGGCAGGCCGATGGCGACGCCGTCCAGCGTCCCACCCTGCGCCTTGTCTGCGCGTTCGGCGGCCTTGATCTGCTCCCAGTCGGCGACCTGCTGTTCGGCGGATTTGTCCCGGCTCTCGCTGCCGAAGACATGGGGGTGGCGAGCGATCATCTTGTCGGAAATGGCATTGGCGACGGAGGCGAAGTCGAACAGGCCGGCCTCGGTTCCCATCTGCGTGTGGTAGACGGTCTGCAATAACAAGTCGCCCAACTCGCCTTCCAGCTCCGCCCAGTCACCGCGCTCGATCGCGTCGGCGACCTCATAGGCCTCCTCGATTGTGTAAGGCGCGATGGAGGCGAAGTCCTGCTCGATATCCCACGGGCAGCCGGTGTCAGGGTCGCGCAGGCGGCGCATGATCTCGATCAGGCGGGGCATGGGTTGGGTGGCGTCGTAGACAAGATCGGGCATTGCAGCGCCTTCGCGTTTGGTGGATCAATGCGCGCAGATAACCAGAAGGACCGCCGCCATGCCACCCGTGAACCGCATCGCAGACTACGCCGAAGACATGACGGCGTGGCGACGGTGGATGCACCGCAACCCCGAGCTGCAATTTGACTGCCATCAGACAGCCGCCTTTGTGGTGGAGCGCCTGAAGGAGTTTGGCATCACCGAGATTCATGAGGGGATTGCGCAAAGCGGGGTCGTGGCGATCATCCAAGGTCAGGGCGATGGGCCCACGATAGGCTTGCGGGCTGACATGGATGCGCTGCCGATGCAGGAGGCCACGGGGCTGGACTATGCGTCTGCCGTTTCGGGCCGCATGCATGCCTGCGGCCATGACGGGCACACGACAATGTTGCTTGGGGCCGCACGGTATTTGGCTGAGACGCGGAACTTCAGAGGCCGTGTGGCGCTGATCTTCCAACCTGCCGAGGAAGGTGGCGGCGGTGCGGAGGTCATGGTGAAAGAGGGCATCATGGACCGGTTCGACATTGGCGAGGTTTACGCGCTGCACAATAACCCCGGCGTGCCGTTCGGGGAATTCGTGACGACGCCGGGCCCGATCATGGCCGCTGTGGACACGTTTCACATTTATATCGACGGGGTTGGCGGGCACGGGGCCTTTCCGCATGAGACCAAAGACCCTGTGGTCGCGGCCTTGGGGATTTGCAACGCCATCCAGACCATCGTGTCACGCAACCACCGTGCGCTGGATGATCTTGTGGTGTCGGTGACGCAAATCCACACCGGCTCGGCAGACAACGTGATTCCTGACACGGCCTATATCAACGGCACCGTGCGCACCTTCGATAATGAGGTGCGGTCGATGGTCGAGCGGCGGATGACGGAGATTGTTGAGGGTCAGGCTGCAAGCTACGGCGTCGAGGTCCGGCTTGACTACGAGCGCGGATATCCCGCCACGGTCAACGACGCGGCCAAAACCGCGCTGGCGGCGAAAGTGGCGCGGGATGTCGCTGGCAGCGGTGCGGTAACTGACGATGGCGGGCGCGAGATGGGGGCGGAGGATTTCTCCTACATGCTGGAAAGCCGACCCGGTTCATACCTGTTTTTGGGTCAAGGAACGGATGCCGGGCTGCACAACCCGAATTACAACTTCAACGACGAGGTGGCCCCGATAGGGGCGTCCTTCTTCGCCAAACTCGTCGAGACCGCGCAGCCGCTCTAGGCGAGGGCCTGATACGCGCGGTTGCCATATAGCAGGGGCAAGCCGCCAAGGCGGGCCACCTGCATCACGGACCCGATCATCACGTGATGGGTGCCGATGCGTTCGTCCGATAGCAGTTTGCAATCAAAACGCGCTAATGCTGTTTCGAGTCCGGGCGCGCCGCTACGCATCTTTGCGAAAGGGCCTGCGGCGAACTTGTCACCATTCGGGGCAGGGACACGACCGGCGAACACGTTGGCGATGTCGGATTGATCGGCACTCAATACGTTGATGCAAAAGCACCGGTTTGCCAGGATTGCGGGGGCGGCGGTCGTCTCGTGGTGCAGGCAGACCAGCATCGTCGGGCTGTCGCCATCAGCGGAGACCGACGTCATGGCGGAGACCGTAGCACCCGCCGTTCCTGCCGGTCCGTCCGTGGTGACGATCGTGACAGAGGCCACAAGCTGGCTCATCGCGTCCAGAAACTCGCTGCGGAGTTGTAGTCGTTCGGGAGTGGTCATATCGGCCTTTTTATTTTGCAGCGTGTATCCTGTCTGCCTGTGCAACGAGATAGGTGCAAGACTTGCATTGTCACGAACGTATCGGCAGGTTGGCCATAACGCCACAACAGGAGCCGCTATGAGCGCCGATACCAACCTCGACATCGCAGCACTCGACAAGGCCCACGCGCTTCATCCCTGGACGCATTTCGAGAGTTTCAGCCGCGACGGGGCGCTCGTCATCGAGCGCGGCGACGGCTGTTCGTTATGGGACAGTGACGGTCGTGAATACCTCGACGCTGTGGGCGGATTGTGGTGCACGAATATCGGGCTGGGACGGCGCGAGATGGCGGATGCCATTGCCGCGCAAGCCGAAAAGCTGGCGTTCTGCAACACGTTCGTGGACATGACCAACGGCCCGGCAGCTTTGCTGAGCGCCAAGCTGGCAGAATTGGCACCCGGCGATTTGAACCATGTGCATTTCACCACGGGCGGCTCAACCGCGATCGACAGCGCGTACCGGATGGTCGCCTATTATCAGAGCTGCGCAGGGCGGACGGACAAGACCCACGTGATCGCGCGGAACAGCTCCTATCACGGCTCTACCTTTGCGACGATCTCGATCGGCAAGCGGGCCGGTGATAAAATGCCGGAGTTCGATTACAAGACGGATGGCATCCATCATATCAGCGCGCCGGATTGCTACCGTGCCATTAGCGACCGCAGCGAGGCCGAGTTCTGTGACGATCTGGTCGCCGAGTTTGAAGCGAAGATCGAGGAGGTTGGCCCTGACAAGGTCGGCGGTTTCTTTGCGGAGCCTATTCAGGCCTCTGGTGGCGTCGTCGTTCCGCCGGAAGGCTACTTGAAGCGCATGGCAGAGGTCTGCCGCAAGCATGACATCCTGTTCATCGCCGACGAGGTCGTGACCGGTTTTGGGCGACTGGGGCACTGGTTTGCGTCCTGGGACGAATTCGGTGTTCAACCGGACATTATCTGTTGTGCGAAGGGGTTGAGCTCCGGCTACCAACCCATTGGAGCAACGATATTTTCGGACCAGATTTGGGACGCTATGCAGGGCGACCGCTGGTACGCGTCAGGCTTCACCTATGCGGGCCATCCTGTCGCCTGCGCCGCCGCGTTGAAGAACATCGAGATCATAGAGCGGGAAAACCTGCTGCATCACGCGGCGCAAGTCGGGCGGTATTTCGAGGAGCGGCTGAGTGTTCTTGAAGCACTGCCGCTTGCCGGGGATGTGCGCGGGCGCAAGCTGATGATGTGCGTCGAGAGTGTCGCGGACAAGGTTACCAAGGCGCTGCTGCCGGATCATCTGGACGTGGGGAAGCGCATCTCCGACGCCGCCGAAGCGCGCGGATTGATGGTGCGCCCGATGGGGCATCTGAACGTCATGTCACCGCCTTTGGTGATCACACAATCTCAGGTGGACTTCGTCGCGGAGACGCTGGAGCATGCCATTGTCGAGGTCACGGACCAGCTAGTGAAAGACGGGCAGAAGGTAGGATAGATGGCACTGACAGATGCAGCGAATGACGTGGACAGCGCCTTTACCCGTAAGGGCTACAAGGGGGCCAGCTTCGAGAACGCATTTGGCGGGGCGACCAGCTTTTTGCGGCGCACGTATACGAAGGATTTGACGGGCGTTGACCTTGCGGTGACAGGCGTGCCGTTTGATCAAGCGGTCACAAACCGACCCGGAACACGATTGGGACCGCGGGTGATCCGGGAAGCGTCCAGCTTGCAGGCTTTCGATCCGCCATATGGCTGGGATATCGACCCCATGGTGGATTTCAATGTGGCAGATTATGGAGATTTAGCGTTTGATTATGCGGATATACCCGCATTTCCTATGGCAGTAACGGATCACTTCCGCACGATCCTGAAGGCGAATGCAGGCTCGCTTTGTCTGGGCGGTGATCACTACATCACCTTCCCGATTCTGCGCGCCTATGTGGAGAAGTTCGGCCCGCTCTCTCTGCTGCAATTCGATGCGCATTCCGATACATGGCCCGACGACGACATGAACCGCGTGGATCACGGGACGATGTTCTACAAAGCCGTGAAGGAAGGGCTGATCGTGCCGGAGCGCTCTGCACAGGTCGGCATTCGCACCGTGTGCGAGGATTATCTGGGTGTCACAGTCATCGACGCGCGGGAGGTCCATGAAAGCGGGACCGCTGACGTTGTGAAGAAGATCAAGGAGGTCATCGGCGACAACCAAACCTATGTCACATTCGACATCGACTGCCTTGACCCCGCTTTCGCCCCCGGCACGGGCACACCTGTTTCAGGGGGTCTGAGTTCGGCGCAAGCCTTGCATATCCTGCGTGACCTCAAGGGGTTGAACATGGTGGGCGGCGACGTGGTCGAAGTCTCGCCCCCGTTTGACGTTGGCAGCGCCACGGCTGTGGCTGGTGCGCATGTCGCGACGGAATTGATGTGCTTATATTGTTATAACAAGCGGGAGCGTGCGTGATGCCGAACCAACCAATATCTGGAAATGATCTGGCCCGATTTGCCGGGCAGGGCACCTTCATGCGCCTGCCGCGTGTGGAGACCGCGGACGGGCTGGATGTGGCCTTCGTCGGTATTCCTATGGATCACGGGTCCAGCTGGCGCTCCGGCACGCGGTTCGGGCCTGCGCAGGTGCGTAGTGAAAGCTCCATGATCCGGCCTTATGCGGTGCAAACCGGTGCCGCGCCTTTCGATGCGTTGCAATGCGCAGACGTGGGTGACGTTGCGATCAATACGTTCAATTTGCAGGAAAGTATCCATATAATTACAGAACACTACGACGACTTGTTAAAGCATGACGTGATCCCGATGACCATCGGAGGCGACCATACGATCACGCTTCCGATCCTGCGGGCCATCGCAAAGAAGCACGGGCCTGTGGGGCTTGTACATGTCGATGCCCACGCGGACGTCAACGACGAGATGTTCGGCGAGCGTGAAACCCACGGCACCGTGTTCCGCCGCGCCTATGAGGAAGGGTTGCTGCGCCCCAAGGACGTCTATCAGATCGGCCTGCGCGGCACAGGCTACACGGCCGAAGACTTCGACGAGCCGCGCGATTGGGGGTTCAACCTGACACTGGCGCAGGAGCTTTGGCACAAGTCCACGGCGCCGCTGGCCGCCCGGATCAAGGACAGCATGGGCGAGGGGCCGGTTTATATCACCTACGATATCGACAGCCTTGACCCGTCCATAGCACCCGGAACGGGCACGCCCGAGATCGGCGGGCTGACCACGCCGCAGGCGCTGGAGCTGATCCGCGGGCTGCGCGGGCTGCCCATCGTCGGCTGCGATCTGGTGGAGGTCTCGCCGCCCTATGACACCTCTGGCAATACGGCGTTGACCGGTGCCAACATCATGTTCGAGATGCTCTCGATCTTGCCGGGGGTGCCGTACCGATAGCTTCAAAACGCGGTGGACTAGCGCTGCAAATTGGACGACAAGGGGCGAAACTCTAGAGCGGCACAGGCACATGGCGGTAGGCATCTTTGACAGCGGGCTAGGCGGATTGACCGTCTACAAGCAAATCGCGGCGGATATGCCCGATCTGCCGGTGTGCTATTTTGCCGACAGCGCCAACACGCCGTATGGCGTGCGCACCGCCGATGACATTTACGACCTGACCTGCGCTGCGACGCAGTCACTGTTCGACGCGGGCTGCGATCTGGTCATTCTGGCGTGCAATACGGCGTCGGCCGCCGCGTTGCGGCGGATGCAGGAGAACTGGGTGCCGACGGACAAGCGCGTGCTCGGGGTTTTCGTTCCGATGATCGAGGCACTGACCGAACGCAACTGGGGGGACAATTCCCCGCCCCGTCAGGTGGACGTGCGGGATGTGGCGTTGTTCGCAACACCTGCGACCGTTGCCTCGCGTGCGTTCCAGCGTGAACTTGCGTTCCGTGCGGTCGGTGTCGATGTGGAAGCGCAACCCTGCGGCGGTCTGGTCGATGCGCTGGAAGCTGGTGACGAGATGTTGGCGGAGGCGCTGGTGCGCTCGCATGTCGATGCGCTGAAACGGCGGATGCCGAAACCGCAGGCCGCCATTCTGGGCTGCACGCATTACCCGCTGATGGAGCAGGTATTTCAGGACGCGTTAGGTGCGGATGTAAAAGTGTTCTCACAGGCAAATCTGGTGTCTGCGAGCCTTGCTGATTACTTGAAACGGCATCCAAACATGCTGGGCGAAAGCTCCGAGACGCGGTTTCTGACCACGGGCAACCCTGCGCAGGTCAGCGACCGAGCGACGCAATTCCTGCGACGAAAGATCCAGTTCGAAGCGGCATGATTGCCGCGCGCCTGTCTTTCTTCTAAACCGTTCTTAAATACATACGGAGTCTCTCATGACCCATAAAATCGCCATTCTTGGTGCGTCCGGCTATACCGGCGCAGAGCTTGTCCGGCTCATCTCCACCCACCCGTCCATGTCCATCGCGGCCCTGTCCGCGGACCGCAAGGCGGGTATGGAGATGGCGGATGTCTTCCCGCATTTGCGGCATCTCGACCTGCCTACACTGGTCACAATTGACGAGATCGACTTCTCGGGCATCGACCTGTGCTTTTGCGCACTTCCGCACAAGACATCGCAAGAAGTGATCCTGAAACTGCCCAAAACACTGAAGATCGTGGACCTGTCCGCCGATTTCCGGCTGCGTGACCCTGACGCCTACAAGCAGTGGTATGGCAATGATCACGCAGCGCTTGAGATGCAGAAAGAGGCGGTCTACGGCCTGACCGAGTTCTACCGCGACGACATCGCCAAAGCGCGGCTGGTGGCGGGCACCGGCTGTAACGCGGCGACGGGACAGTTCGCATTGCGGCCGCTCATTGCGGGCGGCGTGATTGATCTGGATGACATTATTCTGGACCTGAAAGTCGGTGTGTCCGGTGCGGGGCGGTCGTTGAAAGAGAACTTACTCCACGCCGAACTGTCAGAAGGCAGCAATGCCTACGCCATCGGCGGCACGCACCGGCATTTGGGGGAGTTCGATCAGGAGTTCTCCGCGATTGCGGGGCGGCCCGTGAAGGTCCAGTTCACCCCGCATCTGGTGCCGATGAACCGGGGTATTCTGGCGACGGTCTATGTCAAAGGCGATGCCGCCGAAATCCACGCCACGCTGGCAGAGGCCTATAGCGACGAGCCGTTCATCGAGATCCTGCCTTTCGGGGAAGCGCCATCGACGCATGAGACGCGCGGCTCCAACTTCGTGCATATCGGCGTGACCGGTGACCGGATCGAGGGGCGGGCGATCGTGACTGCGGCGCTCGATAATCTCACGAAGGGCTCATCCGGTCAGGCGTTGCAAAACGCAAATCTGATGTTAGGTCTTGAAGAGACCGAGGGGCTGATGATGGCCCCGCTGTTCCCGTAAAGGATACGCAATGAAGGGCCTCAAGAAAAAGCGTCGTATTCAGGTTATAGCCGTTGCCGCAATCGCGCTGGCTTTGTCGACCGCATTGATCGGATATGCCTTGAAGGACGGGATTAACTTTTTCCGTTCGCCTACCGAGGTGGTGGAAACACCGCCCGGTGAATCCGAGACGTTCCGCATCGGCGGGCTGGTCGAAGAGGGCAGCCTGAAAGTCAACGAGTCGCAGCAAATCACCTTCAACGTGACGGATGGCAACGCGGTTGTGGCTGTGTCCTATACCGGTATCCTGCCGGACCTTTTCGAAGAGGGTCAGGGCATGGTCGGCACCGGTCGCTACATCAGCGGTGTTTTCCAAGCGTCTGAAATTCTTGCGAAACACGATGAGACTTACATGCCCAAAGAGGTCATCGACGCGTTGAAGGAACAAGGCGTTTACCAGACACCGGACGGTGCCTAGAGGCTCCGTTAACCATTTAGGCGCAGCTTCGGCCCCGCATTGTAGCGGAGGCCAGATATGCAGACAGTGTTTGAAATTGCCCACGACATCGTTCGCCGGGAAGGCGGCTATGTCAACGACCCCGCCGACCCGGGTGGGCCGACGAACCACGGTGTCACAATCCATACAATGCGCCGACTGGGGCTTGATCTGACCGGAGACGGGCGGGTGAGCATCGCGGATGTCAAAGCCCTGACACAGGATCAGGCGGTCGAGATTTTTATCGACCATTATTTTCGCGCCCCGCGGATCGACGCATTGCCCGAACCGCTTCAAGCGAGTGTGTTCGATATGCATGTGAATGCCGGCGCAAACGCGGTCAAACTGCTGCAAAATCTGCTCAACGACATGGGCCATGATGTCGCAGTAGACGGGCGGATCGGGCCGCACACGGTTCGGGCAAGCTACGCTGCCTATCAAGACGCGCCGGACTATATGGCGGACGCCTACGGCATCGCACGGCGTAACTACTATTACGATCTGGCAGACCGCCGCCCGGCATCCCGAAAATATGCTCGCAGACGTGACGGCGGCAAAGGCGGATGGATCAAGCGGGCAGAAGAATTTCTGTCCCCAGCCTATCACTTCTCTTCAGCGGAGCATCGCGCGCGGGTGGCGTCATGGGGCTGATCTCTACCATTCTGAAGGGCGGCATGGGCAATGCTGCCGGTGCTGTGGTGGATGTTGCTGGCGCGTTTCGCCCCAATGCCACTCGGCAGATGGAACTTGGGCATGAGGCATTCACCGCTGCGCTCGACCAGCACGGCGCGGAGTTTCAGTATGGCCGTCTGGGTCTTTTCGACCGCCTGATGAATGGTCTCAACCGGCTGCCCCGCCCGATGCTGGCGCTCGGGACGTTGGGCCTGTTCGTCTACGCCATGCTCGACCCGGTGGCTTTTGGCAGCCGGATGCAGGGGCTGGCTTACGTGCCGGAGCCGCTGTGGTGGTTGCTTGGTGCGATCGTCAGCTTCTATTTCGGGGCGCGCGAGTTGCACTATGTTCGACGCCCGACCGACATGCCAAAGCCGAAGGTCATGCGCAAAACTCCGACGACAAACCCCGCGCTGGAAGCGTGGAGGGCCGAGCGCGGCGGATAAATCTGCCGCGTGACGGCGCGTTTCGCTTTTTCTGAACTGACCGGTTCGCTATCGTGAGCGGCAACACAGAATTTGGAGACGTGCCGATGCAATACGAAACCCTGCGGCTCAGCATTGCCGATAATGTGGCGGTGATCGAATTCACACGCGACGAGGTGATGAACGCCCTGAACACGCAAATGCGCGCCGAGATATTGCACGCGGTCAAGGCCGCCGAGAGCGAGGCGCGGGTTCTGGTTTTGACCGGCAAGGGTCGTGCGTTCTGTTCCGGGCAGGATCTGGGAGATCGCGCCACTGTCGCCTCCACCGATCTGGAACGGACGTTGCGCGACGAGTATGTGCCGATGTTGATGGCAATTTATAACTGCCGGATACCGACTATTTCGGCGGTGAACGGGCCGGCGGCGGGGGCAGGGGCCAACCTTGCCTTGGCGGCTGATGTTGTGATTGCGACCCAATCCGCGGTCTTTTTGCAAGCATTTACGCGGATCGGTTTGATCCCGGATGCGGGTGGCAGCTACTTTCTTCCGCGTCAGATCGGCATGGCAAAAGCGATGGGGGCCGCGCTGTTCGCAGAACCGCTTACCGCCGAGCAGGCCAGCGCCATGGGGATGATCTGGGAAGCTGTGCCCGATGACAGCTTTGCGCAGCACTGGCGCGACCGTGCCAGCTATCTGGCGAACGGGCCAACAGAAGCCTACACGCGGGTTAAGAAGATCATCCGGTCCAGTTTCGACAATGATCTGGAGAAGCAGCTATTGCTTGAAGCGAAGCTTCAAGGCGAGTGCGGCAAGACCCATGATTTCCGAGAGGGCGTATTGGCGTTTCTGGATAAACGTGCGGCGAACTACGAGGGTCGCTGACGCCTCATCCCATCCAACAAAAATAAGGCCACCCGAAGGTGGCCTTATTTATATTAGCGGTTTTCGATGTCGACATAGTCGCGAAGCGTTTCGCCCTTATAGAGCTGGCGAGGCCGTCCGATCTTCAGTTTTGGGTCGGAAATTTGTTCTTTCCATTGCGAAATCCAACCCACTGTGCGCGCCAGCGCGAAGATCGGTGTGAACATCGAGGTCGGGAAGCCCATCGCCTCCAGAATGATGCCGGAGTAGAAGTCCACGTTGGGGAACAGTTTTTTCTCGGCGAAGTAAGGATCGTTCAGCGCCTGTTTCTCAAGCTCTTTGGCGACCTGCAACTTGGGGTTGTCCTCGATGCCCAGAAGATCAAGAACTTCGTCGGCGGACTGCTTCATCACCTTCGCGCGCGGGTCGAAGTTCTTGTAGACGCGGTGGCCAAAGCCCATCAGGCGGAATGGGTCGTCCTTATCCTTTGCACGCGCGATATACTCGGGGATGCGGTCGACGGTGCCGATTTCCTCCAGCATCTCCAGGCAGGCCTGATTGGCGCCGCCATGTGCCGGACCCCACAGACATGCGATACCTGCGGCGATACAGGCGAACGGGTTGGCACCGGATGACGACGCAAGGCGCACGGTTGATGTAGACGCGTTTTGCTCGTGATCGGCATGGAGCGTGAAGATGCGGTCCATGGCACGGGCGAGGATCGGATCGACCTCGTATTTCTCGGCGGGAACCGAGAAGCACATGTGCAAGAAGTTTGCCGCGTAATCGAGATCGTTGCGCGGGTACACGAACGGCTGACCGATCGAATACTTGAACGCCATCGAAGCGATCGTCGGCAGCTTGGCAATCAGCCGGATCGCGGCAACTTCGCGCTGCCAGTCGTCGTTGATATCGGTGCTATCATGGTAGAACGCGGACATCGCGCCGACCACACCCACGAGCGTCGCCATGGGGTGCGCGTCGCGGCGGAAGCCGCGGAAGAAGTTGTGCATTTGTTCGTGCACCATAGTGTGACGGGTCACACGGGCTTCGAAATCCTCCAACTCGGCGGCGGAGGGCAATTCGCCGTAGAGAAGCAGAAAGCAAACTTCGAGAAAATGAGACTTTTCGGCCAACTGGTCGATTGGGTAGCCGCGGTGCAGCAATTCACCCTTGTCACCGTCGATGAAGGTGATGGTGCTGTCGCAAGCGGCGGTCGAAGTAAAGCCGGGATCATAGGTGAATACGCCGCCCTTGGAGTAGAGCTTTCTGATGTCGACCACATCAGGTCCAGCAGTCGGGGTCAGGATTGGCAATTCGATCTCTTCATTGCCAATTATCAGTCGTGCGGTCTTGTCTGACATACATTCACCTTTCGTGTGTCCGGAGGTGAACGCGGTCGCAACCTCCTGTTATATATGGCGTTATCGGCCACCTAAGTCTTATTATCTTGTCATCTGCCACCGAATGCGGCTTGGAGCATCAACTATCGACTGCAACCAGTCGGGCAAGTGTTTCGTCACGTCCCAAGACCATCATCATGTCAAAGACGCTTGGGGAAACCGCGCGGCCCGAAAGCGCAACCCGAAGCGGGCCTGCAAGTTTCCCGAATTTGAGTTCCTGAGCCTCGGCGAACTTCGTCACGGTTTGCTCCAACTCCTCGCGGTTCCAGCTAGCAGTTTGCAGGTGCGGCGTCAATTGCGTCAGTATACCACGGGATACCGGGTCAAGCAGTTTCTCGGCCTTCTCATCCAGCGTGAAGGGCGGCTCATCGAGCACAAATGCAAATTTCCCCAGCAAATCCCCGACGGTTTTGTCGGCAACATCCATCTGACCGAAAGCCTGCACAAATGCCGTTGCCTTGTCGTCAGGCAACGGGGACTCGCCGATTGCCGCAAGGTAATTTTGCACATCACGCAGCATGGTCTCGGAATCACTCATGCCGATGTGATGGCGGTTAATGTTTTCCATTTTCTTAAAGTCGAGCCGTGCAGGCGCTTTGCCGATGCCACCAAGGTCGAACCATTCCAGCGCCTTTTCGGTCGTGAACACTTCGTCGTCGCCATGGCTCCACCCCAGCCGTGCCAGATAATTGCGCATACCGGCAGGCGTATAGCCCATGGCGGCGTATTCCATCACCCCCAACGCGCCGTGGCGTTTGGAAAGTTTTTTGCCATCCGGACCATGGATCAACGGGATATGTGCGAAGACAGGTAGATCCCAGCCCATTGCCGTATAGATCATCGACTGACGCGCCGCGTTCGCCAGATGATCATCGCCGCGGATTACATGCGTCACGCCCATGTCATGGTCATCCACGACCACCGCCAGCATGTAGACAGGGCTTCCATCGGACCGGAGGAGCACCATGTCGTCCAGCGTGTCCGCCTTCCAAGTTACGTCGCCCTGGACGGCGTCCTTGATTGTGATCGCGCCAGTTTGCGGCGCTTTGATGCGGATAACATAAGGGCCGTCTGGATGATCGGCATCCGCCACGTCGCGCCAAGGCGAGCGGAACAGGGTCGAGCGCCCCTCGGCCCGAGCGGCTTCGCGGAATGCCTCGATTTCCTCTTGCGTCGAAAAGCATTTGTAAGCGGTGCCTGCCGCAAGCATTTCCCGCGCGACCTCGGCATGACGCTCGGCGCTCTCGAACTGGCTGACGGCGTCGCCGTCCCAATCCAGTCCCAGCCATGTCAGGCCGTCCAGAATGGCTTGCGTCGCCTCCGGCGTGGATCTTGCGCGGTCCGTATCCTCGATCCGCAACAAGAATTTGCCGCCACGTCCCCGCGCATACAGCCAGTTGAACAAGGCGGTGCGGGCGCCCCCGATATGCAGGTAGCCGGTTGGCGAAGGGGCGAAGCGGGTGACCACGGGGGCGTCTGTCATCGAGAGTTTAACCTTTTGGAAAGCATGTTCGGGCAGGACTTGCACAGGGGAGCATGGCCTGAAAGGCCAGCTCGTTGGCGCTCAGGTGTAGGCAATAGAAACGATTGAGACAAGAGCAGCTGACGTCACGCGACCGTCCTTGGTCCTCGCGGTGCTGCACGCTGTATCCGGAAGCTTTGGACGTCAGCAATCGCACCTGTTCCCGTGGGCACCGGTCTGTCTGGGCGTCGGCATCGGAATTTATTTCAGCTTGATGCAGGAGCCACCCTTATGGGGATTGGGCCTATGCGCCGCCGTGCTGCTGTTATGCTGGCTTGTGGCGGTCTGGCGCGGATGCCACCGGGGCAGCTGGGTCTCCCTCGTTTTGTGGGCGCTGACCCTGTCGCTTACAGGGGCTGTGGTGGCGACATACAAGGCCCATGCGGTTGCTGCCCCCGTCCTGTCGTACCGCTACTACGGACCCATCGAGGGGCGTATCATTGCCATCGACAAGTCGGCCTCCGAGAAAATGCGCCTCACTCTCGACAATGTCCGGCTTTCGCGCGTGCCGCCTGCGCGGACGCCGGTGAAGGTGCGGGTCTCGCTGCATGGGCCCGATATGGGCACGACTTTCACGCCGGGGGATGTTGTGATCACAACGGGCCATCTGGGTCCGCCATCGGGTCCCGTCGAGCCGGGCGGCTTCGACTTCCAGCGCCACCTTTGGTTTCAGCAGTTGGGAGCGTTGGGTTATACCCGCAATCCCATGCTCAGATACAAGCCTGCGGCGATAGAGAATGCGGATGCGGCCTTGCGCCTCTACACGATCCGCCGCGCCTTGTCGGAGGGGATCAAGTCCCGCATGTCGATGCGCGAAGGTCCGTTCGCTGCCGCTATCATCACCGGAGACAGGTCTGATCTGGATGCGTCCGCGCTGGAAATTCTGCGCGCGTCCAATCTGGCTCATCTGCTTGCGATTTCGGGGCTGCATATGGGGCTGCTTACGGGGGCCGTGTTCGCGGTGATAAGGCTTTGCCTCGCGGCAATCCCCGCTGCGTCTCTCAGACTTCCGATCCGTAAGGTCGCCGCCGTCGCCGCCTTTGCCGCCGCGCTGGTCTACCTTGGCATCTCCGGTGCCAGCGTTGCGACGCAGAGAGCGTTCATCATGGTGTCGGTCATGTTGCTGGCCATCTGTCTGGAGCGACCGGCGCTGTCGCTCAGGGCGGTGGCCATGGCGGCTCTCGTGATTTTGGTAACTACCCCGCAGGCGCTTGTCGGGCCGGGGTTTCAAATGTCGTTCGCAGCGACCATAGCCTTGGTGGCAGTCTTCGGAGCCATACGGGACCGCGGGACATTCTTGCGCGTCCCCAAGTGGCTTTCGGGCGTTGTGGCCTTGCTGGTCTCATCCTTCATCGCAGGCGCTGCGACTGCGCCCTTTGGGGCCGCGCATTTCAATCAGGTGTCGCAATACGGCCTGCTCGCCAACTTGCTGTCTGTTCCGGTGATGGGGTTCGTTGTTATGCCCGGCGCATTGCTGGCGGGCTTACTGGCACCCTTTGGGCTGGAAGCGGCTGGCTTGGCGGTCATGGAACTTGGGCTGGCATGGATACTGGGCGTCGCCGACTTCGTTGCGGGGCTAAACGGCAGCACGCGTGCGATTATGGCCCCATCCGTGCATGTCTTGCCGCTCGTGGCGCTTGGAGGGCTGTTCCTCTGTCTTTGGCAAGGGGCAGGGCGCTTGATCGGCCTATTGCCGATTTGTGCCGCATTGCTGTTTTGGGCGTCGACAGAACGGCCAACGGTGCTGATCTCCGAAACGGGTCGCCTCATCGGAGTCCTCGGCGAAGGTGGACGCGCTTTGAACAAGCCAAAAGGCGATGGTTTTTCCGCGCAGGTGTGGCTGGAAAACGATGGCGACACAGGAGATCAGGCTCACGCCGCCACGCGGGCCGGTTTTGCCGCCAATGACCTGCGTGTGAACCTGAACGGTGTGAAGCTCGTCTTCAACGCGGCGAACCCTGAGAAGATCGACCTTGCACAAGCCTGTGCGACCAACGATCTGGTGGTGCTGCCACGTCTCACGGATTTCTTGCCCGAAGGGTGTCAGGGATGGAGCGGCGCAGATTTTCTGACAGGTGGGTCGGTGGCCATTTACGAAACTAAAACCGGCCTGAGATATGAAAACAGCCGGTCCCGCCAAGGCGACCGGCTGTGGGTTCCCAAACCGCGCAAGCGACGTCAGTAGGAGCGGATCAATCCGACCAGACGTCCCTGCACCTTGACCATGTGATCAGGCAGGACACGGGTTTCATAAGCAGAGTTCGCAGGCTCCAGCGCGATGGACGATCCATGCCGCCGGAAGCGTTTCAAGGTGGCTTCCTGATCCTCGACCAAGGCCACGACAATATCGCCGTTGTTGGCGGTGATCTGTTCGCGGATGACGACCACGTCGCCGTCATTGATGCCAGCCTCGATCATGGAGTCGCCTTTGACCTCCAGCGCATAATGATGGCCGCTCCCCGCAAGCATCGAGCCGGGTACTGCCACATGATGCGACACTTCGCTGATCGCCTCGATTGGCGTACCCGCAGCGATGCGGCCCATCACCGGAAGTTCCAGCGCATGCACGCCTTCAAGCGCCATTGCGGCGGGATTAGCGGCAGGGCGGTCGCCCTCAATGATCCGAGGGGTAAAGCCGTTCCCTTCCATCGCGTCGGGCAGTTTGATGATCTCCAGCGCCCGCGCCTTATGCGCCAGACGTTGAATGAAACCGCGCTCTTCCAACGCCGTGATCAGGCGGTGAATCCCCGACTTCGAGCGCAAGTCCAGCGCATCTTTCATTTCGTCGAACGAGGGCGGAACCCCGTCACGTTGAATGCGGCCATGGATGAATTTCAACAGGTCCAGCTGTTTCTTCGTCAGCATCGGCTCAGAACTCCCTGAATGGCGGCGCATTTTTGCGCCATGTTCCCTGTTGTTCTACCGTTGTTCCCGTTTTGTGTCAACGCCTACAAAGCGATAACCTGCACCGGCTCTCCCACGTTGCGGGCCGGATCGCCGGGCGGGCGGACGATCAGGGCATTGGCTTGCGCCAGCACTGTCAAAAGCGAGCTGTCCTGACGTGCGAACGCCCGAACGGTCCCGTTCTCAACAACCGCCCGCATGTAGTGTTCGCGCTGGCTGTTCGCCTCAAGCGGCTCCGTCAGAGGCAGCTCGATACGGGCGCGCGGGCCACTGGGCAAGCCCAGATACTTGTCGAGCAAGGGGCGAATGAAAACTTCTCCACAAACCATTGATGACACGGGATTTCCGGGCAGTCCAATCATCGCCATGCCGCCAATCCATCCCGCCATCAGCGGTTTGCCGGGACGCATGGCTACCTTGTAGAACTGCCGCTCCAGCCCCATGCTTTCGGCCACCTCGGCCACAATGTCGTGGTCGCCCACCGATGCCCCGCCAATGGTGACCAGCAGGTCAGCCCCTTCGGCCAAGGACAGGTCCATTTTCAGCGAAGACGGCGTGTCTTTCGCAATAGGCAACACGCGCGCCGTCGCACCAGCGCGGCGGAACATGGCCGCAAGACCCAGCGAGTTGGAGGCGATGATCTGGTCGTCACGCGGCGTCCCGCCAGCACTCACCAACTCGTCCCCCGTCGCAATGATCGCGACAACTGGATGTCGGCGGACGGGCACGAAAGGGACATTCATCGAGGCCAGCAAAGCCACGTCGGATGGGCTCAATCTGCGCGGGGCGGACAGAACGTCGCCCGCTTTGAAATCACCTCCCGCAGGGCGCACATGATGACCGGCACCAAGTTTCCCGCCCACAGTGATCGCATCATCTTCGCGCGTCACGTCTTCCTGAATGATTACCCGCACGCCGCCACCGGGCAACGGAGCGCCGGTGAAGATGCGCACCGCTTCGCCTGAACCGATGGTCCGTTCGAACCGGTGACCGGCGGCAGCCTCGCCGATAACGGTGAAACGATCCCCCTCAGTCACATCTGCGGTCGCAACCGCGTAGCCATCCATGGCGGAGGCCGAAAACGGAGGTTGGTCGCGCGTCGCGGCGACGTCTTGCGCCAATACGCGGCCATCGGCCTGATCCAGCGGCACATGTTCCACCTCGACAGGCGCGCCAAGGTCCAGAACGGCGGCCAGCGCTTCCGACACTGAAATCATTACCGCTTGGCCTCAAACAGACCGGACTTGCCACCGTCTTTAAGGACGAGACGTATGTTGCTGATCTCCATGGTTTTATCAGCGGCTTTTACCATGTCGTAGACCGTCAATGCGGCAGTGGATACGGCGGTCAGCGCCTCCATCTCCACGCCGGTTTGCCCTGTGGTCTTAACCGTCGCCTCGATCCGGACCCCCGGCAGTGAGGCATCCGGTACCAGATCGACCGCAACCTTGGTGATCGGCAATGGGTGGCAAAGCGGGATCAACTCGGAGCATTTCTTGGCCCCCATGATCCCCGCCAGACGCGCGACCGACAACACGTCGCCTTTCTTGGCGCGGCCCTCCGCGATCAGGGCGAAGGTGTCGGCATTCATCTTCACGCAGCCCTCGGCCACCGCGATGCGCGAGGTCACGGCCTTGTCCGACACATCGACCATATGCGCATTCCCGTCCCCGTCGAAATGGGTCAGCTCGGACATCTAGAGACCTCCGGTCATGGGCTTGTCGCTGAGGATATGGCGGGTCGCCTGGGCCACGTCCTCTTGCCGCATCAGGCTTTCGCCGATCAGGAAGCACCGCGCGCCGTAGCGGGCAAGGTCGGACAGGTCGGTCGGCTCGAACAACCCGCTTTCGGCGATGATCAGCTTGTCCTCCGCCACCTGCCGCGCCAGTTTGCGCGTCGTATCAAGCGTCACCTCGAACGTGTGCAGATCACGGTTGTTGATGCCCAGAAGCGTGCTGTTAAAGTTCATCGCACGCTCTAGCTCCTCGGCGTTGTGAACCTCTACCAGCACGTCCATGCCCAGCCGCGTTGCGGTATCCTCCAACTCATGCGCCAGCACGTCATCCACTGAGGCCATGATAATCAGGATGCAATCCGCGCCAAGCGCACGGGACTCCACGACCTGATAAGGATCGTAAAGGAAATCCTTGCGCAGGATCGGCAGATCGCAGGCGTCATGGGCCTGCCGCAGAAACTCGTCCGCGCCCTGAAAGGACGGTCCGTCTGTCAGCACGCTGAGACAAGTCGCGCCGCCTGCGGCGTAGGCTTTCGCCAGTTCCGGCACGTCGAAATCCTCGCGGATCAGGCCCTTGGACGGGCTGGCTTTCTTGATCTCGGCGATCAGGCCGTAGCCGCTGATCGCGGCGTCGGACAGCGCCTCGGCAAAGCCGCGAGGCTCGGGGGCGTCCGCGGCGTCGGCTTCCAGATCCTCGATGCTGCGTTCCGCTTTGCGGGCGGCGATCTCTTCAAGTTTGTAGGCCTTGATCTTTTCCAGAATGGTAGGGGTGCTCATTTGGCCTCCGAGGTAAATTTCGCCAAGGCATCGACCTTGGCTTTGGCTGCACCACTGTCGATGCTGGCGCGGGCCATGTCCACACCCTCACGCAAGTTAGCGGACTTGTCGGCCACGACCAGTGCCGCAGCCGAATTCAGCAGCACCGCATCGCGATAGGCCGACGCTTCGCCCGCCAGCAAGGCGCGGAACGCATGGGCGTTTTCTTCGGGTGTGCCGCCGATGATATCCTCGAACGGGTGCGGGGTAAGGCCTGCATCCTCCGGCGCGATTTCCATGTCACGCACCGCGCCGTCCTCCAGCACCGCGACCTTGGAGGGTGCCGAGATCGCCAATTCATCCGTGCCGTCGCCGCCATGGACCAGCCACGCTTTCTCCGAGCCGAGCGCCAGCAAGGTCTCTGCCATCGGGCGGATCAGGTCGGCGGAGAATGCACCGGTCAGCTGCCGTTTCACGCCCGCCGGATTGGTCAGGGGGCCGAGGATGTTGAAGATCGTGCGCGTGCCAAGCTCGGTGCGGGTGGGCATGACATGGGCAATGGCGGGATGGTGCATGGGGGCCATCATAAAGCCGATGCCGATTTGCGAGATGGCGCGGCTGACCACGTCGGCCCCCACCATCACGTTGATACCCATCGCCCCCAACGCGTCCGCTGCGCCGGATTTGGACGACAGGTTGCGGTTGCCGTGCTTGGCCACCACGACACCGGCACCCGCCACGACAAAGGCGGTGGCCGTCGAGATATTCAGCGTGCCCATGCCGTCGCCACCGGTGCCGACAATGTCGATCGCGCCGTCAGGGGCGTCGACCGCGTGACACTTGGCGCGCATCACGGTAGCGGCGGCGGCGTATTCCTCGACTGTTTCGCCACGGGTGCGCAAGGCCATCAGCAACCCGCCGATCTGGC
The DNA here is from genome assembly GCF_000442275.2 of Litoreibacter arenae DSM 19593. Taxonomy (GTDB): domain Bacteria; phylum Pseudomonadota; class Alphaproteobacteria; order Rhodobacterales; family Rhodobacteraceae; genus Litoreibacter; species Litoreibacter arenae. Next base: position 975,259 of record NZ_KE557306.1, on the reverse strand, counting down.
TGGGGGTGGCGCGGCCCTCGAACAGCGCCTTGAACGCGACCTCGGCTTCGTCACGGGTCAGGGGACGGTCGGCGGCAATCCCGATCAGCGGCTTGAGGCTGTCACTCATGCGGCCACTCCTTCGCCTGCGGGCAACAGGTCGAGAAAGTTCTGCAACATCTGATGCCCGTGCTGCGATGCGATGCTCTCGGGGTGGAACTGAACGCCATGGATCGGCAAGTCGCGGTGCATCAGGCCCATGATGGTGCCGTCCTCCAGCTGCGCTGTGATTTCCAGCGCGTCGGGCAGGGTGGCGCGGTCTACCACCAGCGAATGGTAGCGTGTCGCCTCGAAGGGCGAGGGCAGGCCTTTGAACACGCTCTTGTTGTCATGGACGTAGCGCCCCATCTTGCCGTGCACGATTTCGCTGTGGCGCACGACCTTGCCGCCGAACGCCTCGCCGATGGTCTGGTGGCCGAGACATACCCCGAACAGCGGTGTTTTCGTCTCTGCCGCCGCCTGCGTGAGGGCAAGACAGATGCCCGCGTCGGCGGGGGCCTTGGGGCCGGGGCTAAGGACAATGCCGCGCGGGCGCAGGGCCATGGCCTCTTGCACATTGATCGCGTCATTGCGCACGACCTTCATCTGCGCGCCCAACTCCCCGAAATAATGCACCAGATTGTAGGTGAAACTGTCGTAATTATCGATCAATAGCAGCATCATCTTACCCTTTGCCCCGAAAGGGCTTTCCACCGCCTTCCGTGTCGCGGTATAAATGCCCAGAGCGACGCGCCGGGGTCAAGGCCGCTTATCCGGCTATCCCCGCGAAGATAAGGGCAAAAGCCTGCAAATAGCGTATGCTCGATGAAGGGCACAGGATCGGGCGAGGATCAGAACGATGGGCAAAGGACTAGGCGCGGGTTTGGTATCGGGCGGCTTTGTGGGCGCCGTGGTCATGGCGATGTTGTCGCTCTACGCGCCGCTGCCTCAAGATCGCATCGACGCTGCACCTAAGATCAACGCCGAAAAGCCCGAGCCCGTATCTGTCGCTCCCGAAAGCGGGGCAAGCAGCGCCGCTCCCCGTGTCGAAGAGAATGCTTCGTTGCCAGCAACTGCATCCCAGAGCGAGGCGGCAGCCACCTCCGAGGTCGCTCGTGCGCCACAGCAAACGGGAACCCAGACGCTGAACGAGCAGCAGGACGCGCCGGTCGTGCAACCCACGGTTGCACAGCCAGAGACGGCTGAAGCGACGCGTTCCGACAGCCCTGCGGCTCCTGTCGTCGGTACAGACACCCAGATCTCGCAAACCACGCCTGACGCTCCCGCGTTGAAAGCCGACGGCGACGACGCGATCGTGATCGCGCGTGTTGACCCCGCTCCGTCCGCCGCGTTGCGCGTGGACGAGGCCACGCCCTTGCCCTCGGCAGACGCCGCGCCGAATGTAGAGGCCGATCCGCAGACCGCCACGCTTAAGGTCCAACCCAGCACGTTGCCATCGACCACTGTGGTCGGTACTGAGCAGCCTGACCCCGATGCTATGCCTCGTGCCTCCAGCTTGCCAACGATTGGCAGTGACGCACCTGAAGAAGGCGACTCCCTCGACGTAGCTTCGGCGGACACACCCATCACCTTGCCGCGGATCAACTCTGGTGTGGTGACCAACCGTCTGCCCAGCGTCGGTGACGCGGCACCTGAGCCTGAAGCGGAGCGCGCTGAGGTCGCACCGGCTCCCGTCGAAGACCTTGGTGCGTTGCGCAACTTCGCGGCGCAGGTTGACGGCATCGAAGGCAAATCGCTGTTCGGGGTGATCCTCATCGACAGCGGCGAGGACGGTATCCCGCGCGAGGATCTGATGAAACTCAGCATTCCCGTGACCATCGCCATTGATCCGACCGCCGCCGACGCCGCAAGCACGATGCAGGCCTACCGCGACGCGGGGATGGAGGTCGTGGCAATCGCCAACGAGCTTCCCACATCCGCCGGGCCTGGTGATGTTGCCGTCGCTGTGGAGGCCTATTTCAACATTCTCGATCAGGCGGTCGGCCTGATGGACCCGCTGGACGGGCGTATCCAGTCAAACCGCACGCTGCTCCAGCCGGTGCTGGGCGCAATCCGCAACAGCGGCCACGGGTTGATCACGTTTGATCGTGGCCTCAACACCGCCCAACAAGCCGCCCGCCGCGAGAACATTCCCGCTGCAACCGTGTTCCGCGTCTTGGACGGTGAACTGGAAGAAGCGCCAAAGATCAAACGCTATCTCGACCGTGCGGCGTTCAACGCCAACCGCGACGGTGCCGTTGTCGTCGTAGGGCGCAGCTACCCCGACACGGTGAAGGCCCTTGTGGAATGGGTGCTGGAGAAGAAGGAGGCCGGGATCGCCATGGTGCCGGTCTCGGCGGTGATGCTGGCGGACGACGCGCCTTAGCCGTTGCCGCCGCGCAGGAACAATCCGGCCTCTTTGGCGGCCATCAGCAGCGCCTTGGATTTGTTGACGGTTTCCTGAAACTCTGCCTCGGGGTCGCTATCATAGACCACGCCGCCGCCTGCCTGAATATACAGCTTCTCGTCTTTGACGACGCCTGTGCGCAGGGCGATGCAGATATCCATGTCGCCATTAGCCGAGAAATAGCCGCAGCCGCCGCCATAGATGCCGCGTTTTTCCGGCTCCAACTCGTCGATGATTTCCATCGCGCGGACCTTTGGCGCACCCGAAACCGTGCCCGCAGGCAGGCCGGACAGCAGCGCGGACAGGGCGTCCTGATCGTCCGCCAACTCGCCGGTGACGTTGGAGACGATGTGCATCACGTGGCTGTAACGCTCGATGATGAACTTTTCGGTGGGGGTCACGGTGCCGATCTTCGACACCTTGCCCGTGTCATTGCGCCCGAGGTCGAGCAGCATCAGATGCTCCGCACATTCTTTCGGATCGCCTAACAGGTCGGCCTCCAGCGCGCGGTCCTCCTCGGGCGTCGCACCGCGCGGTCGCGTGCCAGCGATCGGTCGGATGGTGACCTCGCGGCCAAAGACCCGCACCAGAATTTCGGGGCTTGCGCCGACGATCTGGAAGCCGCCCATGTTGAAATAGAACATGAAGGGCGACGGGTTGGTGCGGCGCAGCGCACGATAAAGCGAGAAGGGCGGCAGCGGGAAATCCTGCGTCCATCGTTGCGACGGGACCACCTGAAAGATGTCGCCCGCACGGATATATTCCTTGGCGGCCTCGACCGCATCCAGATAGCCCTTATGGGTGAAGTTGGAAACGGGCGGCGCGACCTCGGTTTCCTCGCCGAAGTCGCGGGCGTCGGTGGGCACCGCGCGGTCCAGATCGCGCACCGCGTCCATCACCCGCTCTGCCGCCTGCGCATAGGCCGCGCGTGCAGACAGACCGGAGGCCACCCATGCGGGGCTGACGACGATGACCTCCCCCTTGACCCCGTCCAGCACCACCACAACCGAGGGGCGTTGCATCACCGCGTCAGGCAGGCCCAGCGGGTCGGGGTTCACGTTTGGCAGGTTCTCGACCAACCGGATCATGTCGTAGCCGAGATAACCGAACAGTCCGGCGGACGCCGCCGGAAGCCCGTCCGGCAGGTCGATCCGGCTTTCCGCCAGCACTTCGCGCAGGGCGGTTAACGGGTCGCTTCCGCAAGGCTCGAACGCATCGCGGTCAAAGCGGGCGGAGCGGTTCAGCTCGCTCGTGGTGCCCCGGCATTGCCAGATCAGATCCGGTTTCATGCCGATGATCGAATAGCGCCCGCGCACTTCGCCGCCAGTGACTGATTCCAGCACGAAGCTGTCCGGCTGCGCGGCGGTGAGCTTGAGCATTAGCGAAACCGGCGTGTCCAAATCTGCGGCAAGCCGCGTGTAGACCACCTGATTTTCGCCAGCCTCGTAGCCTTTGGCGAAGTCCTCATATGCCGGTAGCAAAGCCATGTGTCAGCGCATGCTCGCGTTGACGGCGTTGACCGCAACCTGATCAAGGCTCAGCCCGTGCCGCGCCTGAACCGCTTGGCCGTATAGCTCGAACACATCGCCCGCAAGGCCCGCGCTGGCCTGTTGCGACAACTGGCTCAGGAAGTTCTGCGCCTCGTCCGTCTCCAGGTCGGCGGGGGAGATATCCAGCAACTCCAAAAGCACCGCGCCGCCTTCGGTCGGCACCAGCGCGGTCTCGGATGCCTTTTCCAGACTGAAGGCGGTGATCAGAACGGCAGGAGACACGTCCTCGATGAAGTCGGTGCGGCCCCGGTCTGTCTCGGTGCGGCCTTCTAGCCCAAGCGCTTCCATCGCAGTGCCTTGGTCGAGCTGTGCCTTCAAGCTTTCGCCAAGCTCTGTCAGGCGCCGCTTGGTTTCGGCCGCATTCCACGCTGCCACAACATCGTCGCGGATGTTCTCAAGAGGCGGCACGGCGGGCGGCACGATTTCGTCAAGCCGCGCGGCGAAGATGCCGCCATCGGACAATTCGCGCACTTCGGGGAAGTCACCTTCCTTGAGCAACACGGCTTCCTCGCGAAAGTTGTCATAGCCCGCGATGCCGTCGTTTGAGGCGTCGGAGAATTCGATCTGGCCGAACTCCATTTCGCTGTCTTTGCCAAGCTCTTCCAGCGTAGCGCCGCTGGCCAGCAGATCGTCGATTTCACCGATCCGGTCTAAAACCGCACGCCGCGCCTGATCGGCGGCCGCTTCGGCGACCAGGTCGTCGCGCACGTCCTCGAAAGCGGTGTTCTGCGCTTCAAGCACCGCATTCACACGGTAAAGCGCAGGGCCGAGGGTCGTCTCCACCGGCTCTGAAATGCCCGGCTCGGTCAGGGCGAACACGGCGTCGGCGATGGGGCCATCCAGATCGTCGCGCGAGACTTCGCCCTGATCCACGTCCTCCAAGGTCAGACCGCGTTCCGTCACCAGATCGTCAAACGTGGTCTCGCCAGCCTCAATCGCGGTCTTCGCTGCGCTGGCCGCGTCCATATCGGCAAAGCCAAGGCGTTCCACGATACGACGCTCGGGCTGGTTCAACTCGTCGGAGCGTTCTTCGTAAAGCGCACGCAACCTGTCCTCATTGGGGGTGATGTCGTCGACCAGCATGTCCGGTGTCAGCCAAGCATAGCTGATCTTGCGGATTTCGGGCGTCTCGAATTGGGCGCCGTTCTCGTCATAATAGCTCTGCAACTGCGCATCGGTCGGTTCGTCGTTCGGTGTGGCGAGCAGGTCGGCGTTCAACTCCGCCCAGCGGAAGGAGCGGCGCTGCCCCAGAAAGCCGTAGAGCGTTGCGGCATAGGTCTCGTTCAGCGTCAGACCGCCGGTTACTGCCTGTTGCAACAACTGGCGCGCGGCGGTCGTGCGCAAATCCTGCTCGAACTCGGTGGGGCGCAGGCCGTTTCGCTCCAGCGTGAATTCGTAGGCCTCGCGATTGAATTGTCCGTCCGGTCCCTGAAACGCGGGCACTTGCTGCAACTGGCGCAGAACCTCTGCGTCGCCGACCGACAGTCCCATCACGCGGGCCTCTTCGGTCAGCGCGGTGCTGCCTGCCAGTCGTTGGCGCACGCGCAGGTCCAACTGTTCCTGAAGCGCCGTTTGCATGGAGACTGGCTGGCCACGACGACGGGATTCGAACTCCAGTTCCTGCTGCAAGGCGCGTTGGTATTCCTCAACGGTGATCGGCGTCTCGCCGACGCTGCCGATGCTTGAGATGTTGCCGCCCAAGCCGCCCGAGCCGAAGCCCGCCAAACCTGCAACCAACAGAAGCAAAATGCCCCACACCGCGTAGCGCGATGCGCTAGATTTGCCTGCCTTGGCCATGTCTTACCTTCCCAGAAGAAAACCAGTTGGAACCTGTTAAACCGTTGCCCCCAGAGGGGCAAGCGGGTCAGAGAGTTTCCATACGCTCAAACAGCTCCGCGATGCCGTCCGCGTCGATATTCGCAAAGGCGATGCGCAGGCATTTCGCGCCGGAGGGGTCATCATCAGGCACAAACATCGTGCCGGGCAGGCACAGAACGCTGATCTCTTCCACCATGCGTTGCGCCAGCTTGTCGGACGGCTCGTCGAACGGGTGGGTCACATAGGCGAAATAGGCGCCGTTGCCGTGCAGCACCCAGCCTTTTGCGGCGAGCTTTGGGAAATGCTGCTCGATCGCCGCGCGACGAGCGAGGATCTCTGCCCGCTGCTCTGCCAGCCAGTCGCCCAGATTCTTCATCCCCCACAATGCCGCCCGTTGCCCAAGCTGGTTGGGGCAAATCGTGACGGTGTCCAGAAACTTCTCCGCCTCGGCCAGCCGCGCCTCGGACGCGACGACGGCCCCGACACGGTGGCCTGTGAGCCGGTAGGCTTTGGAGAACGAATAGAGCTGGATCAGCGTCCCATCCCATCCCTCGCGGGCAAACAGGTCATGGGGTGCTCCGGAGCGGCTGTCGAAATCACGGTAGGTTTCGTCCACGATCAGGGCGATGCCTTTGTCCTTGCACAGATCATAGAATGCCCCGAGCAGGTCGGACGGATACTCCACGCCACCCGGATTGTTGGGTGATACCAATGTGATGGCGCGTGTCTTCGATGTGATCAGCTGCGCGGCAGCGTCAACCGATGGCAGCAAACCTTCGCCCGCCTTCAACGGGACGGAGGTGATGCCGCCCATGTCGAGCCACATCTTATGGTTGAAATACCACGGCGTCGGCACGATCACCTCGTCGCCCGGCGCGCAGAGCGTGGCGATAATTGCGGCGAAGGCCTGATTGCAGCCGGAGGTAATGGCGACCTGCGACGGGGTTACGGTGCCGCCATAGGCGACACTCCACTGCGATGCGACTTCGGCGCGTAAGGCGGGTAGGCCAAGAACGGGGCCGTAAAGATGGGTTTCGTCATCGTCCAGAACGAACCTCGCCATCGCTTCGCGCAGCGCGGCAGGGGGCGGATCAACGGGGGCTGCCTGAGAGACATTGATCAAAGGGCGGTCCGCGGGGAACTCAACCCCGTCAATCCAGCGCCGTGCCTCCATAACCGGAGGAGGGGAGGTCGCGGCCATATTGGGGTTCAGACGCATGGGTGCCGTGTCCTGTCAGGTAAATTCAGTCGCCGCGATACGGCTTCACATATTGCATCGCCATGTCCCACGGGAAGAAAATCCACGTATCCTGAGACACTTCGGTGATAAACGTGTCCACCTGCGCACGCCCTTTGGGCTTGGCATAGACGGTGGCGAAATGCGCGTTCGGGTAGAGCGCGCGGACGACCTCAAGCGTTTTGCCGCTGTCGACCAGATCGTCGATGATCAGGATGCCGGTGCCGTCGCCCATCAACTCCGGGTCAGGCTTTTGCAGGACGGTCGCCTCGGACTGGTCCTGGTGATCGTAGGACTTGATCGAAATGGTATCCACGGTGCGAATGTCCAATTCCCGCGCGGCGATCATTGCCGGGGCCATGCCGCCACGCGTGATGGCGACCACAGCCCGCCAAGCGCCGTCATCCGGTCCGTGCCCGTCCAGCCGCCACGCCAACGCGCGACTGTCGCGGTGGATTTGATCCCAGCTGATGTGGAAGCCTTTTTCGTGGGGCAGGCGGTCGGTCATAGGTCAGGGTCCCTCAGGTGATGGCGATTTTGGCGCCGAGTAGTGCAATCAGTCCGCCAAAGGTGCGGTCCAGTTTTGATTTGAAGTGGCCGTAGCCCGCACGGGCGCGGGGCAGGGAGAATACCCGTGCCACGATCATATACCACGCGGCCTCCACCCAGAAGATGTTGAGCAGCACGACCAGCTTGTCGGTCAGGCTCGCCTCGACCGGCACCACGCCGACGAAGACCGCGCCGAAAAACACCGCCGGTTTTGGATTGGCCAGCATGGCTAGCAGCCCCAGCCAGATCGCGCGCGTCGTGGACCGCGGTGGCGTGCCTTCGGTCAACACGGGCATCGGCTCCGGCGCGTGACGCCACATCTTGTAGGCGATGTAGATCAGGAACAGGCCGCCCACGACTTTCAGCGCGGTAAACAGAGCGGGGACGACTTCGAACAGCAATGACAGGCCCAGCAACGCCGCCGCCGCCCAAAGCATCGCGGCAAGGCCAAAGCCGATGGCGAGGCCCACGGCCACGCGGAAGCCTTCCGACGCGGCGGAGCGCACGCTCAGCACAAAAGAAGGCCCCGGCGACATCGCCGCGAGCAGATGGATCAGGGCAACGGTGGCGAAGCCCGCGAGTGTCATTTCTCGATATCCGGCGCGTCCACCGCCTTCATGCCGACCACGTGATAACCCGCATCCACATGCAGCACTTCGCCGGTCACGGCAGAGCTGAGGTCGGACAGCAGGTAAAGCGCGGACTTTCCGACCTCTTCCTGTGTCACCGTCCGGCGTAGCGGGGAGTTGTACTCGTTCCACTTCATGATGTAGCGGAAATCACCGATGCCCGACGCCGCAAGTGTCTTGATCGTGCCAGCGGAAATGGCGTTCACGCGGATGTTGTCCTTGCCCAGATCCTCGGCCAGATATTGCACCGACGCCTCCAGTGCGGCCTTGGCGACACCCATCACATTGTAATGCGGCATAACCTTTTCGGCCCCGTAATAGGTCAGCGTAAGCAAGGATCCGCCGTCGGTCATCAGCTTCTCCGCGCGTTGTGCGACTGCGGTGAAAGAGTAGACGGAGATGTCCATCGACATGCGGAAATTGTCGGGGCTGGTGTCGACATAGCGGCCGCGCAACTCGTTCTTGTCGGAGAACCCGATGGCGTGAACCACGAAATCCAGCGTGCCCCAGTCCTCCTTCAAAGTCTCGAACAAGGCATCAATCGACGCGCCGTCGCCCACGTCGCAAGGCAGGACATGTTTGGCCCCGATACTGTCGGCCAACGGGCGCACACGTTTCAGCAGCGCGTCGCCCTGATAGGAGAACGCGATCTCCGCGCCTTCGTCGGCGCAGGCCTTTGCAATTCCCCAAGCGATGGACTTGTCATTGGCCACCCCCATGATCAGACCACGTTTGCCCGCCATCAATCCATTTGACATATCGTCCCTCAAGGCCACTTCTTGTTGTAATTAAGACCGTTTAGGCCAAACCTTGCGCTGCATCAAGACGCGCTTGCTCCGGCAGCATAACATTACTCCGGTCGCGCAGCCTTCAAAGCAACGGCGGTTTTCTGCCCGAACCTGGATTTCGGACGTCGCGTCATCATTGAGGGAATATTTTATGGCTACTATAGCCGCTAACAGTGATGGTGGGCATCAAGACTTATGACAGACCGAACAGGAAAATTCGCGGGCGACGATCCGTTCCAGATCATTCGTGACTGGATGGATGAGGCGGAGCAGACCGAGCCGAACGACCCGAACGCGATTGCTCTCTCCACCGTCGACGCGGACGGGTTGCCGAATGTCCGCATGGTGCTGCTCAAGGATGTCGAAGACGACGCCTTCGTCTTCTACACCAACTATGGAAGCGCCAAAGCTGCGGAGATCGACCAGGCAGGCAAGGCCGCTTTCGTCATGCATTGGAAATCTCTTCGCCGTCAGGTGCGTGTTCGTGGTATAGTCACACGGGAAGAGGGACCGCAGGCGGATGCCTACTACAAGTCCCGTTCGCTCAAAAGTCGCTTGGGGGCGTGGGCGTCGCGGCAATCGCAGCCGCTGTCGTCTCGTGGGGCATTGATGACAAAGGTGGCCAAGGTCACCGCAGAACACGGGTTGAATCCGGACAGGCCGCCTTTCTGGGGCGGCTACCGGATTTCGCCCGTCGAGATAGAGTTCTGGGCCGATGGCGCGGCAAGGTTGCATGACAGGTTCCGTTGGACCCGGTCTGCGCCGGGCGATGCTTGGAATATCGAAAGACTTAGTCCATAACGCGCTAGAACATAAAGATAATTGACGTACACGTAACCGTTCAGGGGCAGGAAACCCTTACTATCATGAAACCTCACGATATGAGACCTTGGACATCAGATTTAGTTAGGGGTACTCCATGGGCAATCTTGGAGGCGTCGCAAGACTCGACGCAGTGTGGATGACACAAAATAACGAGGTAACCGACACGACACGTTTTGTCGTAGGTCAGGTGAAATGGTTCGACGCGGTGAAGGGCTTCGGCTTTGTCGTCGCGGATGACGGCGGACCGGATATTTTGCTTCATGCCAATGTGTTACGCAATTTCGGCCAAGGGTCCGTCGCTGACGCGAGCAGCGTTGAGCTGCGCGTGCAAGAGACAGATCGTGGCCTTCAGGCGGTGGAAGTACTCAGCCTGACGCCGCCGGAAACCGATTGGGAAAGCGGCGAGTCCCTTACCCCAAACGCTGATTTGTCCGACATCGAGATGATTCCCGCCCGGGTGAAATGGTTTGACAAGGGCAAGGGCTTCGGCTTTGCAAATGCCTATGGATCAAGCGAAGACATATTCCTGCATATCGAAGTGCTGCGCCGCTGCGGGCTTGCGGATCTTCTCGCAGGCGAAGCAGTTTGCGTACGTGTCGTCGAAGGCGAGCGCGGCCAAATGGCGGCCGAAGTTCACGCTTGGGATCACGCGATCTCTCACAACTAGATCATTTATTGCGGCATTCTGCGTTGCGCTCGCCGCGACAAGCGGTGCGTTTGCGGAGGCCTGCTCCACGGATCGTGTCAGCGTCAAAGGGCCGTTCGGGCAAATCACCTTCCGCGTTGAAATCGCCGATGACGCGCAGGAACGCGCGACCGGCCTGATGAACCGGAAATCACTCCCGACACTTTCAGGAATGCTTTTCGTCTACGAGCGCCCGCAACCGCTGGCATTCTGGATGCGCAACACGCTTATCCCGCTCGATATCATTTTTGTGGAACCGACGGGTCGGATCGCCAAAATTCACCCCAACGCCGTCCCGCTTGACGAAACACCAATCCCCGGCGGGGACGGGCTGAGCCATGTGCTTGAGATCGGCGGCGGACTGGCGGCGCGGTTCGGCATTTCCGAGGGCGATATTCTGCGACATTCCAGTTTCAATCAAAATGAAGCGCTTTGGCCTTGCGGTTAGGGCTTTTCAAACCTTGCGAAGGCGGTTAGGAAGCCTGCAGATCGTCGGGGCGTGGCGCAGCCTGGTAGCGCACCTGTTTTGGGTACAGGGGGTCGGAGGTTCGAATCCTCTCGCCCCGACCATCTAAAGAGCCGCAGGGCGGCGTATCTTCCTCACTCACAACAACATCTTTCGCCGCCATTTGTTGCGGTTCGCATTTTAGGGGCGATTCTTCTTCGCGCACCGTCTGCTCGCGCATTGATGTGGCATTTTGATCGAGCTCGGCGCCTCCTAGATATTGCCTCATTTAACCTTATGCACCCCTACATATGGTTTTGCAGGCGGCGTTCGCGCCATTGAATCTGGGGACAAGTCTGTGGATAGCTAAGGTATAACCCTAGCTCTGAGCGATAACCCGCCTGTTATCTTTGATTTTTCGGACTGCCCAAACCTGTGCATGAAATGCGCGGCTTCACGGACAAGAATCGACGCGCCTTTTTCGCTTTCTCGGTCAACAAGTTTTTGTCCGAAAAAGAGGTAAAAAATCCGTTGACCGGAGGGGGGCATATACGTCAGGTTGTGCAAGCCGACACAGAAGCCACCACATATAGTGGCGAGTATCGGCAACGGGACGGGACAGCACTCCACACACGCAGTATCGGTTAACGATGCTCACCCATGCGTTGGCATGGGATTGGTGGACTTGTCTTCGCACTGAACCACGACCCGCATGAGGCAGGTCACATTGTTAGAGTTAGCGCAGCTTCGCGCATGGGATCGGGGAAAGACGAATGAAGATCGACCGCAAACTTACCAAAGCCGGACAGGACGCCTACGCAGAGCTGGAGTTTACCTCCACGGCTTCGGAGATTCGCAACCCTGACGGCACCATCGTCTTCAACCTCGATAATGTAGAGGTGCCCGCTGGCTGGAGCCAGGTCGCCTCGGACGTGATCGCACAGAAGTATTTCCGCAAGGCGGGCGTTCCCGCAGCCACGAAGAAGGTTCAGGAAAAAAGCGTTCCCGAATTCCTGTGGCGCTCGGTGCCCGACGAGGCCGCGCTCAAGAAAATGCCGGAAGATCAGCGCTATAGCGGTGAGACCTCATCCAAGCAGGTATTCGACCGTCTTGCAGGCGCATGGTGCTACTGGGGCTGGAAAGGTGGCTACTTCACCACCGAGGCCGACGCCCAAGCCTATTATGACGAAATGCGCGTGATGCTGGCCAAGCAAATGGCCGCTCCGAACTCCCCGCAATGGTTCAACACCGGCCTGCACTGGGCTTACGGCATCGACGGTCCGGCCCAAGGCCACCATTATGTCGACTTCCAAACCGGCAAGCTGACCAAATCCAAATCCTCCTACGAGCACCCGCAGCCCCATGCCTGCTTCATCCAGTCCGTCTCCGACGATCTGGTGAACGACGGGGGCATCATGGACCTGTGGGTCCGCGAAGCGCGCTTGTTCAAATATGGCTCCGGCACCGGCACGAACTTCTCCTCCCTGCGTGCTGCGGGCGAGAGCCTGTCCGGCGGCGGCAAATCCTCCGGCCTGATGGGCTTCCTGAAAATCGGTGACCGCGCGGCTGGCGCGATCAAATCCGGCGGCACCACGCGCCGCGCAGCCAAGATGGTGATCGTCGATGCCGATCACCCCGATATCGAGGAATTCATCAACTGGAAGGTGCTCGAAGAGCAAAAGGTGGCGTCCATCGTCGCTGGCTCCAAAATGCACGAGCAGAAGCTCAACATTATTTTTCAGGCAATCAAAGGCTGGGACGGCAAACTTGAAGACGCCGTGAACCCCAAAACCAACGAGCAGTTGAAAAACGCGATCCGCGAGGCCAAAAAGGTCGCGATCCCCGAGACTTACGTCAAGCGCGTGCTGGATTATGCGCGGCAGGGCTACACCTCCATCGAGTTCCCGACCTACGACACCGACTGGGACTCCGAGGCGTATAATTCCGTCTCCGGCCAGAACTCCAACAACTCGATCCGCGTCACCGACGCTTTCCTGAAGGCGGTTGAGGCTGACGGCGACTGGGAGCTTATCAACCGCAAGGACGGCAAGGTCTGCAAGACCATCAAGGCCCGTGACCTGTGGGAACAAGTGGGCCACGCCGCTTGGGCCTGCGCCGATCCGGGCATCCAGTATCATGACACCGTCAACGCCTGGCACACATGCCCCGAAGACGGCCCGATCCGCGGCTCGAACCCGTGCTCCGAATACATGTTCCTGGACGACACGGCCTGTAACCTCGCGTCGATGAACCTGCTGACCTACCAAAAGGACCAGAAGTTCGACGCAGAGCTGTATATGCACGCCAGCCGCCTGTGGACGCTGACGCTGGAAATCTCCGTCACCATGGCGCAATTCCCGTCCAAGGAGATCGCCCAGCGGTCCTACGACTTCCGCACCTTGGGTCTGGGCTATGCCAACATCGGCGGACTGTTGATGAACATGGGCTACGGCTATGACAGCAAGGAAGGCCGCGCCATGTGCGGTGCGCTGACCGCGCTGATGACCGGCGTGTCCTACGCGACCTCCGCCGAGATCGCCAAGGAGCTGGGCCCGTTCCCCGGCTACGCCAAGAACGCCAACCACATGCTGCGGGTTATCCGGAACCACCGCAACGCGGCCCACGGCCACGACGAGGGTTACGAGAACCTTGATATCAAACCGTTGGCGTTGGACCACGCCAACTGCCCTGACCAGGACCTCGTCAACCTTGCGATGGCCGCTTGGGACGAAGCGCTGGAACTGGGCGAGAAGCACGGCTACCGCAACGCCCAATCCACCGTGATTGCGCCGACCGGCACCATCGGTCTGGTGATGGATTGCGACACCACCGGCATCGAGCCTGACTTCGCACTGGTGAAGTTCAAGAAGCTGGCCGGTGGCGGCTACTTCAAGATCATCAACCGCGGCGTTCCGGGCGCGTTGGAAAACCTCGGCTATGCCAGCAACCAGATCGAGGAAATCGTGTCCTACGCCGTGGGCCATGGCACCATTGGCAACGCTCCCGGCATCAACCACACATCTCTAGTGGGGCACGGCTTCGGCGAGGCCGAGTTGGCGAAGATCGAAGCGGCTCTGCCATCGGCCTTCGACATCCGCTTCGTGTTCAACCAGTGGACCTTGGGTGAAGAATTCTGCACGCAAACATTGGGTATTCCGGCCAAAGAGCTGAACAACCCCAGCTTCGACATGTTGCGCCATTTGGGCTTCTCGAAAGAGCAGATCGACGCGGCCAACGACCATGTTTGCGGCACCATGACCTTGGAGGGTGCACCGCACCTGAAGGAAGAGCACTACTCCGTCTTCGACTGTGCGAACCCGTGCGGCAAGAAGGGCAAGCGCTTCCTGTCCGTGGACAGCCACATCTACATGATGGCTGCCGCGCAATCCTTTATCTCCGGCGCGATCTCCAAGACGATCAACATGCCAAACGACGCCAATATCGAGGACTGCCAGAAGGCTTACGAGCTGTCCTGGTCCCTGGGCATCAAGGCCAACGCGCTCTACCGTGACGGCTCCAAGCTGTCGCAACCTCTGGCCGCAGCACTTGTGGAAGATGACGAGGACGCGGCCGACATCCTTGAGAGCGGCTCCACCCAAGAAAAGGCAGTGGTGCTGGCCGAGAAGGTGATCGAGAAAATTATCGTCCGTGAGGTCGAGAAAGCTACCGCCCGCGAAAAGATGCCGGAACGCCGCAAGGGGTACACCCAGAAGGCAATCATCGGCGGCCACAAGGTCTACCTGCGCACCGGTGAATATGCTGACGGCCAGCTTGGCGAAATCTTCATCGACATGCACAAGGAAGGCGCAGGCTTCCGCGCCATGATGAACAACTTCGCCATCGCGGTGTCCGTCGGTCTGCAATACGGTGTGCCGCTGGAGGAGTTCGTGGACGCCTTCACCTTCACCAAGTTCGAGCCTGCGGGCATGGTTCAAGGCAATGACAGCATCAAGAATGCCACGTCGATCCTTGACTACATCTTCCGTGAGCTGGCCGTGTCCTATCTGGACCGCACCGATCTGGCGCATGTGAAGCCAACCGGCGCGACCTTCGATGATCTGGGCCGTGGCGAGAACGAGGGACTGCAAAACATCGACGACCTGTCGGAAAATGCGGCGTCCAAATCCTTGGAAGTGCTCAAGCAGATCAGCTCCACCGGCTACCTGCGCAAGCGTGTGCCGCAAGAGTTGAAGGTGCTGCAAGGCGGCATGGCCTCCATGGGTGCCACCGCACTGGACACAGCTACCGATCCGGTTGCGGCATTGCAGACACTGGTGCCGGAAACGAGCGTCGCCACGACAGCACTGGCCTCGGCCTCGCTGACGATGGACGCGCGCAGCAAGGCAAAGATGCAGGGCTACGAGGGTGAGGCATGCGGCGAATGCGGCAACTACACCCTGGTGCGGAACGGCACCTGCATGAAGTGCAACACCTGCGGCGGGACGTCGGGGTGTAGCTAAACAAGATACCGGCGGTGCTCCTCGCGGAGCATCGTCCGGGTTCCGGGGCGGGTGCGCTCGCCCTTGACGCGGATCAGGCCGCAGGCAAAAAAACTACGGGCGGTATAACGACGAGCCTGATCAGTGAACCTCGGCCCCTTCTTCGGAAGGGGCCTTTTTTCTTAGGTAATCAGGGCTTCCAAACCTAGCTAGAACCGCTCAAAATCAAACAATATCGTGCCATTCAGAATTTTCCGGAGATACCCGCACTGATCATCGCGCTGCGACAGGTGCGCCCAAGCTTTTCGGGCGAATAAGGTCGGCGCCATGAAAAGTATGATCGCACTCAACTCGTCGCGTGAGACCTTGCCGTCCACTCCGGACCTCTCGACAAACTCGGCTCTTTGCTCTGGGGTCAGGGACATGATCTGCACCGTATAGGCAACGTATTCGTTGGCTGCGATACAACTGTCGAACGGGCAGGGGGTCGCATCAAAGATCGCGTGCGACAGCTCATGCACGATAACGCTTTCGAAATAAGAAGCGATGTCCAGAAACGCCAGCGCATCTTGCGGGCTGCGTCGCGCCTGCATCGGTCCGGGCTCAAGCACCTCGATGAAGTCTTCCCCACAGTGGTATAGCGCAACGCATCGCGGTTTGAGGTCGCTGACTACCTCTATTCTAAGCGGACGGGTGAGTTTCGGAAGATCGCACTGATCAAAGAGCAGCTCGGCACTTTTGACAGCATTGCACACCATTTCGGCAGCGACCGATTGGTCTGAGGTGACGCTCACATCGGTCTCTGGGCACGTTATTGTTCCCGAAAATGCGGGCAATACTGACATTGGCACCAAAAGAGCCCCAAGTAGCCTGCCTAGCAGCATAATAAACCTCGCTTGGTTGTTGTTCCTTTCGCTTGTTCCGCCGATTGACCCGCACATGTCTGTGCTTGCCCGAGAAGTCGGTGCGCTGATAGCGTTAAAAGTATAGCAAAAATGCAGGGTAGCTGCATTGCGCTAGGTCATTTTGCGTTTCCCTTGAAAACCTTCCGGATAGCCGAGGAACTGCTGCTGACTTTCTGGCGTCCAGCAGTACCTCTGTATGTCGGGCCGCAAAAACCCGCCCTAAAAGGGCGGGTAGTCACGTTTGTTTTGCCAAGTGGGAGCTAGCGCGGCTCGGTGCGCAGGCCTTGGAAGATGGTGTAGCACATCACCAGCATCAGCACCGCGAAGGGCAGGCCGGTTGCGGTGACGCCTGCCTGAAGTGCCGACAACCCGCCGCCGATCAGCAGCACGATAGCGATCAGTCCCTCGACGATGCACCAGAAGATGCGCTGCGGCACCGGCGCGTCGATCTTGCCGCCTGCCGTGATGGTATCAACCACCAAAGAGCCGGAGTCCGACGAGGTCACGAAGAACACCAAGGCGAGGAAAATCGCTATGGTCGATGCGATCTTGGTGAAGGGCAGCTCGTTGAGCATCCCGAACAGGGACAACTCGGGCGAGTAGCTGTCGATCACGTTTGCCTTCACCATAGACGTCTCGGGGCTGGTAAGGATCTGGTCGATGGCGATGCCGCCGAAGACGCCCATCCAGATGAAGATGATCAGTGACGGGATCACCAATACACAGATGATGAACTCGCGCACGGTCCGGCCACGGCTGACACGGGCGATGAACATGCCGACGAAAGGCGCCCAGGACACCCACCAGGCCCAGTAAAACGCGGTCCAGCCTTCGCGGTAGGCGTCGTCATCGCGCCCGAACGGGTTGGACAACGGGATGATTTCGGCGGTGTAGGCCACAAGGCCGGTCCAGAACCCGTCCAGCCCCGCCAGCGTTGGCCCGACCAGTAGCACGAACAGGAAGAACAGCACCGCCAGCACCATGTTGATCTCCGACAGGACTTTCACTCCGCCGTCGAGCCCGCGATAGACCGACACCAGCGCAACAGCCGTAACCAAGATGATGATGATTACCTGCGCATCGGTTGAGATTCCCAGACCGAATGCGAAGTTGAAGCCCGCATTGGCCTGCTGCGCACCAAGCCCTAGGGAGGTGGCCAGCCCGAACAGGGTGGCGAACACCGCCAGAATGTCGATGAAATGGCCCCACCAGCCCCAAACCCGCTCGCCCAGAATGGGGTAGAAGCAGGACCGGATCGAGAAGGGCAAGCCCTTATTATAGGTGAACAAAGCCAGCGCCAGCGCCATGATCGCATACACGGCCCAGCCATGCAGGCCCCAATGGTAGAAGGTCGCGGCCAGCCCCATGGAACGCGCGGCGTCCACGTTTTCTGCAATTATGCTGCCATCCTCTGCGATCGGGGAGGGGACACCCAAAGGCTCGGAGACGTTCATGTGATAGACCGGCTCCAGCACGCCAAAGAACAAGAGACCGATGCCCATACCCGCCGCAAACAGCATGGCAAACCATTCAGGGTAGGAATATTCCGGCACCGCATCCGGCCCACCCAGCCTGACTTTGGACATTGGCAGAAAAATCAGGGCCAGACAGAAGATGACGAAGAAATTGACGATGATCATGAAGAACCAGTCGAGCTGGGTCGTCGCAAAATTGCGCACCGCCAGAAAGGTGGCGCCGGCTTGCTCAGGGAAAATCAGCGTCAGAAGCACGAAGGCCACTGCGGTCAGCCCCGAAATGACGAAAACCGGATTGTGAATGTCAAAGCCGAACGGCCCCAGAGTGCCGTCGATATTGTCTTGTCCAACTTCGAAATCGGTTTCGATCTCGCCGTCGTCAGATGTTGAATCAGTCATGGTTTTCCTACTCTTAGCTCCCTGTCACACCGCTATGTGGCGGCTGGACATATCGGTTTCGTAGTAGGTTGGATGTTTGCATGGCTCCGCGTTTGTCGCAAGGTAAGGCAATTCTACGCCATTCAAAGCCGCCCTTGCGCCCGAAGCTGCTGTGCCAGCTTGGCGGCCCGCGCATCCCCCGCTTCCAGCGCGAAGACATAGGCGTGGGTCAGGTAGAAGCCCGCTGCAACCTCATTCGTGGCGGCCTCGGATGCGCGGGTATACAGCGTGACCAGCGACGCCACATCGCCCGCCGCATGGGCGGCAAGCAGCTCTGCGTCAAGGCTCACTGCGCCGCGACCGCGTGGCCCCGTCGGTAGTCCAGTATCCGCTGCGCCACCCATGCGTGGAAGCAATGCGTCGGGCCGTCCATCGCAGGGCTGAAGCGTCCGCCGTCGAAGCCCGGCCCGTAGCGGCCACGTTGCATGCCTTCGACCACAAAGATGTCCTCCTCGAACACCTCTTTCCACAGCGCGGTGTTTTTGGCGCGCATAGCGTCGTCGACCTTGGGGGCGGCGTAGTAGATATGGACATGCTCCAGCGTCTCGTTGATCGAGGTCGGTTCCAGAATGATCGCGTAGGCGTGGTCGCGCTGCGCGGCCAGCAGCACGTTGGGATAGACCGCGATATATTCCGCACCCTCGTTCCATTTGTCGCTGAGACCGGCAAAGTCGGGGAACCGCGCACCGTTCTCGCCTTTGAACTGGCGGTAGACCAGCGTGCCCTGACCCGAATACTTGTGCGGCTCCTCTATATTATAGTGGTCTTCCAGCCGCGAATAACTGTTCAGGCCGGGATGGACCCAGGGCAAATGGTAGCTTTCACAGTAGTTCTCCACTGCCAGCTTGTAGTTGGTCTTGGCGCTTAGGGTGAAGCTGCTATCCGCGCCGCCATGATATATCGGTTGGTCGAACTCAGCCCAACGGGCGATCAGGTCAGCATGGACCTCCTCGAACGGGGCGGCGGTGCCGGAGATGTTCACGAAGACGACGTCGCGCCAGACATGCGAGCGGATTTCGATCAGGCCCAGCGTGTCGGTGTCGATCGCCTCATGGGTGTTCATGCCCGGTCCGCCCACATGCGGCGTTGCCACCAGCTTGCCCTTGGTGGAGTAGCACCACGAATGATAGGGACAGCGGATCGCGCCCTCGATCTTGCGCGGCTCGGAGACGAGGATCATTCCGCGATGGCGGCAGGTGTTCTGGAATACCCGCACGCAGCCATCCTTATCGCGGATCAAAAGCAGCGGCAGGCCGAGAAATTCCAACGGCTTGGCGTCACCCGCCTCTGGCACATCAGCCCCCACCGCCAGCCCCGCCCAAGAGGCGTGCAGCACCGCTTCGCATTCCTCCGCGAAGGTGGCCGCGTCAGTGTAATGGGCGTTGGGCAGGCCACGGGCCTGCGTGATCGGGGCCACGACGGCGGTGAGATCGGTGGACATAGAGAGGCCTCCCAACAGCTATAGTAGGGGAAGGCTCCCAGATTCGGGCAGTTGCGGCTTGTATCACTGCGACACCTCTTGCCTCACTGCGACCGATGCACGGCTTCTTGCCCAAACGCCGGCAAAGCGTCGGAAACTTCCCGCCGAGAGGGCGGGCAGGGGTCTTGCTCGGCAACCCTGCGCCTGCGCGACCGCTTGGAAATGGCAGCGAATGGCCCGTTTCGGGGCGGTTTGCACGACACTCTCCCCAAAGCGCGGCGGCGGGTCCATCTATTGTTTCGAGACCACCGCACAGGTGGCTCGGGCCCTGAAGGACGGGCCTTAACCTTTAAACGACCAAACGGAGAGTTCTATGAAAACCGCTCTTATTGCACTGACCACCGCAACTGTGATGGGCACCATGACGGCATCCGCCGCAGTGGCCGATCTGGACAGCGACGGCGATGGCGTCGTGTCCTTCACCGAAATGCTGGCGGTCTATCCGACCATGACGGAAGAAGGCTTCGCCGCAGTCGACACCAATGGTGACGGCGTGGTGGACGAAGAAGAACTGACGGCTGCCACCGAAGGCGGTCTGATCCCCGAGGCCTAAACCAAATTCGTCACGGCGGAAGCCAGCACCCTTGCGCCGTGGCGACAGATCCGTGTTCCTGCTCTTGTTCGATCTGCCTCGGGCGGGCGGGGGCGCGGATCGCTCTATTTGGCGCCGCGCGATAGGGCCGCGACGCCGGTGCGGGCCTGTTCAATCAGGCCGAGCGGGCGCATAAGCTCCGCAAAAGCATCAATTTTTTCGGAATGCCCCGTCATCTCGAAGACGAAGCTTTCCAGCGTGCTATCCACTACATTCGCCCTGAAAATCTCTGCCAGACGCAGCGCCTCGATGCGGTCGTTGCCGGTGCCTGCGACTTTGAACAGCGCCAGTTCCCGCTCGACGCTGGCCCCTTCTTCGGTCAGGTCGTGGACGTCATGGACGACCACCATCCGCTCCAGCTGGGCCTTGATCTGGGTGATCACGGCGGGCGTTCCCACGGTGACAATGGTGATGCGGGAGCGGTGGCCTTCATGGTCCACCTCCGCCACGGTGAGGCTTTCGATGTTGTAGCCGCGCCCCGAGAACAGCCCGATCACCCGCGCCAGAACGCCCGCCTCGTTGGTGACGACGCAGGCCAGCGTATGGCGTTCGATGTAGTCGGCGTTGGGGTCTTTCAGGTCGTAGGCCGAGTGCTTCGACGAGCCTTTTTTGATTTTCAGCGGGGACATTTTTGGGCCTCTTTTCGGTGTCTGATATGTGTCGGCTTTGCGTCTGCCATGCGTATGGCAAAATTTCGGGCGGCTATCTTATGTCGATCACGGGCGTGCCGGACTTCGCCGGATAGCCCGCTTGTGTCAAGAGTGTCAGGCGCAGCGGCTCCTGCGCCGGTTTGTCGATGCAAATGCTGGCGGGTTTCACGGTGACTGGTACGCCGTCAATTTCGATCCGGTCCGAGAAATGCAGCACCTGCGCATCGCCCGATTCCGTGGCGGTGGCGGTCACCAGATAGCCGCCTTCAGGCGCGTCGTCGCAGCCCGTGCCGCAAACACAAACCTGCGCCGCTTGCGTGAAGCGCAACTCCTGCTGGTAGACGTCGCGGTTCAGGTCGAAGTCCGGCACGACGGCAGGAGGCAGGGCGGCAGCGAAGAGGGAGGTGAGCCAGTTCCACATTAGTTAACGTCTCCTGGCGTATAGTAGCCAAGCGAAACACCTCTTTGAGCGTCCGACGCCCGGTTTCTTTCCTGCGCGACAACGTCGATCCGAGCGATAAAAGCTGGTCCGCGATAGGTATTTGCGCCCACCTCGATCCAGTCAGAGCACTTTTGGCATTCAAAAGTGTGACTGACGAAATCGGAACCAATAAACTTGTCGTTTGGAAATTGATTGAGAAGCTCGTTCAAGCACTCTTCGACGTCTTGCTCGTTGACCTTTTGATGCATCGCACGAACGAGAGCGAAACGACCATCGCGGGTGCGCAATGCCAAACGTGCGGCCTCGGCCTCATAGTCGTTTTTCGTCATGGCCACCTCAGCTACGGGCACTCCACACTCACAGGTGGTCGATCCTTCCTCGGTCACAGTCCCGTCGCTCCACAGCATATAATAGCGATATCTCTCGTTCTCGCGCCGAAAGCTTGTCACTGCGACGGTCTTGCCCCAGAGCTTTTTCCTGATCCTTCCGAGGTGTCGCGCAGGCTTGGACAATATCTCACCGTCCTCGAACACCAATTCATAGGTGTCCGATGTCTGGCGAAATTTCACTCCCTCAGCCGGTTCGAGCATGCCCTACACCAACACCGCGCCTTTGGTGCCGATGGCGTCCTCGCCGGTATCCTCGCCCATCAGCATCTCGTTATGCGGTGCACCCGACGGGATCATCGGATAGCAGTTTTCGTGTTTCTCGACGCCGCAATCGAAGACCACGGGGCCGTCAAACTCGAGCATCTCCATGATCGCGTCGTCCAGATCGGAGGGGTCGGTGCATTTGATGCCTTTCGCCCCAAAAGCCTGCGCCAGCACCACAAAGTCGGGCAGGGCCTCGGACCACGAG
This sequence comes from Litoreibacter arenae DSM 19593, assembly GCF_000442275.2. Taxonomy (GTDB): domain Bacteria; phylum Pseudomonadota; class Alphaproteobacteria; order Rhodobacterales; family Rhodobacteraceae; genus Litoreibacter; species Litoreibacter arenae. The sequence goes on along the minus strand of NZ_KE557306.1, from coordinate 953,029 downwards.
TGGCTGTAGCGGTTGCCGTGCAGCAATTGCTGCCACTGGCGGACCATGCCGAGGCGCTCGTTGTTCAGGATGAACTGCTTGATGGGCAGGTTATACTGACGTGCGGTGCCCATTTCCTGCATGTTCATCAGCCATGACGCCTCGCCCGCCACGTTGATCACCAACGCATCGGGATGCGCCACCTGCACACCGACGGAGGCGGGCAGGCCGTAGCCCATGGTGCCCAAGCCGCCGGAGGTCATCCAGCGGTTGGGGTCCTCGAAGCCCATATATTGCGCGGCCCACATCTGATGCTGGCCCACCTCGGTGCAGATGAAGCGGTCCTTGCGGTGCTTGGTCAGCGCCTCAAGCCGTTGCAGGGCATATTGCGGCTTGATGATGGTTTCAGAGTTTTTGTATTCCAAGCAGCGCTTTGTGCGCCACTCTTCAATCTTTTTCCACCACTTCGCCAGACCGTCCTTATGGGTCTTGCGCCCGCGCGATTTCCACACCCGCAGCAGGTCTTCGAGCACATGGGCCACGTCGCCGATGATCGGCACGTCCACATGGATGATCTTGTTGATGGAAGACGCGTCGATGTCGATATGCGCCTTCTTGGAATGGGGCGAGAACGCATCCACACGGCCTGTGATCCGGTCGTCGAAGCGCGCCCCGATATTGATCATCAGGTCGCAGCCATGCATCGCCATATTGGCCTCGTAAAGCCCGTGCATACCGAGCATACCGAGCCACTGATCGCCGGACGCAGGATAGGCACCAAGACCCATCAGCGTGGAGGTCACGGGGAAGCCGGTTTCCTTCGCCAACTCGCGCAGCAGCGCGGTCGCGCTGTCGCCGGAGTTGATAACTCCGCCGCCGGTATAGAGGATCGGGCGCTGCGCCTTTTCCATCATCTCCACCAGTTCGGTGATCTTCTCGATATCGCCCTTCACCTTGGGCGCGTAATGCTGCGTGCTGGCGGCTTTGGGCGGCACATAGGTGCCTTTGGCGAACTGCACGTCCTTGGGGATGTCGATCAGCACGGGGCCGGGGCGGCCGCTGGTGGCGACGTGGAACGCCTGATGGATCACGTCGGACAGCTGGTCGGTGTCCTTCACCAGCCAGTTATGCTTGGTGCAGGGGCGGGTGATGCCGACGGTATCAGCCTCCTGAAACGCGTCGTTGCCGATCATGAAGGTCGGCACCTGTCCGGTCAGCACGATCATCGGGATGCTGTCCATCAGCGCGTCGGTCATGCCGGTCACGGCGTTGGTGGCACCGGGGCCTGAGGTCACCAGAACCACGCCCGGCTTGCCGGTGGAGCGCGCGTAGCCCTCGGCGGCATGGGTCGCGCCTTGCTCGTGGCGCACGAGGATGTGGTTGATTTTCTCTTGCTGGAAAATCTCGTCATAGATCGGTAGCACGGCGCCACCGGGATATCCGAATACCGTGTCCACGCCCTGATCTATCAGGGCCTGAACCACCATCTCCGCGCCGGTCATCTGCTTGTTCGCCATCGTGCTGTCCTTAGCTATCCATCTTTTCATCTGCTCACAAAAAAGCCCCCGTGTTTGGCGGGGGCGCATGGGGTCCGATATGGAGTATCGTTACCGACCCATGCACCGCTTAACTAGAATGACGACTACATCGGCCATGCCGGATGCTCCTTCGTGAGTGTGCGGGGACATTACCAGCCGATTCAGGGGGGTCAACCGCCAATTGGCTGAATTTTGTGTCTCTGGGTGCGGTATTTTGGTATTTTTGTTTCGTAAGGGCCAGTTTTCTGGGAAGGTTCGCAAAATCTCACCCCTGAACCGCCCGTTTAACGGTAGGATTGCATCCAGCCGAGTCCGTCTTCCATGGCCCCGCGCGGTTTGTATTCCGCGCCGAAGGGCCTGGCCCAGCCCAGCCGCGCCAGTTCCGGCAAGAGCTGCGTGTAGTCGACCTCGCCGCTATCCGGCTCGCCGCGATCGGGGACGGCGGCGAACTGGACGTGGCCGATGTGATCGCGGCAGCCCTCGAACAGGTTTGCCAGATCGCCCTGCATGATCTGCAAATGATAGCAGTCGAACATGATTTTCAGGTTCGGCAGGTCGACGGCGGTCAATGCCTCCTGCGCCTGTGGCACCGTGCCGATGTGGTAGCCTTTGGCGTCGCGGCTGTTCAGCGGCTCGATCAGAATCGTGCGCCGCGTCAGGGCGGCCTGCGCGCAGGCGTAGCGCAGGTTCTGGGCGAAGGTTGCTTTCGCCTCCGCGCTGCGGTCGGTGAAGCCCGCCATGACATGCACATTCGGCGCGCCGATCTCGCGGGCATAGGCCAGCGCCTCGTCGATATAGCCGCGTGCTTCCGCCTCGCGGCCCGGAATGGCCGCGCAGCCGTTATCGCCGCCTGCGACGTCCCCGCGCTGCGTGTTGAGGCCGAGGCAGGGCAGGCCGGTTTCGTCCAAGGCGGCTTTCACGTCAGCGGAGGGCGTGGTGTAGGGCCAGTGCAATTCCACCGCGACGAAGCCCGCGTCCTTGGCCTTTTGGATGGCGTCGGGCAGGGGCAGGTCGTTCCACAGAAAGCCCAGATTAGCCGAGAATTGTAGCATCAGTCCCACTCCACATTGAATTTGGTGACCACGTTTTGCACCTGTTCCGGCGTCAGTGCCTTGGCGTCATAGCCGCGCATCAAGATAGCGAGGCGGGCGGTGTCTTCCAACTCTTCGATGGCGTTACACGCCGCCTCGATATCCTTGCCCGCCACGACGGGGCCGTGATTGGCCAGCATCACCGCCGAGCGTTTGCCCGCCAGCCCGCGCACCGCGTCGCCCATCGCCGGATCGCCGGGCAGGAAGAAGGGCAGCAGCTTGACGCGGCCCAGCTTCATGATCGCGTAAGGCGTCAGGGGCGGCAGGAAGTTGTCTTCGTCCACATCGGGCATCAGCGACCACGCGACGGAGTGGCAGGAATGCAGATGCACCACCGCCCCCGCGTTGGAGCGGGTGTCGTAGAACGCGGAATGCAGCGGCATTTCCTTGGTGGGCTGGTCGCCGTCGATCAACTGGCCACCCGCGTCAAACCGCGACAGGCGGGCGGGGTCCAGGCGCCCGAAGGAGGTGCCGGTGGGCGAGACCAGCAAGCCGCCATCGTCGGTGCGGGCGGAGATATTACCGGTGGAGCCGCCGGTCAGCCCACGGTCGAACATGGATTTGGCAAGCAGGCAGATCTGCTCGCGCAACTGGGTCTCGGTCATGGGGCCTCCGTACGGGTCTGCGACGTTCATCGCCGGAAAACGCAGTCCGATCAAGTTTTTACCGCAGCCAATCCGCCGCGAACTCGATGTCAGCGACTGCCGCCAGCTTTGCGCTGCGCCCGATGGCCGTGGTCAGCGCCTTGATGCGGCCGGACCCCATGCGCACGCCCGCCTCGGGCCAGAATGCCCGCACCGCCATGGTGTTGCGCGCGCGGTCGGCCTTCATGTCGATGCGCCCGATGATGCGGTCGCCTTCCAGCACGGGGAAGACGTAGTAGCCATATTTGCGCTTGGCCTCCGGCACGAAGACCTCGATGCGGTAGTGGAAGTCGAACAGCCGTTCAGTGCGCTTGCGGTCGCGCAACGCCGGGTCGAAGGGGGACAGGATGCGGATGCGCTTGGTCGGCTCCATCAGCGGGACGTCCAGCACGTCGGGCCGCGCGAAGGAGCGGCGGGGCTTGCCTTGGGCGGTCTCCAGCATGACCTCGATCAGATCGCCTTGCGCCAGTTCGCTTGCGCACCAGTCCTTGGCCTCGGCGGGTGTGATGATGTCCCAGAACGCCGCCATCTCGCCCGAGGTGGCGAAGCCCAGATTGTCCAGCGCGGTGGTGCAGGCGTGGTTAACCGTTTCTTCAGGGGTGAACCGCGCGTTGAGATGTTCCGGCGGGATCACCCTTTCGGTCAGGTCGTAGAACTTGCGGAAACCCTCGCGCCGCGTCACCGACAATTCGGCCGAGCGCCACAGATATTCCAGCGCGGTTTTCGACGGATGCCAGTCCCACCAGCCGCCGGAGCCTTTCTTCTCATCCTCCCCCACATCGCCGGAGCAACATGGCCCATGGTCGGAGATACGCTTCAGGATGGTCTGGAATTTCTCATCATAGCCCGCCCGACGCCAGTTCTTGTAGCGGGCCTTCAACGTGACCGCATCGCGGGCAAATTTCAGCCGCCAATGGGCAAAGTTCTCGATGTGGATTGCTGAGGCGTCGTGCGTCCAGTGCTCGAACACATGGCGGTCCGCCAGCATCCGGTCCAGCGCCTTGGGGCGGTAGTTCGCACGGCGGGCATGCAGGATCATGTGATGCGCGCGGGCGACCGTGTTGATGCTGTCGAGCTGCACGAAGGTCAGATCCTCAAGCATCTGCTGCAAGTCAGCGCCCTTGCCGGGACCGGTCGGGGCCTCGCACAAGCGGTGCCGCGCAAGGTGGTGGTGGCGCACGGTGGCAAGCGGGATCAGGGGCAGGGTCATGGCGGCTCCAGCGGTGTTTTGCCACTATGGCCAGTCGGGGTCTTTCGCGCCACCCGTATCCTGCGTATCAATCTTCAAAACAAAAGCGGAGCAGCGAATTCCATGACCAAAAGACGCGCGGTTATTGCGGGAGGCGGTATTGGCGGGCTGGCCTGCGGGCTGGCACTGGCGCAGACCGGCTGGGAGGTCGAGGTGCTGGAACAAGCACCGGAACTGGCCGAGGTCGGCGCAGGCATTCAGGTCAGCCCCAACGGCATGGCCATGCTGGACCGGCTGGGCGTGACGCCAATGATCGAGGAAACCCTGTTCGAGCCGGAGGCGATAGAGCTGCGCATGGGCCGTACCGGCCGCCGCGTGTTCCGCCTGCCGATGAAGGGTTATGCGCAGGCGCGGTGGGGCAAACGGTTTATCCAGATACACCGTGCGGACCTGCATAACGCCCTGGCGCGGGCGCTGCATGCGCAGCCTTCGGCGCAGTTGCGCACGGGCGCGAAGATCACCGGATATGTGCGCGAGCGCGGCGGCGCGTCGGTCTATCTGGAACGCGGCGACCGTGTGTTCGGCGACCTGTTGGTCGGCGCGGACGGTGTGCGGTCCGAGATACGTCAGCAGATGTGTGGTGCGGACCGGGCGCGGTTCACCGGCAATGTCGCGTGGCGCTCGGTGGTGCCGGTTGCCGCGTTGGGTGACCTTGCGCCGCCGCCGTTCGGTGTGATCTGGGCGGGGCGGGGCAAACATGCGGTGACGACACGGGTGAGGGGCGGTGCCTACGTCAATTTCGTCGGCATTGTCGAGCAGGACGACTGGACCGAGGAGGGCTGGTCGATCCCCGGCAAGATCGAGGACGCGTTGGCCGATTTCGGCGCATGGCAGCCTTGCCTGCGGGCGGTGTTGGAGGCGTCGAACGGTCTGTTCCGCTGGGCGCTCTATGGCCGCCCGCCACTGGCGACGTGGTGTGACGGGCCGGTGACGCTTCTGGGTGACGCGGCGCATCCGATGCTGCCGTCGATGGCGCAAGGTGCCGTGATGGCGCTGGAGGATGCGGTGGTGCTGGCGGACGTGCTGTCGGGCGAGCCGGACCGCGCCCGCGCGGTGCAGGCCTATGAAGCGAAGCGCAAGCCGCGGGTGACGCGGGTGCAGGAACGCTCGGCTTCAAACGCGCGGATGTTCCACCGACATACGGGGCTGGGGCAGTTGGCGACCTACGGGCCGATGGCGGCGGCGTCGCGGTTGTCGGTGGGGGCAATCCAGCGTCAGCAGGACTGGATTTATGGTTTTAACGCAGCGGGTTGATGGGTGATATTCAAGTGGTTGCAGCCGGGGGCTTGTCTTCCACCACATGCTCCACCGCGACATCCTCGGCTTTGGTGCGCTTGAGGAAGGCCTGCCACATCGCGTCGAACTCCGGCCCCGCATGGGCGTCATGGCGTTCCGGCTCGTGCGGCTCGATCATCAACACGCGGGACCGCGCCTTGTCGATCAGCGCGTGTTCAATCGCCTTCATCGGGTGCCGCCACGGGCGTGTCTTGCCCCATGCCCATGTCTTGTTGCTGGGCACCATGGCGACGAAATCCTGCGCGTAGTCGCCTTGGGCCAGCCAGTTCAGGTTGGCGTGCGGGCTGTCCAGCGTGCCGTTCAGCGTCGCGTTATGCGAGCCGTGATGCCCCGCCTTGTAGAAGGTGCAGCGGGCCAGCAGGTCTTTGGCGGTGACGGTCTGGCCGGCCACGTCCCACGAAAGATCGGCCCATGACACCCAGGAGCCACGCTGCGCGTCGCCGGTGAACAGCAGGGTGCGACCGCTCTTTTCCAGTTCAAAAGCAAGCACTAACGAGGTATTGTTGACCTCGGAATTGAGCCGCAGGGCCAGCGCCTCGGCCTCGCCCATCCAGTCGCCGTCGATCCGGCGGGACGCGGCGTCCTCGGCCAGATAGGTCATCGACAGGTAGGCGCGTTCCGGCGGCGCGTCTTCGGCCAGCGCGTCGGTGATGGTGTCATCGGGGATCACGTAGCGCGGTGCGAACGGCGATGAGGTTGCGCCGTTCGCGCCACCTGCGAACGCCGCGAAGAGGCCCGCGCCGACATCGCCCATGGCGAAGGGGCCGAGGTGGAATTCTTCGTCCTGATAGGGGTCCAGGCTGGTCAGCAGTTGCAAATCCCGTGGCGGGCCGAACGGGAAGACCCGCACGCCTTTGACGCCTTTCAAGGTCAGCGGCGCGTCACCCGGCGACAGGAATTTAATCTCGCCCTTGACCATCGCCCGCAGCCCCGCAAGGCGTTCCTTGTAACGTTTGCCGCTGATGCCAAGGCTGCGTGCGGCGGCAAAGGCCTGTTCCGGCCCCGCCGCGATGTCGCGCGGCGCGGCGCCTGCTTCGATGGCCGCCTCTTTCAGCACTTCCGCGCCGGTGCGGTGGCCGGTCTCCAGTTCCAGAAACTCCGCGATTTCGTCGGCCACACCGTCCGGTGCGCCCACGCCTTGCAACGCTCGCAGCTTCTCATGCGCCAGCGCCAGTGTCAGCAGCTTGTCGCCATAAAGCTCGCGGTAGCGGTTGGCGTCGGGGTCGGTGCCGTCCTCGGTCCAGGCGAGCCACAGGTCCTCGACGTGGAACTTGGAGAACGGGTGGTCATCGTCGCCCTTTTTCGGGAAGCCCGAGACGTGGTCCTGATGCTCGTGCGTGACCACGACCACATCCAAGCGTCCGCCGGTGTCCTTCCAGATCGCGTCGATCACGTCATCGCTGTTGATGCCCTTGTCCTTCAGGTCGGCGGGGGTGCTGCCGCCTTTGCGCCCGCAGTCGATCAGCATGAAGAACGGCTTGCCCCCGCGCGAGCGACGGAAAGTCAGCAAAAAGCAGTCGCCATGGCCCTGGCGGTACATGCGCACGCGCACGCCGGATCGCGGGGCCTTGAGGCGCGGGGTCGCTGGGGTATTCATCGGAAACCGTCCTTTATGTGGGGCGGGTGGTGCAGGTCGGCGAAGGCCGCCGCGCGGGACGAGCGGCCCGAGTGGAACGCATTGGCCGCCTGCGCGTCGGTGCCGTCGACATAGGTGCGGGCGATGGCGAGCCCTGCGGGATCGTCGACCGGATGGGCGGAGCGGATCAGCCGCCTGATGCGGAAGCTGCGGGCGTCAACGAGGAACGTGGTGCCCGCGCGGAACAGGAAGTCGCACGAGCGATCCGCGTCCTCAGACGCCGGAGGGCGGGCGTCCTCATGAGCCTGACGCTCGGGGTCGAGATAGCCGCGCCTGCTCTGGATCACCTCGATCACGTATTCCCGCTCCGGCTGGCCGCCCTGACCTTGCCTGCGTGCGATGCGCAGCGCGGCGACATGGATCGAGGGCAGGTCGGTGATTTTCGAGCGGCGCACGGTGGCCGGTGCCTCCCGCGAAAAGGTCAGGCCGGTGAGCTGGGCAAATCGGGGCGAACTGGCGGAGTTCATCAGGAGCCACAACAGCCGCTGGTAATAGGCGGACGCGTGGTAGCCGATCTCGCGGTCGCGGCTGTCATCGACCTCCAGCAGGTTTACGTCCAGCTTCAGGGTGCTGGCCGGACCCGTCTTGCGCACGGTCATGGTGGTGCTGGCGTCGTTGAAGCGGGTCAGGTTCTCGTGGATCAGCAAGCCCACATGCTCGGACTCCTCCTCGGCTTGCTCCACCGCGCGGCGATAGCGCGCGCGGCGCTCCTTGCCATCGACGATCATGGGGCTGGCCAGATGCGACAGCATCTTGCGCGGCTGGGACAGCATCAGGCCCAGATTGGAGTGGATCTTGTCGAGCCAGGCCATGTCCTCCGATATGCCGCGCATGGCCTGCCGGTCGGCCTCGGCGACGGCAAGGGTCGGCCAGCGCAAGGCCGGCTCCGAGATCGTGGGCAGGTTCGCGGGCAGGATGCCCCAGCTGGCGAACGCTTCGATGAACGCGGCACGGTAGCCTTGGGTATCCTCGGGGAACAGGTCGCGGTCGGCGGTGACGATGGCCCGCAGGTAGTCGCCGAAGGTGACGTTGACGGGCGGCATGTAGTCCATGGCGCGGATGCAGATGCGCATGACGCGGCGGGCGCATTGAGCGGCCTCGGCGGCCAGGCGGCGCTTGAGGTCGGGGTCGATGGTGCCGTCGCGCAGCACGCCGGAGCCGCCCGACGCGATGCGGAACAGGTCGCCGACACGGGTCTTGTAGATCGTCAGAAAGGCGCGGAACGCGGCGGCGACCAATATCGCACCGCGTGCGTGGGGGCCGTCGGCGTCGCGCAGCTTGGTCGGGTCGGGGTCTTGGGCGACCCAGACGCCGTGCTCGTTATACCCGCCCAGAAAATCCCGCAACGCGCAGCCGCGCCCGACCGCTTTGCCGAATTCCTGCGCCAGTTCTCCCAGCAGGTTCTGGCGGCTGAGGTCGCCTCGGGTCTTGGCGATCTGGCCTTCCAGCACGGAAGGGAACGAGAACAGTTGAAACAGCGCGATGATGTCGGCGAACGCCTCGTGCAGCGCGCGCATGTCGGGGTTGGAATCCTCGGCAAAGGTGGGGTGCAACCCGTCGAGGATGGCGTGGACGGTTTCGTGCACGATGATGTCGTGGCTCAGGCAGGTGAACACGGTGGTGCCGGAGGGCGCACTGGTGCTGTCCGGCCCGGCGGTGAAATAGCCGAACAGCAACGCCTTTTTGTCGGGGTTGTAATAGGCATTCGCCTCGCGCAGGGCGTGAGGGTAGATGCGCAGGCGGCGGGTGAAATCGTAGCGGGTTTCGCCGTTCTCGGAGACCTCGGTCGGCGCCCACTGGATGACGCGGCCCAGAGCCTCCTCGAAGGCGGCGATGGTGTTCATGGAGACCGCATAGACCATTTGCTGGTGGAATTGCGGGTTCTCCGGCGAGGGGGTCAGCCCGTCATTGAACAAAACCGCGTCGTCATTGAGGTTGACCGGCGCGTAGAACGCGCCGCTGGCGGGGTCGTAATCGACCACCTCAACGTATTTGCCGCGCGGGCCGTAGAAGGGTTTGCCCAGCTCCTGCGGGTCCAGCTCGTAGGGCAGCGTGATCGTGACCGTGCGCGCGTCGCTGTCAGCGAAGCTGCGCGCGGTGGAGGGATCGAAGGCGAAGACCTGAAGCCTGCGCGGCGGCCGGAATTCCGACATCATGGCAAAAGCGGCGCTTTGTCAGGGGCAGGGGCCTCTGGCATCAGGTATTTGCGGATCGTGCCATCCGCATAGGAATAGCCCGCGAGCACCACCGCGCGTTGGTCATCCATCGGGAATTTCTTGAGCCGGGTCGCCATGGCTGCGGCTTGTTTCAGTTGCGCGGGGCTGGCCTTGAACCCGTCCCATGCCAGATATTTCGTCGGCGTCTGGATCGTCCAGAACGCGCCGTTGCGTTCCTTCAGCCCGTCGGCCAACTGGTTGCGGAACATGTTGACCAGCATCCGCTCGCGCCAGTTCACCGACACATCGAGGAAGGTGTTGACCACGCGTAACATCATTCCCAGCCGGAATTGCGACACCTTGGCCGGGTTGTTGGAGCCCGCGTTGGACGCGATCAGGATACCGCAACGCTTCCAGATCGGCTCCAGCCCGATATTGTCATAGACGCCGCCATCGACCAGCACCGGCTTTCTGCGCAGGGCCTCGTTGTCGTAGATCGCGCCTGCGGGGGCGTTGACGGTTTCGCCGCTGAGGTCCAGACGCAAGGGGGCCAGGAAGGGCGGGAAGCCCGAGGACGCCGCGACCGCTTCGCTGAGTTTTATGGTTTGCGTCGTGGAGAAAAACGCCTTCCAGTCGGCCACATATTCCTTGGTGAACCGCACCAACCCGCCGGTTTGCAGGTTCGCCGCGCAGAACAGGAAGCGGCGGCTGGATGTGATGGAGTTGAGCTTGGCGTCGTGGAAGATGTGCTTGTCATAGGTCCGCGCCAGCTGGTTGCCGCCCGAGATGCCCGGCACGAAACCAAGGATCGACACGCCCACGTCGATGCTGCGGGAGGTGGCGTCCATCAGCGGCCTGATGAAGTGCTCGGTCATGTCGTCATGGGTGGCGACGCCTTCGGACTTGCCGTTCCAGTCGATCTTGTCCCAGTTCATCGCCAGAATGCCCGTGGTGATCGAGCCGCCGGAGACCGACGCGATGCGGGACGCTTTCGACAGGATGCCCAACTCGTTTAGCCGGATGATAGAACCTGCATGAAACAGCGACGCCCGGTAACCGCCACCCGAGAAGGCAAGGCCGATCGCAGCGGGATCGTATTTGCTGTCACGGCTCTCGGAGGAGCGGAAAAAGCCGATCTCGGTCGAGGCGGGGTCTAGCGGCATGGGACGTACTCCGGATCAAAATTCGCGCGGTTTGATGGTGTCGGTCTTCATTCGTTTTTATCACCCTAGCCGAGAAATTGAGATTTGTGGAAAATTGCGAGAGATGCCTCCGATGCCACCTGTTTGCGCGGCCAGTGCCAACAGGCGCTTCACCCCGAGACGCCCGCAGATCCTCCGGTCGTGCGGGAGAGCCACGACCGGAGGATCAAACGCAGCAACACCTAGGGACCTGGTGCTGGGGGGCACCGATGTGTTGCCACGCGGAGCGCGTGATGCCCGACGGCCTGCAAAGGGAAAATCCTCGTCGATAGCAGCGCGGCCGGGCGGAAAGTAGAGTTACGTCATCAAATAAAGCGGTTAACTTTCCGCTATGGGGAAAATCCTGCGATATTCCCCGTAAACCGATCAAGGGTGGAGTTAACCTTAACGTAAGCCTGTGAGTAGATATCACGTAATATCAGCGAGTTATGAGGCGTGAATAAGGTGTGAAACAGATTTCACACCCGTGAAACGGGGTTTTGGATTGCCTGAAGCTACGATTGCACGCGCTGGATTCGCCCGCGTCCTGAGGGCTTTTTCGCCTCAGATACGGGCCGCCAGATAGTTCGCGCAGCCTGTGAGCGCGGCGTAGTCGTCTTCGATCACGCTGACCTCGAAATTGCCCATGAATCCTGCGAAGCGGCCCTTGTCGCGGAACGCGTCGGCAAAGCCAAGAGTGGCGAAATGTTTGGCGAATGCTCGTGCCACCCCGCCTGAGAAGAACACCCCGCCGAACGGCAGGTGGATCAGGGACAGGTTGCCGGCCACGGTGCCGAGCATCCGGACGAACATCTCTGCCGCTTCGCGCGCGCGCGGGTCGGAGCGGTCCTCGAAGCCCGCCATGATCTGCGCGGCGCGGGCCTCGCGGGGGTCTCCGGCCTCGCGGCCCAGCCATGCGTAAACACGCTCCAGCCCGCGACCGGACATCATGTCCTCGACCGCGGGGAAGCCGTGGGCGGTCTCGAAGGATTGCGCCAGCCGCAACTCGGCCTCGGAGCGCAGGGGCAGGTTGGCGTGACCGCTTTCGGACGGGGGCACGTGGCGACCCCAGCGGGTCTCGAACACGGGCGCGATGTTGAAGCCGGTGCCGACGCCGATCACCAGTTTCGTGGCGTTCGGGTCGGGGTCGCTATCATGCGCGGCGACCAGCCGCGTCACCGCCCCGTCTGCCAGCGAGCCCAAGGCGTGGCCTTGCGCCTGCAAATCGTTCAACAGGCGGGCGGTTTCGGCCTTGGTGGCCCGGGCGAGGGTGGCCTCGTCCAGTTCCCAGTCCAGATTGGTCATCGAGCCGCGCCCGTCCTTCACCGGCCCTGCAAGGGCGACACAGGCGGCCTTGCAGTCGACCTTCTGGTCTTCGATGAACACACGCAGCACCGATTCAAGCCCCGCATAATCGGTGTTGGCATAGCGTGTCACCGTGTCTGTCAGCAGCCGTGTCCTTTCGGCCAAAGCCACGCGAGTGTTGGTGCCGCCGATATCGGCGACGAGGGAATAATGGTTTGCGGGGCGGGTCATGGGTCAGTCCTTCAAGGCGCGGGCTAGCGCGTGGTAGGAGGCTTTTGGCGTGCGTTCAAGCGTGTCGAAATCCACATGGACCAGGCCGAAGCGCTTCTCGTAGCCCAAGGCCCATTCATAATTGTCCATCAGCGACCAGAACGTGTAGCCGCGCAGCGGCACACCGTCGGCAATGGCGCGGCGCGCGGCGGCGAGATGCTGGTTCAGGTAGTCAATGCGGGCAGTGTCCGGCTGATCCGGCGTGTCGGGGTTCGCCATGCCGTTTTCAGTGACAAAGAGCGGCAGGCCCTTGGTGTAGTGCTGATGCACCCATGTCAGGAAATGGTGCAGGCCGTCGGGGTAAACCTCCCAACCCATCTGGGTTTTGGGCAGCGGGCCTTCGACTTCCTCATGCGCAGGCCACGCGCCATCCGTCGCGGCGATGCGCTTGCAGGTGTAGTAGTTCAGCCCCAGCCAGTCGATCTTCTGGCCAATCAGGGGGAAGTCGTCCTGCCAGCCCTTCGGCATATGCGGCTCCAGCCCCTCCATGACGTCCGAGGGGTAAGCACCGTTGAACAGCCCGCCAAGGAAGAAGCGGTTGTAATAACCGTCATAGAGCGCCGCTGCGTCGCGGTCGGCATCGCTGTCCGTTGCGGGGTGGGCGAATTCGAAGTTGCAGACCGCGCCGACATTGGAGACGCCCAAGTCGCGCAGCACCTCCACCGCGCGGCCATGGGCGCACAGGACATGATGCATTGCGTGGGCCGTGGCGCGGATGTCGCGCAGGCCGGGGGCGTGGTGGCCAAGGAAGTGGCTGAGCCAGCCGACGCACCACGGCTCGTTGATCGGCGCCACCGAGAACATGCGGTCCCCGATACGGTCCATGATGACGCGGGTGTAGTCGGCGAACCATTTGGGCAGGTCGGGATTGCGCCAGCCGCCAAGGTCGGCCAGCGGCGAGGGCAGCTCCCAGTGGTAGAGCGTGGCCATGGGCTTCAGGCCGCGCTCCAGCATGGCGTCGACGAGGCGGTCGTAGAAATCCAAGCCTTGCGGGTTGGGCGTTCCGCGCCCCTCCGGCATGACCCGCGCCCATGAGGTCGAAAAGCGGTAGGCGTCCAGCCCCATCGCCGCCATCAGGTCCAGATCCTGCGTGTAGCGGTGGTAGTGGTCGCAGGCGACAGCGCCGTTTTCGGCGCGAACCACATTGCCCGGCGTCGCGGCGAAGTCGTCCCAGTGGGTGCGCCCCGCACCGCCGAAGCTGTGACCTTCGATCTGGTAGGCGGAGGTCGCCGCGGCAAACAGGAAGCCGTCGGGGAAGTCGGAGCGTTTATGATCCATCATGTCGCCATAGGGGCAGGGCCGGTGGAGCCGCCGACGACCAGCTCCGCCTCCCATAGCTCGTGCACGGGGTCGGTGGTCTGGCCCTCGATCTGGTCCATCAGCATCTCGCCGCAGCGCCGTCCGGCGTCGCGGACCGAGGACCGGGTGGCGGTGAAAATCGGTGATCCGGCACCGTTGGGCAAGTAAGACAGCGCGTCGTCAAAGCAGATGATCGAGACGTCTTTTCCCATGACCAGCCCGCGTTCCTCGACCGCCCTGCGCACACCCAAAGCGGGAATGAGCGAGGAGGCGATGATCGCTGTGGGCGGTGCGTCCCCGTCCAGCATCTCGCAGGTCTTGGCGTAGCCGAACGGCTCCGTCATCTCGAAGGCGTGGGTGAGCGCGGGGTCGACGACGATGCCACGGTCCTGCAACGCGCTGGTATAGCCGTCGCGGCGGCGGTGGGCGAAGTCCATCTCCTCGATGCCGTTGACCAGCCCGAAGCGCCTGTGCCCCAGATCAAGCAGGAAATCCGTGGCGCGCCGGAAGGCGGAGCGGTTGTTGACGTCGAGCCAGCTATAGGGCGTCTCGCAATTGGTGGAGCGTCCATGCACCACGAAGGGCAGACCAAGGTTGTGCAGCAAGGGGATACGCTCGTCATCAAGGCGCGGGCCGTGGACGATCACGCCATCCACCTTGCCGGTTTGGGCCAGACGCATATAGGCTTCCGCCTCCTCGGCATCGTCAACGACGGAGACACGCATATCGTAGCCGCGCCGTGCATAGGACTCGCCCGCGCCGGCGATGAAGTCGGAGAACACGCAATTTACCATTTCATGCTGGCTAGACAGCGGAATCACATGGCCGATTGACATGGTGCGGCCCGTGGCAAGGCTTTTGGCGCGGGTATTGGGGTGGTAATTGTGGGCCTTCGCGGCCTCTGCTACGCGCTTGCGGGTGGCTTCTCTGACTTCAGGATAGCCGTTCAACGCGCGGCTGACCGTTGTCTGGGACAAGCCAAGCAGGTCTGACAGTTCTCGCAAATTCATCGTGGCCAATCCCTGAATGGTTGTCAAAGCGCTTTGAGCTTTTCCTTAATTCTTAAGGACAGTTGCAACAGTGGTCAAAGCACAAAGTCAACGCCGCATCGCGGAAATTTACTGTGCAGGCGCAGAAAAGATAAGGAAAACATTACCTCGCCTCCGGGATTTGTTGACAGAGGAACGTTGCTGCTTCACTTTTGCAGATATCCAAAGCGCTTTGGAAAACGATTCTCCGGCGCGTTAGATATTTACGGCGAAGCACACGCCGAAACCGGGAGGAACTCATGAAATCTACTCTATACACCTCGGCCGCCATTGTCGCGCTGAGCAGCGCCGCAGCGTTCGCGGATGGCCATCTCGCCTTTGGCATGGAAGGCGGCGACTTCACATGGGACAGCTATAACGCCTATGCAGACGCGACCGACCTGTCGGGCCAGACGGTGACGATTACGGGACCGTGGACCGGCAATGAGAAGGAAAAGGTCGAAAAGATCCTCGCCTATTTCAACGAGGCCACGGGGGCCACGGCGAGCTATTCCGGCTCCGACAGCTTCGAGCAGGATATCGTGGTGTCCGCACGCTCCGGCTCCGCGCCGAACCTTGCCGTGTTCCCGCAACCCGGTCTTGCCGCCGACATGGCGAGCCAGGGCCTGCTGACCCCGCTGCCTGACGGCACCGCCGAGTGGGTCCGCGACAACTTCGCCGCCGGTCAGTCTTGGGTCGATCTGGGGACCTACGCCAACGCGGATGGCGCAGACGAGCTGTATGGCATGTTCTACCGCGTGGATGTGAAGTCGCTGGTCTGGTATTCGCCCGAGGCCTTTGACGAAAGCGGCTATGATATCCCCGAAACCATGGAGGATCTGAAGGCACTGACCGACCAGATCGTCGAGGATGGCGGCACGCCATGGTGTATCGGTCTGGGGTCGGGTGCGGCCACCGGCTGGCCCGCGACCGACTGGGTCGAGGACATGATGCTGCGCACCAACTCGCCCGAAGACTATGACGCATGGGTTGCCAACGAGCTGAAGTTTGACGACCCCAAAGTGATCGCCGCGATAGAGGAATTCGGCGCGTTTGCCCGCAATGACGACTATGTGGACGGTGGTGCTGCGGCTGTGGCCTCTACCGACTTCCGCGACAGCCCGGGCGGTTTGTTCGAGATTCCGCCGAAATGCTATATGCACCGTCAGGCGTCTTTCATTCCGGCTTTCTTCCCTGAAGGCACCGAAATGGGGCAGGACGTGGATTTCTTCTACTTCCCCGCATATGAGAGCAAGGATCTGGGCAAGCCGGTGCTGGGGGCAGGGACGCTGTTCGCGATCACCAACCCGTCCGACGCGGCAAATGCGTTCATCGACTTTCTGAAGCTGCCCATCGCGCATGAGATGTGGATGGCACAAGGCGGCTTCCTGACGCCACATGCAGGCGTGAACACCGACGCCTACGAGAGCGAGAGCCTCAAGGCGCAGGGTGACATCCTGCTGAATGCGACGACTTTCCGCTTTGACGCGTCCGACCTGATGCCGGGCGAGATCGGGGCAGGGGCGTTCTGGACCGGCATGGTCGACTACGTCACCGGTGCTGACGCCGCCGAGGTGGCGAAGGGCATTCAGGACCGCTGGGACGCGATTCAGTAAACGCTAAAGCAATAGCCGCGAGGGGCGTGATCCCTCGCGGCCCGACCGCTTCCCCTTATCGAAGGACCGCGCCATGTCACCATTGATCCAAGGTATGCTCACCATCCTTATCGGCGTGGGCGGCTGCGTGGGCTACTTCTACGCGTCGAACCTGATCCTCGATAAGGTCATCTTCCCGACCCAGGCTAAGAACCCCGGCAAGAACATAAATCGCGCCAATATGGTGCGCCCGTGGCTGTTCCTGTTTCCCGCGCTCGCCGCATTGGGGCTGTATCTGGTCTATCCGGTGGTCGGCTCCTTCTACCGCTCGCTGTTCAACCGCAGCGGGGACGAGTTCATAGGTTTCGGCAACTACACGACCATGTTCGGCGATGACGGCTTCCAGACCGCGCTACTCAACAACTTCCTGTGGGTGCTGGTGGTGCCCGCCTCCGCCACCTTCCTTGGCCTGCTGGTCGCGCAGCTGACCGACCGGCTGTCATGGGGCAACATCGCCAAGTCGCTGATCTTCATGCCCATGGCGATCTCCTTCGTGGGCGCGTCGCTGATCTGGAAATTCGTCTACGCAAACAACCCCGATATCGGCCTGATTAACGCCATTCGTGACGTGTTTGGTGCGGCCCCGCTGGACCCGCTGCAACTGCCGTTCTGGAACAACTTTTTCCTGATGTTCATCCTTGTGTGGATACAAACGGGCTTTGCCATGGTGATCCTCAGCGCCGCCCTGCGCGGCATCCCCGAGGAGACCATCGAGGCCGCCATCATCGACGGCGCCAACCCGTTCCAGATATTCTTCAAGATCAAGGTGCCGCAGATCATGGGCACCATCGTCGTTGTCTGGACCACCATCACCATCCTTGTGCTGAAGGTGTTCGACATCGTCTACACCATGACCGGCGGCAATTTCGGCACGGAAATCCTGCCCAGCTACATGATGGCCTACATGTTCCGCGATGACGGACGCGCCACGGCGGTGGCCTTCGTGATCATGATTATCGTGCTGCCGGTTATGATCTGGAACATCCGCCAAGCCCGTCAGGAGATGAAGTAATGGACAACATCGCCGGAACCAAATCCTCCCTCTCGTGGGCCGTGAATATCTCGGTCGTGTTGCTGGTCGTGTTGTGGCTTATCCCGACCGTGGGCCTGCTGGTGTCTTCCTTCCGCGACCGCGACCAGATCAGCGCGACGGGCTGGTGGCTGTCTCCGTTCCCGGTGTCGGAGAACTATCAGGTCAAGGCCCCCGCAGACGACGCCACGGCGGATGGCGGGGTGAACACCATCACCGGCAATGTGTTCGGCGAAGGCTCCGGCAAAGTGTCCCGCTTCGGCGGCAAGCGCGCCGCACCGACCGAGTTCAAGGCGGGAGAGACGGCACAGCTGACCCGCGACCGCACCCTGACGGTGCAATCGGATGGCTCGTATATCTACACCTCACCGGAGGAGATCACCCGCGACCCGTCGATTTACTTTGCCGCCGCGTCGCCGCCGGATTTCTCGCTGGACAATTACCGGACCATTATGGCGTCGGACAACATGGACCGCGCGTTCATCAACACGCTGACGGTGACCATTCCGGCCACAATCATCCCGATCCTGATCGCGGCCTTCGCCGCCTATGCGCTGGCATGGATGGATTTCAAAGGGCGCGGCTTCCTGATCGCGCTGGTCGTCGGCCTGCTGGTCGTGCCGCTGCAACTGGCACTGGTGCCGCTGCTGACATTGCACAACAAGGTGGGCATCGGGCAGAGCTTCCTTGGCATCTGGATGGCGCATACCGGCTTCGGACTGCCGCTCGCCATATACCTGCTCCGAAACTACATGGTCGGCCTGCCGCGCGACATTATCGAGAGCGCCAAGGTTGACGGGGCCACGGACTTTCAGGTGTTCACCAAGATCGTGCTGCCGCTGAGCTTCCCCGCGCTGGCCAGCTTCGCCATCTTCCAGTTCCTGTGGACATGGAACGATCTGCTGGTGGCCAAGGTGTTCCTGCCGTCGAACTCGGAATCGTGGGTCATGACCGTCAAGATCGCCGATGACCTGCTGGGGTCCAAGGGTGGCGACTGGGGTATTCTTGCAGCTGCGGCTTTCATTTCGATCGCCGTGCCGCTGATCGTCTTCTTCACAATGCAACGCTATCTGGTGCGCGGTCTGCTGGCCGGCTCCGTCAAATAGGATACGAACCCCATGACGAAAATGGACCCCAAGCTGAAAGCCGCTTCTGCCGCCGACAAGGACTGGTGGCGCGGGGCGGTGATCTACCAGATTTACCCGCGCAGCTTTCAGGACAGCAATGGCGACGGGGTGGGGGATCTGCTCGGCATCGTCTCTCGCATTCCCTATATCGCCTCGCTTGGCGTGGATGCGATCTGGATTTCGCCGTTCTTCACCTCGCCTATGAAAGATTTCGGCTATGACGTCAGCGATTATTGCGACGTTGACCCGATGTTCGGCCAGCTCAGTGATTTCGATGCACTGATCGAGGCCGCGCATGAGCGCGGGCTGAAGGTGATGATCGACCTTGTGCTGTCGCACACCTCCGACCAGCACCCGTGGTTTCAGGAAAGCCGCGCCAGCCGCGACAACGACAAGGCCGACTGGTATGTCTGGGCCGACCCCAAGCCCGATGGCACGCCGCCCAACAACTGGCTGTCGATCTTCGGTGGCCCCGCGTGGCACTGGGACGCGCGGCGCGAGCAGTATTATTTGCACAACTTCCTCGTCTCGCAACCCGACCTGAACTTCCACAATATGGAGGTGCAGGACGCGCTTCTGGACGTGACCCGCTTCTGGCTGGATCGTGGCGTGGACGGTTTCCGGCTGGATACGATCAACTTCTATTTCGCCGACAAGGAATTGCGCGACAACCCCGCGCTGCCGCCCGAAAAGCGCAACGCCACCATTGCGCCGTCGGTGAACCCGTATAACCATCAGGAGCACCTGTATTCCAAGAACCAGCCCGAAAATCTCGCCTTCCTCAAAAGCTACCGCGCGTTGCTGGACGAGTACCCCGCGACGACGTCGGTGGGCGAGGTCGGTGACGCGCAGCGCGGCTTGGAACTTCTTGGCGAGTACACTGCGGGCGATGACCATGTGCATATGTGCTACGCGTTCGAGTTCCTCTCCGCCGAGAAGCTGACCGCATCCCGCGTTGTGGAAACCATGACGCGTTTGGACGCGGCCGCGCCTGATGGCTGGGCCTGCTGGGCGTTCTCCAACCATGACGTGATCCGCCACACGACCCGCTGGAACCTGACGCCCGCCGCACATCGCTGCTACACCACGATGATGATCGCCCTGCGCGGCTCGCTGTGCCTCTATCAGGGCGAAGAGTTGGGCCTGCCCGAGGCCGATGTGGCCTTCGAGGACCTGCAAGACCCCTATGGCATCGAGTTCTGGCCGGAGTTCAAAGGCCGCGACGGCTGCCGCACGCCGATGGTCTGGGAGCCGTCCAACCAGAATGGCGGTTTCTCCGCAGCACAACCTTGGTTGCCGGTGAGCCACGACCATGTGATGCGCTCGGTCGAGACCCAGGAACATGATCCCGCCGCGCCGCTGCACCACTACCGCCGCGCGCTGGCCTTCCGCCGCACGCATCCGGCGCTGGTGAAGGGCAGCCACGCAAACCTGATGGCGCAAGGCGACGTGCTCAGCTTCACACGCAGCTACAAGGGCCAGACCATCTTCTGCGCCTTCAACCTGTCGGACACGCCCTCCACGCTGGACATGCCTGCGGGTAATTGGGTGGCTATCGGGACGGAGCTTGGCTCCACCGGTGCGGCGTCGGACGGACGACTACATTTAGGGCCGTGGCAGCCATGCTTCGCGCTGCAACGGTAAAGGGGAGGGAACGACCATGGCAGACCTGAAACTCACGGATGTCGGCAAGACCTATGGCGGCTCGGTCGAGGTCCTGAAAGACATCAACCTCGATATCACCACGGGCGAGCTGATCGTGTTCGTCGGCCCGTCAGGTTGCGGCAAGTCCACGCTTTTGCGGATGATCGCGGGGCTGGAGAAAATCACCGCCGGCGAGTTGCAGATCGACGGCGAGGTGATGAACGACGTCCCCCCCGCGCAACGTGGCATCGCCATGGTGTTCCAAAGCTACGCGCTCTACCCGCATATGACGGTGCGCGACAACATGGCGTTCGCGTTGAAGCTGGCCAAGAAAACCCCGTCCGAGATTGACGAGGCAGTGAACCGCGCGGCCAAGGTGCTGCAACTGGACGACTACCTCGACCGCTTGCCCAAGGCGCTGTCCGGCGGTCAGCGTCAGCGCGTCGCCATCGGGCGCAGCATCGTGCGCGACCCGAAGGTCTACCTGTTCGACGAGCCGCTTTCCAACCTGGATGCGTCCTTGCGCGTCGCCACCCGCATCGAGATTGCGCAGCTTAAAGAGTCGATGCCGAACTCTACCATGATCTACGTGACACACGATCAGGTGGAGGCGATGACGCTCGCCTCGCGCATCGTGGTGTTGGCGAACAAGGGCATCGCGCAGGTCGGCTCCCCGCTTGAATTGTACGAGACCCCGGAAAACGAGTTCGTCGCGCAGTTCATCGGCTCCCCCGCGATGAACCTGCTGGCGGGCGAGATTGTCGGGACCGGCAAGGTGACCACCGTGGCGCTGCCCGAAGGCAAGGGCACCATCACCGCCAATATTCCGACCAACGCCGATGACATGGGACTGAAAGTCAATGTCGGCATCCGCCCCGAGGACATGGTTGAGACCGACGGCGACAACTACGCATATGCAGGCACCGTCGCCATCGTCGAGGCTTTGGGGGAAGTGACGCAGCTCTACTTCGCCAAATCCGCGCCGGAACACGAGCCGGTCATCGCCAAGCTGCAAGGTATCCACACCGATGTGCGCGGCAAGGTGGTGAACATGACCGCCGACCCGTCCAAGGTGCATCTTTTCACGGACGGCAAATCGCTGCTCTATCGGTAGGATTTTGTCTGTAACATTTCAGCGCAATTGCTGACTTATAGTCACGGACGCGGGTGCGGCTTGGTTAACCCTGCGTAAGTGGTCGGGTAACGTCCTGTTCCGCCAAGAAACTACACTGTCATCCAGAGTGATTGGGTAGGTGCGCCGCGGCGCGCTAGCCTGTTGTTGTCATCCCGACACAACATTTTTTCAAACTGGAGCCGATCCATGAAACTTCCCATCATTACTTTCGCTGCTGCCATCGCTCTGGCCGCGCCATCCTTTGCTGATGGTCATGCGCCAAGCGTCGCAGAGCTGCTGGCCATGAGCAATAATTCCGCCGCCGAGATCATGCTGAACGACAGCTCCATGGGCGATGTCGATGCTGCGCAGATGCGCTTTGCACTGGGCAATATGAGTGCCGCCGAGCGCGAGGCATTCTTCTCGTCGGACACCGTATCGCGCAAGCAAATCCTTGCGGCTCAAATGAAGCTGATGGAAAGCGACAGCGCTGCCGAAATGAACAACTGAGCCCAATGCAGACGGTGCGCCCTTTGACTAAGGCGCGCCGTCTTACCTGAAACTTCGTGGTCTGCCACTGTCTTTGCATGGCGTGTGCAGGGCGCGCATACCGGAAGGGAATTGCCATGCCGTCGATAATCAATACCTCACTGAACCGCCGCCGCTTTTTCGCCTATTCCAGCGCCGCCGCGCTGACGGCGGGCACTTCGTCCAGTGCGCTCGCGCTCGACTCCGAGGGCGGGTCGACCTTTGAATACGAAATCACCCGCACCGACGCCGAATGGCGTGAGCGGCTTAACCCCCTCGAATACGCCATCTTGCGCGAGGGCAAGACCGAGAAGCAAAAAACCAGCCCTCTTTGGAACAAGACCGATGAAGGCACCTATCATTGCAGGGGCTGTGACCTGCCCAGCTTTGACGGGAGCTGGAAAGTCGTTCTTGAGAAAGGCTGGGCCTTTTTCTACCACGCCATCCCCAATAACGTGCTGATGGGTATCGACGGTGTGGTGACCGAATACGGCGACATGGCCGCGGGCTACGCCGCGACGCCCGAGATACATTGCCGCCGCTGTGGCAGTCACTTGGGCCACTTCCTCATCGTCGAGGGCATCCAGACCCACTGCATCAACGGCACATCCCTGGTCTTCAAGCCTGTGACCGCTTGACCAGCGACAGCGATAGCCGTGGGGCCGGTGTTGTGCCAGTTTTCAACCGCTCGCAGGGGATCTATTTCTGCTCCGTCAATACGCATCAGGCCCGTCGGCACCATGGCGAGTTGCTTACCCGTTGCTTTTATCTTGACGCTACGTCAATGTAGTCGGGTTCGCCTGCAGAAAACGGGCGGCAGGACAGCGTATTAAGGAGAGGAAGTTATGACAAAGAAATCTAACGACGACAAATTCTTGACCGACGAGTTCTTGACGCGCCGCGGCGCGCTTCAAAGGCTTGGTCTCGGAGCGGCGATTTTCGTCATTCCAACCATGACCACAGTGAGTGAGGCCCGGGCAATCGAGGATCCCGGGACCCCGGACGACCCCGACAAATCCAACAAGTCGGGCAAATCCAACAAGTCGGGCAAGTCCAACAAGTCGGGCAAGTCCAACAAGTCGGGTAAATCCAACAAGTCGGGTAAATCCAACAAGTCGGGTAAGTCCAACAAATCGGGTAAATCCAACAAGTCGGGTAAGTCCAACAAGTCGGGCAAATCCAACAAGTCAGGTAAGTCCAACAAGTCACGCAAATAGCGCGTGCTGTAAGGAGAGTGTCGACATTATCTGACCTTTCCGCAATGGCTTGGCATAAGTCAGAATGGCCCTCGTCATCTGGGGGCCATTTGTTATGGTGCCGGTCAGGATTACAGGAATGTCATGGTAGCAATTTCTAGCGACACCCTCCCGGCTCGGCTGGTGCATTTTGGCCCCTACGCGTCATTGGTTGAGTTCGACGATTGCGACGATCTGCTTGAGGGGTTCAAATCAATCCTGCGCGGCTGGCACGTCCGAGAGGTGTCTGAGCAGGGTACGCCGCCGCCGATCATCCGCTTCAGCAAGCGCGATGGCAGGTTTCAATGGCAGTCAGAGCGTCTGCCCCCACCCGACGATTGGTCACCGCGCGGGCCTCGAAAAGTCATGGATGGGGTCGCTGACTTCCACTACCGCTTTCTGGACTGGCACGCACTTGAGTTCACCAACCAGTTCTGCCTGCACTGCGCCGCCGTCAGGGTCGGTGGGGGACTGGTGATCTTTCCCAGCGGCAAGAAGGCCGGCAAGTCGACCTTGGTGACCGAACTGGCCTTGCGCGGATACCAGATCTTCTGTGACGATGTACTGCCCATAGAACTGGGGGGGAACGACGGGCTCGCCATGGGTATCCTGCCGCGGTTGCGACTGCCCTTGCCGGAAAATATCTCGCCGGACCACAGCCGGTTTGTAGACCGCCGCATGGGGCTGGCGGATCGATATGCCGCCTACATCAACTTCAGACCTTCCGAGTTGGCCGCGTTCGGTACCACGGCACCGATCCGCGCCATTGTGCTATTGCGCCGCAGCGATGCCCCCGTGTCCGCACGCCTCCTCCCTGCAGGGAGGGCCGAAACTCTGGCCAGGATGATCGATCAGAACTTCGCGACCCATCTATCGCCGACCCTGATCTTTGACGAGATGTCGGCGCTCATGGACCGCGCGGAGCTGCGGACGCTGGAGTTCAGCGATGTGGGACAGGCGGCCCAATGTATCGCGGAAACTTACGGCGGCGGTGCATGAATGGCCAGATTGCTGCGACAGAACGAATGGTTGGATGTGCGACAGTTGGAAGGGCAGATATTCCTCATTGACGAAGAAGGCGGTCGGATCCATCACCTGAACGAAACTGCTTCGGCGCTCTGGCGGCTGCTCGATACGCCCGCGACGCGCAAGGAGGTGGTGGCCGAGTTCCGGTTCCTTTTTCCCGAGGAGGACCCGGTGCGCCTGAAGAGCGCCATCAAGGGGCTGCTTCGCGATCTTGTCGAGACAGGCATCCTCAAAAAGTCGGAGCGCCAGCCGCCCGATTGAGCGCGGGTGCCCGCTTCTGTCGGATTGCGGCGATATTACACTGGACTGTTAGCGCTAACGAGCGTATGTCATATTTAACCTACGGAGGTCGATATGCAGCTCAACGCCACAATCCAAGACGTCACCCAGCGGATCATTGCCCGCTCCAAGGACAGCCGCAGCACCTATATGGCCCGTATGCGTCAGGCCGCCGAAGAAGGCCCGCGCCGTGCCCATCTGACTTGCGGCAACCAGGCCCACGCCTACGCGGCGATGGAGGAGGACCAGGCCCCGATGCTGGAAGGGCAGGGCGGCAATATCGGCATCATCACCGCCTATAACGACATGCTCTCGGCCCATCAGCCGTTCAAGGATTTCCCTGATCTGATCAAGGCCACTGCCCGCGCCAATGGCGGCACGGCGCAGGTCGCTGGCGGGGTGCCTGCCATGTGCGACGGCGTCACCCAAGGGCAAGTCGGGATGGAGTTGTCCCTGTTCTCCCGCGACGTGATCGCGCTGGCCGCTGGCGTCGGCCTCAGCCACAACACGTTCGATGCCGCCGTCTATCTTGGCGTGTGCGACAAGATCGTTCCGGGCCTCGTCATCGCCGCCGCGACCTTCGGCTACATCCCCGGCATCTTCCTGCCCGCTGGCCCCATGCCATCGGGTCTGCCCAATGACGAGAAAGCCAAGGTCCGCCAGAAATTCGCCGCAGGCGAGGTAGGCCGCGACGCGCTCATGGCGGCTGAAATGGCCTCCTACCATTCCCCCGGCACCTGTACCTTTTACGGCACCGCCAACTCCAACCAGATGCTGATGGAGTTCATGGGCCTGCACCTGCCCGGCGCCAGCTTCGTCAATCCCGGCACCGAAATGCGCGAGGCGCTGACCAGATACGGTGCCAAGCGCGCGCTCGAAATCACGGCCCTCGGCAATGACTACACCCCCGTTTGCGACATCCTCGACGAAAAAACCTTCGTCAACGGCCTTGTCGGGCTGATGGCCACCGGCGGCTCCACCAATCTGGTGATCCACATCATCGCCATGGCCCGCGCCGCGGGCGTGATCCTCGATCTGCAAGACCTGTCCGACATCTCGGATGCCACGCCTTTGATGGCGCGTGTCTATCCCAACGGGTTGGCCGACGTGAACCATTTCCACGCGGCGGGCGGCCTGACCTACATGATCGGCGAGCTTCTCGACGCAGGTCTCATGCACCCCGACACCCGCACCGTGATCGGTGACGGGATCGCGCGGTATGCGCAAGACCCCAAGCTGCGCGACGGAAAACTCACTTGGGAAGACACCCCGCGCGAGACGCAAAACGACCGCATCCTGCGGCCTGCGTCCGATCCCTTCGCGCCCGAGGGGGGCCTGAAGCAACTCACCGGCAATCTGGGTCGCGGCGTCATCAAGGTCTCCGCCGTAGCACCCGAGCGTCATATCGTCGAGGCCCCCGCCCGCATCTTCCACTCGCAGGAAGCCGTGAAAGATGCCTTCAAGGCGGGTGAGTTCACCAGCGACACCATCGTCGTCGTCCGCTTCCAAGGCCCCAAATCCAACGGCATGCCAGAGCTTCACGCGCTGACGCCGGTTCTGGCCGTGTTGCAGGATCGCGGCCTCAAGGTGGCGCTGGTCACCGATGGCCGCATGTCCGGCGCGTCCGGCAAGGTGCCCGCCGCCATCCATGTTTGCCCCGAGGCGGTTGATGGCGGCCTCATCGGCAAGCTGCAGGATGGTGACGTGATCCGCCTTGATGCCACGAAAGGCACGCTGGAGGTGCTGACCGAGGGCGTCGACGCCCGCACCGCGGCCACGCCCGATCTCGACGACAACTCGCACGGTGTCGGTCGCGAACTGTTCTCGATCTTTCGCCAGACCGCCGGTATCGCCGCCGAGGGGGCAGGGGTGGTGGTCTGACCCGCTTCATTGCTTTATAAATATTCCCGCCGGAGGCTCCTCCGGCTTGCCACGAAGGACGATCTCAGATGACCCCACTCCACGCCAGCCAACTTGCCCGCGAAATCTGCGAGCTCGCCCCGATCATCCCCGTCTTGGTGGTCGATGACGCAGCCCATGCGCAGCCCTTGGCGCAAGCACTTGTCGCAGGCGGCTTGCCCGCGTTGGAAGTTACCTTGCGCACGCCCGCCGCGCTCGAAGTTATCGCGGAAATGGCCAAGGTCGACGGCGGCGTCGTCGGCGCTGGCACGTTGCTGACGCCCGAAGATGTTCATGCGGCTATCGACGCTGGCGCAAAATTCGGCGTCTCGCCGGGCGCCACTGACCGCCTGCTCGACGCCTGCGAGGAAGCGGGCCTGCCCCTGCTCCCCGGCGCCGCCACCGCGTCCGAGGCCATGCGCCTGCTGGAACGCGGCTACACCATGCTGAAGTTCTTCCCCGCTGAGGCCAGTGGCGGCGCGCCCGCCCTCAAGGCCATTGGCGCGCCGATCCCACAGGTCAGCTTTTGTCCGACAGGCGGCGTCAGCCCGTCCAACGCGACCGACTACCTGAGCCTGTCGAACGTTATCTGTGCAGGCGGCTCATGGGTCGCACCTGCCGACAAGGTCAAGGCAGGCGACTGGGACGCGATCACCAAGCTGGCCAAAGACGCTGCGGCGCTGCCGCGCTAACCGGCCCCGTGGCTTCGGTCATAGCCTGACGGCGCGGGCTTCCTATGCGCTGCCCGTGCCGCCTTGCCGGGGTTGAAAACCTCGATAAGCAGGGGATAGCACGCGGCACTGTCCGACGAATGCTCCGCCGAGCAGTCCCCGCCGGGGCAGGCGGACAGGCCGACGATCAGGTCGATCTCCGCGTAGAATTCCAGATAGTCGCCGGGCCGCACCGGGCTGGCCTTCATGAAATACTGCCCTGTGTCGCGGGTGAAGCCGGTGCACATGAACACGTTCAGCACGTCATGCACATGAGCCTCCGCCGCGTCCAGCGGCAGGTCGCAATGTCCCGCCAAGGCCCGCGTCAGGTTGGAATGGCAACAATGGTGGTAGTCGGTGCCGGACAGCAGCCGCCCCGTATAGGGATCGCAGCGCG
Organism: Litoreibacter arenae DSM 19593; assembly: GCF_000442275.2. Lineage (GTDB taxonomy): Bacteria > Pseudomonadota > Alphaproteobacteria > Rhodobacterales > Rhodobacteraceae > Litoreibacter > Litoreibacter arenae. Next base: position 925,713 of record NZ_KE557306.1, on the reverse strand, counting down.
TCCCGATCACATCATGGACCGAGCCGCCGAAGGCGTCGAATCCGTACCAGTCCAGCGTGTCGGCGGTGATTGTGCCCATCGGTCTCATATGCGGGAAGCTGGACCACATGCGGTCGCCGGTGGACAGATGCGTGCCATGCAGCGCCCGCGTCTTGCCGGAATAGAACCGCTCGGTCAGATCATCCTTGCTCCACAGGTTCAGATCGCCCACCTGCGGCCCGTCCACCGACAGGATGCGGAAAAACTGCCCCGCTTTCACGTCGATGCACGCGGCATCTCTGGGTGGAACCGTCACGCTTGCGCATCTTTCGGCCCCGTCCCGCAGCTTTGACAGGGCCGCAATATCCGGCGCGGGCAGGGCGTCCGGCGGGTAGCATATCACGGGTGCCACGCGCCGCCGCTCCTGCGCATCCTCGGGGGGCTGAAAGCTGGGGGTCTCTGGTTTCATGGCGGCTCTTTCCGGAATTGATCCTCCAGAAATACGCTGAAAGCAGACGTTTCAGCAACGCCGCGTCTTATGCGTCGTCTTTTTCCGATTGTCCCATAAGCGGCAAAGGCTCCTTGAAGGTCAGCGTGCGGTAGGGGAACGGGATCTCGATGCCTGCATCGTCCAGCGCCCGCTTGACCTTGGCCACAACCTCATCTTTCGAGCGGCGCGTGTCCACCGGCTTGGAGCCGGTCCACCATGTCACCTCGAAATTGATCGAAGACGATCCGAACTCCTGCGCGAAGATCTGGATTGGCTTGTCGTCTTGCGAAACGGTCGAACATGACGCCACCGCATCCGCAATGACCGACCGCGCCTCGTCCACATCCACATCATAGGCCACGCCGCAGATGACGGTGACACGGCGCAGGTCCTGATCGGTGCGGATGGTGACGGGGTTTTTGAACAGCAGCGCGTTGGGCACGATCACAAGCTGCCCGTCGGTCTGGCGGATATGGCTTTCGCGGATAGCGATGCGGGCGACCTTACCTTCGATATCCTCGCATTCGATGAAATCCCCGATGCGCATCTCGCGGCGGAACAGGATGATGATGCCCGCCAGAAAGTTCTCGAACACATCCTTGAAGGCAAACCCGATGGCGACCGAGCCGATACCAAGGCCTGCCAGAATACTGGCAGGCGTCAGCCCCGGAAACAGGATTACGGCGGCGATCATGATTCCCATAGCCCATACGAAAATGGACATGAGAAGCGTGAAAACCTCCTTCAGGCTCGGGCGCAGGCGGCTGCGATCAAGCGCTTTACGGAGGAGGGCGACGGCGACTTTGACCACCAGCCAGGTGATGATAATGACAAGCAGAGCAACGGCCAGTTGCGGCAATATCGCGATGGAGGAGCGTGCGATAGACTCCAACTGCTCCATCAAAATTCTGACTGGTTCCAACGTCGTCCCTCCCGTTATTTTCGAAATAACGCGGGCAGGGCGCAGAAAGTTTCATTTGTGTTCAGCGCTAAAGCGGCAGATGAACCTTGAAGCGCCTCCGGATCGCGGCATCCACCGCCGGGTCAAACTCCGCCAAAGACCGCTCCGCCAATATGAACTCTTTCTTCGCGGTGGCCTTTTCCAGTAGGTCCGGTTTGCCTTTCTCGGCCCATTCTTTGGGCGAAGTCCGGTCGCCCAAACCGGGATAGACGTAGTCGCTTTCCATCCGGCTCAGCGTTTGTTCCGCGCCCAAATAATGCCCGACGCCCTTGGCTCCGCCCGTGCCGAGGCATGTTGCCCGCATCACATCCAGCGCCAGCGTTTCGTCACTCACCTCAATGCCGCGCACGCAACGCAGGGCCTGCCCGATCAGGTCGTCGCCCAAGATGAGGCTCTCGTGGCAGAACCCCAGCAGAGACGCGTGCATCCCCGCCGCCTCGTAGACCATGTTCAGCCCCGACAGCCCTGCCATGACGTTGGAGCACATCTGCTCCCAACCCGCCTGCATGTCCGGCAGTTTGGAATCCGACGCCCCCGCCGCGGCCCCGCCGGGGATACCGTAGAACTGGTGCATCTGGGCGCAGCCCGCCGTCAACAACGCCTGCTCGCCCGATCCGACCGACATGGCGCCCGTGCGCAAATCCAAGCCGAACGGCCATGTGCCGAACACCGCCGGATGCCCCGGCTTCAAGGCGTTCACATAGACCACGCCCGCCAGACATTCCGCCACCGCTTGCACAATCGCGCCAGCCACAGGTTGCGGAGCGGTTGCGCCTGCCATGCCCGCCGACAGCAACAGCACCGGCATCCCGCCGTTGATACATTCCTCCATCACGCGGCAGGCTTCGGTGGCGAATTTCATCGGCGGTACCACGAAACAGTTGGAGTTCGACACGAAAGGCCGCGCCCGCCATGCCTCTTCGCCACCCGCGATCATGTGCAACAACTCCAGCGCCCCCGCGACATAGTCCGGCTCTGTGAACGAGGTGCCGACATGCTTGGTGGTGCCGCGGCAGCAGGCGTAGATGGTGTTCAAATCCATCTCGTAATTGTCGGAAATATCGCGGCACACCATCGGGCGTTGCAGAAAGTGGATGTTGTCCAACCGGTCCGCGATCCGCGCCGCGTGGAACAGGTCTTGCACGGTGCTTTCGCGGTAGTCGCGCCCCGCGACATCAACCACATGCACGGCGGCGCCTGCGGTGCCGAAATGGACCTTCTTGCCGGTCAGGTGCAGGTCGTTCGCCGGGCCGCGTCCGCACAGGGTGATGTCCTTGCACGCCACCGCCAGCATGTCCTCCACCAAGGCCCGCGGGAACCGGATGCGGCCATCGTCGCCCAACACCGCTCCCGCGCCGGTCAGTATCTCGACGCCCGTGTCCGGCGCATCGGCCAGCCCGATCTGCTCCAGCGCCGTCAGGGCGGCCTCGTGGATGCGGGCAATATCGGCGTCGGAGAGCACCCGCAACTGCCCGCCTTCCAAACCTGCCCGAACAGGGCGTTTATCGGCACTCAACGGGGCGGCCCGCATCGCACGGCGCGCGGCGCGGCCGCCGGAGCGGCGGGCAGGGCTGGAGGTTTGATCGTTCATATCGGAGGCTTTCAGGGATAAGGGACAGGGCAGGGTAAAGCTCAACCCCGCGCCGGCCGTCCCCGCGCTGCACGTCCGCGTCGTGCGCCGATTGTGCGCACCACCAGAACCGTCATGCATCCCTCTTGGTGCATTTGCGTCCTCCCTGCTGCCAGTTTTGGCCTCGGAAAAGCGTTATGCTGTCCTGTTTGCGCCAAACGGGTCCGTTTGCGTCATCAAAACGCTACCAGCTGCCCGATGCGCCGCCTCCGGAAGACGAGCCGCCCCCGAAGGATGACGACGACGAGGACGAGCCGCCAAACCCGCTGGAGTTGTCGGACTGGGTCACCATCGGGATCGACACCGTCTCGCTGGTGGTGTGCTTGCAATGGGCGCAGCTATGATCCAGCTGCGCCACGCCCGTGCTTGTGGTCGTCGCAGGGCTGCGTACGAACCGCTGGGTCTCGTAGGTGTGATAGCCGCATTCCGGGCAGGCCTTGCTCTTGGAGAACAGCGTGGGGTAGCCGATCACGGTGACATGCTCGTCATTGGTGCAAAACCAGACGCCGTAATCCTTGGACTTGATCCGCTCCTCCACCAGTTGTCCGTGGTCCAGATACTGGTCCTCCTGCGCGTCGCCCAGCCGCAGCATCATCTGGCCGCATTGCGGACATTTGCGCGGGCGATACCGCTTTATGCCCCGCAGGCCGAAGAACCCGGCGACCGCAGCAAGGGCGGCAAGCATCAGCGCCAGAATGGGGCTGCGGTTTATGAACTCCATGATCCGCGCCCCGATCCCCGCCGACCGCGGTTCTGGCGCCTGTTCGATGATGCGCGGGGCGGTGGCGATCTGCGGGGTCGTTTCGACGGCAGGCACGTCGTCGGGATGCTGGATGCGGGCCAGCGCCGCGCTTGTGCCCGCCAATATGCCGTCGGCTATGCGGCCTTCTTTGAAAGCGGGGATGATCTCGGTCTGGATAACCCGCGCCGCGATCCCGTCCTGGCGCGCGGGGTAGCCCGCACCAAGCGCGATCCGCATTTCGCGGTCGTCCATGGCGACCAGCAGCAATATTCCGTCATTGCGCGTCGCGTTGCCGATGCCCCAGCCGTTGAACAAATCCTTGGCGAAACTCTCGATGCTGTCCGAGGGCAGGTAGTCCTTACGCGACCGGATGGTCACCACCGTCATTTCCCGCCCGCGCGTCTCGCGGGCCTGTTGCAGGACGGCGTTTATCTGCGCCTCCGCCTCCGGGGCGAGGATATCCGCGAAGTCGTTGGTCAGGGTGGTGTAGTATTGGGGGTAGGGCAGTTTCTCCTGAGCCTGCGCGATTGTCGGCAGCAACGCCATCACCAAAACAAATAGAAAACGCAGCATTATCAATCCTTACTCGACCTCTGAGGCGATCTGATGCCGCCATGAACGTCTTTTATCCAGCTTTGATGTGGTGGCAGCCTTTGGCGCGCATAGGCGTTATGCCGCGCCGCCACCTGTCGCATTTGTGCAACTATTCGCTGAGCCGGACTTCGTGGTGGAACTGTGCTCCAAGACGGGCGTTTTCTATGTGAACGTCAGTGAAGAGAACGTTCGATCGAAATAACTCTAGGAGCAGAACATGAAACGCATTCTGACCAGCACCGCAATCGCAGGCCTCGCCGCAACCTCCCTTGCCGGAGCGGCCTTTGCGGGCAATCTCGATGACGCACCTGTGGAGCGTCCCGTCTACGCTCCCGTTCCCGCCCCCGCCAACACAGGCGGCGACTGGACCGGTTTCTATGCCGGTGCGCAGCTTGGCTACGGCGATGCCGATAGCAGCGTGCCAGCCCTGAACGGCAATGACAGCCTTTACGGTATCCACGCGGGCTACGACTACGATTTTGGCCGCTTCGTACTTGGTGGCGAGCTGGATTATGACAAAGCCGATATCGACCTCGGTGGCGGTGCCGCCAGCATCGACTCGGTCGCCCGCGCTAAAATCCGCGCCGGTTACGACATGGGCCGGACGCTTCTTTACGCAACCGGTGGTGCGGCACGCGCCGACACCTCCGTTGGTGACGAATCCGGACCGTTCCTGGGCCTCGGCGCAGCCTACAAGGTGACCGAGAGCTTCACCGTCGGCGGCGAATTCCTGACCCACCAGTTTGACGATGTGGGTAGTGTGGCTGGTAACGACATCGACGCCAACACCTTCACCCTGCGCGGGTCGTTCCGGTTCTAAACCGCAGTCGCGTAGTCTATAAAAGTTAGCCGGAGCGTCACCACGCTCCGGCTTTTATGTAATCAGCTTGTCCACCTCAGCGCCCGACAGTCCTGTGCCGAGTGTGGTGAAATCGCCTGCGCCGAACATGTCGCGCGCCGCGTCATGGATCACCCGATGCGTCGCCCGCGCCAGTGCCGAGCCGAGCGAAATCCGCGCCGCCCCAAGTGCTCCATATTCCTTGAGCGAGTGTTTGGAATACCGCCCTGCCGCCAGCACGTTCACCGGCTTGTCCGTCGCGTCGATCACCCGTTTCAGGTCGTCCATGCTTTTGGGCATCGGCACGTACAGCCCGTCCGCACCGGCGCCGTCGAAGGCGCGGATGCGCCGGATTGCCTCGTCAATATCGTAGGCCCCTGTCATCACACCGTCAGCCCGCGCCACGAAGAAGAAGTCGTCCTTCAGCGCCCGCGCGGCGCTGGACGCGGCCCGCACCCGCTCCACGGCCAGATCGAAATCGTAGACGCGGTGGGGCGCCTCTATAGTGTCCTCGATGCAAATCCCCGCCAGCCCGATCTCACCGGACAGCCGCACCGTCTCCGCGCAGGTCTCCGGCGCTTCGCCAAAGCCATCCTCGAAGTCCCCCGATACGGGAACAGCCACCGCTGCGATTAAATCCTGCGCATGGGCCAGCGCCACGTCGCGCTCCACCTTGCCGCCGTCGGGCTTGCCCAAGGTGAACGCATGGGCGGCGGACGACGTGCCGATCGCCTGCGCCCCCAACGCCGCCAGCATCTTGGCCGAGCCGACATCCCAAGCATTCGCCAGAATAAACGGGTCGCCCGGTTTGTGCATCTCACGAAAACTCATGGCTGCAACTCCTTGGCAAAGCCCACCAGTGTCTTCAGCGACGCCTCGAAAGCGCTGTCTTCAACCGTCATCGCCACCCTGACATGGCCTGCCGCCGACGCGCCAAAGCTCTCGCCCGGCATCACCGCAATGTGGTGCGCGTCCAGTAGCTTGTCTGCAAAGTCTTCACCGCTCAACCCCGTGCTGCGCACGTCCAGCATCATATACATGGCCCCTTCGGACGGCACCAAACCCACCACGTTCTGCTCCGCCAGAATGTTCTGACCAATGGCGCGGCGGCGTCGGAACGGCTCCGCGACCTTCTCCTCCAGCGCAAGCCCTTCGCCCAAGGCAAACACCGCCGCGTCCTGAATATAGCCCGGCACACCATAGGTCGTGTGGGTCGCCAGGTTGAACAGGTTCTCCACCACGTCTTCCGGTGCCACGATCCAGCCGATGCGGCTGCCCGTCATCGCGTGGCTCTTTGACATGGAGCCGACCACCAGCGTCCGCTCCGCCATCCCGTCCAGCGTGCGCGGGCTGATATGGGTGCCGTCCCAGACCTGCGTGTCATACACCTCGTCCGAGATGCACCACATGTCATACTCGCGACATGCCCGCGCGATCCCCTCCACGGTCTCGCGCGAATAGACCACGCCCGTGGGGTTGTTCGGTGTATTCACCAGCAGCGATTTCGCGCCAGCGGATTTCTCCGCAATGTCCGAAAACGTCGGCTGAAACGCATTCTCCGGCAAGCACGGAACAGCACGCGGTATCGCCCCCACGCCACGCAAGGTGCCGGGGTAGGTGGCGTAATAGGGGTCGCAATAGAGCGCCACGTCGCCCTCGTCGCACACCGCATGATGCGACGCGAAAAGCGCTGACTGTCCGCCCGGAGTTACCAACACATTGTCGCGTGTGGTATGCACGCCGGTGCGCGCAGTCAGTCGTGCTGCCACCGCATCGCGCATCGAATTCGTGCCGGGGACTGTCGCGTACCCCGTATTACCACCACTGGCGGAGCGGTACATGGCGTCCAGAATGCTTTGGTCCGTGCGGATATCATGCTCGCCTTGCGTCAACTCCGTCACGCTGACGCCCGCGCCGATCATCCGCCGCGCTTTGTAAAACACGTCCCACCCGTCAGAACCGCCGCCCGTCAGCCCCTGTATCCTGTTCGACAAATCCATGCACGCCTCCCTCAATGATCTGCCGAAAGGGCCAGCCCGCGCCGCCCGTGTCAAATCGAAATTTGTGATCGCCTGCAAAACCATGCTCGACCGATGCCGCCCGACCTGCTAGCAAAGCCGGATGACGACACGCACACTCATCTGTTGCTGCATTACCATCTGAGATTTCTCAGGCGGGTCGTTTTGCGTTTTCCATCTCAGGTCAGTTTCGCTAAACCCGCCGCAACACCCGCGCGCGAGGCTCCTATGACGATCAAGCTCTACAACACCAAGACACGGCAAAAAGAGGTCTTCAAACCAATCGTAGACGGCAAGGCATCAATGTATGTCTGTGGCCCCACCGTCTACGAGCGCGCCCATCTGGGCAACGCTCGCCCCGTGCTGGTCTTCGACATGCTCTACCGCCTGCTGCGCCATGAATACGGGGCGGAGAACGTCAAATACGTGCGCAATTTCACCGACGTGGACGACAAGATCAACGCCCGCGCCGCCCAGACAGGCCGCCCGATTTCCGAGATCACCGACGAGACGATCCAGTGGTTCCTAGACGATATGGGCGCGTTGGGCGCTTTAGAGCCCACCGACATGCCCCGCGCCACCGAATACATCGCGCCGATGATCGCGATGATCGAGGACCTGATCGCCAAGGGCCACGCCTACGCCGCCGAAGGTCACGTCCTGTTCAAGGTGCGCAGCTACAAGGACTACGGCAAGCTGTCCGGCCGCTCCGTCGACGACATGATCGCCGGCGCGCGGGTAGAGGTGGCACCCTACAAAGAAGACCCGATGGATTTCGTCCTGTGGAAGCCGTCCTCCGACGATCTGCCCGGTTGGGACAGCCCGTGGGGCAGGGGCCGTCCGGGCTGGCATATCGAATGCTCCGCCATGGCCTACGAGCTGCTGGGCGCGGCGTTCGACATCCACGGCGGCGGCAACGACCTGACCTTCCCGCACCACGAGAACGAGATCGCGCAAAGCAAATGCGCAGGCCACGATTTCGCGAATGTCTGGATGCATAACGAGATGCTACAGGTCGAGGGCAAGAAGATGTCCAAGAGCTTGGGCAACTTCTTCACCGTGCGCGATTTGCTGGACCAAGGCGTGCCGGGCGAGGTGATCCGGTTTGTGATGCTGAGCACGCATTACCGCAAGCCGATGGACTGGACGGAGAAGAAGCGGGAGGAGGCGGAGAAGACGCTGCGGAAGTGGCGGGCCCTGACGGCAGGTGTAATTCCAGCAGGCAAACCACTTGCTCAGGTTCTCAATCCGTTAAACGATGACTTGAATACCCATGGTGTGCTCGCAGAATTGCAACAACTGGCGCTCGCTGGTGATGTCACCAACTTGCTCGCATCTGCCCAAGCGATGGGATTTTTAACGGAAGAACTGGGAGATTGGGTTGAGCAAGGCCCAGCCGATGGTGCGGATCTTTCGAAGCTACATGACGTAGCCCGTTGGTTTGGTGCGGCACGTAAGAAAGCAATGGAAACCAAAGACTTCTCTGCTGTAGATCACTACAAGGCGCAGCTTTCCAATGCTGGCGTGGATGTCAAAATGTCGAAGGACGGGGTGGAGTTGGAACCTAACGGTAAATTTGATAGCAGCCTGCTATGGGCCATTGAACGTGATCGAGGGGCCGAACTTTGACGCGCGAACGCCTCACCCTGTTCGACACCACCTTGCGCGACGGGCAGCAGACGCAAGGGGTGCAGTTCTCGACCCCTGAGAAGGTCGAAATTGCCAAGATGCTCGACCAGCTTGGCGTCGACTATATCGAAGGCGGCTGGCCGGGGGCAAACCCCACCGACAGCGAATTTTTCTCGAACGCGCCGAAGACGAACGCCACCATGACTGCGTTCGGCATGACCAAACGCGCGGGCCGCTCGGCGGAGAATGACGACGTTCTGGCCGCTGTCCTGAATGCCAATACCCCCGCCGTTTGCCTTGTCGGCAAGACCCATGACTTCCACGTGAAGACCGCGCTCGGCATCACTCTCGACGAAAATGTTGAAAACATTGAAAAAAGTTTTCAGCATATTGTCAGCCAATCCCGCGAAGCCCTGTTCGACGCGGAGCATTTCTTCGACGGCTACAAGTCCAACCCCGACTACGCCCTGTCCTGCATTCACGCCGCCTTCAACGCAGGTGCGCTGGTGGTTTTGTGCGACACCAATGGCGGCACCCTTCCTGCGGAAGTAACAGAAATCGTTGGGAAAGTCATCGCCAGCGGCATCCCTGGCGACCGTCTTGGTATCCACACCCATAACGACACCGACAACGCCGTCGCAGGCTCCTTGGCCGCCGTCGACGCAGGCGCGCGCCACATCCAAGGCACCCTTAACGGTCTGGGGGAGCGGTGCGGCAACGCCAACCTCACTTCCCTGATCCCGACGCTGCTGCTGAAAGAACCCTACAAGTCCCGCTATGCCATTGGTGTCAAAGCAGAAAACCTGCATCTACTGACACTGGCCTCCCGCAAGCTGGACGACATCCTGAACCGCGTTCCCAACAAACACGCGCCCTATGTGGGCGCCTCCGCGTTTGCGCATAAGGCGGGCCTCCACGCGTCGGCAATCCTAAAGGATCCAACGACTTACGAGCATATTGACCCCGCTTTGGTCGGAAATGCCCGCATCATCCCGATGAGCAATCAGGCAGGGCAGTCCAACCTGCGCAAACGCCTTGCCGAAATGGGATTGAAAGACATTGATACCAATGCCTTGCCGCGCATTCTTGATGTGATCAAACAGCGCGAGGACGAGGGCTATTCCTACGACACCGCCCAAGCCTCGTTCGAGCTTCTGGCCCGGCGTGAGTTAGGCCAACTGCCACAGTTTTTCGAGGTCAAACGCTACAAGGTGACGGTGGAGCGGCGGAAGAACAAATACGACAAGATGATCAGTCTGTCCGAGGCTGTCGTCGTGGTAAAAGTGGGCAAAGACAAGATGTTATCGGTGTCGGAGAGCATGGACGAGACCGGCTCCGACCGCGGCCCCGTGAACGCGTTGTCCAAGGCGTTGGCGAAAGATCTGGGGCCGTATTCAGCACTGATCGACGACATGCGATTGGTCGATTTCAAGGTCCGTATCACCCAAGGCGGCACCGAGGCCGTGACCCGCGTCATCATCGACAGCGCCGACAGCAAGGGTCGCCGCTGGTCCACAGTGGGCGTGTCGCCAAACATCGTGGATGCCTCGTTCGAGGCGCTGCTGGACGCGATCAACTGGAAGCTGGTGCAAGAGGGCGCCCATGTCTCTTGAGGCGTGCCGCTCCTTGGTGGAACGTGCTGATCCCGAACGGTTTTCCGCCGCACAGCTGGGCACGGAAACGGCGCAGAAGGTGCTCTGGCCGCTTTATGCGATGAATGTCGAAGTCAGTCGCGCGCCATGGGTGACCCAAGAGCCGATGATCGCCGAAATGCGCCTGCAATGGTGGCGCGACGCGCTGGAAGAGATCGCGGAGGGCAAGCCGATACGTGCCCATGAAGTCACCACGGCGCTAGGTGCGGCCATCGGCGCAAGGGAGGCAGCGCTGCTGGACGAGCTGGTGCAAGCCCGCCGCTGGGATATCTACAAGGACGGTTTCGACGACGAGGCGGCGTTGCTGGCCTATCTGGACAACACCGCCGGATTATTGATGTGGGCCGGGGCCTTAGCGCTCGGGGCGCCGGAGGACGCGAAGGCTGATGTGATCGCCTATGGCCGCGCAGCGGGACTGGCCCGCTTCCTGCAAGCCGCGCCAGAGTTGGAGGCGCGGGGCCGCAGGCCGCTGGTTGACGGGACGCCAGAGGGCGTCAGGGTGTTGTGCAAAACCGTGTTGAGCGACATGCCGAAAGCCACCACGCTCAAGCGCCGTTTGGGCAAGGACGCCGCGTCAGTCATCACTGAAGGTTGGCAGACACGGGCGCTCTTGCAACAAGCCATCAAGAATCCGACCCGCGTGGCGGAGGGGGCGTTGGGTCTCAGCGAGTTTGGCAAGCGCTGGCGGTTGCTGTTGAGCTAGACCGACTGTTTCGGGCGCAGCGACAGCCAGATCAACGCGCCGCCCGCCAAGGTCAGGAACGGGATCATCGCGATATTGACGGCGTTCCACCCCTCAACCGCAGAGCCGCCGGAGCAGTTCATCAACCCGCCCGATGCCAGCGACGCCAGCGTCACGCAGCCGAACACGATAGAATCGTTGAGGCCCTGCACCACGCCGCGCTCGGAGACGGTGTGTGCCGAGGCCAGCATCGTGGTCGCGCCGATGAAGCCGAAATTCCAGCCTAGGCCCAGCAGGATGAGGGCGATGAAGAAGTTGGCCAGCGTCACGCCGGTCAGCGCAACGACCCCTGCAAGGCCGAGGATCACAAGGCCGGTGGCGACGATCTTTTCGACCCCGAAGCGGTTGATCAGGTGGCCGGTGAAGAAGGACGGCACGAACATCGCCAGCACGTGGGCAGAGACGATGTCGTTGGCGCTGTCCGCCTCAAAACCGCAACCCATGACCGCCAGCGGTGTGGAGGTCATCACGAGGTTCATCAGCGCGTAGGAGACCATGCCGCAGATGATCGCCACGGCGACGCGCGGGGTCTTGAGCAGCTCTAGTTTGGAGCGCACGGCGTCGTTGGTTTTGGCAGCCGCCAGTGCGGCGGCGTTGGGCAGGTCCAGCAGGAAAAACAGGAACAACCCGACGAGGTTCAGCACCACGATCGCGACATAGCTGCCGAGAAAGGGTATCACGCTGAAATCAAACATCAGTTTGTTGAGTTGCGGACCGATGATCGCGGACATCAAGCCGCCAGCCATCACATAGGAGATCGCCCTGGGCCGGAACTGTTCGGACGCGCCATCGGCGGCGGCGAAGCGGTAGAAGCCTTGGGCAGACATGTATATGCCGCTGATATAGCTGCCCAAAAGCAGCATCAGGAACGAGCCAATATAAAGGCCGTAGCCCGCGACTGCCGCCCCCAGAGCGCCACCCAAGGCCCCTATGACGAAGCCCGTGCGCCGCCCGCGACGCTGCATCAGCGGGCTGATCCATGGGGCTGTGGTCATGGACCCGAACACGATCATCGAAATCGGCAGGGTCGCCAGACACGGGTTCGGCGTCAGGGTGTTGCCCACCAGACCGCCCACCACGAACAGCATCGGCATCTGGCTGCCCAGAATGGCCTGTGCCGCGACCAGCACCGCCACGTTGCGGCGGGTGCGGGGGTCGGATCTGGCGGGGGCGTTCACGATATCGGTCATGCGCTATCGCTAGCCCTTGTCGACAGGGGTGTCCAGACGGTCGATCACATGCGCGAAAGAGCCGCAGACGCGCCCTTGGCGCAGGCCCATGGGCGGGAGAGTTGTGCCTTCGGCGTCGGTGGCGTGAAACAGCGGCTCGCCCTCGGCTTTGAGCGTTGTGGCATAGTGGAATTCGTGGCCTTTAAATTCGCCTTTCATCGGGCCCTGAGTCGCGCTTAGGGTGCGGTAGCCCAGATGCAGCCTCCGCTCGGCAAAACTGGTGTGCAGGGGCAGCAGGCCCGCCATCTTGTGCCCGGTGCCGTTGGCGTCTGTCAGGGTCTCTCCCAAGATCATGTAACCGCCACATTCACCATATATGTCAGTGGTTTGTGATGTCTTTCTCAAGCTATCCATAAAATTGGAATTACCAGCTAGCGTTCCCGCGTGCAGCTCGGGATAGCCACCCGGCAGGAATATCATATCGCAGGGTGGCACCGGCTCGTTCTTCAGGGGGGAGAAGGTCGTGATCTGCATCCCACCAGCACGCCATTCGTCCAGCAGGTGCGGATAGGCGAACGCGAAGGCTTCGTCCTGCGCCACTGCGATGCGGGCATAGGGCAGGCGTGTTATCGGCTGATTGGCCGCGTTCTTGACTGCGCTTGAGGGCAAGGCGTCCAGATCAACATGGCCCTCGATCATGTCTGCCACGGCGTCCAGCCATGCCTCCAGATCCGGCCGCTCGGACGCCTGAACAAGGCCAAGATGGCGCGATGGATGCGCCAGATCTGTCCTTCGCGGCAAAGCCCCCAGCACGGGCATATATGCGGGGAAATGGCGGCGTAGCATCGCCTCGTGGCGGGCGCTGGCGACCTTGTTGAGAATGACGCCCGCCACATGCACACCCTTGCGGTGCCGCGCGAAGCCTTCCGCAATCGCCGCCGCACTTTGCCCCATGCCGGAGCCGTCGACCACCAGAACGACCGGAATCCCCAAGATTTCCGCCACATCGGCGGCGGAGCCTTTTCCGTCAGGCATCGCCCCGTCGAACAGGCCCATGGCGCCTTCGACAACCAGAAAGTCACCGCCTGCTTGCGCCAGAGAGCGTATACGGTCGGGCTGCATGGCCCAGGCGTCAAGGTTGTAGCAGGGCTTGCCGCAGGCCGCTTCGTGGAAGCGGGGGTCAATGTAGTCGGGGCCGGACTTGGCCCCGCCCACGGCACCGCGCCGCGCCAGGGCGCGGAGCAATCCCAACGTGACGGTGGTTTTCCCGCTGCCCGAGGAGGGCGCAGCGATCAGCAGCCCGTTGCCCGGTGTCATGCGCTTTCGGCCGGACGGCCCCGACCCAGCGGGTCCAGATTGCGCGGGGCCTCTCCGGCCATTTGCCCTTGCCAGTCCAGCACCTGCCGCATGGCCGCCGCGCGTCCGACGCAGATGATGGCGGGCGGCTCTGTGCCGGCGGCTTCAATATCGGCGACGCAGGTACCAAGGGTCGTCTCCAGCACCTGCTGATGCTCGGTGGTGGCGTTGGTGACGATGGCGACCGGCTCGGACAAAGGGCGGCCTGCGGCGAGAAGCTGCGCGGCGATGTGGGCGATGTGCTTCATGCCCATATAGATCACGATAACCTGCGAGCCTTTGGAAATCGCCTGCCAGTCAAGGCTGCCCGTGGCGTTGCCGCTCTGGTCGTGGCCGGTGACGAAGGTCACCGATTGGTTCACATCGCGGTGGGTCACAGGGATGCCTGCATAGGCCAGCCCGCCGATGCCCGCGCTGATACCGGGAATAATGCGGATGGGAACACCGTGTTGCACCAGCGTCTGCGCCTCCTCGCCACCACGCCCGAACACGAAGGGATCGCCGCCTTTCAGACGCAAAACGCGTTTGCCGTCGCGGGCAAGATCGACCAGATGCAGGGAAATATCGCGCTGCTTGGCGGACGGTTTGCCGCCGCGTTTGCCAGCGTAGATGTGTTCCGCTTGCGGCGCCCAGTCCAGAATGGCCTCCTGCACCAGCGCGTCGTAGATTACCACATCCGCCTGCCTCAGCGCGTTCAGCGCGTGCAGGGTTAGCAGGCCGGGATCACCGGGGCCTGCGCCACACAGCCAGACCCAGCCGGGCTGCAAAACCGGCCATTGGCCTTGGGGAAGGGGCATCGAGTCGCTCATGGCCCCCTTTATGACCCGTAACCCCCGCCAGCAAAAGCGAAAGAGCGACGCCGCAATCGCCATTGGCGGCGCGAAGTCGGGGCGCTAAGGTCCGCCCATGAGTGACGAGACCCTTCCCAAACTGCGCCGCGGCTGGACCACAGGCGCCTGCGCCACGGCGGCGGTCAAGGCGGGGTTGCAGATATGGTGGGGTGGAGCGGTGCCGTCGAAGGTGTCGATCACCTTGCCGAAGGGCGAAACACCGGTTTTTGCACTCTCGACCGTGGCGCAGGGCGACGGCTGGGCCGAGGTCGGCATCGAAAAGGACGCGGGCGATGATCCGGACGTCACGCACGGGGCGATCATCAAGGCGCGGGTTGCGGCCTCGGATGGCGGCGTGGTCTTCCGCGCAGGCGAAGGGGTCGGGATCGTTACCAAACCGGGCCTGCCCATCGGCGTGGGAGAGCCCGCGATCAACCCCGTGCCACGAGCGATGATGGACGAGGTCGTGGCTGAGATGGCCGGTGAATACGGGCGGATGCCGGATGTGGAGATCACTGTCTCCGTCGTCAACGGGGCGGAGATTGCCAAGAAGACCTGGAACCCGCGTCTGGGCATTGAAGGGGGCCTGTCGATCTTGGGGACGACGGGCGTGGTGCGCCCGTTTTCGTGTTCGGCCTGGATTGCGTCGATCCATCGCGGGATTGACGTGGCGCGGGCGGTCGGATTGACCCATGTGGCGGGCTGCACGGGGGCCACGTCGGAGCGTGTGGTGCAGCAGATGTTCGGACTGCCGGGCCACGCCATGCTGGATATGGGCGATTTCGCCGGTGGCCTGCTGAAATACCTGTCGCGCCATCCCATAGACCGGATCACCATTGGCGGCGGGATCGGCAAGATCACCAAGCTGGCGCAAGGCGCACGGGATTTGCACTCCAAGCGGTCTCAGGTTGATTTTACCGCTTTGAATGAATGGGTTGCAGCGGATATTTCAGGTGCCAACACGGCGCTGGAGGCGGTAACGATTGCGCCGGAACTGGCAGAGCGCGTAGCGCAGGAAGCGTTGGCGCAGGTGAAGCTGATCCTGAAAGACGCACAGGTCAAGCCGGACATCGTGGTGATTGATCGGGCAGGCAATGTGCTTGCAAAGGCGGGGCGATGAGAATTCTACTGCTGGCAGGTACAAGCGAGGCGCGGGATCTATCGCAGGCATTGGTCGCGCAGGGGCATGAGGTCACCGCCTCGCTGGCTGGTGCTACCCGTGCGCCGCGCGATCTGGGCGCTGAAACCCGCGTCGGCGGTTTCGGCGGCGAGCAGGGCTTCCGCGACTGGCTGGCCGCGCATCCGGTCGATCTCGTGATCGACGCGACGCATCCGTTTGCGACGCAGATTTCCGAGCGGACAGCGCGGGTTTGTGCGGATGAACAAATCGTAAATCTGCAAGTGATACGTGAGTCGTGGATGCCAAAGAACGGAGATAACTGGACTTTCATTGACAGGCCAGAGGAGGCAGCGGATGTCATCCCCCAAGGCGCGCGTGTGTTTCTGGCGACGGGGCGTCAGACGCTGCCTGATTTCCACGGCTTGTCGTCATGCTATCTGATCTGCCGCCAGATCGACCCGCCCGACGGGCCGTTCCCGTTCGACAATGGCGAATTTCTGGTAGGCCGCCCCCCGTTCTCTATCAAGGACGAAGTGGAGTTGTTCACCAAGCTGCAAATCGACTGGCTGGTGGTGAAGAATGCAGGCGGGACAATGTCACGCTCCAAACTTGACGCAGCGCGGGCTTTGGGGATGCCGGTGCTGATGATCAACCGGAAACGTCCGCCTGAAGGGCCGAAAGTGGCCACTGTCGAGGGCGCGTTGGAGTTTGTCGATGCGTATCATCAAGGGTGATCCTTGCGTTGCGGAGGGGGCTGCGTGGCTGGCAGCGCGAGAGCCGCGCTTTGCCGAAGCGCTGGATCAGGTCGGCCCGTTGCCGTTGCGATTGAAGCCGGAAGGGTTCTTGGAATTGTTGTCGGCGATCATGGGGCAACAGGTTTCGATCGCGTCTGCCGCCGCCATCAACGGGCGTCTGCGGGAGGCCGGACTGGTAGACGAGCGGTCTGTCGATGCGGCCAGCGAGGCGGAGTTGCGCGCCTGCGGGCTGTCGCGGCAGAAAATCCGCTACGCGCACGCCTTGGCCCGATCAGGAATTGATTTCAACGCATTACGGGGCATGGATAGTGCCGAGGTGGTCAGGACGTTGACGAGAGTTCCGGGCATTGGGACATGGACCGCCGAGATATATGCGATGTTCTCGCTGGGTCATGCAGACATTTTTGCGTCAGGGGATCTGGCGCTACAGGAGGCTGCGCGGCTCCTGTTCGACTTGCCCGACCGCCCCAAGGAAAAAGACATGCGCCGGATGGCGCTGGCATGGTCCCCGTGGCAAAGCGTTGCGGCCCGCATCTTGTGGGCCTATTACCGAATTGCAAAGGATCGAGAGGGGATCGCATGACACGGGTTTTGGACAGCAGCCGCAAGGGCTCGAAATCAGGCGAGGACAGCTCGCTGGTGATCTTCCTGCACGGCTATGGCGCGGATGGCGCCGATCTGCTGGGGCTGGCGGACCCGCTGGCGGAGCATCTTCCCGACACCGTCTTTGTGGCCCCGAACGCGCCGGAGCGCTGCACGGGGAACCCGATGGGCTTTCAGTGGTTTCCGATCCCGTGGATCGACGGCTCCTCCGAAGAGGAATCGGAGCGGGGCATGATGCAAGCCGTGGACGACCTGAACGCCTATGTCGATGCGGCGATGGAGGACGAAGGTGTGTCCGAGGCCGAAACGATTCTGGTGGGCTTTTCCCAAGGCACAATGATGGCGCTGCATATCGCGCCGCGCCGCGCGAACCAGTTTGCGGGCGTCGTCGCGTTCTCGGGCCGTCTGCTGAGGCCTGAATTGCTGGCGGACGAGGCCAAGTCAAAGCCGCCCGTGATCCTGATCCACGGCGATCAGGACGATGTGGTGCCCCCGATCTCGATGCCGGAAGCGGGCGACGCGCTGCAAGAGGCGGGATTTCCCGTTTATGGCCACGTTATGAAAGGCACCGGCCACGGCATCGCGCCGGACGGGCTTGGCGTGGCGCTGTCCTTTATCGGGCAGCAGTTGGGGATGGATCTGGGCTGAGAATTTGCCGCTTCATGCCTACCGGATGACCGCCACATAGCGGGGCTTGTCAGATGAGGAGAACGATATATAGTTTTCCCCACAACCGGGGCGGGGCTCCCCGCTCTGGTGTTCATCATAGCACGACAGAGCAGGAGACCTCTTCTCTATGGACGGCGACTTCAGGCAAGACTTTGTGCGCGAACCGGGATGCTTGAAACACAATCCGGCGCTTGTACTAAACGCAGATTACCGACCACTTTCATATTTACCCTTATCCCTGTGGACATGGCAGGAGGCCGTGAAGGCCGCGTTCTTGGACCGTGTCACCATCCTGAGCGAGTATGACGAGGTCGTCCGCTCTCCCACGACCGAGATCCATATCCCCAGCGTGGTTGTGCTACGGGACTATGTGAAGCCGCAAAAGAAGGTGGCTTTCACCCGTTTCAACCTGTTTCTGCGCGACGAGTTTTGCTGCCAGTATTGCGGCACACGGGGCGATCTGACCTTCGATCATGTGGTTCCCCGGGCGCATGGCGGCATCACCTCATGGGAAAACGTCGTGGCGGCGTGCTCCAAATGCAATCTGCGCAAAGGGTCGCAATGGCTGCATAAGTCCGGCATGTCCCTGCGCCGACCGCCAACACGGCCAAGCTCGGGGCAGTTGTTGAACATGGGGCGAAAGTTCCCGCCAAACCATCTGCACGAAAGCTGGATCGACTTTCTCTATTGGGACGCCGAGCTGGAAAGCTAGCCGTGGCCGATCGTGTGGGGGTGGTCGCAGGCGTCCGAGGGGGCTTCAAGCTCCAGAAACGATTCCGCTATTTCATGTTTTGATTTTAACATGGATTTCAGTTCATTACGGGTCGTTCCTAATTCTGTTTCAGTCACGATATGGGCGCTCAGCGCGGTCTGGTTTTCCTCCATCATCCACACGTGAAGATGGTGAACACTGGAGACCCCCTCGACCGAACGCATGTCATCTAGCAGCGCGTTGACGTCAAGCTCTGGCGGGCTGCCTTGCATCAGAACACGGATCACCGGCCCGATTTCGCGGAAGGACTGCCACAGGATGTATCCTGCGATCAGGAAGGTGATCAGCGGGTCGATCAGCCGCCAGTCGAACAGCAGGATCGCCGTGCCTGCAATGATCACCGCGACCGAGCCCAAGGCGTCGGCCAGATTGTGCAGAAACGCGGCGCGGATATTCATGGATGACTTCGACATGGTATAAGTGAGCGCGGCAGTCACCAGATCGACGATAAGCGCCACGGCGGCGATCCAGACAACCAGCCAGCCATCTACAGGTTCTGGCGCGAAGACGCGCATCGTGGCCTCGTAGAGCAGGTAAAGCCCGATGATGATCAGGGTCGTGTAGTTGATAAGCGCCGCAACGGTTTCGGCACGGCCATAGCCGAAGGTCATGGACGCATCGGCGGGTCTGCGGGCGATCTTGCGGGCGGCGAACGCGATGATGAGAGAAATTGCGTCGGAGAAATTGTGCAGCGCGTCCGCGATCAGAGCAAGGCTACCTGACAGAATGCCACCAATCACCTGAACAACGGTGAGTCCCATATTGACGGCAATGGCCCAAGCGACTCGCGCGTCGCCTGCTTTCGGGTCTATATGGTGGTGATGGTCATGGGGCATGCACCGTGTCTACGCTGAACAACTGGCGCCGCCAAGCACACAAAACTTCGCGCAGTGCGGGTGGTTGAGCTGAACGTCACGCTCTGCCTGCTCAAGGCTCTCGCCCAACTCGAACTCGGGGGAATAGGCGAGCAGGGTGCAGGCCAGCACGGCCGGTTTGTCGGCACCCTTGCGCTTGACCACCATGCGGGAGGAGGAACACATGACGTCGCTCGGGGATTTGCCAAGGATGTCCCAACAATCGATGGTAATTTCCGGCACCTCCACGCTTTCGTCCATTTCTGGAAATAGAACTGTCATGGCGGGGTCTTGCGCGTCGATCTTGAAGTTTTTTTCAGCGTAGAGCGCCGCGTAACCCTCTCGCGCGGCAGCGTCGCTTTCCGCCCAGACCGAACGGCCCGCGACCGCCATGCGCGCGCCTTGGTCACGCAGCCAGATCATGCCTTCGATGGTCTTTGCGAACGCATCCTTGCCGCGTTCCTTGTCATGGACTTCTGGTGACCAGTGGTCGAGCGAGATGCGCAGGGTCAGCTTGTCACCGAAATTCCCGATCAGCTTCGTCAGTTCGGCACGCACCGATTTGCGCATCATCGGGCGCATGGCGTTGGTCAGGATCAGTACATCGTAGCCGCGATCCAGCGCGGCGCGGGCCATGTCGCACATATCGGGATTCATGAACGGCTCGCCGCCCGTGAAGGCAATTTCACGCACGCCCCATTTGCGGGCTTCAAGCTGGTCCAGATACGTCTCGACCTCGGCGGTTGATATATAGACCAGCGCGTCGTTCTGCGGAGAGGAGAGGATGTAGCAGTTTTCGCATTCGATATTGCACAGCGTTCCAGTGTTGAACCACAGCGTTTGCGGCTTGCTCAGCGCGACCGAGGCACGGGTGTCACCCTTGGCTGTGACGAACGGGTCCGCGAACTTTCCCGCGTTCGCCGCCACTTCGATCTGGTCTTTCATTCAGTTTGCTCCCTTGCCCATTGTCCGTGGCTAACCTGTCATGCTGCGAAGAGAAAGTGTCGAGAGTATCATCTGACACGCTTGTGACTAATCCGGAGCCTGCTAGGATCGCAATGCGCGATTTACACTAGAAATATGTCGCAGTTAGCGCTAACAACGCGGCTGTACGAAGTCCGCAGGAAGGTAAACCCATGGTCTCACGCGTCATTCCGGTCGAAAGCTTTGATCTGGTCATTTTCGGCGGCACAGGCGATCTGGCCCGTCGCAAGATCCTGCCGGGCCTGTATCGCCGGTTCCTTGCCGGCCAAATGCCCGAAGACGCCCGCGTGATCGGTGCGGCCCGCAGCGACATGGACGATGACGGCTACCGCGCGATGGTGCGCGAGGCGATCGAGGAATTCGTCTCCGAGCAGAAGCGCAAGCCGGATGTTGTAGAGGCGTTTCTGGGGCAGCTTCACTACACCGCCATCGACGCCAAGGGCGAGGGCGGCTGGGACAAGCTGGCCAAGCTGGTGCGCAAGGACGTGGTGCAGGCGTTTTATTTCTCGGTCGGTCCAAGCCTGTTCGGCGATCTGGCCACCCGACTGCACAAGCACAAAATCGCCAACCCTGAGAGCCGCATTGTCGTGGAAAAGCCCTTCGGTCGCGATCAGGACTCGGCCAAGGCACTGAATGCCGTTCTGGCTGCCAGCTTCGACGAGCATCAAATCTACCGCATCGACCATTACCTGGGCAAGGAAACCGTGCAGAACCTGATGGCGGTTCGCTTTGCCAACATGCTGTTCGAGCCGCTCTGGAACGCCCAGTATATCGACCACGTCCAGATCACCGTGGCCGAGACCGTGGGCGTCGGCGGGCGCGGGGGGTACTACGACAAATCCGGCGCCATGCGGGACATGATCCAGAACCACCTGATGCAACTTTTATGCCTGACCGCAATGGAGCCGCCCTCGCAATTCGAGCCGGACGCCGTGCGTGACGAAAAGCTCAAGGTGATCCGGGCGCTCGATCCCGTTGCTGCCGAGAACATCGTGCGCGGGCAATATGCGGCGGATGAGGATCAGGCGTCCTATATCGAGCATTCCGAGAACCCCGAGAGCAAGACCGAGAGCTTTATCGCGATGAAGGTCGACATTTCCAACTGGCGCTGGAAGGGGACACCGTTCTACCTGCGCACCGGCAAGCGGCTCAAGGCGCGCATGTCGGAGATCGTGATCCAGTTCAAAGAAGTGCCGCACTCCATCTTCGAGGAAGACGCGGGAAGCAAGGCCAACGTGTTGGCGATCCGGCTGCAACCGGACGAAGGCATGGATTTGCGCGTAACCATCAAGGAGCCCGGGCCGGGGGGTATGCGTCTGGTGGACGTGCCGCTGGACATGACATTTGCCGAGGCGCTCGGGCCGGAAGGCGCGGATGTGCCGGACGCCTACGAGCGGCTGATCATGGATGTGATCCGCGGTAACCAGACGCTGTTCATGCGCGGTGACGAGGTCGAGGCCGCCTGGGCCTGGACCGACCCGATCATCGAAGGCTGGCAGAAGCGCGGCGACAAGCCTGCGCAATACGAGCCGGGAACCACCGGCCCCGAAGATGCGTTGATGTTGCTGCACCGTGACGGGCGGCGATGGAGGGAGCTGAAATAATGGAATTCATCGAATACCCCGACCGCGACCTGATGATGTTCGACCTTGCCAACGCATTGGCGGGGGAGTTGAACGCAGCATTGATGACCCACGACACGGCCAGTTTCGCCGTTCCCGGTGGCTCGACGCCGGGTCCGGTGTTCGATGCGCTTTGCGCAGCGCCGCTGGAATGGGAGCGTATAACTGTCCTTGCAGGGGACGAACGGCGGGTGCCTGCCGACCACGAACGCTCCAACGAGCGGATGATCCGCGCGCGGTTGTTGACCTCCAAGGCGGCCGCGGCGAACTACGTCTCGATCCGTCCGGACGGTGATAAACTGCCCGACATCTCCGCCCATTTGCCCTTGTCGGTGCTGGTGGTCGGCATGGGCGAGGATATGCACACCGCGTCGCTTTTCCCCGGCTCGCCCGATCTGGAAGCGGCTTTGGCGCCCGACGCGCCCGACTTGATGCTGGTCGAGGCCTCTGACGGGCTGGAGCCGCGTGTCACCTTGAGCGGCCGTGTGTTGGAGGAAGCGATGAGCACCCATGTGCTGATCGCGGGCAAGGAAAAACGCGAGGCGCTGGAGCGGGCGCAACACTCCACCCGTCTGGAAGCGCCGATCCGCACCGTCCTGGCGAACGCAACCGTGCATTGGGCACCGTGATGGACTGGGGAGAGCTGAAAGCCCGCGCCGACAACCGCGCCAGTTTGGCGGAGCTGTTCGACGCCAACCCGAACCGCGCGGCGGAGTATTCGCTGCGGCATGGTGATATGCTGTTCGACTACTCCAAGACCCATATCGGGGCCGACGACCGTGCGTTGCTTTTGTCGATGGCAACGAACGCAGGGGTCGAGGCGCGACGCGATGCGATGTTTGCGGGGGAGAAGATCAACGAAACCGAGGACCGCGCGGTGCTCCATACCGCGTTGCGCGAGATGGGAGACCGTGCGGTGCTGGTCGATGGCGAGGACGTCATGCCCGGCGTACGCAACACGCGTGACCGGATGGCCGAGTTCGCCGACGCCGTGCGCAGCGGTACGTTCAAAGGGCAGGGCGGGGCGATCACTGATGTGGTCAATATCGGCATCGGCGGCTCCGACCTTGGGCCAGCGATGGCTGTGCTGGCGCTGGCACCCTATCACGACGGGCCACGGGTGCATTTTGTCTCCAACGTAGATGGCGCGGATGTGGCCGATACGCTGCGAGAGCTGGACCCTGCGACGACACTGGTGATCGTGGCCTCCAAGACCTTCACCACCATCGAGACCATGACCAACGCCCGCACAGCGCAGGAGTGGATGGCGACATCCGTGTCCGATACCGGCGCACAGTTCGCGGCCCTCTCAACCGCCGATGAGAAAACCGCCGAGTTCGGCATCGCGCCGGAGCGCGTGTTCGGCTTCGAGGATTGGGTCGGCGGGCGCTATTCCATGTGGGGATCGATTGGCCTGTCACTGATGATTGCCATCGGGCCGGATGATTTCAACCGGTTCCTGCGCGGCGGCTATGACATGGACCGTCACTTCTGCGAAGCTCCGCTGGGTAGCAACCTGCCCGTCATGCTGGCCTTGGTCGGCATCTGGAACAATCAGGGCTGCGGCCATGCCACCCGCGCGGTGCTGCCCTATGACCAGCGCCTGACGCGGCTGCCTGCCTATTTCCAGCAGCTTGAAATGGAGAGCAACGGCAAGTCGGTGGCGATGGATGGCTCTGCCTTGGAAGTGAACTCAGGCCCTGTGGTCTGGGGCGAGCCGGGCACCAACGGGCAGCATGCGTTCTACCAGCTGATCCACCAAGGCACGCGGGTGATCCCGTGTGAATTCATGGTCGCCCGCGAGGGGCACGAGCCGGCGCTGGCACATCAGCACGAGCTGCTGGCGGCGAACTGTCTTGCGCAGTCCGAGGCGTTGATGGTGGGTCGCAGCCTCGAAGAGGCGACCGCAATCATGGCCAAGCGCGGGCTGACCGGCGACGAGTTGAACCGTCAGGCGCGGCATCGGGTGTTCTCCGGCGACCGGCCTTCGACCACGCTTGTCTATCCGAAGCTGACACCCTTTGTTCTAGGCCAGATCATTGCGCTATATGAGCATCGGGTGTTTGTCGAAGGGGTGATGCTGGGCATCAACTCCTACGATCAGTGGGGCGTGGAGTTGGGCAAGGAGCTTGCCAATGCGCTGACGCCCGTGCTGCGGGGCGAGGCGTCGGAGGAGGGCAAGGACAGCTCCACCCGTCTGCTATTGAACTATCTGCGCCAGCCCGATTAGCCGTCGACCGCGCCGTCGCGGGTCTTGAGCAAGTTTCGCATCCCGGCGCTCATCGGACGTTTCGTGCCGTCTGCGTTGAGCAGCACGATAATGGCATGCGACGTGGTCCTCAGTTTTCCGCCGGACCAGACTGCATAGTCCATTCTGAAACTCGAATTGCGAAGCACAGTTGCACGACCTGTGACAATGTAATCCTCCGCGAGCTTCATCTCGGCCAGATAGTCGACCTGCACCTGTCGCAGCACCAGTTGCGGTGCGTCGCCGCCCGTATAAGCGATGCCGTAGCTCTGCATATACTGGATGCGGAAGCTCTCGAACCAACCCAGATAGGCGGCGTTGTTGATGTGGCCCAACGGGTCCAGCTCGCTGAACCGCGTGCGATCCGCGACGCCGAAAGACCACGGCTCCGGTATGTCAAGGGCGCGAAGGGCGTCTGCGTCCAGAGGGGTATGGTAGGGAATGTCTGTCATGAGATTTGGAGCGGGTAACGAGAATCGAACTCGTAACTAAAGCTTGGGAAGCTGCCGTGATACCTTTTCACCATACCCGCCTAAAGCCTGATTTATGTGTGCCGCGCGGTGGCGTCAAGAGCGTCTGCGCCTGCGTCGCCCGCCGTCTTTGTCCCCGCCGCCCGTGTTGAAGGTGATCTGCGGGATGGTGACGATGGAGTTGAGGATCGGGAACGGCTCCACAGCATTGGGGATGTTGGAGGCGTTCACGAAATGCTCCTGAAAGCGTGGCTCGATGGCGGTTTCGATCTTGTGGATGTTGTGAACCGTTTCTTCGATTTCCCTGCGGGCGTCGGTGTTGAGCAGTGCAATCCGCGCACCGGTTCCGGCGGCGTTGCCAGCGGAGGTCACCTTGTCCAGCGGCGCGTCGGGGATCATGCCCAGCACCATGGCGTGTTTGGGGCTGATATGCGCCCCGAAAGCGCCCGCCAGCACCACGCGGTCGACTTTGTCGACACCGAACTTGTCCATTAGCAGACGCGCACCGGAGTAGAGCGCTGCCTTGGCCATCTGGATCTCGCGGATGTCGCGGTTGGTCACGGTGATCTTGCGATCACCCTCTTCCCAGACGAGATAGCTGTAGGTTCTTCCATCGAGAAAACAACGGGTTGTGCCGGTTTGTTCAGGTGATCCGATCAGGCCGGGGCCGTCGACTATGCCCGCCAGACGCATCTCGGCCACCATCTCGATAATGCCGGAGCCGCAGATGCCCGTGATGCCTGTCTCGGCGACGACCGTCTCGAAGCCGTCTTCGTCGGACCATAGGTCGGAGCCGATGACACGGAAGCGTGGTTCCTTGGTGACGGGGTCGATTTCCACCCGCTCGATCGCGCCGGGGGCGGCGCGCTGGCCGGAGCTGATCTGGGCGCCCTCGAAAGCGGGGCCAGTTGGGGACGAGCAGGCCAGCACCTTGTCTTTGTTGCCCAGCAGGATTTCGGCATTGGTGCCGACATCGACGACCAGCACGAGATCCTCCGATTTGTCGGGGGCCTCTGATAAGGCCACCGCCGCTGCATCCGCGCCCACATGGCCCGCGATGCAGGGCAGAAGATAGACGCGGGCGGATGGATGAAGGTCGAGGCCTAACTCCATGCCCCTCAAAGAAAGTGAGTCAGACGTGGCCAAGGCAAAGGGGGCTTGCCCCAACTCGAACGGGTCGATGCCAAGAAACAGGTGGTGCATCACCGGATTGCAGACGAAGACCGCGTCGACGATCAGATTCTGGTCTATCTGTGCTTCTTCCGCGACCTGCGCGAACAGGGCATTCATGCCCTCGCGGACGGCTTGGGTCATTTCATCCGCACCGCCGGGGTTCATCATGGAATAGCTGACGCGGCTCATCAGGTCTTCGCCAAAGCGGATCTGCGGGTTCATGATGCCGGAGGACGCCACGACCTCGCCGGTCGCCAGATCGCACAGATGCCCTGCGATAGTGGTTGAGCCCAGATCGACCGCCAGCCCGTAAACGGTGCCTTCATAGAAGCCCGGCCAGATATGCATGATACGCGGGCCGGATGTGGCGTCGCCCAGATGCACGGCGCAGGTGACCTTCCATTCGCCCTTGCGCAGGATGGGTTGCAGCGTCTTGAGCAAGCCCAGATCGGCCTCCAGCTCGGGCAGGTCCCAGTCATGGCGCAGCGCTTTGACCAGCCGCTCCAGATCGCCGGAGGGTTCGTGCATGTCGGGCTGCTCGACCTCGACATAGAACAGCTTGGTCGACGGGTTGAGCGTGATATCCCGCGCCTCGACCCGCTTGCGGACCACCTGTTTGTGGACTTGGCTCTCAGCGGGCACGTCGATGACAATGTCGCCCTGGACCTGCGCCTGACAGCCCAGACGGCGGCCTTTGGGTAGGCCGCGCTTGTCGTCATATCGCTGCTCGACACTGTTCCACTCACTAAGGGCACCGTCACGGACTGTCACGCCATGCTTGGGGAACTCGCCATAAGATGGCGTCACCTGACATTTGGAGCAGATACCCCGCCCGCCACAAACCGAGTCCAGATCGACCCCTAGCTGGCGCGCAGCCGTCAGCACGGGCGTGCCTTTGGCGAAACGACCGCGTTTGCCGGAAGGGGTAAAGATCACAAGAGGGTCATGGTCGGACATTGGCGCACCGAAGCAGTTGTTTCTACTTAGTGTTGTAGGCGTTTGCCCCCCGTCCGCAATGGCCGTCTGCGACCTGATCTTGCAAGAATACGCATGGTTATCATGAATGAGATCGGGTGAGCGTCTATTCCGCCTCCGGCACCTTCTTTTTGGTGAAGGGGTGCAGGAACTGCTTCACGAAACCGCGCGGGACTTGCTCGCCTGCCACGCCGTAATATTTCGGCCAGCGGCCTTCGGGCATGTGGTAGGTGCCGAACAGTCGGTCGAGGATCGGGAAGTGGATGGCGTAGTTGACGTCGATGGCCTCCGGCTCCGCGCCGTGATGCCAGTGGTGGAAGCGCGGCGTCGCAAAAGTGCTCTCGATGGGTTTCAGGTTCCAGCCGATGTTGGAATGGATGAAATGCGAGTAGAAATACACGATCAGCACATAGGCCTGAATGGCCGCCGGATCGAAGCCCAGCGTAAACATCGGGATCGCGGTGAAGCCGCGCAGGATGGCGATTTCAATGAAATGCATGCGCGAGCCCGCCAGCCAGTCCAGTTTCTTGGCGGAATGGTGAACCGCATGGAAGCGCCAGAGCGCAGGGACAGTGTGGAACAGGCGGTGCACCCAGTATTGCACGAAGTCGGAAAACAGGATGATCAGGAAAAGCTGCACCACGAAGGGCAGGGCGAAGATCCATTCCTGAATGGCGCTCATGTTGAAATAGCCGGTGATCAGGTTCGACGGCATCAGCGTCAGGAAGGTCAGGACCTGCACCATAAGGGAGGACACGAGGTAGTAGAACATATCCTCCTGCCATTCGGGGCGGAAGACGGTTTGGTCTTGGTCCTGCGGGAAGTAACGCTCCAGCGGGACGAAGAGGAAGCCGAGGAACACCACGTTCAGGATGAAGAAATCGATGCCGAAATAAAGCGGTGCTGTCAGGGTCGAGCCATCGTCGGGCGTGCCGATCAGCGAGACGATCACGATCATGAACAGCGCGGTCCAACCGAGGATTTTGTCGCGGGACAGCAGCAGGGACACCAGCGCGAAGGCGTAGCCTACGAGAAGCACCACTTGCAGCAGCAGTTGCAGATGCGCTTGCGTGATGACTTTCGACAGATCGGGGGTGGAGAACAGCCCGGGGAAATACATGACCGCCAGCAAGGCGGCCGAGGTCAGGCCCGCCAGAAGCGCGCCACCGCCGGAGAGCCAGCCGCTGCCAAAAGGGCGTTCCTCGCGCGGGCGTTCGAGCTCAGATTTCAGGCGGCGGATAAATGACATGGGGCAAAACTCCTTAAAGAATGGAGGGCTTTTGCCGCATTTGCGCAATCAGGCAAAGCGAAATATGCCGCTTTGCCTGTGATTTCTGGCTTCAACCCCGGCGGCGACGCCCGCCAGCGCGACCACCACGGGCGGCGGCTGCGGTGCCGTCTGCGTTCTTCGGCTTGTTGAACTTGATCCATTCGCCGCCAGACGGGTCCTGATTCATCAGGAAGTTTGCGGCGCGGATGGCCTCCATCTCCTTGCCGGGTTGCGGCTTGGTGGAGCCGAGGCCCGTCAGTTGTGCCAGCAACTCCGGGTCGATGTCGTCGGGAACGATGATGCCAGCCTTCGCCAACGCATCCAGCTTTTCCTGCATCTTGATCGGGCCGACGGGCAGGGCGACGGGGTTCATGATCGCCGATGTCATGCCGGCGGCCATGGCCATCGGCAGGAAGGCGTTGTTCACGCCGTGACGGTTGGGCAGACCGAACGAGATATTCGACGCGCCGCAGGTGGTGTTCACGCCAAGCTCCTCGCGCAGGCGGCGTACGAGGGTGAAGACCTGCAAGCCAGCCGTGCCCATGGCACCGATGGGCATGACCAGAGGGTCGACGACGATGTCATGGGCCGGAATGCCGAAATCGGCGGCGCGTTCTACGATCTTCTTGGCGACCGCAAAGCGCACATCGGGGTCTTCGGAAATACCCGTGTCATCGTTGGAGATCGCCACGACGGGGACGTTGTATTTCTTGACCAGCGGCAGCACCAGTTCGAGCCGTTCTTCCTCGCCGGTGACGGAGTTCAGCAGCGGGCGGCCTTCGGCGGCGGCAAGGCCGTTTTCCAATGCGCCGGGGACCGACGAGTCGATGCATAGCGGAATGTCGGAGACCTTTTGGACCCGCTCCACCAGTTCTTTCATCAAGGTAGGCTCGACGAAGTTGTTGTCGGCGTAGCGGGGGTCTTCGGCCATTTTGTTGGAGAAGACCGCGCCGGAGTTGACGTCGAGCACGTTGGCACCGGCCATGGTCTGCGCGATTGCGTCAGCTTCGACGCGGGAGAAGTCGCCGCGTTCCAGCTCTTCGTTGAGGATCTTGCGCCCCGTGGGGTTGATCCGTTCCCCGATCACGCAGAACGGCTCGTCAAACCCGATCACAGTGGTTTTTGTTTTTGATTCCAGTACGGTGCGGGTCATTCTTGATCTTTCTTAAGCGTGGTTGGCCGGAACGGCAGAGGCGCCGCCATTGGCGATGGCCCAGTTGGAGTTGGTCTTGATGCCGCCAAGCGGGAAGAAATGCACGGCTTCGATGTTGAAGTCGGGGTTCGCGGCCTTGTGCGCTGCCAGCGCCGCGATAACATCGTTCGGCTCATAGGGCAGCAGCAGTTTGGTCACGTCCATTGCGCGTTTTTGCAGCACCTTCAGCGACGGGCCGACGCCGCAGGCGATGGCGAACTTGATCAGCGTTTGCAGCTTTGCAGGGCCGGCGATTCCGATATGGACGGGCAGGTCGATGCCTGCCGCCTTGATGGAGTTGGCCCATTCGATGATCGGGCCAGCCTCAAACGCGAACTGCGTGGCCAGCGCCATCTTCGCGTCAGTCGTCTCCGAAAATTTCTGTTTCCATGCAAGCGCATCCGAGACGTTCTTCATGCTGCCATCAGTGTCGATGTCGCGGTTCCCTTCGGGGTGGCCCGCGACGTGCAGGCGGTCGAAGTCACCGAACAGGCCGGACTCTAGAAGCTGCATGGAGCTGTCGAACTCCCCATGCGGCGTCGCGACGCCGCCAGCCAGCAGCAACGCTTGCTTAACATCTGCTTCCCCTTGGTAGCGTGCGATCCAGTCAGCGAGCGTTGCGCGGTCCTTGATGATGCGTGCGGGGAAGTGGGGCATGACCTTGTAGCCGTCGCGGTGCAGGCGGCCGGCGGTGGCGACCATTTCGTCAATCGGCGTGCCTTCGATATGGGCGATGTAGACGCGGGTGCCTTCTGGTAGCAGCTCGCGGAAATCCTCGACCTTCTCGGCGGTGCGGGGCATGACCTCGATGGAGTAGTCCTTCAGGAAGGTCTCTACCTGTGGGTTCACGGTGACATCTTGAGCCGGTGCGGTGCGTTTGAAGTTCAGCAAGGCCATGAGCCCCTCCCTAATGCGCGTTGTGATCGTGTCAGGCGGCATTGCCGTCATTCGCGATCAGCTGCTTGATCCTGTCGGTGTCGTATTCGGCCTCCAGCCTTGCCGCTTCGGCTTTTGCGACCTCTTGAGGGTCGCCATCGACTTCGTAGGGGGTCGCCTTGCGCCAATCGGCGAGATAGGCGTCTGCATCCTTGGCGCCCACCTTCATCGCCGCGCGGTCGATCGCCTGCTCGAAGCGTTCAGGAAGCTGCACCTTATGGCCTCGACGACCCTTGCCCACGATGACCTGAGCGGGGATGTCGCGCCAGTAAACTATTGTCACATCGGGCATGGGGTCGAATCCTTTCAAGGCGTGCCGTTCGGTCAAGACTATGCGCCTGACCTGCGGGCAAGAGGTGCGTTTTCGACATATGGGCAAGGGGGAGCGACCAAGCCCGTGTCGTGCCTCTAGTTAGGGTGTATCGCATCAATGGGCCAGCGGGGGCGTGTCTCATATTGCTCATGGTTTTTATGAGGCTGCGGCGAGGTCTTTACTTGCTTCAACGGGTTTGCGCTCCTACGTTACACCTAACCCTGAATTAGGAGGCCCTGCGCCATGGCGAAACGTCCGCCGCACAGTGCGGGCCCGTTCGTCAAACCGGCCCTTGTGCCGACCGCGCGGCCCGCGACCCAGCCTGCACCCGCAGGCAAACCCGACCCGGCAGACCTCTATGCGGCGCTGGATCTGGGCACGAATTCCTGCCGCATGTTGATTGCGCAGCCCAAGGGCAGCCAGTTCCATGTCGTCGACAGCTTCTCCAAATCGGTGCAGCTTGGGGCGGGGCTGGAAAGCTCCGGCAAGCTGTCGCGCAATTCCATGGCGCGCACGGTCGGGGCGTTGAAGATTTGCCAGAAAAAGCTGCGCCACCATGAGGTAAAGCGGATGCGGCTGGTCGCAACCGAAGCCTGCCGCCGCGCCAGCAATTCTGTGGAATTCATCAATCTGGTAACCCGCGAGACGGGGCTGGAACTGGAGATCATCAAGCCCGAGGAAGAAGCGCGGCTGGCGGTCATTTCCTGCGCGCCGCTGGTGTCGGTGCAGACCGAGCAGCTTCTGGTGGTCGATATCGGCGGCGGCTCAACCGAGTTGGTGTGGATCGACCTGAGCCGAGTGCCGAAGGTGGACCGCCCCCGCGCCATCATGCGATTGCACACGGGGTTTGACCCAAAAGACAGCGAGTTTCCGGCCGCCAAGGTGGTGGACTGGATATCGGTGCCGCTGGGTGTCGCCACATTGCGCGACCAGTTCCACGATGTGACCGATGACGGGGCGCGGTTCGCGTTGATGTCGTGGTTCTTCGAGGAAAATCTGGCGGAGTTCACACCCTATATCGACGCCGATCAGGTGCGGGCGGGGTTCCAGATCGTCGGCACGTCGGGCACGGTAACCACCGTCGCCGCGTCGCATCTGGGATTGAAGCGTTATGACCGCAACAAGGTCGACGGGCTGCGGATGACCTCGGACCAGATCGACCACGTGATCCAGAGCTATCTGCATATGGGGCCCGAAGGCCGCCGCACCGACCCGCGTATCGGCAAGGACCGCCATGCGCTGATCATGTCGGGGGCGGCAATTTTGCAGGCCTTGCTGCGGGTCTGGCCCACCGACCGCTTGTCTGTGGCGGATCGGGGCTTACGTGAAGGACTGCTCTACGCCCAGATGTCGAGTGACGGGGTTTTGGAGGAAGGGCCTTACTAAGCTGGCCTTTGCGCGGCTGGAGGGGTAGGGAAGCCTCCGGCGGGAATATTTTTACCAAGATGAAGTTGAGAACATGGCCAAATCACCAACCGGACCAAAAGGCGGCAAGACCGGCAATACGTCGGGGCGCGGGCAGCGCGACCTGAAGGTCAAGGTGAAGTCAGCGCGCGGGCGCACCATGTCCTCGACGCTATGGCTGCAACGGCAGTTGAACGATCCTTACGTGAAACGCGCCAAGGCGGATGGCTTGCGCGGGCGGGCGGCCTACAAGATTTCCGAGATCGACGACAAGTACCGCTTCCTGACACCGGGCAAGCGGGTGGTCGATCTTGGCTGCGCACCGGGTGGCTGGTGCCAGATTGCCTCCAAACGTGTGAACGCGTTGGGAGAGCGGGCGGGCAAGGCGCAAGGCTCGGTGCTGGGGATTGATATCCAAGAGGTGGAGCCGATCCCGGGCTGCGAATTGCATGTGCTGGATTTTCTGGAGGAAGGTGCGGACGACAAGGTCAAGGAATGGCTCGGCGGCCCTGCGGATGTGGTGATGAGCGACATGGCGGCGGCATCCTGTGGGCACAAGCAGACCGACCACCTGCGCATCATCGCGCTATGCGAGGCGGCGGCCTATTTCGCGTTCGACGTGCTGGAAGAGGGCGGCGTGTTCGTCGCCAAGGTTCTGGCCGGCGGGGCGGAGGGCGAGTTGCAGCAAATCCTGAAGCAGAAGTTCAAGAAGGTGGCGAACTTCAAGCCGGGGGCCAGCAGGTCCGACAGCTCCGAGAAGTTCGTGGTGGCCCAAGGGTTCAAAGGGCGGGGCGATTAGGGACCATTTGCTTGCCAATGAGATTCGTAGGGCGCTCAATATACAGGTAAGTCATGGTCGAGAATGCGGCAGTAGCGCTTGTGACCATTATGAAGTTCAGCCATGACATGTTCGTACTAAAGCCCAACTGCTCCGAAATATAGATGATCACGGGATGAAACAGATAGATCGAGTAGCTGATTGACCCCAAGTACAACACGGGGCGGGCAGTTAACATCACATTGAGCGTGCGGCCTCGGCTTGGTGTTTGTAATGAAAGTAACATCAGAGTCGAAAGCGCGATAATTTCACCTCTTAGTGGTATTGTGGTGCTCAGACCGAGTATGAACAATATGACCGCTCCGACAATAACGCCTTGGGCTTTTGCCAGAATCAAATTCGAGAATCGTTCTCGCCAACGAAAACTGAGCGCTCCCAGCAGAAACAAATGTCCGTAGCTTGTGGGAAGCCACGCATTGGGCAACGATGTTCCGAAAGCTTTCTTCGTCACATAGGCGAGCAACGCTTTTGTTATCAGAGATATGCCCAAAATCAACCAGACGCGGCGCGATGTGTTGGCCCAAATTAGTACGAAGGGCAGAGACAAATACCAGAATACTTCGATTGGAATGGACCATTCGACTCCCAAAATGGAGTTGGCGTGCGTGTAATCAAGATAACTGAGCAGAGACATGTGGATTGCCCAGTTGTAGAAGCTAGCCTCTGCACCAAGGGCAGTCAGATGCGGAGGTGTTCCGAATAGCCCAGAGGCCCAGAGGCCCAGAGTCGCTGTAATTGCGAGATAGTAAAGCGGTAGGATCCTCCACATACGTTGTGTCAGATAGGCGTGATATGTCGGCGCGTCCTGAAAGGTCTTGGCAATCGTGAAGCCTGAGATAACAAAGAACATGTCAACGCCGTATTTGCCCGCATCGCTGATTGAGTGACCAATGTCTCCAAAGTCGCGCCATGCGCCAGTGTGGATCATTACAACCATAAGGGCTGCGATAGCCCGGAGACCGGTAATAAAGTCAGTTTCGCCATAGCGTCGTAAAACTCCGTTCATAGCGAAACTCGCTTCAACCTTTGCAGCTCGCGATCCAATGCGTTCAGAAAGTTTGAGCGATCTTTGCCTGAAAACGGCGCAGGGCCGGAGGTTTGCTCCAGACCCGCGCGCAGGTCGGCCATGATGGCGCGGGTGGCGATTGCGCCACCTATGTTGGAGGAGTTGAACGGCTTGCCCGTGGGGGCGAGCACGGTCGCGCCCGCTTCGATACAACGCCCAGCCAGCAGGATGTCGGCGGTGATGACCAAGGTGGATGGCCCCGCGTTCTCCGCAATCCAGTCGTCTGCCGCGTCGAACCCGTCGGACACCACCTGCATGGAAATCAGCGGATGGTTCGGCGTGCGCAGGTAGCTGTTGGCGACCAGAATGACGGGCGTATTCAGGCGGTAGGCGGTCTTGAAGACCTCCTCCTTGACGGGGCAGGCGTCGGCATCGACGAGGATTGAGGGCATATTTCGGTGCTCCGCGCGGGTTTGCGCCCCTTTGCCACAAAATCCGCCCTTTCGCATCAGGGAAATCCGTGAAATAGGAAACTGCCAAACGAACCCTCCCCAAGGAGTACCCCCATGGAGATTCGAGAGGCCCTCACCTTCGACGACGTATTGCTGGTTCCCGGCGCATCAAACGTGCTGCCATCCACGGCTGACACGCGCACATTCGTGACCAAGTCCATTGCCATGAATATCCCGCTGCTGTCTTCCGCCATGGACACGGTAACCGAGGACCGCATGGCGATCGCCATGGCGCAGGCGGGCGGGATCGGCGTGATCCACCGGAACCTCGATACCGAAGAGCAGGCGTCACAAGTGCGCCGCGTCAAGCGGTTTGAGAGCGGGATCGTCTATAACCCGATTACCCTGACCGCCGACCAGACGCTGGCGGACGCCAAGGCGCTGCAAGCGCGCTACAATGTGTCGGGCTTTCCGGTGGTCGATGAAAAAGGCCATGTGCTGGGGATCGTGACCAACCGCGACATGCGCTTTGCCAGCGACGACAAGACGCCGGTATCGGCGATGATGACGAACGACAATCTGGCGATGCTGCGCGAGCCTGCGGATCTGGACGAGGCGAAATCCTTGATGGAATCCCGCCGGATCGAGAAGCTGCTGGTGGTCAACGGCAAAGGCAAGCTGACGGGGCTTCTGACCATCAAAGATATTGAGCAGGCGGTGCTGAACCCCCATGCCTGCAAGGACGAGCTAGGCCGCCTGCGTGTGGCTGCGGCGACGACCGTCGGGGATGCCGGGTTCGAGCGGTCCGAGGCGCTGATCGACGCGGGCGTTGACCTCGTGGTGATCGACACGGCGCACGGTCATTCCGAGGGCGTGGCCATCGCGGTGGAACGGGTCAAAAAGCTGTCCAACAAGGTGCAGGTCATGGCAGGCAATGTCGCAACCGCCGAGGCCACGCGTGCGCTGATCGGCGCAGGGGCGGATGCGGTCAAGGTCGGGATCGGGCCCGGCTCCATTTGCACCACGCGGATGGTGGCTGGAGTGGGCGTGCCGCAGCTGACCGCAATCATGGATTGCGCATCGGGTGCGGGGGATATTCCTGTCATCGCTGACGGGGGCATCAAGTTTTCGGGCGATTTTGCCAAGGCGATCGCGGCGGGGGCAAGCTGCGCCATGGTCGGCTCGATGATTGCGGGAACGGACGAATCCCCCGGAGAAGTTATTTTGTATCAAGGCCGTAGCTTCAAAAGCTATCGCGGTATGGGCTCTCTTGGCGCGATGGCCAGCGGCTCTGCCGACAGGTATTTCCAGAAGGACGCAGCATCCGACAAGCTGGTGCCGGAAGGTATCGAGGGGCAGGTGCCCTACAAGGGCTCGGCGGCGGCAGTGGTTCACCAGATGGTTGGCGGCCTGCGCGCGGCGATGGGCTACACCGGGTCTGCCACGATCAAGGACATGCATGAGCGGGCGAATTTCGTGCGCATCACTGGCGCGGGGCTGAAGGAGAGCCATGTGCATGATGTGCAGATCACCCGCGAGTCGCCGAATTACCGGATCGGCTAGATGACCCCTGCGGCGCGACTTTCGGCGGCGATTGAGGTTCTGGACCAGTATCTGGCCGGAACAGCTGCCGAGAAAGCGCTTACCAACTGGGGCCGACGCTCGCGATTTGCGGGGTCAAAAGACCGCGCGGCCGTGCGTGATATCGTGTTCGATTGCCTGCGTAATCGGGGGGCCTATGCCCGGCTTGGACTGAGCGGGCGCGGGCTGGTTCTTTGCCACGCTGCGCAAAACACGCCGCGAGCCGATCTCGACAGCCTGTTCAGCGGAGAGGGTCATGCTCCGGCCCCGCTAAGTGACGCCGAGAACGTCGGCTTGTTTCAAACGCGTTTTACCGCATCGAAAGAGATGCGATACAATATGCCGGACTGGCTTACCGCCGAGCTTGTCGCCTCGGTCGGAGACGACGCGCCCGCGATAGCCGCCGCGCTGACCGAGCGGGCGGCGGTTTATCTCAGGGTGAACCTGTCACGGGGTTCGGTTGACCAAGCGATCACATCCCTCGCCGCCGACGGGATCTCCGCTGAACCGCACGATCTGGCGGAAGCCGCCCTTGAAGTTATTGATAACCCCAGAAAAGTTTCTGGAAGTACCGCGTATCTGAGCGGGCTTGTGGAGTTGCAAGATGCCGCCTCGCAGGCCATTTGCGCGGCGCTTCCTCCGGCCCAGCGGATGCTGGATTACTGCGCGGGCGGCGGCGGCAAGGTATTGGCCTATGGTGACCGAAATGATGGCGCGCTGTTTGCCCATGATGCCAACCCCCAGCGGTTGCGCGACCTTGAACCGAGGGCGAAACGAGCTGGCCTCAAGGTTCGAGTTCTGAGCACGGCTGCGTGTCGGACGGCGTCGCCGTTCGATCTGGTCTTATGTGACGTTCCATGTTCGGGCAGCGGGGCGTGGCGCCGTTCGCCCGAAGGGAAATGGTCGCTCACCCGTGGCGCATTCGAAGCGTTGCTGGAAACCCAGCAGGACATTTTACGCGAAGCGGCGCAATTGGTCGCACCGGACGGCGTGCTGGCATTTGCCACCTGCTCGTTGTTCCGAAGGGAGAACGAAGACCAGATCGTACGGTTTTGCGCCGAAAACGACGGCTGGCATTGCTCGTTCGAACGCCGCTATTCGCCGCTAGAAGGGGGTGACGGGTTCTATATCGCTTACTTGACGCAAAAACCTAGGCCTTAATATGTGGGGCGAAATCGCCCGTTAAGAACCGGTTAACGGTTCTGCGGGATGGTTTAGAGGATTGATTCTATTGGGAGTGTTGGTTTGGGCCAACTAGGCGAGGCAGGCGGTAGCTTAAAGACGCCGAAAATACGTCCGAATACAATGTTGCGTGTCTTGCTGCCCATCGGGCTGGCTGCTGCGGCAATCGTGGCGTTTGCGATGAACATTAGCAATTTGACCCTCCTGCTTGGCGCGGTTGTCGGTCTGCTGATGGCTGTTTTGCTACTGGTG
Organism: Litoreibacter arenae DSM 19593; assembly: GCF_000442275.2. Taxonomy (GTDB): domain Bacteria; phylum Pseudomonadota; class Alphaproteobacteria; order Rhodobacterales; family Rhodobacteraceae; genus Litoreibacter; species Litoreibacter arenae. The sequence continues at coordinate 888,412 of NZ_KE557306.1, read as the reverse complement.
AAGCAACGGTCCAACTCCGCTGGTCCAGAAGCAGTTCTCACCGCGCAAGACCTTGTCGCCCACGATGAGCGCTCGATCTTCATCACGGATTCAACAGGTGAAATCCTCTACAGGAACGCAGCGGCGAAGAAGCTTCTTGACGCACCGGACGCCGGTTCGCTCGACAAAGTGCTGGGCCAGTTCATGTCTAATGCAAGCGCAATCGTGTTCCGCCTTCAGGCTAAAGCACAAAAAATTGACGCGGCACATGAAGATGTCGTGACCAGACGGGGCAACTTTCGCATCGCGGCACATCGGATCGCCAATTCTGACTACCTGAGCTGGCGCATTCACTCCAATACGGAGTTCTCTGGCCCTGGTCACGCCGCAGAGCGGTTATCGCTGCCGATGTTCACAGTCGGGGGATCTGGGGCGGTGCTGTTCATGAACGACGCAATGCGTCAACTGGTGGGCGGCCGCACAAAGAAATTGGATGCGATTTTTGTCGATATACCCAGGATTTCGGGCCAGCATGTCGTCGTAAGCGGGACTGACGGAGGGATCAACGCCATGGTCATAATCGTGGCCGGCGCTTTGGGGCGCACGGAGTATTTTCTGGCGCCGGTCGCCGAACAAATTGCGTCCGAGACTACAATGACGCAGCTTGAAGACTTTCCGATCGCCTTGTTGGAACTTGATCCTGACGGGCGTATCAAGGATTTTAATCGGATTGCCAGTTCACTGCTATCTTTGGAAGACCAGCCGGCCGAAACGATGGGCGACCTGATTGAGGGTCTCGGCCGACCGATTAAGGACTGGCTGTCCGATGCCGCCGAAGGGAAGGGCTTGCACAAGCCAGAAGTATTGAAGTGCAGCCGTGGCCCGGACGAGATGTATGTGCAGGTCACCCTGGGTCGCGTTATCAGTGACGGGGAAGTGTCGCTCATCGTAATGGTCAATGACGCGACCGAGTTGAAATCTCTTGAAGCGCAGTTCGTACAAAGCCAAAAAATGCAGGCAATCGGCCAGTTGGCCGGTGGCGTCGCCCATGACTTCAACAACCTGTTGACGGCCATATCAGGGCATTGCGACCTGCTGATGCTGCGCCATGATCAAGGCGACGGAGACTATGCGGATCTGGAACAGATCAACCAGAACGCCAACCGGGCGGCGTCGCTCGTTGGCCAACTGCTGGCCTTTTCGCGTAAACAGAACCTCCAGCTGGAGGTATTGGACATGCGTGATACCCTGTCGGATCTGACCCATTTGCTCAACCGGCTGGTTGGTGCGCAAATATCCCTGACCCTGACGCATGATCCCAATCTCATGTCCGTGCGCGCCGACCGGCGCCAGCTTGAGCAAGTTTTGATGAATCTGGTTGTGAACGCCCGCGATGCATTGGACGGTCAGGGCAAGATCGAGATCGAGACCCGCAACATCAAGCTCACGTCGGATCTGCGTCGCGACCGGGCCGTCGTCCCGGCCGGCGACTATGTTGTTGTCAAGGTCACGGACGACGGATGCGGAATCCCCGCGGACAAAATGCCCAAGATTTTCGAGCCGTTCTATACGACCAAAAAGACCGGTGATGGCACTGGATTGGGGCTTTCTACCGCCTACGGTATCGTCAAACAGTCCGGCGGTTTCATCTTCGTCGACAGTGATATGTCCCGAGGCACCGTTTTTACGGTGTATTTCCCAACGCATGATCGACCTTTGGCTCCGGTGGAACCGGTCAAGGTGGCGGATGCGCCTATCGAAACCGGTCCGGCTGACGGGGTTGTGCTGCTGGTGGAAGACGAGGCGCCTGTGCGCGCTTTTGCCAGCCGTGCGTTGCAGTATCGCGGATTTGAGGTGATCGAAGCGGATTGCGGTGAAACGGCGCTTGATCTTATGAATGACAGTACATTGAATATTGACGTGGTTTTGACCGATGTAATCATGCCGGGTATGGACGGCCCCACATGGGTCAAAGAGGCACGCAAAACCCGCCCGAATATGCGGGTGGTGTTCATGTCAGGCTACGCGGACGGGAGCACGGTCGAAGAACAACTGACAATTCCTGAATCTGCGTTCTTGCCGAAACCGTTTTCTCTGGACGAATTGACGTCAGCGGTGCGCAAGCATCTCAGAGCTGCCGCGTGAGGCATCCGGTCGCCTAGGAAACGGAGAGCGGACCCTCTTCCAGTGCCGCATAGATTTCGAAGTCCGCAGCGTAGATCGTGCGGAGTTCGGCGTCCAACTCCGCAGATAGCGACAGGTCGCGTTTCGGCGACTGGTTGACCGGTTTCAACACAATTTTCTCGTCCAACCGGCGTTCTAGAAAATCGACTGCCGTGGACAGGTGTTCATAGCAGAACAGATGATTTATCAAGAGATCGCCGTCCTGATCGGTCACAAAGCGCGCTTGACTGCCTATCTGGGCAAAGGGGGGCTGGGTTTCTGAGAGATAGGCCTCGATGAATTGGTCGAAGCTGACATCTGCTGTGCTGTTAGGATGACCGTTCAATGCCGCACGCTGGCGATAACGGTACCAACTGCCAAGCCAGTCCAGCGGTTCTCGCATCACGGCCATCGTCTCGAGCGGCGGAAGTTTCCCACGCTCGAATAATTTGCGGTATTTGGCCTCGAAACTGCGCGCATTCGTGTGTTTCATTCCCGGCGGGTCACGAAAGATGGCCGAGGCTTTCTGCCCCAGTGCCCGTTCCAGCGCGGATGTTCCCGTTTTTGGAACAGCCAAGAAAGCCAGACGTTGCTGGAAAAAGATCATCATAGATGGGCCGTTCGCCTGATTTTGTTATACTTTTAAACTACTCTTTAACTTGCTTCCCTAAAAGATACCCGAAGATTTTACTTGAAGTGTTCTACTTTTGTCCGCATATGTACCAGAACAAGAGGCGAACATAAGCAGTCATTGCCGCGCTTAAAGCGGTGTGAAATAAGGGATGAAACCATGGCAACAGCAGAACTCCTCCAAATGAACCCCAAAGACCAAGCGAGCAAGCAAAAGGCGTTGGATTCGGCACTGGCACAGATCGAGCGCCAGTTCGGAAAAGGCTCCATCATGAAGCTGGGGGGCGAGAACGCCATTCAGCAAATCGAATCTGTTTCGACAGGGTCGCTCGGGCTGGATATTGCGCTCGGGATTGGCGGCTTGCCCAAAGGCAGGGTTATCGAGATCTACGGCCCGGAATCGTCCGGCAAAACCACCCTGACGCTGCATTGTGTTGCTGAAGCCCAGAAGCAAGGCGGCGTTTGTGCATTTGTCGACGCAGAGCACGCTCTGGACCCGCAATATGCGCGCAAACTGGGCGTTGATCTCGATGAGTTGCTGATTTCCCAACCAGACACCGGCGAGCAGGCGCTTGAGATTGTCGATACGTTGGTCCGCTCCGGTGCTGTCAGCATGGTTATCGTCGACTCGGTTGCGGCCCTGACGCCAAAGTCCGAGCTGGAAGGCGACATGGGCGACAGCTCGGTCGGTGTTCATGCGCGACTGATGAGCCAGGCGATGCGTAAACTGACCAGCTCCATCTCTCGGTCCAACTGCATGGTGATTTTCATCAACCAGATCCGGATGAAAATCGGCGTCATGTTCGGCAGCCCCGAGACGACGACAGGTGGCAATGCGTTGAAATTCTACTCCTCCGTGCGCCTGGATATTCGCCGCATCGGCGCGTTGAAAGACCGCGACGAAGTGGTCGGCAACCAGACCCGCGTGAAAGTGGTGAAGAACAAGGTCGCCCCGCCGTTCAAGCAGGTGGAATTCGACATCATGTATGGCGAAGGCATCTCCAAGATGGGCGAGCTGCTGGACCTTGGTGTGAAGGCCGGCGTTGTCGAGAAATCCGGCTCCTGGTTCAGCTACGGCGACGACCGCATCGGGCAGGGGCGTGAGAATGCCAAGACCTTCCTGAAGGAAAACACCCGTATCGCGCTGGAGATCGAAGATAAAATCCGCGCGGCCCACGGGCTTGAGTTCGACATGCCCGAGGTCGAGAAAAAGGCCGTGGCGGAAGATGACACGGACGGCCTGATCGAAGGCTGATCCTTCCACGCGCAGACTTCTGAAGGGGCGGCTTTCAAGCCGCCCTTTTTCGTTTCATCGCGGCAATTCGCAGCGGATGGCTTTACCTGCACCGCGCGGGGGGATATTTGCTGTTTCAAACAACGCAAAGTGAGCCTTATGCCCAGCCTGAACGACATCCGCTCGACCTTCCTGCGCTACTTCGAAAAGCAGGACCACAGGGTCGTGCCCTCCAGCCCGTTGGTGCCGCGCAACGATCCTACGCTGATGTTTGCCAACTCGGGCATGGTGCAGTTCAAGAACCTGTTCACCGGCGTTGAGACCCGTGACTACACCCGCGCGACGACGGCGCAAAAATGCGTGCGCGCCGGCGGCAAGCATAACGATCTGGACAATGTCGGTTATACGGCACGGCACCATACCTTCTTTGAAATGCTGGGGAATTTCAGCTTCGGCGACTATTTCAAGGACGAGGCGATCGCCTTCGCGTGGGAACTGATCACCAAGGATTTCGGCATCGACAAGGACCGCCTGTCGGTCACCGTCTACCACACAGACGACGAGGCCTACGCCATCTGGAAGAAAATGGGCGTGCCGGAGGAACGGATTATCCGCATCGCGACCGCCGACAACTTTTGGCAGATGGGTCCGACAGGTCCCTGCGGTCCCTGCACCGAGATTTTCTATGACCATGGCGATCACATCTGGGGCGGCCCGCCCGGTAGCCCTGAGGAAGATGGCGACCGCTTCATCGAGATCTGGAACATCGTGTTCATGCAGAACGAGCAGTTCGAGGACGGCTCGATGCGCGCGCTGGACATGCAGAGCATCGACACCGGCATGGGGCTGGAGCGCATCGCGGCGTTGTTGCAAGGCAGCCATGACAACTATAACACGGACCTTTTCCGCGCGCTGATCGAGGCATCGGCCAATGCGACCTCCACCGATCCGTTCGGCGAACAGAACGTGCATCATCGGGTGATCGCGGACCATCTGCGCTCGACCTCGTTCCTGATTGCGGACGGGGTAATGCCGTCCAATGACGGGCGCGGTTATGTGCTGCGCCGGATCATGCGCCGCGCGATGCGGCACGCGCACCTGCTGGGGGCGAAAGACCCTGTGATGTATCAATTGGTGCCCGCGCTGGTGGGCCAGATGGGGGCTGCCTATCCGGAACTTGGCCAAGCTCAGGCGTTGATCGAAGAGACCCTGCGGGCCGAGGAAACGCGGTTCAAGCAAACACTGGAGCGCGGATTGCGGCTGCTTGATGACGAAGTGGGCAGCTTGCCGGACGGCACCGATTTGCCGGGGCAGGCGGCGTTCAAGCTCTATGACACCTACGGCTTCCCGCTTGATCTGACACAGGACGCGATGCGCGAGAAGGGCCGAGGTGTTGACACCGAAGGCTTCGACGCCGCGATGGCGGAGCAAAAGGCCAAGGCGCGTGCGTCCTGGGCGGGCACCGGAGAGGCCGCCGACAGCACCGTTTGGTTCGACATTGCCGATAAGCATGGCACGACGGATTTTCTGGGCTACGACACGGAGCAGGCCGAAGGGCAGCTACTAACTATCCTCAAAGACGGCAAACAGGTGGATGTCGCCAAGGCGGGCGATACCGTGCAGTTGGTGTTCAACCAGACGCCGTTCTACGCTGAAAGCGGTGGTCAGGTCGGCGACAGCGGCACTGTGAAAACCGACGCTGGCGCTGGTGTTATCACCGATACCCGCAAGGCGGCTGGGGTGTTCATCCACTTCGCCGAGGTGACCGAGGGCGAGTTACGCGTGGGCGCGGGTGCGGAACTGGTCGTGGATCATGCGCGGCGCAGCGCGATCCGGGCGAACCACTCCGCCACGCACCTGTTGCATGAGGCGCTGCGTGAGGCATTGGGCGATCATGTCGCGCAACGCGGCTCGCTGAATGCCGATGACCGGTTGCGGTTCGATTTCAGCCACAATGCTGCGCTGTCGCTGGAGCAGTTGCGACAAATAGAGGCGGATGTGAACCGCTTCATCCGGCAAAACAGCCCGGTCGAGACGCGGATCATGACGCCGGATGATGCACGCGAATTGGGCGCTCAGGCGCTGTTTGGCGAAAAATATGGTGACGAGGTGCGTGTCGTGTCGATGGGCCGTGATGCGACGGGTAAGGGCTCTGACGGGCAGACTTATTCGATTGAATTGTGCGGCGGCACCCATGTGAAACAGACAGGCGACATCGGGATGTTCGTGACACTGGGCGACAGCGCATCAAGCGCGGGGGTGCGCCGGATCGAGGCACTGACGGGGCAGGCGGCGTTTGACTACCTCAGTGCGCAGGATGCACGATTGGCCGAGACGGCGCTGATGCTGAAAGCCTCCGCCGAGGACGTACCGACACGGGTCAAAGCCTTGCTGGATGAGCGAAAGGCGCTGTCGAATGAGATCGCAACGCTACGCCGCGAACTGGCGATGAGCGGAGGTGCTGCTCAGGTCGCTGATGAAGATGTGGGTGGCACGGCGTTCTTTGCGCAAGTGCTGTCGGGCGTGTCGGGCAAGGACCTGCCCGCGCTGATTGACGAGCACAAGGCGCGGATGGGGTCAGGTGCGGTTTTGCTGATAGCCGACGCTGATGGCAAGGCGGCGGTAGCGGCCGGTGTGACGGATGATCTGACGGGAGCGTTGTCCGCAGTCGATCTGGTCCGCGCCGCAGTGGCCGAGCTTGGCGGCAAGGGCGGCGGAGGCCGCCCAGCAATGGCGCAAGGCGGCGGTGCCAGCGCCGAGAATTCAGACGCAGCAATCAACGCGGCCAAGGCCGTGATCGGAGGATAGAATGCCCGCAGCTTTGTGGATCGCCCATGTGAAAGTCACCGACGCGGAGGCTTATGCCAAATATGCCGCCGGTGCGACCAAGGCCATCGCCGACCATGAGGGCGTGTTCATCGCCCGTAACGGGTCCTATGAGCAGTTGGAGGGCAATGACCGCGCCCGCAATGTGGTGGCACGGTTTCCGTCCCTTCAGAAGGCGCATGAGTGTTATTATTCAGACGCTTATCAGGCGGCATTGAAGTTTGCCGAAGGCGCGGCGGAGCGTGATTTGGTGATTGTGGAAGAGATCGAGTAGCACGCGCCAGCGGTGTGATGAGTTGCCCGCCGGGGATGCCTCCGGCGGGAATATTTTGCCAAGATGAAACCCTTAGCCGCGCATTCTGGACCCGTCCGCGTCAAACGGTGGCGTGGTCAGGAGCGTTGCGGGGCGCATTTGGCCCAGGATTTCGATCTCTACGCGAAGACCCTCTGCCGCGTGTTCGCGCGGGATCAGGCCGAGCGCGATGGACTTGCCGGAGTGGTGCGCATAGCCGCCTGAGGTGCAGAACCCCTGTACGTTGCCGTCGATGAAGATCGGCTCGTAAGCCACGACATCGGCGTCGTCCGCATCGACCTCGAAGGCGCAAAGCTGGCGGGCGGGAGGCGCTTGACGCTCTGCCTCTGCGGCGGCGCGACCGATGAAACCGGCGTCTTTCCTGAAGCTGATGAAGCGGTCCATGCCGGTCTCGGCAGCGGTGTAGTCGGGGGAAAATTCCGACAGCCACGAGCCGAAGAACTTGTCGAGCCTGAGCGACATCATCGCCCGCATCCCGAACGGGGTCAGGCCCTTGGGCTGACCTTCCGCCCAGAGCGTATGCCACAACTGACGTTGGTCCATCGGATCGCAGTAAATCTCGTAGCCCAGATCGCCGGTATAGCTGACGCGCTGCACGCGGCAGGCAACCTGGCCTATGGTCATCGGACGCACGTCAAGGAAGCGCATGGAGGCCACGTCGTCGCGGGTGCAGGCTTGCAGGATCTCGCGCGACAGGGGGCCTGCGATCTGGAAACCGGTGAGCTTGTCGGAGATGTTTTCGACACGCACGCCGTCGGCTGCGTTCTGCTCGAACCAGCGGAGGTGGTAGGCTTGTGAGCCGTAGGAGGCGGTCAGGTAGAACTCGGTCTCGGAGGCGCAGGAGACGGTGAAATCGCCAATCAAGCGGCCCTTGCGCGACAACATCGGGGTTAGAGACAAGCGGCCTGCGTCAGGAATGCGGCCCGCCATGATCCGGTCGAGCCATGCGCGTGCGCCGTCTCCTGTGACGCGGAATTTGCCGAAATTCTGCACCTCGTTGATGCCCGCCTTTGTGCGCACAGCCTTGACCTCGCGGGCGGTGGCGGCGAACGCGTCGGAGCGGCGGAAACTGGGTGTCTCATGTGTCGGCTCGTCGCCTTGGGCGAAGTAGTTGGCGACCTCCAGCCCGAATTGCTGCCCCCAGACGGCGCCCATTTCGGTGAAGATGTCATACATCGGCGTCGTGCGGTGGGGGCGTGCGGCGGGCAGTTCCTCGTTCGGGTAGCTGACCGAAAAGCGACGCTGGTAGTTCTCGACCACCTTTGGCCGCGTGTAACCCGGCGTGATCCAGTTGCCGAAGCGGGAAACATCCATGGCGAAGGTGTCGCGCTCGCATTCCCCCTCGATCATCCATTGCGCAAGCATCAGACCGACACCGCCGCCTTGGGAAAACCCCGCCATGATGCCGCAGGCCGACCAGTAGTTGCGCAAGCCCGGCACAGGGCCGACCAGCGGATTGCCGTCAGGGGCGAAGGTGAACGGGCCGTGGATCACCGATTTGACGCCCGCGCGTTCCAGCACGGGGAAGCGTTTGAACGCGAAGGTGACGCTGTCCTCGATCTTGTCGAAATCGTCAGGCAACAGCTCGTGGCCGAAATCCCATGGCGTGCCATCGACGGCCCATGGGCGGCAGGGTTGTTCATAGAAGCCGATGCACAAGCCGCGGCCTTCCTGCCGCAAGTAGCTTTCGCCTGCCGGGTCCATCACATGCGGGTGCTCGGTGTCGCGCTCGTAGATCTCGGGGGTCTCTTCGGTCACCAGATACTGATGCTCCATCGGATGCAGCGGCAGGTAGATGCCCGCCATAGCGCCCACTTCCCGCGCCCAAAGACCGGCGGCGTTGACCACATGCTCCGCGTGAATGTTGCCCTTGTTGGTCACCACATCCCAAGTGCCGTCGGGGCGCTGCATAGTGGCCTCAACCTTGACATGGGTTTCAATCGTGGCCCCGCCCATGCGGGCGGCCTTGGCGTAGGCGTGGGTCGTGCCGGAGGGGTCAAGGTGGCCGTCCAGAGGGTCGTAGAGCCCGCCGACGACCCCGTCCAGATTGGTGATCGGCGCGATCTTGGCGATCTCCTCTGGCGACACGATCTCGGTCTCCAGCCCCATGTAGCGGTGCTTGGCGCGCTCCGCGACCAGCATGTCGAAACGGTCCTTGTTATCCGCCAGCGTCACGCCGCCCACGTGATGCAACCCGCAAGACATGCCGGTGATTTCCTCCAACTCGCGGTAGAGTTTGATCGTATAACCCTGCAGCGCCGCCATGTTGGTATCGCCGTTCAGCGTATGAAACCCGCCCGCCGCGTGCCATGTGGAACCGGAGGTCAACTCCGAGCGTTCGACCAGCATGACATCGCTCCAGCCCAGCTTGGTCAGGTGATACAGCACCGAGGCCCCGACGACGCCGCCGCCGATGACACAAACGCGGGTGGAAGTTTGCATGGAAGTTCCTCACAGTTGGTTTTAGCCTACCTTATGAGAAACGACGCCCCCCAATTGCATGAAAGCGACGCCCGATGTCGATTAAGACCAAGGCCCCGACATGGATAGACTGAAGTCGATCCTCAATCATTTCACCGCTTGGCCAAACACATTGTTGCGCTTTGCCAAGGAGTTGTGGCGCGAACTATGGGTGCGCGTCGTTGTCATGGGATTGGTCGCGATCGTGGCCTTGCTTCTGGCGCAGGCCATCGGGCATTTCCTGCCGGAGAAGATGAACGGCTATATTTCCGGCAAGGCGGCGGACCGTTTGCTGAGCATCATCGCCAACGCCATGCTGGCGGTCACCACGTTCTCGCTGACGGTGATGGTGACGGTCTATCGCAGCTCCTCGTCGCAATTCACCCCGCGGCTACACCGTCTGATTATTCAGGACCCGACGACCCAGAACACGCTTGCCGCGTTTATCGGGGCGTATGTCTATGCACTGGTCGCGATCATCCTGCGCGAGCTTGGCGTTTTTGCGGATGAGCGCGCGGCGGTGCTGTTCATCACCACGGTGTTGGTGCTGGCCTATGTGGTTGTGTCCATGATCCGTTGGGTGCTGCATTTGCAGACCTTCGGCAGCCTGATGGACACGACGCGGCAGATTGAAGGGATCACGCTGAAGCAGTTCGAGGCGCGGCTGGCCAAGCCCTGTCTGGGCGCTAATCCGTGGACGGATGATGTAAGCCTGCCTGACGGCGCCGAGGCCGTTCGCGCGTCGGAGACCGGCTATATCCAGCAGTATTACGAGGAGTCCCTGAACGAGGCCGCACATGAGAATAACGCCGACGTCTATTTAAGCGCGGCGGTAGGCAAGTTCGTGATGAAGGGCGAGAAGATCGCCTATTGGGTCGGTCGTGACGGCGGGCCTGATGATGAAAAGGACATGGGTGAGATCGTGCATTCTCACATCCAGATCGGTGACATGCGGACCTATGACCAAGACCCGCGTTTCGGATTGATGGTGCTGGGCGAGATCGCGTCCAAGGCGCTGTCGCCCGGGATCAACGATCCGGGGACGGCCATCGACGTCATCACCCGAGTGGCGCGTATCCTGTACGGGTACAAGGATGAAACGGAGGTCACCGACGAGCCCGAACACCCCCATCTCTGGGTGCGCCCGCTCGACCCGAAGGACTTGATCGAGGACGGCTATGGCGCTTTGGCAAGGGACGGCGCGGCGTTGATCGAGGTCCAGCAACGCCTGCAATCGGCCCTGTCCCGTCTGATGCAACATGACAGCGCTGAAATGGCAGAAGCTGCACATATCGCAGCGGTTCTGGAGTTCCGGCGCGCAAAGGCAGCCTTGCTGTTCGAGCCTGACATTGACAGATTGCGCAGCTCCACCGCGCGAACTGTGTTGAAAGAGGTGGACGGCGAAACAGCGCAGTAGATTTGTCGCGGTGAGAAAAGTTTTGTCGCCTTGGGGGGATGAATGACGCCGCCCGACAGGTCAGTTTGGTGAAAACCAAACGAGGAAGCCCCGCCATGAAGACCCACGCACAGGCCGTTGTTATCGGGGGCGGCGTGATCGGCTGCTCGATCCTGTACCACCTGACCAAGCTGGGTTGGAGCGATGTGGTGCTGCTGGAGCGTGACGAGCTGACCTCCGGCTCCACATGGCACGCGGCGGCGAACATTCACGGGCTGCATGACAACAACAACATCACCCGCATCCAGAATTACACGATGGATCTGTATAACGCGCTGGAGGCCGAGACCGGGCAGTCTTGCGGGGTGTTCCAGCCGGGATCGCTCTATCTGGCGCAGACCGAGGCGCGGGAACATCAGCTGCGTCTGCAAGCGGCGAAGGCCAAGTATTACGGGCTAAACTTCTACGAGGTGGACCGCGCCGGGGCAGAGCGCCTGCATCCGTTGGTAAACTACGATGGCATCCGCTGCATCATGTACGAGCCGTCCGGCGGCAATGTGGACCCGTCCGGCGTGACCAATGCCTACGCCACCGGCGCACGGCAGAACGGGGCGGAGATCTACCGCTTCACCCCTGTGACCGCGACAGACCAGCAATCGGACGGGACATGGGTGGTAAAGACGCCCAAGGGCGATATCGTGACGCCCGTGGTGGTAAACGCCGCCGGATTGTGGGGCCGCGAAGTGGCGGCGCTGGCGGGGATCGCGTTGCCCTTGCAACCGACGGAACACCAGTATTTCGTCACGGAGACAATTCCCGAGATTGCCGCGATGGACCGGCGGCTGCCTTCGGTCGCGGACCGCGATGGGGAGTATTACCTGCGGCAAGAGGGTCAGGGCCTGTTGGTTGGCGCCTATGAAAAGGACGTGCGTTTCTGGGCGGAGGACGGCACCCCGCAAGGCTTCGGGCATGAGCTGTTCGCTGACGATCTGGAGCGGATCGAGGACAACATGATGCGCGCCATCGACCGCGTGCCGGTCGTCGGCACTGCAGGGATCAAGCGGGTCATCAACGGCCCGATGATCTGGTCACCCGACGCCAACGCGCTGTTCGGTCCGGTGCCGGAACTGAAAGGGTATTTCTGCTGCAACGGCATCATTCCGGGGTTCTCGCAATCCGGCGGGCTTGGCTCGCTCACGGCGGAATGGATTGTCACGGGCGAGCCGCATCTGGATATGTTCCCGTGGGATATGGCGCGGTTTGGCGCGTGGGCGGACAAGAAATTCACCAAGGCAAAGGTTGGCGACCAATATGCCAACCGCTTTTCGATCCACTTCCCCAATGAGGAACGCTCCGCCGGACGTCCCGCCCGCGTGCGGCCGATTTACGAGGCGCAAAAAGCCATGGGCGCGGTGTTCGGGCTGAACTACGGGTGGGAGCATCCATTATGGTTCGCAGATGAGGTCGGTGTTCAGGACACCAACGGTTTCACCCGCCAAAACTGGTTCGAGCCGGTCGGCGATGAGTGCCGTATGCTCCGCGAGCGGGCGGGGATCATCGACATCTCCAACTTCGCGAAATACTCGGTGCGCGGGCAGGGGGCGTCGGATTGGTTGAACGCAGTGTTCGCCAATAACATGCCGAAGGCCGTGGGGCGGTCCTGCCTGACACCGCTGATCGGCGTGCGCGGCGGGATCGCGGGCGATTTTACCGTGACCAAGCTGGGGGACGAGGAGTTCCTGATCGTCGGCTCCGGTATGGCGGAGCGGTATCATCTGCGCTTCTTCAACATGGTGGAGCGCCCCGACAGCGTCGTGTTTGAAAGCAAGACCGAAGCCATCTGCGGCTTCAACGTCGCAGGGCCCGACAGCCGCGCGTTGCTGGAGCGGTTGACCAACGCGTCGCTGGCGACCCGGGATTTCCCGTTCATGCGATCGCAGCGGATCACGCTAGCAGGGGTGGACCTCATCGCGCTGCGAGTCTCTTTCACCGGCGATCTGGGCTGGGAGCTGCATTGCAAGACCCAGGACCAGCAGCGCCTTTACGCGGCGTTAATCGAGACGGGACGGGCATTCGGTGCAGGGCCCGTCGGCTCCCGCGCGCTGATGTCGCTGCGGATCGAGAAAGGGTACGGGTCGTGGTCGCGCGAATACAGCCCGGAATACTGGCCGCAGGAGGTGGGGCTGGCGGATCTGATCAAGATGGACAAGGCGTTTTTGAACAAGGACGCCTATGCGGTGCTGCAAGAGAACGCACCGCGCGAGCGGTTGAGCATTATCGAGGTGCTCGACGTGGATCAGGCGGATGCAACGGGCGGCGAGCCGGTATTTTTGCCAGACGGAACGCCTGTTGGCCGGGTCAGTTCGGGGGCCTATGGGTATAGCGTCGGCAAGTCTCTGGCGCTCGGGTTTTTGCAAGGCGTCGAGGCGGGCGCTGAGGTCGACGTGATGATCCTCGGGCGGCCGCATCGCGGGGTGGTATTGGCAGAGCCGCCGTTTGATCCCGAGGGGCGTAAGCTGCGGGCATAGTGTGAGCTGAAGCCCAGGCTCTTTGAGTATTTTTAACCAAATGGAAACGAGGTCCGCGCGCCCCTGATCAGACCGGGGCGCGTTAACCTTAATGAGCGGTTACTTTAGCGTTCGGGGATCAGGCCGCGCGGGCTGAACCGGAGCACCAGAAGCAGGACCAGACCCATGGTCAGCAAACGCATATGCGCGGCGCTGTCGATGAGGTGGTCCTTCAGCCAGAACCCGTCCGACATGCCCGCGGTGATAAGCTGCATCAGAGCAAGGCCCATTGGCTCGACCTGAACCCAGAGGAACCAGATCAGGAAGCCGCCGAGGACCGAGCCGAAATTGTTGCCGGAGCCGCCGACGATCACCATCACCCAGATCAGGAATGTGTAGCGCAGGGGCTGGTAGCTGGTGGGGGTCAGCTGGCCGTCGAGTGTCGTCATCATCGCGCCTGCGATGCCGCAAATGGCGGAGCCGAGGATGAACACCTGCAGGTGCCGCGCGGTCACGTCCTTGCCCATGGCCTCGGCCGCGACCTCGTTGTCGCGGATCGCCCGCATCATCCGGCCCCAAGGCGAGTTCAGGGCCTTTTGCGCCAGCCAGAGCAGAAGTACCAACACCACGGTGAACAGAACCGAATAGCCAATTTTTACGTAGAGCGTGGACGCGGTCGCAGGGTCCAGACCGAGGCCCGCCGCGCGTTCCACGAAGCCTGCGTTGTTCTGCAAGTCGATCTCGTAAGGCACACCCGTTGGGCGCGGCAGACCCACGACGTTTTTCACGCCGCGCGACAGCCAGTCCTCGTTTTTGAGGATGTAGATGATGATCTCGGCGATGCCCAGTGTCGCGATGGCCAGATAGTCGGAGCGTAAGCCAAGCGCCGTCTTGCCGATGATCCACGCGGCCCCGGCTGCCAGCAGACCGCCCATGGGCCATGCCAGCAAGACAGGCAGGCCCAGCCCGCCAAGGTAGCCGGTGGAGGCCGGATTGACTGCCTCGATCGCCTCGACCCCGCCGTCGAAGACGTAGCGGAACAGGAAGAAGCCGCCGATGAGGATCGCCAGTGTCGCGAAGGTTCGGGCGCGGCCCTTGGACATGCGTCGCCGCGCAATGATGGTTGCGATGATCGTGCCGGCACCCAGAAGCAGGCCGAAGATGACGCGCAGGCCGCCGACGCTCCATTCCTCGGCATTGGGGGGCATGGAGGTGATGACAGTCGCCAACCCGCCAAGTGCTACGAACCCCATGACGCCCACGTTGAACAGGCCCGCGAGGCCCCATTGCAGGTTGACGCCCAAAGCCATGATGGCCGAGATCAGTCCCATGTTCAGGATCAGCAGCGCCGAGTTCCACGACTGGGTGAAGCCGGTGCCGAGGATCAGGAAACCGACGAATACGAAGAGAAGTGCGTCGCGGCGGGTCATACGGATTGTCCTTTGAACAGGCCGGTCGGTTTGAACAGCAGCACGATGATCAGGATCGAGAAAGACACGGCGAACTTGTAATCCGTGCTCATTAACTGGAGCAGCCCGTCGGGTGCCAGCGCATCCGGCAGGATGTAGGTCGCGACCTTCTTGAAGGCGTAGGTCACCGTCACCTCGGAGAACGCGATCACGAAACCGCCGGCGATGGCACCGACCGGGTTGCCCAGGCCGCCGACGATTGCGGCGGCGAAGATCGGCAGCAGCAACTGGAAGTAGGTGAACGGCTTGAACGACTTATCAAGCCCGTAAAGCGTGCCTGCAACGGTCGCCAGAGCCGCCACAATTAACCATGTGTAAAGCACCACACGTTCCGGGTTGATGCCGGAGAGCAGCGCCAGATCTTCGTTGTCGGAATAGGCACGCATGGATTTTCCGGTGCGGGTCTTGTTGAGGAACCAGAACAGGATCGCCACCACGATCACGGCGGTGATGACGGTGATGCCTTGGGTCGTCTTGATCGCCAAACCTTCCTCCAGACCGGTCATTTCTTTGAAAGTGCGGGCGGAGATGATGAACCGCTCCCCATCGGCGAAACGTTGGTCGTCGGGGCCGATGATGAAGCGCGTCAGCCCGTTCATGATGAACATCACCCCGAGGCTGACCATGACCAGCACCACGGGCTTCACCTTCCGCTGCCGGTAGAAGCTGTAGACCATCTTGTCGGTGCCGATCAGCACGAAGCCCGTCAGCACGATCCCGAGGGGCAGGGCCAGCAGGGCAGTGGGCAAGGGGCCGAAGCTGATGCCGAGACCTTGGAAGCCCCAAGTGATCAGGATCACGAACATGGTGCCGAAGGCCATGGTATCGCCATGGGCGAAGTTGGAGAACCGCAGGATGCCATAAATCAGTGTCACCCCGAGCGCACCAAGCGCAAGCTGTGCGCCGTAGGCGGTGCCGGGGACCAGAACGAAGTTGGCGAAGGCGACGATTGCGTTCAAGAAATCCATTATTCTGCTCCCTCGCAGCTTCCGAGGTAATTCACCATTATCGGCCCGTCATAGAGATGTGTCGAATAGCGGGCCACGCCCGATGCGCTGCTGCTCATCAGGTGGAAGGCGCTGTCTGTCACGCCTACGTAGACGCGGGCGGCGTCGCTGCCGCCGACGCTGACGGGGATAGTTTCGGCGTCGCTGACCAGACGGGTCGCACCGTCTTTTTCCTCAATGGCGACCGTAAAGGCGCTGTCTGCGCAGGCTTCCGCCTCGAAACACTCTGTGGTGAACGTGCATGTCGTGGCGAGCGCGGGTGCGCTCACGAGAGCGGCGGCGATAGCGATATACAGGTGCTTCATCCTCAGCCCCCCAGAAAACTTTTGCGGACTTCGGGGTCGTTCAGCAAAGCCTGCCCCGTATCGGTGAAGCGGTTGCGGCCCTGCACCAGAACATAGCCTTTATCCGCAATTTCAAGCGCTTGTCGGGCGTTCTGCTCCACCATCAGGATGGAAATACCGGTGCGGGCAACCTCGATGATCCGGTCGAACAGCTCGTCCATCACGATGGGCGAGACCCCTGCGGTCGGCTCGTCAAGCATCAGCACTTTCGGCTGGGTCATCAACGCGCGGCCCACAGCGACCTGCTGGCGTTGACCGCCGGACAACTCACCCGCCGCCTGATTGCGTTTCTCGCGCAGGATCGGGAACAGCTCATAGACCTGCTCAATGGTTTTCTGGATGTCGTCGCGGCGCAGGAAGGCACCCATTTCCAGATTTTCCTCGACCGTCATGGAGGTGAAGATGTTGGAGGTTTGCGGCACGAAGGCCATCCCCTTCGCCACGCGCGCCTGCGGGGTCAGGGCGGTGATATCCTCGCCCCCCAAGCGCACTGCTCCACGGCGCACGTCGAGCATCCCGAAGACCGCCTTCATCGCCGTGGACTTGCCTGCGCCATTGGGGCCGACGATCACGGCAATCTCGCCTTCGTTCACGGCGATGGTGCAGTCGTGCAGAATGTCAGGGCCTTGGCCGTAGCCGCCGGACATCGCATCGCCGATCAGATAGGGCTCGTCAGGTGTACCCTTGGTGGGCGCGTGCTTGGTGCGCTGCGTCTCGATGGTGCCGCCGACCGCTTGCGTCGGGTTCTTGCCCAGCGACGCATCCTTGTTACCGCGGGCGCTATACTTGTCGTCGCTCATGCGTGGGCCACCTTGTTCTTCAGACCAGTGCCCAGATAGGCCTCGATCACATGCTCGTTGGCTTTGATCTCGTCCAGCGTGCCTTCCGCCAGCACGCGGCCCTCTGCCATGCAGATGACGGGGTCGCAGAGGCGGTCAATGAAATCCATGTCATGCTCGATCACCACGAAGGTGTAGCCGCGTTCCTTGTTGAGCCGGATGATCGCGTCGCCGATGGTGTTGAGCAGGGTGCGGTTCACGCCTGCGCCGACCTCGTCCAAGAACACGATCTTGGCGTCGACCATCATGGTGCGGCCCAACTCCAGCAGCTTCTTTTGCCCGCCCGAGATATTGCCCGCCCGCTCGTCACTGATATGGTCGATGGTCAGGAACTCCAGCACCTCGTCGGCCTTGGCCGCCAGCGCGCGTTCCTCGTCGGCGATGCGTTTGCGGCCGAACCATGTGTTCCACAGCGTCTCGCCGGACTGGTTGCCCGGCACCATCATCAGGTTTTCGCGCAACGTCATGGAGGAGAACTCATGCGCGATCTGGAACGTGCGCAGCAAGCCTTTGGAAAACAGCGTGTGCGGCGGCAGGCCGGTGATATCCTCGCCCGCCATGGTCACCCTGCCGGACGTTGGTTGAAGAACGCCCGCTATCACGTTGAAAAGAGTGGTTTTGCCAGCGCCGTTCGGTCCGATCAATCCGGTGATTGATCCTTCCTGAATGGTCAGGCTGGCGCCGTCTACGGCATGGAATCCGCCGAAATGTTTATGCAAGTCGTCTACGACGATCATTATTTTTGTCTCCCCTAGCAAAACAGCCCGGAATTGCTCCGGGCTGTTTTCAGATCTTCGTCGCTACAACCTAGCGGTACTTGACCACTTCCAACTGGCCGTCGGTGAAGGTCACCTGACGGTAGTTGCCAGCAGACTCGCCGCCACCGATCAGCTCGACCGCCGACGCACCGACATAGTCGATATCTTCGCCCGCCTTGATCAGGTCCAGCGCCTTGCCCAACTCGCCGGGGTAGATTTTCTCGCCCGGTGCGTTGGCCACATCCATGACCTTGTCCTTGAACTCGGACGAGTCAGCGGAACCCGCAGCCTGCATCGCCAGCATGATCAGCGCGGCAGCGTCATAGCTTTCCGCAGAGAAAGGCGATGTCGCGTTGAACGCATCGCCGATGATCTCTTGATACTTCTGCGCGCCGGGGCTGTCGGTGCCGGGGTTCTGACCCGTGGAGCCGTCGATTTCCGAACCGAAATTCTCGACCAGCTTGTCGGAGATCATGCCATCGGGGAAGTGGAACGTGTCGAAGGCACCGGAATCCAGCGCAGCCCGCACGATGCCGGAGCCGCCCTGATCAACATAACCCGCAACGACCAGACGGTCACCACCGGCAGAGGCCAGTGCGCCAACTTCGGCGGAGTAGTCGGCCTTGCCATCTTCATGCGCCGCAGAGATGGTGACGGTGCCGCCAGCTGCCTCGTAGGCGGTCTGGAACGCGTCAGCCAGACCCTTGCCGTAGTCGTTGTTGGTGTAGGTCAGTGCGACCGACTCGATACCTTCTTCCAACAGCACTTCGGTCATCACGACACCTTGGCGGGCATCGGACGGGGCGGTGCGGAAGAACAACCCGTTATCCTCGGCATCGGACAGGCCGGGGGACGTCGCGGATGGCGAAATCATCACGGTGCCGTTTGCCAGCGCCACGTTGGACAGGATCGCGCCGGTCACGCCGGAACAGTCCGCGCCCATGATGGCGTTTACCTTGTCGGATGTGACCAGTCGTTCCGCAGCCGATGTCGCGGCGGCAGCGTCGACACAGGTGCTGTCCGCGCGGATGCCCTCGACAGTCGCGCCATCCAGCAGCTTGCCGGACTCGCTGACTTCCTTGATCGCCGCTTCAGCGCCGCCAGCCATCTGTTGGGCCAGCGATTCCAGCGGGCCGGTGAAGCCCAAAATGATGCCGATCTTGACGTCTTCAGCAAATGCCGCGCCGGACAAAAGGGCCGTGGCGGTAGTTGCAAGCAACAGTTTTTTCATGAGTGATCTCCCTGATCGTAACTTGTACTGCCTGACACTACGCACCGATTCCCTAAAAGAAAAGGGGCCTTGCGCGGCTTGCCTTTACGGCAATTTGCCGGTTAATCCCGTCGGATTCCATCATCACAATAGGGCGAACCCTATAGAACGGCGGCGCTGATGTGTTATCTTTCCGCCAACGCCTTCCGGAGAGATCAATGACCCCGAAAATCGCCCTGTTTTCCATAGTACTGGCTGTCGCAGCCCCCGCCTGCGCGCTCGAGTCCAGCGTCGGGACGCTTAAAATCACCAAGATTGCCGACGGGTTCGACGAGCCTTGGGCGGTCGCGCCACTGCCCGACGGCGGAATACTGGTCAGCGAACGCGGCGGCACCCTCATTCATCTGCTTTCTGATGGCACCCGCGTGAACGTGGCTGGCGTGCCGGAGGTGGTGGATCGCGGGCAGGGCGGCTTGCTCGACATCATGATCCCGCGCGATTTCGAGGAAAGCCGGGAGGTCTATCTCAGCTACGCCAACCGTGACGGTGACAGCTACGGCACCGCGTTGGGCCTCGGCAAACTCAACACCATCGGCACCGAGCTGGTCGGGTTCAAACGTATCTTCCAGCAGGCGGCCGGCAGCACGCAGGCCAAACATTTCGGCTCTCGCATCGTCGAGGCGCATGACGGCACGATCTTCATGACCATAGGCGAGCGGGGCGAGCGGCCGGAGGCTCAGAACCTGCAAAACCACAATGGCACGGTGGTGCGTCTGCGCCGCAGCGGCGTCGTGCCCCCGGACAATCCCTTCGTCGGCATGCCCGGCGCGGAGCCAGAAATCTACTCCTACGGCCACCGCAACCCGCAAGGCGCGGCGCTGGACCTGAAGGGAAACCTCTACATCTCGGAACACGGCGCACAAGGTGGCGACGAGGTCAACGCGATCACCGCTGGCGCGAATTACGGCTGGCCGGTCATCAGCTACGGGCGCCATTACTCGGGTGCAAAAATCGGCGAAGGAACCGCCAAGGACGGCATGGAGCAACCGGTGCACTACTGGGACCCGTCCATCGCGCCCTCGGGGATGATGATCTATTCCGGCAAGCTCTGGCCCGAATGGACAGGCGACATCTTCGTGGGCTCCCTGAAATTCGACATGATCTCGCGGCTCGACGGTGAAACCATGGCCGAGGAACGCCTGAGCGCCCCCGAGACAGGCCGGGTGCGCGATGTCGTCGAAGGGCCCAATGGCGAAATCTGGTTCCTGTCGGTCTATGACGGCGCGCTCTACGAGATCACTCCGTAACAGTCCATTAAGGTTAACCGCCGCGCGCTCTGGTCAGGAAGCGCAACACCCTGTCTCCATTTGGTCCCAAATACTCAAAAACCACGGCTACCCCGCAAGCGACGGCAGCCAGAGCACGATGGACGGAAACGCCACCAGCATCGCAATAGTCAGCCCGTCCGCGATAAAAAACGGTGTCACGCCCTTGAACACATCCTGCACGGTCAGGTCGTCCCGCACGCCCGCGACGACAAAACAGTTCAACCCGATGGGCGGCGTGATCAGACAGAACTCCGCCATTTTGACCACCAATATCCCGAACCAGATCGCACACATCGTGCCCGACATGCCGAACGCGCTGTCGGCGGCTGCAACCGTCTCGCCGCCATTCAGCGCCATGACCGCCGGATAGACCACCGGCAGGGTCAGCAGCAGCATCCCGATCGCGTCCATGAACATGCCCAGCACCGCGTAAGCCAGCAGGATGCACACAAGGATCAGCATCGGTGACATCTCCAGCGAGGTGATCCAATCCGAAAACGCGCCGGGCAGGTCGGCGAAGCCAAGGAAGCGCACGTAGATCAGCACGCCCCAGATGATCGTGAAGATCATCACCGTCAGCTTGGCGGTCTCCAGCAGGGCCTCTTTCAACTGGCCCCACCGCATCCCGCGATAGAGCGCCATGAGAAATACGATAAACGCGCCCACGGCGCCGCCCTCGGTGGGCGTGCCCCACGCGTCGCCGAACGGGTTGTAGACGAAAAAGATAATGATCACGACCACCGCGACGATGGGCAGGGCAGGCGGCAGCGACACGAAACGCTCGCGCCATGTGAAGCCGGACACTGGCGGGCCTACGTTTTTGAACACCACGGCGATACCGATGATGAGCAACGCATAGACCACTGCCGAGAACGCACCGGGAATGAAGCCTGCCAGCAGCAGTTTGCCCACGTCCTGCTCCACAATGATCGCGTATATCACGAGGATGGCGGAGGGCGGGATGAGAGACGCCAAGGTGCCGCCCGCCGCGACCACGCCGGCTGCGAACTGCTTGTTGTAGCCGATCTTGAGCATCTCGGGGATGGCGATGCGGGCGAAGACTGCGGCTGTTGCCACGGACGCGCCGGACACCGCCGCGAACCCGGCAGTGGCGAAGATCGTCGACACGGCCAAACCGCCGGGCACCCACGCGATCCAACGTTTGGCCGCCTCGAACAGGGCGGTGGTCAGCTTGGCGTAATAGGCGAGATAGCCAATCAGGATGAAAGTCGGGATCAGGCTAAGCGCCTGAGAAGATACCTTGGAATGAGGCACTTGGCCCGCGATCTTCACGCTGATCTCGATGGATTTCCACAACCGGTCGGGGTCGTAGTCAAACCCGTTCCAGCGCAACCAGACCAGCCCGACCAATCCGGCCATAGCTGCCGCAAAAGCCACGCGCATGCCCAGAACGACCATGACGAGCATGCCGCCCGTGACCCACAGGCCAATGGTGATCTCATCCATCTAGTCGGCCCCTTCCAAGGCATCCGCCTCAAGGCGGGCCTGCTCGGCCACAGTCAGGATCAGCGGCACCGCGACTGGATTTTCCAGCCCCAGCACAAAGGCGCGGGCATAGCCCCAGGCTTGCAGGATCAGGCGCAATGCAAGGACCGAGAACGCGACGGGGACCAGCAGCTTCGACGGCCAGATCGGCAGCCCGATATCAATGGAGCTGTCCCGGCTCCACAATGGTTTGCTCATATCGAAGGAGCGGTCGAAATGCGCCCAGCTTCCCCAGATCAGCCCGACGATCAGCAGCAGGATCAGCAGAACGGACACCAATTCGAACAGCCACAACGCGCGGCCTTTCAGCGCCGCGATCAGGATGTCCATGCGGATATGCCCGCCGGAGCGCTGGACGTAAGAGACCCCCATGAAAGCGATCAGGGGCATGGCCGCCTCGATGTAGTCCACATAGCCCGACAGCGGCATGTTGAAGAATTTGCGCCCCGTCACGGAATAGGCGGCCAGAAACATCAGGGAAAACACCGCCAAGCCTGATTGCAACGCAAAGAAGCGCTCCAGCGGCAGCAATGCGCGGTCGAGCCTGCTGAGAAGACTGGAGTCTTCCAGCACGGCGGCTGATCCGGCCATAAGCGATGTCCCCCGATAAGGTTGCGGCGCCCGCTTGGGGCGCCGCGTTTTGGGCGTTAGCTGCCGCGCTTGTCGGCGAGCGTTTTCACCACGAGGTCATAAAGCTCCTGACCGGGAATACCTTGTGCCTCCATATCCGCGATCCATGCCTCGCGGGCAGGGTCGGCGGCCTTGGCGCGGAACTCGTCGATCACCGATTGGTCAATCTCGACCTTCTCCACGCCTTTTTCCTCAAGCACTTCGTCCCACCGCTTCAACAACTCGCCATAGTTGGCAAGGTAGTGGTCCAGCGCTTCGGGGACGGAGCTGTCGAGCGCGTCGCGCTCTTCGTCGGACAGCGCCTCATAGGCGTCGATGTTGACGACCACCGGGCAGTTGACCGTGCCGGGGTTCAGGTTGGCAGTCCACCAGTCGGCCTGATTGATCGTGCCGAAAGACAGGTGGGCATGCTGGGCGAAGGCCACGGTGTCCACGACGCCCGATTCCATCGCCTGATAAGCCTCTGTCGCGGTCACCGATGTCGGCACCGCGCCTGCGGCCTCGAATGCGGCACCGAGCCCGCCGGTCGCCCGAACGCGCATGCCTTGCATCTTCTCAAGGGTGTCGCGCGGCTCGCCGGTGCCGACGATGTTGTATTGCGGCATGGGCGAGGTCATCAGAAGCTTTGCATTCCACTGCGCCATTTCCTCGGTGGCGGCAGGGTGGGCGTAGACCGCATTGGACACCGCGACCTCTTCCTCAAGGTTCGACACACCAAGGAAGGGCAGCTCCAGCACGGTCACAACGCGGTTCTTGTCGGGGTGATAGCCTGCGCAGAATTGCGCCATCTCAAACGCGCCGATGGAGATACCGTCGAGGTTCTCGCGGTTCTTCGACAAGCCGCCATAGCTGACATTCATGGTGAATTCGCCGCCGGTCTTCTCGGCGACCAGCTCGGCCAGCTTCTCAACATGTTCGGTAAACGCGCGGCGTTTGCCCCAGACAGAGACGTTCCATTCCGTCGCCGCAGCTTCGCCGACAAATGCAAAGGTCAGGGCCACCACCGAAGTGGTTTTCATAAGTTTTTTCATAGAGTCCTCCCAGACAGGATGTATTTCATCCAAATTTATGAGACAGAGCATGGGATTAATTCCGCACGGGTTCAACCCGTTTTGTTTCGAAAGGTAGTCATATGGGATCACTGAAAGCGAGGCTTCAGGCAGGACAGGTGCAACGCGGGCTCTGGCTGGGGCTGGGTTGCCCCGCCAGCACGGAAATCGCATCGACCGCCGGTTTCGACTGGTGCCTGATCGACGGGGAGCATGGGCCATACGACATCTCCGCCATCGCCGCGCAGGCGCGGGTGCTGGGGCCGGAGGCCTGCGTGCGTATCCCGCAGGCGGAGACGTGGATGATCAAGCAGGTGCTTGATCTGGGGCTGCATACGGTCGTGGTGCCGATGGTCGACACGGCCGAGCAGGCCCACGAAATGGCCTGCGCGATGCGCTACCCGTCAAAGGCGTTCCCGAACGGGACGCGCGGGATCGGGGCATCGCTGGTGCGGGCGTCGGGGTACAACCATGACAAGGACTACATGATGCAGGCCAATGACCGCGTGTGCCTGATGGTGCAGGCCGAAAGCGTCACCGCGCTGGAAAACCTCGACGCCATTTGCGCGGTGAACGGCGTCGACGGCGTATTCATCGGCCCCGCTGATCTTGCCGCCTCGATGGGGTATTTGCACGATCTGGACGCGCCGGAGGTGCAGGCGGCGATTGACGACGCGCTGCGCCGGATCGTGGCGTCCGGCAAGATCGCAGGCGCGTTGAGCTTCGACGCCGACCGCGCGGCGCATTACGTCGATTTGGGCGCGCGGATGGTGGCAGTGGCGTCGGACATTGCGCTGCTCAGCACCGCCTTGCGCGACTGCGCCAAGCGCTTTACGCCTGAGCCCTGAACCCGACCGCCGGAGGCCCGCACCATGTTAGAGATACATCAATTTCCCCACCCGCCACTCGATAACTACGGGGTGCTGATCCACGACACCGACACCGGCGAAACCGCCGCAGTCGACGCGGGGGACGGGACGTCCTATCTGGCCGCGCTGAAGGAGACGGGCTGGACGCTGACGCAGATATGGGTGACCCATCATCACCACGACCATGTGACCGGACTGGCTCAGGTGAAATCCGCGACAGGCGCAAAGGTTTACGGCCCTACGGGGATTGACGGCGTTGACCACGCCTTGTCGGGCGGCGACAGCTTCACATTCGCAGGGCGGCAGGTTGATGTGATCCACACGCCGGGGCATACCTCGGACATGTTGAACTTTCATATCGCCTCGGAACGCGTTGTTTTCACAGGAGATACCCTGTTCGTCATGGGCTGTGGCCGCTTGTTCGAGGAAAGCCCGGAGACGATGTGGGACAGCCTGCAAAAGCTGGCAGAGCTGCCGGAGGACACCAAGGTCTATTGCTCGCACGAATACACGCTGGCCAATGCCAAATTCGCGCTGTCGGTGGACCCCGACAACATCGCGCTGCGCAACCGCGCCATCGAGGTGGAGCAATTGCGCGACCAAGGCGACCCGACGGTGCCAAGCACAATCGGCGCGGAACTGGAGACCAACCCGTTCCTGCGCTGCGCCGACCCGTTGATCCGCAAGGCACTGGTGCTGGAACATGCCAGCGATGCGGAGGTTTTCGCAGAGCTTCGCAAGCGCAAGGACAACTTCTAGGGCAGGGCTGCCCGCAACAGGGCTATTGCGTCAGGCGGCGTGAGAACATATGTAGAACATATGACCAAACTCACCCTTGAACGCAAACTTGCAATCCTCAGCGAAGCGGCGAAATACGACGCCTCCTGCGCCTCTTCGGGGTCGACCAAACGCGACTCGCGGGGCGGCAAAAGCATCGGCTCGAACGAGGGGAGCGGCATCTGCCACGCCTACGCCCCCGATGGCAGGTGCATCAGTTTGCTGAAAATCCTGATGACCAATTTTTGCATCTATGATTGCAGCTATTGCGTCAATCGGGTGTCGTCGAACGTGCCACGCGCGCGGTTTTCGGTGGATGAAGTGGTGCAGCTGACCATCGACTTCTACCGCCGCAACTATATCGAAGGGCTGTTTTTGTCGTCCGGCATCATCCGCTCGCCCGATGCGACGATGCAGGACATGGTGCAGATCGCCCGCAAGCTGCGCGAGGAGGAGAACTTTCGCGGCTATATCCACCTCAAGACGATCCCCGACGCCGCCCCCGAACTGATCGCGGAGGCGGGCCGTCTGGCGGACCGGCTCTCGATCAATGTGGAACTGCCCACTGACGCCTCGGTGGAGCGCTTTGCGCCGGAAAAGCGCCCCGCCCAAATCCGCGAGGCGATGGCGAATGTGAGGGTACAAAAGGAGGTCGCCAAGGACCGGAGCCATACAGGCAAACGCCCCCCGAAATTCGCGCCAGCCGGACAATCCACCCAGATGATTATCGGCGCGGACGGCTCGAACGATGCGACCGTTCTGGGCCAGTCGACGCGGCTTTATTCCAGCTACAAGCTCAAGCGGGTCTACTATTCCGCGTTCTCGCCCATTCCCGACAGCACCGACAAGCTGCCGCTCATCAGCCCGCCCTTGCAGCGTGAACACCGGCTCTATCAGGCGGACTGGCTGCTGCGCTTCTACGGTTTTGGTCTGGAGGAAATCACCTCCGTGACGCCGGACGGCAACCTCGATTTGCAAATCGACCCCAAGCTCGCATGGGCGCTGGCGCATCGCGGTCTGTTCCCGCTGGACGTGAACCGCGCCAGCAAGGAGTTGCTGCTGCGTGTGCCGGGGTTCGGGGTCAAGACCGTGTCGCGGATACTTACGACCCGCCGTCACCGGCATTTGCGCTACGAGGATCTGGTGCGGATCGGGGCCTCCATGAAAAAGGCGCGGGCTTTCATCACTGCGGGTGGTTGGTCACCCGCAGGGCTAACGGATAGCGCAGATTTGCGAGCGCGGTTCGCGCCCCCGCCGCAGCAGTTGAGCCTGCTATGACGCGGGCAATCGTCTTGCCCAGGATCGGCACGGCAACCGCGTGGCGGGACGCCGCCCGCGGACTTCTGGCTGAAGGCGTGCCGCCGGAGGAAGTGTGTTGGGGCGACGACACCGCAACAGCGGGGCTGTTCGACACCCACACCGCCCCATCGTCAAAGAGGCAGGTCAGCGTGCCGCGCAGCTTCATCTCCATGGCAGAAACCGTGGTCTGGCACAGCGACCCGCAGCGCTTCGCGCGGCTATACGAATTCCTGTGGCGGCTGCAATCCGCGCCATGGTTGATGACTGATCGTGGTGACGCGGGGCTGGCGAAACTGCGCGCGCTGGAGAAGAACGTGCGCCGCTGCCAGCACAAGATGAAAGCGTTCGTCCGCTTCCGCGAAATCGGCGACCCGAAGGCGCCGCGCCGTTCCTTCGCCGCGTGGTTCGAGCCGACGCATCACACGGTGGAACCCACGGCGCAGTTCTTCCGGCGGCGTTTCGGGGATATGGACTGGCGTATCCTGACACCGGACGTCTCCGCCTATTGCACCGACGGGGTGCTGAGTTTCGATCTGGACCAGCCGAAGCCGGACTTGCCCAGTGACGCGCATGAGGATTTGTGGGTCACCTATTTCCGCAATATCTTTAATCCGGCGCGCCTCAAGGTTCAGGCGATGCAGTCCGAAATGCCGAAGAAATACTGGAAGAACATGCCCGAAGCGGCTGCTATCGCCGAGTTGATCGCGACTGCACCGGCCCGCGCGCGGGCGATGGCGGAGGCCGCACCGACATTGCCACCCGCCCGCGCCGCACAAGCTCAGGCGATGCAAAGCCGCAACGTGTCGGCATGGGCGCATCCGGCAGAGGATTTGCCAGCCGCCATCCGCGCCTGCACACGCTGCCCGCTGCACGAATGCGCCACGCAAGCCGTACCGGGGGAGGGGCCGCCGGACGCTGACCTGATGATCGTGGGGGAGCAGCCGGGCGATCTGGAGGATTTGCAGGGCCGCCCCTTCGTGGGACCGGCGGGGCAGCTATTCGACGCCTCCGCGCAGGCGGTGGGTCTGGACAGGTCACAACTCTACCTGACCAACGCCGTCAAACACTTCAAATTCACGCCGCGTGGAAAGCGCCGGATACACCAGCGACCCAACACATCGGAGATCGATCATTGCAAGTGGTGGCTGCACGCGGAGCTTCGGGAAGTGTCCCCGAAACTGGTGGTGGCCATGGGCGCGACCGCCGCTCTGGCGCTGACGGGCGATGGCAAGGCACTGAGCACGCGGCGCGGAACGGTCGAGAATGGCTCGGACGGGGTGCCGGTCCTGATCACCTACCACCCGTCCTACATTCTGCGGCTGACGGACGCCGTCCGGCGCGAGCAGGTCTTGCAGCAATTCAGGGCAGATTTGTCGCTGGCAGCCGATATCGTCTCGATAGAAGCGACTACGCCCTGATCCGCTCATAGGCCGGATCATAAGGGCCACTCTCGATCACACGCGCCGCAACCGGATCGCCTATGACGTCGACCGTGAGGTCCGTGTCAACGGCGGCAAAAGAGGGCTCCACAAACGCATAGGCCAGATTGAGCCCTACACGATGCCCCCAATCCCCTGACGTCACCGTCCCGATGATGCGTCCGTCCGAACGCACGGACGCCCCGCCATGGGCCGGGGCTTCCTCGGTATCGACGACGATCGTCACCAGTTTGCGGTGCGGGCCACGGGCGACGCGCTCGCTCAATGCGGCTTTGCCAATAAAATCGCCTTTCTCCATCCTCACGAAGCGGTCGAGCCCTGTCTCGAACGGGTCGAACTCCGTCAGGATTTCGGCTTTCCAGTGCAGAAAACCCTTCTCAAGGCGCATCGACTCAACGGCTCGCGACCCGAACAGACGCAGGCCGAACGGCTCGCCGGCCTTGCGCAGGGCTGCATATGCCGCGCTCAAGCTCTCGTTGGGGACGTGAATCTCGTATGCCAACTCGCCCGAAAAGCTGATGCCCAGAACCGTCGCGGGGGCGATGCCGATATGGGCCTCGCGCACCGACAGCCACGGGAAGGCGTCCCGCGACCAGTCACCGCGGGCGGCGGCGGACAGGACGTCGCGGGATTTGGGGCCTGCCAAGACAAGGATCGTTTGCGCGTTGGTCAGCGACCGGATCGCCACGTCCTCATCCTCGCGCAGATGGGTTTTCAGCCAATCCATGTCGTGGAATTCAGAAGCCGCAGCCGAGCCGTACCAGACGCGATTGCCGCCGCGATCCGACGCGGGGATGTTGGCGATGGTCGCCTCTCCCTTCAACATTCCGTGCGCGTTGAGCAGATAGCCCAGCCCGACGCGGCCCCAACGTTTGGTGACAGTCCCGCACATCATCCGGTCAAGGAAACTGTGGACGTCCTTGCCGGTCAACTCGAACCGGTTGAACCCCGACACCTCCGTCATGCCGACACCGTTGGCAATCGCCTTCACCTCGTCCGCGACCACGTCCTTCAACTCATTGAAGCGGAAGCCCAGCGTCTCTTCGAAATCGGGCGAGGGCTTGATGTAGTCGATCCGTTCCCAACCGTTCACGATGTCCATTTCCGCACCCTCCGCCACAAAGGTCGAGGTTAGCGGTGTCGTCTTCATTGGCCGCCCCGCGGTGCGGTGCTCGTGCGGGAAGTGGAAACGGAATTCGTTCTGGTAGTCCTCGATCGCCTTCAGCGCCGTCAATTCGACGGTGGCATGTCCGGTGAAGCGGCGCGGGTCGATGACCCAGGTGTCATACTGCGCCTCGCCATGCACGATCTGTTGCGCCAGAAGCCAGCCATGTCCGCCGCCTTCGCCCAGACCGGCGCGCAACCCTATGATACAAAACGCATTACGCTTGCCGGGGATGGGGCCGACCAGCGGTGCGCCGTCGATGGTGTAGGTGATCGGGCCGTTGACGACCTCGCGGATGCCGGTTTCCATCAAAACAGGCATCCGCTCGAACGCCCCCTCCAGCACATCTGTCACCCGGTCCAGATCGTCGGGGCAAAGCGCATTGGTGAATTTCGGGTCGATCCCGTCCATCCCCCAGGTGCGGCAGTCCTGCTCGTAGAAGCCCAGCAGCAGGCCGCCTTTCTCCTGACGGGAGTAGTAGCCGCTGATCGGGCAGCGCAACAGCGGGATGCGATGGCCCGCCTCGGCAATGGCGGGAATGTCCTCGGTCAGGAAATACTGGTGCTCCATCGACGCGACGGGGTGTTGAACCCCCATCATCGCCCCGATTTCGTTGCAGCGGTAGCCACCCGCGTTCACCACGATCTCGCATGTCACATCGCCCTTTTCGGTGTGGACCGTCCAGGTGCTGTCGGGATGCTGCGTCAGCCCCGTGACGGGCGTGTGGCGGTTGACCTCTGCGCCAGCCAGACGGGCGCGGCGGGCCAGCGCCTGACACAGCTGCGCGGGATCAATATGGCCGTCGCTCGGGTCCCACAGCGCGCCGAGCAGGTTGTCGGTGGAAATCAGCGGGTGGCGGCGGCCGCATTCAGCGGCGTCGATAACCTCGAACTCAACCCCCATGCCGGCGGCCATGGAGGCAAATTGCCGGTAGCCGTCCATCTGCGCCTGCGTGTTGGCCAGACGGATGCCACCATCGCCGTGATTGTAGCCGACAGGATATTCAGGATCGTCGCGCAACTCTTTGTAAAGATTTATGGAATGGGTCTTCAGCCCGACCATGGTCTGCGTCATGCCGAAGTTGGTGACCTGCGCCGCCGAGTGCCATGTCGTGCCGGATGTCAGCTCGTCCCGCTCGATCAGCATGACATCGGTCCAGCCTTCCTGCGTCAGATGATACAGCGCGGAGCAGCCAGCGATCCCGCCCCCGATAACGACTACTCTTGCCTGATCTCTCATATCGTCCGTGTCCATGCTGCGGTTCCCAGTCCACTCCATGAACGCAGGACTCTTTCACCGGTCAACTTGAATTCATCTGTTTCGATTATTTCGAAACTGTTTTTCGCCAGAACGCTTGGGTGTTTACCGCATCCTCACTCTTCTATCTCCAGAAGACCGGTCAGCCACGGATATGTGTCGCAGGCCTGGTTGACCACCTCGCGCCGGATAATCTGGCGCAACAAGACGCCAAGCGCCTGCCGCAACGCCTCGTCAAAACTGTCACGCGATACAAGGGCCAGCCTGCGCGAGAAAGCGGGCAGCGGGAGAGGGTGCAACCGGACGCTTGCGGCGAACCGCTGGGCCCGCATGAACCCCAGCGGCGTCAGGATTGACCAGCCCGCGCCGCCAGCGATGACGGCAAGGATCGACTGGGCGGTGTCGAACTCGAACCGGCGTGGCAACTCGATCTGGTTTCGCGCCAGATGCGCCTCGATTTGCTGCCCAATCAGATGGCTTTGATTGAAGCGCAGAAAGGCAAGCTCGCTGCGGCCTGCCAGCAACTCGGCGGGATCGACGTCGAGGTCTTCCGGAGTCGCCAGAACGAACGGATCACGCATGACTTGCAGGCTGGTTGTACCGATGCTGGTGCGTCCGCTGTCGGACACCACCGCAAGGTCGATATCGCCTTTTTGTAGAAGGGCCGTCGCCTGATGGCTCAGGACATTGCAGATTGAAAGCGTGGCGCGTGGCATCTGTTGCGTCAGATAGACCGCAAGCACCGGTGTCACGCTGCTTTCGAACTCCTCCACGATACCAATCCGAAGGGAGCGGGTGCCCAACAGGCCGGAAATTGCCGTGTCGTCAGTTGCACGCCTGATATGAAGCAGCGCCTTTGCAAGATGCTGCAACGCCTGATGCCCCTCGCGTGTTAGGCTGAAGGGGCGCGAGGACCTGTCGAACAGCGTCACACCAAGCTGCTCTTCAAGCCGCGCCAGATGATGCGACACCGAAGAGATGGACAGCTTCATCTCGGCCGCCGCGATCTGCACCGAGCCGGAACGGGCCACCCGCTCAAACGCATCCAGTGCCTGAAGTGATATACGAGGCAGGAACACGCAATTAGGCCCAATAGTTTCGATACAATCGGAACTGTGCTTTAAGCCCACGAACAAGTCAAACTCAGGAAGCCGTCAGCTGCGAGGGCGTTGTTTCTTGGAAGATGGCGGAGAGACAGGGATTCGAACCCTGGGAACCCTCTCGAGCTCAACGGTTTTCGAAACCGTCCCGTTCGACCACTCCGGCACCTCTCCGCAAAGGCTGATTTGTGATCAGGTGGGCGCGGTTTAGCGGGCAAGCACGCGCCTTGCAAGCCCATCTGTGCCGTTTTCCGCCCACGGCACTGCCGCTCGCAATAAATTCACCTGTGCGCCCATTGTGGCAGGCGGGGCACGGGCTTATCCTAACGGTAACTTATACCCAAAGGGATACCTGATGCGCCTTCTGACTGTTACTCTCGCCTCCTTGATACTCAGCGCCTCCGTCGCGTCGGGGCAGACCGCGTCTATGGTCGAGCGGTATTTCAAAGCGCTGGACATGGAAACGGTGTTCGAAGTGCTGCGCGACGAGGGCGTCGCCGCGGGCCAGGACTTGTCCAGCCCCGAAGGCGTGCCGCCGTCGCCCGCATGGACCGCACGGCTGGAGCGTATCTATGACCCCGACAAGGCCAAAGCGTTGTTTCTGGAAGGTATGCAGGGCATCGACGATATAGAAGCATCCGAGGCGGCGCTGGCCTTCTTCGAGGGGGATCTTGGCGCGAAAATCGTCCAGATCGAGATCGACGCCCGCAAAGCGCTCAACTCCGAGGCGGGCGAGGAAGCCGCCGCCGCAAAGGTCGCGGACATTCGCGACGAGGATCCGTCCCTCTACCTGATGTATCAGGAATTCATCAAGGTGAACGGGCTGGTGGAAAGCAACGTCGCCGGGGCCTTGAACTCCAATCTCGCATTCTATCGCGGGATGGCGACGAACGAGGATTACTCCGAAGGGTTGTCAGAAAGCTTCATGCTGAATTCCGTCTGGGAGCAGGAGCCGAAAATCCGGCAAGAGATGGAGGAGTGGACGATCAATTTCTCCGCCGTCGCCTATAGTGCCCTGACCAAGGCAGAGCTTCAGCGCTATATCGACATCTCGAAAACTCCGGCCGGGCAGCGCCTGAATACGGTCCTGTTTGCGGGATTCGACAAGATGTTCGAACATCAAAGCTACGAGTTGGGCCGCGCCACCGCCGAGTTCATGATCGGCGAGGACACTTAAGGGCGCATAGGCGCTTTTGGGCTGTTGACAGCGAGGCGCAATTCCAACATAAGCCCGCATCTGCGCATGATGCGTAGATTTTGCAATGTCGTCCCGATCCGGGGGCGCGCTGTCCGAGGTGGCCCGAACGGGCCCATGAACGCCGCGAAATGCGGGGCCACAGGACGCGGAAGATAAAAGGGTATGCGATATGTTCGCGGTTCTGAAAACCGGCGGCAAGCAGTATAAGGTCGCCTCTGGCGACGTTCTGCGCGTCGAAAAGCTGGACGCCGCCGCTGGCGATAAAGTCCAATTCAACGAAATTCTGATGGTCGGCGGCACCGTGGGTGCGCCATTGGTCGAAGATGCAGGCGTTCAGGCCGAAGTCATCGACCAGATCAAAGGCGTCAAGACGATCAACTTCGTCAAGCGTCGCCGTAAGCACTCGTCCAAGCGCACCAAGGGCCACCGTCAGCAACTGACGCTGCTGCGCATCACCGACATCCTTGAGAAGGGTGCGGGCAAATCGGGCATCAAAGCCGCCGTTGGCGGTGCAGGTCTGGCACTGGCATCCGTGACCGAGGGTCGCTATGCCAAGAACAAGACCGACCAGGCCGAGATGAAAAAGCGCGTGGAAGAGGGTGAGGCCAAGGCCAAATCCGCAACCAAGACGAAGAAAGAGGCCGCTCCCAAGAAGGAAGCTGCACCGAAGAAAGCCGCGCCCAAGAAGGCCGCCGCGAAATCCGAAGGCGGCGACGATCTGAAACAGCTGTCGGGCGTTGGCCCCGCGCTGGAGAAGAAGCTGCTTGAGGCTGGCGTTACGACCTTTGCCCAAATCGCGGCATGGACGGAATCGGACGTGGCTGATATGGACGAGAAACTGTCCTTCAAAGGCCGGATCGAGCGTGAAGGCTGGATCGAGCAAGCCAAGAAGCTGGCATAAGGAGACTACGAGATGGCACATAAAAAAGCAGGTGGTTCATCCCGCAACGGCCGCGACTCAGCTGGTCGCCGCCTTGGTGTGAAGAAATTCGGCGGCGAGACCGTGGTCCCCGGTAACATCATCGTGCGTCAGCGCGGCACCAAGAAGTGGCCGGGCGAGGGCGTCGGCATGGGCCGCGACCACACGATCTTCGCAACCGTCGAAGGCAACGTGAAGTTCCACAAAGGCCTGAAAGGCCGCACCTTCGTCTCGATCGTCCCGGTGGCGGAGGCCGCCGAGTAACCGAGACCCACAAGGTTTGAAAAATTTGAGGGATCGGTTGAAAAGCCGGTCCCTTTTTCTTTTGATACGTTAGGGCCGCTCATGAGCGTCGCCGCTGCATCATTCGCCATATTCGCCGCCTCGCAGGTCGGCACGCCGGGGCCGGCAAACATGGCCCTGCTGGCAACGGGTGCGCGCTATGGCCTGCGCACGGCGCTGCCCTTCGTGGCAGGTGTGGCCCTTGGCAAGCAACTGGTAATCTGGCCCGTGGGGTTTGGCCTGATGCAACTGGCCGAAAGCGCCCCTTGGGTGTTCGTGACGCTTAAGTGGATATCCGCCGCGTATATTATTTGGCTGGCGTGGAGGGTGGCAAATCTGCGGCTGGATACCAATATAGAGGCCAAGGCGCCCGGTTTTGCCGCCGGTCTGATCGTCCATCCGCTGAACCCCAAAGCGTGGGCGATGATTACCGCCGGATTTACCGCGTTCACCGCGCCCGGGACGCCTAGTCTTGAGGCAACGGCGGTGATCGCCATGATTTTGCTAGGTGTGCAACTTATTTTGCACCCGATTTGGACATATGCAGGGGAGCGCATCGCGCGCAGCGTCGCCGGGACTCCGGCGGAAAGATATTTGATGTGGACCTTGGCGGCGCTCACCGTTGCCAGCGTTCTGTTTGTTCTATTTGCGGGAGGCAAATGATGAGTTTTGTAGGCACCTACACCCAGCCGGTTATCGAGGCGGACGGTTTTGTGTTGCGACCTGTACGTCGGGAGGATGGCGGCCAGATCGGCCTTTATGCGGGTGACGCGCGGATCGCCAAGGGCACCTCGGCCATTCCGCATCCATTGCCCCCCGGCACGACCGAGAATTTCGTCGAGCGGTGCCTCGCGGAAGACCGCACCGAAGATGTCTGGGTGATCGACCCGTCGGAGGACCGCTCGCAAGTTCTTGGCCTTATCAGATTGACCCGCATGGACCGCGAGCAGTCGGAAATCGGGTATTGGGTCGCGCCGCAGCTGTGGAACAACGGCTTTGCCTCCAAGGCGGTCGGGGCCTTGGTGGCGGCAAACCCTCAAGCCTGCCGCACGCTGTTCGGGTCGGTGTTTCAGGACAATCCGGCCTCGGCGCGGGTGCTGACAAACGCGGGCTTCGAGTATATCGGCGACGCGGAAAGCTATTCGGTGGCTCGGGACACGACCGTGCCGACATGGACCTATATCAAGAAGCTGGATTGAGCGCAGCGGTCGGGTGCGGTAAGGCAACATGACCGCGCTAGAAAAGGCCAAAGACGATGAAATTCCTCGACCTGACCAAGGTATATGTCCGCTCCGGCAGCGGCGGCAGCGGCAGCATCAGCTTCCGCCGCGAGAAATATATCGAATTTGGCGGCCCTGACGGCGGTGACGGCGGCAAGGGCGGCGACGTGATCGCCGAGGCTGTCGACGGGCTGAACACGCTGATCGACTTCCGCTACCAGCAGCACTTCTTTGCGAAATCGGGGCAAGGCGGCATGGGCCAGCAGCGCACCGGCAAGAGCGGCGATGACATCATCTTACGGGTGCCTGTCGGCACCGAAATCCTTGACGAGGACGAAGAGACGGTAATCGCCGACCTCACCGAAGTGGGCCAGCGCGTCGTGCTGGCCAAGGGCGGCAATGGCGGCTGGGGCAACCTGCACTTCAAATCAGCCACCAACCAGGCACCGCGCCGCGCCAATCCGGGCCAGCCGGGGGTGGAGCGGACGCTATGGCTGCGTCTGAAGCTGATCGCCGATGCGGGGCTTCTGGGCCTGCCCAATGCGGGCAAATCCACCTTTCTGGCGGCATCTTCCAACGCCCGCCCCAAGATCGCCGACTATCCGTTTACCACACTGCATCCTAATCTTGGCGTGGTCGGCGTGGACAACGCCGAATTCGTCATGGCCGACATTCCCGGCCTGATCGCCGGCGCGTCGGAAGGAAAGGGCATCGGTGACCGCTTCCTTGGCCATGTGGAGCGTTGCTCGGTCCTGCTGCACCTGATCGACGGCAGTTCCGACACGGTAGCGGAAGATTACGAGACGGTCATTCAGGAACTCGAAGCTTATGGCGGCGAGCTGGCGAATAAGCCGCGCGTCACGGCGCTCAACAAGATCGACGCGCTGGATGATGACGAGCGCGCGGAGAAAAAGGCAGAGCTTGAGGCCGCCTGCGGCTGCGAGGTTCTGCTGATGTCCGGCGTGTCCCGCGAGGGGCTGACGGAAGTGCTGCGCGCGGTGCGTGCCGAAATTCAGGAGGATCGCCTGCGCCTTGTCAAAGCAAGCGAGGAGCCTGAGCCGTGGCGTCCGTAAGATCGGTTCAGGATGCCCGCAGGGTCGTCGTCAAGATCGGCTCGGCGCTGTTGGTGGACCGTCAGACCGGCGCGTTGCGCGAGGACTGGCTGCGCGCGCTGGCCCGCGACGTGCTGCGTCTGAAGCAACGTTCGCAGGATGTGGTTCTGGTGTCGTCCGGCTCTATCGCGCTTGGGCGCACGGTGCTGGGGCTGGGGTCCGGCCCGTTGCCGCTGGAACAGTCGCAGGCCGCAGCCGCCGTCGGCCAGATCCGGCTGGCCCGCGCCTACGAGGATGCGCTCGCACCTCACGACATCACCACGGCGCAGGTGCTTGTCACCCTTGAGGACAGCCGCGACCGCCGCCGCTACCTCAATTCCCGCGCCACAATGGAACAGCTCTTGAGCATGGGCGTCGTGCCCATCGTCAACGAGAACGACACCGTCGCCACCGATGAAATCCGCTATGGCGACAATGACCGTCTTGCCGCGCAGGTGGCGGTGACCGTGGGTGCCGATCTGCTGGTGTTGCTGTCCGATGTGGACGGGCTCTACACCGCCAATCCGAACACGGACCCCACCGCAATACGGCTGGAGGTCATCAACGAGATCACCCCTGAGATCGAGGCTATGGCAGGCGATGCGGGCTCCGGCCTGTCCAAAGGCGGGATGAAAACCAAGGTGATGGCCGCCAAGACCGCGATGGCGGGTGGTGCCGCGCTGGTGATCACCGAAGGCTCCGTCGCGGCCCCGTTGCAGGCGCTGGAGAACGGCGCGAATGCCAGCTGGTTCATCTCCGACATGGACCCGCAACAGGCCCGCAAGCGCTGGATCTCCGCGATGAAGCCGCAAGGGGCGTTGCAACTGGACGATGGTGCGGTCGCAGCCCTCGGGCGGGGCAAATCCCTGCTGCCCGCAGGTGTGACGCGCATTACCGGCCAATTCGAGCGTGGCGATCCTGTGTCC
Organism: Litoreibacter arenae DSM 19593; assembly: GCF_000442275.2. Taxonomy (GTDB): domain Bacteria; phylum Pseudomonadota; class Alphaproteobacteria; order Rhodobacterales; family Rhodobacteraceae; genus Litoreibacter; species Litoreibacter arenae. Next base: position 851,222 of record NZ_KE557306.1, on the reverse strand, counting down.
TTGCTGCGCTCTGACGGGGCTGCGATCGGTGTCGGCCTGTCCCGCTACACGGCGGAGGAGGCGGAGCTTCTAAAGGGCCACCAATCCTCCGAGATCGAAGATATCCTTGGCTACCCCGGCCGCGCCGCCCTTGTGCACCGCGACGACATGGTGCTGTAACTCACGAAAGCCGATGACATGACCGACGACCAGAACATCCCCGCCCTGATGGCTGAAATCGGCCGCAAAGCCCGCGCCGCCGCAGCCGAGCTGTCTTTCACCAGCGCGGAGCGCAAACACGCGGCGCTCATCAGCGCGTCGGAGGCGGTTTGGGAGAACCGTGCCAAGATCATTGAGGCCAACAAGCTGGACATGGAATACGGCCGCGAGAAGGGCCTGTCGCCCGCAATGATGGACCGCCTGATGCTGGACGAGGACCTCATCCGCGCCATGAAGGACGGGCTGCGCACGGTGGCCGACCAGATCGACCCGGTGGGCGAGGTGATCGCGGAATGGGACATGGCGTCGGGCCTGCATATCAAGCGGGTGCGCACGCCATTGGGCGTGATCGGGGTGATCTATGAAAGCCGCCCGAATGTGACCGCCGATGCGGGCGCGCTGTGCCTCAAGGCAGGCAACGCGGTGATTTTGCGGGGCGGCTCGGAGGGGTTCAACTCGTCGCGCGCCATTCATGCCTGTCTGGTTAAGGGCTTGCGCGACGCGAAGCTGCCAGAGGACGCCATTCAACTGGTGCCCACCCGCGACCGCGCGGCGGTGTCGGAAATGCTGAAAATGACCGACCATATCGACGTGATCGTGCCGCGCGGCGGCAAGGGGCTGGTGGGTCTGGTGCAGCGCGAGGCCCGCGTGCCGGTTTTCGCCCATCTCGAAGGCATCGTGCATATTTATATCGACAAGGATGCCGACCCGGTCAAAACCCTCAACGTGGTCCTGAACGCCAAGACCCGGCGCACCGGCATTTGCGGCGCGGCGGAATGTCTGCTGATCCATGAGGACGTCGCCGACACGATCGGGCAGGGGGTGATCCGCGCGCTTATGGACAAGGGCGTGACCGTGGATGCGGATATGAAGCTGGCCGGCATCGACGGCACGACGCCCGCAACGGATGAACATTGGGGGCGTGAATTCCTCGACATGGAAATCGCCGCCAAGACCGTTGCCAACGTGGAGGAGGCGATGGACCATATCCGGCAATACGGCTCCAGCCACACCGATTGTATCATGACCGAGGATCAGGCGACCGCGGACCTGTTCCTGTCCCGCCTTGATAGCGCGATCCTGATGCACAACGCCTCGACCCAGTTTGCGGACGGGGGCGAGTTCGGCATGGGCGCGGAGATCGGCATCGCGACGGGCAAGATGCATGCGCGCGGGCCGGTCGGGGCGGAGCAGTTGACCAGTTTCAAGTACATCGTCACCGGCAACGGCACCGTGCGCGACTAGTGATCTAGGGGGCGGGGGCGATGACGGTTGAAGCAGTTCTAGAGGCCGTGCCGCTACCGGTTCTGATTCTCAATTCCGACCATCGCATCACCCTCGCCAACAGCGCCTCAACCGATCTGTTCGGGCGGAATGTGACCGGTGAGAACGGGGTTGGCGTGCTCCGGCAGGCGGCCGCGCTGGATGCGGTGGAGCGGTGCCTGACTGAAGGCCAACAATCCAGCGCGCGGTTCGTGCTGTCCGGCCAGTCAGGGGCGCACATCTTCACCCTGCGCGCGCATCCTTTGCCGGACCACCGTGCGTTGCTCAGTTTCGAGGACCGTTCGCAGCATGAAGACAGCGAGGCCATGCGGCGGGATTTCGTCGCCAATATAAGCCACGAGCTGCGCACGCCGCTGACTAGTCTCATGGGGTTCATCGAAACGCTGCGCGGTCCCGCCCGCGACGACCCCGACGCGCAAGAGCGGTTTCTGGAGATCATGGAGCACGAAGCCCAGCGGATGAGCCGCATGGTCACCGACCTGCTGTCACTGTCCCGCGTCGAGGTGGACGAGCGCATCCGTCCGCGCGATCAGGTGGATCTGTCGAGCGTCCTGCGTTCGGTCATCGCCACGTTGGAAGGTAAGCTGTCAGACGCCGGTGTCACCGTCTCGGCCCCTGATCTGGACGCCAGAGCGCTCATTCGGGGCGACCGCGACCAGCTTATCCAGCTGTTTCTGAACCTGCTGGAGAACGCGATCAAGTATGGTGGCGCTGGCAAGGTGATCCATATCGCAATACGGCGGCTGGAGCGTGACCCAACTCTGCGCCAAGCGGCCATTCAAGTCGACATCCGCGACGAGGGCGAGGGAATCGACCCGCTTCACATTCCCCGCCTGACGGAGCGGTTTTACCGCGTGGACGACCACCGGTCGCGCGACATGGGTGGCACCGGACTGGGACTGGCGATTGTGAAACATATCGTCAACCGGCACCGCGGACGCTTGAAAATCGCCTCAGAACAAGGTGTTGGAAGCTGCTTCTCAATTATCTTTCCTGATGAGGTCTGAATAAAATTCGGGCTGCACCTTCGGTTGTCATGAAACCGTTACGAAACCTTCACAAAAGGTCAGCACGGCGTCTCTAGACCGCCGGTCATGCGCTGCCACCAAGGGGGTGGGGGCGCGCACATGACACCAAAGGAGTGACCTTATGTCGTTCGTCAAAACCGTGGCCTCTGCCGCAATCCTCGCCGCTGCTGCCACTGCCGCAGATGCACGCGACCAGATCCGCATTGTCGGCTCGTCCACCGTATTCCCGTTTTCCACGGCCGTTGCCGAACAATTCGGCCGCTCGACTGATTTCCAGACGCCCGTGGTCGAAGCCACCGGCTCCGGCGGCGGGCTGAAGCTGTTTTGCGCAGGCGTCGGCACCGAGCATCCCGACATCACCAACGCATCGCGCCGCATGAAGGCGAAGGAATTCAAGCTTTGCGCCGACAATGGTGTGACAGAAGTGACCGAGGCCATCATCGGCTATGACGGCATCGTCATCGCCAACGCCAAGGGCGGCCCCGTCCTGAACGTCACCCGCGAACAACTGGTCACGGCACTTGCCGCCCAAGGCCCGCTGCCTGAAATGTGGTCCGACGTCGACCCGTCACTTCCCGCCATCAAGATCGAGGTGCTTGGCCCGCCCCCATCCTCCGGCACCCGCGACGCGTTCGAGGAACTTGTCATGCATGAAGGCTGCGACGGCGCGGGCATTGCGTGTGAAGGCATCACCATCCGCGAGGACGGCGCCTTTATCGAAGCAGGCGAGAACGACAATCTGATCGTCTCCAAGCTGGAAGCCAACCCCAACGCGATCGGCGTGTTCGGCTTCTCGTTCCTCGACCAGAACTCGGACGTGCTGCAAGGCTCCAGCGTCGACGGGGTCGAGCCTAGCTTCGACAACATCGCAGATGGCGCCTATCCGGTGTCCCGCTCGCTCTACTTCTACATCAAGAACGCGCATGTGGGCGTGATCCCCGGCCTGCACGAGTTTGCGGACGAGTTTATGTCCGACGCGGCTGCCGGTGAAGAGGGCTACTTGGTCGACAAGGGCCTGATCCCGCTGCCGGAAGACGCGTTCGGGACCGTCTCGGGCAATGTCAAATCGCTGACTGCGATGACGGGCAACGAGTGGAACTAGACGAAAACGCGGTGCAGGGGCGGCATCTCGCTGCCCCTGCACCAGTCCTTCGGGGGAACGGATGCTGACACTGACCTTCTTTGCGATCCTCGCGCTGGCGCTGGTGTTTTTCGTCGTCGGGCGCAGCCGGGCGGTGGCTGTGGTGCGCGGGGACGTGCGCCTGCTGCATTCACGCCCGAATTTCCACGGCACGCTGGCCATGCTGATCTCCGCGATTTGCGGCATCGCGATGCTGGTGGTCGTCGGTTCGCTTTGGGCCGCATGGCTGGAGCGCGACCTGATGGCCGCGATCCTGAACGCCGACCAGAACCTGTCCGCCATCGAGGCCGAACTGGTCCTGTCCGACGCGCGTGCGCTCGCATCCGGCGGCATTGCCTCCAAGACCGACCCGCTGCGCGAAGGCATCGCCGCGCAGGTGGCAAGCAAGGACGCATGGCTGAAATGGGGCACCATCGCCCTGTCCATGCTGTTTGCCATCGCGGGCGGCATCTGGGCCTTGCGCAGCATCGCGCCAGACTGGCGCGCGCGCAACCGGTCGGAGACCATCATCCGCCGCATCCTGATGCTGACCGCCGCCATCGCGGTGCTGACCACTGTGGGCATCGTCCTGTCTCTGATTTTCGAGACGATAAACTTCTTCAACAACATTGACTGGCAGATCCACAAGTTCCTGTTCGGCACCACATGGTCGCCGCTGTCCGGTGTGCAGGCGGGTAAGCTGGACCCCGAAAAGGTCGGTGCCGTGCCGCTGTTTGCAGGCACGTTGATGATTACCGTCATCGCCATGCTGGTCGCCGTTCCGGTGGGGTTGTTATCCGCAGTTTACCTGTCCGATTTCGCCAGCCCCCGTGTCCGTGCGTGGGCCAAGCCGATGCTGGAGCTGCTGGCCGGTATTCCCACCGTCGTCTACGGCTTCTTCGCCGCAATCACGCTGGCGCCGTCCATCCGCAACTCCGGCGAGGCGATCGGGCTGACCATCGCGTCCGAGAGCGCATTGGCGGCGGGCATCGTCATGGGGATCATGATTATTCCCTTTATCTCCTCGCTCAGCGATGACGTCATCAACGCCGTGCCGCAGAGCTTGCGCGACGGCTCCTACGGGTTGGGGGCGACCAAGGCGGAAACCATCCGTCAGGTCGTGCTGCCCGCCGCCTTGCCCGGCATTGTCTCCGCCGTGCTGCTGGGCGTGTCCCGCGCGGTGGGCGAGACGATGATCGTAGTGATGGCCGCAGGACAGGGGGCGAACCTGACCGCCAACCCGCTGGAGGCCGTGACGACCGTGACCGTGCAAATCGTCATGCTGATTACCGGCGACACCGAAGCCTCCACCGCCGCTGGCCCCGCTTTCACCTTGGGTTTCACGCTGTTCTGCGTGACCTTGCTGATGAACATCGCGGCGCAACGCGTGGTGCGCAAATACCGCGAACTGTATGACTAGGGGCTGGCTACAATGGTTGATATGACGACACTCAGCGGGCGCCACGGGGATGCCGCCTCGACCAAGCGCGTTCGCAAGCGCCGCGCCGCCGAGACGCGGCTGAAGGCTTACGGCATCATCGCGCTGTCACTGGCGGCGGCGGCGTTGATTGCGCTTCTGGGCTCTGTGTTCACCAAGGCAGGGGGTGCATTAACCGAAACCTACCTGACGCTGCCGATCACTCTGGAGGCATCCAAAATCGACCCTGACGGCACGGGCAATCCCAAGATCATCCGCCGCGCTGATTTCTCGGGGCTGACCAAGGATATGCTGAAAGAACAGTTCCCCAACGCCAAGGGCCGCACGACACGGCGCGAGCTGTATGACCTGACCTCGTCCGGTGCCGCGTTCGAGTTGGCCGACAAGGTGGCCGCCGACCCGTCGCTGGTGGGCCAGACCATCGACTACCCGTTCCTCGCCTCCGATGTGACCGATCTGTATCTGAAAGGTGCGTTCGGGGAGCTGGTATCGAAGCCGGTCACAGGCAATCTGACGCTTTCCCGAAATGGGGACACCTACCTTGTGTCCTCGACCGCCGATGACTTTTCCAAAGCGCTGGATCGCGTGAAGGAGGGCTTGGTCGCCGAGGCCGCCAAGCTGCGCGGTCAGGCGCGGTTGCAGGACAATGGCGTAGTGGAATTCAGGCGACGCGCCGAAGTGGCAGACACCGCCGAGGAGCGGGAGAAGAACGAAAGGCTGGCCGAGGCCCGCGCCGCCGCCCGTGATGCGCTATTGGCACAGGCGGACGATCTGGAGACCCGTGCCGCCGCAGAAGGCGGTGACGAGGTGCTGGACGAAAACAACCGTTCGGTGCTGATAAGCGTGGCGGGAGGCTGGCTCAAGATGACCCGCATCACACCGAACGGTGGTCTGGCCGAGGCCGTCGTACCGATGGAGCGCGCGGTGGAGGCAACGAACGCGTGGGGTCTTCACACCACCGACCTGCCGGAAGCGTCGCGTAAAGTTTCCGATAACCAGATCATCTGGATCGAGCAGCTCAAGGCGCAGGGCAGGGTGGATGTGGTGTTCAACACCCGCTTCTTCACCGCAGGCGACAGCCGCGAGCCGGAACTGGCGGGCATCTGGGGGGCGGTCGCAGGATCGTTCTGGACGATGCTTGTCACCTTCCTGCTGGCCTTCCCCACGGGCGTTCTGGCGGCGATCTACCTTGAGGAATTCGCACCGAAAAACAAGCTGACGGATTTCGTGGAGGTCAATATCAACAACCTCGCCGCCGTGCCGTCCATCGTGTTCGGCCTCTTGGGCTTGTCAGTGTTCCTTGGCGTCTTCGGCGTGCCGCGCTCCGCACCCTTGGCGGGCGGCATTGTGCTGGCGCTGATGACGCTGCCCACGATCATCATCGCCGCACGGGCCGCGATCCGTGCGGTGCCGCCATCAATCCGCGATGCCGCCGTGGGCCTTGGCGCGTCACCGTTGCAATGCACGTTCCATCATGTGCTGCCGCTCGCCATGCCCGGCATCCTGACCGGCACGATTATCGGCATGGCGCAAGCCTTGGGCGAAACCGCGCCGCTGATCATGATCGGCATGGTGGCGTTCATCGTGGATATCCCCGGCTCCATCACCGATAGCGCGTCGGTTCTGCCGGTGCAGGTGTTCCGCTGGTCCGACTTCCCCGAACGCGCGTTCGAGGCCCGCACATCCGCAGCGATCTGCGTGCTGCTGTTCTTCCTCGTGGTGATGAACGCCATCGCCGTGATCCTGCGCAAACGATTTGAAAGACGGTGGTAGACATGCTCGATACAACCCAGACCCTTTTGACGGAGCGGACCATGTCCAAAGATATCAAGATCAGCGCCAAGGGCGTGGACGTGTTCTACGGCGATACCCATGCGATCAAGAACGTCGACATTGAGATCGAAAACAAGGCCGTGACTGCTTTCATCGGGCCTTCGGGTTGTGGCAAATCCACCTTCCTGCGCTGCATCAACCGGATGAACGACACGATTGATATCTGCCGCGTGACCGGGGACATCCTGCTGGAGGGGCAAGACATCTACGCCAAGTCCGTCGACCCCGTGCAGCTGCGCGCCCGTGTCGGCATGGTGTTTCAGAAGCCGAACCCGTTCCCGAAGTCAATCTATGACAATGTGGCCTATGGTCCGACGATCCACGGCTTGGCGAAGAGCAAAGCGGAACTGGATGAAATCGTTGAGCAATCCCTGCGCCGCGCCGCGATCTGGGATGAGGTGAAGGACCGTCTGCACCAGCCCGGCACCGGCCTGTCAGGCGGTCAACAGCAGCGCCTGTGCATCGGCCGCGCCATCGCCACAGCGCCCGAGGTGTTGCTGATGGACGAGCCATGTTCGGCCCTTGATCCCATCGCGACGGCGCAGGTTGAGGAATTGATCGACGACCTCCGGCAGAACTACACTGTGGTCATCGTAACCCATTCGATGCAACAGGCCGCGCGGGTCAGCCAGAAGACGGCGTTCTTTCACTTGGGCCATGTTGTGGAATATGGCGATACGAACAAGATTTTCACGAACCCCGAAGACAGCCGGACCGAGAGTTACATCACCGGACGGATCGGGTAGGGAGTAGGGAATATGATGGACCAGGAACATATCGCCTCCGCCTATGACCGCGACCTTGATCGCGTTCAGTCACTGATTATGCGGATGGGTGGCATGGTGGAAACGGCCATTTCTGATGCTGCGCGCGCGCTGGAGATGCGCGACACCGAGTTGGCGGATCAGGTCCGCGCCAATGACAAGCTGATAGACGCGCTGGAAGAGCAAATCGCCTCCGAGGTTGCCCGCGTCATCGCGGTGCGCTCGCCAACTGCCGGAGATCTTCGCACCGTGCTGTCTGTGCTGAAAATATCGGGTAACCTGGAACGCATGGGTGACTACGCTAAAAACCTCGGCAAACGAACGTCCGTGCTGTCGGAGATGCCCGCAATCAGCGGTAGCGGCGGCGCGTTGCGACGTATGACGCAGCTGGTAAACGTCATGCTCAAAGACGCGCTAGACGCCTATATCCAGCGCGACGTGGAATTGGCCGAAGACGTACGCCAACGCGACGCTGACGTAGATCAGATGTACAATGCGCTGTTCCGCGAGTTCCTGACCCATATGATGGAAGACCCGCGCAACATCACGGCCTGTATGCACTTGCATTTCATAGCAAAAAACGTCGAACGCATGGGTGACCACGTCACCTCGATCTGCGAGCAGGTCATCTATCTCGTTGATGGTGAACTGCCTGAAGACGACCGCTTGAAGCAGGACCGGACCTCCTACGACATCTCCGTGAGCAAGGTTTAAGATGTCCCTCCAACCAATTGTTCTTGTTGTGGAAGACGACCCCGCACAGCGGGAGGTTCTGGCCTACAACATTCGCGCCGAAGGCTATGTGGTTGAAACAGCCGAAAATGGCGACGAAGCGCTGCTGATGGTGCAGGAACATGCGCCCGATGTGGTGGTGCTGGACTGGATGCTGCCGAAAGTCTCCGGTATCGAGATTTGCCGCCAGATCAAGGCCAAGATCGAGAGCCGCGAGACGCCGGTAATCATGCTGTCGGCACGATCCGAGGAAGTCGACCGCGTCCGCGGACTCGAGATCGGTGCCGATGATTACGTCGTGAAACCATATTCAGTCGCTGAGCTTCTGGCGCGTATCCGCACACAACTGCGCCGCTCGCGACCTTCAGCGGTCGGTCAAAGGCTTGAGTTCGGAGATGTGGTTCTCGATGTGCAGGAGCATCGGGTCTTTAGAGGGAGCACACAACTCAAACTCGGTCCGACCGAATTCCGGCTGCTGGCCACGTTCATGGAACGCCCCGGACGGGTCTGGTCACGCGAACAACTTCTCGATCGCGTTTGGGGCCGTGATATCTACATCGACACACGCACTGTCGACGTCCATGTCGGACGGCTTCGCAAAGTGCTATGCTCCACAGGCGGCTCGGATCCGCTGCGTACAGTGCGTGGCGCGGGCTACGCGTTAGGCTGATTAGTTTCGTTTTAAAACAAAGACATGTGCCATTTACTTAAGTTGCTCCATATTTCTAGAAAGTTTTGATTTACATAATACTGATTATTAGAACTAGCCGCCTTTGTAGGGGCACATTCTAAACTGGGTTGCGACAAATCCCCTATCTTGCTGGAAAGCAAGGAGAATGGAGATGACCCATATGGAGCTGGATTTGCGTGAGAGACGCGCAATTGAGGATATGCTGAACGCGAAGATGCCTGTCGCCAAGATTGCAATCGAGATCGGCAGGCATCGCTCAACCGTCTACCGCGAGATCAAGCGCAACTCTTTCACAGACGAAGAGCTGCCGTATCTGAATGGCTACTATGGGGTGACTGCCCAGAAGTCAGCTTCGGATCGTCGCGCGCGGCGCCGGAAATTGATACGGCCCGATGGGTTGCGTGAAGCGGTAATCGACCGCCTCAAAGAAGGTTGGTCTCCCGAGCAGATTGCCGGACGTCTTGGGTTCGAAGGCCACGCTATCCGCGTCAGCCATGAAACGATCTATGCCCATGTCTACAGTCGCGAAGGTCAATCCGAAGCGCTGGCGCGGTATCTGCCCAGCCGTCGCAAGAAACGCAAACCGCGTTACGCCAGACGGTCGCGGGGCCTTGTATTTCCGCCGGACCGGTCGATCCATGAACGCCCGGAACACGTGAAGACGCGCGAGACATTCGGTGACTGGGAGGGTGATTTGATGATCTTCGAGCGCGCTCAAGGCAATGCGAACGTCGCCTCGCTGGTCGAGCGAAAGACCCGTTTTGCCGTCTTGTTCCGCAACAACGACCGCAGCACGACGCATCTGATGAACCGGCTGATGGACGTCATGGTACCGCTGCCCCTGCCCGCGCGCCGCTCAATCACCTTCGACAGGGGGATCGAGTTCCGGAACTGGCGCAAGCTGAAGCCGGGGATCGGCACCGAAGCCTGGTTCTGTGACCCGCAAGCCCCCTGGCAGAAGGGATCGGTCGAGAACCTGAACAAGCGGGCGCGCCGATACTTGCCCCGCAACACTCAGCTCGCGACGCTCTCAAATCGCTATATAAAGGCGATTTGCGAGCGCCTGAACGGCACACCCAGAAAGTGCCTGGGATGGCGCACCCCAACGGAAGCTTTCACAGAAGAAATGATAAAACTGAGATAGAGGAATCTGTCGCAACGAGACTTGAGCCTTCA
>NZ_KE557306.1:319341-840870 GCF_000442275.2 Litoreibacter arenae DSM 19593 | reverse complement strand
TGAGATAGAGGAATCTGTCGCAACGAGACTTGAGCCTTCACGCACGAAGCGGAGCCCGCGTGGCGCGCGTCATCGGCACCACTCTCTTCAAAAGACAAGGCAATCAACTGAGTTCGCTCAACCTTTCGCCTCATGATTGGAGCGTTCCGGCATTGCCGTTCCATCGCCACCGCGTTGGCTAAAAAATCAAAGTCTGCAAAGGCGCAATTCAACAATCTCTGTAAACCCGATGAAATAAGTGTAAACTACTCGACAGAGGCGCACACGCGTCCTAGGTTTTTGTCGCGTGTGTCGAGGGAGGGTGAATGTCGTCTGTAATTGTCCTTAACGGGCCAAATCTTAATTTGTTGGGCACACGTCAGCCCGAGGTTTATGGCTCCGTCACGTTGGCGGATGTCGAAAATCTGTGCATTGAGCATGGCAAGTCATTGAACTTGCAGGTTTCTTGCTTGCAGTCCAACCACGAAGGCGCGCTGATCGACGCGATACACGACGCCAAGGGCAAGCATCGCGGCATCGTGTTGAACGCCGGTGCGTTCACCCATACGTCGGTGGCGCTGATGGACGCCATTGCCTCCGTCGAGCTACCCGTTGTCGAGGTTCATCTGTCCAACATCCACGCCCGCGAAGCGTTCCGCCACAAATCCTACATCGCCCCGGTAGCACTGGGGCAGATTGCCGGCTTTGGCGCAAAAGGGTACGTGCTGGCGCTTGATGCACTGGCCGATCACTTGGGAACACGGTCATGATTCAGGAGCATCTCAGCCGTTTACTAGCAAGCAATTCGCTTGAGGATGTCTGGTCGATGCACACGGCAAAAATGGCCGAATACGGGTTTGACCGGATCGTTTACGGCTACACAAGATTCCGCACGGGAACGACCTTGGGCGACCTGCAAGACGCCCTGATCCTGACCAATCACGACCCCGCCTATGTCGAGCATTTCGTAGGTGACGGCGCCTATTATCAGGGACCGATGGTGGCCTGGGCCGCCGAGAATGTCGGGGCATGCAGCTGGCGGATGATCCAGGAGATGGCCATGTCCGGCAAGCTCTCCCCCGGCGAGATGGAAGTCGTCGCCCTGAACCAGCGACTGGATGTGACCGCCGGTTATACGGTCAGCTTCCATGACGTGTCGCTGCGTGCCAAGGGGGCTACGGGATTGACCGCGCGTCGGGGACTGACGCAGGACGACGTGGACGAGATCTGGGAAAAGCATGGCGAGGATCTGGAGCTTGCCAACAAGGTCATGCACCTGAAGGTCACGCAATTGCCCCACACGACGGGCCAGCGCCGCCCCCTCACCGCCCGCCAGCGCGAGGTGCTGGAATGGGTGGCAGACGGCAAGACGATTCAGGACACGGCAACCATCATGGGCCTGAACCCCGCGACCATCGAAAAACACCTTCGGCTGGCACGCGAGACGCTTGATGTGGACACAACGGCGCAAGCGATCCTCAAGGCATCGAGCCAGAACCAGTTTTTCCTGATCGAACGGTAGGTCCGCCCTGCCCCGACCCGAGCCAACACCCTGAAATCATAGCACGAATCCCGCATTCATGCTGCTAGCCTTGCCAAGCTTATTGTCGAGGTATGGAAAGCCGTACTTTGATTCTGCGGCGCGGAGGAGCAAGTATTAGGCATGTCTCATGAGTGACGGTTTCGGCCGTGAGACACATGTTAGGGTGCACCTTGCATACCAAGGCTTGCTGCCTGCGGGGCCTGATCCCGTTGGCGCGCATTTGCCAAGGCTTCGACAGGTCTTGGCCGGTGTTTGCTCTCCTCCCTGTCGGGACCCCATCATCCCCAGCGTGGGGGTCCGGCTACAAAGAAACGGCGCGACGGGTATATCCCTCGCGCCGTTTTTATTTTCAGAGAGCGGACAAGCTTAGCCTTTCAGCGTCGCCGCAACTTCGTCTGCGAAGTTCTCTTCTTTTTTCTCGATGCCCTCGCCAACTTCCAGACGTTTGAAGCCGGTGATTTCCACGCCGGCTTCCTTGGCGGCTTCGCCAACGGTCAGGTCGGGGTTCACGACGAATTGCTGGTTCAGCAGGGTCACTTCGGCCATGAACTTCTTCATGCGGCCAACGATCATCTTCTCGATCACCGCTTCCGGCTTGCCGGATTCGCGCGCGATGTCCATTTGAACGGTCTTCTCTTTCTCGACCACGGCCGGGTCCAGATCATCCTCGGACAGCGACGCGGGGTTCACAGCAGCCACGTGCATCGCGACCTGCTTGCCGAACGCTTCGTTCTCGGCGGACAGGGCAACCAGAACACCGATTTTGCCCATGCCGTCAGCCGCCGCGTTGTGCACGTAGGATACGACCGAGGGGCCTTCCAGACGAGCCATGCGGCGCAGGGACATATTCTCGCCGATGGTGGCGATTTTGGCGGTGATGACATCAGCGACAGATTTGCCGCCCATATCGGCAGCGGCCAGCTCGTCGGTGTTTGCCGCGCCCAGTGCCACGTTGGCAATACCGGAAACCATGGCTTGGAATTCGGCGTTCTTGCCGACGAAGTCGGTTTCCGAGTTCACTTCCACAGCGACGCCCACGCCACCGTCGACCTTGACGGCCACGAGGCCCTCGGCGGCGGTGCGGCCGGATTTCTTGGCGGCTTTCGCCAGACCTTTGGTGCGCAGCCAGTCAACCGCGGCGTCCATGTCGCCATCGGTCTCGGTCAGCGCTTTTTTCGCGTCCATCATGCCCGCGCCGGTCGTGTCGCGCAGTTCTTTCACCATTGCAGCGGTAATCGCCATCTTGGTACTCCTGAATAGAAATTGGGGGGATCCCGAAGGCCGCAGATCGGGCCTTCGGGGGAATAGATCATGCGAAAGGCTTAGGCCTCTGCGGGGGCCTCGGCAGCAACGGCTTCCTCGGCCGGTGCTTCTTCCATGGCACCGATGTCGACGCCAGCCGCGCCCATTTGCGCCTGCATGCCGTCCAGAGCCGCACGGGCCACCAGATCGCAGTACAGGCCGATGGCGCGCGATGCGTCGTCGTTGCCGGGGATCAGGTAGTCGATGCCGTCTGGCGAGCAGTTGGTGTCAACCACGGCGATCACAGGAATGCCCAGCTTCTTGGCTTCGGCAATGGCGAGGTCTTCCTTGTTGACGTCGATGACGAACAACAGGTCAGGCACGCCGCCCATTTCGCGGATGCCGCCCAAGGAGGCTTGCAGCTTGCCCTGGTCACGCTCCATGCCCAGACGCTCTTTCTTGGTCAGGCCGGTGAAGCCGTTTTCCTGCGCTTCGTCGATGGACCGCAGTCGGTTGATCGAGTTGGACACGGTTTTCCAGTTGGTCAGCGTGCCACCCAGCCAGCGGTGGTTCATGTAATATTGCGCGCATTTCTCTGCGGCTTCGGCGATCGGGCGTTGTGCCTGACGCTTGGTGCCGACGAACAGGATGCGGCCGCCTTTTGCTGTGGTGTCGCGCACAACTTGCAGCGCCTGGTCCAGCATGGGGACGGTTTGGGTCAGGTCCATGATGTGGATACCGTTCTTGGCGCCGTAGATATACGGGGCCATACGCGGGTTCCAGCGTTGGGTTTGGTGACCAAAGTGAACGCCAGCCTCAAGCAGCTGACGGAGCGAAAATTCTGGCAAAGCCATGTCCGTTTTCCTTTCCGGTTTAAGCCTCAGCGGGGTGTCAGAGGCATTTGCCTCAACCGGTGGACGTCATGGGATTTCTCCCCCAATCGGCCCGACCCCGCCTGCGAAGTGAGCGCCAACTACCCCAAGCGCCCCTGCGCTGCAAGCCCCAAAGGCCCAAAAGCCGACGATCCCCCTATATCACTGCGCCGCGACCCGCTTGAAGTGCGATATCCTCTTGAACACACGCCCGTGGCCTGCTTTTAGGTCATGCCATGAGCAAGACGCCTGACATCCTGTGCATCGGTGCGGTCCTGTGGGACATCATCGGACGCCATGACCAAGACATGGAGCGCGGTAACGACCGCCCCGGTCTCATCACCCGCGCGCCGGGCGGGGTTGCGATGAACATCGCCATGGCGTTGCAGGCCTATGGCATGACCCCTGCCCTGCTGACCGCAATAGGGACAGACGAGGAAGGCGACGAGCTTATGCGGGCCTGCGCAGGCTTGGGCATGATCACCGACCATATCTATCGCCCCAAGGGGCTGCCCACCGACCGCTATATGGCCATTGAGGGCCGCAACGGGCTTATCGCCGCCATTGCCGACGCGCACTCGCTGGAACAATCCGGAGATGCGATCCTCGCGCCGATGAGCGCCGCCTTGTCCGGCTGGACAGGGCTTGTGGCGGTGGATGGCAATCTGACCGTGGACCTGCTCACCCAAATCGCCGCCGACGTCACTTTCGCCAAGGCCGATCTGCGTCTCGCGCCCGCCTCGCCCGGCAAGGCCGAACGCTTGCGCCCGTTCCTCAGCCACCCCACCGCAACGCTCTATGTGAACCTCGAAGAGGCGGGATTGCTGCTCGGCTCCGTCTTTCACGACAGTGCGACCGCTGCCACCGCGCTGTTGTCCCAAGGATTGCACCGCGCGCTGGTCACCAACGGGGCAGAGGCCGCATCGCTGGCCGCGGATAACACCCTGTTAACCTTCACACCCCCCAAAGTTCAGGTGAAACGCATCACCGGCGCGGGGGATACGTTTATGGCGGCCCATATCTCCGCCGAATCCCAAGGCGCTACGCCGCAGGCCGCGCTACAAAACGCCATGACCGCAACCGCCACCTATATTTCCGGAGACAGCTATTGATCCCCTTGCACTACGCCCCCGAAGTCGAGGCCGCCAAAGCGGCTGGCCAGCCCATCGTCGCGCTTGAAAGCACGATCATCACCCATGGCATGCCCTACCCGCAAAACGTGGAAACCGCGCGCGAGGTAGAGCAAACCGTGCGCGACGCCGGTGCGGTGCCCGCCACCATCGCGGTGATCGACGGGCAGATTCATATCGGCCTGACCGATGACCAGTTGGAGGCTCTGGCGCAGGCCAAGGACGTCGCCAAACTGTCCCGCGCCGACTTCGCCGCGTGCCTTGCGACCGGTGGCACAGGCGCCACGACCGTTTCCGCCACCATGATCGCCGCGCATCTGGCCGGTATCGAGGTCTTCGCCACCGGCGGCATCGGCGGCGTGCATCGCGGCGCGGAATTGAGCTTCGACATCTCCGCCGACCTGCAAGAGCTGGCCCAGACCCCCGTCACCGTGGTGGCCGCAGGGCCGAAAGCCATTCTCGACATTCCAAAAACGATGGAGGTGCTGGAAACCCTCGGCGTGCCTGTCATCGTCTACGGCCAGGACACCCTGCCCGCCTTCTGGTCGCGCGAATCCGACATCGACGCCCCGCTGCGCATGGATGACGCCGCCGACATCGCCAAGGCACAACGGATACGCGCCGCTCTGGGCCTGCCTGGCGGCCAACTCGTCGCCAATCCGATCCCGCAGGCGGACGAAATCCCCGCCACGACCTTGTCGCCGATCATCGCGCAGGCGCTGGAAGAGGCCGAAGCGCAGGGAATCGACGGCAAATCCGTCACCCCCTTCCTGCTGGACCGTATCTTCACCCTGACCGAAGGCGCGTCCCTGACCGCCAATATCGCTCTGGTGCTCAACAATGCGAGGCTGGCGGCGGAAATAGCCCGTAATCTGGTCTAACCAATCGCGATCGAGCGCATTCTCCCACTGCCCGCTTGTAGGACGGGCAGTGGGACCATAGATATGTGTATTAGTTGTTAAAGAGATATCTGCCGCCAATGCTGCTCGACGACATGGACCCCGACCACAAAAAGCCGCCGCGCAAGGCGGGTCTTTTCTCGCGCATGCGCAGCAACTTTCTGGCAGGTCTGGTGGTCATCGCCCCTATCGGGCTGACCATGTGGCTGATCTGGAGCATCGTCGGCTGGATCGACAGTTGGGTGCTGCCCTTCGTCCCCTACCACTACCGCCCCGAGCAATATATCGGCATCAACCTGCGCGGCGTCGGCGTGCTGTTCTTCCTGCTGTTCACCATGATGGTGGGCTGGATGGGCAAGGGTCTCCTTGGCCGGTCGCTGTTGCGCTTCGGTGAAAACCTCGTCGACCGGATGCCGGTCGTGCGCTCGATCTATAACGGGTTGAAGCAGATCGCGGAAACGGTGTTCTCGCAGCGCGAAACCTCGTTCGAGAAGGCCTGTCTGGTCGAATACCCCCGTCGCGGTATCTGGGCGATCGCCTTCATCTCGACCTCCGCCAAGGGCGAGGTCGCACGCGGCATCCCGACCGACGGCGGGTTGATGTCTGTCTTCCTGCCGACCACGCCCAACCCGACCTCCGGCTTCCTGCTGTTCGTGCCAAAATCCGACATTATCGAACTGGACATGAGCGTCGAGGACGCCGCCAAGCTGGTGATTTCGGCCGGCCTCGTCTACCCGAACAAGGCCGACCCGTCGAAGCCGCCCGCAGAGATCGCGGCGCAGTAGCGCCCCCTACTCAGACCACCACACATCCGGCTGGAACCCGATCCAGTCGCCATAGACCGGCAGCGTGTCGGGATATTTCAGGTTGGCGTCATGGGCCAGCATCGAGACGTTGGAATACCACAGCGGCACGGCGTAACGCCCTGCCGTCAGAATGCGGTCCAGCGCCTTGACCGCCGCGCGGTAGTCCTCTTGGCTCTCCGAGGTCAGCATCGTCTGGATCATCGCCTCCGCCGCCGGTGACGCCATGCCCATCAGATTGCGCGAGCCGGGATTGTCCACCCCGTCACTGCCCCAATAGGCCACCTGCTCGTTGCCGGGGCTGAGCGACAGACCGCGAATAAAATGTGTCATGTCAAAATCATAGGCGTCGATGCGCTCGTTATACTGCGCGCTGTCGACCACCGTGACGGTCGGGAAAATGCCCAGCCGTTCCAGTTGTGCCTTGTAGATGTTGATGATCGCCTGATGCTCCGCGCTGCCCTGCTTGAGCAGGATTTCCAGCGCGAACGGCCTGCCATCCGGTCCTGTCAGCACACCGTCCTTGACCGCCCAGCCCGCCTCTTCCAGCAGGCGCGATGCCTCGCGGATGCCCTTGCGGTTGCGCGCGGAGCCGTCGCCCGCGGGCAACTCGTATCCCTCCAGCGTGCCGGGCAGAAGCTGGTCGCGGTAAGGCTCCAGAAGCTCGGCCACCTTGCCGGTGGCCGCCCCCGGCTCCATGCCCAGAACCGAGTTGTGGAAGTAGGACGCGATGCGCGGCAAGCCTTCACCGCCATTCATCTTCTCGTTGATGAACTCGTAGTTGAACGCCTGCAACATCGCCTCGCGCACACGCCAGTCCTTGAAGATGTCGCGCCGCGTGTTCATCACGAACCCGTCCATGCCGGTGGGCCGCTCATGCGGGATCTCGGATTTGATCACCTCGCCGTTCCGCACGCGCGGGAAATCGTATTGCTGGTCCCATTTGGCCCTGCTGGTCTCGCGCAGGGTGTTCAACTCGCCCGCTTTGAACGCCTCGAACATGGCGGTGGCGTCTCCGTAGAACTCCATCCGCAGCTCGTCGATATTGTTGGTGCCCCGCCGGAACGGAATATCGCGGCCCCAATAGTCGGGATTGCGCTTGAGCGACACGAAACGCCCCGCCTCGAAATCGTCGATGACATAGGGCGCGGTGGTGATCGGGATCGTCGTCAGGCCGCTTTCGCCGAACTCCACACCGTCCCACTGCGCCTTTTTCAGGATCGGGCGCATCCCCATGATCAGCGCCAACTCGCGGTCCGGTTCCGTGAAGGTGAAGCGGATCTTGCCGTCATCGGTGATTTCCGAGGATTTGATCTTTTGCCAGGTGCTCGCGTAGATCGGGTGACCTTCGGTACCCAGCGTCTCGTAGGACCAGATCACGTCCTCCGGCGTCACCGGGCTGCCGTCCGAGAATCGGGCCTCGTCGCGCAGCTTGAATTCGACCCAAAGATCGGTCGAATCGGTCTCGATGGTCTCTGCCAGCAGCCCGTAAAGCGTGAACGGCTCGTCATAGGACCGCCCCATCAGGCTCTCATATGCGAGGAAGCGAAGCTGCCAAGGAACCCGGCCCTTGCGGATATGCGGGTTCAGCGAATCGAATCCCCCCACCTCTCCCGTGACCATTTTGCCACCTGTCGGCGCATCCGGATTGGCGTATGGCAGGGACACAAAGTCTGGTGGAAGGACAGGGTCGCCATACATAGCTATGCCATGCTGCGGCTCCGCCAAAGCCGTGGATGCTGCAAGGATTGCAGCGCAGCGAAGTCCCACGCGCACAAATCGGAAATAGTTTGGTTTCATTCTGGTAACAATCCTTCAGGCGCCTGCTCTTGTTAAGGATCATGCTACGCAGGGTTTCCAGCCTTTTCAAACTTTTAGCTTGGCGGGCGGCGGTGAAATGCTTATAACGGTGTCACTGCTCGATAGGTTTCTTGCCTGTATGAAACCTGCCTCAATAACTTAACGCCAGCTTCGTGCTGGCGTTTTTTTTTGGCAGTTTTCAAATGTTGACCCAGCCACATCCTGCGCCTGTGCATCAGCCGCCTCTTTGGTGACTTGACCGCTCAAGAGAAAACAAATGTCGCGATCCGACGCTCTAATGGCCCTCGGGGAATGATCTCGTGGATGCGGGAGACGGTTGAGACCGGCACAATGACCGACAACCGGCGAACAGGTGATCTACCGGATGGCATTCGTCAAACTGTGATCGCGCATTGCTGCGACGACCGAAAACGCTAGAGCAGAAATCGGTAAATCTGAATCACTCAACGCTGCCTGAAATCAAAGATTTCAACGCGTTGAGTGATGCGGTCTGTTGCAGATTAAACCGATTTCGCTTTAAGCGATCAAATCATCTCCGCCCAGAAAATCCCCGACCGTCAGGTCGTCCAACTCGATCCCGCGCAGGCGGATCGTCAGGCTGGCGCCCGCATCCAGCAGCGTCGACGGCATCTCGAACACCACGCTTGGCCCGTGCTGCGAGGCATTTGCCAGAAACAGTGCCAGCGCCGCCGTCGCACTACCCAATGCAGGGTCCAGAGCAAGCGTGTCTTCGCCATGGGTGAAGTCGTTGACGATCATCTCGCTCGTGCCGGTCAGCCCGTCGGTTAGGAAGACGAAATGATCCGCTCCTGCGCCGCCCGTCAGCGTGTCGCGCCCGCCAAAGCCGTAGAGCATGTCGTCGCCTGTACCGCCATCCAGCTTGTCGTTGCCCAGACCGACACGCAGCACGTCATTGCCCGCCCCGCCGCTCAGGTGGTTGTTGCCTGCCGAGTCCGACAGAATGTCGTCGCCACCCTGCCCGTAGAGCCTGTCATCGCCGCGATTGCCCTCCACCTTGTCGTTGCCCGCGCCGCCGTAAAGCCGGTCGTTGCCCGCCCCGCCGCGCAGCACGTCATCACCCGCACCGCCCGCCACAAGGTCGTCGCCATCGCCCCCGTCCAGATTGTCGCGGCCGCTGCCGCCGTTCAGCCGGTCGTTGCCGATGCCGCCTTGCATCCGGTCATCCCCGTCCTGCCCCCAAAGCGTGTCGTCGCCTTCCAGCCCGAAGATCCTGTCATCACCGTCGCCGCCGCGAAACGTCTCTGCCATCGCGGTTCCGGTCAGGATGTCGTCCCCGTCGGTGCCAAGCACCGTCACCGCCATAAGAAGCGATGGACTGGCGGGAGGCAGGTCCGAAGATGCGGGGTCGGTGGTGAAGTCGGGTAAAAACAGATTTTTCATGGCGCCAGCTTTGCCCGCAAACCGCGAAGATTCGGTAAACTCCACGCGACGCGCCTCATTGCCCCTTCATTTCGCATCTGCAGCAAGTTATGCCTGACGCAAAGCACACGTCGAAAGGACCACGCCCATGACCCTCCCCGCCCCTCTGTCCGGCAAGACCGCAATCATCACCGGCTCCAACTCCGGCATCGGCCTCGGCATCGCGCGAGAGCTGGCCAAGGCGGGTGCCAACGTGGTGCTGAACTCCTTCACCTCCAGCAAGGAGGATCACGCGCTGGCCGACGAGATCACGCAAGTGACCGGCAACGAGGCGCGCTACATCCAGGCGGACCTGTCCAAGGGCGAGGACGCCCGCCGTCTGATTGAGACCGCAGGCAAATGCGACATCCTCGTCAACAACGCAGGCATCCAGCACGTTGCCCCCATCGACGAATTTCCGGTCGAGAAATGGGACCAGATCATAGCGATCATGCTGAATTCGGTCTTTCACACCACCGCCGCCGCCCTGCCGATGATGCGGGCTGCGGGCTGGGGTCGGGTGATCAACATCTCCTCGGCGCATGGCCTGACCGCCTCGCCCTACAAATCCGCCTATGTCGCCGCCAAGCATGGCGTCGTCGGCATGACCAAGGTTGTCGCGTTGGAGACCGCGCAGGAGCCGATCACCGCCAACGCCATCTGTCCGGGCTATGTGATGACGCCGCTGGTCGAGAGCCAGATCCCCGACACCATGAAGAAATACGACATGGACCGCGAAACGGTGATCAAAGAGGTCATGCTGGAGCGCCAGCCTTCCAAGGAATTCGCCACCACCGAACAGCTGGGTGGCGTGGCCACCTTCCTGTGCTCCGACGCGGCGACGCAGATCACCGGCACGACGATCAGCGTGGACGGTGGATGGACCGCGTTGTGACCACCGTGATGCAGGGCATCACGACGCGGGGGAATAGGCGGTTTTCACCAGAAAATCTGCCGACCCGCCCCCTTGCCAAGCCAGCCACCCCATGACCCGCAAACGCATCAACCTCGCCCTGCAAGGCGGCGGTGCCCATGGCGCCTTCACTTGGGGCGTGCTGGACCGCATCCTCGAAGACGACCGGCTGGAGATCGCCGCCATCACCGGCACGTCGGCGGGCGCGCTGAACGGGGCGGCGCTGAAATCCGGTCTGGTGCAGGGCGGCGCGGATTGCGCCCGCAAAAAGCTCGACTGGCTCTGGGGCGAGATCGGCGGCTCCGACCAGTCTCATCTGCATAGCTGGATGCAGGGGGTAACGCCCCGTTCCGTCAGTCAGGCGGTGGAAAACTCGCCCTACTACCAGACGCTCGACATTCTCAGCCGCATGTCCAGCCCCTACAGTCTGGGCCTGCTCTATACCCACCCGCTGCGCTCTGTCGTGGAACAGCTCAATTTCGACGAGGTCTGCGCCAAGGAAGGCCCCGACCTGTTTATCTGCGCCACCAATGTGCGCAGCGGCAAGATCCGCATCTTCGGGCGCGAGGACACCGATACCGACGCCATTTTGGCCTCCGGCTGCCTGCCCACGATCTTTCAGGCGGTGGAAATCTACGACCCCAAGACCGAACGCATCGAGGCCTATTGGGACGGCGGCTACATGGGCAACCCCGCCCTGTTCCCGTTGTTCGAGCCGGAATTCCCCGCCGATGTGCTGATCGTCAAGATCAACCCCCTGCATCGCGAGAACCTGCCTCGCAAGGCCACGGAAATCCAGAACCGCATCAACGAAATCAGCTTCAACGGATCGCTGCTGCGAGAGTTGCGGGCCATCCAGTTTGTCCGCGAGCTGATCGCCAGCGGCAAGGTCAAGCGCGGCACCATGAAAGATGTGCTGGTGCATATGGTCGCCGACAACGCCCTGATGAACGAGCTGTCCGTCGCCACCAAGACGATCCCCACCCCCTATATCCTGCACGAGTTGAAAACCGCAGGCCGCCGCGCCGCCGACACATTTCTCGACACGCATTTCGACGATCTGGGCGAACGCTCCACCGTCGATCTGCGCGCGATGTTCGGCTAGACGCGCAGTTCAGGTCAGAAGCGCCCAAACTGCGGTGCAGGCAAGGATAATGTTGAACAGCAACCCAGCCATGAACACCATGGTTCTGGTCCCGCCCGCAGCCTTGCCAACGCCGCTGTATAATAGACCACCCAGAACGCCAGACGCCACGCGCGATAGAGGGCCGCCAGCCAGTTCACCAACAAGGGCGATGCGCCCGCGATGATTGCCACCAGCAACGCCCAGCCAAAGGCGGGAAACGTCTCGGCGGAGTTGGCGTAGGTCCGTATCGCGCGAAAGCTCAGCTTTGAGTGATCGTGCTGCAGCGGCATTCCGGGGACCTGCTCCTCGCTCGCATAGGCCAGCGGGGCGGTGGCGAAATTCCGGATCAGAACCACGAGTGACAGGGCCGCAAGCACCACGAAAGACGTATCGTAGGCGGCCAGATACGGCACGGCGTCTAACAGCGAACGGATTGGCATATCCACGGGCCTACATGTCCATCTGCATGGCTTCGGCAATCTCGATCGTGCCGCTGCCGCTCAGATGCGGGCAACCCCCGATCAACGCAGTGGCGTCCTCCATCGTGTCGGCCTGAATGATCGTGATGCCCGACAACGGGTTGGCGCCGCCACCCTCCTCGACCCCGCTGGCCGTGACGGTTATCGACGGGCCGACCGCCACGGCTTCCGTGCCGTCACCATAGACATGGTCATGGAGCAGACGGGCCTCCCACGCGGCGGCTTCTACAATCACTTCAAGACCAAGGAGGCCCTGTTCAGCGCGGCAGTGTCCAGCTTCCTGATGGGGCGCGGCGCTGTGTGGCGCGAGGAGGCCGGCATTGATCCGACCAACCTGAAGCCCGAAATGGCGTTGCACATGATCGACGCCTACCTGTCTGCGAAACACTTGGGCGATCTGGACGGCCAGTGCCCGATGATCGCCCTGCCCTCCGACGTGGCGCGGGCGAGCTCCGAGGTGCAGGAGGCATTCCAGCAATTGCTGACCGCCACGGTGTGGCTGTTCGAGACCAACATGAGCGCCGAGACCGAAGACACCCGCCGCGATGCCCTGTCAATGGCCGCCCTGTTCCAAACCCACCTGCCCTAGCCGCACGCCGCCAGAGATGCACCCTTGGGCTTCATCTTGGCAAAAATATTCCCCCCGGAGGGTCCGACCTCACCCCAGCGACGTCACCCACAGGATCAGCGCATCCTCCGCGCTGGTCGACACCACGTTATGGCCCATCGAGGCGTCATAATAGGCGCTGTCGCCGCGCTTCATCTCCACCGGCTCGTAGAACTCGGTGAACAGGCGCACGGAGCCGGTCAGCACGTAAAGGAATTCTTCACCATCATGGCGTACCCAGCCGTCGAACTCGTCGACGCTGCGCGCGCGAATGCGGGCGCGGTAGGGCAGCATCGCCTTCTTGGTCAGCCCGCCTGCCAGCAATTCGTGCTCATAGGTCGGCGTCACATGCGCCGCCCCCTCGTCCACGCGGGTCACGTCCATCCGCCCGTTCACCTGAGCGCGTGACGGCGGGGTGAACAGCTGCGGCATGCCGATGCCCAGCCCTTCGGCCAGCTTCTTCATCAGCTCGAAGGTCGGTGACATCTGCTCGTTCTCGATCTTCGACAGGGTGGACCGCGCAAGCCCCGCCCGCTGTGCCGCCTGCTCCAGCGTCCAGTTGCGCGCCTTGCGCAGCTCCCGCACGCGTGCGCCAAGGTTCAAAGGCTCCACGGGGTTGTTCTCGCCGCTTTCGCGGGCAAGGCGGATCAGGCTGGGCTCGGTGCTTGCGGTCATGGCCGTTCTCATACCCCCCTCTTGCAGCGGCTGGCAATGGGGGCTAGCCCTCTGCCCATGCAATTCTCCGTCTTCGATCAAGGCCCTCCGCCGCCCTGCCCTGCGCCGTTCAACATGGCGGCCTATGTGCTGTCCCACGCGAGCGCTCTGGGTGACAAAACCGCGCTCGAAGTGGTGGGCGGAGTGCGCGACGTCCTGACCTACCGTGCGCTCTATGACCGCGTGACAGAGGTCGCCGGAGGGCTGCGTGCGCAGGGGCTCAGCGAGGGCGACCGCGTCCTCTTCCGTCTCGGCAACACACCCGATTTCCCCGTGGCCTATCTGGCCTGCATTTGGGCGGGTCTGGTCCCGATCCCCGCCTCGTCGCAACTGACCGTGCCGGAGGCGACGGACATCGCAAGCCAAACCGGCCCCGCCCTGATCCTGCATCAAGACGGCGTCTCCCTGCCCGATCATCCCGCGCCGGTCCTGACCACGCTGCCCCAAGCCGACCCGATCCCGCCCGTCATGGGCGATCCGAACCGGCTGGCCTATATCATTTTCACCTCCGGCACCTCCGGCCGGCCCAGCGGCGTGCGCCATGCCCATCGCGCCATCTGGGCGCGGCGGATGATGTGGCAGGGCTGGTATGGCCTGACGCCGGACGACCGGATGATGCATGCGGGCGCGTTCAACTGGACCTATACACTTGGCACCGGCCTGATGGACCCGTGGAGCATCGGGGCCACGACGCTGATCCCCGCCTTGGGCGTGCCGTCCTCGGCTTTGGGTAATCTGGCGTCCGAGCATGACGCCACTATTTTCGCCGCTGCACCCGGTGTTTACCGGCAGATGTTAAAGTCACCCTTGCCGCCCTTGCCCCATCTGCGCCTCGGCCTGTCCGCTGGTGAAAGCCTACCCGACGCGCTGCGCACGCAATGGCGCACGCAGACCGATACCGACATTCACGAAGCGCTCGGCATGTCGGAATGCTCCACCTTCATCTCCGGCTCGCCCGCTATGCCCGCCAAAGCTGGCACCTCCGGCAGGCCCCAGCAGGGCCGCCGCATCGCGGTGCTGGAGGAAGGCAAACCCGTGCCGCCCGACACCCCCGGCCTGCTCGCCATCCACCGCGACGATCCGGGGCTGATGCTGGGCTATCTCGGCGCGGACCTGCCGGGCGGCGACTGGTTCATCACCGCCGACACCGTCACCATGAGCGCGGACGGCGATATCACCTATATGGGCCGCAATGACGACATGATGAACGCGGGCGGCTACCGTGTGTCGCCGCTGGAGGTCGAAGCCGCCTTCGCGGGCTTCCAAGGCATGACCGACTGCGCCG
The DNA here is from genome assembly GCF_000442275.2 of Litoreibacter arenae DSM 19593. GTDB lineage: Bacteria > Pseudomonadota > Alphaproteobacteria > Rhodobacterales > Rhodobacteraceae > Litoreibacter > Litoreibacter arenae. Next base: position 826,038 of record NZ_KE557306.1, on the reverse strand, counting down.
CCACCGCCGTGGAAATCAAGGCCGACACTGACATCATCGCGCTGTTCTACACCGCAGACAAACCCCTTCCCGAGGAGGACTTGCGCACTCATGCACAGGCCCTGCTCGCCCGCTACAAGCAGCCGCGCCTTTACATCCACCGCGACACGTTGCCAAAAGGGGGCAATGGCAAGCTGAACCGGCGCTTGCTGCGCGACACATTTGAGGCCCCCGATGGTTAAGCTCGACATTATCTCCGACGTGATCTGCCCATGGTGCTACATCGGCAAGGCCCATCTGGACCGCGCGCTGGAGGCCGCTCCGGACCACCCGTTCACCATCGAATGGCACCCGTTCCAACTGAACCCGACGATGCCCGAGGGCGGCATGGACCGCCGGGAGTATCTTGAGCACAAGTTCGGCGGCAAGGAAGGCGCGGTGCGCGTCTACGCCCAGATCGCCGAGGCTGGCGAGGCGGCCGGGCTGGAAATCGACTTCAGCGCGATCCAGCGCACGCCGAATACCATCAACGCCCATCGCCTGATCCATTGGGCGGGGCTGGAGGGGCGGCAGACCGCCATCGTCTCCAAGCTGTTCCGCGCCTATTTCAAGGAAGGCCGCGATATCGGCGACATCGAGGTTCTGCTCGACGTGGCCGAAGCCGCAGAGATGGACCGCGAAATGGTCGCCCGCCTCATGGCGACCGATCAGGACATTGACGACATCCGCGCCCGTGACGCCAACGCCCGCGAGCGTGGGGTGACCGGCGTGCCGACCTTTGTCGTCGCAAACCAGCACGTCCTGCCCGGCGCGCAGCAGCCGGAGCTTTGGGCCAATGTGATCGAAGAAATCAACGCGCAGCTTGCAGCGCAGCCATGATCACCGCCCACCTCCCTTCGGGCTACGTTCTGGGCCGCACCGCGCGGCGCTACGGGGTGCATCCGTGGCTGATGCCCGCCGCGATCATCGGCGCGGTGCTGCCTGATCTGGACCTGATCTGGTTCTACCTGATCGACGGCGGCGCCGTTCACCACCATTACTACTGGGTGCATATCCCGTTTTTCTGGTTGCTGGTCTGGCCCCCCACCATGCTGGCCCTGCATCGCTGGAAGCCAAACTGGCTGCCCCCTGCCCGCGCCTTCTTTGTGGGCATCCTGCTGCATCTGATCCTTGACACCGTCGCGGGCGATATCGCGTGGGGCCTTCCCTTCACCGACCAGCTGTTCCACCTGTTCACGGTGCCTGCCACCCAAAGCCATTGGGTGCTGTCCTACATGCTGCACTGGACCTTCTCGCTGGAGCTGATGATCTGGGCGCTGGCCATCTATCTCTTTGCCAAGGCCAAGCTATGAGCGCCGCCATAAGGCGCCTGTCGCGCCCCGAATTCATCGCGCTCATCGCCGCAAACATGGCTCTCACCGCATTCAGCATCGATTCGATGCTGCCCGCCTTGCCCGAGATCGCCCAAGCCCTGACACCCGATGCCCCCAACCGCGCGCAACTGGTGCTGACCAGCTTCGTCTTCGGCATGGGGCTTGGTACCTTGTTCACCGGCCCGCTGTCGGACAGTTTCGGTCGCAAGCCGGTCATGTTCGGCGGCGCAATCCTCTATGTCATCGGCGCTTTGCTGGCCGCCCATGCGCAAAGCCTCGACACCATGCTGGCAAGCCGCGTAGTGCAGGGGATCGGCATGGCAGGCCCACGGGTGGTGACGCTGGCCATCGTGCGCGACCAGTATGAGGGGCGCACCATGGCGGCGATCATGTCCTACGCGCTGATGATCTTCACACTGGTCCCCGCCGTGGCCCCCCTTCTGGGCAGCTACATCATCGCGGGCTTCGGCTGGCGGGCGGTGTTCTACAGCTTCATCGTTTTCGCGTTTCTCGCCATCGGCTGGCTGATGGTCCGTCAGGCCGAGACCCTGCCGAAAGAGGCCCGCCGCCCGTTCAACCCCTCGGCGCTGGTGACCGCCACGAAGGAGTGTTTCGGCTACAAGGTCTTCACCCTGTCCACGTTTCTCCAAATCCTGTCCTTCGGCATGCTGTTCGGCTGTCTCAGCTCCGTCCAGCAAATCTTCGAGACCAGTTTCGACCGCGCCGCTTCCTTCCCCTACTGGTTCGCCCTGATCGCCCTTGTCGCAGGCTCCGCCTCGGTGCTGAACGCGCGGCTGGTGGTGCGGGTGGGTATGCAACGTATGATCGCGGCGGGCTTCGGGATGCAAATCTTCTTCTCCGTCGCGGTGGTTCTCGCGGGCCTGTCCACCAGCGTTCCGTTCCCGCTCTACGTCATCTGGACCACCTCCTTGTTCTTCATGGCGGGTCTGGTGATCGGCAACCTCAACGCGCTGGCGATGGAGCCCGTCGGCCACATCGCAGGCCTCGCGGCCTCGGTGCTGGGGGCCGTGGCGACGGTGCTGGGTGCGGCCATCGCGGCCCCCATCGGGCTGGCCTTCGACGGCACGCCGCTGCCGCTGGCAATCGCCACGACCATCCTGTCGACCCTCGGCTACGCCATCGTGAAGCGCGGCCTGCGCTAGGGTGCAACGCACGCAGGGTTAACGCGCTGGAAAGGCCCCGGCGGCTAAACCCCCGCTCGGATATCCAAAGACAGAAGACCAGGATCTCCCGCACCCTCGAACTCATCTTTTGCCGGATGCAGGGGGGCAAGGGCCGATCCGTTTTGCGCAAGACGGGAAACGATCCGCCACCAACCGGCGGCCGCCGACTTCTTTTCAGGGCAACGCGCCCGGCACCACATTACCGAGATACCAACCCCGCAAAGATCAGGCTTTCGCCTTCTTCGCCGGTTTGAACGTGCCCGCATGTTCCGCCAGATCGCGGGCAATGGCGAAGGCGCCCTTGATCTTATCCGCTTCCTTGCTCCAGTCCCGTTGCACCACAACCTTGTTGTCGCGCAGCTTGGCGTTGTTCTTCGGGTCCTGCAAATACGCCACCAACCCTTCGGGTTTGGCGAACTTGTTGTTGTGGAACTCGATCGTCGCCCCGCGCTCGCCCGCGTTCAGCTTGGCGATACCGGCGCGTTTGCACATCGCCTTGATCCGCACCACCAGCATCAGCGTGTTGACCTCGCGCGGCAGCTTGCCGAAACGGTCGATCAACTCGGCGGCGAAGCCTTCCAGCTCCACCTTGGTGGTCAGGCCGGACAGGCGACGATACAGCCCCAGACGCACATCCAGATCAGGCACGTAATCCTCGGGGATCAGCACCGGCACGCCAAGGTTGATCGTCGGCGCCCATTGGTCGTCATCGTCGGTCAGGCCTTCCAACTGGCCGGAGCGTATCTTGGCCACCGCCTCCTCCAGCATAGACTGGTACAGCTCGTAGCCAACCTCGCGCATGTTGCCGGACTGCTCCTCGCCCAGAACATTGCCCGCGCCCCTGATATCAAGGTCTTGGCTGGCGATGTTAAAGCCCGCCCCCAAGCTGTCAATCGACCCCAAAACCCGCAACCGCTTCTCGGCGGTGGGCGTCAGTTTCTGACGCGGCTTGGTGGTCAGATAGGCGTAGGCGCGGGTCTTGGAGCGGCCCACCCGTCCGCGTATCTGGTAAAGCTGGCTAAGCCCGAACATATCCGCGCGGTGGATGATCATCGTGTTGGCGGTCGGAATGTCGATGCCGGATTCGATGATCGTGGTCGCCAGCAGCACGTCATATTTGCCGTCGTAAAACGCATTCATCCGGCTGTCCAACTCGCCCGGCGCCATCTGCCCGTGGGCGACCAGATAGGTCACCTCCGGCACATGTTCCTTCATCCAGGCCTCGATATCCGGCAGGTCGGTGACGCGCGGCACCACGTAGAAGCTTTGCCCGCCGCGGTAATGCTCGCGCAACAGCGCCTCGCGCACGGTTACGGTGTCAAACTCCGACACATAGGTGCGGATCGCCAGACGGTCGATGGGCGGGGTGCCGATGATCGACAACTCCCGCACGCCCGACAGGCTCAGTTGCAACGTGCGCGGGATCGGGGTGGCCGACAGGGTCAGCACGTGAATGTCCGAGCGCAACTGCTTCAGCCGCTCTTTATGTTGCACGCCAAAGTGTTGTTCTTCATCAATAATCAGCAGCCCGAGGTTCTTGATATTGACCTGTTTCGACAGCACCGCATGGGTGCCCACTACGATATCCACGGTGCCATCCGCCAGCCCCTTGCGGGTCTCGGCGGCCTCCTTGGTGCCGACGAACCGCGATAGTTGCCGCACGGTGATCGGGAAGCCGCGGAAGCGGTCCTTGAAGCTTTGCGTGTGCTGGCGCGACAGCAATGTGGTGGGTGCGACGACCGCCACCTGCAAGCCGGACGCCGCCGCGATAAACGCCGCCCGCATGGCGACTTCGGTCTTGCCGAAGCCCACGTCGCCGCAGACCAACCGGTCCATCGGGCGGCCCTTGGCCAGATCGTCCATCACCGCCTCGATGGTGGTTAACTGGTCCTCGGTCTCCTCGTAGGGGAAACGCGCGCAGAACGCCTCCCACATATCCGCAGGGGCCTCCAGAATGGGCGCACGGCGCAATTCGCGCTCGGCGGCGATGCGGATCAGGCGGTCGGCCATATCGCGGATGCGCTGTTTCAACCGCGCTTTCTTGGCCTGCCACGCCCCGCCGCCCAGCTTGTCGAGCAAACCTTCCTCATGGCCGTAGCGCGACAGCAGTTCCACGTTCTCGACCGGCAGATACAATCGGTCCCCGCCTGCATATTCCAGCAGGATGCATTCGTGCGGCGCACCGGCGGCGGTAACGGTTTCCAGGCCGATATAGCGCCCGATGCCGTGGTCGACATGGACGATCAACTCGCCCAACGACAGCCCTTGCGCTTCGGTCAGGAAATTCTCCGCCCGCTTGGTTTTCTTGGCGCGGCGGATCAAGCGGTCGCCCAGCACGTCCTGCTCCGAGATCACCGCAAGACCCGCAGCGGTAAAGCCCTGTTCCAGCCCCCAGACCGTCAGATGAACGCCGCTTTTGCGCACATCCTTGAAGGATGACACCAGCTTGACGTCGTGGATATCCTGATCGCTCAGCAACCCGTGCAGCCGCTCCCGCGCGCCGTCCGAGAAGCTGGCGATGACCACAGCACGTTCGTCCTTGAGCGCATTAACATGATCCGCCAAGGCACTGAATATGTTGCGGTCTTCGGCTTGGCGTTCCGGCGCGAAGTTGCGCCCGATGCGCCCACCTGCATCCACCACACCTGCCCCCGTCGCTTGCGGCAGCACGGCCAGTTGCAGCACGCGGGTGTCAGTTAACGCTTTCTTGAAGGCGGCATCGTCCAGATACAAAAGCTGCGGCGGCACGGGTTTGTAAACGCTGTCCATCCGCGCCTTGGATTTCAGCGCCTCGGTGCGGTTTTCATACTGGTCGGCGATGCTCTCCCACCGCGCCAAACGCGCGGGCGCAGTCTGGTCGTCCAGCGCCACAACGGCTTCGGGCAAATAGTCAAAAATGGTTTCCAGCTTCTCGTGGAAGAAGGGCAACCAATGCTCCACACCCTGATGCTTGCGCCCTGCGGACACCGCTTCATATAGCGGATCATCCGTCCCCGCCGCGCCGAACTCGATGCGGTAGTTCTGGCGGAACCGCGTGATCGCCGCCTCGTCCAGAATGACCTCGGAGACAGGTGCCAGCTCCACCCGCGTCAGCTTCTCGGTCGTGCGCTGCGTCGCTGGATCAAACCGCCGCGCGCCGTCCAGCACGTCGCCGAACAGGTCCAGCCGCACAGGGCCGGATTCGCCCGGCGGGAAGATGTCGATGATGCCGCCGCGAATGGCGTAATCGCCCGGCTCCATCACCGTGGGGCTTTGCGAAAAGCCCATGCGCACAAGGTAGTCACGCAAGGCTGTCTCGTTGATCTGGCGGTCCACCTCGGCCACGAAGGACGCGCCCGCCAACACCTCCCGCGCCGGCACATATTGGGTCGCGGCGTTCAACGTCGTCAGCAGGATAAACGGCCCCGGCACGCCGCCCGCCAGCGCTGCCAAAGTCGCCATCCGCGCGGCGGCCACATCGGCGTTGGGCGACACGCGGTCATAGGGCAGGCAGTCCCATGCGGGGAAGTCCAGCACCGGCACTTCCGGCGCGAAAAAGGCCAGCGCGGTGCGCATTGCGGCCATACGCTTGTCGTCGCGGGCCACATGCACCACGGGGCCGCGCTCAAGCTCCTTAAGCAGCAGTTGCGCGTCAAAGCCCTCGGGGGCGCCGGAAATCGTGATCATATCCATGGCGGCTGACCTAAGTTATCGGGGGCGGGTGTCAACCGCCCAGCACGCCCACGGACAGGTTGTGGAACATTCCCCACATCGACGTCACAAGGATCGAAAACATCCCGATCACCTGAATGGCCAGCCGGTGGCGGCGCAGTTTCAGCCGGATATCGCCAAGCGAGTTGTGGTCGATCCGCCGCGCACAACGCACCGACAGCGCGAAGACCAGCGACATGGGCGCGAAGATCAGAAACAGCGCCTGCGAAAACTCCAGCCCGTAGTAGAACCCCATCAGCGCCAGCGCGGTCAAAGCGAAAAAACCGAACCCCACCAGCCAGTTACCAGCCGTGTCTGCGATATAGGTGAAGCGGTTGGCGTTGACGCGGACAAGGTCTTTCAGGTCCTGCTCCACCTGCCCGCCATATTTGACCGCGCGGGCGACCACGTCATAGGGCACGCCGATGACATAGTGCGACGCCGCCGACCATGCGTAGGCCAGCGTGATCCAGAACCACAGGTTGGAGAAAGAGCGCATGTCGATCAGCTCGAAAGCGGTTGTGTAGAAATCCACGCTTGAGGCGCCTCTTCGGTCTTGGTGTTGTAAAGGCGCACCCTAGTCGCGGATTGCGGCGATGGAAAGACCAAGGCTGCGGCATTTGAGACCGGCAGCGGTGCCGGGGGCTTGAGGCATATGGGATATCATGCGACCACTGGCAAAATCGCACCACGAAAGCCGCCCGCCATGCCCTTGACGCCCATCAACGCGCCCTTCCCTGCCACCCGCCTGCGCCGCTTGCGCCGCATGCCTGCCTTGCGCGGATTGGCGGCTGAAAACACGTTGAGCGTGAACGATCTGATCTGGCCGATCTTCGTGATGGAGGGCGAGGATGACGCGTATCCCATCCCCTCCATGCCCGGCGTGTCGCGCCTGACCCTTGACCGCGCGGTGGACGCCGCAAAAGAAGCCCGCGGCCTCGGCATTCCCGCGATCTGCATCTTTCCCTATATCGAGCCGTCCTTGAAAACCGACGACTGCGCGCTTGCCTGGTCCCCCGACAACCTGTCGAACCGCGTCACAGCGGCGATCAAGTCTGCGGTGCCGGAGGTTGCGGTTATGACCGACGTGGCGCTCGACCCCTATAACGCCTCCGGCCATGACGGCATCGTGCGGGACGGCGTGATCGTCAACGACGAAAGCGTGGAGGCGCTGGTAAAGATGGCGCTGGCTCAGGCCGCTGCGGGGGCGGATATCCTCGGGCCGTCCGACATGATGGACGGTCGCATCGGCGCCATGCGCGGCGCGTTGCAGGCAGGCGGGTTTCAGGATGTGGCGATCCTCAGCTACGCGGCCAAATACGCCTCCGCCTTCTACGGGCCGTTCCGGGATGCGGTTGGCGCGTCGGGCGCTTTGACCGGAGACAAGAAAACCTACCAGATGAACCCCGCCAATTCCGACGAGGCGCTGCGGCTGGTCGCCCGCGATCTGGCCGAGGGGGCCGACATGGTGATGGTCAAACCCGGCCTGCCCTACTTGGACATCTGCCGCCGCGTGAAGGACCAGTTCGGCGCGCCGACCTATGCCTATCAGGTCAGCGGCGAATACGCGATGATCGCGGGCGCGGGTGCAAATGGCTGGATCGACGAGGAAAAGGTGATGATGGAAAGCCTGATCGCGTTCAAACGTGCGGGCTGCGACGGCATCCTGACCTATTTCGCCCCCCGCGCCGCAAAGCTGCTGGGCGCATGAGTTTCGCCGCCGGACAGGTCTGGACCTTCCCCGAGCGCGAGGGCTGCCCGCAACTGACCGTCACCATCGGACGCGTCGATACTGCCGCCGATCTGGGGGCGGACCCCGCAAATTCCGCCGTGCTGTCGGTCTCGATCACCCCCGACGCGGAGGCCGAGGACTGGCCCGCCGTCGGGCACACCCCCATCGCCGCTTCGGCCTTCGCGGGCGGGGAACTGGTGATGGACGGCGTCACCCCGCCCGAGGACTTCGACGATGACTACGACACATGGCGCAGCGCTTTTGACGCGGGCGAGGCTGGTGTCTTCACCACCGCCCCACCCGACGCCTACAGCGCGATCCTGCAAATCTACGCGGAACGGGACTAAGCATATCGGCGATCCCCCGCCCAAACTGGGCGCAATTTGCGTGACATCGCGGCCCCCTTGCCTTATTTTATCCACAAGGCCCGATTTTCAGAGGTCAACGGCAGTATAAAAATATAGGCGGAACTCCCATGAGCATTCTTTCCCGGCGCACATTTCTTGCGACCACCGGCAGCGCAACCCTTCTGGCGGCCTGCGGCAACGGCGTGAACTCTCAAGGCGGCGCGAAAATCGACGCCCGCGTCGATAGCGCGTTCGACTTCATGTATAACAATGTCGGCGGCACCACCGACCTCGCCAACAAGGCGGCAGGCATCCTGATGATGCCGCTGGTCTCGGAGGCTGGCTTCGGCATCGGTGGCTCCTACGGGCGCGGCGCGCTTCGGGTCAATGACGTGACGGTGGATTACTACTCGACCACCGCCGCCAGCTTCGGCTTCCAGATCGGCGCACAGCAATACGCCCACGCCCTGTTCTTCATGACCGAGCAGGCCCTGTCGGACTTCCGCCGCTCGCCGGGCTGGACCCTCGGCGCGGATGCCCGCTACGCGGTGGCCAATGACGCCGGCAATCTGGGCGTGGACACCACCACCGCCCTTAGCCCCGTGATCGCCGTGGTCTTCGGTCAGGCCGGCCTGATCGCAGGCGCCCAGATCGAGGGCAACAAGTACAACCGCATCATCCCGTAGAGCTTTTGACTGCGCGGGAGGGGGGCGACACCTCTCCCGCCGCGCCCTATCGTGCCATGGCGTCGCCAGTTTCGCATCGCCTCTGGTGAGACGTAACTCTTGTGGATACGCTGATCCATCTCAGCCCTCCTTCTGGGCCATGCCCGCGACGTAGGTTTGGGCGATGGCGCGGTCGTCCCCCATCATCTGGATAATGAAGAGTTCGTCCGACAGGGTTTCGGCCCGGTCCATGCGCAGATCCATCGCCGGTGTGGCGCGGGCGTCGAGCACCACGACATCGGCCTCGGTCCCCGCATCGAGCGTGCCGATCCTGTCCGCCATCCCCAGCACGTCCGCATTGCCGCGGGTGATCCAGTGAAACGCCCGCAGCGTGTGCAGGGCCTGATCCTGCAACTGAAGGATTTTGTAGCCCTCATTGAGCGTCTGGAGCATCGAATAGCTGGTGCCCGCCCCGATATCCGTGGCGATGCCGCTCTGGATGCCGCGTGCGCGCAGGCTGGCGTCGTCGAACAGACCGCTGCCGAGGAACAGGTTCGAAGTCGGGCAGAACACCGGATGCGATCCGGTGTCTGCTATCGCCCCAATCTCGCGGTCTTTCAGATGAATGGCGTGCCCCAACAAGGTGCGTGGCCCCAGCAGGCCATAGCCTTCGTAGACGTCGAGATAATCGCGGGCATTCGGATAAAGTTCGGCCGTAAATGCGATTTCATCGTGGTTCTCGGACAGGTGGGTCTGGACGTAGCAATCGGGATGCTCGGACGCCAACGTCCCCGCCATGGCAAGCTGTTCCGGCGTCGAGGTTATCGCGAAGCGCGGCGTGATTGCGTAGGAGGCACGCCCGGTGCCGTGCCACTTTTCGATCAAGGCCTTGCTGTCGTCATAGGCTGATTGCGGCGTGTCCAGCACCGTCTCCGGAGCGTTGCGGTCCATCATCGTCTTGCCCGCGATGATCCGCATATCGCGGCTGGCGGCCTCGGAGAAAAGGGCCTCCGCCGATGCGGCGTGGACGGAGCAGAAGGCGACAGCGGTTGTCGTTCCGTGATCGGTGAGCATCTCGCAAAACCGCCCCGCCATCGCTCGGGCGTGCTGCGTGTCGGTATATTCCGCCTCTGCGGGAAAGGTGTATCCGTTGAGCCAGTCGAGCAACTGACTGCCCCAGCTGGCGATAATCTGCACTTGCGGGAAGTGGATATGGGTGTCGATGAAACCGGCCATCAGCAAATGCGGACGGTGATCTATGACCGTCGCACCGCTGGCTTGGGGCGCGACCTGGGCATACTCTCCCGAGGCGGCGATAATACCATCGCGCATCAGCACCGCGCCATCTTCGATGTAGCTGTAGGCGGCGCTGTCATCAGGTCCGGCAGGCTCCGAATGGAACGTCAGAATACGGCCGCGCAAAAGGGTGTCGGTCATGGAAGAAATGCCTTCGAGGGATTGGTGGAGATGGGCGAGGCGATACTGAGACCGCCTCGCGTTATCGGTGTATCAGGCGCGGTCGAACGCGGGTGTGTTATCATCCAGAATATCAGGCTCATCCGGCACGATGATGCGGTGCTCAAGGTCTTCGCTGGGGGCAACGCGCGGATAGACCAGCATGAAGGCCCCGATAATCAGATAGCCGATGGTGATCGTGTCGAGCTGCGGCATCTGCAAGGTGTAGCTGTGAATGATGCCGACCGATGACATGACGGCAGCCGCGATGGCGAAGCCGCCCGCCTGTTTGAACCTGCCGTCGATCACGTCCGCCACGATGGCCCCCCAGACCAGACCGGTGATGATCGCCCCTTGGGACAGCGCCAGATGGCCTTCGTAATGCGCCCCTTCCATCAGCAACGCGGCGGTCAGCTCGCTGTCGCCCAGAGCGGGCAGGCCCTCGACGCCAGTGTTGCGCAGGGCGTTCATCAGAGAGCCCCATTTGGTCATCAGGAAGTTCGAGATATGGGGCAGGATCGCAAAGGCGACAGCGGCCATATGGGCAGGCTTCACCGCGTAGCCGGTATTGGTAATCAGGCTGACGGCCACGAACACCAGAACGGGGGCAGCGGCGGCAATCGGGATCAGACCGGCTAGGAACGACAGAAACCCGAGGAACGCGGCGGCACCGATCACCAGTGCAACAGCGACGATATAGCCCGCATGCGCCCCCATGCGCTTATAGGCCGGATGGCCGATATAGACCGTGGTCGGGAATGGCGAGCCGAACAGTGCGCCGATCATGGTGCCTGCCCCGTCCGTTACCTGACAAACAGCCACGGGATAGCTGTCACCCGCAGCCTCCGCGGATTCCACGTTGTTCATCGTCTCGATGAAATTGTAGATCTGCACGGGGATCAGCACGAGGAACAGCTCGGGGTTGGCGAACAGGTACTGGATGCCCGCGATCATGTCGCCGAAATATGGCACCGGCACAAAGACCCCGATGCCGTCGGTGTTGAACGACGACTGCCCCAGAAAGATCGCGATGACCGTGCCGACCGCGATGGCGACCAGACCGGCGGGCACATTGCCCGGCAGACGGAAACGCCCGATCAGCCCCCAAAGGATGAACAGCAGCGATGTAAAGCCGATCAACGGCGATTCGAAGATGGTGGCCAGCGGCACGGAGCCAATGAACACCAGCGCGATACCACACAGCGTCCCCAGCATCCCCGCACGCGGCGTGATCCGCTTCAGAAACGGCCCGACAATTGCGCCAAGCGCCGCGACGATGCCGCCCATGAAGCCCGCGCCGATGCCCACCTGCCACGCCAGCAGCGAGTCGCCGGTGGCCCAGTAGATCGGGCCGATGACGCCGAACAGATAGACGAACATCACAGGGGTCGAGATGCCGTAGGGCAAGGCCGTCACGTCCTTGCCGTGTTTGTCGGCAAGCCATTTTGCCATCAGCGTATAGACGACAACCCCCGCAAGGATCGCCACCGCCGCGCCCGGCACGATGCGGCCGAAGACGATTTCGGCGGGCATCTGAAACACGAACTGGCACACGCCAGACAGGATCAGAAGGTTGACGAGGTTGTCGGTGAACAAGGCCCAGAACGCATTGAAGTCGCTCCGGTCGAACAGCTTGTAGCTGTAGGTGGTATCGGACATTTCGGGTTTCCTCCCTTTGATTTTTGCCCCCCGCATCGGCCTCCTCAGACGATATGCGCAGGATTTTTCTGCTGGGTCGTTGCCAGCGTTTTTTGGTCCACCGATTTGGTGAGACAGGTCATGACTTCCGCCGCAACAAAGGCTGCGATGATTTCTGGTCGTTTGTCGGCGCTGGCATTTGCCCCGATGGGGCAGGTCAGACCGCTGATGTCTTTCGTGTCCGAATGCGAGGCGTGATAGCGCGAGAACTTCACCCGTTTGGTGGCTGACCCGATCAGCCCCACATAGGCCGCGTCGCCGCGGTCCAGCGCCTCGGAGGTCAAAAGGAAATCAAGCGCGTGATCGTGGGTCAGCACGACAAAGGCGCTGCCCGCAGGCGCGTCGCGGATATCGGCTTCCGCCATGGCGGACAGGCGCGTTTCGACCTTTGCGTCGGTCAGGGACAGCTCTTCCTGCCGCGCGTCGATCAGGATGCAGCGCACGGGCAACAACTGGCAGAAACGCGCCAAGGCGCGGCCGACATGGCCTGCGCCAAGGATGTAGACATGAGGACGCTCTGCCACGTCCCGCGCGTCGCGCGCGCAGGCGTCCATGCGGTCCGCATCGGTCATTTGCGCCAAGCGCACGACCACGCGCCCGCCGCAGCATTGGCCAATCTCAGGCCCCAACGGGACGTCCATCACTTCCGCCTCGCGTCCCGAACGCAGCATCGCCCGCGCCTTGTCGATCGCCATGTATTCCAACTGCCCGCCACCGATGGTGCCGTGGAGCCCATCCGAAGCTACAAACATCTGCGCCCCCGCCTCACGCGGCGACGAGCCGCGCACCTCGGTCAGGCGGACAAGGATCACCTTGCGGTGGTTGGCGAGGAATTCGGAGACCGACACCGGCTCAACCCCGCAAGCGTTCGATCGCCATCAACACCCGCTCCGGCGTGGCGGGCGCGTCAAGGCGGGGGCAGGTCTTGTAGTCGTCAACGCTTGCGACCGCATGGGACAAGGCCTCGAACACCGAAATACCCAGCATGAAGGGCGGCTCGCCCACGGCCTTGGATCGCTTGATCGTGTGCTCCTTGTTCTCGGACCACTTGGCAAGCTCCACGTTGAAAACACGCGGGCGGTCGGAGGCGAGCGGGATCTTGTAGGTGGACGGCGCATGGGTGCGCAACTGGCCCGCGCTGTCCCACCAAAGCTCCTCGGTGGTGAGCCAGCCCATGCCCTGAATAAACGCGCCTTCGATCTGGCCGATATCAATGATCGGGTTCAGCGACTTGCCGACGTCATGCAGGATATCCGTCCGCTCCACCCGGTATTCGCCGGTCAAAGTGTCGACCGACACCTCCGAGCACGCCGCGCCATAGGCGTAGTAGTAGAACGGGCGGCCCTGCCCGGTGTCACGGTTCCAGTGGATTTTCGGCGTCTTGTAAAACCCTGCTGCGGACAGGTGGACGCGGGCCATATAGGCCTGCTTGATGAAATCAGGGAAGGAAATGATCTCGTCACCCACCTGCACCGCATTGGGCAGAAATCGCACATGGCCAGCATCGGTGTTCCAATGCTCGGCGGCAAATGCGACCAGCCGTTCCTTGATCTGTCTTGCAGCGTCCTGCGCCGCCATTCCGTTCAGGTCGGACCCCGACGACGCCGCCGTCGCAGACGTGTTGGGCACCTTCTCGGTCGTGGTCTTGGTGATCTTGATGGTGTCGAAATCGACCTGAAACGCGTCCGCCACCACCTGTGCGATCTTGGTGTTCAGCCCCTGCCCCATCTCGGTGCCGCCATGGTTTAGATGGATCGAGCCGTCCGAGTAGATGTGCAGCAACGCGCCCGCTTGGTTGTACCAGGTGGCGGTGAAGGAAATGCCGAACTTCACCGGCGTCAGCGCGATGCCCTTGCGGATGGTGCCGCCCTTGGCGTTCCAGTCGAGAACCGCCTGACGTCGCGCCTGATAGTCGGCCTTGTCCTCCAGCTCCTGACAGATACGCGGCGCGATGTTGTCCTCGACCGTCTGGTGATAGGGCGTCACATCACGTCCGTCCTCGCCGTAAAAATTGCGCTTGCGCACCTCAAGGCTGTCGAGCCCGCGATGGTAGGCGATCTCCTCCATGATCCGCTCGGCGGCGATGACGCCTTGCGGGCCGCCAAACCCGCGAAACGCGGTGTTGGAGACCGTGTTGGTCTTCATCGGGTGCGAGTTCAGCAGCACGTTGGGGTAGTAATAGGCGTTGTCGGCATGAAACAGCGCGCGGTCCGTGACGGGGCCGGACAGGTCAGAGGAAAACCCGCAGCGCGCGGCGAACTCGCCGGTGACGGCCTCAATCACGCCGTTGTCGTCAAAGCCCACCTCATAGTCGATCACGAAGTCATGGCGCTTGCCTGTCGCGGACATATCGTCGTCGCGGTCGGGGCGGATTTTGACCGCGCGATTCCATTTCTTCGCCGCCACCGCCGCTACCGCGCAAAACAGGTTCATCTGGGTTTCCTTGCCCCCGAACCCGCCGCCCATGCGGCGCACGTTGATGACGACAGCGTTGGACGGCACGCCCAGAACATGGGCGACCATATGCTGCGCCTCGGAAGGGTGCTGGGTCGAGGAATGGACGACCACATCGTCATCCTCGCCGGGGATGGCGAAGGCGATATGGCCTTCGAGATACATATGGTCCTGCCCGCCCACGCGCATCTTGCCCTTGATGCGGTGGGCTGCGTTCTCCATCGCGCTGCGCGCCTCGCCCCGTTTCAGGGTCAGCGGCGGGGTCACGTAGCCCATATCCGCCGCTTGGGCCGCTTCGGGGTCAAGTGCGTGGGGCAGTTCTTCGTAGCTTACCTGCGCCAGCTTGGCGGCGCGCCGCGCGGCGTCGCGGGTTTCGGCGACAACGGCAAACATCGGCTGGCCCCAGAATTCCACTTTGTCGGTGGCGAAGATGGGCTCGTCATTGCGCCCTGTCGGGGACACATCATTGACGCCCGGAATATCATCCGCCGTCAAAACGCCGATCACACCGGGGGCTGCGCGAACGGCGCTGAGGTCCACGTCGCTAAGCCGCGCATGGGCCTTGGTGGACAACCCCAGATAGGCGTGCAGCGTGCCCAAAGGCTCCGCGATGTCGTCGCAATATTCGGCGCGGCCGGTGACGTGCTTGATCGCGCTGTCGTGGCGCAGGTCCTTGCTGACGCCGCCTTTGATGGTGGCACGGGATGGCTTTTGAATGTTCATGGCAATCTCTCCCTTATGCGCTGAGGCGGTCTGTTGCGGCGTCGCCCTGCTGGTCGAGCCAGAACTTGCGGAACAGGTTTCTGGACACTTGCAGGCGGTATTCGGACGACGCCCGCCAATCGGTCAGCGGGCTGAAATCCTCACCGAGTTTTGACGCGGCTGCGATGAGCGCCGCTTCGCTCCACGCAGCGCCAACCAGCGCGGCCTCGGCATGGCTCGCCCGTTTGGGGGTGGCGGCCATCCCGCCAAACGCAATCCGCGCGTCGGTGATCTTGCCGTCCCCAACGGTGACATTGAACGCGGCACAGACGGACGAGATGTCCTCGTCCCGACGCTTGGAAATCTTGTAGGCCGCGTGAATGGCGTTGCTGGCGGGGCGCGGGATGGAGATGCTCTCGAGGAACTCGCCCTTGGTCCTGTCCTGTTTGCCGTAGTCGATGAAGAAGTCCTCAATAGGCAGGACGCGACGCGTGCCGCCCTTACGCAGCGTGATCGACGCCCCAAGCGCGATCAGGACCGGCGGGGTATCCCCGATGGGGGAGCCGTTGGCGACATTGCCGCCGATGGTTCCCATGCTGCGGATTTGCCAGCCTGCGATCCGGTCCCAGAACGCAGATAAATGCGGGTAATCGGCGGCCATGACGTCGCGGCTGTCGGCATAGCTGACGCCCGCGCCCATGGTGATCACATCGTCGCTGACCTCAAGCGCGCGCAACTCGTCCAGATGGTTGAGGAACACGACCGGAGAGATATCGCGCAAGAACTTGGTCACCCACAGGCCAACATCAGTGGCACCGGCGACTATCGTGGCGTCGGGGGTCTGCTCCAGCACCGCGGCCAGATCATCGACCGAGGCCGGCAGGATGCAGCGGCTATTGCCCCGCGCAACCTCAACCCGCTGGCCATCGCACAGCTTTGACAGTTTTTCTGTCATTGCGGTGCGCTCACGCACCAAAGCGTCATCCGCTGGCGAGCCGAGTTGTGTCGCAGCCTTCGCGGCCTTGATGATCGGCTCGTAGCCGGTGCAGCGGCACAGGTTGCCCTGAAGGGCTGTCTCGATCTCGGTCTCTGACGGGTCTGGATTGCCCATCCAGAGCGCGTAGAGCGACATCACAAAGCCGGGCGTGCAGAAGCCGCACTGGCTGCCGTGATGCTCGACCATGGCCTGTTGAACCGGATGCAGCTTGCCATCGGGGCCGGACAGATATTCGACCGAGACGACATGGCAGGCATCGAGCGAAGCGGTCAGGCGGATACAGGCGTTCACCGGCTCGTAGCGCAGGACGCCGTTTTGCAAACGGCCCACAAGGACGGTGCAGGCGCCGCAATCGCCCTCGGCGCAGCCTTCCTTGGTGCCCGTCAGGCGGCGGTCGATGCGCAAGAAGTCGAGCAGCGTGTCGCTTGCGCCGACGCGGTCCAGGGTGACGTCACGGTCGTTCAGAACGAAGCGTATTTCGGATCTGGCTGTCATTATATCCTCCCATGCCGCAATCGGGATTCTGCGGTCGTCCCCAGTATGATCCCATTTCGCCTCATAAAATACGGCGCAGTCAGCTATGCTATTTCAACGAATCGTTGAAAATAGGAGAGCCGCTTGCCTTATGTCGAAAGCCTCAGAGTCTTCGTGCGCGTCGTCGAACTGGGCAGCATCACCGCAGGTGGCCGCGACTTGCGGCTGACGCCTGCGGTCGCCAGCAAGCGTATCAAGGAGCTGGAAAACAGGTTGGATGTGCGCCTGTTCAACCGCACCACGCGCAAGTTATCCCCCACCGAAGTCGGCCAGACGTTCTACGAACATGCGCGTCAGGTCGTGCAATCCATCGAGGACGCCGAAGCCGCAATCTCGGGCTTTTCGCAAAGCCCGCATGGCACCGTGCAGATCACCGCGCCCCTTGGCGTGGGCAAACGTCTGATTGCGCCGATTATCCCTGATTTCGTTGACCTTTATCCGGATGTCTCGGTGCGGCTACGGCTGTCAGACCGCAAGGTCGACCTGTTGGAAGACGGCCTTGATGTCGCGCTGTTCGTCGGTCAGCCACCGGATTCAAACCTGAAGCTGCGCAAGATCACGGACACCCCGCGCCTTTTATGTGCCGCCCCCACGTATCTGGAAAAATTCGGCGTGCCGCAAACCCCCGATGATCTCAAGCGTCACAATTGCCTTCTGCTGCGTTATCCGCGCTCTCCCGAATGGTTCTGGACGCTTTCAACATCGGAAGGCCCCAAGCGGATGGACGTCTCCGGCAGCTACGATTCCGATGACGGGGATGTGCTGACGGGATGGGCGCTGGCGGGACGCGGCATCATCAACAAGCCGCGCTTCGACGTGGCCGAGCACCTGAAACGCGGGGAGCTTGTCGAGGTCCTGCCGGAAACACCCCCCGAACCCGCGATGTTCGGATGTCTCTACCCGCATCGAAGGTTGCAGGACAACAAGGTGAGACTCCTCATTGATTTCCTGCTGGAGCGCTGCCGGAAGGAACTGACCAAGGTCTCGACGCAAGTTGAATGAGTGTGGACCGGTCGAAAGCTCCGTCATGCCACATAAGATGGGTCCGGCCTTGGATATATTCGGCCACCCGCGTCCAAACATCCGCTCTTGGTGGCAAGCGGCTTCGCGTGTTACCCTGCGTCAATGAGTGTTTATAGCGTAGCCCTGATTGCCCCGTTCCTTGTCGCCGCCCGGCACGTCCGGACGTTAGCAATTCTTGTGCTTTGCCTGATCGCCAGTCTTCCTTCCTACGCGCAGGACGCAGCCGACAAGCGCATTGCCCTGATTATCGGCAACGCTGCCTACAAGAACGTGCCGGAGTTGAAGAACCCGCGCAACGACTCGCAGGATCTGGCCGCCGCGTTGGAGCAGGTCGGGTTCGAGGTCTTGCTGCATACCGACCTGACCCAAGGCTCCATGCTGGACACGCTGCGCGGCTTTCGCCGCCGCGCCACCGAGGCCGATGTGGCGCTGATCTATTTTGCGGGCCACGGCATCGAGATCGACCGCGAGAATTACCTGCTGCCGGTGGATGCGGTGCTGGAAACCGATTCCGACATCAATTTCGAAGCGGTGAAGCTGGAGACGATGATCTTCGCCGCCAGCGGCGCGGACCGGCTGAGCATGGTCATCGTCGACGCCTGCCGCAACAACCCATTTGCGACGTCGATCAAGCGCACCAACCCGAACCGCTCCATCGGGCGCGGGTTGACGGCGGTAGAGCCGTCGAAGAACACCCTTGTGGCCTACGCTGCGAAAGAAGGCACGACCGCCGCCGATGGCAACGGGCGCAACAGTCCCTATGCGGACGCGCTGATCTCGTCGCTGAAGACCCCCAAGCTGGAGGTCGGCCTGATGATGCGTCAGGTGCGCGACAAGGTGCTCGACGCCACGGGCGGGCGTCAGGAGCCGTTCGTCTACGGCTCGCTGTCGGCCGACCAGATATACCTCAACGACCCTGACGGCGGCACCGAAGCGCAGCCCGCGTTGATGATCGCCGAAGACGTGGTGCAGGATGTCCCCGACACCAGCGCCGCCGAGATCGTGTTCTGGAAATCCATCTCCGACCAACACGCGGTCGAGGAATTGCAAACCTATCTGCAAAAATACCCCGAGGGGTTCTTTGCCGAGCTGGCGCGGGCCCGCATCAAACGCGCAGGCGGCGAGGTTCTGACCCCTGTGGAGCCGCAGGTGCGGCTTGAGCCGGAGGAACCGGAGATCGAGGTCGACCGCGCCCTGACCCGCGACGAGATTGTGGAGATGCAGGAGCGTCTGTCGGCCCTGGGGCACAGTCTGGGCCGCGCCGACGGGGTGGCAGGCCGCAGGACCAAGGCCGCGATCCGCGTGTTCGAGCGTGAGGAAGCATTGCCCGTGCGGGGGCAGCCGACATTGTCGCTGATAACGGCGTTGCGTGCGCGGATCGGCGAAGACGAGCTTGCCATATGGCGCAACTCTCAGGCGGCGCGGGTGGCCCCGGCGAAACCCGCCGCGACGCGCACCAAGGCCAAGGCGAAAACGCCGGTCAGAACCCGCCCGAAACCCGTGGCGGCGGCACCCAAGGTGGCCCGGCCTGCGCCCGCCCCGACACCCGCCCCGGCCCCCGCGCAAACGAAAGTCTCCAAGCCTGCGGCCAAGTACAAACAATTTTGCGCCGCCAACCGCCAATGTGCCACCCGTACCTGCCGCCGCGGCTCGCAAGGCAACTTCTTCAGCAACGCCCGCAACTGCAAGTTCTGCGACCTGTATGTGCAGCGTTGCCAGTAGGCAGAATGCTAAAGCTGGATGTGGAGATGGTCGTCGTGGCGAGCGGCTCGGCAACCCTGAAACCTGATCCGAGAACTACTGGCGTTAAATCTCGCGGCAAGATGCGGTTCGATAAACACTTTCCCGATCCGATTGTCTGAACCAAGCCATTTCAAAGCCGCAGTCATTCGCAAGGGTTCCAGCTCATAGTCCGGCCAGAACGGTTGCAGCCAGGCAAAATCCCATCTCAAGCTCAACGTCGTTCGAGGGCAATCGGTCGGCCCGTCTTCGAATGCAAAGTAGCCGATGGGCGATTTCGCAGTATCAGGGAGATATCCGCTGTCATCCTGATAATAGAACGCCAGATCAACTTTGCGCCCGTCGTTATGTGACAGATGCGGAAGTAGCGGGAATCCGGACACGAACGGAAAATTCGCGTCGAGGATGCGCGTCGTAGTGTCGGGGAAGGTACTTTCCATACGATTGGCGAACTCGTGCAGCACAACTTTGAGTTCAGGAGTCACATATTGCCTGTTCAGGACGCAAAACAGTTTCGACTGCATCTTCAATGCGTCGCCTGAGATGCAAGGCAAGGGCTCGCGACCCATGACAGGAGCCACCCAAAGCGCGGTCACTGACAAGGTGGCGTAGGCAGCGACAAACGCAAGAATGCGCTTGCGGAAACACAGTGCGACAATCCAAGCAAGCCCCCCGAGTTGTGACAGGAGAGTTAAAAAAATGACAACCGACAGATGAAAGAAAACCCGGCTCAAAGCGGCTCGCCCGATGGAAAACTTGTAATATACATGATGTCGGAGGACCGGCCGCTGTTGCCGCCCGCTACCCGTCCAACGCCCTTAGCCGCTTGATCAGCGAGGACGTGTCCCAGCGGCCGCCGCCGAGTTTCTGCACGTCCTTGTAGAACTGGTCCACCAAGGCGGTGACCGGCAAGGACGCGCCGTTCTCGTCTGCGGCGTCCAGACATATCCCCAGATCCTTGCGCATCCAGTCCACCGCGAAGCCGTGGTCGAACTTGTCGTCGATCATCGTCTCGTAGCGGTTCGACATCTGCCACGAGCCCGCCGCGCCTTGGGAGATCACCTCGACCACCGCCTTGCCGTCCAGCCCTGCCTTGTCGGCGAAATGCAACGCCTCGGACAGGCCTTGCACCAGCCCCGCGATACAGATCTGGTTGACCATCTTGGTCAACTGCCCTGCCCCGTTCTCGCCCAGTCGCTTGCACGCCTTGGCATAGGCGTCGATTACAGGCTCCGCGCGGTCATAGGCGCCCTGATCGCCGCCGCACATCACGCCAAGCTGGCCGTTCTCGGCCCCCGCCTGTCCGCCGGACACCGGCGCGTCGACGAAGCTGATCTGGCGCTCATCCGCCACGGCGTAAAGCTCGCGGGTGACTTTGGCCGACACCGTGGTGTGGTCCACGAAGATCGTGCCCGCCGACATGCCCGCGAACGCGCCGTCATCGCCCAGACAGACCGCGCGCAGGTCGTCATCGTTGCCGACGCAGGCCATCACGAAATCCGCGCCCTCGGCCGCCTCGCGTGGGGTCGGCGCAAAATTGCCACCATGCTCGGCGGCCCATTTCTCGGCCTTGGCGGTGGTGCGGTTGTAAACGGTGACCTCGTGGCCTGCCTTTACCAGATGCCCCGCCATCGGGTAGCCCATGACGCCCAACCCCAGAAAACTAACTTTGGCCATGTGCGGGCCCTCCCTGTTTCATCTGTTTGATTATGCCTGCTGACGGGTGTAACGACAGGGGCTGAGGCGTCAATAGCGGCGCGAAAACATGGCGGATAAATGGGTCTGGTTTTCAAATGGTCGTTGCGGCTGTTCCTGCTGCTGGCGCTGCTGGCCGGATTGGCGCTTGCGGGGGTCTACTACCTCGCCTCGCGCTCGCTGGTGGACTACAACGCCGACTACACCGTCCCCGCAATCAGCGGCCCGGTCGAGATCATCCGCAACAATTCCGGCGTGCCGCATATCTTCGCCGAGGATGACAACGACGTCTATTACGGGCTGGGCTTCGCCCATGCGCAGGACCGCCTGTGGCAGATGACCATGCTGCGCCGCACCGCCCAAGGCCGCCTGAGCGAGCAGTTCGGGGAGCGTACGGTGAAGGTGGACAAGCTGATCCGACGCCTCGACCTCTACGGCCATGCGCAACGCGCGGTGGCCTTCCAGGACGACCGGACCCGCGCGGCGCTGGATGCCTATGCCGCGGGTGTCAACGCGTGGCTGCGCATCGTCAACCGCGACGCCTTGGGGCGCGGTGCGCCGGAGTTCTTCCTGTTCTCGCCGCAGATCGCGCCCTGGCAGCCCGCCGACAGCATCGCGGTCATCAAACTGATGGGTTTGCAGCTGTCCGGCCATCTGGAGGAAGAGGTCATCCGCGCCCGAACCTCGCTGCTGCTGGAGCCGGAGCGGGTGCGTGACCTGCTGCCCGACGCGCCGGGCACGGGGATCGCGGCGCTGGACTATGCGGCGCTCTTGGAAGGCCTGGACCTGCCGCGCTATGCCGCCAATACCAGCGGGCCGAAAAACCCGCTGTCACCCTTCCCAGAACGCGGTCTGGCCGGCGCCTCCAACGCCTTCGCCGCCGCGCCGGAACGCTCTGCGGCGGGCGGCACCTTGCTCGCCAACGACCCGCATCTGGGCCTGTCGGCCCCGTCGATCTGGTATCTGGCCCGGCTGGACCTGTCGACCGGCGGCGTCATCGGTGGCACCATTCCCGGGATGCCGGTGATATTGACGGGACGCTCCGACAAGGTGGGTTGGGGGCTGACCACCGCTTATGTCGATGACCAAGACGTGCTGATCGAGAAGGTGAACCCGGACAACCCCGACGAGTATCTGACACCGGACGGCTACAAGCCGTTCCGCAAAGGCCAGTCGATCATCAAGATCAAGGACGCGCCGTCGCAAACGATCAACCTGCGCTGGACCGATAACGGCCCCGTGCTGCCGGAGGACCATTACAATCTGGGCACCATCACGCCCCTGAACCACGAGGCGGCGCTAAGCTGGACACTGCTGACCGATCAGGACACCTCGATGCAGGCGGGGTTGCAGATCATGCGCGCGGGCAGCGCGGCGGAGGTCATCGCCGCAGCGGCGGATTACGTGGCCCCTGCGCAGAACCTGACGATCGTGGATCAGGAGAGCATCGCGCTGAAAACCATCGGCCACGTGCCGCGCCGCAACCCCGCCCACCAGTCGCGCGGGCGCATCCCGTCACCCGGCTGGCTGGAGCAGAACCGCTGGCTGGGCGTGATGCCCTACGCGTCGAACCCCGAGTTCACGCGGCCCTCGGGCGGTATTCTGGGAAACACCAACAACAAGGTGATTGACCGTCCCTTCCCCAACCATATCAGCTATCACTACGGCGACACCCAGCGGGTGCAGCGCTGGCGGCGGCTGATGCTCAACCGCGAGGTCCATACCCGCGATAGCTTTGTTGAGGCGCAGCTTGACACCGTATCCTTCACCGCACGGTCCCTGTTGCCGCTGATCGCCGCCGACCTGTGGTATACCGACGAGGCTGCGCCCGATGGCACGCCGGAGCGGCAACGCCAGCGTGCGCTGGCCCTGATGGCGGAATGGAACGGCGAGATGTCCGAACATCTTCCCGAGCCGCTGATCTACGCCGCGTGGCTGCGGGCGTTGCAGACACGACTGATCCGTGACGAAATCGGCACGCTGGAGAGCGAGTTCACCCATGTGGAGCCGCTATTCATCGAACGCGTCTTCCGCGACGTCGAGGGCGCTGCGGTGTGGTGCGACGTGCTGCAATCCGCGCCGGTCGAGACCTGCACCGACATCTCGCGCTACGCGCTGGATGACGCGCTGGTCTGGCTGGAGGAAAAATACGGCCGGAATATCGAAAGCTGGCGCTGGGGCGACGCGCATGAGGCGACGCATGACCATCAGGTGCTGGGCAGCATTCCGTTGCTCTCGGCCTTCGTAAACATCCGGCAGTCAACATCGGGTGGCGACAACACCCTGCTGCGCGGGCGCACCTCCGGCAAGGGGCCGGACCCGTTCCAGAACGTCCATGCGGCGGGCTATCGCGGGGTGTATGACTTCGCCGACCCTGACAGTTCGCTGTTTGTGATGGCCACGGGGCAATCCGGCCACCCCTTGTCGCGGCATTACGATGATCTGGGCGTCTTGTGGCGGCGCGGCGAATATATCCCCATGTCCCTCGATCCGGAGCTGGCGCGGGCCGGTGCCGAGGGGACAATCACACTGGTTCCCGAATGACCATCCACCTGATCCGCCACGGGCAGTCGGCCTTCAACGCGGTGTTTACCGGCGCGGGCGACCCGATGATTTTCGACGCCCCCCTGACGCCTCTGGGCGAAGCACAGGCCGCCGCCGTGCGCGCCGACGTGGCGCGGCTGGGTATCCGCGAGGTGGTCTGCTCCCCGCTGACGCGGGCGCTGCAAACCGCGCGGCTGATTTTTCCGAGGGAGCGCATTCATGTGGTGGCCGAGGCGCGGGAGCATCTGGGCCATAGCTGCGACGTGGGCCGTAAGCCCGCCGAATTGAAAACGGCTTTTCCCGACATCGACTTCGCGCATCTGCCCGACATCTGGTGGCACGCAGGGCCGGAGACCGCCGCAAGCGTGCCAGTGGAACCGCAAGAGGTTTTCCTAGAGCGCATGGCGGCCCTTGCCATATCGCTGGCGGCGCGTCGGCAGCGACCGCTTGCGCTCGTCTGCCACGGTCATGTGATCGAGGCGCTGACCGGCATCCACCCCGACAATTGCGGCATCGTCGCGTTCCGCCCCTAGAGCAGAAATCGGTAAATCCGAAACGCTCAACGCTGCCTGGAATCAAAGATTTCAACGCGTTGAGTGATGCGGTCTGTTGGAGATTAAACCGATTTCGCTTTAGCTGAACGCCCGTGTGATCGCGACGCCCGCGGTGGCGGAGGTTGCCGTCAGCAAAGTGCCCCATGTCAGGTCGGTGGCGACCATGGTCCAGCTCCAGCCTTTCATCACGGCCAGCGAGGTGAACTCGTAGGTGCCGTAGCCGATGGCCCCCAGGAACGCGGCGGAGCCGAAGACCCAGAGCAGCGACTTGTCGCCGGACAAGGCGGGGATCGAGACGAACCACAAGAGCCCCACGGCGTAGAACGCATAGAACAGCAGCGCCGGGCCAAGGCGCGGGCTGTCGAGCAGGAGATCGGGGATGAAGCGCTCGAAGGTGGGTTTGATCAGGTAGCTGAGCCCGATGTAGTCGAGCGCCAGAAAAATGGCGAATGTGCTGCCGTAGAGGATCAGGTATGTGCCGGTCATGAAGATGCTCCTTTTGCGCTACCGATCCATATAGAACGCGAAAGGTTCGGGGCGAGCCTAGAGCTTTTCGAACTGGCCCTTTTGCGCAGGGCTCCATGTCACGGTCAGGTTGAAGCCGGTCTCGGTCTGCTCTTCGCTGTCCACGACCTCTTGGCCGAACAACCATGCCCGCGCCTTGCCGTCGGCAAAACCCAGCTCGATCACCTCGGTGGTGGAGCCTGCGCGAAGCAGGGTCGAGACTGCATCCAGCAGCCCGTCAATGCCCGCGCCGGTGGTGGCGGAGGTCAGGAAGATGTGCTCGTCGCGGTCGGCTTTGTTGGTGGCGGCTTCCAGCGCGTCCGGCGACAGGCGGTCGGACTTGTTCCAGACCTCCAGCACCGGCACATCCTTGTCGACCCCCAGATCGGCCATGATGGAGCGCACGTCGCGGGCCTGCCCCTCGCTTTCGGGGTGCGAGATGTCGCGGACATGGAGGATCAGATCGGCGCTCAGCACCTCCTCCAGCGTGGCGCGGAAGGCGGCGACAAGCTGCGTCGGCAGGTCCGAGATGAAACCCACCGTGTCGGACATGATGATCTCCAGCCCGTCCGACAACTCGACCGAGCGCATGGTCGGGTCCAGCGTGGCGAACAACATGTCCTTGACCAGCACCTCCGCCCCCGTCAGGCGATTGAACAGCGTGGATTTGCCCGCGTTGGTGTAGCCCACGAGGGCCACCACCGGATACGGCACTTTGGCGCGAGCGGCGCGGTGCAGCTCGCGGGTTTTGACGGTTTTCTCCAGCTGGCGGCGGATGCGCACGATGGCGTCGTCGATGGCACGGCGGTCGGCCTCGATCTGGGTCTCGCCGGGGCCGCCGACGAAGCCAAGCCCGCCGCGCTGGCGTTCAAGGTGTGTCCATGCGCGGACGAGGCGCGTGCGCTGGTAGCTGAGGGCGGCAAGTTCGACCTGCAACACCCCTTCGCGCGTTGCGGCGCGGTCGGAAAAAATCTCCAGAATCAGGCCGGTACGGTCAAGGATCTTGACGCCCCATTCTTTCTCCAGATTGCGCTGCTGCACCGGCGTTACGGGGCCGTCGATCAGGACCAGCTCGACTTCGGCCTCTTTCAGGCGGTTCTTCAATTCAACGATCTTGCCGGTGCCGAACAGCGTGCCCGCCCTGACCTTGGGCAGGGGCACGATCTCGGAGCCTGCGACCTCAAGGCCCGGCAACGCCTCGGCCAGCGACACGGCCTCTGACAGCGCGAAGCTGGCGAGCCTGCGGGCCTTGACGTCTTTAATGTCGGGGTGGATCACCCACGCGCGGGTGAGACCGGAGTCCTCGGTTTCAAGAATTCTCTTCACCATCGTAAAGGTTGATGGGCTGCGACGGCATGATCGTCGAGATCGCGTGCTTATAGACAAGCTGCGACTGTCCGTCGCGACGCAAAAGCACGCAGAAATTATCGAACCACGTGATGACGCCCTGCAATTTGACGCCATTGATCAGGAAGATCGTAACGGGGATTTTGGTTTTACGAACGTTATTGAGAAATGCGTCTTGAAGATTTTGCTTATCAGCGGCCATTTTTTATTGCCTTTTTTCTTGCGCTTATTGTGCGAGTGCCAATGAAATCAGCACACTGTCCCTGATGAATTGTCAGTATGTCTTGGGATGAAATGGAGGTCCAGCCCCGAAATCAGGCTTTTCCGGCGGTTTGCGGCCTACCGGCGCCAGAAATCGGGATTGAAAAGCGCGATGATGGCAAGGGTTTCCATCCGGCCCAGCACCATGGCCCCGATCAGGATGCATTTGGCACCGGTTCCCAGTTGCGCATAGGTCGCGCCGTTGTCGAGCGCGACCTGTACCAGCGGGCCGGTTGTCGACAGGGCGGAGATGGCGAAAATCACAGCGCTTTCGAAGTTCAGGCCGGTCAGCGCCAGCGTCACCGTCACCGCCGCGATGGACAGTGCGAAGAGCATGAAGAAGATCCACGCGATGAACGCCCCCTCGCGGCGCATCCCCCGCCCCAGTCTGCCGCCGCCACCGACGGAGGACGGGTGGACCAGCCGCTCCATCTCGCGCAGACCGTGCTTGTAGAGCGCATAAAAACGCAGCAGCTTGACGCCGCCCGCCGTGGTTGCCACGCCGCCGCCGATGATCGCCAGCCCCGCAAGGATCAGCCCCGGCGTCGGCAGCGCCGACCAGTCGCGGGCGGTTTCCCAGTCGGCGGACACGAAGCCGGTGGTCGTCAGGAAGGACAGCACGGTGAATACTCCGCCCCACATCGCCTTGACGGAGGCGAGCAAGTTTGCCTCCTCGTTGACCTCGATCGCGCCGATGAAATGGCGGAACCACAGTGCCAGCGGCACCACGACGACGAAAACAACGGCAACCCGCATCTCGGCGTCCTGCACGAGGGTCGGAAGATAATGCTTGTCGCGGGGCAAGGAGATCATCTGCCGCGTGACGGCAAGCAGAAGGAAGGCGAAGATGATGATCTCGGCAGGGATCGACAGGCCCATATCGGCCAAGGTCTTGAGCGGCAGAATACCGCTGGTCGACATGGTCGACAGCGCGATCATCAACCCGTGGAAACTGTTGGTGCCTGTGACCACCAGAAACAGCCAGATCGCGAGCGTCAGCGCCAGATAGATCGGCAGGATGCGTTTGGTGTAGCGGGCGATGCGCTCGTTCGGCTCGCTGGCGCGGGCCAGCTGCGCGCCGGAGCCGGGCCGCCCGCCTTCCGCCGCCGTGGGGCGCATGACCTCGAACCCGCCAAGGGTCATGGGCGCCAGCACCGCAATGGCCGACACGATCACCAGAAACCCGCCAAGCCAGCCAACGAGCGCCCGCCACAAATGCACCGGATCGGGCACCACGCGCGGGGTGTCGAGCGTGGTCGCGCCGGTTGTGGTGATGCTGGAGACCATCTCGAAATAAGCGTTGAAGAACGACATGGAGGGCCGCGCCTCGTGCAGCGGCACCGCGAGGAACACCGGCAGCACCAGATAGGCCGCCA
Organism: Litoreibacter arenae DSM 19593; assembly: GCF_000442275.2. Classification (GTDB taxonomy): domain Bacteria; phylum Pseudomonadota; class Alphaproteobacteria; order Rhodobacterales; family Rhodobacteraceae; genus Litoreibacter; species Litoreibacter arenae. The sequence continues at coordinate 798,184 of NZ_KE557306.1, read as the reverse complement.
CCAGCGTCAGAAGCTGGCTGCGGGCCACGTTGCGCACCGGCTGGCGATAGGTGGCCAGCCCGATCAGCGCGGCCAGAACCCCGATCAGAATTGCGCCATAGAAAAACGGCTGCGCGACGCGGTGCTGGTTCAGCGCGAAGGCGTGAATTGCGGGGATCAGCATGGCAGCAGCGCCGGCGCCCAGAAGCTGCACCACCAATGGCAGGCGCAGCAGCATCGGCAGTCTGGATGCTTTGAGACCCTGCCCCATGATCAGAAAAAGTCGACCGAGACCTGCAACAGCCGCTCGACCTCCGGAACATCCGCGGCCAGCGCGAAAATGACGATGATGTCGCCCTCCTCCACCCGCGTTCCGCCTTCGGGGCGCACGATCTTTTTGCCCTTCTGGATCGCGCCGACCAACACGCCTTCGGGAAAGTTGATGTCGCGGATACGCTGGCCGGATATGGGCGATGTGGAGAGTACCTGCGCCTCGATCACCTCGGCCTCCGCGTCGCCCAGCGAGTAGATCTGGCGCACCCGCCCGTGGCGGATATGGCGCAGGATGGACGACACAGTGGTGGCGCGGGGGTTGATATAGGCGTCGACGTCGAGCGCATCCATCAGCGGCACCAGCGTCGGGTCGTTGATGAGCGCGATGGCCATGGGGCAGCCTTCGGCCTTGGCGCGGACGGCGGCCAGCAGGTTGGTCTTGTCGTCGTCGGTGACACAAAGTACCGCGTCTGCGCGGCTGATATTGGCCTCGTTCAGCAGATCCGCGCTGAGACCGTCGCCATGCAGCACGATCGTGCGTTCCAGCGCGTTGGCGGCGCGTTCGGCGATGGTGCGGCTTTTCTCGATGACCTTGGCGCGGATGCGTACGGTGCGGGCCTCCAACGCCTGCGCGACCGCAAGGCCGACATTGCCGCCGCCGATGATGACGACACGTTCCTGCTTGGACTGGGTCTTGCCGAAAATCTCCATCGTGCGCGGCACGTCTTCGCGGTGGGCGCAGACATAGACCTGATCGCCGTCAAACAACTGGTCACCGGGATCGGGGGAAAACAAATTGCCCTCGCGGCGCACGCCCACCACGACCGCGCGCAGGGTGGAAAACAGCTCGGTGAGCTGGCGCAGGGGCGTGTTGAGGACGGGGCAATCCTCTTCCAACTGGATGCCCAGCAGCTGCACCTGCCCCGACAGGAAGTTTTCGGTGTCGAAGGCGGCGGGGTCGGCGAGGCGTTGCAGGGCGGCCTCGGCCACTTCCTTCTCGGGGGAGATCACCACGTCGATGGGCATGTGATCGCGGCGGTAGAGGTCGGAATAGATCGCCGTCAGGTAGCTTTGCGAGCGCAGCCGCGCGATCTTGCGTGGCACGGAAAAGGCGGAGTGCGCCACCTGACAGGTGACCATGTTGACCTCGTCCGAATGGGTCGCGGCGATGATCATGTCGGCGTCGCGGGCGCCTGCACGGTCCAGCACATCGGGGTAGCTGGCAAAGCCGGTGATGCCTTGCACGTCCAGCGATTCCGTCGCGCGGGACACCAGTTCGGGGTTGTTGTCGACGACGGTGACGTCGTTCTTCTCGCTCGACAGGTGACGGGCGATTTGCCAGCCGACCTGCCCTGCCCCGCAGATGATAACTTTCATCGGTTCAATCCCGTTTGTCCGAGTGCCCAGCCATGGCAGATGGCCGCGCGGCGGTCAATTGGATTGCAGGCGCGGGGGTTAGTCGGACCCCGTCGCCTCCATCTCGTCTTCCTGCACCTGCGCGATACGCGCGCCCGCTTTGTTGGACGTCACCACGCCCAGCGATTTCAGCTTGCGGTGAAGGGCGCTGCGCTCCATCCCCACGAAGGCGGCAGTGCGGGAAATATTGCCGCCGAAACGGTTGATCTGGGTCATCAGGTATTCGCGCTCGAACATCTCGCGGGCTTCGCGCAGTGGCAAGGTGGCCAGATTGCCGCCGATGGTCACGCCGCTTCCGCTTTCGCCTGAGCCTTCCGACTGGGGCAGTTCCTTGGCCTCGATATCGCCCTTGTCCGGCCCGAGGATCAGCACCCGCTCGATCACGTTCTTGAGCTGCCGGATATTGCCCGGCCAGTGCATTGTTTGCAGCAGGGTCACGGCGTCATCGGCCAGTTTGCGCAGCGGCAGGCCTTGGGTCTGGTTGAACTGCGCGATAAAATGGTTGGCCAGCGTCGGGATATCCTCGCGGCGGTCTTCAAGGCTGGGAACGGCGATCGGGACCACGTTGAGGCGGTGATACAGTTCCTCGCGGAACTCGCCTGCCTTGATCGCCTCGGCCAGATCGCGGTTGGTGGAGGTGATGACGCGCAGATCGACCCGCACCTTGTCGTTGCCGCCGACACGCTGGAACTGCTGCTCCACCAGCACGCGCAGGATCTTGGATTGGGTGCCAAGGGGCATATCCGCCACCTCGTCGAAGAAGATGATGCCGCCATGGGCCTGCTCCAGCAGGCCCGGCTCCACCCCGCGCTCGCGGCTTTCGCGACCGAACAGGACTTCCTCCATCCGCTCCGGCTCCACGGTGGCGCAATTAACGGTCACGAACGGCGCGTGGGAGCGGTTGGAATGGGCGTGGATATAATGCGCCGCCACGTCCTTGCCCGCCCCGGCAGGGCCGGTCAGCATCACGCGGCCGTTGGAGCCGGTGACCTTGTCAAGTTGCGCCTGCAACCCTTTGAAAGCAGAGCTTTCGCCGACCATTTCCGCGCTGGCCACCTCGCCCCGTTTCAACTGGTTGTTCTCGCGGCGCAGGCGGGAGGTTTCCATGGCGCGGGTGATGACGACCATCAGCTGGTCGATGTTGAAGGGCTTTTCGATGAAGTCATAGGCTCCCTGCTTGATCGCCGCGACGGCGATTTCGATATTGCCGTGACCGGAGATGATGACCACCGGAATGTCGGGATTGTCCCGCTTGACGTGTTTGAGGATGTCGATCCCGTCCATGGCGCTGTCTTTCAGCCAGATGTCGAGGATCATCAGCGCTGGCGGGTCGGCGTTGATCTCGGCCATGCAGGCCTCCGAGGTTCCGGCAAGGCGGGTGGTGAAGCCTTCGTCCTTGAGAATGTCCGAGATCAGCTCCCGAATGTCGCGCTCGTCGTCTACGATCAGAATATCGCCCATATTTCTGCTCCTTGTCAGCGGCCCCTCAGGCCACGTTTCTGCGTTTGCCCGCCGCGAGGCGCGGCAGTTTTATGACGGCCATTGCTCCGCGATGGCCTGTGTCGTCGAAGGCTTCGGCATCGCGCAGCACAAGGCTGCCGCCGTGTTCTTCGATAATTTTCTTCACGATGGGCAGGCCAAGGCCGGTGCCCTTCGCACGGGTGGTCACATAGGGCTCGAACAGGCGGGTGCGGTCTTCGGGAAGCCCCACGCCGTTGTCCGAGATGGTCACGGTTACGTCCTTGTCGCTGGTCGTCACCGCGACTTTTATCTGTGGCTTATGCCCGTTCGCTGCGCCGTTTTCCTGATATGTTTCAATGGCCTCTCCTGCGTTCTTGATCAGGTTGGTCAGAGCCTGACCGATCATGGTCTGGTCCAGTTCCGACAGGATTTCCGGCTCGGTGCTGTCCAGCGTGATCTCTACCCCCGGCTGGCCGGATTGCTGCAACACAACCGCGTCACGGACCAGCTTCATCAGGTCCGTCTCGCGCAATTCCGGCTCCGGCATGCGGGCGAATTTGGAAAACTCGTCGACGATGCGGCGCAGGTCGTTGGTCTGGCGGATGATGACGTCTGTGTATTGCTCCAGGCTGTCCAGCTGGTCGCCTGCGAGCGGCGTAAACTTGCGCTTGAGCCGCTCGGCGGACAGCTGGATCGGCGTCAGCGGGTTCTTGATTTCATGCGCGATGCGGCGGGCCACGTCGCCCCATGCGGCCATTTTCTGGGCGCTGACCAGTTCGGACACATCATCGAAGGCCAGCACGTAGCCTTCCAATTCACCCTCTTCGGAGGTCCGTGTGGCGACGCGCACCAGCAGGCTTTCAAGCTGGCCGCGGCGGGTCAGTTTGACCTCTTCCTGCGCCGTCTCCGCGTCGGAGTCGGAGAGCGATGCCAGAAGCGACGCGAATTCCGGCACCAGCGTGGGCAGGTCTTGCGAGATGTCCGCGTCGTCCTCAATATCCAGCATACGTAGGGCGGAGCGGTTCATGAAGGTAATCTGGTTATCCGCATCCAGCCCGATCACCCCTGCGGTGACCGATGACAGGACGGAATCGAACAGGCGGCGGCGGCGCTCGATCTGTTCGGTATTGCTCAGAAGCGTCTCGCGCTGCACTTTAAGTTCACGCGTCATCTGGTTGAAAAGGCGACCCAATAGCGCGATCTCATCCTCGCTTTTGGCCTCGACCACCTGCACGTCCAGATCACCCGCCCCAACACGCTGGGCGGCGGCGGCAAGTTGGCCGACAGGGCGCGCGAGCCGTTCCGCGAACCACAGACCAAGCCAGATGGCGGCGAGGATCAGGATCACCGCGAAGCCCAGATAGATCAGCCCGAACTCGAACAACAGGCGTCCGCGATCATTCTCAAGCTGCTGGTAGAGCCGCACGGTTTCCTGCGTCTGGTCCAGCAGGCTGAGGATCTCGCCATCGACCGAGCGGCTGATATAGAGGTAGCGGTCGGGATAGGCGGTCAGGCGCAAAAGCGCGCGGAATTCGTTGTTGGGCCAGTCCTCGATCACCACGGGGCGATTGTTCTGGGCCTCCTCGAACGCCGTTTCCGGCACCGGCTCGAAGTCGAAGCGATAGGACCGGTTTCCGCGCGACACCAGATTGCCCGCGCCGTCGACGATAAATGCCTCTTTCAGGCCGCGCTGCACCTGCTCCTGCGCTTGGGTCAATACCTGCCGGAGGTCCGAATCAGAAATGAAATTAGTAGTTTGCTTGGCGATATTCACGTAACCGGCAAGGCGCAAGGCGTCGTCCGACAGATCGTCGCGCTGCTCCTGCTCGTAGGCTTGTGCGGCAGAAAGCGACGTGCCGACCACGTTGCGCACTCGGTCGGAGAACCAGCCCTCCAGCCCGAAATTCAGCGTCACCACGGCGAAGACGGCGACCAGAATGGTCGGCACAAGTGCTACCAGCGCGAATACCCCCGTGAGGCGCAAATGCAACTGCGAACCGGCAGAATTGGCACGGCGCGAGGCGATGACCTTACCGACCTTTTGGGCGACGAGTGCTGCGACCAGCAGCACATAGACCAGATCGGCCAGAAGGATGAGGCGGATGCCGTGCGAGGTGGGGTCAAGCTCGAACGGGCCAAGGCCCAGATAGGTCAGCACGGCCAGCACCGGACCCAACACCACAAGGCCCAACGTGGCAATGTTCTGCACGCGCCTTTGCTTGCGCAACCGATTCAGCCTGTTCCAGGACGCAGTCCGTCCGTGGAGACCCGTTGGGGTTTTCATCTGCTTTCTTACCGCCTTGCCACGTCTTGTTGATGTGATCGTCGAGGCGTCCATGCGGCCCGATCGTCACGGTGACTGTTGCGGTTTTACATCAACTTGCGGCGCCGTGTCACGCGAATATCGAGGTCGGTGACCTTTTTTCTCAAGGTATTGCGGTTAATGCCAAGTAGATCAGCACATTTAGCCTGATTTCCGCCTGTGGCCTCCAATGCGATTTCCAGCAAGGGAAGCTCCACCTCGCGCAATATCCGCTGGTAAAGGCCGGGTGGCGGAAGCACCCCGCCGTGCAGATCGAAATAGCGCCGCAAGTGTTGCGCGACCGAATCCGACAGCTTGTCCGCACCTACATTGCCCGCGACCGGCTCCATCTCGGGTTGTGCGCCGAGCACCAGTTCGACATCCGCGCGGGAGATATCCTGCTCGCTCGCGGTGACAATCAGGCGACGCACGGCGTTTTCCAGTTGGCGGACGTTGCCCGGCCAGTTGTAGCTGCGGAACAACTCCATCGCATCTTTGGAAAATTGTCGTGAAGGCGCGCCGTCGCGTTCAGACTTCTGCAAGAAATGTGCCGTTAGAAGCGGGATATCTTCCACCCGCTCACGCAAGGAGGGCACAGTCACATTCACACCACCAAGGCGGTAGAACAAATCCTGCCGGAATTCCCCGGCCTCCATCTGCGCCATCAAGTCCCGCTGTGACGTAGCGAGAATGCGCGGCGCGTCGTCGGTCAGGCTGTCGAGCATACGCACAACGCGGGCTTGTGCGTCGGCATTCAGGTCAGACACCTCGTCGAACAGGATGGAACCACCGCGCGCACGGCTCAGGATTGCGGCCGGTCCTTCCATTGCGGCCAGATCGGCAGGCCTGACCCTGACGAACGGAAGATTGCGCCGGTCGGAAAAATCGTGGACGGCGCGGGCGATCAGACTTTTGCCGGTGCCGCTTTCGCCGCTGATCAACACGGGCAGATCGGTATTCATAACGCGGGCGACAAGGCGGTACAGGTCCTGCATCACAGGGGTGCGACCGACCAGCGGCAGGTCGTCGCCTTCGTTTACCGGCACATCACTGGTCACGCGCGGCGCAGGCACGCGCTTCTGGTCCAGCGCACGGGCGGTGCGCTTCATCAGGTCCGGCAGGTCGAACGGCTTGGGCAGGTAGTCGTAGGCGTCGGCCTCGGTCGCCTGAATGGCCGTCATGATGGTGTTCTGGGCCGAGATGATGATGACCGGCAAGCTAGGGCGTTTCTCATGGATGGCAGGCAACATTTCCAGCCCGTTCCCGTCCGGCATCATCACGTCGGAGATCACCAGATCGCCTTTCCCCTCGCCCACCCACCGCATCAGCGTGGTCAGTGACGAGGTGGCGTGAACCTTGCAGCCCGCCCGCGTCAGGGCCTGTGTCAATACGGTGCGAATGGTGCGGTCGTCATCTGCGACTAAAACGGTGCCGTCCATGGTTTACGCTTCCTTGCTGTGAGGGGTCATAGCTCGTGGTCTTTCGGGGCGACAGGCAGGGAAATGCGGAACACCGTGCGCCCCGGCACGGAGTCGACGGAAATCCAGCCGTCATGTTCAGAGATGATCTTGGACACCAACGCCAGTCCCAGCCCTGTGCCGTTGTCGCGGCCGGACACGAAAGGCTCGAACACCTCGCTGGCCAGATTATCCGGCAGGCCCGGACCGTCGTCGATGATTTCCACCTGCAACGGCACGGCGGAGCGGCTGCCGTCGGGGCGTTCCACCCGCAGCGACATCTCGTAGAAGGTGCGGATTTCGATGGTGCCGCCGGATTTATCCGCCGCCTGCGCCGCGTTTTTCAGCAGGTTCTGGACCACCTGCAACAACTGGTCCGCATCCGCGTAGGTGGGGGGCAGCGACGGGTCGTAGTTCTCTCTGATCCGCATATGGGCGGCGAAGCCCACGGCGGCGGATTTTCGGGCGCGGTCGAGCACGTCATGCAGGTTCACGGCGCGGCGCATGGGCGGCCGCAGGTTGCCGAACTGCTCTACTTGTTCCAGCAGCTTCACGACGCGACGGGACTCGGCGACGATCAGGTCGGTCAACTCTATGTCGTCGCCCGACAGGTTCATGCTCAGAAGCTGCGCCGCGCCGGTGATGCCCGCCAGCGGGTTCTTGATCTCGTGGGCCAGCATTTCAGCCATGCCGATGGCCGACCGCGCGGCGGATTTGGACTGCATGTCGCGGCCCATTTTATGGGCGATCTGGCGCGGCTCCATCAGGATCAGGATGTAATCCGGCCGATCCACCATGGCCGACAGTTGCACATTGCATTGCACGGGGGGCTTTTCGCCGGACCCCACATCGACGGTATTCACGAACAAGGCGGAGCCGTCACGGCGCACGCGCATCACGGCCTCGTCCAGCGGCGCGTTGACATGGAGCTTGTCCCACACGGGCGCCCCGCGCAGGGACTTGGCGGATGCGTTCATGAATATCTCGCCCGCAGGATTGATCTCGGCGATGGCGTTTTGGGCGTCGATCACCAGCGCAGGCACCGGCAGGGAACTCCAGAGTGTGTCGAAGAATTGCGTACTCATGCGGCAGCCTCCAAGGCGGAGGGCAATTCTGACAGCACCGCGCGGGGGGACTTCGCGGTCAGCACTTCGCGGCGCAGCGGCGCGGCGGTCCCTGCCCCGTCCATGTACCAGCCCAGATGTTTGCGGGCGACGCGCAGGCCCAAATCGGGGCCGTAGAAATCGAGCATGTCCTCGTAATGGGCGGCGACCATTTCGGCCAGCGCTGCGCCTTGGGGAATGTCGGGCGCGGGCGTGCCGTGGAGGCGGTGCGCGACCTCGGCCAGCGCCCACGGGCGCCCTTGGGCGCCGCGCCCTATCATCACCCCGTCCGCGCCGGAGGCGTCGAGCGCGGTGCGAGCGGTCGCGGCGTCGGTGATGTCACCATTGGCGATGACGGGAATGCTTACTGCGTCTTTTACGGCGCGGATCGCGGCCCAGTCGGCGCGGCCCTTGTAGAACTGGCAGCGGGTGCGCCCGTGGATGGTGATCATGCGGATGCCCGCATTCTCGGCCCGTCTCGCCAGCGTCGGCGCATTGAGCAGATCGTCGTCCCAACCCAGTCGGGTTTTCAGGGTCACGGGGATATCGACCGCGCCGACCACGGCGTCGATCAGGGTCAGCGCGTGGTCGAGATCCTTGAGCAGCGCGGAGCCGGAATAGCCGTTGGTGACCTTCTTGGCTGGGCAGCCCATGTTGATGTCGATCACGCGGGCACCGTTGGCGGCGACTAGGCGGGCGGCCTCGGCCATCCAATGCGCCTCGCGGCCTGCAAGCTGGACGGAGGTGTTGGCGAACTCCATGCCCAGCTCCGCCTTTTCGCGCACGCCGGGTTTGGCCTGCACTATTTCCTGACTGGCGACCATCTCGGAGACCACCAGCCCCGCGCCGAAGCCGGACACCAGCTTGCGGAACGGCAAATCGGTGATGCCGGCCAGAGGGGCCAGCAAAACGGGTGGGTCGATGGCGTGTTCTGCCAGATGAATGGGCAAACGCTTAATCCTTGAGCAAGTAGAGCCATGGCTAAGCCGTTGCGGCGGGTCTGGCAACGATATGGCTCATGTTATTTGGAGGATACGGTGTTTTGGGCGAAACTGCCCAATAATTAGGCAGAAGCAATGGGCATTGTCCTTCGCGCGCGCACAACATAGACAAATTCCATGAATGTGAACCGCCCCTCAGTGGTCGCCGTGATCGTGGCGGCAGGTCGCGGCACCCGTGCGGGTGGCGAGGTTGCGAAGCAATGGCGAATGCTTGGGCGCAAGCGCGTCGTGGCATGGGCCTGCGACGCGTTTCGCGGGCTCGCTGACGAGATTGTGCTGGTGGTGCCGCATGACGCCCCTGCCGACTGGATTCCTGACGGGGTGACATGCGTTGTCGGCGGCGACACTCGGGACGCATCGGTGCTGAACGGTTTGCAGGCCGTTGAAGGGCGCTTCGATCTGGCGCTGATCCACGACGGGGCACGGCCCCTGGTCGGCGCAGACGTGATCGGACGGGTTCTGGACGCGCTGCGTGATGCGCAGGGCGCGGCCCCTGCCTTGGCGGTCACGGACGCGCTGTGGCAGGGTGAGGACGGCAAAGTTTCGGGCACGCGGGACCGCGCGGGGCTGTTTCGGGCGCAAACGCCGCAAGGGTTCCATCTGGCGGAAATTCTCGCAGCCCACCGCGCGCATGACGGCGGCGCGGCGGACGATGTGGAAATCGCGCGGGCGGCGGGGATGGACGTCACCATCGTCGCGGGCGCGGAGCGGAACTTGAAGATCACCGGCCCCGAGGACTTTGCGCGGGCCGCCCAGTATTTGGAGAACAACGTGGATATACGGGTCGGCAACGGGTTTGACGTGCATCGCTTCGGGCCGGGGGATCATGTGATCCTGTGTGGAATCAAGGTGCCTCATGGACGAGGCTTGCAGGGACATTCCGACGCCGATGTGGGGCTGCACACGATCACCGACGCGATTTATGGCGCTCTGGCGCAGGGCGACATTGGCCAGCATTTCCCGCCGAGTGACCCGCAATGGAAGGGCATGGCAAGCTATGTGTTTCTGGAACACGCGCGGGATCTGGCGGGTGAGATGGGGTTTGCGATCTCCAACGTGGATTGCACGCTGATTTGCGAGGAGCCGAAGATTGGACCGCACGCTTTAACGATGCGTGAGAGGGTATCGGAATTGTTGGATATTTCTCTTGACCGTGTAAGCGTCAAGGCCACGACGTCAGAGCAGCTGGGCTTTACGGGCCGTCGCGAGGGGATTGCCTGCATGGCAACCGCCACGCTGGTGAAGGGGTAGCGCGATGTTCTCGGTCTCTAAATTCTGGGCGACCTTCTTCTATGTCGGCCTGTTGCGCCCTGCGCCGGGCACATGGGGCTCGGCCGCGGCGGTGATCGCGGCTTGGGGCATAATAGAGTGGCGCGGCTACGTGGCACTGGCGGCGCTGACGGTGATAATGTTCGTGCTGGGCTGGGCCGTCACCGCGATGGAGACCAAGGGCAAGGACGACCACGACCCCTCCGAGATCGTGATCGACGAGGTGGTGGGGCAATGGATCGCCCTGTTGCCGGTTGCGGTCGGGATCAGCCATGCGGGCGTGTCGTTCTGGGCCTTGTGGCCCGGCGTGGTGACGGCTTTCATCGCATTCCGGCTGTTCGACATCTGGAAACCCGGCCCCGTGGGATGGGCGGACCGCAAGGAAGGGCCACTGGGCGTGATGCTGGATGACGTTATCGCGGGCGTTCTGGCGGCTTTGGTCGTGATGCTTGGCGCTTGGATATCCCATGGCTGACGCGGCTGACGTTCTTGCGGCGGCGCGGGCCAAAGGCTGGCGCATCGCCACGGCGGAAAGCTGCACCGGCGGCTTGATCGCGGGGGCGTTGACCGAGGTGGCGGGCTCGTCCGACGTGGTGGAATGCGGGTTCGTGACCTATTCCAACGCGGCCAAGAAAAAGATGCTGGGCGTCACGGCGGCGTCGCTGGAGGCCCATGGCGCGGTATCCGAACAGGTCGCGCGGGAGATGGCGCAAGGGGCGTTGCGGGCGTCCGGCGTGGATCTGGCGGTGTCGGTGACGGGGATCGCGGGACCGGGCGGCTCGGAGGTCAAACCGGAAGGTATGGTCTGCTTCGGCGTGGCGACGGCGGGGGGCGTTGAGACTGAGACCGTTCAATTCGGCGCCCTCGGCCGCAGCGAAGTGCGTCGGGCCACCGTGGCCCATGCGCTGGCATTGTTGCTGTCCGCGCTTTCTTGACGGCCGCTGTCGCGGCACGGCCGCTTGTTTTAGCCTGAGAGTCCAGCAGCGACGCAGTCGCCATTGTTCTAGAAGGGCCGCAATTGCGACCAACGAATTGGTCGTTTTGGCCAAGGTGATCCTGCCGTTTCACACCCCCAAAGAAGAGGAAATCACCGGTCTGGAGCGGTCTTTGCACGGGGAAAGGGCTGATGAGCTGACCTCCTGAAGTCGAAAAACCTCAATGAATTCAATAAAGCCACCGAATTTTGCGCCCTTTTCTACGTTTTTCGGGCGAAAGTTCTTGAAAGAACGCCGCGCATGCCCAAATATGTAAATGTAAATAACATTCACTTAAAGGAGCGCCTGATGACACCTACCCCTTCCGTCACCCCGACAATGCCCCGCATGGGCTGGTTTTCCCGGGCCGAAGCCTGGCTGGACGAGCGCGGCAAGGGCGCATGGATCGCGACGCTGATCCTCGGCTTCGTCTTCTTCTGGCCCGTCGGTCTCGCCCTTCTCGCCTATATGATCTGGAGCAAACGCATGTTCAATTCTTCCTGCCGCAGCCGCGCCATGGCGCATCGTTCTTCCCACGGGTTCAAAAGTTCGGGTAACACCGCCTTCGACTCGTACAAGGCCGACATGTTGAAACGTCTGGAAGACGAGCAGCACGCATTCGAGACCTTCCTGGAGCGTCTGCGCGAAGCCAAGGACAAGTCCGAGTTCGACTCCTTCATGGACGAGCGTGCGAAAGCCGCAAAATCCGACGACGCCTGATCGTCACATCGCGCCCCCGATCATGGGGGCGCGCCTCTTTCAATTCCGGAGACCCGACCCCATGTCCTTCACCATGAATGACACCTACAGAGCCCTGCCCGACCCCGTGACCGAACCCGCCTTTTACAGCGGCGTCAGCGTGAAGCGCCTGTTGGCGTGGGTCGTGGATACCGTTATCGTAGGGATAGTTGCCGCCGTGGTGGCGAGCATCCCATTGTTCCTGCTGTGGTTCGTGTTCCCGCTGGTGTTTCTGGTGGTCTCGCTGATCTACCGCATCGGCTCGATCCGCGCCTTCTCTGCCACACCCGGCATGCGCCTGTTCAACATCGAGCTGCGCAACCGCGAAGGCGCGAAGCTCGACGGCACCGATGCCGCCTTGCACACCGTCGCCTACATGGTGGCCAGCGCGTTTTTCATCCCGCAGGTGGTTTCGGTCTTCCTGATGTTGATGACGGAGCGCGGTCAGGGCTTGCATGATATGTTTACCGGCGTGGTGGCGATCAATTCACCCGGTCGTTACTGACGACGCTCCGTCAATGATGAAAAAGGGTTTGTGAGTCGCATGGGGCATTGCTAGGCTTTTTCGCAATGTTCGAATTCTGAGGTTTCATGCGCCACACCCTGCCTATCGCCCCCCAGTTCTACGTCACGGCCCCGCAGGCCTGCCCGTATCTGGACAAGCGCCGTGAACGCAAACTGTTCACGGCGTTGCAGGGCGAGCATGCCAACACGCTGAACAACACCCTAAGCAAGCAGGGCTTCCGGCGGTCACAAAACGTACTGTACCGCCCCTCTTGTGCCGACTGTTCAGCCTGTCTGTCCGCCCGCATCCGCGTGGCGGATTTCAAGCCCAACCGCAGCCAGCGCAAGTGCCTCAAGCGCAATCACATGCTGGAGCGGGAAGCGACCTCGCCCTGGGCCACCGAAGAGCAATACGAGCTGTTCCGCCGGTATCTGGACCCCCGCCATTCGGATGGCGGGATGGCCGATATGGATATTTTCGAGTTCGCCGCAATGATCGAGGAAACGCCGGTCAAAAGCCGCGTGGTGGAGTATTGGGACCGCTCCGGCGACAGCCCGGCGCTGATCGCCACGTCGCTGACCGACGTGCTCGATGACGGGCTGTCGATGGTCTATTCGTTCTACGACCCCGACTGGTCGCGCAACTCGCTGGGCAGCTACATCATCCTCGACCACGTGCGGATCGCGCAGGAAGCGGGGCTGCCTTACGTCTATCTGGGCTATTGGGTGCCCGGCTCGCCCAAGATGGGCTACAAGGCCGGGTTCGGCGCGCTGGAGATTTTCCGGGGTGGCGTGTGGCAGAACCTGAGCGACACCGAGGATTACGACGCGGACACCCATCCGCTGTCCGTTGACCCGATTGCCGAGCAGGTCGCGCGTATCAATCTGCCCGACACCCGCGCGCCGAAGGAATGAGCGCCTATATCTCGGCATTCACCATTGTGGTTCCGGATTACGATTCCGGGCTGGATTTCTATGTAGGGCGCGCGGGGTTTCACCTGATCGAGGACACCGATTTGGGCGGCGGCAAGCGATGGGTGCTGATTGCCCCCTCGCCCGACGCCCAGACACGCATCCTGCTGGCGAAAGCTGCGGACAACGCCCAAAGCGCGGCCATCGGCAAACAGACCGGCGGCCGCGTCGGGTTCTTCCTGCACAGCGACGCGTTCGACGCCGACTACACACGAATGCTGGCGGCGGGCGTCACCTTCGAGGAAAGCCCGCGCGAGGAAAGCTACGGCAAGGTCGCCGTCTGGAGCGATCCGTGGGGCAACCGATGGGATTTGTTGCAGCTTAGCAGCTAGCGATCAGGCGCAGGTTGTCGGCGCCTCTGTCGGCCGAAGCGCAGCGACGAAACATCTTGGGTATCAATGTGAGACATGCGCGGCCCTTTTCAGGAGCCGCGCATAATGATTGTCTGCGTCAGGATCAGTTGCCGATCAGGTTCGGCAGGATGGTCACCACGGACGGGAACAGCGCCAGCAGGCCAAGGCCTGCGACCTGGATCAGCACGAACGGAATCACACCGCGGTAGATGTGGCCTGTGGTGACCTCCCTCGGGGCGACGCCGCGCAAGTAGAACAGCGCGAAGCCGAAAGGCGGTGTCAGGAACGACGTTTGCAGGTTCACCGCGATCATGATCGTCACCCATTTCGGGTCCATCGTGCCGCCATAGATGACCGGCCCGACAATCGGGATCACGATGTAGATGATCTCGAGGAAATCCAGCACGAAGCCCAGTATGAACAGCACCACCATCACGATGATGAAAACCTGCCACTCGTTGTCGAAAGATCTCAGGAACTGCTGGATGTAGTGCTCACCCCCGAAGGAGATCACCACGAGGTTGAGCAATTGCGACCCGATCAGGATGGTGAACACCATGGACGTGACCTTGGCCGTTTCCCGCACCACGGGGCTGAGCACGCCGTAGTTCCACAGCACGTAGCAGCCGAAGAGCAGGCCGAACATGGCGTAGAGATAAGCCGCCTGCGCCACGAGGAAGGCGAGCGTGTTCTCGAAGCTGACCTCTTCGATATTCATGCGCAGGTCGAAATTCACGCCGACAAGGATCATGATGATGAGGGCGAAGGTGGTCCAGATCACAACGCGCCCCGACCGGCCCTCGTCCTGCAACTTGCGGTAGGCCGCGAGCATGATCGCCCCGCCTGCCCCAAGTGCGGCTGCGGGCGTCGGGTTGGTGATACCGCCGAGGATCGAGCCAAGCACCGCCACGATCAGGACCAGCGGCGGGAATACCACGCGGATCAGGTCGTTACGGGCAAGTATACCGGCCGCGTGTTTGGCGCCGTAGAGCATCATGGCAATCGGGGCTAACAGCAGCAGGAAAGTCGTGCCGGGCGACGTGGTGGGCGCGATCAGCAGCGTGTCCACCAGCAGGGTCAACAGGATACCGGCGGTGCCGACGATCAGCGGAACGGGGTTGGCGGTGGGCGAGACGCCACGCGCCACTGCGAACATCAGACCGAAGAGCAGCAAACCGACCGCGATGCCGGTGCCGATAGGCGCGGCATTCGCGACCTTGGCGTCGATGGCCGTTGCCAGTTCTTCGGGGCTGAGGCGCACCGACTGCGCCACGCCGCCTGCCTCGTCGATGACGGCCTGCTCGGCCAGCGCGGTATCCCATGCCTCCTGCCCGTGCAGCTCGATCATCGCGCCCTGACATTGCTGGGACACTTTGGTGCGCAGCGACGCTGTTTGACCGGCGTCGGAGAAGCTGTCCACCTGATAGTTCTGCGAGCCGATGATGTTGACCTGCATCAGCAGGATCAGCCCGACAATCAGCCCGATGGGGGCGAACAGGAACCATGTCAGCGCTTCGGAGCGACGGATCGGCTCGCCGGTTGCGGCACCCAGTTCCACGGCGGGGGCTTTCGACGGGTTCAGCACGGCATAGCCAAAGGCATAGAGCGCGTAGAGTATCGCCAGTAGGATGCCGGGAAGCAGCGCCGCCTGGAACAATGTGCCGACGGACACCACCGCAGGCTCCCCCAGATAGGTCAGCGCGTCGGAGCAGCCGACCTCTCGGGCGCGGGCTTCCTGCGCGGCGGAATAGAGATCACCGGCCAACGTGCCCAAAAGCACGATCACGATGGAGGGCGGGATGATCTGCCCCAATGTGCCCGACGCGGCTATAACGCCGGTGGCCAGTTCTGGCGAGTAGTTGTTCTTGAGCATGGTCGGCAGCGACAGCAGCCCCATGGTGACAACAGTGGCCCCGACGATGCCGGTGGACGCCGCAAGGAACGCGCCCACGACGACCACGGACACGGCCAGACCGCCGGGCAGCGGGCCGAAGACGCGGGCCATGGTGGTCAGCAGGTCGTTGGCGATTTTGGAGCGTTCCAGCGTGATACCCATCAGCACGAACATCAAAACGGCCAGCAAGGTCTCGATGGAGGCACCGGCCAGCACCCGCTCGTTGATGCGGTTCACGATGAAGGACACGTTGCGGTCCAGCGCGACTTCCCAGCCTTGCACGAACACCGGCTCCGCCAGTCTTGGCAGGTCCGGGTATCGGAACACCGATATGGTCTCGGGCTTCAACCCTTCCGCGAGCAGCGCCGCATATTCCGCAGAAGACGGGTCGATCGCCTGATGGATCAGCAAACCGCCCGAGTCGAGCGCGGCGATGATCGCAAAGGAAATGACCCCGGCCCCGCCGATGGCGAAGGCGACCGGAAAGCCGGACAGGATGCCGCCGAAGAGGCAGAGAAAGACAATGATAAGGCCGATTTCGACGCCATCTAATCCGAAAAGCATGTGATCTGCCCCTTAGTGAATATTTGCGGCCAACTCGGCGTCTTCATCGCCAAGCAGGTCTTTGTCGAGATACTTGCCGTCGCTTTCCGGCCCTTCTTTCCACTCCAGATAGGAGCGCATGAAGAAGGACATCGCGTGGATGAACACCATGGCGGTGAACAGGCACAGCAGTATCTTGAAGAGGAAATAGGCGTTGAAGCCGTTGGGCGAGAAACCGATGGTCTCGATGTTCCAGCGCAAGGCGCGGGCCTTGAGCATCAGCTTGTCCAGCGCGTCGGAAGCCGAGGGGTTCGGCACCACCAGATGCCGCCACAGGAAGAACCAGCCGTATAGCCATGTCAGCACCGCAACGGGCATCATGAACAGCAGTGAGCCGACCATGTCGATGACCTTCTTCGCGCTGTAGCTGACTTTGGCATAGACGAGGTCCACCCGCACATGCCCGCCCTGCACGAAGGTGTAGGTCACGCACAACGCGACGACGAGGGCGTTGTACAGCTTCAGTTCTTCGGCCCACCAGCTGATGTCCTTGGAGAAGGCCATGCCGAAACCCATGGAGATTTCGGCCTGCGCGAAAATGCGCTGCATGAAGATGATGACGATCTGCTGTAACACCATGAGCAAGCCCGCCCATGCAGCGATGCGGCCCACTGTGTTTGCGAAGCCTTCCAGCACCCGCACGCAGCCCCACATGAACTCGTTGCGCCAGAACCCGATGGCGAGAACCACGAGGAAGGTGGTGAGTATGACGAAGAACAGCTCGACCGAAGCACCGTAGTAGATGAAGCGCATCAGCGCTTCCTTGTTCTCGGTCTCGGGCAGGGATTGGTTGATATAGGGCACCCATGACAACCACTGCCCCGGATGCGTGAGCGCATAGAACAGGTTGTAGAATGACATGGCGATGTTGGTGAAGAACCAGACGATGGCGTCCAGCATGGTATGCCCCCCGATGTGACGATCGGCCTGCCTAAATCCCCGCGGCGGCCTATTCTATATGCCACGGCCCTTTCAAAGAGATGAAAGGGCCGGAGTTATTTGATATCAGCGCCCTACTAGGCGCTGTTCACCTCAGCCCAAAACGCGGTCGCGTTGGGTCCGGTAGGTGCCTTCGGCTTTCTGGATCCAGCCCGAAGATGCTTTCAGAGACGCTTGGTAGTCGTCGTAGATCTTCTTGTAGAGCTCGTCGCCCATGTTTTCCTGATGCACTTCGTCGGAGGCTTTGCCGAACGCATCCCAGACGGAGTCAGGGAATTCCAGAACCTTCACGCCAGCCGATTGCAGACGCTGGAGCGCCGCACCGTTGTTGTTGAGGAACTGCGCGAGGTTCCACTGGTGGGCCTCGGCGGATGCGATCTCGACGATCTTTTGGTGCGCAGGCGACAGCGAGTCGAAGACTTCGCGATTGGTTGCGATGGACAGACCAGCGCCCGGCTCGTGGAAGCCTGCGGTGTAGTAGGTCTTGGTGATTTCCTGGAAACCGGCTTTCTCGTCCGCCCATGGGCCGATCCATTCGGTGCCGTCAATCGCGCCGGAGGCCAGCGCTTGATAAACTTCCGCGCCGGGAAGATTCTGCACTGATGCGCCGAGTTTGCCCAGAGCCAGACCGCCAAGGCCGGGCATACGGAATTTCAGGCCGTTGAAATCTTCGGGGCCATTGATTTCCTTGCGGAACCAGCCACCAGCCTGCGCGCCGGTGTTGCCGCCCAGGAAGGATTTCAGGCCGAAGATTTCGCCCAGCTCGTCATGCAGCGCGTGGCCGTTGCCGTGGTAGTACCAGTTGGCCAGCTCTTGCGCCGTCATGCCAAACGGCACAGAGGTGAAGAAGGCATAGCCCGGATGCTGACCCACAAAGTAGTAGTCAGCGCCATGATACATGTCGGCCTGACCGGAGGTCACGGCGTCAAACACTTCGAACGCGCCAACCAGTTCGCCTGCGGCCTTGACGTCAATCGTCAGGTTACCGTCCGACATGGCGGTGATGCTGTCAGCGGCGTGCTGTGCGGCGTCGAACACGCCTGCGAGACCACGGCCCCATGTGGTGACCATGGTCAGGGTGCGTTTGCCCTGCGCGTAGGCTGGCGCAGCAAGAGCAGTCGTTGCTGCCGCCGCAGAGCCGCCAAGTGCGGATGTTTTCAGAAAAGAACGACGATCCATAGGTATTTCCTCCCAAAGGTTTCATCGAGCCACGGGTGCGGGCGACTCGACGGATCGTTACAAGTGGCGTGACCCTACGTGCGAGTTTCGCGAAACAAAATACCCAGCGGTGGGTAGATGGTGGAGTTTTCCGACAAAATCTTGCCGCAGCGTGCAGATTTATGTCTGGCGTGCCGCATTGACGCCTCTAGTTGTGTGTCGCATCCTGCCCGACGTCGTCCACCGAGGAGGGGCGGCCCGTTCATGACCAAACTCTGGGCCACGATACACGAGCGCCTCGCGCTCACCTACCGGCAGAAAATCTTTCTGCTGACCACCCTGCCCCTTGTGCTGGCGGTCGCGGCTATCGCGGCTGTTGTCACAGTCCAGTCGCGCCAATTGGCAGAGCGCGAAATCCGCGAACTGGAGGCCCAACTGATTGCCGCCAAGCGGGCCGAGCTGAAAAACTACCTGTCGCTGGCACGCACCGCCATCGGCTCCATCTATGGCAACGCCGCGCCCGATGACGAGGAAGCTAAGCTGAAGGTGACCCAGATGCTCAGCGCGATGATCTACGGGCAGGACGGCTTTTTCTTCGTCTATGACTATGACGGCAACAATCTGGTCTCGCCCCGACAGACTTTTCTGATCGGCAAGAACTGGAAGGGTCTGGAAGATCTGAACGGTGTGCCGGTGGTCGACACCATTCTGGAGACCGCCAGATCGGGCGGCGGCTATCATGCTTATGACTGGGCAAAGCCCTCCACCCGCGAGACCGCGCGGATGGTTGTCTATGTGATCGGCTTGCAGGACTGGAAATGGGCGCTTGGCACCGGCATCTTCATCGACGACGTCCTGAGCACCGTCGCGGCAGCAGAGGCCGACACGCAAGCGCGGATCCAGAAGACGTTTGTTTATATCGTGCTGATCACCATATTGGCGCTGACTGGGGTTTTTGTCGCGGGTCTGCTGCTGAACCTGCGCGAACGCAGGCTGGCCGACGCCAAGCTGCGCGCCCTGACCGAGCGGATCATCGACACGCAAGAGGAGGAGCGCGGGCGGGTGGCCCGTGAGTTGCATGACAGCATCAGCCAGATTCTGGTCGGCGTCCGCTACATGCTGGAGCTGGCCCGCAAAAGGCTTCTGACGGGCGATCCCAAGGCGCCGGAGAGCCTGAACAAAGGCATCGCCGGATTGACCGAAGCCATCCATGAGGTGCGTCGCATCTCTGCCGATTTGCGCCCCGGGGTGCTGGACGATCTGGGCCTTGGCCCCGCGCTCAAGTCGCTGGTCGACGAGTTCTCCCGTCGCACCGGCATCAAGGCTGATTTCAAGACGGTGGTGTTCAGCAACCGTCTGGACAAGGACGCCAAGATCGCGCTCTACCGCATCGCCCAAGAGGCATTGACCAACGTGGAGCGACACGCGGATGCGAGGAGCGTCTATATCGAGGTCTTCGGCCACCGCATGGGCGCAACCCTGCGCATTACCGATGACGGTGTCGGAATCGCGGCCCGCGACCCACGCGAGGGCGTCGGCGGGCTGGGCTTGCGCAACATGCAGGAACGCATTGACCAGCTCAAAGGCACGCTGCGTGTTCTGTCGAGCGAGAACGGCACGATTATCGAGGCCTCGGTGCCGTTGACGCATATGCTCTCGCCCGAGACCAAATCCGAACCCCCTGCCCCGAAACCGAGGAAATCCGCATGAATGTCCCCGTGAAGGTCCTGATCGTCGACGACCACCCCATGGTGGCCGACGGCATCTGCGCAATTCTGGAAAGCTATGACGATATCGAGGTCGTGGCGACGCTCAGCAACGGCCAGGAGGTGCTGGACCAGATCGGAGCGTTAAAGCCGGATGTGATCCTGATGGACCTCAACATGCCGCAGATGGGCGGGCTGACGGCGACGGAGATATTGCTGGAGAAGACGCCCGACATCCGCATCCTGATCCTGTCGATGCATGACGCGCCGGAATATGTCTCCACCGCCATGTCCCACGGTGCGCGGGGCTACCTGTTGAAGGACGTGCCGACCGAGGAGATCCATAGCGCCATTCAGGCGGTGATGCGTGGGGAGACCTATCTGTGCAGCGGCGCGACCGCATCGCTGTCCCCCAATACCAGCGATGGACGGGAGCCGTTGACCGCCCGCGAGCAGACCATCCTTTTGCAACTGGCGCAGGGCAAGTCGAACAAGGATGTGGCCGCTGATCTGGATATTTCCGTGCATACGGTCGAGACGCACCGCAAGAACATCAAGCGTAAGCTGGGGATCAACTCGACCGCTGGACTGACCCGCTACGCGATGGAACATGGTGTGTTGCAAGGCACCGGGGTGGAGTTCTGATCAACTGCCAAACCAGTTCGCCAACATCCAGACGCCCATGCCCAGCATGATCAGGTTCTCGGTGAGCGAGATGAACCCCAAGGGAACGTTCGAGTCGCCGCCGACGCAGGCGCAGGTCAGTTCCCGCCCGTCGACATAAACCGCCTTGATGACGGACACCGCGCCGATGGTGCCGATAAAAATGCTGACCGGCGCGACCAGCCAGATCAAAAGGTTTCCCGTGCCGATCAGTGCCATCATGCCCACACCCGCGTAGAGTTCCAGAAACGGATAGGCATAGCCGTATGGCACATAGCGCCGCGCCAGCAGGTCGTAGCCGAGAAAGCCGTTCACGAAGCTGCCGACATCCTGCAACTTCTGGATCGCCAGCGCGACCATCGAGAGAGCAAAGAACCATTTGAGCCAAGTGAGCGGCGCGAAACTGTCGTAGAGGTTGAGCATTATCGCCACCGCCATCAGCGCGGTTGCGCCGAAGATCGCGATGACGGGGCGATAGGTGGTGTCATCCTCGCCCAAGACGCGCAGGCCAAAGTGCTTTTTCAAGGCCGCATAGCCGCCGATGCGGTCGCCGTCGATAAAGGTCTGGGGTGTGGTTTCCACGTTATGCTCTTCCATGAACGCGTCGACCTCGTCGCGGGTGGTCAGCAGATGGTCTTCGACCTCGAAGCCCTTGCGCTCCAGCAGCGATTTGCTTTTCAGGCCGAAGGGACAAAGATGGTCCGGCATCGCCATGCGGTAGAGCGCCGCCCGTTTACCCTCGTCTTGAGCGGTAGGGTTTGCGGGGTCGCCTTGCGGGACGGCATAGGTGCTGGTGTCTGTCATTGCGGTCTCCCTTTGCTTATTCGGAGGTGTCGCGCGAAGTTCCCGCCGGAGCGTCGCCATTCGCTTCGATGTCAGCGATGTAGCGTTTCATCTCGGCGATCTCGCCGCGCTGCGCCTCGATGATGGCATCCGCCAGTTCGCGGACGCGCGGGTCGGAGATGTCGGCCCGTTCACTGGTCAGGATGGCGATGGAATGGTGCGGGATCATGGCGCGCATCCAGGCGAGGTCTTCGACCGTCTCCTGACTGCGCACGAGCCACAGCGCCAATGCAAACGCCACCGCCGCACCGATAAAGATCGCGGCATTGACCGTGCGGTTGGAATACATCCCCAACATGAAGGCCAGCATGATGATCGCCATGGCCGCGCCCATATAGAGCGCCATCCACATGCGGGTCTGGGAGAAGAACACATGGTCCAGCGCGTAGGTGTTGAGGTACATCAGGCCGTACATCACCACGGTGGAGGTCGCGATCATCGCGAAAAAGCGTCCGTATCCCATGGAAGAAGAGTGTTTCTGGCTTTGCATATCCGTCATTGGGCCTCCGTCGGGTTGTCCGTCTGTCTGGAAACCCAACGACGAGCCGCGGCGATGGTTCCATCCGCGTCGGTCGGTGCAAGCTGACTTCGCCGCGCCTGCGGCACGTCGACCCGCCGGGGAGGCGCTGCCTCCCCGGACCCCTCCGAGGTATTTTTGAAGCAATGATGGGGTTAGGAGAGTTTCCAGTTTGCGGCGTCGATCGGCACGAAAGCCTCGATCGCGGCGGTGGCGATCACGTGGGTCTGGTCGTTCTCCGGATCATGGACGTCAAGCCCGCCCTTGACCGCTGTGACGGTGGCGCGGCCGCGTGGAAGCTCTGCCGTCAGCGCGTCGATGTCGAGTTTGTCCGGCTGTTGCACCGCGACCGTGACCTGCACGCGCATGTCGTTGTGGTCGATGCCGAGGGATTTGAACATGACGATGGAAGAATGGTGAAGCGCGTCCTGAATGGCGCGTTTTGCCGCCTTGGTGTAGTCAAGCCCGTAGAGGTCGTTCCCCGTGCCCATTTCAAGGATGATGCGGTGTTCCATCACGCGGCCTCCATGTCGAAGCTGACCATAATAGCGGCATTCGCGATGACTGTGACGCCGGAGCCGTCGGGTTTTGGAATGTCCAAGCCGCCGGGTTTGACGGTGATTGAGGGTTGTCCATAGGGAAAGATGTCGAGCAGCGTGGCGGTGTCGACTTCGTCGGGGCTCTGGACGCCGATTTCCACGTCGATAATCATGTCGGATTTCTCGAACCCGAACGCCTCGGCCAGACTGACCGAGTTGTGCCAGAGCGCGTCACGGATCGCGCGGGCCGCGGCTTCGGTATAGTCGCGACGGCGCAGCGATGTGCCCATGCCGAATTCATGGATCATGTGGGTCTTGGCCATGGGGTTTCTCCTGAGTTGGGTCGTTGGAGTTGTGCCTCCAGTCCCGTTGCGGCGCAAGCCCCTGAAAGAAAAGTCGGGTTGCCTGAAAGCGCAAATTTAATATCCGACTTAAATTGTCGGATTGACATACCCGACTTGTTCACTCAGGATTAGCGCAAGTCAAGCCACCCCGAATCTTCTGGGCAAGCCCGACACGTGAACCCCGCTTTGACCATCATGTGAGGACTTCCTGATGCAACGATCCGAACAACAGCCCGTGACAGAAAACAATGCGCCCAGAAGACCACGATCTGTCAGGACCGAAGTTCTCGATATGCTCGCCATCCAGCCAGAGATCGACGGAAGCTGCATCGAATGGCTGCTTGACCGGAGCCCACGCGACGCGCGGTGGGCAACATGAGTTTTCATTCGCCCCCGCCCAAGCACACCCCCGTGAACGCGCTGCCGACCTACGCCGCGAGCGATCTGACACAGGGCGGCGATCTGGCCCAGATCGTGCTGGGCGAGCAGACCTATATCCTGCGCATCACGCGGGCCGGCAAGTTGATCCTGACCAAATGACCTATCCTCAGCAAGGCCGTGGCAGCGCCCCCGTGGGGTTCATCTCCGAGCTTGACGGGCTGGAGGCCGCGTCGGTTATCTATCTGCGGCTTTGGTGCGACGGGCCGGATGCGCAAGCGCAGGTCTGGAGCGATCTTGCCGCTGGCCTCGGGGCCGATCAAGGGCGCAAGGCGCTGGAGGCGTTCGAGACGCTTTGCACGCTCTGCGCCCGGCATGGTCGCCGCCCGCTGATGCGGCACTCGGTCCAGTGCAAATGCCTTGGCTCCGACGAATCCTGCTTTGCCAATTTCATCGCCACCGCCGCCACGGGCGATCGCGAGGATGCGATGCTGATCGCGACGCTTCTGGTGCGGGCGGACGTGGCTCCGCTTGTCGCGTCGCTCGCCGCAGATTTCGGGCTGGCCCTCAAACGGATGCAACTTGCCGCACCGCGCGATGTGGCACCTGAGCCCCAATATCAAACGCTTCACTAACAGGACGGACCTTATGACACGACACTATCTCTATTCCACGGCAATCGCGTTGGTCGTTGCCACGCCCGCATTGGCCGTAGAGCCTGCGCAGGTGCTGGAGACCTATGCGGATATCGCCGCCGCCGGTTATGAGGACAGCCTGATCACCGCGAAGCGCCTGCAAGAAGCGGTCAACGATTTGGTGTCCGAGCCGTCGGCAGAGAACCTGACCGCCGCCCGTGCCGCATGGCTTGCGGCCCGTGTTCCCTACCAGCAAACCGAGGTCTTCCGCTTCGGCAACCCGATCGTCGATGACTGGGAGGGCAAGGTCAACGCGTGGCCGCTGGACGAAGGGCTGATCGACTATGTGGACACGACCTATGGCGGGCCGTCCGATGAGAACGAATTTGCAGCCCTGAACGTGATCGCCAACCCGGCTTTTACCCTGTCAGGCAAGGAGATCGACGCGTCCACCATCACGCCGGAACTGCTGGAGGAAACCCTGCACGAAGCGGATGGCGTGGAGGCCAATGTGGCGACCGGATACCACGCCATCGAGTTTTTGCTGTGGGGTCAGGACCTTAACGGCCACGGCGCAGGTGCCGGCGCGCGTCCATGGACGGATTACGCGGCAGGCGAGACCTGCACGAACGACAATTGCGACCGTCGGGGCGAGTATTTGACGGCGGCCACCGACCTTCTGGTGTCCGATCTGGAACATATGGCCGCGCAATGGGCGGAAGGTGGTGCCGCCCGCAATGCCGTGGCGTCCGATGCGGACACCGGAATCGCCGCCATCCTGACCGGCATGGGGTCGCTGTCCTACGGCGAGACGGCGGGCGAGCGGATGCGCCTTGGCGTCATGCTCAACGACCCGGAGGAAGAACATTCCTGCTTTGCCGACAACACCCATAACGACCACTACTACAACGGCATTGGCATCCAGAACGTCTATCTGGGCAAATACACCCGCGTTGACGGCGCCCTCGTGACCGGCCCCTCGCTCGCCGATCTGGTGGCCGAGGCCGACACGGCGCTGGACGTGGAAATGCAGTCGAAGCTGGGCGCGGCGGTAATGGCCCTCGGCCGCATCAAGATCGCGGCTGAGTCCGGCTTTGCCTATGACCAGATGCTGGAACGCGGCAACGAAGCGGGCGAAGCCCTCATCATGGGGGGTGTGAACGGGTTGATCGACCAGACACGCTCCATCGAACGGGTGGTCACGGCGCTTGGCGTAGACCAGATCAGCATCGAAGGGTCCGACAGCCTCGACGATCCTGACGCTGTTTTCCAGTAAACCCGCGAAGGTCTTGTCATCATGATCATCTGTCATTGTCAGAACATCACCGATCACGATATCCACGCGGCCATCGACTGGATGCGGGCATCGGATGACAAGACCATCGTCACCCCCGGCAAGGTGTATCGCGCACTTGGCAAATCCGCGGATTGCGGCGGATGCATGCCATTGTTCCTGTCCACCATGCGCAGCAACGACAATACCGAAGTCCCCATGCAACTGCGGAACTTGAAACCCGCGGCAACACAGGAAGAAGCACATGAACGGCGACAAGAAAGTTATTGAATATCTCAACGGCGCATTGCGCAGCGAGCTTACGGCGGTCAGCCAGTATTGGCTGCATTACCGCCTTCAGGAAGACTGGGGCCTTGGCCATATGGCCAAGAAATCCCGCGAGGAGAGCATCGAGGAGATGAACCACGCGGACAAGCTCATAGCGCGTATCCTTTTGTTGGGAGGCCACCCCAACCTGCAAAAACTGGACCCGCTGCGCATCGGCCAGACCCCCAAGGAAACCCTTGAATGTGATTTGGCCGCCGAGCAGGACGCGCAGAAATACTACAAGGAAGCACGTAAGTACTGCGAGGAAGCGGGCGACTACGTGACCAAGAACATCTTCGAGGAATTGCTGACCGACGAAGAAGGCCATATCGACTTTCTGGAAACGCAACTCGACCTCGTCGCCAAACTCGGTGAAGAAAAATATGCCCAACTCAATGCGTCAAAAATGGACGAAGCCGAGTAGTCTGCTTCTTGCTTTTCTTGCATCAACCTCCGTTGCGATAGCGGACACACCCGCCAAGTCCCCTGCATGGGACCTTGGCGACCCCCATTTAAACGTGGTGCCCCGCACGCCGGAGGAAGTCGCGCGGATCAGAAAGGTAACGGCGCCGACCACCGGTTTTGCGGCCGCCCAGAAGTTCGAGGAACGGCCCGCAGGCGCCGCGACTGTGCGCGTCACGCCGGACGCCAACGCGTTCTCGCACCCCTCGGGCAACATCACCTTCGAGGACGAGTTGCAGTTCAAGGTCGGCAACGGCCTGTTCCGCAAGCTGTGGGTGTCTTCGCCGTCCTCGACGCTGGCCTCGGACGGTCTTGGGCCGCTGTTCAACGCGCGGTCCTGCCAGCGCTGCCACATCAAGGACGGGCGCGGACATCCGCCCGAGACCAGTGAGGACAGCGCGGTTTCCATGTTCCTGAGGGTCTCGATCCCCGGCGGCCCCGAAGACCGCATCGCCGAGATCGAAGACTATATCGCCACCCTGCCCGACCCGACCTACGGGACGCAGTTGCAGGACTTCGCCGTGCAGGGCCATCCGTCCGAATACCGCCTTGCCATCACCTATGACGAAGAGGTTGTGACACTCGACGACGGCACCGAAGTATCCCTGCGCCATCCGACCTACGAGGCCGCCGATCTGGGCTATGGCCCGCTGCATCCAGACGCGATGCTCAGCCCGCGTGTGGCCCCGCAGATGATCGGGCTGGGACTGCTGGAAGCGGTCCCTGCTGCCGACATCCTTGCGAACGCGGACCCCGACGATGCGGACGGGGACGGCATCTCGGGTCGTCCGAATGTCGTCTGGTCACAGGAATTCGACAGGCCCATGCTGGGCCGCTTCGGCCTCAAGGCAGGCAACCCCACGATCAAGGAACAATCAGCTTCTGCCTTTGTCGGCGACATCGGCATCTCCAACCCGCTGTTCACGGCGGGCAGCGGCGAATGCACCGACTTGCAAGCCGATTGCCTCGCGGCAATTCACGGGGACGGTGACGACCGCGAGTACGAGATCGACGCCGAGGGGCTGGATTTGGTGACCTTCTACAGCCGCAACCTTGGCGTGCCGGCGCGGCGCGACGTGGACGATCCGCAAGTCTTGCGCGGCAAGCAGGTGTTCTACGACACTGGCTGCACCTCCTGCCACCAGCCCAGCTTCGTGACGCACCGCCTTGAAGACCAGCCGGAGCAGAGCTTTCAACTGATCTGGCCCTATACCGACATGCTGCTGCATGACATGGGGCCGGGCCTGGCCGACAATCGTCCCGAGGCGCGGGCGACGGGGCAGGAATGGCGCACGCCGCCGCTCTGGGGCATTGGTCTGACCGAACAGGTCAGCGGGCACACGTATTTCCTGCATGACGGTCGCGCCCGCTCGCTTTTGGAGGCGATCCTGTGGCATGGTGGCGAAGCGCAACCGCATCGGGACACCGTGGCAGCATTGCCCACCGACGACCGTGAGGCGCTGATCAGGTTTTTGGAGAGCCTATGAAACACAGATTTCTGGCCTGCGCGCTTTGCTTAATGCCCTTCACGGCGCAGGCGCAGGCCTCGATCGAGGACATTCTGCGCGACCATATCATGCTGCGGTTTGAGACCTTGGCGGCGACCTCCGAAGCCCTCGCACAAACGGCCTCCGACGACTGCGAGCCGGGGTCCGAGGCGCTGAAATCGGTCTATGCAGACGCCTTCGACGCATGGGTATCCGCAAGCCACCTGCGGTTCGGCCCCACGGAGGTGGAGGACCGCGCGTTCGCGCTGGCCTTCTGGCCCGACAGCCGCGGCGCGACCCCGCGCGCCTTGGCGACGCTGCTTGCAGAGGAAGACCCGATCGCCAACGCGCCTGACAGCTACCGCGATGTATCCATCGCGGCGCGCGGGTTCTACGCGCTGGAGTTCCTCCTTTATGACGAAACTCTCACCAACGCAGGCAACCCGGCTTACCATTGCACCCTGATCCAGACGGTTACCTCTGATATCGCCAGTACGTCGACGTCAATCCTGAAGGACTGGCAAAACGGATATGCCGACCAGATGCTGAACCCCGGCCCCGATGCGCCATACCGGACCGATGAAGAGGTCGTACAGGAAATGCTCAAAGCCCTTTCAACGGGGCTGCAATTCACCTCCGACACCCGCCTTGGGCGACCGCTTGGAACCTTCGACCGCCCCCGCCCCGCCCGCGCCGAAGCCTACAGGTCCGGCAGGTCGGCATCGCATGTTTTGTTATCCTTGGAGGCACTGCGCGACCTGGCGGCGCGGCTGGCGACAGGCAACGCCGATCTGGCGGAGACTCTCGACGCTCAGTTCGCGGATGCCGAGGAAAAGCTGACGGCGCTGAACGATCCGGTTTTCGCCAGCGTGGCCGACCCGCAATCGCGCCTGAAGGTCGAGGTGGTCCAACAAGCCGTGGACAAAATCCGCGAGACTGTGACCCAAGAGCTTGGCCCCACCCTTGGCGTGGCGGCAGGGTTCAACGCGCTGGACGGCGACTGACGTGGCGCTCACCGGAAGACGGCAGTTTCTGGGCGGCCTGCTGGCCGCAGGTCTTGTCCCGAAACCGACTTGGGCCGACGCAGGCTCGCCCGCGTTCCTGTCGGCGGCTGCAACCAAGGGCGGAAGCTACGTGCTATGCGGCATTGATGCGGGGCTGAACGTCGTCTTCCAGCTCCCTTTGCCGGACAGAGGCCACGCCGCCGCAGGCCACCCGAGCCGCCCCGAAGCGGTTGCCTTCGCCCGCCGCCCCGGCACATTCGCGGTGGTCATCGACTGCGTGACCGGTCGTCAAACGGCGGTTCTGAACGCGCCCGAAGGCCGTCATTTCTACGGGCATGGTGCGTTTTCGGCAGATGGAAGCCTGCTCTACACCACCGAAAACGACTTCGAGGCCGGGCGCGGGCGCGTCGGTGTCTGGGATGCCGCGAGCGGCTACGCCCGCATTGGCGAGTGGGACAGTGGCGGCATCGGCCCGCATGACATAAAGCGCTTGCCGAACTCGGACATACTTGTGGTCGCAAATGGTGGCATCGACACGCATCCCGATACAGGCCGCACCAAACTGAACCTGCCGACCATGCGCCCGAACCTTGCCTATATTGATCAGGGTGTGGTCGTTGAAACGGCGGAGCTGTCGCGGGATATGCACAAAAACTCGATCCGGCACCTGGCCGTCAGTGGAGACGGAACGGTCGTGTTCGGGATGCAGTGGCAGGGCGACGACACTCCGCCCCCGCTGGTCGGACTGCATCGCATGGGCGGGGCCATAACGCTGCCGCACGGAACGGATGAGACCGCACGCGCGATGGACGGCTACATCGGCAGCATCGCCTTCGCCGAAAATGGCAAGGCAATCGCGGTGACATCCCCCCGCGGCGGGCGGATTCAGGTTTTCGACCCCGAGACGTTGGGCCTCAGCTACACAAAGACGAGCGCAGATGTTTGCGGTGTCGCCCCGAGCGGCCGGCAATTCATCACCACATCCGGAACCGGCGAGATTGAGCGTTTGGGGCAGTACGCCGATGCAAACCCGCGACATTTGCCGTTAATGTTCGATAATCACTTGGTGTCTCTTTGAACATGCGCGCCGGAACCTTGGGCGGGGTTAGCAACTTCTTATGATCCGCGACCTCTCGATTGCTGCGGTCTCCATGGGACTGCTGGCCGCGTTTGTCGGCTATTCGGCGTCCTTCGCGATTGTGCTGGCGGGGCTGACCGCAATGGGGGCTAGCGACGCACAAGCGGCCACGGGCCTGTTTTTCGCGACGATTGGAATGGGAATTTGCAGCATCTGGCTGCCTGCGGTGACGCGAATTCCCGCAGCGGTTGCGTGGTCCACGCCGGGGGCCGCTTTTCTTGCCGCAACGGCCACCTTGCCGGGCGGTTTCGGTGAGGCGGTCGGCGCGATAATCTGTTGCGCCGCATTGATCGTCCTGACCGGCTTCATTCCCGCCCTTGGCCGCATCGTGGCCGCCATTCCCAAACCAATCGCAAACGGGTTGCTGGCAGGTGTTCTGCTCAAGCTCTGTCTGGCTCCGGCCTTGGCGTTGGGGACGATCCCGTTGTTGGTTCTGCCAGTGCTGGTCGCATGGTTGGCCGGATTGAGCTGGAACAGGCTGGCCGCCATGCCTTTCGCGGTTATAGCCTTTCTCGTGGTGCTCTATCTGGCCGTCGATACCTCTGGTGCTCCGGTCCGAACCGACACCGCATGGCTTCCAAGCTTTACCCCCGTTGCACCGGTCTTTACCGTCCAGTCGGTGTTTTCCATCGCCCTGCCGCTCTATCTTGTGACCATGGCCGGACAAAACATCCCCGGCTTTGCCGTGCTGGAGCTGAACGGCTATCCCGTCGACCGGCAGCCATTGTTGCGCAAAACCGGCCTCGTCAGCCTTGCGTTCGCCCCGTTCGGGTCAATTCCTGTCAACATGTCCGCGATCACTGCCGCGATGATGGCGGGCGAGGACGCAGGGCGCGACCCCGCAACCCGCTATTGGGCCGCGATCACATCGGGCGTCGTCTACGTCTTGCTGGCATTTGCCGCGGCGCTTGTGACGACATTGGCCGGCCTCGCGCCTATCGCGCTGATCGCTGCGGTGGCCGGACTTGCGCTGATCCCTGCCCTGGTCGCCTCGCTCTCGGGCGCGTTCAGAGACACCAGCCAGCTGGAAGCCCCTGCCCTCACCTTCCTGATCGCCGCAAGCGGGATGACACTTTTCGGCGTAAGCGGCGCGTTCTGGGGCGTTGTCGTCGGGGCAATGGTGTGGATAGCAAAGAGTATGACACACGGGTCGGCAGGCGATTGAGCGACAGTCGAGACAACCGAGAGGACAGGTATGCCCGACATAACATCCAACCCTTGGCGCGGGCGCGGACTGGACCTTGACGCGGAATTTCCCTGCGACAACCCGCAGCATGTCCGCAAGCTGTTGGCGCAATGCCCCGTCCATTCACCGACCCCACTGCTGGATATGCCCGCATTGGCCGAACAGGTCGGGGTGGCTTCGGTCGTCGTAAAAGACGAACGCACACGCAAGGGTCTGGGCAGTTTCAAAGCGCTCGGCGCGGCATATGCCATTGCGCGGGAAGCCGAACTGACCGGCTTGACCGATTTGAAAACCGCGCTGAACGGGCGCACATTCGTCACCGCCAGCGCGGGCAATCACGGCCTGTCCGTCGCGGCCGGCGCTCAGATCTTCGGTGCAGATGCAGTGATTTACCTTGCCGAGACCGTTCCGGCCGCCTTCGCCGACCGCTTGCAAGCCATGGGCGCACGGGTCATGCGTGCAGGGGCGACCTACGAGGACAGCATGGAAGCTGCCGAAGCTGCTGCGGCGGCGAAAGGATGGACCTTGCTGTCCGACAGCTCGTGGCCCGGATACAGCGCGCTGCCGTTGCGCGTCATGGAAGGCTACCTGCAACTCGCCGCAGAGGCTGCCGAGCAGATGCCAAAGCCCCCGACGCATATCCTGCTTCAGGCAGGCGTGGGCGGGCTTGCCGCCGCTGTCGCCGCGTATTCTCGCAAGATCTGGGGCGACGCCCCCGAGATAATCGTCGTGGAGCCCTCCGCCGCGCCCGCGTTGCAGGCCAGCATCGCAGCCGGAAAGGTGGTCGAGACGCAAGGCCCCGTGTCGTCGATGGGGCGGCTGGATTGCAAGACGCCGTCCCTGATTGCCCTGAACGGTCTGGCGCGCGATGCCGATCTGTTTGTGACGATCTCGGAGGACGAAGCCAACCACGCGCTGCCCATTCTGGCAGGCCTGGGACTGGACACGACACCTTCAGGCGGCGCCGGGCTTGCCGCGCTGTTGGCGGGATTGCCGCTTGGCCCCGACGCGCGGGTCTGGGCGATCCTCAGCGAAGGTCCGGAAGGCGGCTAGCCCTGCCCGCCTAGTTCAACCGCTGGCCGGTTTCGGGCGCGAAATAGGACACCTTGCCCAGATCGAAGGCCAGCGGCTGTGCAACCCCGGCTTTCGCGGTCGTCTCGGCATGGAGCCGCGCGGTGACGTGTTTGCCACCCAGTTGCATCACCACATAGGTATCCGCGCCTGCGGGCTCGACGATGTCGATCACGCATTCGGCGACTTGCGCGTCGTCGCGGGTGCGGCTGGCAGGGTCGGCAATGTCTTCGGGCCTGACACCCAAGATCACATCCTCTGGCAGGTCTGCGTTCTTGGGGTCTGTCAGCACAATCGGATCACCTTCCTTGCGGGCGATCTCAATGACCGTGCCACCGTTGTCGCGGCGCGTCTTGGCGGGAATCAGGTTCATCGCGGGCGAGCCCATGAAATCCGCCACGAATAGATTTGCCGGACGGTTGTAGATTTCCGCAGGCGAGCCGATCTGCTGGATGATGCCGCCTTTCATGACGACGATCTTGGTGGCCAGCGTCATCGCCTCGATCTGGTCATGGGTGACGTACACCATCGATGCGCCAAGGTTCTGGTGGAGCGCCTTGATCTCGGTTCGCATCTCCACCCGCAGTTTCGCGTCGAGGTTCGACAGCGGCTCGTCGAACAAGAACAGTTTCGGGTCCCGCACCAGCGCGCGGCCCATGGCGACCCGCTGGCGTTGCCCGCCGGAAAGCTGGCCCGGCTTGCGGTGCAGCAACGGCTCGATTTGCAGCTGCGCCGCGACCTGTTTCAGCTTCGCGTCCTGCGTCGCCTGATCAATGCCGCGCACCTTCATGCCAAACGTGATGTTCTTGGCGACGGTCATCGTCGGATAAAGCGCATAGGACTGGAACACCATGGCGATGTCGCGGTCCTTGGGGCTGACATTGGTCATGTTCTGGCCGCCGATGAACAGTTCCCCGCCTGAAATCGGCTCCAGCCCCGCGATGCAGTTGAGCAGCGTGGATTTACCGCACCCCGACGGGCCGACGAGGACTAGAAAGTCGCCCTCTTCGATGGACACGTTGATATCTTTCAAGACCTCGGTCGCGCCGTAATTCTTGAACAGGTTTTTGACTTCTAGAATGGGGGCCATTGCATTTATCCTTTCACGGAACCGGCGGTCAGACCGCGAATGAAGTATTTGCCAGCGACGACATAGACGAGCAGCGTCGGCAGCGCGGCGATGATCGCTGCGGCCATGTCGACATTGTATTCCTTCACGCCGGTGGTCGAGTTTACGATGTTGTTCAGCGCCACGGTGACCGGCTGCGTGCCCGCCTGCGAGAAGGACACGCCGAACAGGAAGTCGTTCCAGATCTGCGTAAACTGCCAGATCACGGTGACCACGATGATCGGCAGCGACAGCGGCAGGAAGATCGACCAGAAGATGCGGAAGAACCCCGCGCCGTCGACCTTTGCGGCCTTGGTCAGCTCGTCCGGTATCGACACATAGTAGTTGCGGAAGAACAGCGTGGTGAAGCCAAGGCCATAAATGACGTGGACGAAAATCAGCCCCGGAATGGTCCCGGCGATCCCCATGATCCCGAGAACCCGCGCCATGGGCAGCAGTACGACCTGAAACGGGATGAAGCAGCCAAACAGCATCAGCGCAAAGAAGATATTTGCCCCCTTGAAGCGCCACTGCGCCACGACATAGCCGTTCAGCGCGCCGACGAGGGTCGAGATCATCACCGCCGGAATGGCGATCAGGACGGAGTTCCAGAAGAATGGCCGCACGCCTTCGCACTGGATGCCGGTGCAGGCCGTGGCCCATGCGGTTTTCCACGCGTCCAACGTGACCTCACGGGGCAGCGAGATCAGATCGCCGGTGCGGATTTCATCGAGCGACTTCAGCGAGGTCGTGATCATCACGAATAGCGGCATCAGGTAGAACAGCGCGAACAGGCCCAACAGGATGTAGAGCACGACGCGCAGCACCAGCTTCACGGTCGGGCTTTGGTTGCGGGCCATTGATGGGCTGCGGGTGTGGGAGATATCAGTCATCTTTGACCCTCAATTCCGAATAGAGGTAAGGCACGACAATCGCGAACACGACCAGCATCATCACCATGGCAGAGCTTGCCGCCTGCCCGATATCCCCGCGCGAGAAGGCCATCGCATACATGTAGGTGGCGGGCAGATCGGTGGCGTAGCCCGGACCGCCGCCGGTCAACGCGATCACGAGGTCGAAGGACTTGATCGCCAGATGCGCCAGCACGATGAACGCGCTGAGGAAAATCGGCGCCATCGAGGGGATGATGATAGCAGTATAGACGCGCCAGTGCGGAATGCCGTCTACTTGCGCGGCCTTGATGATCTCTTCATCCACGGAGCGCAGACCGGCAAGGAAAAGCGCCATCACGAAGCCGGAGCTTTGCCAGATCGCGGCGATGACGATGGTGTAGATCGCCATGTCAGGGTCCACGAGCCAGTCGAATTCAAAGCTCTCGAAGCCCCAGCCCTGAACCATTGCTTCCAAGCCAAGGCCGGGATTCAAGATCCATTTCCACGCGGTGCCGGTGACGATCATCGACAGCGCCATGGGGTACAGATAGATCGTGCGAAGCGCCCCCTCGGTGCGGATCTTCTGGTCCAGTAGGATCGCCAGCAGCAAGCCCAGCACCATGGCGATCACGATGAACAGCGTGCCGAAGATGAACAGGTTGACCATCGCCGTCTCGAACCGCGGTGACGTCGCCAGCCGTTCGTACTGAATGAAACTGTCCAGCTCGTAGCGTGGCATCAGCCGCGAGCGGGTGAGCGACACCCAAGCCGTCCAGCCGATGAAGCCGTAGACGAACACCATCACGGCGACAAATGACGGCGCCAGAACGATCTTCGGCATATTGTCTTGAAGCCATTTTGACATGGTGCGTCCCCCCGGATTTCCGATTGACCCCGCCCCGCTAAGGGACAGGGTCTGATTTCAATAATCGTGAACGATTACATGGAGTTTGCGACAGCGTCCGACAGCATCTTGACCGCGTCCTCGGACGACATGTCAGAGTTGAAATGCGCCGTGACGACATCGGTGATCGCGCCCGCTTGGGCGCCGAACAGCGCCATGCCGTGCGCATAGGACGGCAGCAGGGAGCCGTTCTCGGACGTGGACGTCATGTCAGCTGCCGATGTCTGCGCACAGCTGTCGAAGCCGTCGAGGGACACGTCGGTCCGCGCCGGGATCGAGCCCTTGTTCATGTTGAACACTTCCTGGAACTTCGGCCCCATCACCAGCTCTGCCAGCAACGCCTGACCGGCTTTCTTGTCGTCGCCGTCCACTTCGAACATGGCAAAGCTGTCGACGTTATAGAGGAAGCCGTCGCCGGGGGTGGAGGCGCAGGTGAAATCGACACCGGGCTTTTTGCCGGCGGCGAGGAACTCACCCTTCGCCCAGTCGCCCATGATCTGGAACGCCGCTTCGCCGTTCATGACCATCGCGGTCGCAAGGTTCCAGTCCCGACCGGAGAAGTTGTCATCGACATAGCCGCGCAAGGTGCGCATCTGGTCGAAGACGGCAACCATGGTGTCAGACGTCAACGCCGCCGGGTCCAGATCGACAAGGGCCGACTGGTAGAACTCGGGGCCACCAAGGCCAAGCACGACAGTCTCGAACACGGTCGCGTCCTGCCACGCCTGCCCGCCATGGGCCAAG
The DNA here is from genome assembly GCF_000442275.2 of Litoreibacter arenae DSM 19593. Taxonomy (GTDB): domain Bacteria; phylum Pseudomonadota; class Alphaproteobacteria; order Rhodobacterales; family Rhodobacteraceae; genus Litoreibacter; species Litoreibacter arenae. The sequence goes on along the minus strand of NZ_KE557306.1, from coordinate 762,566 downwards.
GGAATGATACCCGCCGCTTGCAGCTTTTCGGCCGCCGCGTTGAATTCGTCCCATGTCGTCGGCATCTCGATGCCGTTGGCCGACAGGATTTCGGTGTTCGCCCAGATCCAGTCCACGCGGTGGACGTTTACCGGAACGGCGCACCACGTGCCTTCGCACTGCATGTGCGACGCGATGGAGGCAGGCAGCAGGTTGGCCCAGTCATTGGCTTCCGCCACGTCGGAGATATCGGCCAGCACGCCTTCCTGATACCATTCCTGAATGGACGGGCCTTTGATCTGTGCCGCTGTCGGCGCGTTGCCGGAGAGCACACGCGCCCGCAAGGCTGTGCCCGCCGCGTCGCCGCCACCGCCCGCAACAGGCATGTCGGTCCATGTGCCGCCATTGGCCGCAAATTCTTCCTGAAGCACGGCCACGGATTTCGCCTCGCCGCCCGATGTCCAGTAATGCAGGACTTCCGCCTCCGGCGCTGCATAAGCTGCACCCGTCGCGGCGATTGCGATCGCCGATGCCGCACTCAATACGTAAGTTTTCATTTTGGTTTCCTCCCAAGAAGTGCCCCTAGGGGCGTTCGTCCCGCGACTGTGTTGGGCTGCGGGCAGCCTTGCAATATCCGAATGGCAGGTTCCCGTTCCGGACATGCATAAATTCCGGCAAGCCGTTACACATTGTTACGCAAGCCTCGATTCTGTTGCCTGATGTTACATACATCTGGCGTAACTGTCGCTTGTACGCTGGAGGTAGGAGGACTTGGAGTAATGGCGATTCCACGCATTCTGGTGGTCGATGACGATGCGGAGATGCGCCAGATGATGACGCAATTCCTGCAACAGCACGGCTCCATCGCCCTGCCCGCCGCGTCCGAGGCCGAGGTGCGCAAACATCTGGCAGCGGGACGTATCGACCTGATCCTGCTCGACGTGATGCTGGGCGACGAAAACGGGCTTGAGATTTGCGGCAAGCTGCGGCGCGAGCAGGACGTGCCGGTCATCATGGTCTCGGCGCTTTCTGCCGATCACCAGCGGATGCAGGGCTATGAGGTCGGCGCCGATGACTATATCGCAAAGCCGTTCAACCCCGATCTGTTGCTCGCCCGCGTCAAGGCCGTCCTGCACCGGGCTCAACGCGCCTCGTCTCTCGCCCATCGTCGCAACATCCGGAGCTTTAGGTTTCAGGGCTGGTGCTATAACGCCAAACGAAACGAGGTGCTTTCGCCGGAAGGTGTGCAGGTCGCGCTGTCCAAGCGGGAAACTGCCCTGCTGCAAGTGCTTCTGGCAAACCCGCACATCCCCCTGACCCGCGACGAGATCGCGGAGGCGCTGACCGCCGACGACACAGCCCCGCGATCCGGTGAAACCAACGGGCGGTCCATCGACATGCTGGTGAAACGTCTGCGCTCGAAGATCGAACCCAACCCGAAAGACCCGACGGTCCTGCGGACCGAGCGCGGGATCGGATACATCTTCGCCGTCGATGTGATGACAGAGGATACATGACGCGACACGCCCCCAGCCTGCGCCTGGTCGGGATGGGCCTCGTGCTGCTCGCCTTCGTGGCGGGCGCGGTTTCCGCTTGGGTCTGGAGCCGGTCGGACGCGCGGTGGCAACAACACCGGACAGCCGCCTATTCTGCGGGTGTCGCGCTGTACTCGACGCTGCAAACCGGCACCTCGGCTCCAACAGGGATCAACATCACGCTGCTCCCAGACGCCGACCAGAAAATCGCGTCCCAAGGCGACTTCCTGCGGCTTTCGTTCGCGCCGCAGGTGGTTAGGCCGACACTGGTGCCGATCCTGCCCGACCCCAGCAATACGCGCGTGGCCGACGTGCTGACGCTGGTGATCCTGTCGCCCGATATCGTCTATCCCATCGCCCCGTTGCAGCAACGCGAACGCCAGACTGCCGCCGAGACGACCGGCGAGGTTCTGCGCCTGCTTGCGTCCTATTGCAGCGATCCGACCGTGCTTGCGCGCGTCGGCGTCGGCCCGTGGCTGCGTGTCGACGGTGGTGCCATCTGGAATTGCGCCGCAGCACCCGCCGATCTGCGCCTTTGGGCCGGTTTGGGGGCGGTTGTGGCACTGGCGGTTCTGGTCACCGTTCTGTTGAACACGACCGCCCATTTCACCAGTTTCGCATCCCGGTTGCGCAGCCGTCGAAGGCTCGACGGCCCAAGCAGCTACGACACCGATGGCCCGCAGGAATTGCAGGAAATCGTGACGGCGGTGAACAGCCATCTGGAGATGGAGCGCGCGCAACTGGCCGCCCGCGCCTCCGTGCTGTCAGGGGTCAGCCACGATCTTGGCACCCCCGCAACGCGCCTGCGTCTGCGCACCGCGCTGATCGAGGATGACGAGCTGCGCGGCAAGCTGGAGCACGACATCGACAGCATGACCGGCATGATCGAAAGCGTCCTGACCTATACGCGGGCCGAGATGAACGCCGAGGAGCCGCGCAAGATCTCGCTGCAATCTCTGATTGAGGCCATCGTCGCGGATTACGAGGATACCGGAAAATCCGTCACACTCCGCCCGCCGGAGGACGTGGTCATGCAAGGGGCGCAATCCGTCTTCATGTCACGACGCGGCAGCAGCGTCATTTCGGGCGATACGGATATAGTCATCAGCGCCCGCCCGATTTCACTGGAACGCGCGATCTGCAATCTGATCGACAACGCGCTGAAATACGGCCGCCGCGCGACCGTCTGGCTGGAGGCCGATGCGTCGTCGGTCACCATCACCGTCGAGGACGAGGGTTCCGCCAACACCGCACGCGATATCGAACTGCTCATGGCCCCGTTCAAACGCGGCGACAACACCGCCACGACCGACGGGTACGGCTTGGGCCTGACGATCGTAGACACGATCGCGAACCTGCATGGCGGATCGCTGTCGTTCGAGGACAAACCGGCTGGCATTGCCGCACGACTGACCATCGCCCGTAGCTGATTTTACACGCGCGCTGAGGTTTCGTTTTGTCTTGATCAATGGGGTGGTGGCGGACAGACAGTCCCCCGAACTATACTATTAAAATATTGTTATATATGTATTTAAACAATAGGTTGAGAAATTATACCACTTTTCATACCACTTGATGCCAATTATCGACGCACTTATTGGTAAGTCTTAGTCTTGGGATCGATCAAATAAACGACTAATGACTGGCAGCAAAGCGGACCGTAGGGTGCAACGTAGCGAATGACCGTTTCGAGCCCATTTTGTGAGTCCGGTTTTCATGCTGCGTGCGCTCGCGGCGGGGGAAATCCTGAGGTAGCGTAAAGTACGGTGCTGTCGGGCAGCGGGAAAAGCGGCCATTCGCGCAGAGTGCAGCAAGGATCAGGGACTGAATTTACGCAATGCGGACTTTCCCGCCATAGCCCTTCCGGGTGTTTGCTGCCGCAGCATCCGTTCGCAGGCGCGGCACACGATCTTCGGCATCCCAGCGAATTTCCCGTTTCCAGTCATTCACAGATGAAGAAATTGACGAAATCTAAACCGCACTTTCGCTGCATCCAGATTCTACCATTGCTACGCAAGACTTTCCCGACACTGACGTTTGGTATGTTGCTGACGCAGTATTTGCTCGTAGTTGCAGCAGTATGGTTTTTGTAGTGCAGCAGGTTTCGCCAGAGCAGCCGTTCAAATCCGCTTTCATCGACAAGCACTGGCCTATTCGATGCGCCCTTGCTTATGCATTTCCTGAATAAGACGATCACAGTTCGGATGGTTTGCATACATCAGTGAGGCTGTAACCGCTTGATATCGGCACCACTCTGTAGAGGTCGCATCTTCCGGCAGTGCCATACCGAAACCGCGTTCTACGAATTCCGCCAATGGAAGCGCATTCTTAGCCCAAAAGGCAATAACTTCATCACTGACTTCATTGCCAGAATTCGGTTGGGCGAGTGCGGGTCCAGAAAGAACAAGCGCGAGAGCAAACCATCTCATACTATCTGTTATCCTCATGTCCAAGGATTTCCTCGTTTCTTAAGTTCAGCCGAGAACGTTGCTTCTTCAGGACCCTGCGCTGTCGGGAAAAGACGAACAGATATGCCATAAAGATCAAACAGGTACTGTGACGGTGGCGGTAGCACGGCATTGGATCCGTAACTCGGATGCAGGTATGCTTCCCATGACTTCTCAAGTCCGCCAAAACTACGGATTATCGACAGTGGTTCTGAAATCTCACCAACTGCAAGCGCACTACGATAGCGTCGTAAAATCTCTTTGATTTGGTTTTGAGCGCTGGTTTCGAAGAAAGAAGCGGCGTCATGCAGATCGCGAGGATCTTCAGAGCTGGCTAATGGTTGTTTGGCTGCTGTGTTCTCCCAAAGGCCCGTTTCTGCAGCGCGTCTGACAATACGTGCAAACGTACCGACCAACGCAACGTATTGCACCAGGCGCCGATCCGCCTCTTGGAAAAGTGCCAGCCTTTCTTCGAACAAGCTCATAGATCACAATCCCCTATGCGTCCGGCACGAACTGTCGCGCGGGATGCCTGCGTTGGCGCGTTCCAATCGGTATAGTGGTACTCCTTAACCTGAGAGGAAGGAATTGCTGGCTCGGGGTATGCCGTGCGCGGAAACCAAAGTTGTTCTCCACCACCTTCAAGCATTTGACCGTCGTGCGGTACCCTATGTTTCGTGGCGTCTCCAAGATCTTGAGGTCCAATTTCTCCAACCAGAGCAGCTGGTGGTGGTGGGACATCTGCTACCATATATCCTCCACCACGGTTCCAGTCATTTGAAACTGCATCTCTCGTGCGCCAAGCCATTTCGTCACTCGGAGGCGGTGACCTACTCCAGAAAGAGCCGCCGATTTGGCTTTCATCTCCAACGACGCGATACATGCGCTCAGTGCCACCTTGAGTAAAGTCAACGAAGCTTGGCTTAGATCCAAATGTAGCGAGTTCGTTGACGAATCTTGCGGGATCATGCTGTGCGGCTTGCCTTAGGCTGTCAGGAAAGTTTGGATCGTTAAGCAACTCGTCTTTCCAACGCATTGCATCAATGCGTATCTGTTGCATACGTAGCTTGTCCTGAGGCGAAATTGAGCGCGCGCCGTTAGTCAATGCGTCTTCATCAAATCCATCCCTTGCCATACGTCTTTGAAAGCTTGTAAACGGCCCTGCGTCAATTACGGCGCGGGTTGCCCGCCGGATCACAATCCCTTGGCCCGGCATTACCCGCCATGCGCGAGACGCGAAATCGGCCAGCCCGCGCAGCAGGCGTTCACGGATTTCCTGCGCTACACGGGGGAACATCTGGGTCGCCATGCCGCGCACATGTTCGATGGTTTCGCGCAGTCCGTCACCCGTCCAGCGTGGGATGCGTTGCAAGCATGCGTCGAGGAATTCGTTGAACTTCCGCGTCACGAAACCAACTTGCGCAATCACGTCGTCAGCCAGCTTCTTGACAAACCGGTAGCCGTTGACGCGCATCCCCGTGCGGTGCAACGCCTTGTTGATATAAATCAGGATTTTGCCAACCTCGCCCGCGTTTCGCCAGACCAGTTTGATCACGCCCTTGGCCAGTGACCCCAGCGACGGAACTAACCCGATCAGGCAGGCAAAGACACCCACCCAAACACCGATCTCAGCATAGCGCCGGTCCCAGATCAGGGCTTTGCCATTGGCAACCAGATCACGGGCGTCGGCGACCTGATCGACAATAGGCACAGCCGTCACCACCGCATTTGTGATGATCTGGCCGGTGGACATGTCTTCGTTAAAGTCACCTTGTGCGACGTCCCATGTCCATTCCGCCCCGTTCATCACTGAATCTGCCGCGCGTTGCAGCCAATTGCGTTGATCTTCAACGGGCTGGGGCTCTTCAAAAGGGACAGGCTCTGTGGGATCGTCAAAGACGAACACCTCGACCTCGCCCGCGTGATCGCCAAGGTCCACATGGACGTACTCATGTTCCGCGTCAGGCCCGATGGAGATCACCCCTTCGGCGATGACCGTGCCGCCCGGTTCGCCGCCGTTTGGTGTTTGCACCACGTATACGGCATCTGTGATCGGATCGCCTTCGGTATACTCATACCGGACATGTATCCAGTTGCCTGTATGGCATTCGGCACAGCCACCGCCGACGGCGTTGCCGCTTTGGGATGCTGCGACATCCTGTGCTGATGTGTATTCAGAACTTCGTCCAGCCATAATGTACTCAGGTCTTCTCTAAAATGGTGCTGCGGCGTTCAAGCTCTTGCAAAAGGTTGTGTTTGAGATCGTCTGCGTCGCGGAATATCGCCTTTAGTTTCTCTTGCAAAGGATCATCAAGAAAATACGGCGTATATAGGGCCGACAGGATGTAATGTGCCATTTGGCACTCCGAACTATGGAGCGATTTAGCCTGCTGTTGTGACTGACAGGTCCGGATGAATTGTTGCGCAGTATCAGCGTTATGAAATCCAAATTCAGGCGTATAAACTTGGGCAAGGTAATCTTGCGTGATCTCTTTTCGATCAAGGGCATAGCGTAGCTGTGACAATGTCTTTGTGACACTTGCCGCGTTTGTCATTACGTCTATTGGCACAGTTTTGTGCAGAGCTTCCTGAAAGCGCTTTGCGCGTAATCCGGGTGACGATTTTGCATCTGTCAAATAACGTTGGCTTAACCCAGCAATGCGCGGATCGTGCAAGAAATGCGTCCCGTAAAACAGGGCGCAACTGGCCATGCGTCCAAGATCACTGCGTTTGCTAAACCCAAACGGTTTGAGATACTCGGTCACACTGGTCACCATCTGCCCTAGCGCATCATGGCCTTCAATACCCAGAGCACTGGCACGAACTGGAACAGACCGAGCCAGAGACACCGCGTAATCACGTGCGAACTTGCTTTCGATAGCGGCATCGAATGAGGTTCTGTGGCGGTTGCTCAACTTGAATGGCTTTATCTCGGCAGCCTCAACGTCTGGAGCAGTAACAACGTAGGTCGCATCCTTTGTCGGTGCGTAGAAATGATAAAACGCGCATCCATCTGGCGCAGTCAAAAGACGCTTCGTATCAGGCTGCTCAAGAAGATGGATGAAAGCGTTCGGTTCCCAGAACCTGAAATAGAACCACTTGCCCTGTTCATCTTGGACTTTGGTAAATTTCCTAAAGTGTTTCCACATGGCATCGAACGTGCCGCACGACCTGACATAAATACCTGGTTCGCTGTCCCACATATGCCACGGCACATCCGAGCGGGTGAACAGATTGCGAGTGAAGCGGTTACCCTCTTCCAGTCGGGCAATCCACGGGGCCACATCTTTCAGTTCATCGTAAGCATCGCCTTTGAACAAGCAGCGATGCTCCAGACCTGAAGCATCCAGCATTTCGGGCAGGTTTGTGACCTTTGCAGCATCAAGAACAGCGTAAGTGTGCAGAGGCGGCACCTTGCCTGTGTCGCCACCAGTCGCCCGCGCCAGATCGGCCTCTGTCGGCTCTGGCTGGCCGAAGAGAGCGTCTTGCAACATGGCCGGTACGGTAAGTGGTTCTGCAACGCCTAACTGCGCATCAAGCGGTTCAACACCGTGGATAGCCTGCAAATCCAAATCCGATGCGGACGGCTTTTCAGACGCAGTGGGCCATTGCGTCCAGTAATCAAAATCATTGTCTGTGCTCATGGCGCGCCACCCACGTAATGATAGGTAATACAATTTCGCTCAGGTTATCTCATGGCCGGGGCTGTGCAACCTAAAGCCCTACTCTATGTTGTGCTCGAAGTTGACCTTGACCCGCCCATAACAGGTGGCAACTAAGGCCGCATCTTGATAATTGAGCGTGTTGTTTCCGCTGCGCTAGGCATGAATGACCGCTGTTCCTGCTGCCCGGCGGCGTAGAATTTTACGCTGTTGCAGCAATTTCCGCGCTACGAGCGCACGCAGCACAAATCTGACACTTCCGCTATGGGCTCCTTGCTGCCATTCTCCGCCCTGCAGCACGGTTAGCAACGGACTGACGGCGCGTCACCACTCACGGCCCTAAGCCGACGTTCGAACTAGGCGCAGCGAACGACTGCTTCGAGCCCAACCCCGCCATTGTCATTTCGTGCTGCGTGCGCTCGCAGCGCGAATAATACCGCGTGAGAGAAAAATCCGATGCCGCTTTGCCGCAAGAAAACCGTCATTCATGCAAACCGCAGCAAGAACGAAGTAATGAAGAGGCAGGTCGCGGGCAAAACCGGCGTTGATAATTCTCCCTTCTCTCGACTTTGCGTAGTGTAGCGGCCTTTGTGCCTCCTCCGCACGCACCCAAAACAGGTGTAGATCATCCGAGTCTGTGTGGTTAAGGTCATCAAAGGCAAAGCAATTTGCCGGACTGGCAATTTGGGGTCTCTTCGACATGCGCACTATTTTCTTCAGCTTCTTACTTGTTACACTTTGCGGCACTTTCGCCATCGCGCAGGATCAGCCAAAACTGGTGAAGTTGGTTGAGGTTCAAGCCGGCGCCTCCGAAACCACGCGTCAGTTCTTTGGCCATGCGGTTGCAAAAGAAACCGTTGATCTTGCGTTTCAGGTGGGTGGCCAAATTGTTGATATCCCGATCGTTGAGGGCCAGCCCATCGCACAAGGTGCAACGGTTGCCGTGCTTGACCTTGAACCGTTCGAGATTGCCTTGGATCAAGCCCGCGTTCAGAAAGACCAAGCAGATCGCACCTTGGCGCGGTTTCAAGCCTTGCAAGGCAGTGCTGTGAGCCAAGTGAGTGTCGATGATGCTGAGACCCAAGTACAGCTTGCTGAGATTGCCGTCAGAAACGCCGAACGTTCTTTGAACAGCGCGCAGTTGACCGCCCCATTCGATGGGTTGGTTGCGGCGCGCAACGTTGCTAATTTCTCTACGATTGCGGCGGGCACACCGATTGCCCGGCTGCATGATATGTCTGAAATACGGGTCGAGATTGATGTCCCCGAGGTGCTATTCGGCCGGGCCGGGCGCGATCCTGATGTGGCATTGTGGGCGCAATTGCCGGGCAGTGACACGCGCTATCCGCTTGAGGCCCGCGAATTCAACGCCGAGACATCCCAAGTTGGTCAGACCTTTCAGATTACACTGGCCATGGACCCGCCTGATGATCTGATTGTTTTCCCCGGTGCCTCTGTCACGGTCTATGCAACCTTGCGCGGGGGCCCTGATGCGTTGCGTATCCCGCAATCGGCGGTGATCACATCAACGGATGGCATGACGCAGGTTTTGGCATTTACAACACAAGACGGCACGACCGGGACGGTTTCTGCTGTTCCCGTTGCCATCGAACCTGCCCCAAATGGCGATATTCTGGTTCTGGAGGGTCTTGAGCCGGGTCAGGAAATCGTGGCGAGCGGCGCGCATTTGTTGAACGATGGTGATGCGGTGACACGCTTTACTGGCTTTGCGAACTGAGGTCGGATTATGAACATTGCGCGCGGATCAATCCAACGGCCCATTATCACATGGCTGGTCATTTTGGGCTGCCTTTTTGGTGGTGTCTGGGGCTTTGGCAATCTTGGTCGCCTTGAAGACCCGGCGTTTACCATCAAGACAGCCGTCGTCGTGACCCAATACCCGGGTGCGAGCGCTGCACAGGTGGCGCGAGAAGTATCTGAACCGATTGAATCCGAAATTCAGAAAATGGCCGAGGTCAAGCGGGTAAGGTCCATGAACCAACCTGGGCTATCGTGGATCACGGTTGATATGAAAGACACCTACGATGGGTCTGAACTGCCGCAAATCTGGACCAAACTGCGCAACCGCACTGCTGCGGCACGGCTACCCAGCGGGGCTGGTGCTCCTTTCGTGAATGATGGGTTTGGTGATGTCTTTGGCATTTACTACGCCGTTCAGGCCCCCGGCTTTTCGGATGCTGAGATCAATGACCTTGCCACCTTCTTACGGCGCGAAATGCTGGCCGTGTCCGGGGTCGCGGATGTCAGCCTTTCGGGTGTGCCGAATGAGGTTATTTATGTTGAGCCTGATCTGACGCTCAGCACGAACCAAAACGTGCCGCCCGCAGCCATTCAGGCGGCGATTGCAAATGCCGATAGTGTTGTCGATGGTGGATCGTTTCAGCGCCCTGATGGGCGCACCTTGATCCAGGGGCCAGAGGGAAGTGACAGCGTTCAGGAAATCGCCGGCCTGACCGTGGGTGTTGGGGGCGAAGTTCTGAACCTGCGTGATTTTGCAAGCGTGAGCCGAGAGCGTGAGGCAAACCCAAGCCTTATGATCCGCCACAATGGCGTGGATGCGTTTACAATTGGGATTGCTGGCATCGCCACGGAAAATATCGTTGATGTTGGTCATCGCACCGATGCGCGGCTTGCGGAACTCGCGCCGCAAATTCCATTAGGTGTGCAGCTTGATCCGATTTATCAGCAGCACCTTGTTGTGGAGGAGGCATCAGGGTCGTTCCTGATTAACCTCGCGATGTCGGTCAGCATCGTCGTGGTCGTGTTGGCTTTGTTCATGGGGTGGCGCGCGGCTGTGGTGGTCGGCGCGACGCTGCTTTTAACCGTTGTTGGTACACTGTTTTTCATGGCGATATTTTCGATTGAGATGGAGCGGATTTCTCTGGGTGCGCTGATCATCGCGATGGGGATGTTGGTCGACAACGCCATCGTTGTCGCAGAAGGCATGCAAAACACGATGCGGCGCGGACAAAATTCGCGCGATGCGGCAGATGAAGCGGCACGCAAAACGCAAATCCCCCTTTTGGGCGCGACCGTCATCGGGATCATGGCATTTGCAGGGATTGGCCTTAGCCCGGATGCAACAGGTGAATTCCTGTTTTCGCTTTTTGCGGTGATTAGCATTTCCTTGTTGTTGTCCTGGGTCCTTGCGCTGACGGTGACACCACTTCTGGGGCATTACTTCTTTCAGCAAGGCGATGGCTCGGATACGGGCGCTTACGATGGTGTGCTGTTTCGTGCTTATGCAGCCGCTTTGCGGGTATTGCTGCGGCTGTGGTGGGCCGTGTCGCTCGGGTTGCTCGCGGTGACGGTGGTGTGTTTCATGCTGTTCGGCCAGATCAAGCAGCAGTTCTTTCCAGACAGCAACACGCCCCTGTTTTTCGTGCATTACAAACTGGCGCAGGGGGCATCGCTGCAGGAAACCTCAGACGATATTGCCCTCTTGGAAGCTTGGCTTGCCGAGCAGGATGATGTGGTGTCGGCCACCTCTTTTGTCGGGCAAGGCGCGTCGCGCTTTATGCTGACGTATCAAGCAGAGGACCCGAACCCAAGCTATGGCCATATCATTGTGCGCACGCAGTCGATTGATGAAATCGCGGGGCTGATTGCCGGGATGGAAGACTTTGCCGCGATGACATTGCCTGAAGGCGAGTTCCGCGCAAAACGCCTTGCCTTTGGACCCGGCGGCGGTGATCCGATCCAAGTGCGCTTTTCCGGCCCAGACGCGTCCGTGTTGCGCGATTTAGCCAATACAGCAGCGCAGCGGTTGCAGGCCGCATCCCCTGACATTGTCGCCCCACGGATTGACTGGCGCGAGATGGAGCAGGTCTTGCGTCCCGTCTACGCCACCGACCGCGCACAAGAGGCGGGGATCACCCGTGATGCCGTGACCGAGGCGATGCGCTTTGCCACGACGGGGATCACCGCAGGTGTGTACCGCGAAGGGGATCGCCAAATTCCCATCGTGGTTCGGGCCGATCCTGATGCAGGTCTACTGCTGACAGATCATGTGATTTACTCAGACAGCGGCCAAACCTTCGTGCCATTTGAACAGGTCACCGACGGCTTGCGATTTGAATCGCAAGACACCCTTCTGATGCGCCGTGACCGCGTGCTGACGATCACGGTCGGGGCCGATATCAGCAAGGGGCTGACGGCCGCGCAAGTACAGGCGCAGGTGAACGACACGATCAACACCATGCCGGTCCCTGCAGGCTACACCATGGAATGGGGCGGTGAGTTGGAAAGTTCGCGCGATGCGCAGGCGGGTTTGGCCAAACAACTGCCGATGAGCCTGATCGTAATGGTGCTGATTTCAATCCTGTTGTTCAACGCTTTACGCCAACCGCTGATCATCTGGCTGCTTGTGCCGATGTCCGTCAACGGGGTCAGCCTCGCGCTACTCGGAACTGGCCTGCCATTCACGTTTACGGCTTTGTTGGGGCTATTGTCCTTGTCTGGAATGCTCATCAAAAACGGGATCGTTCTTGTCGAAGAGATCGACATTGTACGCCGCGAAAATGCGACGATGGATTTGCAGAACGCGATTGTGCAGGCATCGACATCACGTTTGCGCCCCGTGATCCTGGCCGCAGCAACAACAATCCTTGGGATGATCCCCTTGATCTGGGACGCGTTCTTTCAGTCGATGGCGGTGACAATCATGGGCGGCCTGGCCTTTGCTTCGGCACTGACGTTGATCGCAGCGCCGGTCTTTTACTACGCAATGTTCAAGCGGCAGAGCGCTCCTCGAACACAAGCGGCCACAGCATGAAGATACGCGCACTGTCTATCGTTTTGCTTGGCCTCGTTGGATGCAGCGCGGGTCCAACTCTCACGAACGTTGCGCCGCCTGCGCAAAGCAATTTGCAAAGTATGTATTTCATGACGACGCGTGCCGCTGTCGCCGATGACCGCTTATTTGGAGAAGATCGCGCTGCAACACCGACATTTGGCGAAATCAATATCGGTATCCCGCCAATTCACCAACCCGGGCAGGTCGAGACAACAGATGGCGTCCCAGACCCGGCGCGTCATTTCTACAATGCAGGTGTGATGCGATACGCTGATGCGCGGGCGCTGAAACGCGCCGTCAGCACCGAAGGGCGACCAACCGTTGTCTTCGTCCATGGCTACAACAACACCTTTGCTGAAAGCACATTCCGCTTCGCACAAATCCTGAACGATCTGGATCGTGACATTACACCGGTCCACGTCTCATGGGCGTCACGCGGTAGTTCGGGCGGCTACGTTTATGACAGGGACAGCGCCTTGATCGCACGTGATGATCTGGCCGATCTATTGGTTTTGCTTGCAACCAGTAATGACAACGGGGTTACGCTTGCAGCCCATTCCATGGGTAGCCTCGTTGCGGTCGAGGCGTTGATCCAGCTTTCCAAACGCCGCGAGGCTGCGGCGCTTTCCAATGTCAATCGGGTCTTATTGGTCGCACCTGATTTGGACGGTGATCTATTCACGGATCAAATGGCCCAAGTCGCCTATCCCACGGACCAGATTTTTATCGCCGTTAATCAAGGCGACCGGGCATTGGCGCTATCAGGGCGGATTACAGGCAATCAAAACCGGTTGGGTCGTGATTTTGACACCGACCAGTTGGAACAGGACGGTTACCGCGTTGTCGACCTGTCAGAAATCGATGATGGCGACGTCGGCGGTCACTTCTTGCTGGCATCTTCACCAACGCTTCTGGGGTTTCTCAGTGCGCTTCAACCGCTTGAATAAAACCCGGCGGCTGAGCCTATCTGAGGACGTGCAATAGCTTTGGCTCCGCTTGCGGCAGATCATAGGCAAGGCTGGCCGTGCCATAGAGAACCTTTACCTTGTCGCCACCTGAATAGTGCTTGGTGTTCCCATCAAGGACGCGCGTATAAGTGTTGGTCGCCATAACCGTGCGCTCGGGGCAATCCCACAAAAGGTAGGGTTTGAAATCGCGGTCTTCTAACAGCAGATGCCGCGCAATCGCCGTGGGCTTCATGCCGTTCTTATACAGGTCTTCTGTCTTACTCAGAAGCACATCAAAGAAGCTTTTGACATCATCTACACCATCTTTGGTGATGATCGGACCGTGACCGGGAATAATGGTTTCGATATCCATGGCTTGGATTTGTTCAAGCACTTTGGGCCAATGTGGCAGGCCGGGGTTCCACGCGGCAGGCAGCCCTTCGACAAACAGGATATCGCCCGCAAACAGAACCTTCTGATCGGGCAGATACAGCATGATGTCACCATCAGTATGCGCTGGCCCGACCTCGATCAATTCAAACGGGATAGACCCGATCTGGCCTTTGTAATGACCCGTGAAGGTTTCCGTAGGAAGGGTCAGCGTGATGCCTTTGTGGTGATAGGGAAGCATCATGTTCTGAAAATACTTACCAACCCTATGCATATTGCGCAGGGGCCACATCGGCATCCCACCCAACCCACAACATGAAATCGCTTTACCCATGACGGGCAGCAGAGTGGCCGCCGAGGCAGGTTCACTTGGCATTTCTTCGGCAGCCTTTTCAGACGCAAGGATCGTCGCGTCCTTGAACAGCTCATTGCCATAGGTGTGATCGCCATTGGAATGACTGTTCACCAGCATCCGAATTGGTGCATTTTTGGTAATCGGTTCCATATGCCTAAGCATGTTAGCCGTCAGCTTGAGGTCGAACAGCGAGTCAAACACAAGGCTTTCCCCACCTGAGGAAATCATCGCAGCATTGCTTTCGCCCCATGACCCGTTGGGCTGCATCCACGCATAAACACCTTCGGTTATTTCATAGAGCCCCCGTTGGAACTTTGCAGGGTCACCAAACAGACTTTTTTCGCCATGCAGTGGTGTGCGGTCTCTTTTCCAGTTCAACAGTTTTGTCATGGTCTAACCCTTATAGTATTGCTTGAGGTCGGCGCGTTCACCCCAGCGGGTGGCTTGGGCGCGGTCCAGATATTCAGGTGCGGCGACCGTGTTTTCCATGATGCCGATGCCTTCAAATTCGACGCGAATTTTGTCGCCAGGCTGCACCCAGATGTCATTATCCAGGCAGTTGCAGCGTGGGATCGTGCCAAGCGCGATTAATGTGCCAGGCTGCAAACGCGCGGTCTTTTCCATAAAGGCGACGGCCTCATGCGGGGGTAAGGCGTATTTGTCAGAACGACCGGTCCAATGGTGCCTGTCCCCGATCCGCACATCGACCTTGCAGTCGAAGGGGTCTTTTTCGTCGGGCGTGACGATGAATGGGCTCATCACGTTCTGGAAATCCTTGGACCGCTGCGGACCAAGGCGCGTCCCACCTATTTCGGGCATCTGAATATCGCGGGCGGAACAATCATTGATGATCAGATAGCCTGCCACCTTGCTGCCAGTCGAATTACCAGTGACGAAAGCCAGCTCAGGTTCGACATCTAGGAAAGACGTATAGTGCGGCCAGACCAATGGCGACCCGGTGCCTGTAAAACTGGCCACGTTGCCTTTGTAGTATTCCGGCACCTCCGGCTGCGAAAGGTCTTCGCTTGCTTTCTTTTGTTTGCGCAACAAGAGCGGCATGACAGTCGCCCGAAGAACCGCGTTCATCTCGTATTTCAGCATTGTCTTGGCCGACAGATAGACATGCGTGGGCGAGGTCAGCATATCGTAGAACATCACCGGCTTGAGCGGCAATTCCAGCGTCACGTCAGTGATCGCAAAGGCAGTTTTGCCCTCAACAAGCAACGCCGGATCATTTGCAACGCGCGCGGCAATGGCCTGTGCTGCCGGAAACGCCGCGTCCAGATCATCAAGATAGTTGTCCACCGAGCGGAGTGCGGATGTGTCTGCGTCAAATGCGGAAAATGGAACGACGCGGTCGTCTATCGCAAATCCGAAATGCGTCCGGTCGTTGTGCGTGAATGTGGTAAGTTTCATCCTCAAAATCCAAAAATGACAACATTTGTTGTCATTTAATGCAACAGCTTGCCCAGAAATGTCAACACTTGTTGGCAAATCCCCGATCGTCTATAGAAATATGGTATGAAAACCGAAGAACGCCTCCTTCACCATGCCCGCTGTCTCATGTGGGTCCGCGGCTATTCTGCTGTGTCGCTGCGCGAGGTTTGCCGTGCGGCGGACGTTGACGCCTCAATGGTGAAACGTCACTTCGGATCCAAGCGCGGTTTGTTTGAGGCGACGCTCGAAGGCGCGTTTGATCTACCTGTTTTTGAGACAAACGATATTGCTGTTTTGAAAGAGAACATCCTCACGTTCATTGAAAATTTCAAACCTGAGGAGAACGTGCCGACCGTTCTCTGGCTGATCATCATGAACGCGAGCGATCCGGAGGTTGGTGAAATTGTGCGTGCCGGCCAATACGAGCACATGCAACGGCCGCTGGAACGCATTGTCGGCAGTCCAACCCAAGCTGCGTATTTTCTATCTGTTCTGATGGCGACGACACTCGCTGAAACGACTTTAAAGCTGCCCGGTATCGCGGAACGCGGATCAGCTGCGTATCGTGCCCAGCTTTCGCACATGATGGATGCAGCACTAAGTTGTCCTACGAGTGAACGACCGCTTCGGTAACATCAGCGGCATCGCATCGGTGACCGTGCTGCGCATGCAAGGAAATTCTGCGGCAGCATTGGCTGCGCCTGCAAAGGTCCGCTTCGTCCCGCGTCTCGGTTGCCCAACTTGGACGCAGCGAAAGTGCGGTTCCGGTGACGGCCAGAAAAGCGCTTGCGAACGACCGGTTCGGCGACTTATGTCGCGACGCAGAGATTTGCATGCTGCGACTGCGAACAAATGCTGCGTCAGCAAAGAACGAAAAACGAATGACGGCATTGTCCGCAAAGCAGACATTGTGACGCCACTCAATGAACAGCTTCTTCTGGTTGTTTTCTAAGTCCACCGCCTTCGACGAGCCTATAGCTATCCTAGCCCTTCATCGAATGTAGTAACCAGCCGCAAGAGTTTCGCCGCGATCCGTTCGACCACACTTTTACGCTCGAGGATTTTGGGCTTCTCGCTCAGTGCCTCCACAATTGCGCCTTGAAGCGGCTTCTTTCCCGAAAAATGGTATTGCTCAATCATCGCCTTGAACGCTGACGGGTCAAGGTTCTCCGCCTCGCAAATTTCGGCAATCGCGTTCGACTTCTCTTCATCCCAAAAACCGCTAAAGGCATCCTCGACGGTCTGACCCTTGGGCATATTAGGCATATGTTCCTCGATAAACTTCTCGATCAGTTCTCGCTTGCTGCGTAGGTGCCGTTCAGAGCCCAGCAAATCATAAACCATTTTCCGTTTCGCCTTGGAAGCATCTCTGACTTTTGGATCGAGGCTGTCCTGATCCGCAAATGCCTCAGCCAGTAGAGCCAAGATATACGCCACATTGATTTCGTCTCGTTGGATCAGCTCCAGCTCAAAGTCCACCTCGTCAATGATGGACACGGCATCGCTGTCAGGTTTGTCGGCCTTGGTCTTGTCGTGAATATCCAGATACTTGCTCTTATAGTCTTCGAAGATTTGCGCTTCTAAATCCAGATCGTCCGCATCGTACTCGGCAAAGCTGGTCAAAACGTTGCGCAGGCGGATCAGGTCGCGGAAGGCCTGAACAAAAGCAAGCTGATCCTCCTCGGATTTCAAATCATTCACGCTATCGGGATCAGGAGCAATTTTCCGCAATACCTCTATCGCCTCGTTGAACTGGTCGAGGTAATCTCCATAGGGAGCCATCAAGATCGTCTCAATCGCGTCCTTGTTCGAGAACAGTGTGATCGCTTGATCCGTGTTTGGCTTGAGATTACGGAAACAGACAATGTTCCCCTGCGACTTCACCTGCCCCAATATGCGGTTGGTTCTAGAAAACGCTTGGATCAATCCGTGGTACTTTAAGTTCTTGTCCACGTAGAGCGTGTTCAGCTTCTTCGCGTCAAAGCCGGTCAGGAACATATTGACCACCAACAGAATATCCAGCCGATCCTTATCCAAGGCGTCCTTGCGGTCACGGTCCTTCAGTCGCTTACTCAAGTGATTGTAATAGGTGTAGAACCCAGCGCTATCTTTGACCGTCTCCTTGGTCTGATACATCGCGTTGTAATCCGCCACGAACGATTCCAGCCGGTCGCGCTTATGCACATCCACGGGCATATCAGCCACGTTCAAATCGGGGTCACCGATCAGGCCATCAGCGTCAGGATCGGCCTCGTTCGGCCCGTAGGTAAAGATCGTCGCAACCCGCAGGTGGTGCTCCCCTGCCCCCTTCTTGCGCCGGAACGCCTCATAATAGGCAATCAACGCATCCACAGAACTCACGCACAACATCGCGCTGAACTGCTTATTATGCGTCTTGCGGTCGTGGTTCTGGATGATCCAGTCAACCACGCCGTCGATCCGCTCAGGACTGTCAAAGAACTCGCGTACATTGATCGCGGGTACATCCTCGTCGATCAGACTGCCGTCCTTGCGCTTCAACTTGCCCCAATACTCGACCGAGAACCGCAGCACGTTCTCATCCGCAATCGCATCGGTGATCACATACTTATGCAAACACTCAGCAAACAGGTCTTTCGTGGTCCTCTTGCCCACCGCGTTATCCGCAAAAATCGGCGTGCCGGTGAATCCGAACATCTGCGCCTTGCTGAAGAACTGCACGATCCGCTTGTGCGTGTCGCCAAACTGAGAGCGATGGCATTCGTCGAAGATGAAGACCACCCGCTGATCCTTCACCGCCTGCAACGGCCCCTCATAGCGGTCGCGCGATATCGCGGTGTTCAGCTTCTGGATCGTGGTGACGATCAGCTTGGTATCGCCGCCCAGTTGCCCCACCAGCGCCTTAGTGTTGTCTGTGCCATCCACAGAGCCGTCGGAGAAGAAGTTGAACTCCTTGGTCGTCTGGTAATCCAGATCGGCGCGGTCCACGACGAACACAACTTTGTGCACCTTGGGGTTCTCGATCAGCACCTGCGCGGCCTTAAACGATGTCAGCGTCTTGCCCGACCCCGTCGTGTGCCAAATATAACCGTTCTTGCGGCCGTTCTTTACCCGCGCGTCAATCGCCTCCACCGCGTAGTATTGATACGGGCGTAGGGCCATCAGGATTTTGTCGCTTTCGTGCAGCACGATGTATTTGCTGATCATCTTGCTGACGTGGCATTTCTCTAGAAACGCATCCGCAAACGCGTCCAGCTGCGTCACCAGCTCGTTGTCCTCCTTGGCCCAGAAAAACGTCTGTTTGAAATCTTGGTTGCGGTTGTTGGCGTAATACTTGGTGTTCACCCCGTTCGAGATCACGAACAGCTGCACGTATTGGAACAATCCGCTCTCGGACCAATAGCTGTGGCGTTGGTAGCGGTTGATCTGGTTGAATGCTTCCTTCAGCTCCACCCCGCGCCGCTTTAGCTCGATCTGCACCAAGGGCAGGCCGTTGATCAGCAAGGTCACGTCAAAGCGGGTTTTGTGGTGGCCGGTCACCGTCACTTGGGTGGTGACCTGATATTGGTTCTGGCACCACTCTTGGGTGTTGAGGAATTGCAGGTACAGCGGAGTGCCATCATCACGCGTCAGCTGCATCCGGCCCCGCAGGGTCTTGGCCTTCTCGAACACATTTCCCTTGTCGAGGTGGTTGAGGACTTTTGCAAACTCCGCATCCGACAGGGTCACGCCGTTGTGCTTGCCCAACTGCGCCCGCAGGTTGGCGCGCATGGCGTCCATATCGAGCAGCGTGACAGGCGCATAGCCAAGGCTGGTGAGCCGTTTGACAAGCCCGTCTTCAAGTTGCGCTTCGGATTGATACTCGGCCATGGCGGTCCTAACGGGTTAAACAAACATCTGCTGGAGCAGACCTTTTTTGAAATCCTGCATCTGGTCAAGCTGGTCAGTGACGGCGGCAATCTTGGCGTCCATGGCGTGGAGCGCCTCGGCGATTTTGGACTGTTCGTCGGGGTGGGGTAAGGAAATCTTCCACCTCAAAGTCTCATCTGGCGTCACTCGTACGTGACTATTTGTGGACCCTGTTGCTGATCTTTTGAGCTTCCTGACGAAATTCTCGCTTCGGAAGAATTGGAAGAAATAGTTTAAATTTGTCCTGTCCAGATCCCGCGCCGCATAAGCCATAAACTCCGTTGAACAACAGGAACGCAACTCAGATTCGATGGTTTTCATCACCCTAGGCTTTCGAGGGTTCAGTTTTGAAACGAGAAGCATGTTATCAGAGACTTCATATTTATTGCTCTCAATTTCAGACCCTTGAATTTCGATGCTTGCACCAAACGCGTCAAATGCGGGCAAACTGTAGTATTGAAAAGTTTCACTGTGTTGGTTTGGCATTATTGCGGTCGTCACTAGCTCAAACACCTCCCCCAACCGCTTCTCTTCACAATCGGGGAAGTGGGTGCCGTCTGGTTTGGTGAAGCGCAGGGTTTGGCTGAACAGCGCCTGCATCAGCCCGCGTTTATAGCGCTCCAGCCCCGCCAGCCGCGCCCGCAGCGCCGCGATCTTGGCATCCACCACCCCCAGAAACGCCGCGATTTTCTTTTGTTCGGGGAGGGAGGCGCGACAAAAGACAAGGGACTTTAACTCATCTGTATCGAGTTTGCCCGCACCTATTCCCGTCCCAGTTACCATAGAAAGAAGCTTGTCTTCTTTGGCTCGAATATATGCGAGGACAAACTCAGGAGTCTCGTTCTGCTTCAGTATCAAAGCCTTTACGTCTTGATTGAAGGTAACAAGCCTATCGCAAATACCTGCGGGAATGCGATTGTAGAGCATACTCCCGCGCACAAGCAGCAAGACTGTGTTTTTCTCTGCCTTACGCGTGCCGTGCTCGGCCCCCAAATCCGTTACAGTTCGCTCGGAAGTAGTGATGCGATCATCATGCATCGACGTCGCACTAATCCAAGGAATGTCACCACCCCAATAGGCGTCAACGCCTTTTGAAGGTGTGCCACCGCTAGAGAAGCTAACTACTTCACCAAACTCAGCTTCCTCCCATTCCCCCTCGAACTCAGGAAACCGCAAAGCAGGCACATTCACACCGGCACCTCAATACCAAGCTCTTCACAGAACCCCGCAATCTGCGCGTCCAGTTCGGCCATGCCTGTGGCGTTGGCCTTCAGCTCCGACGCGACCTTGGCCAGATCAATCGGCTCTTCCGGCTCGAACGTGTCTACATAGCGCGGGATGTTGAGGTTATAGTCGTTCTCGGCCACCTCCGCCAAAGACGCCCGGTGCGAGAACCGCTCCTCCACCGCCCTGCCCCTAAACGTGTCCACGATCTTGGCGATGTCCTCGACCCGCAGATAGTTCTGGTTTTTGGCCTTTTCAAAACAGGTAGAGGCATCGACGAACAGGATATCTTCGGGATGTTCGCGGCATTTCTTGAACACCAGAATGCAGGTCGGAATGGATGTGCCGTAAAAGATATTCGCAGGCAGGCCAATCACCGCGTCCAGCCAGTTGCGTTCCTTGATGATGTATTCGCGGATATGCCCCTCCGCCGCGCCGCGAAACAGCACGCCATGGGGCAGGATCACCGCCATCGTGCCATTGTCATCCAACTGGTGCAGCATGTGCTGAACAAAGGCGAAATCCGCCTTGGAGGCCGGAGCCAGCCGCCCGTATTGGCTATAGCGGTCGTCATTCAGCAGCAGCGGATTGGCCGACCACTTGGCAGAGAACGGAGGGTTGGCGACAACCGCCTCGAACCGCTTGTCCGCGTGTTGCGGGTGTTCCAGCGTGTCTTCTTGTTTCAGGTCGAAGTTACGGTAATGGACCCCGTGCAAGATCATATTCATCCGCGCAAGGTTGTAGGTCGTGCGGTTCATTTCCTGCCCGTTGAAATCGCCCACCTCGACCTCTTTGGCGACGCGCAGCAGCAAGGAGCCAGACCCACAGGTGGGGTCATAGACGTTCTTAATGCGGGTTTTTCCCGTGGTGACGATGCGCGCCAGAATGGTGGACACCTCTTGCGGCGTGTAAAACTCCCCCGCCTTCTTCCCTGCCCCGCTGGCAAACTGCCCGATCAGGTATTCATAAGCATCGCCCAGAACGTCGCTGTCCTGCTTTTCAAGCTCGAAATCGATTTCATCAAGGTGAGTCAGAACCTTGGCGATCAAGGTGTTCTTGGCCTCTTCGGTGCGGCCCAGCTTGTTCGAGGTCAGGTCCATGTCCGAGAACAGATCATCGAAGTCGTCCTCGGACTCCGTCCCCATGGTTGAGCGCTCGACGTTGTTGAGAATACGCGCGAGGTCTTCGATGATAAAATTGCCCGGCTTGCTGCCACGTTTGGCGACGGCGCTGAACAATTCCGACGGTTTGAGGAAATAGCCCAATTCGTCAATCGACGCCTCGGCCACGGCTTCAAGGATCGCTTTGCCATCATCTGTGGCCTCATCCACTTCCGCAAAGTCTAAGCCATCCGTGCTCAGGATCGAATTGGCATAGATGTAGAGGCGTTCGGACAGGTATTTGTAGAAAATGAAGCCAAGGATGTAGTCGCGAAACTCGTCCGCGTTCATCTTGCCGCGCAAGGTGTTGGCAATGTCCCAGAGCTTTTGCTCCAGCTTCTTCTTCTGCTCGTCGGTCATGGAGAACTTTCAAAAACTGCTTTTCGTATTGATGCAGGATTGGGGCGGGATGGGAAAGGCAAAACCCGAGCAGAAACTGCGCAGTGGCTATCCTCGAAACTTTTGCAGAATCTCCCGTTGGCGTTCACGGCTCATTGGCAGGTAGGAATTGTAGGACGTTGCTAGGTTCTCATGGCCCAAGTTCCGCGACCACGCCTTTATCTCCTCAAGCGTTTCGCACCGTTCTGCCCCATAGAGAAATAACGTCTTGCGGAAGCTATGTGGAGTGTATTCCGGCATCTGCACATTGGCAAAGGCGGTGCGGATGATCTTGTTGAGGTTCGCCGTTGAAGAATACCCCTCCCGCGACAAGCCCAGGTTGGCAAAGCCTTCGCCTTCTTTGATACCCACTAAAGCCTTGGGGAAAAGCGCATCCTCCGGCCCAAAGAACTTCTCGTTTTTGAGAAAGTTCAGCCATGCCGTGAAGCATTCCTGATATGCAGCGTCCACGGGAAAGAACCAAGTGTCGATGTCCTTCGAGTTCTTCGTGGCCACTTCACGGGAATCTTGGCGCACATGACATTCGGTCAGGTTCACATGTTTCAGCTTGAGCGTAGCGACCGCTCCGATCCGCGCCCCTGTGAGCATCAGAAAGGCAAAGAGCGCCTTGTCGCGCCTCTGGGTCTCAGTACTGTTTGGCATGGCTTGAAATGCGTGGAGCGCGGCTTTCATTGAGGAGTAAGGCACATCGCGCTGCGCATGGGCAATGCGGGCATTCTTGCGGTTATTCTTAAAGTAAGCCGCATCGCTATAGGTGAACTTGGAGCGGTATCCATTGCGACCCGCCAGCCAAGTGAAGAATTTGCGCACCAAT
Source organism: Litoreibacter arenae DSM 19593 (assembly GCF_000442275.2). Classification (GTDB taxonomy): domain Bacteria; phylum Pseudomonadota; class Alphaproteobacteria; order Rhodobacterales; family Rhodobacteraceae; genus Litoreibacter; species Litoreibacter arenae. The sequence goes on along the minus strand of NZ_KE557306.1, from coordinate 739,513 downwards.
GCCAGCGTCGCGTCGATGGTCGCATGAGACAGCGGCTTTCCCGTTCGCGGGTTTTTGGCGCGGTTGAGGTCACGCTTGAAGCGTGCCGCCTGCTCGATATGGAACTTGGTGAAGGGCTTGAAACCGGTGCTCTCCTCAAACTTGAGGATCGCCGCCAAGACCTTGTCCGTGGACTTCTCGTCCAGCCCTTCGGTCTCTTCTAGAAAGAAGATATAGTCGCGCTTCGTACGTTCATTCTGCTCGACACGTTTGGCCATGTGTTTGGCTCCATTTTTGCTTTGAATTTAGGGCAGTTTCCGAGATCATCTGAAATGATGTTTTAAGCTAGGTTTGAGGGGTTCCTTTAACCTTGCGAGGGGTTGTTTCTGACGATCTCGAAGAACTGCGCCATCTCGGCGAGGCTGCTTGCCCCTGCGAAGCGAAAGGACGGCCCCTCACAGACCTCGCACACCGCCTCCAACTGCCCCCGTTGAGGCGTATATGCCGTGTAGAAAACCACCCGGTCCAAGGCGCGTGTTGGTCCGCATTTGAGACACCGAAGCTGGTCCGGAGCCATCTTTAAACGTGGCCTTTGCTGCGCTTTGACGAAGGCTATTAAATCTTCCCCAAGGATAAGGTGGGGGCGTCCGCCGGTCATCACGGGCAGACCCTTTGCCCGCCATGACCGCAGGGTCTGATAGGTGAGTTCCAATGCCTCCGCAGCTTCATCATATTGATAGTGACGGTTCGCCTTGATCCTGCGCGTAGATACGCGCTTCGGCATCAGCCTTGCCCCTGTCCCGGATCAACCCGGTTGGCTTCGACCCAAGCATTAAGGTCAGCGCCTTTGTAGATGATCTTGCGGCCCAAGCGATAGAAGGCTGGCCCCATACCCTTGTGCCTCCATTGGGCCAGCTTGTCGCGGTCGCCAATGAGGTTGAGTTCTTGGTCGCCGAGAACGTAGTTACGGTTTTGCACGAATATGTTTGCCATGTTAGCTTTCCTTTTCGGTCGATGTGGGACCAACAAGGCGCACCGAAACGACTTTGAAAATACTCAAGGAAATACCAAAAACCACAGAAGGAAAGGGCTAAGACTCTTCGCCTTTTGCCCGCCCCGCCGCCAAGTTAGCAAGCAAATCAGGGTGTACCCCTCGTGCCATCGCCAAGCCACCGGAAGGGTTTCTTAGAGAATTTCGAACCTCTCTCGTGCAGTCTTCTTCAGTCAGCTGACCTATGGCCCAAACCGCAGGGTTCTTGACTTGAGCCGTTATTCCGAGGAGTTCAAACACCTCCTCCAAAGCTCGGCCAAAATCAGTAGACGGATGCCCGCCGTCCTTGCTCGTTCCGAACGTTGGCTTCTCACCGGTATTCTTGGCTATCAGACGGGCAAATCGCAATGCTATGGCCCTCGCATAGTGATTTGGAGGTCGAGAACTCACATTCCAAAAGTTCACTTCTTGATCTATAAGCTCTTGTTTTCGCTTAGATAGCCCCTCGATGACGTCATAAATTTGAAACGCCATTATCCAACAGGCTCCCAAATCCGACGCATTGTTCCTCATCATGTCGGCTAGATCAGAAATTCCGCTTCCAGAACGATTCTGACGAACTGTAGCGTCAACGCACTTTGCTATGCGATTTGTAACATCATGGTCGGCTGTATCTTCTACAGCCGCTGAGACAAGAAATCTCGATAGCTGGTTTGCGGCTTTTAATGCCTCCTCGACCAGTATCTTTTCCTCAAGAAAATCAGACTTACTGTCGTGGAAATTCGGCTTTGAAGTGTCAAACGGCGGCCCAAACATTCCCAATAGACCCATAGGTTCTGCTGGAAAAAATCGGTTAACTATTTCGCGAAGTCTGTCGTTTCGTTCTGTATCGTCCATAAAAAGGTAGTATGAAGGTGACCTTTTGCCAGATCAAGCAATTTGTTTCGGTTTTGTTCGCTTCTTCTTGGCGATTAAAAGGTACGAGTATGCTGACCTTTCTATCAAAAAACTTTCAGAGTGCATCACCGCGCAAATGCACTATCTTGCTATTTCGTCCTGATACAAACGCAGACCACCGCTCCATCAGTATTCGCCGCTTGTCCAGCAAATCAGACCGCGCATAGGCGCGCTCCACATCTGACCCTACCTTATGCGCCAAACTCATTTCCGCCACCTCACGCGGCGCGTTTGCGACCTCTGACGCCCAATCCCGGAAGGTTGAGCGGAATCCGTGAACCGTGACGCCCTCGACCTCCATTCGGCGCAAGAGCATCAGCATCGACATATTGGACAAGGGCTTGTGGCGTTTTTGTCCTTCAAAGACGACTTCGGACTCCATCCTCCGCAACGGCTCAAGGATTGCCAGCATTTCATCGGTCAAAGGAACGCGGTGATCGTCGCCCGTTTTCATCCGTTCCGCCGGACAGGTCCAGACACGGGCCTCAAGGTCCAGCTCTTCCCAACGCATCCCTAACACCTCGCCGGTGCGGCTTCCGGTCAAGCAGGTGAACATAAGCGCCTTCGCCGCCATTGCATTCCGCCCCCGCAATTCCGCATAGAAGGCTGGCACGTCCTGCCAGTGCATCGCCTTGTGGTGTTTTGGCTTGGCCACGACCTTGGGCAGAACCTTACCCTCCTTTATCGCCGTGACAGGGTTCTCGCCAGAGCGCAGGCCTTTGGACTTGGCCACGTCCAGCACCGTCTTGATCCGTTGGGCCAAGCGCCGCGCGGTTTCATGCTTCTCGGTCCAGATCGGAGACAGGCACATCAGAATTTCGGGCTGGTCGATACTATCAACGGGCATCCGCCCGATCTTGGGGAAGGCATAGTCGCGCAAGGTGTTGATCCATTGCTGGCCATGCTTGGCATTCTTCCAAATCGGCATCCGGTCGATGTGGACTTGCTGGGCGAACTCCTCAAACGTCGGGATTTCGCGTTGGTCGTTAAAACGCGGATTCAGGCCCTGCTTTGCCATGCGGCGATATTCCAGCGCCCTCTCGCGGGCTTGATTGATCGTCACCAAATCAGCGCCGCCTAATCCGAAGTCGGTGCGCAGGGGCGCGCCCTTCTTGTTCTTTTGGCCTTTGACAACCACGCGGACAATCCAGCGCCGCGCACCGGAGGGATCAACAACGAGATAAAGCCCGCCGCCATCGCCGTGACGTCCCGCGCCAAGGTTCTCGACCAGCTTCTTTGTCAGCTTTCCGGTTAAGGCCATTTCAAAATACCACTATTCATACCACTCAAGGAACGAATATAGGCGTTATCGAAAGCAACTCAACCAAAACGATAAGAGCCGCTATAGCCTTAAAAACAAACAAAAATGGCCACTCAAAGCGACCCGTTCAAACTTAAAAAAATGGGGTGGTGGCGGACAGACAGGGATTCGAACCCTGGAGACGGTCTCCCGCCTACACACTTTCCAGGCGTGCGCCTTCGACCACTCGGCCACCTGTCCGTGGCGCAGGGTTTAGCCAAAAGCACGGGGGAAGCGCAAGGGGCAAATCCGCTCTTTTCCGTCTGATCTCGCGGGCGTGGCGGCGAGGCCGCGTCTCAGGCGTCGAGATGCAGGTTCACGCGCCTGTTGTTGCGGCCCTTGTTTTCGATCTTGCCGATCCGGACGCGGCCGATCTCGGCGGTGCGGGCCACATGGGTGCCGCCGCAGGGTTGCAGGTCGATCTGCTCCTTCCCGGTGCCGATCCGCACCAGCCGCACGCGGCCCGCCCCCTTGGGCGGCTGCACCGACATGGTCTTGACCAGCCCCGGATTGGCCTCCAGCTCCGCGTCGGTGATCCACTGCTCCGACACGGTCAGGTCACGGGCGATCAATGCGTTAAGCGCGTCTTCAAGGGCGGCTTTGTCCTCGGGTGGCTCCGCCATGTCGAAATCAAGCCGCCCCTTCTCCGCCCCGATCTGCCCGCCGGTGACGCCCAGCGGGATCACCACCGACAACAGATGCAGCGCGGTATGCACGCGCATATGCGCATGACGCCGCGCCCAGTCGAGTGTTTGGGTGACCTCTGTCCCGACCTGCGGCCACGCCGCTCCGGCGTCGGGGATCAACATGACCTGTTGGCCCTGCCCCTTGCGGGCATCGACGATCACACAAGACCCGCCGTCCCAGTCCAGCCGCCCCGTATCGCCGGGCTGGCCGCCGCCGGTCGGATAGAACTGCGACCGGTCCAGAACCACACCGGCGTCGGTCACGTCGACCACCTTGGCGTGGGCTTCCTGCAAATAAGCGTCGTCGCGGAACAGCAAGCTCACGCCTTTGCCCCATCCGCATCGTCCGGTTGCTCCGGTCCTGCCATCTCCGCAGGCTTGTCCCGCTCTTCCGCGCGCGGGGCTTGCAGAGCCTCGGGATTGCGCAGCCACACGTCGCGCTGTGCGAAGGGTATCTCCAAACCTTCTTCGGCAAAACGCTTGGCGATTGCGTGGTTGATGTCGGACGTCACCGAGAGCGAGTAGTTCACATCCCGCAGCACCGCGCGGATTTCGAAATCCAGCGAGTCGGCGCCAAATCCCCTGAAGATCACGGCAGGCGGCGGGTTCAGGATCACCAGCGGCTCGGCCTCCGCGATCTCGCGCAGGATAGCCTCGACCCGTCTGGTGTCAGAGCCATACGCGACCCCCACCGGCAGAATGATCCGCCCGTTCAGGTTGCCCTTGGTCCAGTTCGTCACCGAGGTGGAGATCAGGTCCGCGTTGGGCACGATCACGTCGCGGCGGTCGAAGGTCTCCACCCGCGTCGCCCGCACAGAGATGTCGCGCACCACGCCCATGGTGCCGCCGACCTCAATCCAGTCGCCCTCGGATATCGGGCGCTCGATCAACAAGATGATGCCCGAGACGAAGTTCGACACGATGGTTTGCAGGCCGAAACCGATACCGACCGACAGCGCACCCGCAACGATGGCCAGTGACGACAGGTCGATGCCTGCGCTGGTGATGGCGATCAGCGCCGCAAGGAATATGCCGACATAGCCGGTGCCCGCCACGACGGCATTGCGCCCGCCGGTGTCCAGATCGGTGCGTGGCAGGATTTGGGTTTTCAGCGAGCCTTGGAACAGGCGTGTCAGCCCGTAGCCAATGACAAATATGATCGCGAACTTGAGGAAATCCACAGGCGAAATGCGGCTGTCGCCCAGTTGCACGCCTGCCGAGACGATTTTCCACGCTTCGCTCAGGTCGGTGGTGCGTGCGCCCCAGATCAACGCCAGTAGCGGTATGGCGCACAGGACCAGCACGAAGCCGATCAGCACTGGGATCAGCCCGTTCGACCCGGCCTCTTCGCCCCGGATCATGGCGTAGACGTCGCGCACCAGCCGCTGAAGGATCGCCACAACCGCCATCAGCGCCAGCGTCAGGTAGCTGGAATAGATCAGTGAGTTGCCTGCGAAGGTGTAGCCGATGGCAGCCAGCAGCGGGCCGGTGACGGCGATCACCCGCGCGGCGCGGCCCAGAAAGCGCAGGACGACGCCCGATGGGCTATCCTGCGTCGGCTGCGGCTCGTCCGCTGACTGGGCGTCCGCGATGGCCTGCGCCCGCGCCGCCTTGGCCGACGCAACCAGAAGTTGTGCGATGCGGTACATGAACAGCCCCGCCAGCACGATGACCGGCAACCCCACGACCGACGCGGCGGTCTCGGACAAAAGGCCCGCATCCAACAGCTCTGAAATCGCGGCATCTGCGGCAATAGACAAACCCGCGAGATTGATTGCGACCCGCATCTGCAAGGATTGGCCATCGGAGAGCGTCAGCAAGGGTTGCGGCGGATAGGTCGGTGGCGCGACCTGACGACCCAGCCAGCGGGCGACGTAAATGATAATGACAATGGCAGAGAGCGCGTCAAGAACCGCCTGTCCGGCCGGGCCGGTCAACTGGCTTTTGTCAGCCGCGATGAACAGCAACATCAGGCCGATGATCGGCAGCACAAGTGCCACCAGTGAGACAAGAACCACCCCGACACGCACACGCGCCTTGCTGGCGTGGCGACTGTCACTCAGGGCGGCAAGGCCACGTTCCACCCACGCGCCGCTCCGCAGGACCAGAGCCAGACCAGCCACCAACAGCGCGATGATCAGCGGCAAATTCGCCTTCAGGGCGGCGGATTGCAGCGCTGACTCCTGGCTGTTTCTTATCTCAGCCGTCACGGTTCCCCAGATGTCGCGGACAGATCTGATGGTGTCGGGCCAAAGCCCCGGATTCAGCGGTGACGGGTTCAGTTCCAGAAACTGGTTCGCCTGACGATCACGCACGATCCCGTCAAGCCGCGCAATGAGGCCGTCGGCGCGGGTATATGCCTCTTCCGCGCGTCGGATCGGTGCGGTGAGCTGCTCCAGGTTCTTGTTCAAAGCAGTGCGTCTGCTGGCGATATCCTCGGACTCGCTCTCCCCCTCAGCGGGCGTAGGCCCCAGCACGTCGATCTGGTTTTTCAGCGTTGCGATCTGGTCCTTGTTGACGTTTTGTCTGCGCAAGAACAGGTCGCGCCATTTCGCAAGCTGCTCACGCAGCGATTGCAGCCCTTCGATCGAGACGCGGTTGGTGTCCAGCACTTCGGTCGCGCGGGTGGCGTCACGCTCCCATACCTCGTAATCGGGCGCGCCGGTCTCGGTCGTGGTGACCTGCGACAGCGCAGGCCCCTGCCCTGAAACCACGGCAAAGCACAAGGTCAGCGCGACAAGCAGCGCGCGCAGGAACATGACGCGTTTCATCTACTCGTACACGCTCGGCATCAGTTGCGGGTCACGGTCCAGCCATTCGGGATATGGCAACCCTTTGTCTTTCAGGAAGGCAGGGTTCCACAGCTTGGACTGATACCGCGTGCCGTAGTCGCACAAGATGGTCACAATAGTATGTCCCGGGCCCATATCCTTCGCCAGCCGGATGGCACCTGCGATGTTGATGCCGGAGGATGCACCGAGGCACAAACCTTCATCTTGCAGCGTGTCGAACACAATCGGCAAAGCCTCCTCGTCGGGGATCTGGTAATTGAAATCGGGCGTCAGCCCCTCAAGGTTCTTGGTGATGCGGACCTGTCCGATCCCTTCCGCAATCGAGCCGCCCTCGGAGGTTAGCTCCCCCTTCGTGTAGAAATCGTAAAGTGCGGCCCCCATCGGGTCCGCCAGCCCGATCTTCACACCCTTGGGTTGCAACGCCTTGGCGACACCCGACAATGTGCCGCCGGAGCCCACGGCGCAGATGAAGCCGTCCACCTTGCCGCCGGTCTGCTCCCAGATCTCGGGGCCGGTCGTCTCAACATGCGCCTGACGGTTGGCGACGTTGTCGAACTGGTTGGCCCAGATGGCGCCATGCTCTTCCGTCTCGTTGAGCTTCTTTGCCAGCCGTTCCGAATAGCGCACGAAGTTGTTGGGGTTCCGGTAGGGCGCGGCGGGCACCTGCACCAGTTCCGCCCCCGCAAGACGCAGCATGTCCTTCTTCTCCTGACTTTGCGTCTCGGGTATGACGATCACCGTCTTGAACCCCATCGAGGCACCGACCAGCGCCAGACCGATGCCGGTGTTGCCTGCGGTGCCTTCCACGATGGTGCCGCCGGGCTTCAACGCGCCGCGGGCAATCGCGTCGCGGATGATATAGAGCGCCGGGCGGTCCTTGACCGACTGGCCGGGATTCATGAACTCCGCCTTGCCCAGAATTTCGCAGCCCGTTGCCTCGCTGGCCGCATTCATGCGGATCAGCGGCGTGTTGCCCACCAATTCGGCCAGGTTTTTCTTGATCGCCATCTGCGGTATCTCCTGTTCAGCGCTTGGCCCTTTGATAGGGTTCGCCGGACTCGAACTCAAGCGGGTGTTGCGCCTGCGCGAAGTTGCGCCCGTTCACGTTCCAGACAGTAGGCGCAGATCAGCAAAGGCCCGTTCTGCACCTCGCCACTGCGCACCGCGTCCATCAACGCCGAGAATGGAACCACCATGGAGCGGATGTCCTCGGCCTCCGTGTCCAGCCCGCCAAGCCCCGCCGCATCATCGGGCAGATCGGCCAGCCCGATATAGCAATACAGGTATTCCGTCGCCGCACCCGGCGTCGGGTAATACTGCGCCGCAGGAACCAGCTTGGACAGGGTCAGGCCCGTCTCCTCCTCCGCCTCGCGATGGGCGGCAACCTCGGGGCTTTCGCCGCCGTCGATGCGACCGGCAATGGCCTCCAGACACCACGGGTTCAGATCGCCACGCGCATAGGGCGCGGGGCGGAACTGCTCGATCAGCAGCACCATGTCGCGCACGGGGTCATAGGGCAGCACGACCACGGCGTCGACCATGACGAACACCTCGCGCTGCACCTTGTTCTTGCCGCCGTCGAAGCGCGGATGGGTCAGGTCCAACTCGTCCAGCGCGAAAAAGCGCGAATAAGGGCGCCGCTGCGCATGTTGCACCACGTCGTCACGGGAAAACCCGCGCCGCAGCTTCACCGGAGCCGGATCGTTGCGGGCATTGACCCGCGCCTGCGCACGGGCACGGATCGACGCGAGGCGTGGCACCAGATCAGGCACCGTGACCTTGCCGAACAGTCCCATGATCTCCCGCGCGGCTTCGCGGGTCATTGGCCCCTGCTCATCCTGCCAGCGCCGCAAGTCCCACGGCGGGCCTTGTTCGTATTGATTATCCGTCGGCCTGTAGACCCATGCCCCACGTCCGTCGGCAAGCTCAACCTGCTCCAGCTCGTAGCCATAGGGGGCTTCATAGTAGTCCAGCCGCGCGACCTGTTCCGGCGTGAGGTTTTGCAACAGAAGCCCCTCCGCCTGCGCGTCCTCCTCAGGCCACAGCAGCGGAAAACTCTCGCCGGCAGCGGCGAAAACGCCGTGATCGGGTAAGGCTACGGGTTGCGCATCTGCCACAGCGCCCAGCACAATTTCCAGCAGTTCGGGGTCTTTCAACGTGCCGAACAAAACGATGTCGGACGCAAGTTCAGCGCGGCTCACGGCGTCACTCGAACTTGCGATGCGCCCATTCGGAGGCGAGCCCGCCGATAACGCCACCCCCGACAAGCACCGCCAGCACCATGGGGTTCAGCAACAGCACTCCGTATTCCAGCATAATGGCGAACACATCCACCAGCGCTTCCATCGGGCCGTCATATTGCAGGCGGCGGGATTTCTTGATCATCAATGCCACCGCAAAAACAAAAGTCACGGAAATTATTGATACAGCAACGACATACAAGCCGTTGTTCATGCTGGCGCCATAGCGCTTTCCGACCAGTTTCCCCATAATCCGCCAGCCCACGACCAGCGGAACGCCGACGCAAACCGGCAGCAGCCATTTCAGCGGCTGGCCTTCGGAGAAGGTCGGGCGGATCAATTCGGCGACCAGATACCCCGTCGCCGCGAAGATGACTCCGGCAACAAGTTTCGCTGCGGTCGGCATCTTGGCAGTGGTGGTCATTGTGGAAACTACTCGGTTTTTTTCATTGTGATCTGCGTCACATCGCAGTTTCCACTCCAAAACGTAGCGGCGCAAGAGGTCAGGTAAAAATTCCACATATTGCGGAAACGCTGGTCAAACCCCAACGCCGCGACCTCGTCCCATCGGGCATTGAAGGTGTCGTGCCACAGACGCAGCGTTTTCGAATAGCTTTCCCCGAACTCGACCGAGCGCACGACCTCCAGCCCCGCCCGCTCCACCTGCGCGCGCAGCACGGACGGGCACGGCAGCATGCCGCCCGGAAAGATGTATTTCTGGATGAAGTCCACCTGACGGTTATAGACCTCCCAACGGCGGTCCTCGACGGTGATGATCTGCAAGGTCGCGCATTTGCCGGGCTTCAACCGGTCGCGGATGGTGTCGAAATAGACCGGCCAGTATTTCTCGCCTACCGCTTCGAACATCTCGATGCTGGCGATGCCGTCATACTGCCCGCGCTCGTCGCGGTAGTCCTGCATCTTGATCTCGACCAGATCGCTCAACCCAGCTTTTGCAACCCGTTCCACAGCATAGTCATGCTGTTCCTGACTGATCGTCAGCCCCGTGACCCTGATCCCCTTGCGCGCCGCATGTTCCGCGAACCCGCCCCAGCCGCAGCCGATCTCCAGCACATGGTCGCCCGCCTGTACGCCCATCTGCTCCAGCATGGAGGCGTATTTGGCCTGCTGCGCCTCCTCTAGGCTCTCGTCGCCTTTGAACAGGGCCGAGCTATAGGTCATCGACGGATCAAGCCACAGCGCGTAAAATTCGTTACCCAGATCGTAATGGTAGCTGATGTTCTTACGCGCCTGCTCGCGTGAATTGCGCTGCATCCAGAACCGCATTTTTTCATAGGCCCGCAGCAGCCCGAGGCCGGGGAAGCCGTCATAGACCTCCTCGTTATCGGCGTGCATCAGGTCCATGAAAGCCTGCAAGTCGGGCGTGGTCCACCAGCCGTCCAGATAGGCGTCGCAGAAACCCAGATCACCTTCGCGGATCAAGCGGGCGAACAGGTCGTTGTTGTGAATGTCGATTTCGGCGCAAATGCCCGGCTCGCGGCCCTCGGCGCGGAACATGCGGCCATCGGGCAGCTTCATGTCAAGCCGCCCTGCCCGCATCTTCTGCGCCGTGGCGAACGCCTGTGTGAAATAGCGCGGCAAACCCTGTTGCCCCTGCGTGTGCGTCAGCACCTCTTGTATCAAAGCATCGCCGCTCAGAACATTCATGCCCAGCCTCCCAAACCAAGCGATTTCGTGAATTCTGACAGATAGCCCGAAATTACTCAAGTAAAGCAACGCGGTCGTGATTTGCCATCAAGTCACCCGTCGCGGTTTTTATAGGCGTCGAGCGCCCTCTGCCGCCCTTCGTCCAACGCCACCACGGGTTCGGGATAGTCGTCGGTGATCGCCATGTTCCACGACTTCGGGATTGCTTTGAAATAATCCTCCGCCTCCTCGCCGTGATCCTTGAACACTTCCCCCAGATAGCGCGCACGGTAGGTGCGGTCCTCGTCGAACTTCTCGGCCTGCGTCGCCGGATTGAACACCCGGAAATAGGGGGTCGCGTCCGGGCCGGAGCCCGCCGACCACTGCCATCCCATTGCGTTGGAGGCCGGATCCCAGTCGATCAGGCAATCGTCGAACCACGCCTGCCCCACCTTCCAGTGGGTCATCAGGTGCTTCGTCAGATAGGACGCCACGATCATCCGACCGCGATTGTGCATGTAGCCGGTGACATACATCTCCCGCATGGCGGCATCGACAAGCTGGATGCCCGTACGGCCCTGTTTCCACGCCTTGATCTCGGCGGCGCGTTCGTCGTCCTTCCACGGGAAGGCATCCCATTCCTCGCGCCAGTTTTTGTCCATGATGCGTGGGGTGTGGTAGGCCAGATGGTAGGCAAATTCCCGCCAGACCAGCTCTTTCAGAAACGTCTCCGCCCCCGACTTGCCCTCATGCACCGCGCGCCAGCCTGCGTGCCAGCAACGACGGGGGGAAATTTCGCCATAGGTCAGGTTCTCCGACAGCATGGAGGTGCCGCGCTCCGCCATCTGGTCGCGGGCCTGTTTGTAGTCGTCGATGCGGTCGCGGATGAATGTCGCCAGACGGGTGGAGGCTTCCTGCTCGCCCACCGCCACATGCTTGGCCACGATATCCGCGCCGCGCTGCATCGCCGCGCCCATCTGCCAGTCTGCGATGTCATCAGACGCGGGCCATGATTGTGGCGTGCATAGTTCGCTCACCGCCGAAATATCCGCTGCAAGCTCCCGCCCGCGCACGGATTTCCACATCGGGCTGTAGACCTTGTAGAACCCGCCCGTTTTGGTTTCCACGGTCCACGGCTCGAACAGCACATGGCCTTTGAAACTTTGCGCGTCGATGCCGTCATCTTTCAGGGCTTCCTTGACGCCTTTATCCCGCGCGATGGCGTCAGGGTCATAGGCCCGCGACCACCACACGGCCCCTGCCCCTGTCTCGCTTATCAGGTCGCGCAGAACGTCAAGCGCCTTGCCGCGCCGCAGGACCAGCTTCGAGCCGATGTCCTCCAGCGTCTTCGCAAAATGCTCCACCCCCAGCCCCAGCCGCCATTTCGGCGCGGCGCCGTGAGTCTCGACCACTTCGTCATGGATAAAAACGGGGATCACGGGTCGGCCGGTCTTGGCCGCCGCACTGAGGCCTTCATGGTCGCCCAGCCGCAGGTCGCGGCGGAACCAGAACAGGATCGGTGTATCGCTCATAGCACGTGATCTAGTGCGTCTATCAGACGGTCAACCTCTGCGCGGGAGGTATAATGCACAAAAGACAACCGCAGCACGCCGCGGTCCATGTCAACGCCCATCGCCTCCAGCGCGCGGCCTGCGTAGAAATCGCCACCGCCTGCCATGATACCGTGCGGTGCCAGTTGCGCCGCTGCTTCCTCTGCGTTCGCTTGTAAGGCCAGCGCAACGGTCGGTGCCCGTGAAGCCGCCTTGTCCGGCCCGATCAACCGCACGGAGTTCTTGGCCGACGCGTAGTCCAGCAGCGGTTGCAGCAGCTCGCGCTCGTGCGCCTGCATCAAATCGTGTACCGCCGCTCCTTTGGCCGCAGGGGCAGCATCACCGCCGATATGGTGGTCATACAATGCGTCGATATAATCCGCCATGCCCGCGCTGGCCGCGACCTGCGCGTGGTCCGGCCCCGCAGGGGTGAACCGCTTAAACAGACTGTCACCGTTGAAATGGTGGCCTTGGTTCGGCAGCTGCATCCCCAGATCGCGGCGGATCACCATGATCCCCTGATGCGGCCCGTAGGTCTTGTAGGCCGAGAACAGGTAGATATCCGCCCCCAACTTGCCCACATCCGGCAGCCCGTGCGGCGCGTAGGACACGCCGTCGACACAGGCCACCGCCCCCGCCTGATGCACTTGGGCGCAGATCGCGGCGACGTCGTTGATTTCCCCTACGACGTTGGAGCAATGCGGGAACGCCACCAGCCGCACCTTGTCGTCCAAGAGGTTCGCCAGATCGGCGGGGGCCAGATGGCCCGTCTCGGGGTTGATCTTCCACTCGCGCACCTCGAACCCGCGGTCGGCCAAGCGCCGCCACGGACCGGAATTGGCCTCGTGGTCCTGATTGGTCACGATAATCGCGTCGCCCGGTTGCATCCACTGCGCAAAGGCCTGCGCCAGAACATAAGTGTTCTGCGTGGTGGACGGGCCAAAGGACAGCTCGTCCCCCTCGACGCCAAGGATCGCGGACAGCCGCGCCCGTGCCTCGTCCATCTCTGCGCCGCCAAGGGTCGACGCCTCATAGGGCGCGTAGGGCTGAACCTTGCGCTCGGTGTAGAAGCGGTGCAGCCGGTCAATGACTTGCCGGCAGGTATAGGATCCACCGGCGTTCTCGAAGAACGCCTGACCTTGTAACGAAGGCACCTCGAAGGCGGGGAATTGCGCCCGCACGAAATCCAGATCGAGTTTCGCCATGTGACCCTCCCAAAAACAAAAGCTCCGGCACTGTGGCCGGAGCTTTCAAGGTTTTCAATGGGCTACGTCTAGCGCTCTTCGGTTTGAAGTCCTTTGAAGATCGCCCAGCACATCATCAGCAAAACCACCGTGAACGGCAGTCCCGTCGAAATCACCATGGATTGCAGCGATTTCAATCCGCCGACCGACAACAGCAGCACAATCGCCACCGCGCCCTCGAAGATGCACCAGAACACACGCTGCGGCACCGGCGCGTCGATCTTTCCGCCCGCCGTGATCGTGTCGATCACGAGGCTGCCGGAATCCGACGAGGTGACGAAGAACACAATCACCAGAATGATCCCGATCAACGAAGTAATCTGGGTCAGCGGCAACTCGTCCAGCATCTTGAACAGCTTCAGCTCAAGCGGTGCATCCTGCGCAGCGGTGTAGCCGTCGACCACGACTTGCTGGATGGCAGTGCCACCGAAGACGCTCATCCACAGCACGCAGACGAGGCTCGGGATCAGCAGAACGCAGATCACAAACTCGCGCACGGTGCGGCCACGGCTGACGCGGGCGATGAACATGCCGACGAAAGGCGACCAGCTGATCCACCACGCCCAGTAGAACGAGGTCCAGCCCTGCACGAAGTTGGTGTCCTCACGGCCGATGGGGTTGGCCAGGCCGGGCAGATACTGGACATAGGCCAGAAGGCTGTCGGCAAAGCCCGTCAGGATGGCGACAGTCGGCCCGACGATCAACACGAACAGGAGCAGCAGGAAGGCCAGCCCCATATTGATCTCGGACAGGATCTTCACCCCGCCGTCCAGACCGCGCACAACCGAGATCAGCGCAATCGCGGTAATGACGGAAATCAGGATCACCTGCGTGGTGCCACCGATCGGCACGCCGAACAGCTCGTTCAGCCCCGCATTGGCCTGCGTGGCCCCGAAGCCCAGCGATGTCGCCAGACCGAACAGCGTGGCAAACACCGCCAGCGTGTCGATGATGTGGCCGGTCCAGCCCCAGACGCGATCCCCGAAGATCGGGTAGAACGCGGAGCGGATCGTCAAAGGCAGGCCCTTGTTATAGGTGAACAATGCAAGGCTCAGCGCCACGACCGCGTAAATTGCCCATGGGTGCAGGCCCCAGTGGAAAATCGTCGCCGCCATGCCAAGGCGTATGGCCTCGTCCTGATCGCCGCCAGCACCGCCAAGCGGAGCCCAGTCGGTGCGCGCGCCACCCTCGGAGACCACGCCGCCAAACGAGCTGGAGAAGTGGCTCATCGGCTCCGAAACGCCGTAGAACATCAGCCCGATGCCCATACCGGCGGCAAACAGCATCGCGAACCACCCGACATAGGAATAATCCGGCACTGCCTCCTTGCCGCCCAGTCGCACATTGCCCAAGGGCAGCACGATCAGCAGCAGACAGAACAGCACAAAGATGTTTGCCGCGCCGATGAAGAACCAGTCAAAGCCCTTCGTCACCGCCCCGAAGAGCCATGTGAAGACGGCCCCCGATTGCTCCGGCAAGGCCAGCGTGTAGAACACGAATGCCACGATGGCGACGCCTGATATGGCGAATACCGGGTTGTGGATGTCGAACCCGAACGGCCCGACGGAGCCTTCCACGTTGTCCTGCCCGATCTCGTAATCCGTATCTATCAGATCCGACTCCCCGTCCGGCGGACGGATTCCTTCAAATTCCGTTTCATCGACCATGTAATGGTCTCCCTGTTTTTTCTTTTGTTATCAGCGCACCAAGAAGACGGACGCCTTCGCATGCTGGGCCAGATGGCCCCCGTGCGATGACCAAATGTACTCCCCGAAGCCCGGTGTGTGTGTGGCCATAACGACCAAATCGGAGCCTGTATCGTCAACGGCCCGCAGCAAGGTCTTGTCCAGATCGACCGCCGGATCGTGGCTGGTCATCGCATGGGACGACGCCGGAACGCCGTGCGCCTTGCCCTGTTCCTGCGCGAATGTGTCGAGCTTTTGCGCATATTCCTTCGGGTTGTGCGCCACCTTGCCAGGTACGCTGGACGTTACGCCAACGAAGCACAGCTCTGCCTTGTGGGTCTTGGCAAGTTCCGCTGCGCATTGCAGGGATTTGCCCATCTTATCGCTATGGGCCAGGTCGATCGGTACCATAATTTTGTGAAACATCGGTCCCTCCTGATTTCGAAAACCGCCACTTGGGACAGACCCAAGCTGTTGAATCTCCGTATGCTTTTAGAGGCGGCGGGCCGATTGCCCGACCGCCTCTTCGCAAAACCGTAACAGGAGGGCGGGTTGCAGCGCAACCGGATCGCCCGACAGGATTTGTCAGGCGTTCACGTCGACGACGACGCGGCCTTTGACCTGACCTTTCAGGATATCCTTGCCCAGCTTGGGCAGATCCGCCAGCGTCGCGGGCTGAACCATGGCGTCGAGCTTGTCCATCGGCAGGTCTTTCGCAATCCGCTTCCAGGCCCGCAGGCGGTTGTCGTAAGGCTGCATCACACTGTCGATGCCCAGCAGGTTCACGCCGCGCAACAGGAACGGGATCACCGTGGCAGGCAAGGCCGCGCCGCCTGCCAGCCCCNCCTTTGACCTGACCTTTCAGGATATCCTTGCCCAGCTTGGGCAGATCCGCCAGCGTCGCGGGCTGAACCATGGCGTCGAGCTTGTCCATCGGCAGGTCTTTCGCAATCCGCTTCCAGGCCCGCAGGCGGTTGTCGTAAGGCTGCATCACACTGTCGATGCCCAGCAGGTTCACGCCGCGCAACAGGAACGGGATCACCGTGGCAGGCAAGGCCGCGCCGCCTGCCAGCCCCACGGCGGAGACCGACGCGCCGTATTTCATCTGCCCCAGCAGGCGGGCCAGCATCACGCCGCCCACCGCGTCGACGCAGCCGCCCCATGTCTCGGCCTCCAACGGGCGTTTGGTCGTCTCGTTCAACTCCTCGCGGGGCACGATCCGGGTCGCACCCAGACTTTTGAGGTAGTCAGCCGTCTCGGGCCGCCCCGTCACTGCCGCAACCTCATGGCCCAGATTAGCCAGAATGGCCGTCGCCACCGAGCCAACACCGCCTGCGGCCCCCGTAACCAGCACAGGGCCGTCCTTGATGCCGTGATCCTCCAGCGCCATCACCGCCAGCATCGCGGTGAAGCCCGCCGTGCCCACCGCCATCGCCTGCCGTGTGTCCAAGCCATCAGGCAGCGGCACCAGCCAGTCGGCCTTCACGCGGGCCTTCTGGGAGTAGCCGCCCCAATGCGCCTCGCCCACGCGCCAGCCGGTCAGCACCACCTTGTCGCCGGGCTTGTAGCGGTCGTCATCCGACGCCTCGACGGTGCCCGCGAAGTCGATGCCGGGAATATGCGGGTAGTTCCGCACCAAGCCGCCACCGGGCCCGATGCACAGCCCGTCCTTGTAGTTCACGGTGGAGTATTCCACCGCGACCGTCACCTCACCCTCCGGCAGGCGATCCAAGGAAATGCTTTGGACAGAGGTACTTGTCTTGCCCTCTTCATCCTTTTCGACGATCAGTGCGTTAAACATGGGCTCTCTCCTCTAAATCCAGAATTCTTCATAGACCGTCGCCATGCGCGGCCCGTCTTGCGTTTCCACCTGCACCTGCGTGCCATCGTCCCAGTGGGTCATCCGCACCATGCCGATGGCGACATTGGTGCCGAAATCGGGGCTCTTCGCCGCCGAAGTGACCTGCCCGATCACCTTGTCCTTGGCGGTGATTTTCCACAGCCGGTCGCAGGGCGGTATGTCTCCCTCAATGCTGAGCGCGCGGATTTGTTTCACGGGGCCTTCCTTGGCCACCCGCAGCAGCGCATCGCGCCCCACGCAACCGATGGCGGTTTGCGTCGAGCAGAACCGACCCAGCCCGCATTCATGCGGGGTGTTGTCGCGGGTCATATCGTTGCCATAGGACAGCATCCCGCCCTCGATCCGCTCGATCAGGTTGGGGCAGCCTGCATGGACGTCCAGATCACGGCCCGCCTCCATCAACGCATTCCACAGCGGCATGCCTTTCTCGGTCCCTTCGACATAAATCTCGAAGCCGCCTTGCTTGGAATAGCCGGACCGCGCCACCAGCATCATGTGACCCTGAAAGTCGAAATAGCCGTAGCGGAAGAAGCGGAGGTCTTTCACCCCGTCGCCGAACACCCGCGCGGCCAATGCGTCCGCCTGAGGCCCCTGAATGGCCAAGGGGGAGACGTCCGGCTCGTCCACGATCACATCCAGATGAAGTGCGTAGGCCAACCCTTTGACCCACAACAACATATCACTATCCGCGATGGACACCCAATAGCGATCATCCGACAGCTTGAGCGCCACCGGATCGTTCAGCATGCCGCCGGTTTCATCCACCGTCGGCACGTAGTAGCACATCCCCGGCAGCATCCCCCGCAGGTCGCGCGGGGTGAGCATTTGCATCAACCGTCCCGCGTCGGGGCCACGCAGTTCCACCTGACGCTCGCAGGCGACATCCCAGACCTGCACGGCGGATTTCAGGTGGTGGTAATCCCCCTCGACCGAGCGGAACACCGTCGGCAACAGCATATGGTTATAGACGGTGTATCCCTTGACGCCTGCCGCCTCGACCCCGTCCGAGAACGGCGTCCGGCGTACGCGGCGCGATGGTGCGATCGTGGCCATGTGCTACAGACCCCCTCTGAGGTTGCGTTTGCAGTCGACCGGCCCCTTGGCCGAGCGGCTATAGGCCGACACCCCGCAGGTATCGCAGCGAAATTCGTTCAAAGCGCCCTTGCCGTTGCCCGTGGGCTGCCACTTGCACGGCTTGCGCCGGAACAGCAGCTTGTCGAGCCGGTAGGACACCTCGTCCCCCGCCCGCTTGCGACCCCAGCTCCACCAGATGAAACCGGCGATAGCCAGCAGGGCGACCAGCACGACAGGCATCAGGCGTCATCCGGCATGAACACCAGATCCGTGTCGCCGGGGTTATGGCCCGCCGCCGTCAGCATCGCATGGATTTGGCCGCGATGGTGGGTCTGGTGGTTGAAGAAATGCGTGATGCAAACCGCCTTCGGCTCGCTCATCTGTCGCCCCGCAGCACCGGAATACCATGTCAGCGGGCCGTAGAGGCCGATCTGTTTCAGCCCCGCCGCCCATCGGGTGATCTGCGCGTCGGTGCGCATCCGGTCGCCAAGGTAGAGTTGCAGGTTGTCATGCAAGGTCGTGCTGTCCGCAATGCCCCCTTTCGGGGCCAACCTGCCGTCGAACCGCGACATCCACAGCCGGTCGGCCCACAGCAAATGGTTCGCCGTCCCGAAGATCGAGCCGAAAAACGCCTTGCGGTCCTTCGTCAGCTCGGCGGTTTTGAGCGACTTCATCGCCTCCATCAGCCCGCGGTTCTGCCACGCGTTGTAGCGGGCCATCATGCGGCAATACTCGACGGTAATCATTTTGGCGCAGGTCCTCCCCAGTCGATCTGGCAGATCTCGGCAGAGCGTCCGTCGAAGTCCCAGACCCGCCCGAACGCCCGCACCTTGCCCTTGTTGGCGGTGGCCACGGTGATATCCGGCCCCATCCAGTATTCGGTGTTGGTGATCACCATGTCCTTGCCGTCCTTGCCCGAGACCGGCACGACCTCGCCCTGTATCTTCTTGCCGACCATCAGGCGGCGGACATTGCCTTCATTGGTGAACGACACCGGCGCGCGCTCCGCGCCCAGATATTCGCCCACCAGCATCCGGAACAGGCCGGTGGTGCCTTTGGCGGCGCCGGACAGGATCGCCTCCAGCCCTGCATAGGCCGCGTCGCTGGCCTGATCGTCGATGAACGCCGCCGCCTTCCAGTTGCCGCGCCCCATATTGCCGGGAATGTCCATCAACATGCCGACGGCCATGCCGGACAGGTCTTCGTCGCCGTAATGGCCCTCGTCAATGCGGATGCCCAGCCAGGCCTGACAGTAGCCCTCAGTCGGGGGATGCTTGCCCAGCGACACCACGCAGGGGCAAAACACGGTGCAGTTGCAGTTCAGAATAAGCTCGCCCTTGATGTTCCACGGAACAGTTCCAAGCTCTTGTGTGTCCAACGCCATAGTGGTGTCCTTTCCCTTAAATTGCGCTCACGAGGGTGCCTGCCGCCGACAGCAGCAAGATCACCCCCAAAGGTTTCGTTATATATCGCCCCAGATCAGGCAGCTTTTCCAGCACCATGATCGCGGTGGCGAGGCCCATGAAGGCAAGGCTCATCACGCCGCCGACGAAAGCCAGAAGCATCAAGGCCCAGCAGCAGCCCAGGCAGACCAAGCCAAGGCGCACGCCGTTGCGCCACGGGCCTTCGTCGAAATGCTGCATGAAGAATGTCATCGGCTGGCGGCACTTGCTCAGGCAGGCCTCTTTCAGGGGCGAGAACTGGTAGAGCCCCGCCAGCGCCAGAAGCGCCACAGACAGCCACACCGACAGGCTATCCCCGAACGCGCCGATCAGGCCCGCTTGGAACAAAGCCATCTGCAAGCCTGCGGCCAGCGCCGAAAAGCCGAACCAAACGCCCAGATAACCCCCGACCAAAGCGCCGAAATTCGCGCGGTCGCTGACATGGGACAGGTCGTCATAGGTGGCCAAAGCGGGCAGAACCGTGGGGGCCATCATCGCCGCCGACATCAGCGACCACATCAGCACCATACGCAAATACCCGGCGGCATCGGGGGTGATGGTGCACAGCGCAACCCAGAAGTCGCGGCCATAGACTTGCTCAAGCAGCCGCAGCTCCGGCGGGACCGACATGGCATAGAGCGCACCCCATGACAGCACGATCAGCCCGAACAGCGCCAGCCAATGCGCCCCCGTCATCGCCCTGATCCGATCCGCCCACATCCGCGTTGCGCCCCTGCTTCCAACTGTTAGGGTAGGTTGTCAGAGTTTTATATGTCTGACAATTGATATTCCGAACGGGGCCGATGAAAAATTCCGCAAACAAGCCTGCCGATCTGTCGGCCCAGATCGCCGCCTCCATCCGCGACGCCATCATCGCGGGGGAGTTGATCGTGGACGCACGCCTGCCCTCGGAGGCCGAGCTGGCAGAGCAATTCAACGTCTCCCGCCCCACCGTGCGCGAGGCGCTGAAACGGCTGGCCGCCCAAGCCCTGATCCGCACGCAGCGCGGGGCGACGGGCGGGGCGTTCGTCAACCACCTCACCTACCCCGATGCCTACGCCCAGCAGATCACCACATCCACGCTGCTGTTGTCGATGAACGAGGTCTCTATCGTCACCGCCTGCGAAGCCCGCTTCGCGCTGGAGCGCGCCTGCACCCAGCTTTCCGCGCAGCGCCGCAGCCCCGACCATCTGGCAACCATGCGGGCGGAAATCTTCCGCCAGTCCCAACCCGGCCTCAGCGACGAAGCGTTCTGCGCCTCCGACATCGCGTTCCACCGCGCGCTGGTCGACGGGGCGCAAAATCCGGTGATGTCCTACCAGTTGGCGGGCGCAGTCGAGGCGATGCAGCCGCTGATGAACATGATCACCTTCACCGCCCGATCCCGCGAGCGGATCGTGGCGCTGCACAGCCAGATCGCCGACGCGCTGGAGGCCCGTGACGCGACGCAGGCCGACGCCGCGCTCAGCACGCTGGAGGCTTACACGATGTCGCTGGCCGATGACGTCATGGCCAGCCGCTAGGCCACTGTTTTTTCGGCTTGCCGAGGGTCTAAGCCTCGCCTACGCTCCGCTCCCAATATCGCTTATTTTCAATCGGGAGACTGCCCTAATGACACGCCTCACCAAACTGCTCGGCACCAGTGCCGCCGCTCTGACCGCGACCGCCGCGCTGGCCGCCGATCCGGAGCTTCTGGTCTTCGATTATTCGGGCTTCGAAAACCCCGATTTCCACATCCCCTACTCCGCCGCGCATGGCGACTCCCCCACTTTCGCGTTCTTCGGTGACGAGGAAGAGGCGTTCCAGAAGATCGTCTCCGGCTTTCAGACCGACGTGACGCATGTATGCTCCGGCTCCGTGAACAAGTGGATCGAGGCTGGCATCGTCGAGCCTTGGGACGTCAGCAAGATCCCCGCCATCACCGATATCGACGCGACCCTGATGGGCCAGGAGGTCACCGAAACCTCCGAGGTCTATTTCGTCCCCACCGATTTCGGCACCACGGCGATTGCCTACAACCCCGATGAAATCTCTGCCGAGACCGTGTCCACCCTCGACGTGTTCCTGTCGCCGGAATATGCCGGTCGCCTGTCGATCCCCGATAACGTGGACGACGCCTACGCGCTTGCTTATCTCGCCACCGGCACGTCGGACTGGACCAACGCCAGTGACGAGCAATTCGAGGCCGCCTCCGACTGGCTGCGTCAGGCGCATGGCAACCTGCGCACCTACTGGACCGACCCCGCGGAACTGTCGCAGCTGATGGCGTCTGGCGAGGTGCTGATCTCGTGGGCATGGAACGAAACCTATCCCACCATGAAGGAGGAAGGCCGTCCCATCGCGTTCGAGCGTTCCCCGAAGGAGGGCAGCTCGGTCTGGCTGTGCGGCTACGTCAACATGAAGGACGCGCAGGGCTCCGAAGACAAGGCATATGACTACATCAACGCGATTCTGGCGCCCGAAACCACCGAGGCCCTGCTGTCGCAAGGCTTCGGCCACGCCAATGCCGCCGCACTGGCGTCGATCAGTGCCGAGGAGTTGGACGCCGCCGGTCTGGGCGAGGCCTCCGGCCCGCTGCTGGCACAATTGCCCATGTCGCGCGAGTTGCGTGACAAGCAATCCGAAGCCTTCGAGCGCATTCAGGCCGGATTCTAAAAAAACAAGGCAGCCACCGGACAAGGTGGCTGCCGCACATTCCCTCAGCTTTCTTCACCGACCGAGCCGCACGACGCGAGAATATGTCTCACCTTTTGCCATTGCGCATAGGGGACAAAACTGGCGTGGTGACGTTGAATAAATACATTGAAAGAATCTGCCCGTGAACGCCATCGACGAAAAGCTCCAGCCCATTCTCAGCACCGTTTTGCACCGCAACGCAGGCGAGCCGGAATTCCACCAGGCCGCGCGGGAGGTGCTGGAAAGTCTGGGTCGTGTGATCACGCGAAATCCGGAATATTCCGACGAAGCCTTGATCGAACGCATCTGCGAGCCGGAACGCCAGATCATTTTCCGCGTGCCGTGGATCGACGACAAGGATCAGGTGCAGATCAATCGCGGCTTCCGGGTCCAGTTCAACTCGGCCCTTGGCCCCTACAAGGGCGGCATCCGCTTCCACCCTTCGGTGAATGTCGGGATCATCAAGTTCCTGGGTTTTGAACAGACGTTCAAAAACGCCCTGACCGGCATGCCCATCGGCGGCGGCAAGGGTGGCTCCGACTTTGATCCCAAAGGAAAGTCGGACCGCGAAATCATGCGCTTCTGCCAGTCCTTCATGATCGAGCTGCACCGCCATATCGGCGAATATGTCGATGTGCCCGCAGGTGACATCGGCGTGGGTGCACGCGAAATCGGGTATATGTTCGGGATGTATAAGCGCCTCAACAACCGGTTCGAGGCGGGGGTTCTGACCGGCAAAGGTCTGGCCTATGGCGGCTCCCGCGCCCGCAAGGAAGCGACGGGTTTCGGCACCGCGTTTTTCGTGCGCTCCATGCTGGCCCAGCAGGGCAAGGATATGGAGGGGATGCGCTGCATCGTCTCCGGCTCCGGCAACGTGGCGATCTACGCCATGGAGAAGGTCCTGTCCTTCGGCGGCAAAATCGTCGCCTGCTCTGATTCCGCCGGTTATGTCGTGGATGAAGACGGCATCGATCTGGACCTTGTAAAGCAGATCAAGGAGGGCAAGCGCGGCCGCATTTCCGAATATGTGGAGTTGCGGGGCGGCAAGGCCCACTACGTCGCGGGCGGGCAAATCTGGGACGTGCCGTGCGACATCGCCCTGCCTTGCGCGACCCAGAACGAATTGAACGGCAGCGACGCCAAGACGCTGGTCGAGAACGGCGTGATCGCCGTCGCCGAAGGCGCCAACATGCCCTGCACACCCGAGGCCGTGCACTTGTTCCAGCAAGCAAAGGTTCTGTTCGCGCCGGGCAAGGCCGCAAATGCCGGTGGCGTCGCCACCTCCGCCCTTGAGATGCAGCAAAACGCCAGCCGCGACAGCTGGACC
Source organism: Litoreibacter arenae DSM 19593 (assembly GCF_000442275.2). GTDB lineage: Bacteria > Pseudomonadota > Alphaproteobacteria > Rhodobacterales > Rhodobacteraceae > Litoreibacter > Litoreibacter arenae. Next base: position 716,062 of record NZ_KE557306.1, on the reverse strand, counting down.
TTCGCCAAGACGGAAAGCAAGCTCGAAGAGATCATGACCAACATTCACGCGGCCTGCCACGAGACGGCCGACGAATACGGCGCGCCCGGGGACTATGTCCTTGGTGCCAACATTGCAGGCTTCGTGCGGGTGGCGGACGCGATGCGGGCGATGGGCGTGATCTAGCCCCCCAGCGTGTCGCTTTCGCGCTGGATCGACCACTCGATCAGCTCGGTCCAGAGGGTTTCGGCAAGCTGGGGGTCGAGGCCGCTTTCGGCGGCGCGTTTGCTCACATTGGCCAACACCTCATTGACCCGCGCGGGAATACGCGCGGGCAGCCCTTCCGTCGGCTTCAAATCGACCGCGCGGTCGATATAGCCCGCGCGCCTCGCCAGCAAGTCCACAAGCGCCATGTCGATCGCGTCGATCTCCAAACGCAGCTCCGCCATCGAGTTGCAGTCCTGCGCCGGTTTGTAGCTGGTCATTCTGGGCCTCTTGAGGTGGTCTTGATCGCACGTCGCACCTTATGACATGCGGGACCGGCAGAGCACAGGCCCGCTGGCGGCATCGGACATTTTGTCCTGCCCCGGAGCCGTCCAAAAATCGCGGGCGGCGCTGGTCACGGTGATTGTAATGTGCAGCAGCGGCTCCTATATATGGGATGTCTCTTCGGGGACTATGGACATAAACGCGCTCGTAATAAGCGGATCGGACCCGGGGGCGGTACCCGGCGACTCCACCAATACTCCCTCGTTTGGGGACCATGGGGTCGAAATAGGATCGACGGACGTCTAAAGGGGTTTGCTTTGTCTCGGTGAGTTACCACCGTTATCGGTACACTAAAGCTAGTTGCAAACGACAACAAAGCTCCAATGGCGATGGCTGCGTAAGCAGTCGGAACTATTGAAAACTTAAGCCCTTAGGCCTAGCAGCTTAAGGCGGGGTTTGCAGGTACCTGGCAACAGAAACCTGCGCTAATTCCCCCCATCAGTCATACTTTACACCCGTCTCCAGCAACTCAAAGCCGGCGATCTCGAATTCATAGTAGTTGCCCTCCGTCTTACGCGCTCGCGCGATCAGACGGTTTTGCTCATCGCGGAAGACGGCATGGGTGCTGTGCAAGGCACGGTAGCAATGGCTTCCGTCAGGGTAGATGTATTTGATCATGAGTTGTTTTCCTTCTCAAAAGTTAAACGCCTTGCGAAACGCCGCCTCGCCCAAGCCGGTAAACCGCACGATGCGCGTGCCTTCGGGCCGCGAGGCCCAGCCTTGGGCAAACATATGATCCAGTATGCCACGCCCCAGCCGCCCCGCCAGATGCGACCGCCGCGCGGACCAGTCGAGGCAGGATTTGCACTCGGGGCTGCGCGATTTGGCCGACAGGTCGATGCCAAGCGCCGCCATCTCGGCCCGCCCCGCATCGCTGAGCGCTATGTCGTCGCCCTCGCCCACCAGTACGCCGCGAGCCTTCAGCCCGTCGTAAAGCAGCACCCCCAAATTGCCAGCCAGATGGTTGTAGCACACCCTTGCATGACGCAGTTCCGGATCGCGCGGGCCGGTGCGGGTGCGCAGCTGGCCGTTCTTGGCCGCCAGCCCCATCAGCGCCTCCAGCACTTGCGCCACGTCGCCATCGGCCAGCCGGAAATAGTGGTGCCGCCCCTGCCGGTCCCGCTGGATCAGCCCGCCCTCCTCCAGCCGCGTCAGGTGGCCGGAGGCGGTCTGCCCCCTGATCCCCGCCTCGCTCGCCAGCTCTCCGGCAGTCAGGGCCTTGCCGCTCATCAGGGCGGCCAGCATGTTGGCGCGACCGGGGTCGCCGATGAGGTTCGCGATGCGGGCAATGTCGGGGCCGTCTTTCATGTTCTGCACTCCATGGTTCGGGGTAGACCGAACCATGGGCGACATGAAATTGCAAGCATAGTTCGGCCTGTGCCGAACCATTCACGTCAGCAGGCAGGCTAGAACAGGGCAAAAGGAGATACCCCAATGCTGACCTGTTTCATCCGCTACCAGATCGACCCCACCAAACGCGCCCAGTTCGAGCAATACGCCCGGAACTGGGGTCAGGCCATCCCGCGCAACGGGGCGGATTTGATCGGATACTACGCGCCGCACGAAGGCTCCTCGACGCTGGCCTACGGCGTCTACAACATCCCCTCGCTTGCCGACTACGAAGCCTATCGCGCCCGCCTTGCCGCCGATCCGCTGGGCCGTGAAAACTACGAATTCGCCCAGACCGAAAAGTTCATCTTGCGCGAGGACCGCACCTTCCTGAAGCTGGCAAGCGCACCACATGGGAGCCCCGCATGATCGCCGTCATCTTCGAAGTCATCCCCGCCGAGGGCCGGAAAACCGCCTATCTCGACATCGCCGCCGACCTGCGCCCGCTGCTGGAGCAGGTCGACGGCTTCATCTCGGTCGAGCGGTTCCAGTCGATCACCGACCCGTCCAAGATGCTGTCGCTGAGCTTCTTCCGCGACGAAGACGCGCTTGCCAACTGGCGCACATTGTCCGAGCATCGCTCGGCCCAAAAGGCAGGCCGCAGCGGCGTATTCGAGGGTTACCGCCTGCGCATCGGCTCGGTTATCCGCGACTACGGGCTGGACGAGCGGCGCGATCAGGCCCCCGCAGACAGCAACGAGGCCCATGGCTGCCCCTACAGGGCTTGACCCACGCGCCCGCCCGAGGCACCCTGCCCTCATGGGGATCCCGCGACGCCCCGTGAGGCGACAGCCGAATGTTCGTACCCTTCTGAAACCGAAAAACGGGGTACTTTACCATGGCTGGCTTTTCCGAAATCTCTCCCACGGCACTGATGCGCCTGATCGGCACGCCCGACGCGCCGACCATACTGGATGTCTGTATCGACGCTGACTTCGCGGATGATCCGCGTCTGATCCCCACCGCGCGACGCTGGCCGCATCCTGAAATCGGCGGCTTTGACGGCGCAGGTCCTGTGGTGGTGGTCTGCCAGAAAGGCCTGAAACTCAGCCACGGGGCGGCGGCATTCTTGCGGGCCAAAGGCATCGCGGCAGAGGCGCTGGAAGGCGGCATTTATGCGTGGCGGGATGCGGGGCTTCCGCTGATCCCTGCCGCCGCGATTCCTGCGCCGCTATGGGTCACGCGCCACCGCCCGAAGATCGACCGCATCGCCTGCCCATGGCTGATCCGGCGCTTTGTCGACCCGTCGGCGCAGTTTATGTTCGTCCCTCCGTCCGAGGTGCCGGCGGTGGCCGAGAAATTCGGCGCAACACCGTTCGACGTAGAGGGCGTTGCGTTTTCGCACGTCGGCGAGCGGTGCAGCTTCGACACCATGCTGGACGCCTTCAAGCTCGACACGGAGCCGTTGCAAACCATGGCCACGGTGATCCGCGCGGCGGATACGAACCGTCACGATCTGGCTCCGGAAGCTGCGGGATTGCTGGCCCTATCGGTCGGCTTGTCGCGGCAATACAAGGACGACAGCGCCCAATTGGAAGCAGGCATGGCGCTCTATGACGCGCTCTACCGTTGGGCGCGGGACGGACAGGGCGAGGGTCACCTTTCGTCTGTGGGCGCATGATCCCCCTGTCCGAGATGCTGCGCGTCTTTGGTCGCATCGGGCTGTTGTCCTTCGGCGGCCCTGCGGCGCAGATCGCGTTGATGCACAAGGAGCTGGTCGAGGACCGCCCGTGGCTGACCGAGGCGCAGTTCTTGCGCGCGCTATCCTTTTGCATGTTGCTGCCGGGTCCGGAGGCGATGCAGCTTGCCACCTATGCAGGCTGGCGGATGCGCGGGGTGTCTGGCGGGCTCTTGGCGGGGCTGCTCTTCGTGGTGCCGGGGGCGTTGGTGATCGTCGGACTAGCCTTGGCCTACGGCATCTACGGCCAGCTCCCGCTGGTGCAATCGCTGTTCATCGGTGTGAAGGCCTGCGTTGTGGTGATCGTGATCCAAGCGCTGATCAAGGTGGCGCGGAAAGCGCTGAACGGCCCCATCCACATCGCAATAGCGGTCGCCAGCTTTTTGGCGCTGTTCGTGCTGAACGCGCCGTTCCCGTTGGTTATCGTGCTGGCGGCAGCGGTCGGTGCCGTTGCCTTGAATGGCGAGGCTGAGGGCGGAGCGCCCGCCCCGAAAACCCCCGCCGCGCGCACCGTGAATACTGTAGCACTCTGGCTGCTGATCTGGTTCGCACCGCTGCCGCTGCTCATGCTCTACGCGCCCGACATCCTCACCGACATGGCGGTGTTCTTCTCCACCCTTGCAGTCGTCACCTTCGGTGGGGCCTACGCGGTGCTGGCCTATATGACGCAAGCGGTGGTGGGCGATTTCGGCTGGCTGACCACCGCGCAGATGGTCGACGCCTTGGGGCTGGCCGAGACCACCCCCGGCCCGCTGATCCTGGTGACGCAATTTGTCGCCATGGTGGCGGGGTTCAAGGCGGGCGGCACCGCGCTGGCGCTGCTGGCGGGGCTGGTCACGCTTTGGGTGACCTTCGCGCCGTGCTTTCTGTGGATCTTCGCGGGCGCGCCCTATATCGACCGCCTCGGCCACATGCCGCGCCTGTCGGGTGCCCTGACCGCGATCACCGCCGCCGTGGTGGGCGTCATCGCCAATCTGGGGCTGTGGTTCGCGGGCGCGGTGTTCTTCGAGACGGGCAGCATCCAGCCAGTTCCCGTGGCAATCGCACTGGTCGCCAGCGCCCTCATGCTCTGGCGCAAATGGGATATGCTGGTCGTTTTGCCCATCTGCGCGGCGCTCGGGCTGGTTTTGACAGGGTCCGGTTGACCCCCCTTTCCCTCGCCTCCGAATCCGCGCATGGTAAGACCCAAGGTCAACCACAGCGGGGCTGAGACGACATGTCCGACACGATCGACTATGGCAACAAGATGCATCGCGCCATGCGTGGGCTTATTGCCGAAGTGTTGGAAGATGTCGGCGCACACGGCCTGCCGGGCGATCACCATTTCTTCATAACCTTTGACACCCGCCATCCGGATGTGGAAATGGCCGACTGGCTGTTCGACCGCTACCCGTCCGAGATGACCATCGTTGTGCAACACTGGTTCGACAACCTGATCGTGGCCCCGGACGGGTTCCAGATCACCCTGAACTTCGGCGACAATCCGGAGCCTTTGGCGATCCCCTTCGACGCCATCCGCACCTTTGTCGACCCGTCCGTGGAATTCGGCCTGCGGTTCGAGTCTCAGGACGACGAGGAGGAGGAACACGAGGTGGTGGACCTGCCCGACGTGGACCTTGCCGAAGCGCTGCATCTGGACAAGGCGGAGACGGGCAAAGACGACACCAGGGGCAAGCCCGCCAAGGACGCCGACGTGGTCTCGCTGGACGCGTTTCGCAAGACCTGAGCGCCTGTTAGCGCAACCGGTGCGCTCCCCCCGATTGTCATCCTGCCCGCACCCCGCTACATCGGGGAAAACCTGATTTTCTGGAAGGACGATCCATGACCGACACGCGCACCGAGACCGACAGCTTTGGCCCTCTGGAGGTTCCTGCCGACAAGTATTGGGGGGCGCAGACGCAGCGCTCGATCATGAATTTTCCGATTGGCTGGGAAAAGCAGCCCGTGGCCATCGTGCGGGCGCTTGGGGTGATCAAGAAGGCCGCCGCGACGGTCAATCTGGAGTTCGGCGATCTGGATGCGGAGCTTGCGCCTGCCATCCAGCAAGCGGCGCAGGAGGTGATCGACGGCAAGTTCGACGACAACTTCCCGCTGGTGGTCTGGCAAACGGGTTCCGGCACGCAGAGCAACATGAACGCGAACGAGGTGATCTCCAACCGCGCCATCGAGATCATGGGCGGCGAGATGGGGTCCAAGAAACCCGTCCACCCCAATGACCATTGCAACATGGGCCAGTCCTCCAACGACACTTTCCCCACCGCGATGCATGTCGCTATCGGCATGGTGGCCCGCGACACGCTGCTGCCGGGGCTGCGCAAGCTGCACGCGGCGTTGGAAGCCAAATCCGAAGAATTCAAGGACATCATCAAGATCGGCCGCACCCACACGCAGGACGCGACGCCGTTGACTTTGGGTCAGGAATTCGGCGGCTATGCGCACCAGATGAAAAAGGGCATCGAGCGGGTCGAAATGTGCCTGCCCGACATCTACGAGCTGGCCCAAGGCGGCACGGCGGTCGGCACGGGCCTGAACACCCGCAAAGGCTTTGCAGAAAAGGTCGCGGCCGAAATCGCCGCCATCACCGGGCTGCCCTTCGTGACCGCCCCCAACAAGTTCGAAGCACTTGCCGCCCATGACGCCCTGGTCATGTTCTCCGGCGCGTTGAAAACCGTCGCCGCGTCGATGTTCAAGATTGCTAACGACATGCGGTTTCTGGGCTCCGGCCCCCGCTCCGGTCTGGGCGAGTTGATACTGCCGGAAAACGAGCCGGGCTCGTCGATCATGCCGGGCAAGGTGAACCCGACGCAGGCCGAGGCGCTGACCATGGTGTGTATCCACGTCATGGGCAACGATGCCGCTGTGGGCATGGCTGGTAGCCAAGGCCATTTCGAGCTCAACGTCTACAACCCGATGATGAGCTACAACGTCATCCAGTCCATGCAGCTACTCGGCGACGCGGCGGGCAGCTTCACCGACAACATGGTGGTCGGCACGCTGGCCAACAAGGAACGCATTGACAAGCTGATGAAAGAGTCGCTGATGCTGGTGACAGCGCTGGCGCCGACCATCGGCTATGACAACGCCACCAAAGTCGCCAAGACGGCGCATAAGAACGGCACGACCCTCAAGGAAGAGGCGATTGCCCTTGGCTTGGTGGACGAGGAAACCTTCGACCGCGTGGTGCGGCCGGAAGATATGATTGGACCGAAATGAAAGCCAAGAACCTGAGCAAGGCTCGCAAGGAACGCACACGCGCTGACAAACGGGCACAGGGCGATGCCAACGCGCTCAAATTCGGGCGCACCAAAGAGCAAAAGCAGGCTGACATGAAGGCGCAGCTTGCTGCGCGCTCCAAACTCGACGGTCACAAGCTGGACAAATGAGCCGCCCGCTGAAACGTTCCCTGACCCTCAAGGGGCACCGCACATCGGTGTCGCTTGAGGACGAGTTCTGGTATGAATTCCGCCGTATCGCCAAAGAAAAAGACCGCCCGATCAACGATCTGGCGGCCGAAATCGACACGAGTCGCGCACCTGACCTAGGGCTGGCCTCTGCTATAAGACTCTTTGTGTTGAACGACCTGAAATCGTCTTAGACGAACGCCCAACACCGAAATGCGTTCTGGAGCGTGCCGTTTCCAAGTGAACGACGTTTTTACGTTCCTTCATCAAATTCAGACATCTTAAACCGGATAGATCGGCCTCGAACAACTCCGCCAACTCATCGCGCTCCAGCGTATTGGAGGACACCATAGCGCGTTTCAGATGCACACGTCGTGAAAGAGTTGGAATCGCGATTCGAAAGTGAGGCATCCAATGCAAACCAAACGGGCGTTTAGTAGGCTCTGAGGTGTCGGCAATATTCGTCATGGCAGCTTTCCTTTCGGTCAGTAAGCGGAATATTGCGGATCAGAGCGTAAAAAGCAGGGGGGAACGGTAAAAAAAATTCCCCACACCTGAGAATACCGATTCGTTAACAAATAATTAACATCTTGTTAAATAACGATTAAATTATAATTGCGCTGATTTGTGCGACAAAAATGACGCTACGTCAAATCAAAAATTTGGAGTGCAATAGGGTATTTTACAGGTCTGAATTTCAGCGAATATTAGAGGATTCTGAGCAATTTATCGCCGAATCGGGTACGGTTTAACGTAGCGTTAGGGCCGTCTTAGCTGTGAAATGCGCGTAAATCCGCGCACGACAATAAACCAGATTGACGCCAGCACCATGACAGCACCGGCAAATGTAAATGTCCACATCACGGCTGCCAGCCCGAGATGTCGTTTGAACGGCACCTGAATCGCGATCGACTGGTCTTGCGCGCGCCACAGCACCGTTACCCGGTCACCTTTACGGAAGTTGTAGTGGCTGGAGCCGGATTTCACGCTCATCTCCCGCAGCACTCCTCCGGGGTCGGTGAACTCCACCCGTGGCGTGAATGTCAGGTAGCCGTCACTTGGCGAGACGCGGTGACTGCGTGTCTCCACAATGCGGCCCGGCACCGGCTCACCTGATGAAGTCAGCTGCCAGAACACACGATCCGCGTTGCCCGCGCCAAGAAGCGGCAGCCCAAGCACGAAGCAGAGAGTGATTACGGCCCATGGCGGTCGGACGCCCTTGCGATAGTCAGGCATCGGGCGCTCTCCTCGTCAGCTTCAGCCAAATCCCGTCTTTGGAGCGTACGGTCAAATGCGCCACGGGAACAGGGGTGCGCTCGGTGGTCTCAAACCGGAAGTTGCGCACCAGCATGGACAAGAGCAGCGGCCCCTCGACCATGGCGAACCCCGCGCCGGTGCAAACGCGCGGACCACTGGAGAACGGGATGAACGCCTCGCGCATACATTGCTTGCCGTTCTCGGTGGCCCACCGCGCGGGGTCGAACCCGTCGGGATTGTCCCAGAGCCGTTCATGCCGGTGCAGGTGCCAGGGCGAGATCACCATCTGCGCGCCGGGTTGTATGTCGCGGTCGCGGAGGCGTTCGGGGCATGTGGACTCCCGCACCATCATCGGCACGGGGGGATAAAGCCGCAGCGCCTCGCGAAACACATCGCGGGAAGTACGCAGTTTCGACATCACCTTGAAGTCGCAACCCGCATCAAGCGCCTTCGCTTCCTCGGCCAGCTTTTCCTGCCAGTCGGGGAACAGCGCCAAAAGATACAGCGTCCATGCCAGAGCCGACGCGCTGGTCTCGTGGCCTGCGAGGAAGAAGATGGCGACTTGGTCGACCATTTCCTCGGTGGTGAAGGTCTCGCCCGTCTCAGGGTCCGCCGTGGTCATGATCTTGGTCGCCAGATCGTCCGGCGCGGTGCCGTCCTTGATCTGCGCCATGCGGGTCTCGGTCAACTGCCGGATCAGCGCACGGATGGAGCGTGCGGTCTGCTTGGTCCTGGCGCGGTGCAAACGTGGCATCCACGCGGGGCCTTTGACGAAGGCGGCAAGGTTCAGGATCGGCTGCGTGCGCTGGTAGTCGCGGAACTCGGTGAACACGGCCTGCGCGATGCGATCCTCTATGGGGATCGAGAACAACGTGCGGAAAATCACGTCGGCTGCTGCGAAGCTGGTGGCCTCCTCGACCTCTTGCGTGCCGTCTTTCAGCCGTGCGACCGCCGCCTGCCCTGCGGCCCACATCGCGGGGAAGGTGTCGCGCAAACGGCCACCCTCGAAGGCCGGGTCGATGATGCGGCGTTGCCGTTCCCACACCTCACCGTTCGTCAGGAAGACCGAGTTGCCCAGCAGCGGTCGCAGCCCCGCACCGATGCGATCGGACTTGGGGAACGCTCTGGGGCGTTCATTTAACACTGTCTTAACCAGTGACGGCTGGTTGATAAGATAGCTGCGGAAGAACGGCGTTCTGAACTCCGCCATCCATGCGCGATAAAGTTTCGCGGGTTGCGCCGACAGGATGTCCTGTCGGAACAGCCGCAGATATTTCAGCAACGACACCTTTTCGGGCCGCGCGGGCGGCTTGGGCGGGATCATGTCATGTCCGTGTAGCCTGACGCCTCGACGTCGATGCGGGAGCGTGATTGCGGGCGGTCGTGGTAGCGCTCGTGCAACGTCAGCGGGCCTGCGGTGATCTGGAAATAGTCGTAATCCTTGGGCCGGTCGAAGGCGCAAAGATACTGGAAATGCAGCCGGAAGAAGCGCCAGCGCAACTCTGTCCATTTCTCGGGGCTGAGGGACTGGGTAAAGGCGGCAGAGAAAACCAGCGGCCACTTCTTGTCCTGCGGCTCGACGCCGGAAACCGACACCGGATCGCAGAGCGCGAAGGAGCAGCCGTCGCCCGGCGCTGTGACGTCGATCCATGTGAGCGCATCGCTGGAGGAAAGAAAATGAAGATCGCCACGTAATTTACTGGCTTTTGGCAAGAAAGAGACCATGGGCACCACCTGCCCGAGGCTGAGAAAAGCCAGTTTCGGGCCATCCTCCGGTACGCCGCCTTCACGGATCAGATCCGCCAGAATGGACACCGCCAGATGCGCGCCGGAGGAATGGCCGACGACCAGAACCTCGTCCACGTCGTCTTGTAGGGCGGTGGCGATAGTGGCGCGAAACTCGGCCATCCGGTCCTCCAACGCGGGCGGATTGGCCCCCATGTAGCGGGCGGAATAGGCGTAGTCATGCATCAGGTAATAGGCGTAGAGCTTGCCGTCCTTCTTTTGGAACCAGCGGAGAACGACCGCGACCACCCCTGCCGTAACAACCCATCCCGATACATTGAGTATCCATAAATATTGCCCGGAGATAAGCGGGCCCAGCACCATGCGCAGCACCCGCTCGCCGCCCCATTCCAGCAGCCCTGCCGCAATGCGGCCCAGCAGGAACGCCAGCAGCAATTGCCCCAGCAACATCCCGATGGGATAGAGCGCCGCGATGATCGGCCCCTTGCGCAGACGCATCAGCCGGAACAACGCGCCGGTGGCGATATACGTGAACGCGGTGCGAACCAGCTGCCAGTAGGTCGCGGGGATGGAGTTGGACATGGAGTTGCGCACGATATCGGACCAGACCAGCACATCGACCTGTGCCTCCGTGCGCTGGCCGTCGATGATGGCCGACGCGTGCCAGCCATAGGCGCCCTCTTCCGCTTTCGGTTTCAGATCAATCTGGTATCCGCTGATCTTCGCCTGCTCCGCGCCCTCTTTGCGGTACAGCTCGCGGTAGCGGCGCGGATGTATAGGATCGTAGCCGGGGATGTAGAACACCCGCCGCCGTTTCACGCTTTGATCCGTCGCCATTTCCATGGCCGCACGTTAGCCCGCAGTTTTGGCAAAAGTAAGAAGCGCTTGCATGGACAAGGCCCCGCGTGTCGCCTAGATCACGGTTATGGATCATGACGCCGAACTCGACGCATTGGGGTTGCTTTGCCCCCTACCTGTGCTGAAGGCCCGCAAGCGGTTGCAGGCGCTCGCCTCGGGTCAGGTGTTGCGGGTGCTGGCCGACGATCCGGCGGCGCTGATCGACATGCCGCATTTCTGTGCCGAAGCTGGTCACGAGCTGGTTGGCGTGACCGAGGACGGGGCGCATCATATCTACCTTCTGCGCAAGGCCTGACGGGCCCTTCGGGGAGAATATTTTAGCCAAGATGAAACGCTATTGCGCGGCCATTGCGGGCTCTGTCGTGTTGAGGCTGGCCAACAATTCCTCGCGCCGTTTGGCGGCCTTGGCCTCGTTGGCCTCTTTCACCGGACCGAAGCCGCGAATTTGCAAGGGCAGCTCCGCCAATGCGATGGCCGCGTCGCGGTTGGAGGCGGCGAGGATTTTGGGCAGGTCATCCTCGTATTGCTTTATGAGGGCACGTTCCATCTTGCGTTCGTCACTATAGCCGAACGGGTCGAACGGCGTGCCGCGCAGGGATTTGAGCTTGGCGAGGATGCGGAAACCGCGCTGCATCCATGCGCCGTATTCCTTCTTCACCGGACGACCGTTGGCCCCCATCTTCGAGAAGATCGGCGGGGCCAGATGGTAGGTCAGCTTCAAGTCGCCGTCGAAGGCGTCCCGCGCCTTGGCTTCGGTGTCGAGATGCAGCCGCGCGACTTCGTATTCGTCCTTGTAGCTCAACAGCTTATGGTAGCCTTTTGCCACGGCCTCTTTCAGCGCGGGATCGTCGATCTGCGCCAGCGCCTTCTCGTAGCGTTTGGCCAGCCTGTTGGACTGGTAGTCCTTCAGATGGTCACTGCGGAAGGCGATTCTCTCGTCGAGCGACTTGGGCAGCTTAACCACCTTATCGGTGACATAATCCGCCGCCTGCTCCGGATGCTCCGCGGCCCAGCGGCCAAGGGCGAAGGCGCGTTTGTTGCGCTCGGGTGCGGCACCGTTCAGCTCGATGGCCTGCATCAACGCGTCATGGCTGATCGGCAGCAAACCCTTTTGCCACGCGGCGCCAAAAATCATCATGTTGGAATAGATGCTGTCGCCCATCAGCACGCGGGCCAGATCGGATGCGTCAAAGAACTGCACGCGGTCTTGCAGGCGGGCTTCCAGCGACAATTCAAGCCGGTCGGAGGGGATCTTGAACTCGGTGTCGCGGGTGAAATCGCCGGTGACGATTTCGTGGTTGTTGACCACCGCGCCGGTGCGCCCTGTGGTCATCAGGCCAAGCGTCTTGGCCCCTGCGGTCACCACCAGATCACCGCCGATCACGGCGTCGGCCTCGCCGGTGGCGACGCGGATTGCGGTGATATCGCCGGGTTTGTTGGCAAGGCGGCAATGGATATGCACCGCGCCGCCCTTCTGGGCCAGCCCCGCCATTTCCATCATGCCAGCACCCTTGCCGTCGATATGCGCGGCCATGGCCAGCACCGCGCCGATGGTCACCACACCGGTGCCGCCGACGCCGGTGATGACGACGTTATGGGTGCCGTCGATTTCCGGCAATTGAGGCTCCGGCAAATCGGGCAAATCCACCTCGGCGGTGGCCTGTTTCTTCAACTCCGCCCCCTCGATGGTGATGAAGGACGGGCAGAAGCCGTTGACGCAGGAGTAGTCCTTGTTGCACGACGACTGGTCGATGGCGCGCTTGCGGCCCAGTTCGGTTTCGACCGGCACGATGGAGACGCAGTTGGACTGCACCCCGCAATCGCCGCAGCCTTCGCAAACATCGGTGTTGATGAATACCCGCTTGTCGGGGTCGGGAAACAGCCCGCGTTTGCGGCGGCGGCGTTTTTCGGCGGCGCAGGTTTGCACATAAACTATGGCCGATACACCTTTGACCTTGCTTAATTTTTCCTGAACCGCAGGAAGCTCGGCCCGCTCGTAGCTTTCCAGATCGCGGGGGAATTGGGTCAGGTCGACATCTTCTTTCTCGTCATAGACCAGCACCAGATTCCTGATGCCCATCGCCTTGAGTTCGGCCACGATGCGCGGCGCGTCCAGATCGCCTTCATTGGGCTGACCGCCAGTCATCGCGACCGCGTCATTGTAGAGAATTTTGTAAGTAATGTTCGTCCCCGCCGCGATAGCCGCGCGGATCGCCTGGATGCCGGAGTGGTTATAGGTCCCGTCGCCAAGGTTCTGGAATACGTGTTCGCGTGTGCTGAACGGCGCCTCACCGATCCAGTTCGCGCCCTCGCCGCCCATCTGGGTGAAGCCGACGGTGTCACGGTCCATCCATTGCACCATGTAATGACAGCCGATCCCCGCATAGGCGCGGGAGCCTTCGGGCACCTTGGTGGACGAGTTATGCGGGCAACCGGAGCAGAAATACGGCAGCCGCGCCGCGATGTCCTGCGCGTTGTCTGACCGTTTGGCCTCTGCCAGTTTCGCCAACCCCGCTTCGATGCGATCCGTGCGGCGGCCTTCCTCGATCAGGATGTCGCCAATTTTCTGAGCGATATCAATCGGGTCAAGGGCGGCACGGGTCGGGAACAACTCCAGCCTGCGGCCGTGCTCCCAGGTGTCGCCCTTGTGCCAGCCATAGACGCGCTGGCCGTGGTGGTCGTCGAACAACGCCTCCTTGACCTGCACCTCGATCAGCTTGCGCTTTTCCTCGACCACGATGACCAGATCAAGGTCCTTCGCAAAGTCGTGGAAGCTGTCCATGTCCAGCGGCCAGACCTGTCCGATTTTGTAGGTGGTAAGCCCCAGACGCTCGGCTTCCGCCGCGTCGATGCCCAAGAGAGAGAACGCGTGTTGCAGATCCAGCCAGTTCTTGCCGGCGGCGGCGAAGCCGATCTTCGCGCCGGGTTTTCCCCAGACGCGCTTGTCAATTTTATTAGCCTTCGCAAAGGCTTCCGCCGCAAACCTGCGGTAGTCGATTACGCGCGCCTCTTGCAGTTGCGGGGTGTCCACGAGGCGGATGTTCAGCCCGCCGTCGGGCATGTCGAATTCCGGCAGCACAAACGACATGCGGTCGGGACGGCCATCGACGACCGAGGTCACCTCGATCGTATCCTTCATTGTCTTGAGGCCGACCCAAAGGCCCGAGAACCGCGACAAGGCCCAGCCATAAAGCCCGTAATCCAAAATTTCCTGAACGCCCGCAGGTGACAGCACGGGCATATAGGCGTCGACCATCGCCCAGTCGGACTGGTGCAAGGTGGTGGAGGATTCGCCGGTGTGGTCGTCCCCCATCGCCATCAGCACGCCGCCATGGGGCGAGGTTCCGGCCATGTTCGCGTGCCGCATCACGTCGCCGGAGCGGTCCACGCCGGGGCCTTTGCCATACCACAGACCGAAGACGCCGTCATAGCGCCCCTCGCCCCGCAGCTCGGCCTGTTGCGCACCCCAGATCGCGGTTGCGGCAAGGTCCTCGTTCAAACCCGGCTGGAAGGTAATATCGGCCGCGCCCAAGACCTTGGACGCTTTCGACATCTGCAAATCGACCGCGCCAAGCGGCGAGCCGCGATAGCCTGTGACCAGCCCGGCGGTGTTCAGCCCTGCGGCGCGGTCGCGTTCCTTCTGCATCAAAACAAGGCGCACCAGCGCCTGCGTGCCGTTCAGCAAGACGGGTGATTTGCTCAGATCGAAGCGGTCGTTCAGTGAAATGGATTGAGTCCCCATGTCGCGCCTCCCAGTGCTCAGGTTACAGGCATCATAGGTCACAAAAGCTGACCTATCAACCGATTTTTGCAAACAGTTCTTTGCGGGTGAAGCCCGAAGGGCTACATGGTCTGAAATTATAACGCCTAACTTAGAAAGTGGGTCCGTAATGGATTGGGACAAGCTCAGAATTTTTCACGCCGTCGCGGATGCGGGCAGCCTGACCCATGCCGGTGACACGCTGCACCTGTCGCAATCCGCCGTGTCCCGTCAGGTGCGCGCGTTGGAGGAATCACTGAACACCAACCTGTTTCACCGTCACGCCCGCGGCTTGATCCTGACCGAGCAAGGCGAGCTGCTGTTCGACGCCACCCGCGCCATGACCAAGCGGCTTGACGCGGCCTCGGCTCGCATCCGCGACAGCGAGGAGGAGGTGTTCGGCGAGCTGCGCGTCACCACCACCATCGGCTTCGGCACGCTTTGGCTGGCCTCCCGCCTGTCGAATTTCTACGCGGATTACCCTGATCTCAACATTGACCTGATGCTGGACGAGCGGGTTCTGGACCTGCCCATGCGCGAAGCCGACGTGGCGATCCGGATGAAGGAGCCGTCACAGGCCGATCTGGTGCGCAAACGTCTGATGTCCGTGCGGATGCGGCTTTACGCGACCCGTAGCTACCTGGAGACCCACGAGATGCCGCAGACGATCGAGGATCTGCAGGAGCACCGTCTGATCTGCCAGAACCTAAGCTCGGAACAGGTGTCGGCGGGGGCCACGATGGTGCGTGAATTGATGAGCTACGACCTGCCCAGCCTGCTGACCGTGAACAACTATTTCGGCTGTCTGCAAGCTGTGCGCAACGATCTGGGCATCGGCGTCCTGCCCGATTACGTGGCCATTGACGACCGCGATCTGGTGCGGGTGCTACCGGAAGTCGAGTCGAATGCGGTGCCGGTTTTCCTTGCCTACCCGGAGGAGCTGCGGCAATCCAAACGCATTTCCGCCTTCCGCGATTTTGTGGTGGCCCAAATCGACGCGCAGAAGAAACGCGCGCAAATGATTGAAAACGGCTGATTAAGGCTCGATATGCACCCCGCGCATAGCCGATATGCTTTAATTTCAGCCTATTTTTCTTGAACCAGAGCAGTCTGACGCCTAATTCTTGTGCATGGGCGGCGCTGAGGCGCTTCCCACCTCCCTGTTGGACTTCGGCCGAGCTTTATGCTCGGCCTTTTTTTTTGCGACGTGCAAAACCTGAATGTCGTCCGATGTCGTCAAGGCAATCCCAAAAACTCTAGAGACTTGCCTCCGCCGCCCGTTGCAGTCCCATCCCAAGAAAGACCATGCCCATCAGACCGACGAAGGCGAGGCCGAAAATCGCGTATACCAACCGCCCGACAGGGCTGAAATCCCCGAAATGCTGATACATCTCGTTCATCGGTATGCCGCGAGGTTTGAACAACATGGTGAGGGCGAAAAATACCATGGTCACGACAAACAGCACGCCGACATATTGGTCCATCCAGTCCGGCCCACGAACAAACCCGAAATCGAAAGCATAGACCTGCGTTGGGATAAGAAGCGAAAGAAAGATAAGAACTTGACGGCTCATGGTCGTCTCGTGAGATAAAAATAGGCGTTGTGCGATGCCACCCGTTTTGGCGGCCAACTGCGCCGCGGACAGCATCGGCGCGATCTGTTTCGCGAAACAATCGGGCTATTTTTCGACAGTACAACGCAACATTTGTGACAGTGACCTATCGAAGAGCTTCACCCCTTCCCTTCCGGCGCTGCTGCAATATGACATGCGCAAGCAGAAATGCGCCGGGGAGGTCGAAACATACACGAACCACAAATCACCGATGATCCGTTCGCGGCACACGGGCTTTTGCTCGGCCTTTTAAGCGCGCTCTGCGTGAGTTATCCGTCAACCGGCGCGGACAGTTTATCACCGAGCTTTTCCAGCATCGTCAGGCACTGCGCCAACTGGTCGACGGCCACGAATTCATCCGCCTTATGCGCCTGCTCGATCGAGCCGGGCCCGCAGACCACCACATCCATGCCCAAGGCCTGAAACACACCGGCCTCGGTTCCGAACGCCACTACGTCGGCGCCATTGGCTCCGGTCAGGGCGGACAGGATTTGCAGGGCTTCGTTATCGTCGGTCGGCGTCAGCCCCGCGACCTCGCCGACGACCTCCGTTTCGATGGAGGCGTCTGGATAGACCGCGCGCATGGCGGGCAACAGCACGTCGTCGCAATAGGCCTTGACCTGCGCCTTGACGAACGCCGCGTCACTGGCCTGCACCGGACGCAGGTCCCAGTCCACCTGCGCTTTGGGGGCGATGACGTTATGCACCGTCCCGCCGTTCAACGCGCCGACGTTCAGCGTGGTCCAGGGCGGGTCAAAGCGGCTGTTTTCAGGATATCTGGATTTCAACTCGTCGCGCAGGTCCAGCAGGCGGCCAACGTAGCGGGCGGCGTATTCGACGGCATTCACCCCAAGATGCGGGGCGGAGCCGTGGCCCTCCAACCCCTGAAAATGCGTCGAGTACTCGCAACAGCCTTTGTGGCCTTCGATGATCCGCATGCTCGTCGGCTCCCCGATGATCGCGATGGCGGGCTTGATCTCGCGGTCGATCAGGGTTTGCGCAAGGTTTTGCGCGCCGATGCAGCCTGTCTCCTCGTCATAGGTAAAGGCGAAATGCAAAGGCCGGTTGAGCGTGCCTTGCGCATAGCGCGGTGCCATCGCCAAGGTGGCCGCGATAAAGCCTTTCATGTCGCAGGTGCCGCGCCCGAACAGCAGGCCGTCTTGTTTCCACAGTCTGAACGGATCGCTCGACCAGTCCTGATCGGTGACAGGCACCACATCGGTGTGCCCCGACAAAACGATGCCGCCATCGCCGTCCGGCCCGAGGGTGGCGAAGAGATTGGCCTTCTGCCCGCGCTCGTCCAGCAGCACTTCGACCCGTGCGCCGCAGTCCTCCAGACGGGTGGCGAGATAGGCGATCATCTCCAGATTGCTGTCGGCGGACACGGTGGGAAAGGCGATCAGGTCCGACAGGATATCGGTCGTCTGCTCGATCATCGGGTCAGTCCTTCACAAACAGTTTGCGCTCGATGTCGCATAAGGTTTCAGCGGCACCATCCTCCCGGATCAGGATCGTCTCGGTGGTCTCCAGCCCCCAGCTGTCCATCCACAGCGCGGGCATGAAATGGAATGTCATCCCCGGCTCAAGGACAGTCTCGTCCTCGCTGCGGATGGAGGCCGTCCGCTCGCCCCAATCCGGCGGATAGCTCAGGCCGATCGCGTAGCCCATGCGGCCCGAGCGCTCGATGCCGTGCTTGGCCATCACCTGCATGAAGGCATTGGCAATGTCGCAGGTCCGGTTGCCTGCCCGCGCAGCCTCCAGACCGGCGGCGAGCCCTTCCATCTGGGCCTGTGCCGTGCGGAGCATTTCATCCGGCGGCGTGCCAAGAAACACCGTGCGGCAGAGCGGCGCGTGATAGCGGCGATAGCAGCCGGACAGCTCGAAAAACGTCGCTTCCCCCTCGCGCATGGGGGCGCCGTCCCATGTCAGGTGAGCAGCGGTGGCGTCGAGGCCCGACGGGGTCAGCGGCACAATCGCGGGGTAGTCGCCCCAGTCGTCACCAACACCGGAGATGCCCGCATGCATGATATCCGCCACAAGGTCGTTCTTGCGCACGCCGGGGGCCGCGCGGTCGATCGCGGTCTGCACGACCTTTTCCGAAATCCGCGCCGCCTTGCGGATGAAGGCGATCTCGGCGTCGGATTTGACCAGCCGCTGCCAGTTCACCAGCGCGGTCGCGTCGATCAAATGCGCTTGCGGCAACTCCTCCGTCAGGACGGCGTGGGCTTTGGCCGAATAGTAGTAGTTCTCCATCTCGACGCCGATACGCGCGCGCTCCAGCCCGCGTGCTTTCAGGTGCGCCGCAAGATCCTGCATCGGGTGTATCACCGTCGACTGCACGTAATGGTCGCCATAGCCGACGATATTGTCTTGCTGCATCCAGCAGGTCCGGCGGCCGCCCATCATGTCCATATGACGGCCCCACCAGACCGGTTCGCCCTCCATGGTGAGGATCACGCCTTGATGCACGTAGAAGGACCAGCCGTCATAGCCGGTCAGCCACGCCTGATTGGACGGGTCCGTGACGAATATCGCATCCAGCCCCGCCGCGGACATGGCCGCGCGGGTTTTGGCGATGCGTCGGTCATATTCCGAAGTCTCGAATGCGGAGTTCTGCGTAGCCATTATGTATCCCTTCGTAGCGTCAGCCCAGAACAGAAGTTACGGCCTGATAGGTTGCGGCAACCACCTGATCGGCCTCGGCGCGGGTCAGGCAAAACGGCGGGGCGAAGCCCAGAATATCACCTTGCGGCATGGCCCGCGCGATGACGTTGTTCTGCTCCAGCAGTTTGCCCGCGATCTGCGGCCCGATCTTGTCGCCCGCGTCATAGAAACGGCGGCTCTGCTTGTCGGCCACGAACTCGACCGCGCAAACCATCCCTTCCCCGCGCACATCCCCGACATGGGGGTGGTCGCCAAGGGCGGCGCGCATTTCAGCGTTCAGATACGCCCCAACCGTGCCCGCATTCTCGACCAGCCCCAGCTTGTCGATCAGCTCAAGGTTGGCCACGCCCGCAGCGGCCCCGATGGGATGCGCCGAGTAGGTCCAGCCGTGCCCGATGGGGCCGTTCTCGTCGGTGCCTTGCTCCAGCACCGCCCACATTTTGTCGGAAACAATCGACCCCGACAGCGGCGCATAGGCCGATGTCAGCCCTTTCGCGATGGTGATGAGATCGGGGCGCATGCCGTAATGGTCCGAGCCGAACATCGTCCCGAGCCGCCCGAACCCGGTGACCACCTCGTCCGCGACCAGCAATATGTCGTGGCGGTCCAGAACCTCCTGGATCGCGGGCCAGTAGCCTTCGGGCGGTGGCACGATCCCGCCCGTACCAAGCACCGGCTCCCCGATGAACGCGGCGATAGTGTCGGCGCCTTCACGGTGGATCATCGCCTCAAGCTCGGACACGCAATGGGCGACGAACGCGCTTTCGCTTTGTCCCGGATCGTCGCGCCGGAAGTAATACGGGGCCTCGGTATGGATCACCTGCGCCAGAGGCAAATCGAACTTCTTGTGAAACAGCTCCAGCCCCGTCAGCGAGCCGGTCATAAGGCCCGACCCGTGATAGCCGCGCCAGCGCGAGATGATCTTCTTTTTCTCGGGGCGGCCCAGAATGTTGTTGTAGTACCAGATCAGCTTGATGTTGGTCTCGTTCGCGTCGGAGCCGGACAGGCCGAAATAGACCTTGGACATATGATCGGGCGCACGGTCCAGCACCATTTTCGCAAGCGTGATCGAAGCCTCGGTGCCGTGCCCCACATAGGAATGGTAGTAGGCCAGTTCGCGGGCCTGCTCGGCGATGGCCTCGGCAATTTCCGACCGCCCGTAGCCGACATTGACGCAATAAAGCCCCGCGAACGCATCCAGCATCCGGTTGCCGTCGCGGTCCTCGATATGGCACCCCGACCCGCCGGTGACGACCCGGTGAGGCACGTTGCCCCGCGCGAATTCGGCAAGGTGGGTGGACGGGTGAAAGAAGTTCTCGCGGTCCCATTGTTCGAGTTTGTCGTTATGTAGCATGGCTTACCCTTCGGCTTTGGCGGCGCGCCGCCTGATGACAAATGACTGAAGCCTGTTGCACGCATCACGCCATATCGGCCTGAAAGATGAGCAGACGGCTCCGCTCCCCCAAGCAGCAGCGCGCAATGCCTTTATTGCCAAGGTAATGCCGCGACTGAACCACGCCTGCTCGAAAAAAATCAATGATTTTTTTGTGGGGGACGCGCGCTGCTGCCTCCGGACAGGTGAGGCGCTCAAAGAACAGCCCATTCCCCCTTCCCCCTGCGGCCCTCCTGCAATATGACGTGCGCAAGCAGAAATGATCCGGGGACGTCGAAGCATGCAGGAACCACAAATCACCGATGATCTGATTGCGGCGCACGGGCTTTCGCCTGACGAATACGACCGCATCCTGGAGATCATCGGCCGCGAGCCGACCTTCACCGAACTCGGCATCTTTTCGGCCATGTGGAACGAGCACTGCTCCTACAAATCCTCCAAGAAATGGCTGCGCACGCTGCCCACCGAAGGCCCGCAAGTGATCTGCGGTCCGGGCGAGAACGCAGGCATCGTGGATATCGGCGATGGCCAATGCGTCGTCTTCAAGATGGAGAGCCACAACCACCCGTCATACATCGAGCCCTACCAAGGGGCTGCGACCGGTGTGGGCGGTATTCTTAGGGATGTGTTCACCATGGGCGCGCGCCCGATTGCGGCAATGAACAGCCTTAGCTTCGGCGAGCCGGACCATCCCAAGACCAAGCAGCTGGTCAACGGCGTGGTGGCGGGCATCGGCGGTTATGGCAACTGCTTTGGCGTGCCGACCGTGGGTGGCGAAGTGCGCTTCCACCCAGCCTATAACGGCAACTGCCTTGTGAACGCCTTTGCGGCAGGCATCGCGGATACCGACAAGATTTTCTACTCCGCCGCGTCCGGCGTCGGCATGCCCGTGGTGTATCTGGGTGCCAAAACCGGCCGTGACGGGGTTGGCGGCGCGACCATGGCCTCGGCGGAGTTCGACGACACCATTGAAGACAAGCGCCCCACCGTGCAGGTTGGCGACCCGTTCACCGAGAAACGCCTGATGGAAGCGACGCTGGAATTGATGGCGACAGGCGCGGTTATTTCCATTCAGGATATGGGGGCCGCTGGTCTCACCTGCTCTGCCGTGGAAATGGGCGACAAGGGTGGCTTGGGCGTAAAGCTGCATCTGGAAAAAGTCCCGCAGCGCGAAGAGAACATGAGCGCCTATGAAATGATGCTGTCCGAGTCTCAGGAACGCATGTTGATGGTGCTGAAGCCGGAACTTGAGGCCGAGGCCCGTGCGGTGTTCGAGAAATGGGACCTCGATTTTGCCATCGTCGGCGAGACCATCGACGAGGACCGTTTCCTGATCCTGCATAACAACGAAGTCAAAGCCGACCTGCCGCTGAAGACGCTGTCCGGCTCTGCGCCCGAATATGACCGCCCTTGGGTGGCAACCCCTGCCCCCGCCCCGCTGGAGGACATCCCCCAGGTCGATGCCATCGACGCGCTGCGCATACTTCTGTCCAGCCCGAACTATGCGCGCAAGCAATGGGTGTGGGAGCAATATGACAGCCAGGTCATGGCCGACACGATCAATCCGCCCGGTGCGGGCGCTGGCATCGTGCGGGTGCACGGCACCGACAAGGCGCTGGCGTTTACCTCCGACGTGACCCCGCGCTACGTCAAGGCGAACCCGATCGAGGGCGGCAAACAGGCGGTGGCGGAAGCCTACCGCAACCTGACCGCCGTGGGTGCGGTGCCGCTGGCGACCACCGACAACATGAACTTCGGCAACCCTGAAAAGCCCGAGATCATGGGGCAATTCGTAGGCGCTATCAAGGGCATAGGGCTTGCAGTTAAGGCGCTGGATATGCCCATCGTTTCGGGCAATGTCTCGCTCTATAACGAGACCGACGGCACCGGCATCCTGCCCACACCGACCATCGGCGCGGTCGGTCTGATCCAGCATCTGGACGACATCATCGCAGGCACCGTGCGCGACGGTCATGTGCTGTTGATGGTCGGCGACGCGGAAGGCCATCTGGGCCAGTCCGCCCTGCTCGCCGAAGTGTTCAACCGCGAGGACGGCGACGCGCCGCATGTCGATCTGGACGCCGAAAAACGCAATGGCGACTTCATCCGCGCGCAGCGCGAGTGGATCGACGTCTGCACCGATGTGTCCGACGGCGGCGTGGCCTTGGCCGCGTTCGAGATGGCGGATGCTGCTGGCGTCGGTCTGACCTTGGACGATGACACCACCCAAGTGGTCTTCGGCGAGGATCAGGGCCGCTACCTGATCGGCTGCTCCTTCGACAAGGCCGAAGCCTTGATGGGGGCCGCCGGACAGGCGGGTGTGACCCTGACAAGCATCGGCAAATTCGGGGGCGATCAGGTCACGATCGGCAGCTCCTCCGCCCCGCTGGCGGAGTTGTCGGAAATCTACCACACCAGCTTTGAGCAGGCGGTGGGCTAACACGGGTTGTCAGTCACCACGCGGCTGCCTACCTTCTATTCAACGACCACCTGACAGGAGCCCCGTGCGCCCATGCAAACCAAAGAGATAGAAGACCTGATCCGCGAGAGTTTTCCCAACGCGCAGATCGAGGTGCACGGCGACGACGGCGCACATTTCTCGGCGCTTGTGGTGGATGAAAGTTTCAAAGGCCAGAACCGTGTGCAGCAACAACGTGCGGTGATGGCAGCTGTGAAAGACAAGGTGGACAGCGGCGAATTGCACGCGCTGGCCCTGACAACGAAAGCACCGGAGTAAGACATGAGCGACGCTAATACCCAGATCAAAGACACCGTGACCAGCAACGATGTAGTGCTGTTCATGAAAGGCACCTCAAGCATGCCGCAATGCGGCTTCTCGTCGAAAGTGGCGGGCGTGCTGAACTACATGGGCGTCCAGTACAAGGACGTGAATGTGCTGGAAGATGACGGCATCCGTCAGGGGATCAAGGAATACTCGGACTGGCCGACCATCCCGCAACTCTACGTCAAAGGCGAGTTCGTCGGCGGCTGCGACATCATCACCGAGATGACCCTGTCGGGCGAGCTGGATACCCTGCTGGAGCAGAACGGCGTCAGCTTCGACAAGGACGCGGCGAACAAGATCCGCGAACATAACAGCTAAGGGGGCTGCGCGATGAGCGATGAGATCGAGGAATATCTAAGCGACATCTTCTCGGAGCATCGCGTCGTGCTGTTCATCAACGGCCCCGTGCAGTCCCCTGCGGATGCGGAATCGATGATGGCGCGGGATATTCTCGCGGCGCTGAAGATCGACTTTCACCCTGTCGATGTCAGCAGTGACCCTCGCATTCTGCCTGCCGTGCAGGAGCGGTCCGACTGGCAACAACTGGCGCAGCTGTTCATTGACGGGCAGTTCATCTGTGACAGCTTCAACCTGACGCCTGCGCTGAAAACCAAGCAGTTGGACAAAATCCTGAAAGACAAGAAAATCCCGTTCGACGAAGCCGTTGCGCAGCAGTTTCGGGACATGAACCCGTAGGCGGGTAGCAGACACAAAAAAGCCCGGCGAAGCGATGCTTCTGCCGGGCTTTTTTTTATTTCCATAGCGGCGACTTAGAGCAGACTCTTCACCTTCTCGGCCACATCCTTGGCGGTGATGCCGAAATGCTTGTAAAGCTCCTCCGCCGGTGCTGATGCGCCAAATCCGTGCATACCGATGAAGCCGGATTTCTCGCGCTTGCCACGCTCGCCGAACAGCCAGCGGTCCCAGCCAAAGCGGATCGCGGCCTCCACGGCGACACGCACCGGACCAGCTGGCAACACCTTGCGGCGATATTTCTCGTCTTGGCTCTCGAACAATTCCCAGCACGGCATGGAGACGACGCGGGTGCCGATGCCCTCGGCCTCCAGCAACTCGCGGGCGGCCAAGGCGATTTCCACCTCGGAGCCGGTGGCCATGATGATCGCCTGACGCTTGCTCTCGGCCTCGGCCAAAACGTAAGCCCCCATCGCGGTCTGGTTCTTCAGCGTGTGATCCTTGCGCACGGTCGGCAGGTTCTGGCGCGACAGCGCCATCACGGTGGGCGTGGTTTTCGACGTCAGCGCCAGTTCCCAGGCCTCGGCGGTTTCCACTGCATCCGCCGGGCGGATCACGTTCATGTTGGGCGTCGCACGCAGCATGGCGAGGTGTTCCACCGGCTGGTGGGTCGGGCCGTCTTCGCCGAGACCGATGCTGTCATGGGTCATGACGTAAGTCACCGGCACGCCCATCAGCGCGGACAGGCGCATGGCCCCGCGGGCGTAGTCGGTAAAGCACATGAACGTCCCGCCGTAAGGCTTTGTTCCACCGTGCAAAGCCATGCCGTTCATCGCGGCTGCCATACCGTGTTCGCGGATGCCGTAATACATGTAGCGGCCCTTGCGGTTCTCGGGGGAGAACACGCCCATATCCGACGTCAGAGTGTTGTTGGAACCAGTCAGGTCGGCAGAGCCGCCGAAGGTTTCCTGCATGATCGGGTTGATCACCTCCAACGCCATTTCGGACGCTTTGCGGGTGGCCACCTTGGGCTGGCTTTCGCTAACCTGCTTTTTCAGCGCCTTGATCGTGGCGGACAGCTTCTTCGGCGCGTCACCTGCGTAGCAACGGGCAAATTCCTTCTGCTTGGAGTTCGACACCTCGCCCAGACGGGTTTCCCACGCCTTGCGGTCCTCTGCCCCGCGCTTGCCGATGTCTTCCCACTGGGATTTCACGTCGTCGGGGATTTCGAACGGGCCGTAGCTCCAGCCATAGGCTTCCTTGGTGTCGCGGATCAGCTCGTCCGAGGTGAGTGCGCCGTGGCCCTTGGAAGTGTCCTGCGCCGAGGAGCCGAGCGCGATATGCGTCTTGCACGCGATCATCGACGGCTTCTTGGTCTTCTTGGCCTTCTCGATAGCCGCGTCGATCTGTTCGGGATCATGGCCGTCAATTTCCTGCACATGCCAACCGGACGCCTTGAAGCGTTGGACTTGATCGGTGCGGTCGGACAGGTCCACTTTGCCGTCGATAGTGATGTTGTTGTTGTCCCAGAACACCACAAGGCGGCCCAGCTCGTGGCGGCCTGCAAGGCCGATGGCCTCCTGGCTGACGCCTTCCATCAGGCAGCCGTCACCGGCGATGCAGTAGGTGTAGTGGTCCACAATCTTCTTGCCGAAGCGCGCGCGCTGGCTTTCCTCGGCCAGTGCGAAACCCACCGCGTTGGCGATGCCTTGGCCCAGCGGGCCGGTGGTGGTCTCGATGCCCTTGGCGTGGCCGTATTCGGGATGGCCTGCGGTGATCGCGCCCAACTGGCGGAAGTTCTTGATCTGCTCCAGCGTCATGTCGGAATAGCCCGTCAGGTGCAGCAGCGAATAGATCAGCATGGAGCCATGGCCCGCCGACAGGATGAAGCGGTCGCGGTCGGGCCAGTCGGGGGCGGACGCGTCGAACTTCAGGTGCTTCTCGTAGAGGACGGTGGCAACGTCGGCCATGCCCATCGGCATGCCGGAGTGGCCGGAATTCGCCGCCGCGACAGCGTCGAGGGTCAGCGTGCGGATGGCGGCAGCGCGCATCCAGTGTTCGGGGTGGGCTTTGCGCAGGGCTGCAATATCCAAGGCTCTTATCCTTATGAGGCGGTGCGTGTTGGGGGCGGTGATACCAGCGTGGGCGCGAAGTTCAAGACGCGTCGACCGCCGCTTTGCCACAACATCCGCTTAAAGGGGAGGCATTCGCCGCAATCTGTGGTTAAAATCAAGCCTGTGAGGCATGGAGTTGATTCGTGGCGGGATAAACCGCCTTTCGGGTCCTCCCACGAGACGAGGAAGACAAATGACAGACGTCACCGAGCTGGAGCAGCGCATCATTACCGCGCTGGACCGAATAGCCTACAGCGCCGATCAGATCGCCAGCGCCCCTGCGGCGCCGGATGCCGAACTGGTTGAAGAGCTTGAGATTGAACGCGATACCAACGCCCGGCTGGTGGAAGCGGGCCAGCAAAGCCTGGCGCGGATGGAACGGCTGGAAACCCGCGTGGCCCGCCTGACCGACCGGCTCGAGAAGATGGACACCGAGAACAAGCGCCTGCAAGCCGTCATGGGGGCCTTGCGCGAAACCAACCGGCAATTGCGCGCCGCGAACGCCGAACATCAGGGCGCGGAGAGCACCGTCAACACCGCTCTTGAGGCCGAGAACGAGGCCCTGCAAGCCGCCCGCGCCGCCGATCTGGCGGAGATGGACGACATACTGAGCGAAATTGCGCCACTGGTTAAGGAGGGATAAGCCATGCCCGAGATCAATATCGACATCGGCGGCCGCACCTTTCAGGTCGCCTGCCAGACCGGCGAGGAACACTTCTTGCAAACAGCCGCCAGGCTGCTGGATAACGAAGCCAGCGTGCTGGCCGAACAGATCGGACGTATGCCCGAGACGCGGATGCTGCTGATGGCAGGTCTGATGCTGGCCGACAAGACCGCCGGGCTGGAGGAAGACCTGCGTGCGGCGGAAGACCGGCTCGACAAGTTGAATGGGGAACTGGAGCGGCTGAAATCCGCGCCGCCGGAGAAGGTGGAAGTGCCGGTCGTCCCAAGCTCGGTCACCGACACACTGGCGGAGCTTGCCGCGCGGTCCGAGGCGCTGGCGGAGACACTTGAGGCCAAACGCGCCTGACACATGAGAAGCGGTCACAAACACGTGACCGCTTTTTTCGCGGTAACGTGAAACTTCCCCACGCACCCCTTCGTGAGTTCTTGCATGGCCGGGCAGTTCGCCCCGCTCAATGTAAAGGACGACGCACATGTTTAAACACTTCCTCGCCGCCACCGCCGCAACTCTTGCGCTGACCGCTGCCGCAAATGCCGCCAACCCGAATGTCGGCGGCGCGCCCATGTTCGAGAACAAGAACATCGTGGAGAACGCGGTCAACTCCGCCGACCACACCACGCTGGTTGCAGCCGTGAAAGCCGCCGGTCTGGTCGATACGCTCGCCAGCCCCGGCCCGTTCACCGTGTTCGCCCCGGTCAATTCCGCCTTTGACGCCCTGCCCGCCGGCACCGTCGAGACCCTGCTGAAGCCGGAAAACAAGGCGATGCTGACCAAGGTGCTGACCGCCCATGTGGTTGCGGGAAAGATGTCGGGTGCCGATCTGGTGGCGAAAGCCAAAGCCTCGGACAGCGGCTTCTACCAATTCCTGACCGTCTCGGGCGACACGCTGTCGGCCACGGTCAAGGGCGGCAAGCTCTACATCGTCGATGAAAGCGGCACCGGTGCTGGCGTGACCATCCCTGACGTGAACCAGTCGAACGGCGTGATCCATGTGGTGAACTCGGTCCTCGTTCCCAAATAAGCGCAAACGCATAGTGGGGTGGCCATGTCCGGCCCCCCGCCCCTTTTCACTCCGGAACAGGACAGACACGTCATGCAAAGATCAACCCGCCGCACATTCCTGCTGAGCGCAACTGCCGCCGCCCTCTTTAGCCGCCAAGTCCGCGCGGCAACGGGCAATTTTGAAGTGACCCGCACCGAGGCGGAATGGCGGGCGATGCTGACCGACACGCAATATCTGGTGATGCGCGAGGAAAAAACCGAAAAGCCCTATTTCAGCCCGCTCAATGACGAGACCCGCGCGGGCACCTACATCTGTCGCGGCTGCGACCTGCCGCTTTATGCGTCGGAAACCAAATACGACTCCGGCACCGGCTGGCCAAGCTTCACCGCGCCGCTCGGTAATGCGGTGCGCACCAAGCCGGACAACACGCTGTTCACGCGTCGAACCGAAGTGCATTGCCGCCGCTGCGGCAGCCATCTGGGGCATATCTTCGACGACGGCCCTGCGCCGACCGGCAAGCGGCATTGTCTGAACGGCTCGTCTCTGGTGTTCGTGGCGAAGTGAATCGCCACGGGCTGATTCAGAGATCTTCTCAATTCGTTAACGCTAACACGGAAACTGCGACATTCTGCGCTCGCAGATTGTCCACTTGTTAACGCTATCACGCTCTTTTTTAAGCCAAATCAGCCTATCCATATGTGGTGTCGCCCCTTATACCCCGTGACAAGATTAAGCGGAGCGTAAGGGGACCAGTGAACATGACGACGACAGTAGCTATCAACGGGTTTGGCCGCATTGGCCGTTGTACTCTGGCCCATATTGCCGAAAGCGCCCGAAACGACGTACAAGTCGTCGCCATCAACGCCACCGGCCCGATTGAAACCAATGCGCATCTGCTGAAATATGATAGCGTCCATGGCCGGTTCGGCCAGGAGGTGCGCGTCGACGGCGACACGATGGATATCGGCCGCGGCCCGATGAAAGTGTTTTCCACCTACAACCCCGAGGAACTGGACTGGAGCGGCGTCGACGTCGTTCTGGAATGCACCGGCAAGTTCAACTCCAAGGAGCAGTCCGAAGTTCATCTGTCACGTGGCGCCAAACGGGTGCTGATCTCGGCCCCCGCCAGCAATGTCGACCGCACCATCGTCTATGGCGTGAACCACCGCGACCTGCTGCCGGAGCATCGGGTGATCTCCAACGGCTCCTGCACCACGAACTGCCTGGCACCTTTGGCCAAGGTTCTGAATGACGCCATCGGCATCGAGCGCGGGATCATGACGACGATCCACAGCTATACCGGCGACCAGCCGACGCTGGACCGCCGCCACTCCGACCTGTACCGCGCACGGGCAGCCGCCATGGCGATGATCCCGACCTCCACCGGCGCGGCGAAAGCCTTGGGCGAAGTGCTGCCCGAACTGGCAGGCAAGCTGGACGGCACCGCAATGCGCGTCCCGACCCCGAACGTGTCCGCCGTGGACCTGACATTCGAGGCGTCCAAGGACGTCACCGTCGAGGATGTGAACGAGGTTGTCCGCGAAGCCGCCGCCGGTCACATGGGCGCGGTGCTCAGCTATGATCCCGAGCAGAAGGTCTCCATCGACTTCAACCACACCAATTATTCGTCCATCTTCGCACCGGACCAGACAAAGGTTGTCGGCGGGCGCACGGTTCGGGTATTGGCTTGGTATGACAACGAATGGGGCTTTTCATGCCGCATGGCCGACGTGGCCTCTGCGATGGGACGCCTCTGACACCTCAGAGGGCCTGCGCCTTACATGACCAACAAGCTGGCAATCGTTCTGGCACTTATAATCGGCGGCATCCTTGCCGCTGATTTTTTCGTGTTCGGTTGGGATTTGCACATCTTCCTCGGCCGCAAGCTGTTGGCATTAATCGAATATATGGCATTCTGGCGGTAATATCTGCATCCACTTTCCGACTAGTATATATCTGGCTGTGTCGCAGTCTTGGTTGACCTTTGCCCAAAAATGTAATTGTTAGCGGTAACAAGTCTTTTGCCAACCGCCCATCAGGAGGGTTTCTTCCATGTCAGTCAAAGTAGCTATCAACGGATTTGGTCGCATCGGGCGCAACGTGTTGCGCGCGATCATCGAAAGCGGCCGCACCGATATCGAAGTCGTCGCGATCAACGATCTGGGCCCGGTCGAGACCAACGCCCACCTGCTGCAATATGACAGCGTGCATGGCCGCTTCCCGCAGGAAGTCACCGTGCGCGGCGACACCATCGACGTAGGCCGCGGCCCGATCAACGTCACCGCCCTGCGTAACCCTGCGGACCTGCCTTGGAACGACGTGGATATCGTTTTGGAATGCACCGGTATTTTCACCTCGAAAGACGCCTGCCAGGCCCATCTGGAAAACGGCTCTTCACGTGTGCTGATCTCGGCACCCGGTAAAAACGCCGACAAGACCATCGTTTACGGGGTGAACCACGAGACGCTGACGTCGGATGACATCGTCGTCTCCAACGCGTCCTGCACCACCAACTGCCTGTCGCCTGTGGCGCATGTGCTGCAAAATAACGTCGGCATCGTCAAAGGCTTCATGACCACGATCCACAGCTATACCGGCGACCAGCCGACGCTGGACACGATGCACAGCGACCTCTACCGCGCCCGGGCCGCCGCACTGTCGATGATCCCGACCTCCACCGGCGCCGCCAAGGCCGTGGGTCTGGTGCTGCCGGAACTCGACGGCAAGCTGGACGGCGTGGCGATCCGCGTGCCAACCCCGAATGTATCGGTCGTGGACCTGACATTTGAAGCCGCCCGCGACACGACGGTCGAGGAGATCAACGAGATGATGTCCGCCGCCGCCGCAAGTGGTCCGCTGAAAGGCATCCTTGGCTATACCGACAAGAAGCTGGTGAGCTCCGACTTCAACCACGATCCGCGCTCGTCGATCTTCGCGGCGGATCAGACCAAGGTCATGGACGGCACCATGGTGCGTATTCTGACCTGGTATGACAACGAATGGGGATTCTCCAACCGCATGGCGGACACCGCCGTGGCGATGGGGAAACTCATCTGAGCTTCATCTTGGCATAAATATTCAAATGCTACGACTGGATCACGCGGCCCGCTCCTTATAGAAGCGGGCCGTTGGCATTTTGCAAAAAGGCGATACGGATATGGCTTGGAAGACCCTCGACGACATGGACCTGAACGGCAAACGCGTGCTGATCCGCGTGGATATCAACGTGCCGATGGAAGATGGCCGCGTCACCGACACGACCCGCATCGACCGCATCGTGCCCACCGTGCGCGACGTTCTGGCAGCGGGCGGCACCCCGATCCTGATGGCGCATTATGGTCGGCCCAAGGGGAAAGTGGTGCCGGAGATGTCGCTCTCCCACGTGGTCCCTGCCCTGTCGGACATTCTGGGCCAGCCGGTGACGTTCATCGACGGCAATTACGGCGAACGGGTCGCAGCGCTGGAGACGGGCGAGATCGCCATGCTGGAAAACCTGCGCTTCAACCCCGGCGAGGAAGCGAATGATGACGCTTTCGCAGGCCGCCTCGCCTCGCTTGGCGATGTTTATGTGAACGACGCGTTCTCGGCGGCGCACCGTGCGCATGCCTCGACAGAAGCGCTCGCCAAGCTGTTGCCTGCCTGCGCAGGTCGCCTGATGCAGGCAGAGCTGAGTGCGCTGGAAGGCGCATTGGCAACGCCCAAGCGTCCGGTGGTCGCGGTTGTTGGCGGCGCGAAGGTCTCGACCAAGCTGGACCTGCTGGGCAATCTGGTCAGCAAGGTGAACCATCTGGTGATCGGCGGCGGCATGGCGAACACGTTTCTGGCCGCCAAGGGCATCGACGTAGGCAAGTCGCTCTGCGAGCACGATCTGGCCGACACCGCCCGCGACATTCTGCAAAAAGCCGATGCGGCTGGGTGTAAGATTCACCTGCCCACCGACATCGTTGTCGCCCGCGAGTTCAAGGCGGGGGCGGAGCATGAGATATTGCCCGTTGACCAATGCCCCGCTGACGCCATGATCCTCGATGCAGGCCCGGACACGGTGAAGGCGCTGGAAAAGGTGTTCACCGACTGCAACACCCTCATCTGGAACGGCCCGCTGGGCGCGTTTGAAATCCCCCCGTTTGACTTCGCCACCAACGCCGCCGCACGCAAGGCGGCGGATTTGACCCGCGCGGGCAAACTGGTCTCGGTCGCGGGTGGCGGGGACACGGTCGCGGCCCTGAACGGTGCGGATGCGGCGGATGACTTCACCTATATCTCCACCGCAGGCGGCGCGTTTTTGGAATGGATGGAGGGCAAGACCCTGCCCGGTGTCGCCGCGTTGGAAGGATAAGACATGGGCTATGTGCTGATTACCGGAGCCTCCGAGGGGATCGGCAAAGCCATCGCCCGCCGCGCCGCGAAAGACGGGCGTGATCTGATCCTTAGCGCACGGTCGGAAGACAAGCTGAACGCGCTGGCCGATGAGCTGCGCCAAGGCGGACAGAACGTGCATGTGGTGGTGGCGGATTTGAACGCGCCTGACGAGGCCAAAAGGCTATGGGCCGAGGCCGCGCAAATCGGCCCCATCGAGGTGCTGGTGAACAATGCGGGGCTTGGGATCAATGGTCCGTTCGCCAAGACGGATGCGGATCGCGAAGAGACATCTGTTCAGGTCAACATGGTCGCGCTGACCAAGTTGATGAAGGCGGGCGTGCAGCACATGACCGGCAACGGTGGCGGCAAGATCTTGAACGTGTCGTCCACCGCCGCGTTCATGCCCGGCCCGCATATGGCCGTCTATCACGCCAGCAAGGCCTACGTGCTGTCGCTGTCGGAGGCGGTCGCGCAGGAACTGGCGGGGGCCGGTATCACCGTGTCGGTGCTTTGCCCCGGCCCCACCAAGACGGATTTCTTCAAGGATGCCGACATGAAGGATGTCCGGCTTTTGAAGCTGGGCCTGTCCATGAGCGCCGAGGATGTGGCTGACGCTGGCTGGTCCGGCATGATGCGCGGCAAGCGGGTGATCGTGCCGGGGTTTATGAACAAAGTCTTCGCCTTCATGCCCCGCATCACCCCGCGCGGGCTGCTGACATGGGTCGTGGCGCAGTTTTACGTCCGCTCCTGAGCGCCGTTAGCGCAAGCATGATTGCAACATCACGCCCCCTCGCCTAGAGATTGCTGAAATTAGCGTATCCATTGGCGAGGCCTCTCATGTCGAATTCCGAACAGCTCGAACAAATCCGCAACGGCAAGGGCTTCATCGCCGCGCTGGATCAAAGCGGCGGCTCGACCCCCAAGGCGCTGCGGCTTTATGGCGTCGAGGAAGACGCCTACGCCAATGACGAAGAGATGTTCGACAAGATCCACGAGATGCGCACCCGCATCGTGAAGGCCCCTGCGTTCAACGGCGAAAAGGTTATCGGCGCGATCCTGTTCGAAAAGACCATGGACCGCGACATGGGCGGGATGCCGTCGGGCCAGTTCATTTGGGAAGACAGTGGCGTGGTGCCGTTCCTGAAGATCGACAAGGGTCTGGAGGACGAGGCCGACGGCGTGCAGATGATGAAGCCGATCGACGGGCTGGACGCGCTGCTGAAACGCGGCGTTGAGAAAGGCATGTTCGGGACCAAGATGCGCTCGGTCATCAATGCGGCGTCGGCGTCCGGTATCGCGGCCAACGTGGCGCAGCAGTTTGATCTGGGTCGTCAGATTTTGGGCCACGGTCTGGTGCCGATCATCGAGCCGGAAGTGAATATCAAGATCACCGACAAGGCCGAGGCCGAGGACATTCTTCTGGCCGAGCTGACCAAGCAGCTCGACGCCCTGCCCGAAGGCAAGGATGTCATGCTGAAACTGACCCTGCCCGAGAAAGCGAACCTCTATCAGTCGCTGGTCAACCACCCCCGCGTGATGCGTGTCGTGGCGCTGTCCGGCGGCTATTCCCGCGAGGAAGCCAACGCGCGGCTGGCGAAGAACACGGGCGTAATCGCCAGCTTCTCCCGCGCATTGACGGAAGGTCTGTCGGCGCAGCAAAGCGATGCGGAGTTCAACGACATGATCGCTGACACGATCGACAGCATTTACCGGGCCTCCGTGGCCGGATAATTGCCGAAATAGCCAATAAAACTGGAGTTTTGGCAATTTAGGGGATTCACAAACCGAATCGCATGTGCGATTCATATGGGGCAGCGTCCAGCAAGAGACGCCCCCTGAGGCTTGTCATGACCAACACCCGCGCCACGTTTGGCATCACCCCCCTGCTGATCTTCTCGCTCCTGTTTCTGATGGGCGCATATTTCGTATTCGCGGCGGTGCAGGGTGACTACGGCATCTTCCGCCGTGTGCAGGTCGAGGCCGAAATCGAAACCCTGCGGGCCGAACTGGACGCGCTGGAGATCGAGGTCGCTGATATGCGCAACAAGACGCGGCGTCTGTCGGACGGGTATCTGGACCTTGACCTGCTGGACATGCAGGCGCGCGCCACACTGGGCCTGATGCGGTCCGACGAGATATTGCTGCGCTAACCCCGCTTTCAGATCAATTGCCCGCTCCTGTGGAAACAGGGGGTGTTCTTTCTCATTGGCTCTGATAAAATATAGTTTAACGTTAAACTATACGATCCGCGCCAAGATTTCGGGAGGACTGCCAACATGGCTGCCAAGAAGACCACCAAGAAAGCGAATGTGTCGAAGGAGGAGCTGCTTAGCTACTACCGCGACATGCTTTTGATCCGCCGTTTCGAAGAAAAGGCGGGCCAGCTTTACGGCATGGGCCTGATCGGCGGCTTCTGCCACCTCTATATCGGTCAGGAGGCCGTTGTCGTCGGGCTGGAAGCGGCGGCGAAAGACGGTGACAAACGCATCACCTCCTACCGCGATCACGGGCATATGCTGGCCTGTGGCATGGACCCAAACGGCGTCATGGCCGAGTTGACGGGCCGCGAAGGCGGCTACTCCAAGGGCAAGGGCGGCTCGATGCATATGTTCTCCAAGGAGAAACACTTTTACGGCGGCCACGGCATCGTGGCGGCGCAAGTGCCGCTTGGGGCGGGTCTGGCGTTCTCGGATAAATACCGCGGCAATGACAACGTGACCTTCACCTATTTCGGCGATGGCGCGGCGAACCAGGGTCAGGTCTACGAGACGTTCAACATGGCGGCCTTGTGGGATTTGCCTGTGATCTTCGTGATCGAGAACAACCAATATGCCATGGGCACGGCGATGGCACGGTCCACCTCCTCGCCCGACATCTATACCCGCGGCGCGGCCTTCGGGATCAAGGGCGAAGCGGTCGACGGCATGGACGTGCTGGCGGTGAAAGAAGCGGGCGAAAAGGCCGTGGCGCACTGCCGTGCGGGCAAGGGTCCGTATATTCTGGAAGTCAAAACCTACCGCTATCGCGGCCACTCCATGTCGGACCCGGCGAAATACCGGACCCGCGAGGAGGTGCAGAAAATGCGCGAAGAGCGGGACTGCATCGAGCATGTTCGTGACATGCTGCTCACTGGCAAACACGCGACGGATGACGACCTGAAGGCCATCGACAAGGAGATCAAAGGCATCGTCAACGAATCCGCCGACTTCGCCAAGGAAAGCCCGGAACCGGACGTGTCCGAGCTTTACACCGACATTTACCTGGAAGCGGAGGCTTAAGACATGGCGACCGAAATTCTGATGCCCGCCCTCTCGCCCACCATGGAAGAAGGCACGCTGGCCAAATGGCTGGTCAAGGAGGGGGACACCGTGTCCTCCGGCGACATTCTGGCCGAGATAGAAACCGACAAGGCCACCATGGAGTTTGAAGCAGTTGATGAGGGTATCATCGGCAAGATCCTGATCGAGGAAGGCACCGAAGGCGTGAAAGTGAATACCGCCATCGCTGTGCTGGTCGAGGAAGGCGAAAGCGCCGATGACGTTGAGGCGTCCTCTGATGCCGGGTCTGACGACGACGAGGACAAGGCCCCTATCGACGAGCCGATGTCCGCCAACCCCGGCGCATCTGTCGCGGTGGTGGTTCCTGACGAAATGGACATCCCCGAAGGCACCGAAATGAAACCCACCACAGTCCGCGAAGCCCTGCGCGACGCCATGGCCGAGGAAATGCGCCGCACGCCCGAAGTGTTCCTGATGGGCGAGGAAGTGGCCGAATACCAAGGCGCCTACAAGATCAGCCAGGGACTGCTGGACGAGTTCGGCGCCAAGCGCGTGATCGACACGCCAATCACGGAACATGGCTTTGCGGGTATCGGCGTGGGGGCTGCGTTCGGTGGATTGAACCCGATTGTGGAGTTCATGACGTTCAACTTCGCCATGCAGGCGATTGACCAGATCATCAACTCCGCCGCCAAGACGCTGTATATGTCCGGCGGCCAGATGGGCTGCCCCATCGTGTTCCGCGGCCCGAACGGTGCCGCTGCCCGCGTAGGTGCGCAGCACTCCCACGACTACGCCGCGTGGTATGCGCAAATTCCGGGTTTGAAGGTTGTGATGCCGTATTCCGCAGCGGATGCCAAAGGGTTGCTGAAAACGGCCATTCGTGACCCCAACCCCGTGATCTTCCTTGAGAATGAAATCCTCTACGGCCAGTCCTTCGACGTGCCGGTGATGGACGACTACACCGTGCCGTTCGGCAAGGCCAAGATATGGCGGGAAGGCACGGACGTGACCATCGTCAGCTTCGGGATCGGGATGAAGTACGCTTTGGAAGCCGCTGATAAACTTGCAGAAGACGGGATCAGCGCCGAAGTTGTGGACCTGCGCACGTTGCGCCCGATGGACACCGGCGCGATCATCGAAAGCGTCAAGAAAACCAACCGCTGCGTGACGGTGGAGGAAGGCTTCCCCGTCTGCTCCATCGGCAACCACATCTCAGCGGTGTTGATGCAGGAGGCGTTCGACTACCTCGACGCCCCCGTCATCAACTGCACCGGCAAGGACGTGCCGATGCCTTATGCCGCGAACCTCGAAAAGCTGGCGCTGACGACGACCAAAGAGGTCATCGACGCCGTCAAAGCTGTCACCTACCGTTAAGGAGCGCAGACCATGCCCATTGAAATTCTCATGCCCGCGCTCTCTCCCACGATGGAGGAAGGCACTCTGGCCAAGTGGCTGGTAAAGGAAGGCGACACCGTGAACTCCGGCGACATCATGGCGGAAATCGAGACCGACAAGGCCACGATGGAATTCGAAGCCGTGGATGAAGGTGTGGTTGGCCAAATTCTGGTGTCGGAAGGCACCGACGGGGTGAAGGTAAATACGCCGATTGCTGTTTTGCTGGAGGACGGCGAAAGCGCCGACGATATCGGCGAGACATCTTCCAAACCTGCCAAGAAACCCGATGCCAAGGCAGAAAAGCCCAAGAGCGGCGCGCCCGCAGCGGCCTCAGCGCCTGCTGCGCCATCCAAGTCAGACGGCGAGCGCATCTTCGCCTCCCCCCTCGCCCGCCGCATTGCTGCGGACAAAGGCATCGACCTCGCGGACCTGAAAGGCTCCGGCCCCAAGGGGCGGATCGTGAAGGCGGATGTGGAGGGTGCGAAGGCCGCGCCGAAAGCCGAGAAACCGGCGGACGCACCAGCCGCCAAAAGCGCGCCTGCCATGGCGTCCGGCCCCTCAACAGACCAAGTGCGCAAGATGTACGAAGACCGCGAGTTCGAGGAAATGCCGCTCGACGGCATGCGCAAGACCATCGCCGCCCGCCTGACCGAGGCCAAGCAATCCGTGCCGCATTTCTACCTGCGCCGCGATATCCAACTGGATGCGTTGCTGGCGTTCCGCTCCACCTTGAACAAGCAGTTGGAAGCGCGCGGTGTGAAGCTGTCGGTTAACGATTTCATCATCAAGGCCTGCGCGCTAGCGTTGCAACAGGTGCCGGATGCGAACGCTGTCTGGGCCGGTGACCGCACGCTGAAACTGAAGCCCTCCGATGTGGCCGTTGCCGTCGCCATCGAAGGCGGGCTATTCACACCGGTGCTGAGGGATGCGGATATGAAGTCACTGTCCGCCTTGTCCACCGAAATGAAAGACCTTGCCGCTCGTGCCCGCGACCGCAAACTTGCGCCGCACGAATATCAAGGCGGAAGTTTCGCTGTATCCAACCTTGGCATGTTTGGCATCGACAATTTCGACGCGATCATTAACCCGCCACACGCTGCCATTCTGGCGGTTGGTGCCGGTGCGAAAAAACCAGTCGTGGGCGAAGATGGAGAGCTGAAAGTCGCAACGGTCATGTCCACCACTCTCAGCGTCGACCACCGCGTGATTGACGGAGCACTTGGGGCAAACCTGCTGAACGCGATTAAAGACAATCTGGAGAACCCGATGGGTATGCTCGCTTGACGAAAGCATAACAACGCTGCCGGAGCAGTTTCCGGCAACGTTGCTACGTAAAGCCTGACCCATGCGTTTTCTACAATATGGGAATGCTGGAAAAGGCATCGAAAACAAATGACAATGTGCCTATCTTGATTTCAACAGCGCGATTACGACGCGCAGCTAGAGATAACCCGATCTTATTCGGACATAGGGGACAATGAACATGGCACACACTGCATTGAAATCGCTTGTCAACCGTTTGGCCGCCTGGCTAAATTCCTCCCTCTCCTTTTCGAAGGAAGAGACCATCGCGCTGGCGCAGCACCGCGACATGTGGTCGAGCAAGCGCAGCCAGCACCTGAAACGGAAAGTAAGCTATTACGCCTACTGATTTTCTGTGAAATCTGTCATTCGTAAAAGACCCGCAATAGAACGTCATTGCGGGTCTTTTTTCAGCTACAGCGAACTTAGGAGCTTCGCCCCAGCAACTGATCCATGGAGATCGAGGGCTGCGCACATCCGGCCTCTCCCACGATTTTCGCGGGAACACCTGCGACCGTTTTCATCGGCGGAACTGGCTCGAGCACCACGGAGCCGGCAGCGATGCGAGAGCAATGACCCACGGTGATATTGCCCAGAACCTTGGCCCCTGCCCCGATCAGCACGCCATTTTCGATCTTGGGATGGCGGTCGTCATGTTCCTTACCAGTACCGCCAAGCGTAACTGAATGCAGCATTGAGACATTGTCACCGACCACAGCCGTCTCGCCGATAACGATGGAATGGGCATGGTCGATCATGATCCCCTTGCCAATCCGTGCGGCG
Organism: Litoreibacter arenae DSM 19593; assembly: GCF_000442275.2. Classification (GTDB taxonomy): domain Bacteria; phylum Pseudomonadota; class Alphaproteobacteria; order Rhodobacterales; family Rhodobacteraceae; genus Litoreibacter; species Litoreibacter arenae. The sequence continues at coordinate 677,375 of NZ_KE557306.1, read as the reverse complement.
GGATGGATGTCGACGCCGAACGCTTCGGATATGCGCATCTGAACAAAGTAAGACAGATCCTTACGCCCTTGCGTCCAAAGCCAATGTCCAATGCGGTAGGCTTGGATCGCCTGAAAACCCTTGAAGAAAAGAACTGGCTGAATAAAGCGCTCGCAAGCCGGGTCACGATCAAAGACAGCGACAATATCAGCCCGGGCTGCTTCGCCTAGACCTAGATCAGACGCATACGCGCTGTCCGCGATCTCGCGCAGGATTTGCTCGGACATCTCTGCCGATGCCAACTTTTGCGAAAACCGGAAGGCCAAGGCGGTTTCAAGTTTGTCGTGGTGCAAAACCGACCCGTGAATGAGCCCGCCCAGAAGAGGCTCATCGACGACAGCTGCGCGCGCCTCATCAGTGATTTGCGCCCAGACCGGATCGATTTCGGCCAGCATGGGGTTGGAATATGCCATCTGAATTCCTTTCGGGTGTTGGCCTTTTCCATACACCAAATAGGAGAAAACTGGCAATTCCAAACCCCTCTTACACGCAAAAGCGTGAACATGCCGACAAGCAGACCTTACTGGCGTGGGATATCGAAGCGCAGCAAATGCACCGCCAGCCGCACGGTGCCCCCCGCAAAATCCCCGCCATTCGCCGTTAGTTTCAGCTGAGTGTTGCCGTAGTAAGCCTGCGGTTGACCGGTCACACCACGCAGCCACGAGCCCGTACCAATCCCAAGTCCCGATCCATAACGTATGTCGGACACCTCTACCCCCAATGACCAGTCCGTCAACGTGCCGGTGATTGCATTTATCACAAGCCCCGTCACCGCAAGCACAATGGCTCCGTCAGGGATCACGTAGCCGGTTAGCACGCTTGGGCCTGCGCCAATGTCAAAATCGAACTCGACTGTTTCGGCACGCATTGCCGCACCGAAAGGTGAGGTGGACAATACGTTGTCTTGCCAGCCAAGGCCGTCGAATGTCACGCTTACCGCCTCGTCGGCAACGAAAATGCGCCAACCTGCAATTGGAGAGAGGAAGTCCCACCCGCCATTGATGAAGAATGCCAGGTTTCCGTCCTCACCATCCCAGTCATTCACCCCGCCGGACGGAACCAGATAGCTGTCGCCTTGTTCCGGCAGTGCCGGCGGCGTTGCAAGGGACCGGCTGACGACGCCCAATTGCAAGGCGGCGTCAATACGCGCCAAGGCTTCGTTTACCGTCACATGTTTTTGAGCCTGTGAAGGTGCCAATAGAGGAAGTCTAAGATTTACCGTATCAACCATTGATTTCAATCCTTGAGAAGAGTCCTGGGCCAAAGCGCAGGGAGACCTGCGCCACCTCGATTTCATAGGGGCCTGTCAGCCCGTCCTGTGATTGTTCAGCGTCGACGTAGGTCCAAGCCGCAGATCCTGTTTCCACCTCACGCACAACGCTGCCATTGTGGGTGACACGCACCAAATACCGCTCGAATTCCTCACCCAGAGGCACCTCCAGCGATGCCCAGCTGTCACCGTCAATCCGGGTCCGACGCACCCAGCTTAGGTGGGTATCTCCTCCCGTTTGCCGCACTTTGAGGTGCGCAGGGGCGTAAGGGCGCAAGCCAACTCCTTGGAATGCCTCGACGTAGTAGCGATAAGAAGGGTCATCATAGGGCCTCAGAGACGGGCCGATCCGGTAGTGTCGCGCCAATCCGCGCGAGGATAGCTCCATGCCAATCTGGGTCGGCGCACCATCGAGCAGGACGAAGCGGCTTCCCGTTGGCCAAGAATCCGGAACCAATCCATCGCTTCCCGCCTGCCCGCGCAATAGGCCGGACAGGTCGTAGGTGTCGGGCGCAACTAAGTCTGCCCTTGCAAACTGGATAACCTCCCACTTGTCGGACGATCCGTCGCCGATAGCTGCCACATTTGCCCCGTTCAGTACGGCGTCAGCTGTCACAGAACTCAACGGTGCGCCCGCTACGTTCACCCGCAAAGGCCTGCCCCGCTGCCACAGTCCCGCTTCCGCTTTTTCCAGCGAAGTTTTTAGCACGCCCATTCTGGCAGGTCGTTCGATCACGGTGTTGAGGCTGTAGTCGCTGTCCTCGGCGGAGCCATACACCGCAACACCCCCCGGCCAGGGGCGCGCCGTCGCGGCGATATAGGGGGTGTGTGGCACCTCATCGCCCTTCAATAAAGGTAAGTCCATGAACTGCGCGGACACAGGGACTGGAACCGCGAAAGGTCTCACCTCCCCCACACTTTCCACGGCCTCGCTTGGCGTGTAGATTTGCCGCTCCACCCTCACCGCCTCGACGTGCCGCGCGCCACGGTCTTCGATCCGGTCGACCCGGTAGAGCGTCGAGCCACCGCTGGCATCGGTCAATTTGGCCAGGTCACCCGCCCGCAAATCGCTGCGCGACGGCGGAAGGCTGAAGCTCACTCCGTCACGCGCCACGCGCGCCCCGGACAGCCAACGCTCCGCAATTGTTGTCGCTTCCGCTTCGGTCAACGCCAGCGGCAATTCGTTCTGCGTCACGTCCGTTGCCTCGTCATGGGGAAACCGTGCATCAGTGACCCGGGCCACAAACTCCCCTTCTGCCTCAACATATCCCCAGCAGCATCGGCGGCACCCCGAAGGCCTGCGCAATCTCGCGCGCGGCGGCTTCCTTGGTCTTCTGGAATTCCATATCTGAGGGCGAGAACCCCATCGGCTTCCAGTCCAGGCCACCCTCCAGCAGCATCGGCCGCCCCGCATTCCGCGCGCCCTGATGGTGCGCTTCCATCTCGACCTGCAACCGCTCGAACTGGTCATTGGTCATCGCTTGCTGGCCATCACCGCCCTTGTAGACAATCGCCCCCGAAGGCCGCGCCGCGTTGTCCAGCAGCGCCTTGGACCAGCGCGAGGCAGAGTTATGCACGTCAATCGCCGTTGCCGCCGCCTGCAGGGGCGAGAACCCGTAATGGTCATCCTGCGGATGGAAACTGCGGATATGGCAGATCGGTGCCAGCTCCCCCGTCATGTCAAACCGGTGCTTGCGCCCGCCCACTGCGTATTCATACGCCGCAGGCCAGCCATCCGCGCCCGGAACCAAGCTCATCCGGTCAGAGCGCAGCACATGCAGCTCCACCGGAACGCCCTCTCCAAGCCCCACGGCCTCCAGATACCCGTTCCCCGACAGCAGCAGCTGGCCATAGAGCGCTTCCAGCATCTCCGCCCGCCCCTGCGCCTGATTGGGCCGCGACATCAGTCCCAGAACAGGGTGCGTGTCATAGCGCTGCGCCCCGTCCTGCAACACCAGTGGCAACGCCGCCGCCGCCTCGGCGATCATCTTCACCGACCGGAACCCCACAGGGTTCGACGCAAAGCCGGACCGCGTCAGCGACGGCGTATCCCGTGGGCTCCAGGCAATGCCGCGCCCGCCATAAGCCAGCACCTTGCCCGTGGCCGAGGCCTTCGCCTCCGGCACCTCCGCCTGTCCACGCCGCAAAAAGTCAAACACCATCATCCGGCTCCTGTTCGTCCAAAAAGAAAAGGCCCCCGTGTTCATGTCACAGGGGCCTCAATTGTCTGTCGCATCAGGGCCGAAACCCCTTTATCGCGTCGTTAAGGGCAATCTATGTCGCCGCCCCTAAGATCGTCTTACACCACCGTACGGTGCTCTAGAGCGTGCGGATCCGCGCCTGTGGCGCACTCGCACCCATCAGTTCCGTCAACGCCCAGACCAGCGCGTCCACACGGTCCGGCGAGCCGGAGCCCTGAAAGCCCGTCACCGTCATCTGGCACATCTGGTCCTCCAACGGCCCCAAGGCGCCATAGTGCTTAACACGCCCCTGTTCATACAAAGCCGCCACAGGCTCCGCCCGCGCCGCCTTGCCCCGCGAGGCATGGACAGACCGGTACGGCACCACAGGGTCCAGCTGATGGATCAACGTCTCCACCAGATCGCCGCCTTGGTTCACCTCCGCCACGATCCGGTTCGCACCGTGCCGCTCATACGCTGCCAAGGCCGCATGCGCCCAGCCTGTGGGCGACGCCCCCTCAACGGTTGCGTCCTCAATCACCACGGCTTCCCAGTCCTTGCCGGACCGCACCAGCCCGGCGACCACGATCCCGCACGCGTCCGACGCCTTCTTCGACGACACCGCAGGGTCCACCGCGACCACCACCCGCTCGAAGTGGGGCAATTCACTCACCCGCAAGTCCTCCAGCATCGACGCGGTCCACAAGGCCCCGTCCACATCATCCAGCAGCAGACCGTCCAGTTCCTGACGCCCCATCCGCGTGTCGCCATAGCGCCTGCGCACCTCTTCCAAAAACGACGCCGCAAGGTTGTCCTTGTTGGCCTCGGTCGGCGCATTGGTCACCACCGTCGACCCCGCATCCAGTATCTGCTTCAGCACCGTCACATTGCGCGGCGTGGTCGTAATCACCTGCTGCGGACGGTCCCCCAGACGCAGCGCGAATTGCAGCTGGTCATAGGCCTCCCGCGCCTTGGTCCACTTGGCCAGCTCATCCACCCAAGCCGCGTCAAACTGCGGCCCGCGCATATGCTCCGGCGAGGACGCGCTATGCGCCTCCGCAATCGCCCCGTTGGGCCAGACCAGCCGCCGCCGCGTGGCCTGCCACTCAGGCCGACGGTCAGGGGGCGAGCACGCCAGTATCCCGCTATCGCCAAAGATCATCACGTCGCGCACTTGGTCAAAGGTTTCACCTACCAGCGCCACGCGCCGCACACGGCCCGGATCGCCGGGCATGTCGCCCTCGACCATCATCCGCACCCATTCGGCCCCCGCACGGGTTTTGCCCGCGCCGCGCCCGCCCATGATGACCCAAGACCGCCAGTCGCCCGCAGGCGGCAGTTGATGCGGATGCGCCCAGAAATCGAACAGGAACGGCAGCGCCGAGGCCTCCTCGTCGCTCAGACCCCCAAGAAACGCCTCGCGGATCTCGTCCGTCTCGGATGCGATCAAGGCGGCGCCTGATCTCAAGCCGGGCCGCTCCAAGATCAACGGCGTATTCTGCGGCGCGCCCGGCACGCTTTCTGCGGTATTCATCAAGTTTTCCTTCCGCGTCTCTGCTTGTGTTCAACAGGCTCTGAAGATCCTGCTTCAGCTTCGTTCTGAAGTCCGGCGCGACCGACTGGTCTGCGATAACGCGCCGCCATTCCCGTCTGACTTGTGCCGTCAGTTCCCGGGCCATCATCGTCAGGTCTTCCAAAATCTCGTCTACGGATTGGGTCACCAATTGGTCCGGCAAGCCGGTTGGTTCGGGTGTCTCGTTCATGTGGGCCTCCTACGTCCCTCGCCAGCGGCGGGAAGGCTCTATCTAGGGTCGGAAAACAAAAAAGCGGCCTTGGGTCATGGTGACCCGAGCCGCTTTCTCACTTGTTCCGTCTTGAGATGCCTTTTCACCCATCACAGGCCAAAAGTCAAGAAAATGCGCGATCCGCAAACCTGCGAACGGTGAGCGTTAACAACGGGTTAACGCGCGACCTTCCTCAGTTCTGCGCGGCCCGCTCCGCCTCGATCTTGCGCCATTCGGCGACGTTGCGGTTGTGGTCCTCGATGGTCACCGCAAACGCATGACCTCCCGTGCCGTCCGCCACAAAGAAGATGTAGGGGGTGTCGTCCGGGTTCAGCGCTGCCTCAATCGACAACTTGCCGGGGTTGGCAATCGGGGTCGGCGGCAAGCCGGGGATCACATAGGTGTTGTAAGGCGTCTCGCGGCGCAACTCCGACTGGCGCAGGCCACGGCCCAGCACTCCTTCGCCGCGCGTGACGCCATAGATCACCGTCGGGTCCGTTTGCAGCTTGATGCCCTGACGCAAACGGTTGGTGAACACGCTCGCCACCTGCCGCCGCTCCTCGGGAACACCCGTTTCCTTCTCGATGATCGAGGCAAGGATCAACGCCTCCTCCGGGCTCTCCAGCGGCACGTTCGGGTCACGCGCCTCCCACGCCTCCGCCAGTATCTTCTCTTGCGCTGCCGTCATTTTCGCGATCAACGCTGCACGGTCCGCACCCGGCTGCACTTCGTAGCTGTCCGGCGCAAGGCTGCCCTCCGGCGGGGTTTCGTCGATCTCGCCTTCGAACACGTCCAGCGCCCGCAGGCTATCCACGATCTGCCAGCTAGTCGCGCCCTCGGCCACCGCCACGCGGTAGCGCACATCACGGTCGTCACGCGCCTCCACATAGACCTGAGGCGCTTCGTCCACACCAGGCGTAAACTTGGCCGTCTCGATATACTCGTTCGTCGTCGGGTCCAACTCCCGCACCACCGCGCTGCGCGAGGTCACACCGATGCGGTACACCACTTCCGTGCCGCATGTGTTCTGCCCGCCACGGGTGACGATGTCGACAATCTGCTCCATCGACGCGCCCGCAGGCACCAGAAAGCTGCCCGCTTTCAGCTGTTGCGACTTGTCCGCATAATCCGCACCGATGCGGAAAATCCGCCCGTTCGACACGGCCCCTTTCGCCTCAAGGTCGCGTGAGACCAGCGCCATCGAGCCGCCCAACGGCACCCGCACACAAATCGCGTCCTCCAGCGGGCCGGTCTTGGTGTATTGCGCCTGTCCCCAGCCCACCAGCGCGCCAGCAGCGACCAGTAGCAGGATGAACAGCGTCAGGAAGTTCGAGGCGATGGATTTCCACATAAGGGGCTTACACTTTTCCCATAATCAGGCAGGCATTGGTCCCGCCAAAGCCGAAGCTGTTTGACAAAACAACATTAACTTCGCGCTCTACCGCTTTGTTTGCACACAGGTCTATGTCGGTTTCGACCGCCGGATTGTCAAGGTTGATCGTCGGCGGGCACACTTGGTCACGGATCGCCAGAATGCAGAAGATCGCCTCGATGGCGCCAGCAGCCCCCAGCAGGTGGCCGGTCATCGACTTGGTGGACGACATGGTCGCCCCCTTGCAGGCATCGCCCAGCAGCCGCTCTACCGCGCCCAGCTCGATCGTGTCGGCCATGGTCGAGGTGCCATGCGCGTTGATATAGTTGATCTGCGACGGCTCGATGCCAGCCCGCTTCACCGCAGCCCGCATGGCGCGTTCCGCGCCCTCATGATCCGGTGGCGGCGCAGTGATGTGGTGTGCGTCGCCCGACAGCCCGTAGCCCAGCACCTCCGCGTAAATCTTCGCACCGCGCGCTTTGGCATGCTCGTATTCTTCCAGCACCACAACGCCCGCGCCCTCTCCCATGACAAACCCGTCGCGGTCCGCGTCCCAGGGCCGCGAGGCCTTCTCGGGATCGTCCGCATGGGCCGTCGACAGCGCCTTGCACGCGTTGAAACCGGCAATACCGATCTCGCAAATCGGGCTCTCCGCGCCGCCTGCGATCATCACATCCGCGTCGTCCAGCGCGATCAGCCGCGCCGCGTCACCGATGGCATGTGCGCCGGTGGAACACGCGGTCACAACCGCATGGTTCGGCCCCTTGAAGCCGTAGCGGATGGACACCTGCCCCGACACCAGATTGACCAAAGCGCCCGGAATAAAGAACGGAGACACCCGACGGGGCCCACGTTCCTTTATCAAAACAGCCGTATCGGCAATCGACGACAAGCCGCCAATGCCAGAGCCGATCATCACGCCGGTGCGCTCCAGCTCGTGCTGGTCATCCGGTGTCCAGCCCGCGTCTTCCACCGCCTGCTGCGCCGCCGCCATGCCGTAGAGGATGAAATCATCCACCTTGCGCTGCTCTTTGGGCTCCATATACGCGTCGGCGTTGAACTCGCCCTCACCTTCGCCACGCGGCACTTCGCAGGCGTAGTCGGTCCCAAGGTGGGAGGCGTCAAATTTCTTGATCGTCCGCGCGCCGGATTTCCCCGCCAGCGCGTTTTTCCAGGTGGTCTCCACCCCGTCGCCCAAAGGCGTCACCATTCCAAGCCCGGTCACAACAACTCGACGCATACCCACCCCTTTATCCTGTAGCACAAGGTCTATCCCTCGCGTCTTACACGCCCGCGACCCATAGGGGCAAGGCGTCCGCTTGGGAATTCACAACTGCGTACAGCATGTATTGGCAACTTCACGCCTGCAAGGGGGAAGGCTACACTGGCCCGCATGTATGAAATCTTTTCCGTCGACCATTCGCTTTACTGCGCCAAGCTGCGCCTTGCCTTACGCACCAAGGGGCTGGAGTGGCGCGATCTGGCCCCGCCCGCCGACTACCTGTCGCTGGTCCCTACAGGGAACCTTCCCGCGCTAAAAGACGGCAATCTGACCCTCACCGATAGCGAGGCGATTGCCGAATACCTTGAGGAAAAGCATCCCGATTCCGCCATGCTGCCCAAGGGCCTTATCCCCCGCGCCAAATGCCGCGAGCTGTCGCGCTTTCACGACACAAGGCTGGAGCCCGCCCTGCGCCTGCTGTTCTCAAATGTCAGCCCGGCGACGCGCGTTGCATCCGAAACCGAGGCAGCGCACGCAGAGATCACCAAACGTCTCACCGCGCTCAGCACGCTGCTTGACCAAAGCCCGCTCCCCCGCGACCGCCTGTGGCTAGGCGATTGCGGCCTCATCGTCACGTTGGAGTGGCTGGATCTGATGGAGCAACACAGCGTCCTGCGCCCGTTGCACTGGTCGCCCACCGTACGCAGCTACCGTGCGCAGATGCAGGCCCTGCCCCAAGTCGCGCAGGAGTTGGCGTCCTACCGCCCGCATATGCAGGACTGGATGGACGGGAAGTTACGCGAAAATCACAGCGACAACACCATCGTCGCGATCGAGAAATAGATCATCACGCCAACCGCGTCCGAGATCGTGGTGACCAGCGGGCCGCTGGCCGTTGCGGGGTCCAGCTTCAGGCGGCTCAGCAAAAACGGCAATGACATGCCCACAAGGCTGCCGATGATCACCACCAGCACCATGGTGAGGCCCACCACCAGCGCCACATCCGCGCCGCCCCGCCAGATGCCGATGGGGAACACCACCAGCGCCATCGTCGCGCCAAGCGCCGCCGCGATCAGCAACTCGCGCCCGATCAGGTCGCGCCAGTCCCGCATCGCCACGTCCCCCGTGGCCAGCGCGCGCACCATCAACGTCGCCGACTGCGCCCCCGCATTGCCGCTGCTGTCGATCAGAAGCGGCAGGAAGAAGACCAGCGACACATAGGCCAGAATGGTCTCCTCGAAATAGGCGATGCCCGCGCCGGAAAACAGGTTGCCGAACACCAGAAGCGCCAGCCAGACGATCCGTCTCGAATACAGCACGCGGATGCTGGCATCGCGCATGCTCTGGGAGAACGGCAACACGGTCGAGATTTTCTGGAAGTCCTCCGTCATTTCCGCCTGCAACGCGTCGGAGGCGTCGTCATGCGTGACGATCCCCAGCAGCACCCCCTGCGCATCGACCACGGGCAAGGCAAACAGATCGTATCGCGCGATCAGATGCGCGACCTCTTCGCGGTCCGCCTCCAAAGGCACCGACACCGGGTTCGCCTCCATCAAATCGCCGATCAGCGCGGTATCCGCCGCCAGAACAAGCCTGTGCAACTGGATCGACCCGATCAAGCGCCGCTGTTCATCAAGAATGTAGGAGCGGTAGATGGTCTCGGTCTCCGGCGCCTGCCGTTTCAGCTCCGAAATGGCCTCCACCGCCGTCATATCCGACCCAAGCACGGCATAATCCGACGTCATGAGCGCCCCGGCAGAGCCTTCGTCATGCGCCGACAGTTGCCGGATGTCGTCGCGATCTTCCCGCGCCAGTTGCCCCATCAACTGCTGCTGTTCCTCCGGCGTCAGGCGGTTGAACAGATCGACGCGGTCGTCGGCATCCATCTGCGTCACGATCCCCGCCAGATCGGGCATGGTCATCAACCGCGCCAGATCGACCTGCGCGTCCAGCGACATGTTGCCAAAGACCTTGGCCCGCTGCGCGCGCTGCAAAGCCAGCAGGCGCTGGCTGGCGTCAGGTCGGGAAAGCTGCTCCAGCCACCCCGCCACATCGACGACATGGGCGAACTCGACGAAGGCTGCAATTTCCTGTGCCGACGCATCGGTCTCGGGATAGATGCGCGGAGCGTGCGGGCTGGAAAGTGGCATAGGGGCGGTCCTTTGGCATGTTGCCCACATGCTATGGCCAGACTGCCGGTAAGGCCATCGGCTTTCACCGATGGCACCCTAGCCGATCGCCCCGTTGGCGCTGCCCCTTTCTCGGGCGTTTCTCGTGTCGTTCACCTTGACCCAGACAGACAACGCGACCCCTGCCGCCAGATAGAGCGCCCCCGTTATCAGCACCAATTCGCCCGGGAAAACGCCGATATTGGCGCGGTCCAGAAACATGTGGACATCTTCCACCGGAAACGGGTGGATCATCAGCTTGCCGCAATAAGCCAGTGCCTGAATCAGCAATATCCACAGGTAGTTGCGCCGCACCCTTCGCGCCAAAGCCGTGGCATAGCTGATATGGAACTGCGGTTTTTGGTAGTCCTGTGCCAGCGTCTTCTGCCAGTCATCCTCGGTATGCAGGTCGCTTGCCAGCAACATGGGGGAGTAGAAATGCGTCTCAAGCCAGCGCGACCGCGCCCGCCAGACGTTGAAATAGCGGTAGCGGCGGGCTTCCAGCGACAAAAACAGCAAGATCAGCACACCCACCAGCAGCAAAGGCAGCGCAGAGGCCTCCGGCGAGGCAAAGGTGATCGACAGCGCCACCCCAAGGGTCACGACGGCCCAGTTGGTGGTCGTATCCAGCCGCGTGCGCCAGATCGTGCTGCGATAGACCTCGCCCCGATACAGATGCGCCAACGCCGATATTTCCGCCGCAGTAAATTCCTGCGTGTCCTTGGCCTTACGCTTGCTGATAGCCCCGCCTTCCCGAATTAACCGCCTACACCATAAGCTTGGTGTCGGTTTAGACCAAGCTTTTCGTCCAGACAGAGATCGCGGGCCGACCGTCGGGCAGCAAGGCCCTGGGTCATTGGCAGCCTTGCTTCCGCGAAGGCAGATTTGCGCGGGCCGGATGCCAACCCGATGTCAGGTGCCAGTTCAGACGGGGACGTTGTCGAACAGCAGATCGTCATCCGGAACGATACTCGCCCGAACCGTTGATCGCGTCTCTAGGATCGACGCCAAACGGCGCAAACGGCTTTTAACAAGCTCTTTGTCGGTGACAGTGCTCGCAGCGGCCTGACGCTCCAGTTCGTTCAATGTATCTTCTAGAGAAAAGGTGTTCATTGAGGGCTCCACTTTGACAAGCAGCGACGTTGCCAGCGTCTGGGTAAAAGGAGGATAGGAAAAGCAATTGTCGACGCCGGGGCAGCAAGAGAATGGCGAACGACCAGCACTTGTCAAAACGCCTCGCGTGCCTCCCAACAACACGACGCGTAATTAGAGTTTATGATTTACGTAGCGTAACGGACTTTTGCTCAAAATCAACCAGCTTGTTGATTTGGAAAATGCGCTTGCGGAACTTCGCCAATCCGGCGCTACGGAGCGGCTTACTGCCGGAGTATCGGCCAACCAAACGCCACGTCGACCGCAGGAAGAGCGGGTCGGACAGATGCTGGCTGGAGCCTAATGGTCCGCCCCACCGCCCTACGCCCGTTGCGCTGATCAGACACCGTTCGCACCCACCGCACGCAGACAAAGCATGGGGATGGAGCGAACGTAGTGGTGTGTAGCCGAACCTGCGTCCATCGACAGTTGGGCCAGATACAATGCGGATATCCGCAACCTGATGAACCGGGCGGATCCAGCTAAAACCCAGATTATCGACCTTGCTTTGCGGCCTTCATGACACTGGTTCGCGGTCACGGCTGTCCGCACTCATGGCATTGATGACGTAAGAAAAATCTAGGTCATCGACCAGCCGCAGCCCCCAATCCTTGAAATAGCGGGATTGAACTGTCTTTTCATCCAGCACTTTGAAACCGCTATGGCGGTCATCCTTGCGGATCGTTTCAATCAACGCTCTTATTTGGCCTTCTTCACCCTCAAGGCACTGGCAAAAGTTTCTGCCATTATACGCCAGCGAGCCCGTTATCCCTCTTTTCAAGTTCGCCTCAGACGCATGCGACGCGATAGCGTCGACATCGGCTCGCGTCAGGTTTGCACGGGCCGTGCTGAAGTACAAAATTCGTATCATACGTTGCTGCTCCTTGTCGGCTCTCATCTGCACCGATGTACTATTAGCCAACTATGAAACGTTTTAGCAATTCCGAAGTGGACTGTTGCCGGTCATGGAAGCGGAAGCCTGATGTGTCCCAAGAGGTAACACCCTATCTCTAATCAAACAGACTATAACCAAATAAAAAATGGCGCCCTAAGGGACGCCATCTCTAATCTCGTCAAAGCTCTAAGTTAAACTCAGGAGGCTTCTTTGATGAATTTCGTTGCGTCGCCGAAGGTCTGGATGGTCTCAGCCGCGTCGTCGGGGATCTCGATCCCGAACTCTTCTTCGAACGCCATGACCAGCTCAACGGTGTCGAGGCTGTCTGCGCCCAGATCGTCGATGAACGATGCGTTTTCAACAACTTTGTCTTCTTCCACACCCAGGTGCTCGACAACGATCTTTTTAACGCGGTCTGCGATATCGCTCATGTTCTATTCCTCGTAGTTGCTCGGGGCTGGCCCGATATGTTGCGGACAGGTTTCCCCGCCCAAGTGGTGGTGGCCATTTGGCCTGTTATTCTCGCCGCATACACGGCAACCGAGGGGTCACCCCGGCAATATCTGCGCCGCCTATAGCATACCAAATGGGGAACGCAAACGCTTATGCAACCCCGAATTGACCATAGGGAAATCGCCGCAGCGCAGCGCCTAGATCATCGCCATTCCGCCGTTCACATGCAGCGTGGTGCCTGTGGTATAGCCCGCCTCGGGGCTTGCCAGATACAGCGCGGCGGCCGCGATCTCGCCCGCCTCGCCCATTCGGCCAGCGGGGATTTGCCCAAGGATGTCGGCCTTTTGGTCATCATTCAGCTTGTCGGTCATTGCCGTGGTAATAAACCCCGGCGCGATGCAGTTGACGGTGATCCCCCGCGACGCGACCTCGTAGGCCAGCGATTTGGACATCCCCACCATGCCCGCCTTGGACGCCGCGTAGTTGCCTTGCCCCGGATTGCCCGTGGCCCCCACGACCGACGAGATATTCACGATCCGCCCCCACCGCGCCTTCATCATGCCGCGCAACACGCCTTTGCACAGCTTGAAGGTCGAGGTCAGGTTGACGTCGATCACCGACTGCCATTCGTCATCCGACATGCGCATGAACAGGTTGTCGCGGGTGATGCCCGCGTTGTTGACCAGAATGTCCACCGCGCCCATCGCCTCCACCGCCTGCTTGGGCAGCGCGTCGACGGCGTCGAAATCGCTCAGGTTGCAGGGCAGCACATGCGCGCGCTCGCCCAGCTCTGACGCCAGCGCCTCCAGCGGCTCCACCCGCGTGCCGGACAGGGCGACCGTTGCGCCCTGCGCGTGCAGCGTCTTGGCGATCTCGCCGCCAATCCCGCCGGACGCACCTGTGACAAGCGCCGATTTTCCTTCTAGATTAAACATCTTACTGACCTTTCTTAATGTATTTCAACGCGTAACCACGCCGTATCTGATCAATTCGTCTCGGGTCATGACATGCACATCGTTGAACGATGCGGCCTCCACCGTGAACCAGTAGAAGGCGTCAGAGCCCAGCATATCCTCGATATATCCCCGCGTCGGTTCGTGCTGACGCGAATCGCGCGGATAATCCCGCGCCGAGCCGAAGCTGGTCTCCCACTCATGCACGCCAACCACAGCGCCCGCAGGCACCGTGCGTTGCACACCCGCCAGAAACAGGTCCACCCCGCCGGAAAACACTTCCGAGCTTGGCAGCATCCGCGTCGCCAGCCCCCGTTCGCGCAGGGTGTAGCCCATTTCGGCCACCACCTCGTCATCCAGCGAGCCGTCGATGCGGCCCAGAACCACCTCACGCAGGCCGGGATTGTCGTCCAGCGTTTGCACGAACTGCCGCAATGCCCGCGTGTTGATGACCCCATCCATGCGCAGGCTTTGCCCGTCGACCTGCATATTCAGGGTCTGGGACATGTTCTCCACCGTCCCGCAGCCCGCCACGAGGGCGAGCGAGAGCAGTCGGGCTTTAAGCATTCAGCGCTTCCACGGCGGCTTTCACGTCATCCGCCGTGCCGACCGCGCGGGTCGCGATATCGCGGTTGATGCGGCGGATCATGCCGGACAGCGCCTTGCCCGCACCGACCTCCCAGATCTCGGTCACGCCCTGCGCGCCCATATATTCCACACTCTCGCGCCACCGGACGGAGCCGGTGATTTGTTCCACCAGAAGCGTGCGAATGGTTGCGCCATCGTTAACAGACGACGCCCGAACGTTCGCCACCAGCGGGACGGAGGGGTCCTTGATGTCCACCTCCTGCAACGCCTCTGCCATGGCACGGGCCGCAGGCTCCATCAGGGCGCAATGGAAGGGGGCGCTGACCGGCAACAGCACCGCACGCTTGGCACCGCGCGCCTTGGCCAAGTCCACCGCACGCTCCACCGCAGCCTTGTGGCCGGAGACCACCACCTGCCCCGGATCATTGTCATTGGCGGCTTGGCACACCTCGTCGCCCGCAGCCTCTGCCGCGACGCCCTGAACCGCCTCGAAATCCAGCCCCAGCAGCGCCGCCATAGCACCGACACCCACCGGCACGGCCTCCTGCATCGCCAGCCCGCGTTTGCGTAGCAGGCGGGCGGTGTCGGCCACGGAAATGGACCCTGCCGCCGCCAATGCCGAGTATTCCCCAAGCGAATGCCCCGCCACGAAGGACGCGGCGTCGATGCCGACCCCTTCGGATTTCAAAGCCGCCATCACCGCCAGAGACGTCGCCATCAGCGCCGGTTGTGCGTTCTGGGTCAGGGTCAGCGTGTCCTGCTCCCCCTCCCAGATCAGGGTGGACAGCTTTTCGCCCAAGGCGTCGTCCACCTCGTCGAATACGGCTTTAGCTTCAGGGTAGTTTTCCGCCAGATCGCGGCCCATCCCGATGGTCTGGGCCCCTTGGCCCGGAAATACAAATGCGCGCATATGGCTGCTCCCCTGTTTGTTTGTCGTGTTTTTTAAAGGTCTAGCCGACCAATTGCCCCCTCACAAGCACCGCGCGGTGCTTCGCGCACAAAACCTGTGCGCCGGTTCGCAGTTTTTTGGCGATGTTACAGATGGTCATGCAAGGCCCGCTGACCTAAGTTCCGGCAACGCTTTGCGCCAACCCTGGACCGGTCGGGCGCGTCCGGTAGCCAACGAGGGAGATTGTAAGATGAGACCGCAAAAACCCGCGCAGCACGTAAAACACGTCGACTGGAAGTCGGACAAGGATAATTGGAAAGGTGTCATAGGCGGGTCGCTGATCGATTCCGACGTCACGGTCCTGTTCTACGCCACCGACGAGGTCGGTATCGGCCCCAAATGGCATGTGCATCCCTATGACGAGATTTTCGTCCTCCGCAAAGGCCGCGCCCGTTTCACCATCGGCGACGAGGTGATCGAGGCCTCCGAAGGCGACGTTTTGATGGGCCCCGCTGCGGTCCCGCACAAATACGAGAACCTCGGGCCGGGCCGTCTGGAAAGCATCGACATTCACCTCAGCCGCGACTGGATACAGACCGATCTGGTCGATCCCGACGCGACCTGAACCACCGCTCGCAGCGATGCACAGTTTCGTGCATTCAGCTTCCCGCCCTTCGCGTCTAGTTTGACGCTCGACCAAAAACAGGAACACCCCATGCGCGGCAACAGCACGACCACTTACGGGTCCGTCACAAAGAGTTTCCACTGGCTGATCGCCCTGTTGATCATCACCATGATCCCGCTGGGCATCTACGCCAATGGCCTGCCCTACGACACCGGCGAGGCGCTGGCGTTCAAGGCGCAGATGTTCTCCATCCATAAGACGCTGGGTGTGTTCATCTTCTTCACCGCCCTTGCCCGCATCGCGTGGGCCATCTCGCAGCCCAAGCCCGCCCTGCTGAACGCCGACAAGCGGCTGGAGGCCATGCTGGCCGAACTCATCCACTGGACGCTCTACGCCGCCTTGGTGCTGGTGCCGTTGACCGGCTGGATCCACCACGCCGCCACCACAGGCTTCGCGCCGATCTGGTGGCCGTTCGGGCAGGGTCTGCCCTTCGTCCCAAAAGACGACGCTTTCGCCCACATCTTCGCGTCCCTGCACATTATTTTCGAACGGGTGCTGGTCATCTCCATCCTGCTCCACGTCGCAGGCGCGCTGAAACACCACTTCATCGACCGCGACATCACCCTGAAACGTATGCTCCCCGGCACCACCGAGCCGGATAGCGTGCCGGAGCAACACCGCTCCGCCCTGCCGATCATCGGCGCGGTGGGAGCATATATGCTGGCCTTGGTGGTTGGTGCCAGCCTTGGGCTGTTCGCAGCCACCGAGCAGGACAGCGTGCCAAGGCTCGCGGCGGTCGAAAGCGGCTGGACCGTGCAGGACGGCACCCTGGCGATCACCGTGCGCCAGTTGGGCAGCGACGTGGAGGGCAGCTTCGCCGACTGGACCGCCGCCATCAATTTTGCCGAGGAGCCGGACGCGAACGGCGTCCATGGCGATGTGGAGGTGCAGGTCGCAATCGGCTCGCTCAGCCTTGGCTCGGTCACCGCGCAGGCCATGGGGCCGGATTTCCTCAACGCGGAGGCACATGACACTGCCGTGTTCAAGGCGGATATTCTGGAGGACGGCCCCACCTACACGGCGAACGGCACATTGACCTTGAAAGGCATGGAGGTGCCGGTGAACCTGCCCTTCTCGCTACAAATCGACGGGGATACGGCGGTGATGCAGGGCCAGACGCGGTTGAACCGGACCAGCTTCAACATTGGCGAGACCTATCCCGACGAAAGTTCGGTGGGCTTTGACGTGGCCGTGACGGTCAACCTGACCGCCACCCGCAACTAGAGTTTTGCCACCGCGTCGGCAAAGAAGCTCTCTGCGCCGAAATTGCCGGATTTGAGGGTCAGGGCAATGTCCTGACCCGCGCTTGTGGCAAAGCACCACGGCACGCCGGGCGCGATTTCCGCTCCGATGGTCTGCTGCGTCACGCCAAGCGCCTTGGTCACCGCGCCGGAGGTCTCGCCAGATCGGTAGCACCCGTGAAGTCGTCCGCGATGCAACCCAGAACGGTCATGTCATGCCCGGCAGTTTGATGCCGCCTTTGGTCGCCAGCAGTTTCGCCACCGCCGCGTCATCCTCGCGGCCCATGCCAGCGGCGGAGGCTTCCTTGAACAGCGCCAGCGCGGTTTGCGACAAGGGTACCGGATGATCCGCCGCCTCGCCGGTCACAATGCCCAAATCCTTCACGAAAATGTCCACCGCAGAATGGGGCGTGTAGTCGCCCGCCACGATATGCGCGCCGCGATTGCCGAACATCCACGAGTTACCCGCGCATTCCTGAATGACCTCGTGCAGCATCCCCAGATCAAGGCCGATCTTCGCCCCCAAGGTCAGCGCCTCGGCGGCCGCGGCAATGTGGACGCCTGCCAGAAGCTGATTAATCATCTTGACCTGAGAGCCTTTGCCCGCCGCGTCCCCCAAACGGTAGACCTTGCTGGCAATCGCATCCAGACACGACCCCGCCTTGTCGAACGCTTCCGCACGGCCCGACGCCATGATCGTCATCTCGCCCGCTTGCGCCTTGGCCGAGCCGCCCGACACCGGCGCGTCCAGCGCCAACATGCCTGCCGCTTCCAGTCGTTCCGCCAGATCAATGGCGCGGGACGGCTCCATGGTGACACAGATCACGAACACGGTGCCTTTGCGGGCGGACGCAACCGCGCCGCCTGAGCCGAACAAGACGTCTTCGGCTTGCTGGCCGTTGACGACGAAAATGAACACCACGTCTACATCAGCCACGGCGTCGCTCGCCCTGTCGAAACTGCTGCCACCTTCGGCTCTAAACTTCTCCAGCACCTCCGCACGCAGGTCCACACCGTGCGTTGCGATGCCCGCGCGCAACAGCGATACGGCTGCGCCCCAGCCCATGGAGCCGAGCCCGATGACCGCGGCGGTTGGTTGATCTGTCATGACGCCCTCCCCAAGCACGCAAATTTCAAGATTGCGCAAAATCTCGAAATTTGTCGCTTTTTTCGAGAATTGAGTCAATCGCAGGGGCTCCGAGCGCACAAAAAAGCCCCGCGCGGTGGTCACCGTGCGGGGCCTTGCAGATCAAACAGAAGGATTACTCGGCCTTCTGCGCCTCGACCGAGATCATCACCTCAACCTCGTCCCCAATCGCCGGGGCAAACGCGCCCAAGCCGAAATCGGAGCGCAAAAGCGTCGTGCTCGCGTCGAACCCGAGCCATGCCTTGTTTTCCATCGGGTGGGTATCCGCCTTGTTCAGCTTGGCGTCCAGCACGACCGACTTGGTGACGTCGTTCATCGAAAGATCGCCGGTGATCTTGGCGGTGTCGTCGCCAGTCACCTCAATGCCGGTCGAGGTGAAGGTAATCATGTCGCCATCCTCTACGCCAAAGAAATCCGCGCTCATGAAATGGCTGTCACGCTGTTCCCAGCCGGTGAACATGCTTTTGACGGGCATGGACACGCTGACCGAAGACGCTGCCGGATCGGCTTCGTCAAAGGAAATCTCGCCCTCGAACCCGGCAAACATGCCGTGGGTGGTCGAGAAGCCAAGGTGATTGTAGCTGAACACGACCTGACTGTGGCTGGACTCCAGCGTATAGGTGTCGGCGGCGTAAGTTGCGGTGGTCGACAGCGCGAGCGCTGCTGCAAAGGCGAGGGTTTTCATTAATGTAGCTCCGTTGTTGGGTTCCGTCGCGGCTTAGTGCCAGCCCTTCCCCTCGGTAAGCAATTCACCAGCGGTCAACAGTTTGTGTGCGCAAATACACGATGACCGCGAAAAACTACTCGCAAGCTGCTATCATCGGGCTTTCAGCACGCGGGATGGTCGGATGATTGGCCTCGTTAAAGAGTATTGGGACGACTATCTGCGCTTCTGGCAATTGCTGGGCGCCGCGCTGCTGCGCCCCATCGACGAGCTATCCTACAGGGTGCGCAATGACCGGGGCATGCGCAATTCGGTGCTGTTTCTGGCGGCCGCGCTGCTGACAAACTCGGTGCTGATCACTCTGGTGCTTGGGCAAAGCCTGACCGACATGAGCCGTGTGGTGATCCTTGGCATCAACGCTGCCTTCCTGTCGCTGCTTGGGTTTGTCAGTTTCGCGCTGGCGTGGAAAATCTGCCGCTACAAGGGAAACTTCAGGCGGCTGATGCGGCTGGGGTTCTATTTCAACGGCATCTACGTGACGATCTCGACCTTCGTGGCGCTGCTGTTTTACGGCGCGTTCAAGGTGCTGTCGCCGCAGCTTTACCGTGAATACCACGACGGGCTGACCAATTGCGAGGACGGGCTTGGCGCGAAGATCCAGCGGCTGAACGATCTGGTGGCAAGCGATCCGCTGGTCAACACGCTTAACAACGTTCAGGCTACGGTCATTTTCGTCGCGCTGATCGCCTACTGGATCGCCTCGGTGCGGCTGTATTTCCGGCTGTTTCCGATGGGCGCGTTGCGCGGGGCGACCGCCTTCGTTCTGGCGTTGGTATTCTGGCATGCGCTGCTGGTGGTGGACTTCGTGTTTTTCCTCGCCATCGGCCAGTTGATCAACGGCTGCTAGGTCTGCCGCCAAAGCCCTTGCGCCCTGCCCCAACCCTGCTATACCGCCCGCACCTTCGTGAAACTGTTTGAACCGCGATGCCCCTCGTGGATGGGTGCGAAGGTCTGTGATGCCCGTCCTATGAAGCACGCCTGAAAAGTAAGAGGAACTACACATGCCAATGTATGAGCACGTGTTTATCTCGCGCCAAGACCTGAGCAACACCCAAGCCGAAGGCCTGATCGAGCATTTCGGTGCCGTCCTGTCCGACAATGGTGGCAAGGTCGTCGAGCACGAGTACTGGGGCCTGAAGACCATGGCCTACAAGATCAACAAGAACCGCAAGGGCCACTATGCCTTCGTCCGCTCCGATGCACCGGCTGCCGCCGTGCAGGAGATGGAACGCCTGATGCGCCTGCATGACGATGTCATGCGTGTTCTGACCATCAAGGTCGACGAGCACGAAGAAGGCCCGTCCGTCCAGATGCAGAAGCGCGACGAGCGTGAACGCCGCCCTCGCAACTAAGTCTTGTTACTTGAACTCAAGGAGCTAACCAATGGCTGCTAAACCATTTTTCCGCCGTCGCAAGTCCGATCCGTTCGAGGGTGATAACGCCCCGAAGATCGACTACAAAGACACCCGCCTGCTGCAACGCTACGTCTCCGAGCGTGGCAAGATCGTCCCGTCGCGTATCACCGCCGTCGGCGCCAAGAACCAGCGTGCGCTGGCCCGTGCCATCAAACGCGCACGGTTCCTGGCCCTGCTGCCCTACGCAGTGAAGTAAGGAGCAAAGCACATGCAAGTTATCCTTCTCGAACGCGTCGCGAAACTCGGCCAGATGGGCGATATCGTAGACGTCAAAGCGGGCTACGCCCGTAACTTCCTCCTGCCGCAAGGCAAGGCGTTGAACTCGACCGAGGCCAACCAGAAGGTCTTCGACGCGCAGAAAGCGCAACTCGAAGCCCGCAACCTGGAAACCAAGAAAGAGGCCGAAGCACTGGCCGACAAACTTGGCGGCCAACAGTTCATCGTGATTCGTCAGGCTTCCGATGCGGGCGCTCTGTATGGCTCCGTCACCACCCGTGACGCCGCCGATGCAGCAACCGCCGAAGGTTTCTCCGTGGATCGCGGCCAGATCGTGCTGGAACGCCCGATCAAGGAGCTGGGCGTCCACGAAGTCACCGTGCGCCTGCACGCCGAGGTCGACACCACGTTCACGCTGAACGTCGCCCGTTCCAACGAGGAAGCAGAGCTGCAAGCCTCCGGCAAGTCCATTCAGGAACTGGCCGCTGAAGCCGAAGCCGAAGCAGAGTTCGAAATCGCCGAGTTGTTCGACGATATCGGCGCTGCCGCCTCGGAAGACGAAGAGCTGGCCGAAGCTGTCGAAGCGGAAGCTGAAGACGCAGGCGAGGACGAAGACAAGGCGTAAGCCTTCTTCGCCGTCTCGATCCATTCAAGGCCGCCCTTCGGGGCGGCCTTTTTCGTTCGTGATCTCAGGGACAAAAAAAGACCGCCCCCGAAAGGACGGTCCGCTTAGCTGCTTAAAAGGTCTTGATCGAATGCCGGGTCAGGCGACGCCTGTGTCACCGCGCAAACGGCTGAGCAGCGGCTCAAGCTCTGCCATGTCGCCGCCCACCAGATTGAACCTGCGCTCGCCATGGGCCTGCAAAGTGATGCGGCCATAGTCCAATTGCGTCAGTGCGCTGCGAAGTTCGGACATCAGGCTCGTTTCGGCCAGATCAATGCGTGTGATTTCCTCGAACCGCAGGGTCTTGCGACCCTTCGACCAGCCAAACGGCCCACGCGTGAGGATGTGCAGCACGCGACCTTTGACGTCTACAAACAATTCCTCGCGCTGCTGCGAGAAAGCGCCGTTAGCCACAAGGGCGGCGGCGACAATGTAGATCGCCGTCGACAGGACGGCCTTGGTCATTGCCGGATCACCCGGAAAACTGGCATCGCTCAGCGTCCAGACCATGCCGCCCGCAGCCATCATGCCGAAGCAGACCATCGCCATGGTCGCACGCGCGGCCTGCACCCGCCAACCGTCTTGCTTCGCCTCGAAGACGCGGTAGCCCGCAGCGGTCGGCTTCACCTCAACAGATGGTTGCTGTTCCGGCTCGTCCAGCGTGAAATCCATCAACGTCATAATCGTTTCCCTCGTATTTCATTCCCTAGGAGAGAGTTTGACTCACAATTAAGACGAAATTTCAGCAATGATGGGCAATTCCCAAGGCCTTTCCCGTGAGCCTCAGGCGGCACAAAAAAAGGCCGCCCCCATAGGGCGACCTTCTTTTTACTGCGTTGTCAGTGACTTAGGACGCGTCGTCTTCCAGAGCCTCGACAGCCTTCTCAAGGTCGGCCTTCTTGACTTCTTTCTCTTTCACGTCGGCAAGCTCGAAGATGTAATCGACGACCTTGTCTTCAAAGATCGGCGCGCGCATCTGCTGCTGCATCTGCTGGTTTTGTTGCACGAACTCGAAGAACTGGCGCTCCTGGCCCGGATACTGACGCGCCTGGTTCATGATCGCCTGGGTCATCTCGGCGTCGGTCACTTCGATCTCGTTCTTGCGGCCCATTTCCGCCAGCAGCAGACCAAGGCGCACGCGGCGCTCGGCCAGCGACTTGTGCTCGTCGGTGGTCTCGATTTCGGGGTGGTCGTGGCCCTGCACGTCAGGGTTTTCCTCGTGCCACAGCTGATGCGCGATCTGGCCCGCTTCGGCGTCGACCAGCGACGGGGGCAGCTCGAACTTCACCAGCTTGTCCAACTCGTCGAGCAGCTTGCGCTTCATCACGGCGCGCGACGCGCCGCTGAATTCGGCTTCCAGACGCTCTGCCACTTGCGATTTCAGCGTTGCCAGATCTTCGGCACCGAACTGCTTGGCCAACTCGTCGTTGATCTCGGCGGCTTTGGGTTCCTTGACGGCTTTGATCTTGCACTCGAACACGGCGGCTTTGCCGGCCAGATGCTCCGCCTGATACTCGGCCGGGAAATCGACCTTCACTTCAACTTCGTCGCCCACTTTGACGCCGACCAGTTGCTCCTCGAAACCGGGGATGAAAGAGCCCGAGCCCAGCACCAGCGGATAGTCTTCCGCAGCGCCACCTTCAAACGGCTCGCCATCCACCTTGCCGAGGAAGTCGATCGTCACTTGGTCGCCATCTTTCGACTTGGCGCCTTTTTTGCGATCTTCAAAGTTCTGCGCGTTTTCCGCCAGATTTGACAGGGCTTCGTCGATATCCTTGTCTTCGGCCTTCACGACCATCTTTTCCAGCTTGACCTTCTTCAGATCGACATCGGGAATTTCCGGCAGTTTTTCATACGACACGGAGACGTCGACATCGTCGCCGGGCTTCCAGTCGTCATTGGTCATTTTGATTTCGGGCTGCAACGCAGGGCGGTCGCCGGTTTCCTCGAAATGCTTGGTCATCGCGCCGTCGATGCTCTCCTGCATCGCTTCGCCCATGACCTTGTCGCCGAACTGCTTTTTCAGCAATGCCATAGGCACTTTGCCTTTGCGGAACCCTTTCATTTCGACTTCGGGCTGCGCCTCGAGAAGTTTTTCGTTCACTTTCTCGTCCATCTCGGCGGCGGTGACTACGATCTTGTAGCCGCGCTTGAGGCCTTCGTTCAGGGTCTCGGTGACCTGCATATTAGTCGTCCTTATATATAATGGTGCGGGTGAAGGGACTTGAACCCCCACGCCTTGCGGCGCCAGAACCTAAATCTGGTGCGTCTACCAATTCCGCCACACCCGCGTATCTCTCTAGACCAAACGGAACCCCGCTGGCCTGCTTCGCGCCCATGTAGCAAAGCCCGACAGAGGATGCGAGACGAAAATCACGCAATTGGGCCGCAAAAGGTAAGGCAACGCTTACTTGCGACAGCCATTGCCTATGATTCATCCTGATATGGCCTCTTCTGTGACAGGGTCGCGTCCACTTTTCGCCTCAATTGCGAATGAAAAGTTAACTATCGAAGGACGCAACCATAAGTACGGAGCGAAACATGTCTGCCAACATGCATAAGACTTTCGGTGGGGGAAATGAGACCATCACCAAACTGACCGGCCTTCTGGGCGGCACTCAAGTTCTCACGATGCGCGGCTACGTGCCGATCGAGAGCCTTGAGGCAGGTGACCGCATCGTCACACGCGACGGGATGCGCAATCTCAAAGAGTTGCACGTGCAGCGCCACATGATGCGCCCGATCCGCGTCGGTCAGGGCACGCTGGGCTTCTCGCGTCCGAACACGGATATGCTGATGGCGCCCGATCAGGAGGTCATGGTCCGGGACTGGCGTGCAGAGATGCTGTTTGGCCGCGACATGGTGATCGTCAATATCAGCCGGATGGTTGATGGCAAACACATCGCCGAGGACACCGAACTTGACCTCCACGACGTCTACCAGCTGCGCTTCGACAGCGAAGAGATTTTCTACGCCGACGGCGTCGAAGTAATTTCCGACTTTGCCACCGAGGTGGTGGAGAACGTCGAAACGGCTGTTGAGGCCGCCTGACGCCGATATATGCACTCGCTACACCGCATACGGCAGAGGGGTCCCGCCAAACCGGGGCGCCGCACTCAAATACCCAAGCGTCGATAAATACCCGGGATCTGCTGCGGCAGATCCTCCGCGATAAGCCCCGGCCCCGCCTCGCGGGCCGCCATGGCATGTAGCAGCGCGCCGGTCTCGGCAGCCTGCACCGGCGGGTTGCCTCTTGCCAGAAGGCCCGTCACCAGCCCTGCCAGTACATCGCCCGCCCCAGCCGTGGCCAGCCAGGCTGCGTCTTGCTCCGATGTGGTGTCCAGCACGGTTGCGGGACATCCGGGGGCCGCGATAGTGGTCTGCGCCCCCTTATACAGCACCACTGCGCCAGACAGGTCCGCTGCCCTTTGGGTGGCGTCTTTCTTTTCGTCCAGCGTGAACCCGTCGCCATCTTCTCCAAGCCCCGGGAAAAGCCTGCGGAACTCGCCCGCATGGGGCGTCAGCACGCAGCCGCCATGCAGTTGGGTAAACAACTCGCGGTCCTGCGCCATCAGGGTCAGTGCGTCCGCATCCAGCACCACCGCGCGGTGCGTCGCGAGCGCCGCACGCAGGGTGGCACCGTTCGCAGGTTCCAGCCCGAAGCCCGGCCCGATGCACAGCGCGTTGATCCGTTGGTCTTCGGCGAGGATTAGCGACAAGTCCAACGCCTCCGACACCTCCCGCAACATGATGCCCGTCAGGTGTGCGGCACATTCCGGCAAGGCATCGCGCGGTGCGCCGACGGTCACCAGCCCCGCCCCCACGCGAAGCGCCGCCATGGCCGCCAACCGCGCCGCACCCGTGCGGGTCGCTGGTCCCGATAATACCAACACCGAGCCATGGTCGAACTTGTGCTGATCGGATCGCTTGCGCAGGCTGTCGATCCGCTCCGGCGTCATGGTGAGGACGGTCATAGGCCGATATCCTTTACAACCGTGTAGCGGGCCAGTGCCGCAGACTCAGGGACTATGCCCGGCAGCGATTTCATCTGGTGACACGGTTTGAACGCGTGAAAGGTCACGGTCAGGTCAGCGCGCAACGCAGACCCACCATCCGGAGGCAATCCGGTATCACTGTCCAAACCCGACGGCACATCAATCGCGACACGTGCAGGCTTGTCGGCCTGCGACACAGCTTTGAACAGGTCCCGCAGAACCGGCGCGGTGACCGGGCGCGACAGGCCGATGCCGAACAGCGCATCGACGACCAGATCGCAGGCGTCAAAGTCAACGTGCAAGGCCTGCTTTATATCCGCAACCTCACCCATCGCAGACCATCGCTCGAAGTTCGTTGCGGCATCAGGAGGCAGCGCGGTCGCATCCCCGAAAAGGAACAGCTCCACATCCCACCCCGCCTCTTTCAGCACCCGCGCCACGACGAATCCGTCGCCGCCATTGTTGCCCGGCCCGCACAGGACCACCGCGCGGTGCTGGCCGACGGCCAAGGCGGGCCACTCCTCAAAAATCGCCTCCACAACGCCCCTGCCCGCACGCTCCATCAGCTCCAAGCCGGTGACCTTGCCGGAGGAGATGGCCGCTTGCTCCAGCGCCCGCATTTCGTCGCTGGTTATGACCTCTGGCTCGGGGGAAGTTTTCATTTCGCACACTTTCGCGTCGTTTTGCCTAAAAATTGGGCAGCACAGGTTTCACACGGGCGGTTCCGCGCCGCTTTCGCAGTCTGCCAATTGTCCCTGCCGATTGAAAGTGGTCTGACCCGTTTCAAGACGAGCAAAGGGAGCCCGACCGCGATGAAGAAAATTGAAGCGATCATCAAACCGTTCAAACTGGACGAAGTGAAAGAAGCGCTGCAGGAGCTTGGCATTCAAGGCCTCTCCGTCACCGAAGTCAAAGGTTTCGGCCGCCAGAAAGGCCACACGGAGCTGTATCGCGGCGCGGAATATGTCGTGGACTTCCTGCCGAAAGTGAAAATCGAAGTCGTGCTGGCCGATGACCAACTGGATGGCGCTATCGAGGCGATCATCGACGCCGCCAAGACCGACAAGATCGGCGACGGCAAAATCTTCGTCTCCACCGTGGAGCAAGCCATTCGCATCAGAACCGGCGAGTCCGGCGACGACGCACTTTAACCCACACTATACCAACTGACAGAAGAGGAACGGTCAGATGAGCAACAAAGATTTGCTGAAGACCATCAAGGACGAGGATGTTGAATATGTCGACATCCGTTTCACCGACCCGCGCGGCAGATTGCAGCACGTAACCATCGTCTCCGATCTGGTGGACGAGGACTTTCTGGAAGAGGGCTTCATGTTCGACGGCTCCTCCATCGCCGGTTGGAAGTCCATCGAGCAGTCCGACATGAAGCTGATGCCCGATGCGTCCTCGGCCTATATGGACCCGTTCTATGCGGAAAAAACCATCTGCGTGCATTGCACCGTGGTCGAGCCCGACACGATGGAGCCCTATGACCGCGACCCGCGCGGCACCGCCGAGAAGGCAGAAGCCTACCTGAAAACCACCGGCATCGGCGACCAGTCCTATTGGGGCCCGGAGGCCGAGTTCTTCCTGTTCGACGACGTCCGCTTCTCGGTCGAGATGAACAAGGTGTCCTTCGAGGTCGACGCACAAGACGCGGCGTGGAACTCGGACTCCGAATACGAAATGGGCAACATGGGCCACCGTCCGGGCATCAAGGGCGGCTACTTCCCCGTGAACCCGACCGATGCGGCGCAGGACCTGCGGTCGGAAATGCTGTCCACCATGAAGCGCATGGGCATGAAGGTCGACAAGCACCACCACGAAGTTGCCAGCTGCCAGCACGAGCTGGGCCTGATCTTCGGCTCGCTGGTCCACCAGGCGGACGAGCTGCAAAAATACAAATACGTGATCCACAACGTGGCCCACGCCTACGGCAAATCGGCGACCTTCATGCCGAAGCCGATCGCAGGCGACAACGGCACCGGTATGCATGTGAACATGTCGATCTGGAAAGACGGCAAGCCGCTATTTGCGGGCGACCAGTATGCGGACCTGTCGAAAGAGGCGCTGTATTTCATCGGCGGCATCCTGAAGCACGCCAAGGCACTGAACGCGATCACCAACCCGTCGACCAACAGCTACAAGCGTCTGATCCCGGGCTTCGAGGCTCCGGTTCTGCGGGCCTATTCCGCCCGTAACCGCTCCGGCTGCGTGCGCATCCCGTGGTCCGAGTCGCCCAAAGCCAAGCGTGTGGAAGCCCGCTTCCCGGATCCGGCAGCGAACCCCTACTTGTGTTTTGCCGCCCTGCTGATGGCCGGTATTGACGGCATCAAGAACAAGATCGACCCCGGCCCCGCCTCTGACAAGGACCTCTACGATCTGCCACCCGAAGAGCTGGCGGGCATCCCGACAGTGTGCGGCAGCCTGCGCGAAGCACTGCAATCGCTGGAGGAAGACCACGAGTTCCTGCTGGCCGGTGACGTGTTCACCAAGTCGCAGATCGAGGGCTACATGGCGCTGAAATGGGAAGAGGTCTACGCCTACGAGCACACACCCCACCCGATCGAATACAAGCTGTATTACAGCTGCTGATCGCAAACATCATGCTACCGGAAAAGGCACCCTTCGCGGGTGCCTTTTTTATGTCGAGGCCAGTTCGGGGGCTGCGGGCGTCGCCGGTTCGGACCCGACCGTCGCCAGGTCCGTTCCCCCTGCGGGCGCTGCGGCGTCACCATTTTCATCCGTGCCCGCCACGATCTGGGGTGGTTTGGAATGCTCGACCGCCGGGGTCGGCTGATCCCCCGGCGCGGCGTCCAGCCTTATGGCGCGTCGTCCGTTCAACTGGCCGACCCGACCTTTTAGCAGCACCGGCTGACGACCGACGCGCAGTTGCGCACGGCCCAGAATGTCGTCAGGCAGGGTGATGACCGAGTCCGGTGCCAGACCCAGCAGGGTTTTGACTGGTAATCGCACCGATGGCAGGACCGCATCCAGACGCAGCGGGGCATCCTGTAGCAACGCCACCATGGCGGGGTTGATTTTACGCGGTGTTTGTTGCTCAGCGGTGGCGATTGCTGGAAACATCAACAGCGCCTGACCGGATTTCAGCCCCAGCCCGAGATCCAGCGTCAACCGCAAGACGTCATAGGCCTTTTCCGCCATCGCCAGACTGAGTGCCGCGCGGTCGGTTTGCGGCTTTCCATATTCGAAACCCGATAATGCAGACGCGTCACGCCGCTCTACGCACAAGGCTGCCAGCTTACCGACGACCGACGTGGCGAAACCGGAACTGAGCGCCGCGTCGATCGAGGTAACCGGCCGCGCCACCCTCGGCGCGGCGGAGATGCGGCCCAGCGTCTGCTGCTCGATCAACGCATCCACAAGTGCGCCGTCAAACACGATCAGCCCTGCGGCACCATCGGTGCGTTCCAGCATGTGGGGCACCGCTATTTCGGGAATACGCTCCAGTGCCTTGACCTGCGGCAGGCATTCCGCCTGCGCGTCACGCACCAGCAGGTCAATGCCATGGCCTGTCTTGGCAGGCCCGCGAAACAGCGTATCGGCGATGTCTTCAAGCAGGACATGACTTGCCCCGCGCTTGGGTTTCTGGGGGCGCACCATACGTGCGAAAGCGGTATTCGGTCCGGTCACGGGGGTCTGCCTATGCGGTCTCGGGTCAGGGTCGGGTGCAGATTGGCCCGAAAGGTGCTGCGATTTGGTTAACCGCTCCGCATCTACGGCGAAATCAGGCGGCCCGCTTGACGCGAACCAAGGGCAGATGCACCCGGAACGCAGCGCCCCCCTGCCCCGGCAGGTAGTCCAGCGTCCCGCCCAGCCGGTGCATGATCTCGCGGCTGATCGCCAATCCCAACCCCGCGCTGCCTGCGGCGGCCTGATCGGTCAGGCGCACGAATTTCTCGAATATCACCGGCTCGTCCTTTTGCGAAATGCCCGTGCCGTTGTCGATAAAGTCGATATCCACATAGCCCCGCGACTGCGACACGACGATCCGCAAGCGGGGGTTTTCGGCGTCGCAATATTTCTGGGCGTTGGAGATCAGATTGATGAACACCTGACTAAGGCGGTCCGTGTCAGTTGTCAGGGACAGCCCTTCGCCCTCGCTGCCGCGCACGATTTCAAGGCCGCCGCTCTTGGAGCCGTCGATCCCCGCCGAAGACACCGCACGGTCCAGCAGATCGCGCAAGCTGGCGTCCTGCGTGTTCAGCACCACCTGCCCGTTTTCCAGCACGCTAAGGTCCAGCAGATCGTCGAGCAGTCGTGTCAGCCTTATGCTCTCATCGTGGATGATGCCTGCGTAGCGGGCCTGTGTCTGCGCATCCATGCCGCCCTCCATCAGGAATTCCGAGAACGACCGGATCGACGTCATGGGCGTGCGCAACTCATGGCTGACCTGCGACAGGAACGCATCCTTTTGCACCGACAGCGCGGTCAGCTTGGCATTGGCCTCGCGCAGCTTGCGCGCGGTTTTCTCCAACTCGCGTGATTGGGCTTCCAGCTGGCTGGAATATTCCAGCATCTGTGCGCTCTCGTCGGCCACGGCCAGCAGGTCGCGCACGGTGATTGAGGCCTGCCCGTTGATCTGCGCGATCATCGCATGGGCAGTCGCACCGCCGACGGAGCCCGCCAGTTCCAATTCCAGCAGCGCGATGAAATCCGGCGTCGGATCAGGTAGATAGCCCGTCTTGCCTTGCCGCGTGGCTTCCCGCTGGAACAGGGTCTGCGCCTCCCGCCCGCCCAAAAGCCGTTGCGCCATGACCAGCAGGTCCTCGGCCTCCGCCTGCCCGCCGGTGGGCGCGATCCCGCCATCGCCACGCTCGAAGATGTTGACGAAGGCCGCGCCCTGAAGCCGCTCCATCGGGGTCGGGAAGGACACGAGCGAGACGACGATAAAGGCCAGCGTGTTGAGCGAGATGGACCAGAAGATGGAATGCACCAGCGGGTCCATGCCGCTCAGCCCCATCAGGGCCTGCGGTCGCAACAGGCCTGCGCCCAGCATGCCGTGGCTCAGCATGGTCTGCGGAAACGCCCCGATTGCGGGCAGAAACAACGTGTAGACCCATAGACCGAAGCCAGCGATCAGCCCCGCAATGGCCCCGCGCCGCGTTGCCCCACGCCAGAACAGCCCGCCGATCAGCGCAGGTACCACCTGCGCGACGCCCGCAAAACTGACCAACCCGATGGAGGACAGCGCGGCGGAGCCGCCGGTGGTGCGGTAATAGACATAGCCCAGCCCCAGCACCGCCACGATGGACAGCCGCCGCGACAACAGCACCACATTGCGCATGTCGCCGGAAATCGACGCGCCCGCAGGCCGTGTGTTCAGCCAGATCGGCACGACGATATGGTTCGACACCATCGTCGCCAACGCGATGGATGCGACGATCACCATGGAGGTCGCCGACGAAAACCCGCCAAGGAAGGCCAGCAGGGCCAGCTTTTCCTGCCCCAGTTCCAGCGGAAGAGTCACCACGAACAAGTCTGGATTGGAGCCCTCGGGCATCACGGCCAGACCCACCACGGCGATGGGGATCACGAACAGGCTCATTGCCAGAATGTAGCTCGGGAAGGCCCAGGCGGCGGTGCGCAGATGCCGCTCGTCCGCGTTCTCGACCACCAACACCTGAAACATGCGGGGCAGGCAGATGACGGCGGCGGCGGACAGGAAGATCATGGTGGTCCAACGGCTGGGGCTCGGTTGCCAGTCCGCCACGGGGCTCGCGTCAATTGCGCGCAACGTTTCGCCGACCCCGCCGGAGACACCCCAGACGACGAAGATGCCCACCGCAAGCAACGCCACCAGCTTGACAACGGCCTCCAGCGCGATGGCGGTGACGACACCGTGGTGGCGCTCGTTGGCGTCGAGATTCCGTGTGCCGAATAAAATGGTGAACAGTGCCAGTCCCGCAGACAGCCAGAACGCCGTCGCGTTCAGGTCGGAGCCGCCGCCATTGCCGATAGGAAACTCGGTAAACACGGCCACCGACAGGGTCACCGATTGCAATTGCAGCGCGATGTAAGGGGTTGTCCCTACGATGGCCAAGACCGTGACGATCACCGCGATTGTCGGCGATTTACCGTAGCGGCTGGAGATCATGTCGGCGATGGAGGTGATCCGCTCCGCCTTGCCGATGCGCACCAGTTTGCGCAGCAACCACCACCAGGCAAGGAACACCAGCGTGGGGCCAAGATAGATCGTCAGGTATTCCAGACCGGACCGCGCGGCATTGCCGACCGCGCCGTAGAAAGTCCAGGCGGTGCAGTAGACGCTCAGCGACAGCGTGTAGGTCCAAGGCGAGCGCAGCCAGCGCGACGACCCGCGCTGCGCCCGCCGGTCGGCGTAAAACGCGACGCCGAACAGCACCATGGTGTAGAGCACCGCGACCGTGATCAGGACGTTGAAACTGACCATCAGCGCGCATCCGCGTCGTCGGGCTTGCCGCTGTCATCCACACGTTCCGCACCGGCCAACCCTCGGGCAATGGTGGCGCTGATCGCAATCAGGCAGACCCAGATGAAAAAGAAGTAGATCAGCCGCAACGCGGTGGTGCCGGTGGCGTTGTCCTCGCCGGGCGTGCCCAGCAGCAAGGCGGGCATCACAAACAGAAACAGACCCGCAATCGGCAGCAGCCGCGCGGCATCAATCAGGCGGCGGCGCTGGTAGACGCGCCGCTCCAGAAACAATGTGCGGGAGTTCGGGCGCGTGGCCGATAGCCTTATGCGTCTGCGCCCCTGCCCCTTTGGCTCGTCATTCTCGGGCATCGCGCGCCCCTAGGCTTCGCCTGCCGAGGCGGCATAGAGGTCGCGCACCGTGCTCAGCATGTCGTCGTTGGAAAACGGCTTGGTCATGAAGTGGCTGACGCCGTAGCTTTCGGCCAGTTCGCGGTCCTTGGTCTGGCCCCGCGCGGTCAGCATCAGGATCGGCAGATCGCGGGTCGCCGCATCGCGTCGCAGGTCGCGCAGGATTTCAAAGCCGCTGCGACCGGGCAACATGACATCAAGCACCAACACATCCGGCGCGACACGTTGAACCGCCTCCACCGCGTCATGGCCTTGGGAGTGGATACGCACGGTCCAGCCGTCGCGTTCCAGCAGGAAGCTGATCGCCTCGATGATGTTCGGCTCATCCTCGACCAGCATTACCGATTTCGACATGCGCCGTGCTCCTCCCAAAGTTTGGCCGCTCATGCGCAGTTAGGACCGATTTCCGCCCGTTGTCAAAAGGCCTTGGCTTTGACCGCGCCCCAAAACAGTTGGCTCGCGCCGCGCATCGCAGTCGTCGCGGGTGCAGACACGGCACGAACTGCCGACGGGCAAGGTGTTCGTGTGGCTTTGGTCGTCCTGCGCCACCAACAGCATTGTCGCGTGGTAAACCGGCGGCCGGTCGAAGCGCAGCGGACCGGACGGATGGGCCAGCGCCATGGCCACGAACTGCGCCCCGTCCTCGGTCTCGACGACACGCCGCAGAGGCACCCCCGGAGAGCTGAGCGCGGCAAATAACGGCCAGAGCGGGCACCCCGCCCCGAACCACGGCAGCGCCAGTCCAGATGGGGACTTGCGCACCAGCAATGCCCCCGAGGCGTCGCAGGTGACCAGCCCGATATCGGGCAATGTCGCGCTACGCGGCAGGCTTGCAAGCCGCCGGAACACCGCTTCCAGCGGCACACCGAACTGCCCGGCAAGTGCTGCCGGATCAAGATGCGCGTCCTGCGCCGCGGCCTCGAATTCCGCCAGCGGCATGGCCCGCGCATCCGCGCGGTAGGTCTCGAAATATCGCCGCGCCAGCGACCGCGCCTCGGCGCTGTCGAGCACAGGTAGCTTGTCGGCAAGCTCCGCCGGATCGGCACCTTCCTCCAGCTCCGCCAGATGATGACCACGTCCGTCGAAGGCCGCGAAAACGGCCTCCAGCGGGGTCGCGCGTCCGGTATCGCGCCGCGACAGCCGGTCCAGATGCGACGCCATCGACGCGGAGCTTTCAGCCAACCTCCGGCTTTCGGTGTCGATGTTGCTGTGAAACCGCGCCTGCCAATCGGTACCCAGATCGGGGGTCCCCACGAGAATGGACGCGGTCGAGCGGATCGCGGAAACCGTGGACAAAACCTCGTGCATTTTCTCCGACAGGACAGGATCGTGGGTCAGGCGATCGTTGAGCCCGCCCATGGTCTGCTCCAGCGCCCGCAACCGCCGGTGTTGCGCCGTGATCTTCGCGGCCCATCCCGGAAAGCGGGCCACCAGATCGTCGATCTGGTCCAGTTCCACTGCAACTTCGCTATCCGATGCCGCAGCGTCCTGAAGCTCGGTCACCACCGCCCGCTCCGCCCCTTGAGTGAGCGTCGAGGCGTCGATTTTCAGCACCTCCGACAGCGCCCGCAGCGTCTTGCCACCGATTCTGCGGCGGTTGTGCTCGATCAGGTTGAGATAGCTGGCGGAAATGCCGATGCTTCGCGCAAGATCGGCCTGCTTGATACCACGCATCAGACGGTGCTCGCGAATTCTGGAGCCGGTCAGGGCCGATTTGGGCATGTCTTGTCCTTTGGCGATATCGCGCAAGCGCGGCTTTTCCTAAACGAATCCATAGGCTTTCCGCGCTGCGTGGAAAATTACTTTACATTTTCTGCGCAAGCAATGTCCATTTGTTTACAAAATTTCATTTCATCGCCAATGGCTTGTTGCGCGATTTACCGGTGCCCCCTGATACTACCCCATGCCTGACACCATCGGGCCAAGGCGTTCTCGGAGGAGGAGCGCGCCTAAAACACTTAGGGAGGAAATATGTCCAAATCGAACTTCACGCGTCGTGGGTTACTCAAGACGTCCGCAATGGCAGGCGGCGCTCTGGCGGCCCCGACACTTTTCGACGGCTCCGTCTGGGCCGACGCCCATTCCGGCTATCTGAACGCGCCGACCGGCTCCACCGTCACGCTGGGCTTCAACGTGCCGCAATCCGGCCCCTATGCCGACGAAGGCGCGGACGAGCTTCGCGCCTATGAGCTCGCGGTCGAGCACCTGAACGGCGGCGGCGACGGCGGCATGATGAGCACGTTCTCGTCCAAAGTGCTGCAAGGCAACGGCATCCTCGGCAAGAAGGTCGAGTTCGTCACCGGCGACACGCAGACCAAGTCCGACGCGGCCCGTGCATCGGCCAAGTCGATGATTGAAAAAGACGGCGCGGTGATGATCACCGGCGGCTCGTCTTCCGGCGTGGCTGTGGCTGTCCAGGGTCTGTGCCAAGAGGCTGGCGTGATCTTCATGGCGGGCCTGACCCACTCCAACGACACAACCGGCAAGGACAAGAAGGCCAACGGCTTCCGCCACTTCTTCAACGGCTATATGTCCGCAGCCGCCTTGGCACCCGTGCTGAACGCGCGTTACGGCTCCGACCGTGTCGCCTACCACCTGACGGCCGACTACACATGGGGCTGGACGCAGCAGGAATCCATTCAGGCCGCGACCGAGGCTATGGGCTGGAAGACCGCCAACAACGTGCTGACCCCGCTGGCGACGACGGACTTCTCGTCCTACGTGGCTCCGGTGCTGAACTCCGGCGCGGACGTGCTGGTGCTGAACCACTACGGCGGCAACATGGTGAACTCGCTGACATCCGCCGTGCAGTTCGGTCTGCGCGAGAAGCAGGTGAACGGCAAGGACTTCGAGATCGTCGTGCCGCTGTATTCCCGCCTGATGGCCAAGGGTGCGGGCGAAAACGTCAAAGGCATCTTCGGCTCTACCAACTGGCACTGGTCGCTGACCGACGAAGGCTCCAAGGCATTCGTCAAATCCTTCGGCGAGAAGTACGGCTTCCCACCCTCGCAGGCGGCGCATACCTGCTACGTGCAGACCATGCTCTATGCGGATGCGTGCGAACGCGCTGGCACTTTCAACCCGTGCGGCGTTGTCGAAGCCCTCGAAGGCTTCACGTTCGATGGCTTGGGCAACGGCCCGACCGAGTACCGCGCCGAGGATCACCAGTGCTTCAAGGACGTGCTGGTCGTGAAGGGGAAAGACAACCCGACCTCCGAATTCGACCTTCTCGAAATCGTGGAAATCACCCCACGGGCACAGGTCGAGTACGCGGTGGATCACCCGATGTTCGCCGGTGGCGAGCTGGGGTCGTGCAACCCAGGCGCATAAGCCGAGCTAACGCACTCCAAGCCGGGGCCTCGATGGCCCCGGCATCCCCTGCCCACTTGGCCGCATGCGCGGCACAGGTTTAGGCACGATCACCCCAACAGGCGAGACGGGACCGATGGACGTAATCATTCTTCAACTCTTAAACGGTTTGGACAAAGGCTCCGCATATGCGTTGATCGCCTTGGGCCTGACCCTGATTTTCGGCACGCTCGGCGTGGTGAACTTCGCCCACGGGGCGCTGTTCATGCTGGGGGCCTTCTGCGCGGTCACGCTGCAAAAAATCCTGTCGCTGTCCTTCGAGACAGTCGATCCGACCAAGACCGATTTCCTCGGCAATCCGGCGAAGATCAAGACGCCCTATGTCGAAAGCTGGTTCGGCCCCGAGCTTGGCAGCTCCATCATAGACTGGTCTGTACCGCTGGCGATCCTGTTCGCCATCCCGATCATGATCGGCGTCGGCTTCGTCATGGAGCGCGGGCTGATCAAGCACTTCTACAAGCGCCCGCATGCGGACCAAATCCTTGTGACCTTCGGCCTTGCCATCGTCATTCAAGAGGTCATCAAGCAGTTCTACGGTGCGAACCCAATCCCGACCCCTGCCCCCGACATGTTCAAGGGCTCGTTCGATTTCGGCACGCTTCTGGGCTTTGACCCGAACGTGGTCATCTACCCCTACTGGCGGCTGGTCTACTTCTTCTTCGCGGCGCTGATTATCGCCGCCGTGTTCGGCTTCCTGCAATTCACCACCTTCGGCATGGTTGTGCGCGCCGGTATGGCGGACCGTGAAACGGTGGGCTTGCTGGGCATCAACATCGACAAACGCTTCACCATCATGTTCGGCATCGCCGCCGCGGTGGCGGGGCTTGCGGGGGTCATGTATGCCCCGATCAACTCGCCCAATTACCATATGGGCATGGACTTCCTTGTCCTGAGCTTCGTGGTGGTCGTCGTCGGCGGTATGGGCTCGTTGCCCGGCGCGGTGCTGGCGGGGTTCCTGCTGGGCATTCTGGAGAGCTTCTCGTCGATGAACGAGATCAAGCAGATCCTGCCCGGCATCGACCAGATCATCATCTATCTCGTCGCAATCATCATTCTGCTGGTACGTCCCCGTGGCCTTATGGGTCGCAAGGGCGTGATGGAGGACTAAGACAATGCTAGGTCTCGAAAAGAAAGACACCTCCCTGCTCATCGTCGTCGCGATCCTGACGATGTGTGCTCCATTCATCCTGAACCCGTTTCCGGCGGACTCGGCGCTGGCGCAGTTCAACGCGGGCTATCCCGACCTGATGCAGCGCTTCGTGATCTTCGGCATCTTCGCCATCGGGTTCAACATCCTGTTCGGGCTGACAGGCTACCTGTCCTTCGGTCACGCGGCGTTCCTCGGCGTGGGGTCCTACTCCGCCGTTTGGATGTTCAAGCTGCTGGGCTACAACATCCTGCCGGGCATCTTCCTGTCGGTCATTACCTCGGGCCTGTTTGCCTTGCTGATCGGCTATATCTCGCTACGGCGGTCGGGGATCTATTTCTCGATCCTGACGCTGGCCTTCGCCCAGATGTCCTTCGCGCTGGCCTACTCGGTGCTGACACCGCTGACCAATGGCGAGACCGGCTTGCAGGTCTACACCTCCGACCCGCAATATTTCCACTCCGACGCGATGCCCAATATCCCGCATCTGTTCGGGCAGGAAATGCAGTCCACCTACACGCTGGACGCGGGCGCGTGGAGCTTTGACTTCAACACCGGCTACTACCTGTGCGCGCTGATCATGCTGGGGATGTTCTACCTCGCCATCCGCATCTTCCGCTCGCCCTTCGGGCTTATGCTGAAGGCGATCAAGACAAACCAGACGCGCCTGAACTACACCGGCCTGAACCCGCGCCCTTATACGTTGGCGGCCTTCGTGATCTCCGGCATGTATGCCGGTCTGGCGGGTGGCCTGATGGCGTCGATGGACCCGCTGGCCGGTGCGGAGCGGATGCAGTGGACGGCGTCCGGCGAGGTTGTTCTGATGACCATCCTCGGCGGCGCGGGCACCTTGATCGGGCCAGTGCTGGGCGCAGGCTTCATCAAGTATTTCGAGAACATCTTCTCGAAGATCAACGACACCGTGCTGCACCAGTGGTTCGCCTTCCTGCCCGACGGCATCGAGGACTTCCTGATCGCCATCGTCCACCCCTTCGTGGGCAAGGGTTGGCACCTGACGCTTGGCCTGCTGTTCATGGCCATCGTGATCTTCCTGCCCGGCGGGCTGGTCGAAGGCGGACAGAAGATCGCCAGACGGCTGGGCCTGAAAAAGGCCAAGGACGAGACGCCTGCCGCCACCGACACCACCCCTGCTGAATAAGGAGCACCTGACATGAGTATCCTGGAGATCAAGAATGTCGGCAAACGCTTCGGCGGGTTGCAGGCGCTGTCTGACGTAAACCTGAGTGTGGCCGAAAATACCGTCCACGCCATCATCGGCCCCAACGGGGCCGGCAAATCCACGCTGCTGAACTGCCTTGTGGGCAAGCTGATCCCCGACACCGGATCGGTCACCTTTCAGGGGCAATCCCTGCTGGGCCGCAAACCGCACGAGATCAACCAGATGGGGGTCTCCCGCGTGTTTCAGACGCCGGAGATTTTCGCAGACCTGACGGTGTTCGAGAATGTCGTGATCCCCAGCCTCGCGGCGCGGGACGGGTCGTTCCGGATGAACGCGTTGTCCGCGGTGCGCGGGCAAGGCGACATCAGGGCCACGGCGGAGGCGATCCTCGAAGACGTCAACATGCTCGACAAACGCCACATGATCGCGTCCTCGCTGTCACGCGGCGACAAGCGCCGGTTGGAAATGGCGATGTGTCTGGTGCAAAACCCCAAGCTGCTGCTGCTCGACGAGCCGACCGCAGGCATGGCGCGCGCCGACACCAACAACACGATCGACCTGCTGAAAGAGATCAAGGACAAGCGCGACATCACCATGGCGATCATCGAGCATGACATGCACGTCGTCTTCTCGCTCGCGGAGCGGATCACCGTTCTGGCCCAAGGCACGCCGCTGGTCGAGGAAACCCCCGAAAACATCAAAGGCCATCCCAAGGTGCGCGAAGCGTATCTGGGTGAAGCCCAAGTCTGAGGATTGGCCCCATGAATGTAAAACCCGACTTCAACAAGAACGCCAACAACGCCGCCACCGCCCCCGCCTTCCTGTCCGCATGGGAGATCGAGGCCTACTACGGCGAAAGCTACATCGTGCAGGGCGTCAGCTTCAACGTGCACGAGGGAGAGATCCTCGCCCTGCTGGGTCGCAACGGGGCGGGCAAGACCTCTACCCTGCGCACGTTGGCGCGTCTTGGCGACCCGCAGCTCAAACATGGTGAAATCTGGCTGGATCA
The DNA here is from genome assembly GCF_000442275.2 of Litoreibacter arenae DSM 19593. Taxonomy (GTDB): domain Bacteria; phylum Pseudomonadota; class Alphaproteobacteria; order Rhodobacterales; family Rhodobacteraceae; genus Litoreibacter; species Litoreibacter arenae. The sequence goes on along the minus strand of NZ_KE557306.1, from coordinate 638,796 downwards.
CCAGCCGCTGCACAGTATGCAGTCCTATGAGGCGGCAGCGGCGGGGATCGCTCTGGTCCCGGAGGATCGCCGCATCATCGCCGGTCTGACCGTGGAGGAAAACCTGCAACTGGCCCAAATCGCCCCACCCATCGGCTGGTCGCTGGAACGCGTCTACGAGCTGTTCCCCCGCCTGGGCGAGCGCCGCAAGCAAGAGGGCGTGACCCTGTCGGGCGGCGAGCAGCAGATGCTGGCCATCGCTCGGGCCCTTTGCCGCGACATCAAAGTCCTGTTGCTGGACGAGCCTTACGAGGGGCTGGCCCCCGTGATCGTGCAGGAAATTGCCAAAACGCTGCAAATCATCCGTGATCAAGGCATCACCACGATCATCGTGGAGCAAAATGCCGTCGCCGCGCTGAAACTGGCAGACCGCGCGGTGATCCTTGATACGGGGTCTGTTGTCTTCGACGGCTCTGCCGAAGAAGTGCTGGAGAACGACGCGTTGCGGGCCGAGTATCTGGCGATCTGAGGCAGCGATGCTCCGAACAATTCAAGGCGCAGTTTTCTTAAACTGCGCCTTTTTTCATGCGCATCGTTAACACTCGCTTCATCAAGGTTAAGCACTTTGGAAGACGGGTGGGCTCCTCGTCGACGGAAGGGCAATGCGATGACGACACTTTCACAACATCTGAACGGCTTGCTGCCGCTCCCCCTGAAACCTGCCGCACCACAGGTCACCGACCGCACGCAGGTACCCGAACAGCGCCTGATGGCACCGCCGGTATCGCAAGCGCGGGTCGACCCGGTAGCGCCTGCGGCGGTATCGGCGGCGGCGCTGTTTCCTCCCGACCAAATCCCGCCCGCGCCGCTGCGCGACCGTGAGCAGCACGAATTGCAGGCCCTCTTGCGCAATATGCAAGGGATAGAGCAGCCTCCGCCCAAGGGCGAACGCGTCGACCTTCTGGTCCCGCGCCCGACCGATGCCGCGTAGGGCCAACCCTAGCGCGCTATAATTCACGGCTTTTCACCTATTCCGCCTTGGCCTATAAGCGGTAGAGTCAAAGCAATGCCGCATTACCGGACCAGGTTCCGGCACGTAAGAACGGCACCCCGGGTCGAGGATGAAACGAATGGCAAAGAACTCCCATGACGGCGACGTCGCTTTTGTAAAAGCGCTGGCAGAGATTCTGAAAGAAAACGATCTCACAGAACTGGAGGTGATGCGCGAATATGGCGAGGATGACAGCCTGAACGTGCGTGTCTCCAAGCAGGTCAATGTCGTGCAGCAAACCATGGCTGCCGCACCGGCGGCCCCCGCCTCAGCACCCGCGGCCAGCGCGCCTGCAGCGGCACCCCAACCGGCATCTGCGGCAGCGACGGACGATGATCCCGCGCAGCATCCCGGTGCGGTAACCTCGCCCATGGTCGGCACGTGCTACCTGCAGGCCGAGCCCGGAACCCCGCCTTTCGCCGCTGTCGGCGACAAGGTGACCGAAGGCCAGACCTTGATGATCATCGAGGCGATGAAAACCATGAACCACATCCCGGCCCCAAGAGCCGGCACCGTCAAGCGCGTGCTGGTCGAGGATGGCACGCCTGTGGAATTCGGCGCACCGCTGATGATCGTGGAGTAATCCTCCATGTTCAAAAAGATCCTCATCGCGAACCGTGGCGAAATCGCCCTGCGCGTCATCCGTGCGGCACGCGAAATGGGCATCCAGTCCGTCGCCGTGCACTCCACTGCCGATAGCGACGCCATGCATGTGCGCATGGCTGACGAGGCGATCTGCATCGGCCCGCCCCCAAGCACCGATAGCTATTTGTCGATCCCCGCCATCATCTCGGCCTGTGAAATCACCGGCGCGGAGGCGATCCATCCGGGCTACGGGTTCCTGTCGGAAAACGCCGGATTCGTGCAGATCGTTGAAGATCACGGCATCAAGTTCATTGGCCCCACCGCGGAGCATATCCGTGTTATGGGCGACAAGATCACGGCCATCGACACCATGAAAAAGCTGGGCGTGCCCTGCGTCCCCGGCTCGGGTGGCGGCGTCACCTCGCTTGAGGATGCCTACCGTATCGGCGACGAAATCGGCTATCCGGTCATCATCAAGGCCACGGCGGGCGGCGGCGGCAAGGGCATGAAGGTCGCAACCTCCCGCGATGATATGAAAAGCGCGTTCCAGACCGCAAGGTCGGAGGGTAAGTCCAACTTCGGCAATGACGAAGTCTATATCGAGAAGTATTTGACCACCCCCCGCCACATCGAAATTCAGGTCTTCGGCGACGGTAAGGGCCGCGCCGTGCATCTGGGGGAGCGGGACTGCTCCCTGCAACGCCGCCACCAAAAGGTGTTCGAGGAGGCCCCCGGCCCTGCCATCGACGCAGAGACCCGTGCGCGGATCGGTAAGGTGTGTGCCGATGCCGTCGCCAATATCGACTACGAGGGCGCAGGCACCATCGAGTTTCTGTACGAGAACGGCGAGTTCTACTTCATCGAGATGAACACCCGCCTTCAGGTCGAACACCCTGTCACCGAAGCCGTCTTCGGCGTCGATCTGGTGCGCGAGCAGATCAATGTCGCCGCCGGATTGCCGATGTCCTTCCAGCAGGACGACCTTGTGGTGAACGGCCACGCGATCGAGGTGCGCATTAACGCGGAAAAACTGCCCAACTTCAGCCCCTGCCCCGGAAAAATCACGCAATATCATGCCCCCGGCGGGCTTGGCGTGCGGATGGATTCGGCGCTCTATGACGGCTATTCGATCCCGCCTTACTACGACAGTTTGATCGGTAAGCTGATCGTCCATGCCCCCGACCGCCCCGCCGCCTTGGCAAGGCTGCAACGCGCGTTGGGAGAGCTGATCGTGGACGGGATCGACACAACCACGCCGCTGTTCCATGCTCTTCTGGCCGAAAAAGCTGTGCAAACCGGTGACTACAACATCCACTGGCTGGAACACTGGCTGGCTGAACACACCTAAGAGTTGCGCACAACGCGCAGCCCTGCTTTCCTGACGGCATGGCCCGAGACGATCACACGCCGGAACTCACGCCCGATCTGATCCTGCACGCCTATGCGCGCGGGATATTTCCGATGGCTGAAAGCGCCGAGGATGACGGCCTGTTCTGGCTCGACCCCGATATACGTGGCGTGATCCCGCTTGACGGATTTCATATCTCGCGGTCTCTGCGCAAAACCATCCTGAGCGAGCCGTATCAGATCAAGGTCGATACCGATTTTGCAGGCGTCATCGAAGGCTGTGCGGACCGCGCCGAGACATGGATCAATGGCCCGATCTTCGGCATCTACATGGACCTGTTCCGCGCAGGCCACGCCCATTCGGTCGAGGTCTGGGACGGCCCGGACCTGGTCGGCGGCGTCTACGGCGTCACTTTGAAAGCCGCGTTTTTCGGGGAATCCATGTTCTCCCGCCGCCGTGATGCGTCGAAAATCGCGCTGGCCTATCTGGTGTCGCGACTGAATGCCGGCGGGTTCAAACTGCTCGACACGCAATTCCTGACGCCACATCTGGCATCGCTGGGCGGCGTCGAGATTTCGCGCGCTAGTTACCAGCAAGCCCTTCAGGACGCATTATCGGCAGAGGCGAACTTTCTCCGGCAACCACTGACGGTGTCCGGTCGTCAAGTTTGCACCTGATCGCCCAGACGTCATAGCGCGGGTGATCCATCGCGTTCAGCGCAGGGCTGGAGGCAACCATCCAGCCCTCGAAAACCGGCTTCTGGGTGTTGTTGTCGACGATACTCAGGCTGACGAACGCGTCGCCGCTGGGGTTCCCCTTTGGGTAGCGGCAGTCATGCATTGTAATGCTCAACGGACCGAACCGCGCCACCTCGCCCACTGTCAAAACGATATCGTCACTGGTCGCGGCAAGCTTGTCCAGACCGCGCATGACGGCTTGCGCAGCACTTGACGCGGCGGCGCGGGCGCGGCTTTCGACCACGGGCGCGTTGCCCAAGCGGATCACAGTGTCATCGCCTTGAATGGTGGTCTGGGCTGCTGCGGGCGTTGCCAACAGAATGGCGGCGATAAGTCGCCTCATTCCTCGCCGTCTCCGGCCACAAACTTCATGAGCAGGGTAATCAGGGACACCGAGCTTTGGGTATCCTCGATCTCGCCGCCCGGCTCCAGATTGAACGGCGAACCGCCGGGGATCACCTCGACGAAATTGCCGCCCAACAGCCCCTCGGAGCTGATGGAGATCGCACTATCGTCAGGAACCTCAATCCCCTGCTTCATCGTAAATGTCGCGTCGGCCCGGAAGGTCTGCGGGTTCAGCTCAAGCCCCGTCACGGTGCCGACCTTGACCCCCGCCATGCGCACGTCGGTGCCGACTTTTACCCCTTCGGCAGAGCGAAAACTCGCCGCCAAGGAATATGCGTCCCCGCCGGTGGCAAACGACGTCGCGCCGGTCGCGAAGACCAGAAACCCGATCGCCACGGCCAGAACGCCGGTCCCGACAATCACTTCAGTAATGTTCTCAGACATATACGCCCCCAGCCCGTCTTGCGCCTATTCCGGCGTCCAGGCCTCGTAGTCCTGACGCCGTTTTGGCTCTGCCCGGCGCAGCGAGCCCTTCGGCACATAGGCCATTTCTGTGCCAGTGAGGTTCGGCAAGTGCGGTTTTTCCCACGCCTTGCGCTTGATCGGGGCCTCGCTGGGCGGCTCGTCCCATGTGTGGTGCAGCCAGCCGTGCCAGTCCGGGCTGATACGTGACGCTTCGGCTTCGCCGTTGAAAATCACCCAGCGGCGCTTGCCGCCAGACGTCTGGTAGAAGATGTTTCCGCCTTCGTCCTCGCCCACCTTTTCACCTTTTCGCCAGGTGAACAGTTGCGTGTTCAAAGTCTGCCCGTTCCACCAGGTTACCGCGCGCAAAAGAGTGTTGAGAATGCCCATACCGGCCTCCGAAATTCGTCCTGCTTTATATGGACCATAGCCACGCCACAGTCCAGAGCGCTAAGCCGCCGGTTTATACGCCGTCACCTCGATCTCGATGCGGTATTTCGGGTCGATCAGCCCGCATTCGATCATCGTGGCCGCTGGCGGGGTGCTGCCGAAAGTAGCACTCAGGATCGGCCAGCAGGATTCGAACTCGCTGGCGGCGGGCAGCATGTAAGTGACACGCACCACATCGGCAAAGCTGGCGCCTGCGTCCAGCAATGCCTTGTCGATGATTTTCAGCGCCGCGGCGCATTGCGCGGCGGCCCCTTTCGGCGGCTCGCCGGTGTCCTCCAAGGGCGGTGCCACCGTTCCCGAAACGTGTATCCAGTCCCCCGCCACCACCGCGCGGCAGTACCCGATTTTGGCCTCGAACGCGCCGCCGGAGTGGATTCTTTTGATGGTCATAGTCGTCTCCTAGTCGCCATACCGCACCCGGGCGGCAAACCCTTGCGGCTTTGAGTAGATGAATACTGTCTCGCCTACGCCATCCACAATAACAAATGACCCCGCCTTGGTTACCGCGTGGTCAACACGGCGTCGGATGTCGGCATCCCATTCAGGCGCGCAGGTGGACAGCGCATCGCGGGTCATGTCGCCCAAAGGCGGCATGGGCGTCGCGGTCCAGTCGTCGCCGCCGTAGGACAGTTGCCAATGCGGCGAGGTCTGTGTCGGCACCGGCGGCATTGACAACGCGTCATCGGGCAAGGCGACGACTGCATATGTGCAGGCCCAGTCGTTATCGCCAGGACCATGCCAGCGCTTGCTTTCAAGCGGCGTGCTTCCGGGCAAAACCTGTTCGAAAACCTGTGCGGCATAGCGTGGGTTTTCAAAGAGGATGTTGTGAAGATGCCAAGAGCCCCAAACGAGGAACGGGAATGCCAGCAGCCCCAAAAGCGAAAGGCCGACCCGTCGGGCCGACCTTTTCAAATCTCGTCTCCAAGGCAATCAGCTTTACCCCGCTTCTGCCCCGGCTTCCTTCTTCGCCTCGCCGTAGATGATCAGCGGCTTGGCGGTGCGGCTCACTGCGTCTTCATTGACCAGAACCTCGTCCACATTGTCCAAGGCAGGCAGCTCGAACATGGTGTCGAGCAGGATGTCCTCAAGGATCGAGCGAAGGCCACGTGCGCCAGTTTTGCGTTCAATCGCGCGTTTCGCGATGGCAACCAAAGCGTCGTCGGTGAAGGTCAGTTTGGCGTCTTCAAGCTCGAACAGGCGCTGGTATTGCTTGATCAGCGCGTTTTTCGGCTGGGTCAGGATGATGACAAGCGACTCTTCGTCAAGGTCTTCCAGCGTCGCGATGACCGGCAGACGTCCGACGAATTCCGGGATCAGCCCGAATTTCAGCAGATCTTCCGGCTCCAGCTCCTTGAACAGATCGCCCACGCCCTTTTCGTTCTCGTCGCGCACGTCAGCGCCAAAGCCCATGGCAGAGCCCTTGCCCCGCTGCGCGATAATCTTGTCGAGACCCGCGAACGCACCACCACAGATGAACAGGATGTTGGTCGTGTCCACTTGCAGGAATTCCTGCTGCGGATGCTTGCGCCCGCCTTGCGGGGGAACGGAGGCCACGGTGCCTTCCATGATCTTCAGAAGCGCCTGCTGCACACCCTCGCCCGACACATCGCGGGTGATCGACGGATTGTCGGACTTGCGGGTGATCTTGTCGACCTCGTCAATATAGACGATGCCGCGCTGCGCGCGCTCGACATTGTATTCGGATGCCTGCAACAGCTTGAGGATGATGTTCTCAACATCCTCGCCCACATAACCGGCCTCGGTCAGGGTCGTGGCGTCGGCCATGGTAAACGGCACATCCAGAATGCGCGCCAGCGTTTGCGCCAGCAGTGTCTTGCCGCAGCCCGTGGGACCGATCAGCATGATGTTGGATTTCGCCAGCTCGATATCGCTGGATTTCCCAGCGTGATTGAGCCGCTTGTAATGGTTGTGAACCGCAACAGACAGCACGCGCTTCGCGTGGCCCTGGCCGATCACATAGTCGTCCAGCACTTCGCAGATTTCCTGCGGTGTCGGCACGCCATCGGCGGCTTTCAGGCCGGCGGTCTTCGTCTCTTCGCGGATGATGTCCATGCAAAGTTCGACGCATTCATCGCAGATGAACACGGTCGGGCCTGCAATCAGCTTGCGCACTTCATGCTGGGATTTGCCGCAAAAAGAGCAATAGAGGGTGTTTTTGCCGTCACCTGAATTGTTAGCCATTGCACCACCTATCCTGATTTTGCCCGCCACATTTTGCAGCGTCGGGTGTCGTTTGCGCCTGTTTGGCCAAGTTAGGCCACCAGCAAGGGAGGCACAACGCCAAAAAACGTATTTCCTGCGCCCTGCTTCCCGAAGGAAACAAGGCGCAGATTTGCCTATTTACCGCCGTCTTTGTCGTCATCGCCCTTGCTGCGATTCTCGACGATTTCGTCAATATGGCCCCAGTCTTTCGCTTCTTCGGGGGACATGAAGTTGTCGCGGTCCAGCGCTTTCTCGACCGCCTTCTTGGTCTGGCCGGTATGCTTCACATAAATGTCATAGAGCCGGTCTTTGAGCTTCTGCGTCTCGGCGGCGTGAATCATGATGTCAGACGCCTGCCCCTGATAGCCACCCGACGGCTGGTGGACCATGATCCGCGAGTTCGGCAGCGAGAACCGCATGCCCTTTTCGCCACCCGCCAGCAGCACGGAGCCCATGGAGGCCGCCTGCCCGATGCACAGCGTCGAAACCTTCGGCTTGATGTACTGCATCGTGTCATAGATCGACAGACCCGACGTCACAACGCCACCGGGCGAGTTGATGTAGATGCTGATTTCCTTGGAAGGGTTTTCCGCCTCCAGATGCAGCAGCTGCGCCACCACCAGATGGGACATGCCGTCATGGATGGGCCCGTTGATGAAAATGATCCGCTCCTTCAACAGGCGCGAGAAAATGTCGTAGGCCCGTTCGCCGCGGCTGGTCTGTTCGACCACCATCGGGACGAGGTTCATATAGGTTTCGACTGGATCGTACATGCCTGCCTGCCTTCTGCTTTTGAGCGGTTCGTAATGCGTAAATATGAACGCGAGGTTAGTGGCGGAGAAAAACGGGCGCAAGCGCATCTCGCCGCTGCACCCTTGCGTCCTCGAATTGGGGCGTTTTGCGGGAAGTTCAAGCGGGCGACCATGACCTTATGCAGCTGATGTGGTAGGCATTCTTTGGTCGGCAAAGGTCGCCAAGCGTCACATTCGCCGAAATGTGCTTTAACATTTCATCACAAACCGCTGCTCTCAAACTATAAAAGAACTCCTACAATGACGAAAACTGCCGATATACGCGAACAGGCCTCCCGTCTTTTCAAGGTAGCTGTCGCTGCCGCCGACCCTTTCAAAGCCGTCGAAAGCGCCTTGGCGGGCGCCCCCTTGGACGCGAAAGGAACCCTCTATCTGGTCGCGGTCGGCAAGGCTGCCGTGCCGATGATGCAGGCCACGCTGAAAAATGTGACGCCGGAGAGCAGAATTCAGGCGCTCGCCGTCACCAACCCCGAAAACGCAGCCCCGTTGGATGGGTGTCGCGTTTTGCAATCGGGCCACCCCGTGCCCGATCACGCCGGCGAGATGGCCGCACGCGAGGTGGAGCAGATGCTGGCGGACACAACCCCCGACGACCGCGTAATCGCGCTCATTTCGGGCGGCGGGTCGGCGCTGCTGCCCGCTCCGGTTGACGGCGTGACTCTCGCGGATAAGGCGCAGGTCAATCAGCTTCTGCTCGGATCCGGCCTTGATATCAACGACATGAACCACATCCGTCAGCAGCTATCGCGCCTCAAAGGCGGCGGGTTATTGCGGGTTGCCGCCCCCGCGCCTGTAACGGCGTATATTCTGTCCGATGTTGTCGGCGATGATCTGCGTGCAATTGCCTCCGGCCCGACCGTCGCCCCGATCGGCACCAGAGCCAGCGCCAAGGCCTTGCTGGAAAAGGCAAAAATCTGGGAAAAGATGCCCGACAGCGTCAAGGCGCATCTGAGCCAGCCGGAGCTTGCCCCCCCCAAGCTACCGGATGCCGAGAACCACCTGATCGCGTCGAACCGCCAGAGCCTCGACGCCATGCGCGCGGCTTGTCCGGAGGCGCAGGTTATCAACGACAGGCTGGAGGGCAACGTGGCAGACGTTGCCCCGCAGCTGGCAGAGATATTCCGCGCCCTGCCACAAGATGCACCGGCCGTTCTGCTGTTTGGTGGCGAGACCACCGTGACCCTGACCGGCACGGGAAAAGGCGGGCGAAACCAGGACCTTGCATTGCGTATTGCACTTGAGCACATCCCCGGCGACTGGGTGTTTCTGTCAGGCGGCACCGACGGGCGCGACGGGCCGACGGACGCTGCGGGCGGCTTGGTGGACAACCGGTCTACCGAGCGCATGCGCGCAGCAGGCGTCGATCCCGAGACGCTGCTTGCCGATAACGACGCCTATGCCGCGCTCAGCGCGTCCGGTGATTTGCTGATGACGGGCGGCACCGGCACCAATGTGGCCGATGTGCAGATATTCATCCGCCGCTAACACCTAAGGCTCGCGGAAGGCCTCGCGCGATTTATAGAGCGGCTTCGTCAGGTATTGCAGGATGGTCTTCTCGCCCGTGTGCAATTCGACCTGTGCCAGCATGCCGGGGCGAATCTCTACTGATTGCTGGCGGGGTGACAGGTGCTCGGTATCAACCGACAGCAGCACCTTGTAATGCGGATCGCCATCGGCCACCCGCTCGTCCTTGAACGTGTCGGCGGAGATCACCTGTACCTTGCCCGCCAGCGTGCCGTAAATGGTGTAGTCGTATGCCGACAGCTTTACGGTCGCGTCCTGACCGGGGCGCAGGCTGGCGATGTCTTTCGGTTTCACCTTGGCCTCGACGAACAGCTCCTCGCCCATCGGGATGATCTGAAAAATCTCCTCGCCCGGACGCACGACCCCGCCGATGGTGGAAATCGCCACGTTGTTCACGATGCCCTTCATCGGCGAGCGGATCACCGTGCGGGCCAGCTGGTCACGGCTCAGCTTCATGTTCTGGCGCAGCGTCGCCAGTTCCTTGAGCGTGTCGGAATATTCCGACGCACGGTCCAGTTCGGCCTTGGACACGATCTCGCTATACTTGGCCTCTGCGTCGGTATTCGCCTTGCGGGCGCGGGTCACCTCGATCAGGGAAACGATCTTCTGCGTCAGCAGGTCCTCCATCAACGCGGCCTCGCGGCGGGTCTCTTTCAGAATGGCGCGCGCGCTGTCGGTGCGCCCTTCGAAATCGGTCTGGCGCGCGTTCAGCAACGCGCGCTCGGAGGCGACGATCTCAGGCTGCCTCTTCTCAAGTTCATCGGCCACCTCAAAGTCGAATTGCCCTGCAAGCTCCGCTTCCAGTCGCATCCGGCGGATGTCCAGCGCGTCGATCTGGTCTTGCAGGTCGTCCACCGAGGTCTGGAAGTTGGTGCCAGACAGCCGCGCGAGAATGTCGCCGGGGTTGACCGTGTCCCCTTCGGCAACCAGCAATTCCGACAGGATGCCGCCTTCAAGGTTCTGGATGATCTGGGGGCGCGACGACGACACGAATTCCCCGTCAGACCGGACGATCTCGTCCACCCATGCAAAGGACGCCCAGACGATGAACGCGACAACGGTCAGGCCAATAATGCGGATCACCCAGGACGGGCCGCGCAACTCGTCGTCGAATGCGGCGTCGATCGTGGCCATCAGTTGCCCCCTTTCGGCGCGGTGGCCGTGGTCTTTTTCAGATGCTCCAACACCTGCGCGCGTGGCCCGTCCACGGACAGCTTGCCGCCCTTCAGGATCATCACACGCTCGGTCAGGGTCAGAATCGGCATCCGATGCGTCGCGATCACCGCCGTGCGGCCCTTGAGCCAGCCTTGCAGGTTCGCCACCAAAGCGGCTTCCAGCGACTGGTCAAGCGCTGCGGTCGGCTCGTCCAGTAGCACCACGGACGGGTCTTGCAGCCACAGCCGCGCCCAGCCAATGGACTGGCGCTGCCCGATGGACAGCCCCGCGCCGCCATCATGGATGGGCAGGTCCAGCCCCTTGGCATGTTCGCGTACATAGCGCCCCAGCCCCGCAAAATCGAGCGCCGCCAGCAAGCGAACATCGTCGCGCTCCAGCCCCGACAGGTTGAGGTTGTCGCGCAGCGAGCCTGCGAACAGGCGCACCTCCTGGCTCAGATAGCCCACGCCGCGGCGCAGGTCTTTGGGGTGGATCTGCCCCATGTCGATCCCGTCGATCAACACGCGGCCCTTGTCGGGCGCGTAAAGCCCCGACAGCAGTTTGATCAGCGTGGACTTGCCGGAGCCATTGGCCTCGAGGATCGCCGCATGCTGGCCCGCCGGAATGGCCAAGCCGCCGAGGTCCAGAACCGGCGCCGCGTCCTCGTCATAGCGGTGGATCACGTCGCGCAGCTCGAACCGGCCGGTGATCCGCTCGCGGCGCAAGTAGCTACGGCCTTCGTCGAAGTCCTGCGGGCTGTCAACCACGGCATCAAGCCCCGCAAGCGCGGTTTTCACATTCGACCACCGCGCCATGGTGCCTGCCAGTTGCGTCAGCGGTGCCAGTGTGCGGGACGTCAGGATGCCGACCGCGATGATTGACCCCACGGTGAACTCGCCCGCGAAAACCAGAAACGTCCCCAGCACAACCGCGCCCACATAGGTCGCCTGCTGCACCCCTTGCGACCAGAAGGTCAGCGCGGAGGCGAGGCGACGTTGCTCGGAGGATTTCAGCGCGGACAGCGCGTTCAACTCGCCCCAGACGCGGGCAAAGCGGTCCTCGCCCCGATGCGCTTTGACGGTGTCGGCCTCGTAGATGGCTTCGTGCAGCAAGCGGTTTGCCTTCACCGACGCGCCTTGCGTTTCCTCGGTCAGGGTCATCATCCGCTTTTGCAAAAAGAAGCCCGGCAACACCATCAGGAAGCCGCCTGCGATCAGCACCCAGACGACATTGCCCGCGATGGAGGACACCAAGAGCAGGAACAGAAAGATAAACGGCACATCCGTCAGCGAGCCGATGGTGGACGCGGTGAAAAACTCGCGGATCGAAGAAAATTCCCGCATCGCCGAGAACGTGCCGGACGGCGTCGCACCCGGCGTGCCTGCCCGCATGCCCAGCAGGCGGCTCATCAGGGTTTGCTGCACCGCCAGCTCGATCTTGCGCCCCGCCCCGTCCATCATCCGCGCACGGGCGATCTTCAGGAACGCCTCAAGCGTCAAAGCACCAACGGCGCCGATGGCCAGCACCCACAACGTCGCGTGGGACTGGTGCGGGATCACGCGGTCATAGACCTGCAAGGAAAACAGCGCGACGGCGACTGCGAGGATGTTGGCCACGAAAGAGCCTGCGGTGATCTCGATCAGGTGGCGTTTATACTTCGGAAATTCACCCCAAAACCAGTGGGCAGGCTTCGCGTCCAGCCGATGCTTCTCCTCGACCTGGGCCATGGAGCTTTCGGCCTTCAGCACTTTGCCGGAAAACACCTTGGCAAACTCGGCCAGCGGCACCTCGGCACGGCGGTCGCCGACTGTCTGGTCGAAGATCGTCAGCGTCAGGTCGTGCTGTTCCAGCACCAAAACCAACTGGCCGGTTTTCATCTCGGCCAGTGCGGGCCACAGATCGGGCTGCAAGCGTACATCGCGCACGGCACAGACCAGGCCCAGCGACTTCATCGCGCGGGCCAACAGTTCAGGCGACACGCCGCCCGCATCCAGCGGCATCTCCACCGCCGCGTCCAGCACATCGGACGGTTGCAAGTCCACACCCAGAAGGCCCGCATAGACCGACACCAGCTCCGCCCGGCTGCGCAACTTCTTGGAAAACCGTCCCGCATTTTCCGGCGCTTGCGGCATCGGCACCCTCAAGCCCGGATCGTTCGCCACGGCGGTTGGCGTCTCGACCGGTTTCAGCTTGGCCGTGTTCGATGCCTGAGCCGCCTTGGCCCGTGCCATGTCAAACGCGATGACGGGCGTGGTCATATATCCTCACCATCCACCAACACGCCCATCAGATGGGCAATCTGCAACTCGACCAACGCGACCTGATACGTGAGGCCGATCTGGTCCCGCTCGGTCGCGACCTTGGTCTCGTAGACGCGTACCACATCCATCACGGGGCGCTGCCCCGCCTTATACTGGCGGTCGAACAGCGACAGGTTTTCGTTGGCCGAAGCCAGAAGCCCCTGCCCCTGTGCCTGTTGGCGCTTCAGGGAAATCAGGTTCTGCTCCAGCCGGCGCATGGTGCGCGACTGGTCTTCGGACGCCTGCGCCACCCGCCGCGCGGCGGCTTCCTTGGTGGCCTCGATGGCTTTCAGGCTGGACTTGGTGCCAAAGCCGAAGCCGTTGGGGGCGCCAGCGGTAATGCCGCCCGTCGCGCCACCTTCTTGCAAGGTGCCCTTGGCAGACAATCCCGGCAGAAACCCTGCGCGGTTGATCGTGGCCTCGGCAATATCGCGGTCCCGTTCGGCTTCTGCCTTCAGGATCGACAATGGCTTGACACTGGAGGTGCTCACAATCGGGGCCAGACCGCGCACATCACTCAAAGGCTTGAGTGACATCGCGTTCAGTTCCGCAATCGCGGTGCGGGCGGTCTCCAGATCGGAATTGCGCTGGTTTTCCGCCTCGGCCAGTTTCTGGTTCACGATCTGGCGGTCCGCAGGGTTGGACACCCCGCCGCGCACCCGCTGGTCCATGATCCATGCGAACTCGCCCAAACGCTCCGCCGCGCGGCTGCCCGCCTGCGCCTGTGCACGGGCTTTCTCGGCGGTGATATACAACTCCAGCGCGGAATAGACGCGGTCGTTGGTGTCTTGCGCCAGCGCCACGGCGACAACCTCGACGTCCGCTTTCGCAAAGCTGCGTTCCGCCTTCTTGCGGCCGTTATCGAACAACACCTGGTCGATGACCATGGAGGCGACAACTTCTCCAAGCGACGACAGCGTCAGTGCGGGGCCGATCGTCGGCAACCAGTTCTTTGACGCGGCCTCCGCACGCAGCTTGGCGGAGCGCAACTCGGCCTCCGCCGCGCGGGAGTTCGCAGCCAGCACCGCGCCCGCAACCTTGCCATAGGGCGACCGCGCGTCCAGTGCCGCTTCACGTTGCAGTAAGGTCTGGATCAGCACGGAGCCGTCCCCGCTCCCCGCCAGCGCGGCTTGCGCCTCCGGCTGCGTGGTGGCATCCGGCAGGTTTTCCCCCATCGCGATGTTGGCCGCTGGCGTCGCGCCGGAGAATATCCCCCGCGTCACCTCGCCCCCCATGCAGCCCGTCAATACAGCCGCGGTGGTGCCAGCCAGCACCATGCGCAAAATCGCGCGTTTCCTCGTACCCTGTCCCATGCGGAGCCCCTTCTTATGCGTCGAGAGGTTGGAAAAGGGCGCATCCATGTGGATACGCCCCCGCCCGCTTTTAGTAGTTCACGTTGACCGTGTGGTCGATGATCAAGCTGCCATCATCCCCCAATGTGTAGACGTCATAGACGCGGCCACCGATCGTCTCGGTCGCCCCTGTGGCCTGCGCGCCTGCGATGTTGACCGTGTCGGATGTATCGCCGTGGATGATCAGCGCATTGGTGTCGTCGGACAGGCCCAGCAGGTCCGCCTCGCTCAGGGTCAGCGCACTGTCGCCCGCGATGGACAGGTCGATCGCCCCCACATCGAAGCCGGAAAGCCCCGCCAGCGACACGTCAACCACGCCGGGGGCATTGTCGTCCAGCACCACAAACGTGGCGCTTTCGTTGCCCACCGCATCCTCGGCGTTGATCACGAGGTTGGAGCCGTCGGGAATGCGTTCGTTGAAGGTGAATTGCAGCTCGCCATCCCGCACACCCGGAATTTCGGCCACGGTGCGGGTGTCATAGGCCACGTTGCTGACCTGCCCGGTCCCGCTGATCTGACTGATGGCGACGATATCGTCGCTCAGCTCGGTGCCAACGCCCGACACGCCGGGATCGCCACGGGTGTATTCCGTGTAGGAGATCACGACAGGCGCATCCGGCACCTCGGTATCCACAGTGACAGGGGTCGAGACGCTGTCAGGGTTGCCGTTGCGGTCGATGGTCGTGACCGTGACGTCAGAGATGTATTCGCCCTGCGGGATCTCGTTCGAGCCAAAAGTCACCGACCAGTTGCCGTTCGCGTCCATCATCGCCGGAAATGCCGACATATTTGAACCCCCTCTAGATGTAGTGGTAATTCGTGACCTAGGGGCAACGGGGGATGGTGACCAAAGTCACTCAGCGCGAACTGGAGGCTTGCCTGCCGTCGCACTTGCGCCGAAGCTGCACCGGAACGCCCCGAGGAAAGCCGCCAACATGATGCAAGCCCTTGTCTATACTGCTCCGAAGAGCATGGAGATGCAGCAACGCCCTCGCCCGTTCCCGGGCGCAAACGAGGCGCTGGTTAAGGTCAAATCCGTCGGCATCTGCGGCTCCGACATGCACGGCTATCTGGGCCATGACGACCGACGCCCCGCCCCGTTGGTGCTGGGTCACGAGGCTGCCGGCGTCGTCGCATCGGGCGAGTTGACCGGCACCCGCGTCACGGTAAACCCGCTGGTAACCTGCGGCACCTGCCCCGCCTGCGCAAGCGGGCGCACGAACCTTTGCCCGACACGCCAGATCATCTCCATGCCACCCCGCGAAGGCGCATTTTCGCAATGGCTGACCATGCCGGAGGACAACCTGATCCCCCTCCCTGACCACCTAAGCTTCGATCAGGCCGCGCTGGCAGAGCCGCTGGCGGTCTGCTGGCACGCCATCCGGCTGTGCGCGGAGCAGCCCTATGCCGACCTGAGCGCGCCCGTGATCGTCATCGGCGGCGGCGCGATCGGGTTCGGGAGCGCGTTGGCGTTACAAGCGTTCGGGGCGACCGACATTACGTTGCTGGAAACCAACCCCGTTCGCGCATCGCATCTGCGCGAACTGACCGACATTCCCGTGCGCGACCCCGCCGAAATAAACGCCGGACAAGCGGCGCTCGTGGTCGATTGCGTCGGCTTCCAGGCAACCCGAAAAGCCGCCTGCACGATGGTCGCACCCGGTGGCACGATCTGCCATATCGGGCTTGGAGACAGCAATGACGGACTTGATGTTCGCCGCATAACCCTACAGGAAATAACAGTTTTCGGAACTTACGCCTATACCGATCAGGACTTCCGCGACACCGTCGCCGCAATGGCCGACGGGCGCTTGGGTCCGCTCGACTGGGCCGAAACACGCGCGCTCTCGGAGGGGCCGCAAGCCTTTGCGGATATCCTCAGCGGACAGGTCATGGCGCCGAAAGTGATCCTGCACCCCTAGACAAACAAGGTATCGCGCAGCTTGTCTGCCGCGACTTGCAGCGTCGGCAACATGCTTTTTGCCTGAACGAGGCTCATCCGCTGGGCAGGCCCGTGCACCGCCAGGGAAGCCACGTAGCGCCCCGCAGGGTCGCGCACCGGCACCGCGACGGCCACCATGTCGTCGATGAACTCCTCGTCGTCTTCCGCGAACCCCTGCTTCGCGATCACCTTCAACTCGGCCAACAGTGCATCGGTCGAGACGTGGGTCTTGCGCGTCTCCCGCGACAGCGTCAACGCGCTGACGAAGGCCGCTCGCGCCTTCGGGGTCAGCGAAGCCATGAACACCTTGCCGGAGGCTGTGCAGTGGAACGGCACATGGGTGCCGATGGGCAACTGGATGCGAAACGACCAGCTTGTATCGACCCGGTCAAGATACCGCATCCCCGCCTCTTCCGGCACGACGAAGTTCACGGTTTCGCCGACGCTTCTGGCGACCTCGCTCATGATCTGGTGCCGCGCGACGTTCGCCCAGCCGGCATGAAGCAACCCCGACGCCATCAGACGGGCGCGACGGGCGGCGCGGAACCCCTTGCCATCGCCGTCGCGCACCAGAAACCCCTCCGCCTCCAGTGTCGCGCATAACCGGTGCACCGTCTGCTTCGGCAATCCGACCGACGCATTCAGTTCTGTCGGGGTCATCGCCTTGTCGCTTTGCCCAAGCGCCTCCAACAACAGCAGCGTCCGCATGTTTGTCGGAATCCGCGCGTCAGCAGTGTCGTCCGGCGTCGCCTTATCGTCCAAACCATCCTCCGTTCGTCACAGATTGCGGGACGTGCCTGCGATACCCTCACAGGAAACCGCTTGTGCAATGCACGAATCGTTGTAGGCTAAACCATCAAAAACGAGACGCAAAGTCTCATTTTTTGACATATGGAGGGGTTTTGGAATTTGACTACGTGATTGTGGGCGCCGGTTCTGCCGGATGCGCCATTGCCAACCGCCTTTCCGAGAGCGGCAGGTTTACCGTTGCCCTGCTTGAGGCTGGCGGTCGCGACACAAACCCGTGGATCCACATTCCGGTCGGCTACTTCAAAACCATGGGTAACCCCAAGACCGATTGGCGCTATCAGGCGGCCAGCGATCCGGGGCTGAACGGGCGCTCTATCCCGTGGCCGCGCGGGCGCGTGCTGGGCGGCTCGTCGTCGATCAACGGGCTGCTATATGTGCGCGGGCAAGCGCAGGACTACGACCACTGGGCACAGATGGGGAATACCGGCTGGGACTGGGAAACGGTCCTGCCATACTTCAAGAAATCCGAAAACTGGCACGGCAAAGACAAGGGCGAAGATCGCGGCACGGGCGGTCCCTTGCACGTCTCCCCCACACGTCTGAAACGCGACGTGGTGGACAAGTGGATCGACGCCGCCGAAGCCGCTGGCTACAAGAAAAACCCCGACTACAATGACGGCGATCAGGAAGGCGTCGGCTACTTCCAGTTGACCATGGCAAACGGGCGCAGATGCTCCTCGGCGGTGGCCTATCTGAAACCTGCGCGAGGGCGCTCGAACCTTGAAATCATCACCCACGCCCAAACCAAGCGCCTGATCCTCGACGGCAAACGTGCCACAGGGGTTGAGGTCGACCTGAACGGCAAGCACACTGAAATCCGTGCCCGCAGGGAAGTCATTTTATCAGCAGGCGCAATAGGTTCCCCGCAGATCCTCATGTTATCCGGCATCGGTGACGTGGATGGCATCAAGCCCCACGGCATCGAGATGGTGCACGAATTGAAAGGCGTCGGGCGCAACCTTCAAGACCACCTGCAAGCCCGCCCTGTGTTCAAAACCGACCTGTCCACGATCAATGTCGAGGTCTCCAACTACTTCAAGCAAGGTCTGATCGCGCTGGAATATGCGCTGAAGCGCACCGGCCCCATGGCGATGGCCGCGAGCCTCGGAACGGGCTTCTTGAAGACAGAGCCGCATCTGGACACGCCTGACATCCAGTTCCACATCCAGCCCTTCTCGGCCTCGCACCCCGCCGAAGGGCCGCACAAGTTTTCCGCCTTCACCGCCAGCGTGCTGCAACTGCGCCCCGAAAGCGCGGGGCATCTGGAACTGACATCCGCCAACTGGCGCGACCACCCCGCCATTCACCCGAACTATCTGGCGACGGAAACCGACCAGCGCACCATCGTCAAAGGCATTCAGGTCGCCCGTCGCATCGCGCAGCATAGCCCGCTGAAAGAGCATATCATCGAAGAGTTCGCCCCCGGCCGCGAGGTCGCGTTCGACGACCATGACGCCACGCTCGACTGGGCGCGCAACACCGCCGTGACGATCTACCATCCGACCGGCACTTGCAAAATGGGCAACGACGACATGGCCGTGGTCGATGCCCGCCTTCGGGTGCATGGCATCGACGGGCTGCGCGTGGCGGACTGCTCCATCATGCCGACCATCGTGAGCGGCAACACCAACGCACCGGCGATCATGATCGGGGAGAAAGTCTCCGACATGATCCTTGAAGATGCCGCGTCCACTGAAAGGAGGGCGGGGTAGCAGAATTCAACCACCGCACCTTGGAGGAGGAGCGCGGTGAGACGTTGAAGAAAAGGCGGCGCGGGATGCCTTCCCCGTTTTGCCAGAGATTAATCGGAAGGCTTGGACCTTAAGGGAGGACCTTATGTTGAACTTGAAAACCATCACGGCAGGCGCACTGGGCTTGTCCATGCTGGCCTCGGCGGCATTTGCCGAGACCACGATCCGCGTGCAATCGGTGATCCCGTCCTCGGCGGACGAGATCGTCATGCTCAAAGACTTCGCAGAGGATGTCAAAGCCCTGACCGACGGCGAAGTCGTCATCGAGGTGCTGCCCGCAGGCTCCGTCGTGGGCGTGCAGGAAACGCTCGACGCGGTTGACGCAGGCCTGATCGAAGGCGGCTTTGCGTGGACGCATTACTGGTCGGGCAAGCACCCTGCCGCCATGCTCTTCGGCTCGCCGGTGGCTGGTGCCGGTGTCGGCATCGACAACATCGCGTTCATGTCGTGGTTCCTGAATGCAGGCGGCAAGGAGCTGTATGACCAGCTGTGGAAAGAGATGGGCGTGAACGTCAAAGGCTTCATGCTGCAACCCGTTGGCCCAGAGGCCTTGGGGTGGTTCAAAGAGCCGATCGAGACGATGGCCGACTTCCGCAAATACCGCTTCCGGACACCTCCGGGCATTCCGGGCCAGACCTATAAGGACATCGGCGTGGCCTCGGTCGCCATGGGCGGCGGGGACATCCTGCCCGCGCTGGAAAAAGGCACTATCGACGCGGCGGAATGGTGCTGCCCGAAGCCTGACTCAGTCTTCGGCTTCCAGAAAGTCCTGAAGCACTACTACCTTCAAGGCCTGCACCAGGTTGTTGTGAACGCTGACCTTTACATCAATGGTGACGTCTACAACGGCCTGACGCCTTTGCAGCAGAAAGCCATCGAAGTCGCCGCAAACGCGTCGCTGATGAAATCCATGGCCTACCGCATCCGTGAAAACGGTCTGGCGCTGGACAAGCTGGTGAACGAGGACGGCGTGATCCTGCATGACACCCCTGCCGACTACTTCACCGAGTACATGGCAGCCGCCAACAAAGCGCTGGAGACCAACGCCGCCGACAACGCGTTCTTTGCGGAAGTGTGGCAGTCCCAAAAGGACTTCGCACGGACCGCAGTTCCGTTCTGGGCCGGTGCGCAAACGTCCAACGCCAATCTGGGCCGCGCCTATGCGGCTGAACTGGCTGGCGAAAAGTAACACAAAACCTCCCCTGCCCGCGTCGTGTGATGCGGGCAGGACCACACACGCCAAGGCTCATTTGCCAAGGGGGACAGTCCGATGATGAACGAAGATCAAGACAAGATCGACTTCTCGGAATACGAGAATGTCGGTGACGAGCTTCTCGCGGATGCGGGCGGAGCCGTGGGCAAGAAACTGCCCGACGACATGCACCCCCTCGCCCGCAAGGCGATCTACGCCATCGACCATTTCTCCAACTGGCAAGGCCGCATCGCGTGCCTTCTGGTCGTGCCGATCATCCTCGCCATGGTTTACGAGGTCATCGCCCGCAAGTTCTTCATCGCGCCGACGCTGTGGTCCTACGACCTGTCGCGGATGCTCTACGGGATGTCCTTCATGCTGGGTGCCGCCTACGCGCTGATGCGCGGGCTGCATATCCGGGCTGACTTCATCTATCGCGGCTTCTCGGACCGCACGCAGGGCCGCGTCGATCTGATCCTCTACGTGGTGCTGTTCATGCCCGCGATGCTGTTTTTTCTGAAGGCGGGCTACGACTTCTCCGCCAAGTCCTTCCTGCAAGGCGAGCGCGCCGGTGACAGCACATGGGCACCCATCGTGTGGCCCGTCAAAATGGCCCTGACAGCTGGGGTCTTCTTCCTGTGCATTCAGGGTATCTCTGAAATCTTGAAATCGTGGTACGCCGCGACACGCGGAAAGTGGCCCGTCTGATGGAATTCTCCAACGAAATAATCGGCCTGTTCATGATCGGGGCCATGCTGTTCGCGATCTTTATCGGCTTCCCGATCTCCTTCACCCTGATCTTTCTGGGCGTCGTCTTCGGCGCTTGGGGCTTCGGCGTGAAACTGACCGTCTTCCTGATGACGCTGCAATTCTACAACTCGATGATGGAGCAGACCCTCGCGGCGGTCCCGCTCTTCGTGTTCATGGGCTTCATGATGGAGCAGGCCGGATTGATGGAGCGATTATTCGCGGCCATCCAGATGATGCTGGCCCGCATGAAAGGCTCGCTCTACCTCGCGGTGCTGTTCGTGTCTGTGGTCTTCGGCGCGGCAACCGGCATCGTGGGCGCCTCTGTCACCATCCTTGGCATCATGGCGGCGAAGACCATGAACCGCTCCGGCTATGACGTGCGGCTGGCGGCAGGGACCATCACCGCAGGCGGCACGCTGGGCATCCTGATCCCGCCGTCGATCATGCTGGTGGTCATGGGGCCGGTGCTGGAAATCCCCGTCACCGACCTGTTCGCGGCGGCCATCTTCCCCGGCATCCTGATGGCCGGTCTCTATGTGATCTACGCCTTGGGACGCTGCTGGATAAACCCCAAGCTTGGCCCGCCCCTGCCCGAGGACATGATCCCCGAAAACCGGTCCATCATCTGGAAAGAGCTGTTCTTCGGCCTCGTCCCGCCCACGATCCTGATCGCCTTCGCATTGGGCTCGATCCTCGCAGGCTGGGCCACTCCGACCGAGGGCGCGGGCATGGGGGCATTCGGCTCCATCCTGCTGGCCATCGGGTATCGCAAGTTCACTTGGGCAGGCCTATATGACGCGCTGATCAAGACGCTGGAAATCTCGGTCCTGATCCTGTTCCTGGTCGCCGCGTCCAACTTCTTCGGCGCCGTGTTCTCGCGCCTTGGCACACCGACCATGATCACCGAGCTGCTGCTGAACCTCGACGTCTCGGCTTCCGTGGTGGTGATCCTGATCCTCGCGCTGGTCTTCGTGCTCGGCTGGCCGCTCGAATGGGTGCCGATCGTGCTGATCATCCTGCCGATCCTGTCGCCCGTGCTGCTGGAGTTGCAGGTCGATATGCTGTGGTTCGCCATCCTCGTCGCGGTCTGTCTGCAAACCGCGTGGCTCAGTCCGCCCGTGGCCTTGTCAGCCTACTTTCTGAAAGGCGTGGTGCCGGAATGGGATCTCAAGGACATATACTTCGGCATGATGCAGTTCATGGTCATCCAGATACTCGGGCTGTCGCTGGTGTTCCTGTTCCCGGCAATCGCGACATGGCTGCCGATATATATCTACGGCGGCGGCTGACCGACGCCGTAGGCTCTGACGCGCCTTCGCCCTCAGACCTCGCTGGCCATCATGGCGTTGATCAGCCGTTCGCACCGGTCGCCCGTTTCGCAATACGCCAGTATCGGGCGCGGCAGAGTCCGGACCAGCTCGGCCAACTTTTCCACGTCGGCCTCCGTCGGGCCGTCCTGCCCGATCGGCAGGTATGCAGCCTTGAGGCCGCTATAGGCGGCAGCCTGTCGCATCTCTTCGTAAAGGCTCTGGTCAATCGCTTCGCCGTCGGGGCGGTTGCACAGGATGGACTTGAAGCCAAGCGTATGGATCAAGCCCACGTCTCTCGCCGAGGGTTGCGCACAGATGCTGATGTCAGCCGTCATCTTGGTCGGTGTAATCATCGGTTTTCCTTTGGTAGAGCCAGTAGCGCTGCCACATATCAGCGGCGGTCGCGTTGGTCAGTCAGGCATGATCTTCGTGCCGGGCAGTTTCGCCATCGCGGCCTGGCTCAGTTCGACAAGCCTGCCGGTCTCGGCCGAATACTGGTCCAGAGCCTTTTGCACGAACTCACCTTGAATCTTCTGCACTTCTTGCAGGGACTTCGCATGCATCAACTGGTGTTGCGTGCGCACGTCTTCTTTCACGCGTTCCGCCACGAAGTCGAACACTTCCACGCCAAGGTTACTCAGCGCTTCCGCCCAAGCGTTGCCGAGAGCGGATGCCGATTTGAATCCCGCTTGCTGCACATCCTGAATCGCTTTCAGCCCCGGGGCTTCAGGCGTTTTTTGTGTCTTATCAGTGGTTTTTCCAGTCATATTGGTATCCTCCTGAATGTAGCTACGGGTCCGATCATAGCATATTCGCCCCGCCCCCTATTGATCCGCATCAATGTTGTCGCCCGCAACCTGCGCAAGAGTCGTCCGCACAGGAGGCGGCGTCATGGAAGATCACGGCCACAGCAAAACCGAAATCGCGGAACGCCTCGCCGGAAGTGGGGGCACACTCCATCTGCGGGACATGATCTATGGCGGGATCGACGGCGCGGTGACGACTTTCGCCATTGTGGCGGGCGTGCAAGGGGCCGGGTTGTCCCACACGGTTATCATCGCGCTCGGGGTCGCAAACGTGCTGGCTGACGGCTTCTCCATGGCGGCGGGCAACTATTCCGGCACCAAGGCCGATCTGGATGATCGCCACCGCCTCAGCGCCATCGAGCAGCGCCATATTCACGACTACCCCGACGGAGAGCGCGAAGAGCTTCGGCAAATTCTGGAGGCCAAGGGGTTGACCGGCACCTTGCTCGACCAAGCAACCGACGCCATCGCCAGCAAGCCGCGCAAATGGATCGAGCTGATGTTGACCGACGAATACGGCCTGTCACCTACGCCCCCTGCCCCGATGGCCGCCGCAATCGCGACGTTCCTTGCGTTTCTGGCCGCAGGCATCGTGCCACTGCTGCCGTTCCTGCTGGGGCTCGATAACCCGTTTACCATCTCCATAGCGGCGACCGCTGTGGTCTTTTTCGGCATCGGGGCGGCTAAAAGCCGGTGGTCCCTTGCGCCATGGTGGCGCTCGGCGCTCGAAACGCTGGCGATTGGATCGACCGCCGCGGCGATTGCTTACTTCGTCGGGACCATGTTCCACACCTGACGGCGAACCGCCCGTGGCATCGCCTAGGAGGCCAGCCCGAACCGCCCAAGCATCCGGCGTAGGTGGTCGCGCTCCTCCAGCAGGTCCAGAGCCAGCGCGATACCGGGCATATTGACCCCCAGATCGCGCTCCAGCCGACGGGCCTTCTTGGCCCGCAGCACGCTGATATGGCTGAAACTGTATTCCGAACCGCTGGCCTGGCGCGGCTCCACCACACCGTGCTGGATCAACTGCACCACCCAAGCCTCGTCCGCGTCGCAAAAGCGGCACAGCTCGTGCAATGTCAGCTCGTCCAGCGTTTCAGCTTCGTCCTTGTGCATCTTCGCTTTCTTCATGGCTTAGCCCTCCATGTTCTTGCGGGGATCAAACTTCATCTCCTGTGCCATCTGCTCGTACAGAGCCCGCGCCTTGTCGTTGATCTTCGGCGGGTTCACGATCTTGAGCACGGCATACAGATCGCCCGCCCTCTTGCCCGGAAGCCCGCGCCCTTTCAGGCGCAGCTTCTGTCCCGCCCGCGCGTTCTTCGGGACCGTCACGCCGACCTCGCCCGCAGGTGTCGGCATGCTGATCTTACCGCCAAGCGCGGCCTCCCACGGGGCAACCGGCAGGTCCACATAGATGTCGCGCCCGTCAATGCGATAGGTCGGATGCGGGGCGAACGACACTTCAAGAAACAGATCGCCCGCAGGCCCGCCGCCAAATCCGGGGGAGCCCTTGCCCTTCAGCCGTATATGCTGGCCCTCGCGGACGCCTTTGGGGATTTTAACAGAAACGCTGCGGTTTTTCATCACCAACCGACCGGCATCGTCCATTTCCGGCGACTGCATGGTCAGGACACGCGTCGTGCCGTGATATGCGTCCTCAAGGTCCAGCACCACGCGGGCGTGCTGGTCCTGTCCTGCCGCCTGCCTGCGCGACGTGAAGCCTTCGGCCCGCGACCCCGACCGGAACAGATTTTCGAAGAAGTCGCTGAACGCCGCGTCATCCGGTCCGCCCGCGCCATGTGGCCGCTCGGAAAAATGATAGCGCTGATCCCAATCCGGTGGCGGCCGGAACCCCTGCCCGCCACCTTGCGGCTCCGCGCCAAGCTGGTCATAGGCGGCGCGCTTTTCCGCGTCGCCAAGCACCGCGAACGCCTCGCCCGCTTCCTTGAACTTGGCATCCGCACCATCTTCGGTGTTCACGTCAGGATGGTATTTTCGCGCCAGCTTGCGATAGGCGCGCTTGATCTCGTCCTGAGTCGCCGTCCGCTCCACGCCCAGCGCCTTGTAGTAATCCTTGTAGTCCATGATCGACGGATGCTCCGGCTGAATAGTCCTATTGCATTGCAGTGTATCACAAATATCTGGGGTCGCATTTGCGCTAACTCAAGCGACGGTCGCGCCGCTCTGGTATACTGGGGACATATAGCGATGAGGTTACAACATGAAAAACTCGACCATTCTGACCGTCATAGGCGCGAAATGCCCGATGGACGTCCTTTCTCCGGTAACCGACGCCGCGCGGGCCGGAAACCTGCACCTTGCTTATCTGGCGGTGGGGGCAGTGCCGCAATTCCCCAACTATGGCGTGGGCATGCTGCCTTACGGAACGCCCGTGGTTCCCGACGCATGGCAGGAAGCCGTCCAGCAAACAGGGGCCGACCTGAAGGCCAAACTCGACGAGGTCGAGGACATGCTCGCCAAGGAAGGCCTGTCCGGTGATGTCAATTCCGCCTGCGCCGAACCGGTAGGCCTTGCCGACCTCGTCGCATGGCGCGCCAATCTATGCGACTTATGCCTTATCTCTAACGACTTGCGAGACGATCCTTACACGTTCAAAAACGTGCTGCACGGGTTGTTGTTCAACTCCTCCGCGCCTGTCGTGATCAACGACACCGCTGGCGAGAAGACGCTCTCTCCAAACCATATCCTGATCGCGTGGAACACCAGCCTGCCCGCCGCACGCACGGTCAAACAGGCGCTGCCTCTGCTCAAGCAGGCGAAGGCCGTCACGGTGGCGTGCTTCGACCCAGTGATGAGCGAGATGGCTGACGGCGAAAACCCCGGCTCCGACCTGGGCAAATGGCTGACCCGCCACGGCTGCAATGTCACGGTCGAGCAGCATCCAAGCGGCGGTCGCGAAATCGCGGAGTGCATACTGGGCCGCGCCAAAGAGGTTGGCGCCGACCTCGTGGTCGCCGGTGCCTACGGTCGGTCCCGCCTGCGCGAAAACCTGTTCGGCGGCACGACAGCCAGCCTGACGGCGCAAACGAAAATGCCGGTGCTTATGACGCACTAGCCAGCAGAAAAGCCCCCCGCGCGCGCTGTGGCCGCGCGCGGGGGGTATATCTTACGCCAGATCGAAGCGGTCCGCGTTCATCACCTTGGTCCACGCGGCGACGAAGTCGTTTACGAACTTCTCCGCGTTGTCGTCTTGGGCGTAGACCTCGGCATAGGAGCGCAGGATCNAAACCTGTTCGGCGGCACGACAGCCAGCCTGACGGCGCAAACGAAAATGCCGGTGCTTATGACGCACTAGCCAGCAGAAAAGCCCCCCGCGCGCGCTGTGGCCGCGCGCGGGGGGTATATCTTACGCCAGATCGAAGCGGTCCGCGTTCATCACCTTGGTCCACGCGGCGACGAAGTCGTTTACGAACTTCTCCGCGTTGTCGTCTTGGGCGTAGACCTCGGCATAGGAGCGCAGGATCGAATTCGAGCCGAACACCAGATCGACCCGCGTTGCGGTCCATTTGACCTCGTCGGTCTTGCGGTCCCGCAGCTCGTACATCGTATCCGACACCACGTTCCACACACCGCCCATATCCATCAGGTTGGTGAAGAAGTCCGGCGTCAACGCACCCTCGCGGTCCGTAAACACACCATGCTTGGTACCGCCATGGTTGGTCCCCATGACGCGCATACCGCCGACCAGCACGGTCATTTCCGCAGCGGTCAGCCCCAGCAGTTGCGCACGGTCGACCAGCAGTTCTTCGGCGCTGATCTCATAGTGCTCCTTCGCCCAGTTGCGGAAACCGTCATGCAGCGGCTCCAGCGGATCGAAGGACGGCGCGTCGGTCATTTCGTCCGTGGCATCGCCACGGCCCGGCGCAAACGGCACCTCGATGTCGAAACCAGCCGCTTTCGCCGCCTGCTCCACACCGACATTGCCCGCCAGCACGATCACGTCCGCCACACTGGCGCCTGCGTCCGATGCAATGCCTTCCAGCACGCCCAACACGCGGGCCAGACGCTCCGGCTCGTTGCCGGCCCAGTCCTTTTGCGGAGCCAGCCGGATACGCGCACCGTTCGCCCCCCCACGCATGTCGGAGCCGCGATAGGTCCGCGCGCTGTCCCATGCGGTCGCAACCATGTCGCTGACCGACAGGCCGCTATCCGCGATCTTGGCCTTCACCGCGTCCACGTCATAATCGGTGTTGCCAGCGGGGATCGGGTCCTGCCAGATCAGGTCTTCCTGCGGCGCTTCCGGCCCGATATAGCGCGCCTTCGGCCCAATGTCGCGGTGGGTCAGCTTGAACCAGGCGCGGGCGAACACTTCCGAGAAGTAGTCGGGGTTCTTGTAGAACTTTTCCGAGATTTCGCGGTAGATCGGGTCCTTGATCATCGCCATATCCGCGTCGGTCATCAGCGGCATCTGACGGATCGACGGGTCTTCCACGTCAACCGGCATGTCCTCTTCCGCGATCTCGACCGGCTGCCACTGCCACGCGCCAGCGGGGCTCTTTGTCAGCTCCCACTCGTGGTTGAACAGCATCTCGAAATAGCCGTTGTCCCATTTGGTCGGGTGGGTCGTCCACGCGCCTTCCAAGCCGCTGGACACCGTCTCGCGGCCGATGCCGGTGCCGTTGGGGTTCGCCCAGCCCAGACCTTGCGCCTCGATGCCGCCGCTTTCGGGGTCGGGCCCGATTTGCGACGCGTCACCGTTGCCGTGGCATTTGCCGACAGTGTGGCCCCCTGCGGTCAGCGCGACGGTTTCCTCGTCATCCATCGCCATGCGGGCGAAGGTCTCACGCACCTGCGCAGCGGTTTTCAACGGATCAGGCTGGCCGTTCACACCTTCGGGGTTCACATAGATCAACCCCATCTGCACCGCCGCCAGCGGGTTCTGCATCGTCGCGGCGTCGTCCACGCTGTCATAGCGCTCGTCGCTCGGGGCAAGCCATTCCGTCTCGGCGCCCCAGAAGATGTCCTTTTCGGGGTGCCAGATATCCTCGCGGCCATAGGCGTAGCCATACATTTTCAGCCCCATGGACTCATAGGCCACGTTGCCTGCCAGAATAAGCAGATCGGCCCAGCTGATCTTGTTGCCGTATTTCTTCTTGATCGGCCACAGCAGACGGCGGGCCTTGTCGAGGCTCACGTTGTCGGGCCATGAGTTCAGCGGCGCGAACCGCTGGTTGCCCGTCGCCGCACCACCGCGACCATCGGCCAGACGGTAGGTGCCCGCCGCATGCCACGCCATGCGCACCATCAAGCCGCCATAATGGCCCCAATCGGCAGGCCACCAGTCCTGACTGTCGGTCATGAAGGCGTGCAGGTCTTTCTTCAGCGCGTCGAAATCAAGGGTCTTCACCTCTTCGCGGTAGTCGAAATCCTTGCTCATCGGATTGGTCTTGGTGTCGTGCTGGTGCAGAATGTCGAGATTCAACGCGTTCGGCCACCAGTCCAGCCCCGAGGAAGATGTGTTGGTATGCGCCCCGTGAAGCACCGGGCATCCGGCCGTGCCGCTGATCTTGTTTCCGTCCATGATAAATCTCCGCTTGCTGTTTTCAGGGGTTGCTGTCCGGCGCGTGGTGCGACGCGCTTCGCATGGGCTTGTTATAGGTCGCAAAAGCTATAGGTTAAATTTGTATTTTCTAATCGCATTGATAACCTGTTCCTATGGCCCAGATTACACTGAAACACCTGAGATATTTCGAGGCGCTCGCCCAGCATCGCCACTTTGGACGGGCTGCGGATACGTGCTCGATTTCCCAGCCCGCCCTGTCGGTGCAAATCAAGGAGTTGGAGCAAATTCTCGGTGCCCCGCTGGTTGAGCGCGGCGCGCGCCAGATCCGCCTGACCCGCCTGGGCGAGGATTTTGTTCCCCGCGCCCGCGACGTGCTGCGCTCGGTGGACGAATTGACCGACCTCGCCCGGGCCTCCACCGGCGATCTGTCCGGCCCGTTCCGCATCGGCATTATCCCGACCATCGCGCCCTACCTGCTGCCCGCCTTCGTCAAGCATCTGTCGCGGCATCACCCCGATGTTGACCCGCACCCGCGCGAGGCAGTCACCCAAACGCTGATCGACGACCTGCTGGACGGGCGACTGGACGCCGCCATCGTCGCCCTGCCCATCTCCGAGCCTTCCCTGACCGAAGTGGCATTATTTGACGAGGCCTTCGTTCTGGTCCGCCCGCTGGCAGACGCGGAAAACCCGGTGCCAAGCTCTGACAAGCTGCGCGAAATGCGCCTTTTGTTGCTGGAAGAAGGCCACTGCTTCCGCGATCAGGCGCTGTCCTATTGCAACCTGTCGTCGTCAGTGCCGCGCGATCTGATGGAGGCGAGTTCCCTGTCCACATTGGTGCAAATGGTCGGCGCGGGCATCGGCGTAACCTTGATCCCCGAAATGGCCGTCCCGATCGAAACCCGCTCCGCCGCCGTGTCCATAGCCCACATGCCCAAACCGGAGCCGTCGCGCACGGTCGGCATGGTCTGGCGCAACACCAACCCGCTGGCGGCGCATCTGACCGGTATTGCAGAGCTGTTCAGGCAGGTCGGACTTGGCGCGGACGCCTAACCCGGAGACCGCTTGTCGGGCGGAGGATACCTGACCTCGCCCGGCGTCAGGGCGCGAAGATAGCCAAGCTCCTCGATCCGGCGGCTTGTCTCCAGCGCCTCGGACACGTTTGGCGCGATCTTGCGCCAGACCGCTGGGGTTTTCTCGGGGACGCTCTCACGCACCCCCAAAAGAACTTCACGACCGGCCTCGTTTGCCGCCAGCCCAAGGCCGTTGACATGCAGCTTGGCCAGCAAAAGCTCGCGCGTGCCCGGCTCCCAGCCGCGAACGGTCCACCCCAGCCCGCGGCGGGCAATCACGTCGGGGTCGACGCCTTCACGAAGATACGCGAACGCGCGGCTCTCCGGATCATTGGCCGCAAAGCCCAGCGCTTGCGGGACCAGCAGCAGCGCCTGCTGCTGGTTCGGATCGACATAGCCCTCGAACCGGTCTTCCAGAAAGCCGATCAGGGTCGCGGTCGTCTCGGGCGTTGCGATCACACCCAGCACCCACACGGCACCGGCCCAGAAGGGCGCCATATCCTCATCGGCCAGAATCTCGCGCAACGCGGGCACCGCTTCGGCGTCGTAGCGCGAGGCCACCCTGTAATCCATGCCATGGAAATTGCGCGCCTGAACGAACTCCTTGACCGGCGGCAACCTGGCTTCCTGCGCGGTGGCGGCACCGGCCAGAAACACCAGCAATGCAAGAACACGTTTCATTGCGCCGCGTCCTGATAGGACGTGCATTGCTGCGCCGTGATGAGCCCCTGCGCGGGGGCGCCGTTGCAAATGCTGCAAAACATGACCCGGTCGATAAAGCCATCCGTGCAGTCGCAGTCGCCGCACTGACCGGGCGTCGGAGAGCAAGTCTGGCCCACATGATCCAGCCCGGCCCAGTGCCCCACCTCATGCGCAACTGTCGCGGGGTCGGTGAAGACGTTGACTGCCGGCGGGTTGAAGGTGTTGATCGTGATGATCGAATTCCCGTCCGCACATCCGACAAACGTGGAAGGCGGGACGGCCGAAACGCCGCAGAACTGGATGCCGTTCACAACCTTGATATCGGCATTCACCGCAAACACCGCATTCGATTCCGCTTGGGTGGTAATGATGCCACCCACCATGCTGGCAGGCGGCGCGAAATTGATGATGTTGCCGTTGCGGTTAAGGTCGACGCAGCAATTCACGTCATTGGCTCCCAGGTCGGATTTCAGCAGATCCGCCGCCAGGTCAAGCGTCGTGTCGACGCCCGCATTGGTGATACCCATGCCCGTGATCTGCGCCACGCCAAGCGACCAGTTTGGCAGCCGCAACTGATAGCCCAGCCGCGTCATGGTGCCTGCCAAGGAGGAGCGGACCTGAAATCCGCAGCTCTGCTCCACATTGGACTCGGTGCTCAGAAGCCTGAACGCACGCTCTTGCACGGTTTGCGCCGTGGCCGGGGCGACAAGCAGGATCGCCGCTAGGAGAGCGAAGACACGCATCGCCCTACTCCTCCAACCGAAGCCGTGGCAGGGCAGAGATATCGCGCGTCTCGATCCCTTCCTTGCCGACCTCTGGCCGACGGACCCTTGTCTCGGCATCCTCTGACGCAGCCTCGTCCAGCTCAGCTTTGTCGATGGCAATCTCGGCAAGCTCGGCCTCATCGACTTCGACACCGTCATCACTGTCCTGAGCAGGATCAAGCGGCGTGAAAAGTATGGTCTGGCCGGGTTTCGCGATCTCCCGGCGGCCTGTGGGGTCAATGTCGACGCGCTCGGCGGCAATCGTTATCTTCCGGTCTCGCAGCGGTTTGATCTGTGCGATGTCCCCGCGCTCGGCATGGACAACATAGTCGAAACCAAAGCTCCCCGTGCCGCGCCCCAGTTCGCCCACTGCAATCTCGTCTACCGATTTTTTCACCACGGCAAGGCCGCGTGTCTCGGTACTGTGCGGGGTAAGTTGAACGGTAATCGAGCCGGGCCGCGCAACCGCCGCGAAATGCTCCGGCAGCTTCACCGACCCGCGCCCGTTTTCGACCTTGCCGGACCCGCGCGCATAGATGCCCGCCTCCGGCCCCTCAAGGCTCGCATAGAAAATCTCGCGCCGCGGGTCCTTGGGGTGCGCGATCAGAAACCCGTTGAGCCCGGCCTTGGTGATAATCCCCGTAGCCCCGTCAAGCACGATCGTCGGCGTGCCCGCCGCGTCAAACAGGGTCAGTGTCCCGCCCGATGTGGCGGGGTCCGCGATCATCTCGCCCAACAGGTTGGACCCGCCACCATCCTCAAGCGCAGCGAAAACCCGGAAAGCCCCGTGATTGGCACCCGCCGCAGACTGGCGCGAGCCACTGGCAATGGGCCACCCGCGCTGCCCGCGCAACACCAGAAGGCCGGAATCGTCGTCCGGCTCAAGCGCCAGACGGCTCTTCTCGATGCTGTCACCGTCAGAAAGCACCAACTCGCCGTTGGTCTCCTCATCGACGGCAAGAACCGCGTGGATATCGCCGTCCGTGTCGTGAAGGCGAATACCGGCATTGTCTGTCGCATCATCGACAGACAATTCGATGCCCGCGTTTCCGGCCGTATTCAACAGCAACAACTCGCCCTGCTCCGCCCCGTCCACGAAAAGCCGCACGCGCCCGTTCCCGTCAGTTCCGTCAAGCCGCATGGCCCCGCGACCTGCTCCGACAACCTGAAGCCGTGCGCGGGTGTCACCACCGGCGGCACCAAGCTGAAGGGCACCCGCATCGGTGCTGTCCGCAACAAAGAGCGCGGCCACCGTCTCGCCGCTTGTTCCGTCAAGACGCAAACCGCCTTGGTTCAGCGTGTCCACATAAAGTCGGGAACGCGCATCCACGCCCGCCCCGTCAAGCGACATCTGACCGCGCCCTGCCGAATTGACGAACACCCGCGCTCTGGCAGAGCCGTTTGCATCGTGTAGCAAAAGGCCGCCCGCATCGCTGGTATTGCCGACATAGAGGCTCACGGAACGCTGGTCGGTGCTGTTGTCGAGCCGCAAGCCACCCTGCTCCAACCCGTCGATATACAGGCTCGCCCGCGCGCTGTTGTCCGACCCGTCAAGGGACAGCCCGCCGCGCCCTGCGGAATTGACTTGCAGTCTGGCCCGCGCGTCCCCGTTGGACGCATTGAGCCGGAGCACGCCGGTGTCGCTACTGTTCCCGACATAGAGTGTCGCCGCATCGTTTCCCCCCGAGCCACGCAACCGCAATCCGCCTTGATCCGCCGAGTCGATGTAAAGAAACGCCTTCCCCACGTCGTTGGCCCCATCAAGATAAAGCTGGCCGCGTCCAGCGGCATCGACCCGCAAGCGCGCGCGACTGTCACCATCGGTCGCATTCAAATGGAGCGCCCCACCCTGACCTGCATTCTCCACGAACAAGCCGACAGCATTGCTGGCATTGCCACGGGCAAGCGTCAGCCCGCCCTCTTCCTGACCGTCCACATAGAGCGTGGCGCGGCCGGAGCCGTCAGCGCCGTCAAGCACAAGATGCCCCTGCCGGTCGTCATCGACGAACAACGCCGCCCTTGTGCCGCCGGTGCGGTCGCGCAAGAAGAGCAGGCCGTGTTCGGTCCCGTTGTCCACCGCCAGCGTGGCTGCGTCGTCCCCGTCGCTTTGCTCAAGAACCAGACCACCCTGACCGACGCTGTCCACATAAAGCCGGACCCGCGTATTGTCGTCGTCATAGAGATGGAGAAACCCGCGTGTGTTGTCGTCGCTATCGACGCTCAGCCGCGCCGCGCGATTGTCGTTGGTCCCGCGGATGATAAGATAGGCGGAGTCTTTATCGCCATTATATTGCAACTGACCTTTGGTCTGCGCCGTGGTGCCAAGAGGCAAGGCGGCGACGAGGAATCCCAAAAACAAGGACTGATACCGGTTCATTCCGACCTCCTCCGCAGCATGTCTGTAAAGGGTAATCATACCACAAAACGGGGTCGCAACCAAATGCGCCTTTTGGGAAAGCCGCGACCCGTCCGTTGGTCAGTTCGCGTGGCACAAGGGACGTGCGGGCATGTTGCCATACAATATGCCGACCGTTTGCCGACACATTGCAGACAGGGATATTCGGCATGCCAGCCACCTGCGTGACGACAAATTTTTCACAACGCGATGACATAGGTGATGCACGAATGAGGCTGCGTTTTGTCGCGTGACGGGTGGAGTAGCGTTAGCCCGATCAGAACAAGCGGGGTCAGGGTCTGGCGGCAAATCCAATCGCCCTCGCAGGCTGCCAGCTTGATTTTTTCGGCCTTTCGGCGCAAGTTTACAGGGTAAATGGTGTTGAGGTGTGAGGCGGGCTTAAATGCAGTGCGGGGTTCATTCGAAGCATGGCCTGCCGACCCACGGCAACCGTAAGTCATGGAATTACCTGCAAAAACTTCTCCTCGCTTGTTTCCTGTTTGTCTGCCTGGGGACAGCGCTCCAAGCGAAATGTGCGCCGCGTGATTTTCTGTCGATACCTTTGCCCGCCCCTATGGCGGACCCCGTCCATGTAGCTCTCACCCACGCCTATCCAGACGTCACGATCCCACAGGACGGCCTTTTCATACGCGTAAACAACGGCTTGGCGCTGGAGTTGCGGGGGCCGCCAGTGCGCAGCCCCGCCGAGAGGCTGGCAAACGCCACGATTGCAGACCAGTTTGCCCAAACCTACCCTCTGGATTTCGACCTAAAGGCGCGTAGCTCTCCTTGGTTCGACCCGGGCCGCGCACGCAACGACGCGTTCTTCCGCGCGCTTTGGTTCGCCGACCGGCAGGCCGCGGAAGCATCGCTTGTCCAAGTCGCCGCGCCGCGCCTTGGCAACGTGATCTACAGCGTTACCGCCAAGCGTAATGTCGCGTGCCAGCTTGCCACAGTACTGGATGCGCTGAGCAATGCTCCGGAAGACCTGTCCTACATTTTCGCTTCAGCCGCGGGCGGATTCAACTGGCGTCTGATCGCTGGCACCGACCGGTTGAGCGCGCACAGCTTCGGCATCGCTGTCGATGTCAACGCCGAGATCGGACAATACTGGAAATGGACCGGCGCGCCCGAGGGGCGCGTGGGCGCATATCACAACCGCATTCCGCCACACGTCGTTCAGGCATTCGAGCGATACGGCTTTATCTGGGGTGGCAAGTGGCACCACTTCGACGGAATGCATTTCGAATACAGACCCGAGCTCATTCTGCACGCTCGGTTGGTAGAGGGCGGTCGGCACTAGGGCTCAACAAGGGGGAACAGTCATGAAACTCGTCATCGGAGGTGCCATACTGGCGACCGCTTTTGCTTTGGCTCTGCCTGCCCATGCACAGCAGACGCTGGATCGCTACACCGCCGTGATCGGGCCACAGGATCGCAGCAATTCAAGCGGCGTCCGTCTCAGCCAGCCGGACCAGATTTTGGCGCAGGACCGTGCCAACGTCCATCGGTTCGGCATCAGGCAGCCCGGTGACACGCTGGACAGAACTTTCGGCACCCCCGAGGCGCGGCGTCAGATCGCGAACCTGCTTGCGCGGGGTACGATGGGTGCAGGCGTGGCGCAGGCGCTGGCGAGCGGCGGCATGACGGCCTTGGACGTGCAGATCATGGGCGCCAACGGTCGGGCGCAGAGCCTTCATGTGACGCTGGCGGGCAGCACCGCGCAGCCACAGGTTTCAGGCAGCG
This sequence comes from Litoreibacter arenae DSM 19593, assembly GCF_000442275.2. GTDB lineage: Bacteria > Pseudomonadota > Alphaproteobacteria > Rhodobacterales > Rhodobacteraceae > Litoreibacter > Litoreibacter arenae. The sequence goes on along the minus strand of NZ_KE557306.1, from coordinate 603,709 downwards.
CAGCCGCCCCGCAGACTGGCCAGATGCAGTGGTCCTACGCCATAGGTGATGCAGGGGGCGCGACCGTGGCCAGTATGAACCTGCAACGGGACGGGGCTTTGCTCGCGACCCTGCGCTGCATGACGAGCGCGGCACCGGCTCCGGTGCTGGGGGTTGATCCGCGGGCGGGCGTCGTGACCATCCAGTTCAGCCCCGCAATCACTGGCCCCCGCGTCGAGGGGGGGCGCACCGCACAGCTTCACTTGGGCACCCAGCCCAGATTGCGCCAGTCGCTGACCTTTGATCCCACGATCCAGATCTACGCGATGTCCCGCACGCTGACGCAACGGCTCAGCGATGATCTGGAACGTGGCGCGCGGTTTTCGCTTACCACATCCCAGTCTGGCACCATTCACGCGCCGGTGCCGCAAGACGTGGGTCGGGCCTTCGCCGCAGCCTGCCGCGCCCGCGGCGTCGATGCGTCGGTATCTCCCGGTTTCGACTGTGCCCGCGCCGGAGCCGCGGCCGAGCATACGATCTGCGCCGTGCCCATGCTGGGGGCTCTGGACCGACAGCTTAACGCCGCCTATGCCGGCGCGCCCGAGGGCCTGAAGGCCTCGCAGCGCGCCTGGATCGGGGCGCGCAACGATTGCGGGGCTGACGTGGATTGTATCGCCCGCATGACGCAGCAGCGTATCGCGATGCTATCGGGCGGAACGCTCGCAACAATACCGCTGCCCGGGATGGCAGGTGCGTCTGCCACCACCCCAGCCCCCGCTGCCGCGACACCCAATTTTGCGCAGATGCCGCAGGCCGCGCCCACGCCTACAGGTGGCGACGTACTGGTCGGAAATCAGGCGTTACTCGACCGGTTCCTGCTCTGGACGCTGGGACAGAACCCGCAACTGGCCGCAGAACAAGTGGTTCAATTCCGTCTCAGAGACTTCGACTTTCCGCCGCATTTCCCGGAAATCGGCCCGACCGAGACCACGGGTGCCAAGGCGCAGGCCCGCCTAGAGGCGGCGGGACAGCTCTATGCCGACCGCCCGCCGACACGCGCCCTGCTGGAGCAACCGATGAACATTCAGCGAAGCGCGCCCGACCCGGCCTCGTCGCTACAACTGCATGGCGGGTTCGCCACGCAGATCGGAGACCTTCCGGCCATTGTGCAGATAGCCCTTCAGGACCGCGGCGCTGGCGCCTTGAAAGGTCTACAGTTGAACCTCGAAAAACCCTTCTATCTGCCAATCCCCGAAAGCTTCACGCCACTGGCCGCCAACATGGTCAGGTCCAACCGTGGGCAAAGCCTGGCGCTGGTCGATGTGACACTTTCCGACCACGCGCCCGAGTTTCGCGGCCAGCGCTATTATGGCGGGTCGGCGAAAGCCACGGTGCATAGCGTGACACTGGTCTACCGACCCAGAAGCCGTGGTCAAAACGGCCAGCTCGTTGAGGGCCCCGATCAGGTTTTGCATGTCTGGAAGGGTGGCAACGCGCCCGGTGCAGACGTGGCGTCCCCCTCGGACCCTTCGACCGTCGCGGCACTCTACGGCGGTGGCGTGAGCAACGGGCGCTACATGCTGAACGCCTATAGTCTACCCACCGCATTTGCGCAGCCGTCAAACCCGCAATTTCAAGGATCGTCACCCGCCGAACTGCTGATGACAGCCATGAACCTGACAGCGATCACATCGGCCCAGCCCGACCGCACGTTGCATCCGGAACTGGCGCAAAAGATCATGCGCTCGCTGCTGACCGAACGCGAGCGTGTCGAGATGTTTCCGCTGAACATCGCCACCCCAATCCACAACAACCAGCCAAGCGAGATCGAAATCCGCAGCGCCTATGCCAAGAACGACCAGCCGATGCGCGACCGTGTCGCGGCCCGTACGCCTGCGCTGCCTTTGAACCTGCGCTTCGCCTCTCTCGTGTCATTGGGGGAGTATGATTTTGCGACCGGCGGCTTTCCTGTATCGCGGGTGTCGCAGCTCGGCCCGTTGATGCCTACCACATCCGAAGGTCGCCCTGTGACCGAGTCCATGCCGGATTTCCTGCCTATGGAGCCGGACGCCGCGCAAGCCCTGCTCGACCGGCTAAAACGGACGGGATCGGGCAACGCCCGCAGGCTGGTGCTCGTCGTCGACTACTCGCTGGATGCGCTCACGCCCCGGCCCGGCGGGGCCGGCCCGATCTCGCAGCAGGAGCTTGGCAGCGTGCGCCCGTCTTTCACAGTTGCCGCCATGGGGCTTTACGTCGAGGATGACCCGGCACAGCCGATGTTCCAGATAGCGCTGCCGGACACCGCGCAGCCGCAAGATGCCCCCGTCACCCCACCCTCGGAAGGCACGCCATTTACCACGGGTGGCAGCCTGCCTGAAGACCTGTTCAAAACCACCGCACGCAGCCTTCAGGGTGCGGCGGACAGACTGGATAACAGCGGCAAAATTCTCGATGACGCGATGCTGAACGCCTATCGCGTGATGCCGCCGACACCGCAAAGCACCTATGAGGCCCGAAAAGCGGCATTGCGCGCCGAATTGCAGGCAGAGGCGCATGACAGCTACTGGATCGGTGCCAATATCGAGATGCAACCATTCGACGCCGAACGTGGCGGGTTTCCGATCAAGAGCCTCAATTTCATACCCCTGAGCCGATCCGTGGAACGCGGCGCTATCGCGCCACCCAATCTGGCCCCTGCCGAGCCGGAGGATTACAGCCTGCTGCGCGTCCCCGAAGGCGCGGTGCCGGTGTTGCAGAAGATGCTGGGCACGCAGCGCTATATCACCGCCTATCTCAAGGTCACGCCGATAGATGCGATCTATGATCGCAGAAACAGCGGGTCTCTCTTACTCTCCGCCCCCTCGGAGGCGATCTTCGGTGACGGTAACGGCATGCCACGGGCCGCCGATTTGTGGCTGCGAGTCGTGGCTCCGAAACGGATCGGCACCGCGCTGGACGCGGCAGAGGTCACTCCGCCAGAGGCGCTGATGCTGGACCCGGAGGGCATTGACCTTTTGGCACTGTCGCTGGCGCCGGAAGCGTTCAACGACGCGATGTTTTTGCGGATGCTCGTCGACAGGCTGCTGAAAGAGCGCAGTTTTGCGGCGCAAACCGACGCACAAAATGACGAGGTTCGGGCGGCACTGCCGTGGCGGCGCTTCTTCTCGAACCCCGATCAGTCGCTGCGCACCGATGCGGCGCAAGCTCTCCTGCCCGAGTTCAAGGCATGGACGCTCGCACGCGCCGCGGCGCTGCCATCGGAGTTGCTCCTGCCCATGGGCGGCGCACATCCTGAAAGCGGCTGCCGTGGTCTGCAATCGCTATCGACCCCCCAGATGGATGCGACCCAGCCTTATTTCAGAGCGGATCTGCCCGCGTTGCTGGGCAGCGGGCAAAGCCTGCCTGATGGAGCCCGAAATTTCTACAGCTCCGGCCGCCCGAGACCCGGACCCGATCAGGTCTGGTATTGGGAAGGCGGCGGCAAGAACGGCGGCGGAATGGCCTGCCAATACGTGCAGCGCGGGTTGCGCGGGATTGACCAAGGCCTGCGCCCTGATGATGCGGATCATGTCTCGGCCATGGTGGTCGTCAAGGCCCAGCCCGGCGTGGGTCAGGTCAAGGAATTTCCCGACAGCTACACCTATCGTCTATCGGTCAGCGACCTGAAATTCGTCCCCGCCTCGCAGCTTTCCAAACCTGCCCAAGGTCTTGCGGGGATGGTGGTGCTAAAAAGCGAGGTCGAAGCCGCTGTTGGCTATCGCAGCGGTCGCTTCGGGCGTGGCGCGAAGGTCGTGGCGCGGATTGAAAAAGGTGACTGGGATCTGCCCACGGCGAAGGCACTCAAATCCGCTGACATCCTGAAACTTACGCTGGAAATGCCGCAACAGGCTTTTGTGAAGGCGCTCCGAGAGCGCAACTCCGATGCCGCGTTTTATGTGACCGATGTTCCCGGCAAAGGTCAATTCGGCCATGCCGTCGCCAGTCACGACCCGCAAACCCGTGAAAGCATCGTCGGCATCTATGCCGATCATGTGCCCGACAAGCCGATCATGGCGATCATGAGACGCATGGAGCTCGACGCGGCAAATGTGTCGATGGAGGCCCTGAAACTGTCACTGATGGACAAATACGGCGAGACCATGCGCGAAGATGGCGAAGGCACCTGGTTCTGGGGGGCCCTGCCCCAAGAGGAAGACAGATGGGGCTATTGTGGCGGGCCGTCACTTCTGAGGCGCAAAGACGTGGCTCAGGTGCCTGCCATGGTCACCGAGGACGCAGCTGCCTTCGGCGACCAAAACCCGATATCGGGCAACCACTACTGGGGCGAAATGGGTTGGCCAAGCGCACCACGCGAGCAGCCCGGTTTTGCGCCGCCCGATATCTCGCGCTGCGGGACTGTCGTGGCTGTTCAGGTCTATGAGAATAGCGGCCGGTTGATCACGGTTATCTGGCTCTTCGACCGCAGGGTTTCGCAAAAGCTCGAAGCAGTTCCAAGACCCGCGCCGGAGAAAGCGAAGATCGAGCTGTAAGCGGGATGCGCCCCAGATAAAAGCAAGCAAAACGCAGTGTGGCGGAGGAGGTGGGATTCGAACCCACGGAGGACTTTCACCCTCGTCGGTTTTCAAGACCGGTGCATTCGACCACTCTGCCACTCCTCCGACGGGGATGGCTTAACGGCGCACGCTCGATTCTGGAAGCCCTGACGCACAGCCCCCGATCACGCCGAATTTTGCCGACGTTGCAACGGACCACTTTGCAAAAACAAGTTTATTTAATAGGGTGCGCCCAATGGGGCATCCTCGTTTGGGGTGATCTTCGACAAGGCCGCGAAAAGCGGTGGTATAAGCACCCGTCAGGGTGCAGCGGGCAGAGGGCGAATTTATGGGTCACACACACCTTATGACACGGGCATGGCGGATGGCGGTATTACTCGGGGCGACGGCAGCGCTTGCGGCCTGCGAGGACGGCCAAGGCTTTGACTTCCTGAAGAAAAAAGACACCGCAGAGACAGACACAGCCGAACTTGTAGCCAGCGCTGATGGCGAGACCATCGAACGCGAGGTCGAGGCACCGGAGGTGTTTCAGGCCAACGAGGACGGGCTGTGGGACGGACGCCCCTCGCTTGGCGGCGTCTGGGTGGCCTATCCCGGCGTCAAGGATCCCGAGCGGGTGGTGATCCGCAACCTGACCAACGACAAGACCGTCATCGGGGCTCTGTTCCGGCGCGAACGCGACAACCCCGGCCCGAAATTGCAACTGTCCTCGGATGCGGCGCAGACTTTGGGCCTGGTCGCAGGCCAGCCCACGAAGATGAGTGTCGTCGCCCTGCGCACCGAGCAGGTGCCAGTGGCCCAGCCCGCCGCAGTTTCCGAGCTGGAAGGCACCGAGAGCCTGCCTGCCCCCGACGCCATCGAGGCGCAATCGCTGGACCCGATTGATCAGGCCAGAGCCGCGCTCGACAAGCCCGCGCCCGAAGCCACGCCTGTTGCCAAGCCGACCCCCGTGGCTGCGGCCCCGGTGCGCCAGTCGTCCAGCCTGTCCAAGCCGTATATCCAGATCGGCATATTCTCGGTCAAGGACAACGCCGACAACACGGCGACGTCCCTGCGCGGTATCGGTATCGTCCCCGAGGTCAAGCAAGGCTCCAGCCAGGGCAAGAATTTCTGGCGCGTGGTCGTCGGCCCCTCCGGCTCGTCCTCTGAGCGCGCTACCCTGTTGAAAAAGGTCAAAGGTCTCGGCTTCAACGACGCCTATTTCGTGACCAACTAACACAAGATCAAAAGGACTCCTTCCATGGGCCTCCGCGCTGCCACGCTTATCGCCACGCTAACATCCGCTATCTGCATGAGCTTTGCCGCCTATGCATTTGAAACATCTGCGAAATCGGCAATCGTTCTGGATTTGGGAACCGATCTGACGCTCATGGAAAAGAACGCCGACATGGCGCTTCCACCCGCGTCGATGTCGAAGCTGATGACCCTGAACATGACGTTCGAGGCGCTGGAAGACGGACGCCTGACGCTGGACCAGCGTTTGCCTGTGTCGGAAGCGGCTCAAGCCTATGGCGGCTCCACCATGTTTCTCACCACCCGCGACCGGGTCTCGGTCGAGGATTTGATCCGTGGCGTGATCGTGCTGTCCGGCAATGACGCATCCGCCGTGCTGGCCGAGGCGATCTCCCCCGATGGAACGGAGCGCGGTTTCGCCCAGATGATGACGGAGCGTGCGCAGCAATTGGGCATGACCAATTCCACCTTCGCCAACTCCAACGGCTGGCCCGCCCCTGCGCAACGCATGTCGATGCGCGATCTGGCGATCCTTGCCAAGCGGCTGATTCAGGTGTTTCCCCAGTATTACGGCTACTTTGCGGAAACCGAATTCCTTCATGACAACCGTGCGCCGGACAATCGTTTCAACCGCAACCCGCTGCTGAAACTCAATATCGGCGCGGATGGCCTGAAAACCGGTCATACCGTCGAGGCTGGCTACGGGCTGGTCGGCTCCGCCAAGCAAGGCAACCGGCGGATCGTGTTCGTGATGTCGGGACTGGCAACCGAGCAGGACCGCGCCTCCGAGAGCGAGCGGATCGCCAACTGGGCCTTCCGGCAGTTTGCGGAGCGCCAGCTTGCCGAAGAAGGCGTCATCATAGCCAATGCAGAGGTCTGGATGGGCACCGCCGCGCAAGTGGGGATGGCCTCGACCGAAGATATCAAGGTGTTGGTGCCTGTGCTGAATAAAGACGGCGTGACCGCCAAGATCACCTATCAAGGCCCGCTGGAAGCCCCAATCAAAGCCGGTGACAAGGTGGCCGAGCTGATCGTAAGCGTTCCCGGCATCGGTGATGCGACCCACGATCTGGTCGCCACCGAAACCGTGGATTCCGGCGGCTTCATGGTTCGCGTGCGCACCGCCGCGACGGTGCTGTTCCGCCAGCTGACAGGACAGGCGGCGACCTTCTTTTGAACGGGACGTTTCTGACATTCGAAGGCATTGACGGCTCGGGCAAGTCGACCCAGTCACGTCTGTTGGCAGGCCATCTGGAGGCCGTGGGCTTTGAGGTCGTGCTCACCCGCGAGCCCGGCGGCTCGCCGGGGGCCGAGGACATCCGCCGCCTGCTGGTCGAGGGCGAGCCGGGGCGCTGGTCCGCCGAGACCGAGATCCTGCTGTTCACCGCCGCCCGCCGCGACCATCTGGAGCGCACCATCCTCCCTGCCCTGGAGGCCGGCAAGATCGTCATCTGCGACCGCTTCGCCGACAGCACCCGCGTCTATCAAGGAGCCACCCGTGGCGATCTGCGCGAGACCGTCGATGCGCTGCACACCCGTATGATCGGGCGCGAGCCTGACCTGACGCTGATCATCGACATGGACCCTGACGCAGCCCTTGAACGGGGGCTTGCCCGTGGCTCCGGCGAGGACCGGTTCGAGGAGTTTGGCGCGGAGTTCCAGCACAAGCTGCGCGCGGGGTTCCTTGGCCTTCTCGAAGACTTCCCCGACCGCACCCGCCTGATCGACGGCACCCGTGGCGCGCATGATGTGGGCGCGGACGTGGCCGCGCTGGTCGACACCTACCTGGCCGCACGCGCATGAGTGACGACGCCCTCCCGCAATCGGACCAGATCGACGGTGCGCCCCACCCGCGTGAAACCGCGACACTGGTGGGCCAGCACGTGGCCGAGGAGAACTTCCTTGAGGCCTTCAACGGCGACCGCCTGCACCACGCATGGATGATCACCGGCCCGCGCGGCGTCGGCAAGGCCACGCTGGCGTGGAAGCTGGCGAAGTTCCTGCTGGCAAACCCGCCGGTGGATGCAAACGATATGTTCGGCGCCCCACCCGCGCCTGCAACGCTGGACATTGACCCAAGCCACCCCGTTATCGCCCGTATGAACGCAGGCAGCGAAGCCGGCTTGTTCGTGCTCAAGCGTCCCTATGACGAGGACAAAAAGAAGTTCAAACAGCAGATCACCGTCGACGAGGTGCGCAAGCTGAAAGGGTTTTTCTCCCTCTCCGCCACAGAGGGCGGGCGCCGCATCGTCATCGTGGATGCGGCTGACGATATGAACGTCTCTGCCGCGAACGCCTTGCTGAAGGTGCTGGAGGAGCCCCCCGCCGACGCGCTGCTGTTCCTGATCAGCCACCAGCCATCGCGGCTGTTGCCCACCATCCGGTCGCGCTGCCGCGAGTTGCGTTGCGTGACGCTCGACGCCGACCATATGTCTGCCGCCCTGACCGCCACGGGGGCGGATATCGGCAAGCATAGTTCGGCGCTGGCCGAACTATCCGGTGGCTCCGTGGGTGAAGCGCTGCGGATGTTGAACCTTGGCGGGATGGAGGTTTATGCCGACCTCGTGGCGCTCGCCGCCACCTTCCCCAAGCTCGACCGCACGCAGATGATCGCCCTTGGCGAGAAGGCCGCCGCCCGCGGTCAGGAAGCCCGCTACGAGTTGATGCTGCGCCTTGCCGACGTGCTGCTTGCCCGCCTTGCGCGCGCGGGTCTGGGCCAGCCCCAGACCGAGGCTGCGCGCGGTGAGTTGGAGATGCTCGCCCGCCTGTCGCCCGATGCGAATGCTGCGCGCGCATGGGCCTCCGTGTCGGCCGATATCTCCGCCCGCGCGCAACACGGGCGTGCGGTGAACCTTGACCCTTCCGCGCTGGTCATTGATATGGTTCTGGCAATGAACGAAGTGGCCGCGAAAACTGCGGCCTGACGAGGCCGAGAATGAGCACCCCCCAGATCACCGACAGCCACTGCCATCTCGACTTCCCCGATTTCGAGGGCGAGTTGCCCGACATCATCACCCGCGCCCATGACGCGGGCGTGACGCGCATGGTGACGATCTGCACCAAACTGCGGTTGGAGCCGCAAGTCCGCGCCATCGCGGAAGCGCACCCGTCCGTCTACTACGCCGCCGGTACCCATCCGATGAGCGCCGCCGACGAGCCGCTGGTCACGGTGGGCGCGTTGGTGAAGCTGGCCGAGCATCCCAAATTCGTCGGCATCGGCGAGACCGGGCTGGACTACCACTACACGTCCGAGAGCAAGGACATTCAGCAGCAAAGCCTGCGGGTCCACATCGAGGCCGCGCGGCAGACCAAGCTGCCGCTCATCATCCACGCCCGCGCGGCAGATGACGACATGGCCCGCATCCTGACGGAGGAACACAAAAAGGGCGCGTATAGCTGCGTCATGCACTGCTTTTCGTCCACGAAAGAACTGGCGCAGGCAGCACTTGATCTGGGGTTCTACCTGTCCATGTCCGGCATCGCTGCTTTCCCCAAGAGCCAAGAGCTGCGCGACATCTTCGCCGCCGCTCCGCTTGACCGCATCCTTGTCGAGACCGACGCCCCCTACCTCGCCCCGCCCCCCTATCGTGGCAAGCGCAACGAGCCGGGCTATACCGCTCACACGGCCAAGGTGGGTGCGGAGATCTTCGACCTCGACTATCCCGACTTCGCCGCGCAAACGCAGGCCAATTTCGAACGCTTGTTCTGGAAAGCCAAATGAAGCGCCGGTTCACCATATTGGGCTGCGGCTCGTCTGGCGGGGTGCCGCGCCTTGGCGGGCATTGGGGCGATTGCGACCCCAACAACCCCCGGAATGTGCGCCGCCGCTGCTCCCTCCTGATCGAGCAGATCGGACCCAATGGCACCACCTCCGTGCTGATCGACACCTCGCCGGACCTGCGCTCGCAGCTTCTGGACGCGGGCGTCGGGCGCTTGGACGGGGTGGTCTATACCCACTCCCACGCGGATCACATGCACGGCATCGACGATCTGCGGATGATCGTGTTCAACATGAAGGAACGCCTGAAGGTCTGGGCTGATGGCGACACCACCGACAACCTGATCTCGCGCTTCGGTTATGCGTTCGTGCAGCCCGAAGGCTCCCCCTACCCGCCGATCCTGACGCTGCGGTCCATCAAGGGGCTGATCGAGATCAAGGGGCCCGGCGGGACGATCCCGCTGGCCCCGTTCCGCGCCAATCACGGCACCATCGACGCGCTTGGCTTCCGTGTTGGTGGCTTGGCCTACTTACCCGATGTGGCGAAGTTCTACGACGAGACATGGGCGGCACTTCAGGGGCTGGACTGCTTCATCATCGACGCGCTGCGCCGCTCGCCGCATCCCAGCCATTCGCATCTGGAAAATACACTGAAGTGGATCGAGAAGCTGGCCCCCAAGCAGGCTGTCATCACCAACATGCATATTGATCTGGACTACGCCACGGTGGAGGCCGAGACGCCGGACAACGTCACCCCCGCCTATGACGGCATGATTATCGAATACGACCTGTAAGATGGGCGCACTGATCGAGGTGATCCTGCCGGTGTTTCTGGTCATCGGGGCGGGCTTCATCGCGGTCAAACGTGGCCTGTTCTCAGATGACGGCGCAGATGCGCTGATGAAGTTCACCCAGACCTTCGCCATCCCCTGCCTGCTGTTTCGCGGCATCGCGGAGCTGGAGCTGGACGTCTATTTCGAGCCGCGTCTGCTGGTGTCCTACTACCTGTCCGCACTGACGGGCTTCACCCTTGGCACGTTCGGTGCGCGCCTGATTTTCGGGCGCCCTTGGGAGGACAGCATCGCCATCGGCTTTTGCTGCCTGTTCTCCAACGCCGTGCTGCTCGGCCTGCCGATCACAGAACGCGCCTATGGCGAGGATGCGCTGTCGCCCAACTACGCCATAATCGCGATCAACGCGCCGTTTTGCTACTGCGTCGGCATCACCGTGATGGAGGTTGTTCGCAATCGTGGCAGCGGACTATGGCGCACGTCCCGCGCCGTGTGGCGCGAGATCACTCATAACGCGTTGATCATCGGCATCGGGCTGGGCTTTGTGGTCAACCTGACCTCCCTGCCCCTGCCCGGCGTGCTGACCGACGCGCTGGACCTGATGATCCGCGCCGCCCTGCCTGCGGCGATCTTCGGGCTGGGCGGTGTGCTGGCCCGCTACAAGCTGGAGGGCGACACCGGCCCCGTCATCATGGTCTGCGCCTTGATGCTGGTGGTGCAGCCAAGCCTGACATGGCTGGTCGCGGGGGCTTCGGGCATTGGCATCGACGCGTTTCGTTCCGCCGTGCTGACATCGGCAATGGCACCGGGCGTGAACGCCTATGTGTTCGCCAACATGTACGGGGTCGCCAAACGGGTCGCCGCCTCGGCGGTGCTGATCTCAACCGCCCTGTCGATCTTGACGTTGTGGGTGTGGCTGGCGCTGCTTCCTTAACCAAAGAACGCCCCCGATACGCGGTTTTTTGCCAAAGGCTCGAATGCTTCGCTAGTTTACGCAGGGTAAGTGCGGTAAGGTTCGACATTGCTGTAACCAAGGTTCTTTCCATGACACTCGTATCGCTGCTCAGAACAATCGCATTTTCCACCCTCGCCATGCTGGCCCTTGCCCAGCTGGCCAGCGCACAGACGCGGCCCAACGAGCCGGAAGGGGAGCTGAATGCCGGTATCGGCTCGATCACAGGGAATAACCTAGCCAGCTACCGCGACGCTATCTCCAGTTTCCGCAACGCCATAGCACAGCGGCGCAGCTCGACGACGCGGCTGTCTTTTGTCGCGCAGGACGACACAACGTTGAGCGGCGGCACTGCGCCTGTATGGGGTGGCCTGTCCTCGATATGGGGATCGCTGGACACCAAGCGAATGAACGGCACGTATTCGGGCACCTCCGGCAACCTGATTTTCGGGGTAGACGCCTTGGTCGGCAGCAGTACGATTGTGGGTCTGCTCGCGGGATACAACCGCTCCAATGTTGACCTTCCCAGCGGGCAGCGCGTCAAGGCGAAAGGCGTTGCGGTGGGTCCATACTTCTCGACGCAGTTGTCCGACCGCCTCAGCCTTGACGGCTTCATCGGGTTTGCAAGGCCGGATTACACGGTCGATGGCGGGCAGTTCGAGGGCGACAAGACCTTCGGCAACCTGACCCTGACCGGCAGCGTCCCGTTGCGGAGCGCAGAGTTGTCCCCCTTCATCAGCATCGCCTCCTCCCGCGAGGATCTGCCTGCCTTCACCAGCGTGGCTCCCGTCGTGGCCTATGCCCCGACCGAGATCAAAAGCTTCGTCGCCACCATCGGCACGGGTATCAACTACAACCCGATCGACCGTGGCAACCTGACCTATCTGCCGACAGCAGGCTTCGAGATCGACTATGTGCGCAACGATGACGGCTTCGGCAATATCGACAGCTTCACCACCCCGCGCATCAGCGGTGGCGTGACCATCCTGAGCGACGTCGGCGCACTGAACCTTGGCGCAAACGTCTCGCGCACATCCGAAGGCACGACGACCGTGGGGGCAAGTGCCGCGTATTTCTGGCAGTTCTGACGAAAACTCCGTTATGGGCGAAGCTTACGGGCTTCGCCCATACCTGAGACTTGGTTCCGATCAAGCCGGCTCCCAAAGTTCAATCGGGTTGCCCTCTGGATCGTGAATGCGTGTGAATCTCCCGACCCCGTCCATGCTCTCGATATCGCCGCAATCGACACCTGCGGCGGTAAGCTCGGCAATCGCGGCATCAAGGTTGTCGACGCGAAAATTCAGCATGAACGCTTGGTTTTCGGGAAAGTAATCAGTGTCTTGGGCAAACGGAGCAAAGACAGTGACGCCTCCCTGCGTGGTCCACGGCGTCATTGTCGCGGAGGTTGGTGCAGGATCAATCCCGAGGTGGGCTTGATACCATTCAGCTAGGGCGCTCGGGTTTTCCGACCTGAAGAAAACCCCGCCGATTCCCAGAACATTGACCATATTGGGTCTCTACTTCCTGCTAATCTATCTGGATGTTTCCAGTTGAGCAGAGAATTGAGCCTACGGCAAATCACGAGGATCACTTCGGCGTCCCCCGCGCGTGCAACGGCGACGCCTGCCTCAACGCCCCATTCAAAGTCCGTCATTGGGAGCCAAGGTCCATTTTCATTGGCAGGCGTCAACGATACTCGCTAGATCACCAGAGTTATCCAAACCCCAAGTACTACAGCGCAGCTCAAAACAGTTGTAGAGGACAGCATGTTAGTCTCCTTCTTGGCCTTGGTTTTATTTCACTCACGCGTTGATTGGCAGATCGTCGCTAGAGAGGCTCAGTTACAATGAGTTCATCTTCAGCTGGATCATCTCCTGCCGAGCCATCACTTTCTTCGGCCAGCTCTTCTTCAGCCTCAGCCTTTTCAACGGCTACGTTGATAAAGCCTACTGTGTCACCGATACCAAGCTTGTCCGATACAAAATCCACGACCTCGTCTGAAAGGTCATCGCCAGCAACCGTACCGTTGCCAGTTGAATTCATAGAGGCCGCAATCGCATCGCGCAGTGCGTTTTCGGACACATCATCCTCGGCCTCTTCCAGAGCTTCCTCGGCAGAAGCAACCGCTTCGCTGGCTGCATCTACTTCAGCCACGGCATCAAGCCCGCTTTCCACCGTAGCAAGTTCCGCTTCCCAATCTGAGCGCGCCGGGTCATCAAGTTCTGGCTCATCGGCCAACAGGACCTCTTGCAGGCTCTCCAATTCAGAACGTTGTTCTGTCAGATCGTCAGAGGACAGTTCCAATTCGGCAACCACGTCATCAAGCACGGCTTGGCTGTCGGCCAAGTCCGATTGCGCCAAGGACACAACGCTTTCCAATCCTGCAAATGCAGCGCTGGAGGCAACATATGCGCGCAGGGTCTCTAGTTTCGGGTCATTGCCGTTAAAGAACCCGTTGGCATTCCGATTGAGCGAGTTCAGCCCCTTGAGCTGGGCATGAAGATTCTTCTCGCGTGGCGCGGCAACCGGCCTTGCAACTTGAGGTGCACGGGCCTTCTGCACTTGGCGCGTTGGCTTTACCGTCTTCTTAGGAGCCGTGCGCACGCCGCTTGAAACGCGGGTCTTCTTTTTCTTCAGACCCAGCTTTGTCAGCGCGTTATTGAACTTCGTTTTTAGCTGTCCGCCGCCGCGCGCAGCGGACTTTCGGGTGCCACCACGTGACACGGCCTTACTTTGTCGGCCAGCCGCGCGAGCTGACGCTTTGTCAGCTTTACCATCGCTCTTGCTTGCTTTGCCGCCGCCGTTGCCGCCACCGCCATTGCCGCCGCCGCCTTTGCCATTGCCGCCCCCGTTACCGCCACCATTGCCGTTTCCCTTACCCGCATGGGCCACACCGTATTCGTCAAGCGCGGGAATTCCAGAGCCGTCTACCAACGCCGGTGCGCCAAGTGCAACAGCCGCTGCGGTTACTACATGGAGAAGTTTCATGGCAATCTCACCTTCTGAATTGATTTAACAATTGAATGACATCCCTTAACCGGCTTGGATACTTAACAAATGTTCAGATTGGCCCAGATGAACTTTAGTAAACGCCGCGTGCAACTTTAGTTCATACGCCCGACAGCTAGCAGGAATTCGGCTTGAAGCTGACCCTCGCGCAGTCCCGATACCTGAGGCACGGATGGCTGGCTGATTGCACAGCAATCAAGGTAAACCGGATTTATCCAAGCATCGGCAGGTAAACGGAAAGATGCCAACAGAAACAGACCTGAAATCAATCTGATCTCACTGGCGTTTTGTCGCGAGCTCTTGGAGCCACGCCGCCATCCATCAAATCCTCGATAAAGATGCTTTGCAGTTGGCCCCGCCCGGTCACATTTGCCTTGCGGTAGAGCGCATTTGAATGGGATTTCACGGTCCCTTCTGAACTCTCGCGGATAGCGGCGATCTCTCGGATCGACAGCCCCTTCAGCATCAACATCGCGATATCACGCTCGGAAACCGACAAGCCCCAATTCTCAAAGTTCTCTTCCATCATTTCGTGGAATGCACCGGAAGCCACCCTGATGCCAGCCTCGGCTTTGTTGGATGCAGCCAGTACGTAACGTACCGCCACCGCACCAAGAGCCGAGCCAATGAGAAGCCCGATAGCGGCCGAAATTTCCAACAGTTCTTTGACCCGCCAGTCGATGGGATTGGCCCTTAGATCAAATATTGAAATCAAACTATCTGCGAGGAAAAAGACTGCGGAAATAACTTGTACAGCAAGTGCAACGATCAGAATCTTTCCGGTCATGAGCGAAAACGAGTAATTGCCTGCGTGTCACTAATTCTTGCCGTTACCGCCGCCGTTACCACCGCCATTGCCGCCGCCGTTACCACCGCCATTGCCGTCGCGGTTACCACCTGCGTTGCCACCGCCATTGCCATTCCCTTTGTTCTTGGCCTTGCCCGCTTGGCCAGTCTTCGTCTTCCCATTAGAAACTGCTTTCGTATAATCGCGCAAGATTATACCTGATCGCGTCTGCATAATGATTTCACGTGTTCTCCCTTTTCGGGTCGCGACGATACGTGTTTTGCCCAGAAGAGTGCGGGACGTTTCGATGCGCACATATCCTTGCTTTTGAAGCGCCAGAACCGCGTCGTCCGTCGGGTTTGCAAAAGCCGGCCCAGCCGAAAGGCTCGACACTACGCCCAAGGCCATCAGTGCTCGTTGAATCATTGTTAGTTCCTCAGTTATGACGCGCGGCCTTTTGGGTCACCAGATGATGTGACAGATCTCTAAACGCCAGTAATGCAGTTTCAGCAATCTGTCTCATTGAATGACAGCCCAAGCGGGTTAATGATACCCGACAAAGGTTCAGTTTGGCCTAGATGAACTTTTGTTCATGTAGAATGGGACAATAAGTCCGCCCACCTGAGATTGGGAGTGTCGTTTCTTAAACTTTGAAAACCGGTCTTCGAAAAAGCAGGTGTACTCTTGGTGTTCCGGTATTTTTCCGAGGGAAGCGCCAGATGCCTGTGATACTTGAAGACCAGGTCTGCAAGGGACCCATATTGGTGCGGTCGGAGGGACTCGAACCCTCACTCTTGTTACAGAACAGCGACCTCAACGCTGCGCGTCTACCAATTCCGCCACGACCGCAAAATCATAGGGATGTGGGCGGCGTTCTAGCCTGCCCCCCCGCCCTTGTGAAGCGGAAAAACGCATCCACGAAAAAAGGCCGGAGATGCGATGCACCCCCGGCCTTGATTTAACTTATGCCAGCCTGTTTACGGCTGACCTTGAAGATCGGCAGGGCCGATGCGGGCTGCACCTGCGGCAGCGCCTGCGCGGAGCTGTTGCCACCCAGAGTGACGGACGCCTTGCGCAGCAGCGCGTTGCGTTCCGGCTGGCCGGGCGCGAAGACCGGCGTGGCGCCGTTCTCGATTGCGGTCAGGCCCATATCATACCATGCCAGCGACAGGTCAGCGCGTTTGGACACGCCGAAGCCTTGCGCCAAATGGTGGCCCATCAACTCGCCATAGGCTTGCTCGCCCAGCACCGACAGCAGCAACGCAGAGCCGAGCGCCACGTCCATGTTATCCGTGCGATAGCCGACCGACAGGCAGATCTTGGCGGTGCCCGCCAGCTGCACCGGCGACATGCCCGAATTCAGCACAAAGCCCGACACGTCCTGCATCACCGCGCTATGCGGCTTGAGCGACATTGCGGCGACATGCTCTTTCAGCGCGGGGCCGAAGCCTTCGCATTGCTGTTCGATCTGTGCGGTCGAGAAGCCTTGGATTTTGGACGCCAGCTTCTCGCCCTCGGCGATCGCATAGGTCCGCGCGAGGCAGAACTGCTCGTTCAGGGCCAGATTGGCGTCAACCATCGTATCCGCAGTCAGGAACCCGCCATTGGTCGAGGTCAGCAGCGACACCTGATTGCAGTGCGACGCCAACGACACGGCCGTGGTCTGCCCCATGAAGCTGGGCAAGGCGCTGCCCGACGAGGTGTCCGCACCAGCATCAGCCGCACCTGCGACCGCCGTCACCGTGGTGGTCGTGGTCGTCGTGCCACCCAAAACTTGGGGTTGCACCATCTGCGGTTGCGGGGCGACGACGACTGTCGTTGCCGGTGCCACAGCAGTCACTCCGGCGCTGGTGATACCCGCCGCCTCATTGCGGTACTGGGTCAACAGACCACGCGGTCCCGCCGGATTGCCGGCAATCTGCTGCGACGTCAGAATGCCGCCCGCCATGGCGCGGCTGTAGCTTTGCAGCAGGAAGTTCTTTTCGTAGTCGGTCAGCTGTCCGGTCGCGGGATAGCCCATATGTGCCTGATAGCTGGAAATCGCGGCACGGGACTTGCGGCCCAACACCCCGTCGGCGGTCCCTGCCGGGAAGCCGAAATAGTTCAGCGAGGTCTGGATATCGCGGCGTTCCTGACGCACATAGGACGGCACGGCAGGCGCCGCCTTACGGTAGGTTTTCTGGCGCACGACGCGCTTTTGTTTGTTCGCATTGCGCACGATTGCGGAGCCGACAACCCCCGCCACGATGCCTGCGGCGAAATCACGCCCGTCTGCGGCCACGCGAGTCGCCGGAACGGTCATCAACGCCGCCGCGGCACAAGCCATTGTAATATTTTTGAAAAACATGCATTTCCTCCTAGTACACAACTTTACCACCTGACCCAGCGTAACATGCACATTAAAGTTGGGCCTAGGAAAAAGGCGTGAAAACGGGCATTCGCGCCTTGAAAAGGGTATGACGCATGGTGGAATGGATCACGACGGTCGGTTTGACCGACTACGCCGAAGCGGTGGCGTTCATGGAAAGTCGCGCCGACGCCATCCAGCGCGGTGAGGCGTCCGAATGCATCTGGCTGGTCGAACACCCCCCGCTCTACACCGCCGGCACCTCTGCCAACCCCGCCGATCTGGTCGCACCGGACCGCTTTCCCGTCTATCCGTCGCGGCGGGGGGGGCAATACACCTATCACGGCCCGGGCCAGCGCGTGGCCTATGCCATGCTGGATCTGAACCAGCGCGGGCGCGACATTCGCCAATATGTGCAGCAGCTGGAGCGTTGGGTTATCGCCACCCTCGCCCAGTTCAACGTGACCGGCCATATCCGCGAGGGCCGCGTGGGTGTCTGGGTGGAGCGGCCCGAGAAGCCGTTGCAGCCAAACGGAGCCCCGGCGGAGGACAAGATCGCGGCAATCGGGGTGCGTGTGCGTAAATGGGTGACCTTTCACGGCCTGTCGATCAACGTGGAGCCCGATCTGGAGCATTTCAGCGGCATCGTGCCCTGCGGCATCACCGAACACGGCGTCACCTCGCTGGTCGATCTGGGCTTGCCGGTGACGATGGACGATCTGGATCTGGCGTTGCGGCAGGAATTCGACACCGCTTTCGGCAGCTAGTCCCCGCGCGCATCAATGCAGGCGCTTGCGGCCCAACTCACGGGAAAACAGGCTCTCCACTTCGTCGCGCGTAACCATCGGGCGTGCAGATGTCGGTATCGGATCGACCTGCGGGGCGGACAAAAAGTTAACCATCTGTTCTATGAGCTTGATCATGTTCAGACTCCGTTTTGCGTTTCAGCCCCGGAGTGAACCCACGATGTGATGTTCGACAGAGTTTCACGAAACGGTAATTTTTGGGAAGATGCCTAATAACCCTATGATTACGCTTAACCAAAATCTCCATCTGATAAACCTTGCGCCGCCGGCCCAAAGAATGCCGTGACTATTGACCCCGGCCATTTAGGTCGTGTCATACTGAACGCCGATAACCCCGCCCCCGTCCTTGGATGGCGCCCTCACAACGGAACCCCTTGAAATGACAACAACTTCCGACATTGAACACATGATTTCCAGGGTCGCTTTGGGGGACCGGACGGCGTTCTCGAACCTGTATGATGCCACCAGCGCGAAACTTTTGGGTGTGGCGCTGCGTGTGTTGAACAACAGGGCCAGCGCCGAGGACGTCTTGCAAGAGACATTCATGAAGGTCTGGCGATACGCAGACAGATATTCAAGGAACGGGATGAGCCCAATGACCTGGCTAATCACCATCGCCCGCAACACGGCCATCGACCGGCTGAGGGCCACAAAGGACGAAAGTGACGTCGCGGACGTAATGGACACGATGCCGTCCTCCGGCCCGACGCCGGAGCAGTCTGCCATCGCCTCAAGCGAGGCGGGCCGGATCATGGGGTGCATGGAGCAACTGGACGACGACAAGCGTGACGCCGTGCGCGGGGCCTATCTGGACGGGCTCAGCTATGCCGACCTCGCCGCCCGCTTTGACGTGCCGCTGAACACGATGCGCACATGGCTGCGCCGCAGCCTGATCAGCTTGCGGGAGTGTATGAGCCAATGAGCACTCAACCCGAGATACCCGAAGAAGATCACCTGCTGGCCACTGAATATGCCTTGCGTCTGCTAACGAAGGACGAGGAAGCCGCCTTCGAGGCGCGGATGCTGGACGATCGCGATCTCGAAGCGCTGGTAGCCGAGGCCGTGAACCAGTTCGCGCCGCTCTCGGACGAGATTGCCGAGGAAAGGCCTTCTCCCGCCGTGAAGACCGCATTGCTGGCCGACCTGTTCGGGGAGGCCGACACCCCGACATCCATCTGGGACCGCATCGGGTTGTGGCGTGCTACAAGCTTTGCCGCGACCGCAGCGGCGGTGGTCATGGCGGTAATGCTGGTCACGCAACAAGCGCCTGCCCCGTTGCCCCCCGCGTCCGAGCGCGGGGCGCTCTTCGTCTCGGAAATCGCGGCGGAAGACAACAGCCTGCGGGTGCTGGCAGTCTACGACGCCGCTACGGGCGGTTTGCAGATCAACCGGACCGCAGGTGCGCCCGCACCGGACCGCGCGCTGGAGTTGTGGGCCATCGCGGGTGACAACGCGCCTGTGTCGCTGGGGCTGCTTCCTGCTGACGCCAAGGGCCAGCTTTCCCTGCCTGAAGCCCTGCGCGCCGATGTGGGCGGGCTTGTGCTGGCCATCTCCGACGAGCCAACCGGCGGCTCGCCCACCGGCGCGCCCACTGGCGCGGTGCTGGCTGTGGGTCAAGTGACCGACATCTAAAACACGGGAAGACCGGACATTGCGTCCGGTCTTTTTGCCAAAAATGCGACATTTTGCGCGGGATTCAGGTGGTTGAAACATTGCCCCTCCCGCCTATCATCTCTAAAACGGGAAAATAAACATAAGGGGCGAGTCTGCCCCGATCTTCTTGCGGGGACCAACAGCCCTGCACAAACGAGTGGAAACGGGAGAATCGCATGGCCGACGCCGCCATCCAGGGACATGACCACGACGAGCGGGGGTTCTTCACCCGCTGGTTCATGTCCACGAACCACAAAGATATCGGGATCTTGTATCTCTTCACCGCCGGCCTGATGGGTTTGGTGTCCGTGATCTTCACCGTCTACATGCGGTTGGAGCTTATGGAGCCCGGCGTTCAATATATGTGCCTCGAAGGTGCCCGTCTGACCGCCGCGGCTGTCGCTGACTGTACCCCCAACGGCCACCTCTGGAACGTGCTGATCACCGGCCACGGCATCCTGATGATGTTCTTCGTGGTCATTCCGGCGCTGTTCGGCGGCTTCGGTAACTACTTCATGCCGCTGCAAATTGGCGCGCCTGACATGGCGTTCCCGCGCATGAACAACCTGTCCTACTGGATGTATGTGGCTGGCTGTTCGCTGGCCGTGGCCTCCCTGCTGACCCCCGGCGGAAACGACCAGCTTGGCTCCGGCGTGGGCTGGGTGCTTTATGCGCCGCTGTCGACCTCCGAGGCGGGTATGTCCATGGACTTCGCCATCTTCGCGGTTCACATGTCCGGTGCCTCGTCCATTCTGGGCGCGATCAACATGATCACCACCTTCCTGAACATGCGCACCCCCGGCATGACGCTGCACAAGGTTCCGCTGTTTTCGTGGTCGATCTTCGTGACCGCGTGGCTGATCCTGCTGTCCCTGCCCGTTCTGGCAGGCGCCATCACCATGCTGCTGACCGACCGGAACTTCGGCACCACCTTCTTCCAGCCTGAAGGCGGCGGCGACCCGATCCTGTATCAGCACCTGCTTTGGTTCTTCGGCCACCCCGAGGTGTATATCATCATCGTTCCGGGCTTTGGTATCATCAGCCACGTCATCGCGACCTTCGCCAAGAAGCCGATCTTCGGCTATCTGCCGATGGTCTACGCGATGGTTGCAATCGGCGCGCTGGGCTTCGTCGTGTGGGCGCACCACATGTACACCGTCGGGATGAGCCTGTCGCAGCAGTCCTACTTCATGATGGCCACCATGGTGATCGCGGTGCCGACCGGCATCAAGATCTTCTCGTGGATCGCCACCATGTGGGGCGGCTCGATCGAGATGAAAACGCCAATGCTGTGGGCCTTCGGCTTCCTGTTCCTGTTCACCGTGGGCGGGGTTACCGGCATCGTGCTGTCGCAGGCTGGCATCGACCGCGCCTATCACGACACCTACTATGTCGTGGCGCACTTCCACTACGTGATGAGCCTTGGCGCCGTGTTCTGCATCTTTGCGGGCATCTACTTCTACCTGCCCAAGATGTCAGGCCGCATGTATCCTGAATGGGCCGGCAAGCTGCACTTCTGGACCATGTTCATCGGGGCCAACCTGACGTTCTTCCCGCAGCACTTCCTGGGCCGCCAGGGCATGCCACGTCGCTATATCGACTACCCGGAGGCTTTCGCCTATTGGAACTATGTGTCGAGCTGGGGCGCGTTCCTGTCCTTCGCGTCGTTCATCTTCTTCATCGGTGTTCTGTTCTACACGCTGACCAAAGGTCGCCGCGTGACGGAGCCGAACCCGTGGAACGAATACGCGGACACGCTGGAATGGACCCTCCCTTCCCCGCCGCCTGAGCATACTTTCGAGATCTTGCCCAAGCAGTCGGACTGGGACAAAGGCCATAGCCACTAGGCGGCCATGCCCATCCAGCACATAAACCTATCGAAAGGGGCCTCGGATTATCCCGAGGCCCTTTCTACTTACGACGGCACCGCGCCGCTTTACCGCGTGGTGCTGTGGCCGCACCGCTCCCTGCCGAGACGCGGTTTCGTGATCTTCATCGGGCTGACCTGCTTCATGTTCTCGATCCCGCTGCTGCCCCTGATCGGCTCCGGTGCCGTCTGGGTGCTGCTGCCGTTTCTGGTGCTGACGGTCACGCTGCTCTGGGTGTTCATCATGCGCAGCTACCGCTCCGGCCAGTTGGTGGAGGAACTCAGCCTCTGGCCCGACCACATCACCCTTGTGCGCCGCGAGCCCGATGGCACGCAGCAGGAATGGGCGACCAACCCCTATTGGGTGGAAGTCGTATCCCATGACAAACCGGTGGAGACCTACCTAACCCTGCGCGGCGGCCCGCGAGAGGTGGAACTGGGCGCGTTCCTGTCACCCGAAGAACGGGGGGCGCTGAAGGACGAGCTGGAGGAAAAGCTGCGCTTTCTGGCGGTCGAGCCGCGCTAGGATATGGCCCCCCGCGCGGCCCATGCGCGCGAGGGCCGGGGTCTTGCGTCAGGCCAGTATGAACTCGTCTGCGAACATGATGTCATCGAAGTCATGCACGCCGACCAGATCAATCACATCGCGCCCGCCTTCGAGTTTGATCGTCACCGAGAAGAAGCGCTCCTGAACACTGGCGATCACGGCACCACCCAGATCAATCACATCTTCGGAGGTGTCGAAGTCGAAGATCACCGTCTTGTCGCGGCTGCGGTCCTCCGCGAAGTCCGAGGAGAACACGAACCTGTCCGCCCCCTCGCCGCCGAAAATCACGTCATGGCGACCATTGCCCGCATGGATGATGTCATCCCCGGCCCCGCCGAAGACCACGTCATTGCCGGCACCTGCGTCAATCTCGTCATTGCCGTTATCGCCGAAGATCGTGTCCCGGCCACGGCCACCCGAGATCAGGTCGTCGCCTTCGCCAGCAAAGACGAAGTCATTGCCGCGCATGGCGTCGATCTGGTCTCGGCCTTCGGTGCCGAACAGGAAGTCACGGCGGTTGGTGCCCGCGATCAGGTTGAACACCGGCTGGAAGTCGAAGCTGACAATTACCGGATCGTGGTCCGAGTTACGCGCAGCGGTGTCGCCGTTGAACAACGCGGGGTCACGCCCGAAATCGAGGTTGTAGTCCAGCGCATCCGCCTCGTCGGAGTTGATATGCCATTCCGTCACCCCGACCACACTTTCGGCCAAGGCGTCATTCGCCAGCACATAGTCCAGCGTGCCGATTTGTCCGTCAAAGACATAGGAATAGGCGTCGTCGCCAAGCTCCGCGGCCGCCAGATCGGTGAAGCCTGCACCCGCCAGCGTAGTCAGCGGGTCTTCTTGCGCGTAGGAGTTCAGGTCACCAAGGATCAGCGTATTGGCGGAGCCTTGGCCCGTGGGGTCGCTGTTCAGCCACGCGGCCAGAATGTCCGCCGCCTCGGTGCGGGTGGCGTTGTTGTTGCCCTGCCCGTCACCCTGCGCCTCGTCCGCGTCCAGCCCCGACAGGGAGCCCTTGGACTTGAGGTGATTGACCGACACAGTCAGCGTCTGGCCCGTGTCCAGATCCTCGAAGGTCTGCGCGATGGCCGGGCGGTTCAGCCCGCGACCTGCCCCAAGCGGGTCGATGAAGTCGCGGCCCTCGAAGCTTTCCAGAATGGCCATGTCACCGTTCAGCCCGACCTCCTGCACCTTGTAGATCAACCCGTTGGAGATCGCGTCGCCACCAACGAATTCCTGACCGGGATCGACGAAGGCATAGACCTCGGAGCCGAGCGCCGCGTTGACGCGGTCCACGATGTCTTTGATGGCGAAGTTGTCTCCGGCAAAGTCGTTCTCCAGCTCCACCAGCCCCAGCACATCGGCGTCGATGGCCACGATGGCGTTCACCAGCTTCTCGGCCTGCCGCTCGAACTCCTCCATGCTGTCGGCCCCGCGCGGGTCATTGCCGTTATCGGTGGTCACGCCGTCCAGATCAATTGTGGTGAAGTAGTTGAGCACATTGAGGCTGGCGACCTTGAAGTTGCCGCCGATGTCCTCGGGTGTCTCGGGGCGGGGGTTGGCCTGCTCGTAGATGCCATCCGCCGCATTGATGCGGAATTCCCCGAAGGAGTAGCCGACCACACCTTCGATGGCGGAAATCGTATCGCCCATGCGGAAACTGTCCTCGGCGGTCAGGATGCCGTCATTGCCGTCAATGATGCGCAGTTCGTCAGGGTTCTGAACCGTCAGCCCGTCATCCAGCACCAACGTGCGCGCAGCGACGTCCTGCCGGTGCTGCTCGAACCCCGCCACGTCGGGGGCGTTGTCCTGCGTAAATTGAACCGGCCGACCGTCTGCGGAGACATTGTATTGACCGAAGCGGTCCAGATTGAACAACTCGGACACCGTCATGTCCTGCGCGATATTGACCCGCATCCCCTCGTAGGCTTCCAGATTGGCAACATAATTCCCGCTGCCGTCATCCATGACACTGGCGGTCGGGAAGGTCACGTCGACCGCGCTTGGCAGCATCTGGTCGGTCTCCAGCACCGCCACGGCGGTGGCGGAGATTTGGGTCTGGCCGAAGTTTTCGCCCACGGTGCCGGTGATCTCCACCAGATCGCCGATCTGCACGTCCACCAGCGGCGCGGTGCCGTCAAAGATAAAGATGCCCTCGGAGGACAGGTCGTTGAAGTCGTAATCGACCTCTTCCTCCTGAATATAAAAGCCGTTCAGGTCACCCTGACTGCCGAATAGCCCGTCCTGAAAATCAGCGGTGACGATGGCGCGGACGGTGACGATCTGCCCGTCCAGCGCGCTGCGGTCGTCAACGCCAATCTCGGCCAGATTGCCGGTGCCACCGCTGCCCTGAATTTCGCTGATCAGCGTAATCTCGGTCGGGGGCGCTATGAAGTTGCTCTCGCCCGGCGTGGGGGCCTGCGCGGTGAAATCGCCGGTCCCGTCAGGCTGGCGCGCCAGCGCATCACCGGTGGAGTTGCCATTGGCGCTTTCATTGGCCTGCACGGTCTGCCCCAATGCTGCCAGCAGTTCCGCATCGTCGGCGTCATTGGTGCCGTAAACGATTGCATCCAGCAGGTTGTCGGTTGTGGCGGACGCGGGTGCAGGGCCATCATAGAGCGCCACGGCATCCGCGCCGTTTTGCAGCCCGTTGGTGGTGAACTCCACCAGATCGACATTCGGCACATTGGCGGAGCCTATGACAAAATACCCGTCCGCATTGGTACTGTAGCCGTCGAGCGAAATGCTGTCGTAGGCCGCGTCACCATTGCCATTATAAAGAACCACCGTAAGCCCGTCCAAGGAGGCATTGCCAATGCCGCCATCGTATATCTCGATGAACTCCGCGCTGTCAGTGCTGTCCTGATCCGCGTCGATCTCGTTGATGACGAAGGTCGGCTCCGGCGGAGTGGCGTCATAGGAGCCGGTCGGAAACGGGGTCGCGGCGGTGGCGTTGGTGGCCTGCCCGTCAAAGGCGTTCGGGCCGGAAAAGGTCCATTGCGTCGCGTCGAACACCGGGCTTGCCGTCGCACCGGGATTGCGGGCCGCCCAGCCGTCGAGATACTCCCAAGGCTGGCCCGTGCCGTCGGCGTTGATGTCGCCAAACAGGTCGATCACGGCACCGTTCTCGAACAGCTCGATCGCGTCGTCACCGTTCACCGACAGGGCGCTGTCCGTGTAGTCGGGGGCAAAGCCCATGAATTCGGTAAACCCCGGCTCCTCGCTGGAGATGTAGATGTAGCTGCCAGCCGTGGCCGAGACCGCCGGAAAGGTGAACTCCTCCCCGTCCGAGCCGCCGCCATTATTGGCGGACCCCAACCCGTAGATCGACAGATCGGCAATATCCGCCGTCACGAACAATTCGACCGCTTTGGGAAGCCCCCCGCTCAGCGGACCATCCAACACACCTGTAATTACCAGTGACATATCATTCTCCCTAATGCTGGTGGCCGCGCTTTGGCAGCTATCCGATGCGGCCTTCAGGCCTGTTTATGTGTGGAGCGTAACAAACAGATGTCGTCAAAACGGGTTAGACGGAAACCCTTACAGATGCCCCCACGGCGACAGTCGCTCATCGCGCAAGTCAATTGACCGGCAGCGGCACATCGCGCTGTCTAACAGACAACCCCAGGTTGAAAGAAAAGGCAACGAATTCCGTGTGCGCCGTTGCCTGCGCTGGTGGCGGGCGGCCTAAGCCAGCCGCTCCTTGACCATCGGGCCCACTGAACCGAAATCTATCTGGCCGGTATATTTGCTTTTCAGCTCGCCCATGACGCGGCCCATGTCGCGGATGCTATCGGCACCGACGTTCTTGATTGCAGCGTCTACCGCCGCCTCGGTCTCGGCCTCGGACAGTTGCGCGGGCAGGAAGTCCTCGATCACCTTGACCTCGCTCAGCTCCCGCTCCGCCAGTTCAAGCCGCCCGCCCTCCTCATAGGCGCGCGCGCTTTCCTGACGCTGCTTCACCATCTTGCCGAGAATCGCCAGAATCTCCGGGTCACCGACGCTTTTGCCGTCGACCCGATGGGCGATGTCCTGATCCTTGATCGCCGCATTGATCAGCCGAAGCGTGCCAAGACGGGCAGTGTCCTTGGCCTTCATCGCTTCTTTCAGCTCGTCCGTGATGCGTGTGCGCAAATCGCGTGTCATAAGGTGCCTTCCCTGAAACCTTTTGAAGCGGGTCTTTTACCCAAAACCCCGCCGCTCCACAACCGCCCGCTTGCGCGTTGCAAATAAAGGCGTCTACGGCGGTTGACGACCGACAGTGTCGCCCGTAGATATCGCCAAGTTTTGCACCAGCTTTGTGGGAGAAGCCGCCATGACCGCCAAACCGACAGCCTGTCTTGTTCTGGCCGATGGCACCGTGTTCTACGGCCACGGCTTCGGGGCCACGGGCCAGACCACCGCAGAGCTATGCTTCAACACCGCCATGACCGGCTATCAGGAAATCATGACCGACCCGTCCTATGCGGGCCAGATCGTGACCTTCACCTTCCCCCATATCGGTAATACCGGCGTCACCGACGAGGATGACGAAACCGCCGATCCCTTTGCCGCCGGCATGGTGGTCAAATGGGACCCGACCCAGCCGTCCAACTGGCGCGCCACCGGCGAGCTGACCGAGTGGCTGGCCAAGCGCGGCCGCATCGGCCTTGGCGGCGTCGACACCCGCCGCCTGACCCGCGCCATCCGCGCCCAAGGCGCGCCGCATGTGGCAATGGCGCATGACCCAGACGGCAATTTCGACCTCGAAGCGCTGGTCGCCGCCGCCCGTGGTTTCGCGGGGCTGGAAGGTCTGGACCTCGCCAAGGACGTCACCTGCGCCCAGTCCTACACATGGGACGAGCAACGCTGGGCATGGCCTGACGGTTATACCAAGCGGACCGGGCCGGGCCACAAGGTCGTGGCGATTGACTATGGCGCGAAACGCAACATCCTGCGCTGCCTTGCCTCGGCTGGCTGCGAAGTCACCGTCCTGCCCGCCTCCGCCACCGCGGAAGAGGTGCTGGCCCACAATCCCGACGGCGTGTTCCTGTCCAACGGACCGGGCGATCCGGCGGCGACGGGCAAATATGCGGTGCCGACGATCAAGGGCGTGCTGGAGGCGGATATTCCGGTGTTCGGCATCTGCCTTGGCCACCAGATTCTGGCTTTGGCCCTTGGTGCCAAGACCGTCAAGATGAACCACGGTCACCACGGGGCAAACCACCCGGTCAAGGACATGGAGACCGGCAAGGTCGAGATCACCTCCATGAACCACGGCTTCACCGTGGACAGCCAGACCCTGCCCGAAGGTGTGCTGGAGACGCATATCTCGCTGTTCGACGGCTCCAACTGCGGCATCCGCATGGCCGACCGTCCGGTGTTCTCGGTGCAATACCACCCCGAGGCCTCCCCCGGGCCGCAAGACAGCTACTACCTGTTCAAGCGCTTCGCGGCAGCGATGGCCGACAATGCAACTGCCGACGCTTAACCGGCCCTTAACCTGCATCCTCCACAGTCCGACGCAGAGCCTGCGCCGGAGACCGAGAGATGAATGCGCCTTTGAAATTGCTGCCGGATTCGGGCGAGCATCCTCAGGCCGGTGAATCCTACCGCGCAAGACCTGTCAGCAACCGCAGCCTGTTGGGGGAGCAGTTGGTGGATCAAGGGCTGCTAACCCCCGACCAGCTTCTTGTCGCAATAGCGCTTCAGGCGCGCCAGAACGTGCCGCTGGGTGAAATTCTGGTCTGTCA
The DNA here is from genome assembly GCF_000442275.2 of Litoreibacter arenae DSM 19593. GTDB lineage: Bacteria > Pseudomonadota > Alphaproteobacteria > Rhodobacterales > Rhodobacteraceae > Litoreibacter > Litoreibacter arenae. The sequence goes on along the minus strand of NZ_KE557306.1, from coordinate 575,732 downwards.
GGGCTTCGTCGCGGAGGAGGACGTGCTGCGCTGCCTCGCCAAGCAATACGACACCTATCTGGTGAATTTCGGCGCGTCGCCGCCCGATCCGCGCCTCTTTTCCCAACTCGCCCCTGCTGACTGTCTGAAACTGGGCTTCATCCCGTGGCGGATGCAGGGGGAGCGGGTCGTCATCGCCACTGCACATCCCGAACGTATCCCCAACATCCGCCTGAAGCTGCCTCCCGCCTTGGCGGATGCGCTGTTCGTGTTAGCCCCGCACAGCGATGTGCAGGACGCGATTCACGCCCAATATGATGATGTCCTGGCCGCGCAGGCGGAAAAGCGCACCGCGCCTGAAGACAGCTGCCGCAACTGGTCGACCCGCGCGATGCAGCTGATCCTGGCCGCGCTTGTGGTGGGCTCCGTGGGTGGTGCTGTCTATGCGCCACTGTGGCTGCTTTGGGCGGTGTTCGGCACCGCGACGCTGGCGCTGGCGCTCAACACTGCCCTCAAAGCCGCCTGCGCGGTGATTGCTTTGCGCAAGACCTCCCCGAAGCCGCCAGATGAGGGCCCCAAACCCATCTTGCGCCTGCCGAAAATCTCGATCCTCGTCCCCCTGTTCCGCGAGCGAGATATCGCGGGGGCTTTGGTCAAGCGCCTCGCGCGCCTGTCCTATCCGCGCGAATTGCTGGAAATCTGTCTGGTCGTCGAGGCCAGCGACAGCGTCACTGAAAAGGCCCTGACCAAAGGCGGACTGCCCCGCTGGATGCGTGTCGTGCGTGTGCCCGAAGGCGGGGTGCAGACCAAGCCGCGGGCGCTGAACTACGCGCTGGACTTCACCTCCGGCTCCCTCATCGGGGTCTATGACGCCGAAGACGCGCCCGATCCGGGGCAGTTGCACAGCGTGGCAAAGGCATTTGCGCAAGGCGGGGCCGATCTGGCCTGCGTGCAGGGCATCCTGAGCTTCTACAACGCCAGGACCAACTGGCTGTCGCGCTGCTTCTTCTTCGAATACGCAGGCTGGTTCCGCGTCATGCTGCCCGGCCTGCAAAAGCTGGGTCTCGCAATCCCGCTGGGCGGCACCACGCTGTTTTTCCGCCGCGACATACTGGTCAAAATCGGCGCATGGGATGCGCATAACGTGACCGAGGACGCCGATCTGGGCATGCGCCTCGCGCGGCGCGGGTATCGCTGTGAAATGATCGAGACCGTCACGCAGGAAGAGGCCAACAGCCATGTCTGGCCATGGGTCAAGCAACGCTCCCGCTGGCTGAAAGGCTATGCCGTGACGTGGTGCGTCCACATGCGCCGCCCGCTGCTTTTGTGGCGCGAGCTGGGCGCGTGGAAATTCGCGGGCTTCCAGATCCTGTTTCTCAGCACCCTGATGTCGTTCTTCCTTGCCCCCGTGCTGTGGTGGAGCCTGCTCACCTTCCTGTTCAACTGGCCCAATCCCGTGTTTGACCCCATGCCGCCTGCTATCGTCGCATCTGCAACGGTGTTCTTTCTGGCCGCCGAAATCATAACGCTTGCGATTTTCGCCGTCGCGGCGGCGAAAGTGGACAAGCGCCCGCATTCAGCATGGATACTGACCTTGCCCGCCTATTTCATCTTCGGCACGCTTGCCGCCTATAAGGGCTTGGGGGAGTTGCTGTTCAACCCGTTTTACTGGGACAAGACCGAACACGGCATGTTCGGCGGTGCAGCGGCGGATGGCTCAATCAGCGGGGATGGCGCCCGCGTCGATGCGCAGGCGGGTCTGGAAGGCGATGGACAGATGGTCCCGCAACGCCTGTGACGCCGCTGCACCGTCGCGCGCCTCGATGGCTTTGACGATGGCCAGATGCTCGGCCAACGCCACTTCGCCGCGTCCCTCGGCCGCCAGCGAGGTCGTCGCCAGCAGAGCCATGGAGCGGTAGACGAGGTCCAGCTGCTGCACCAGAAACTGGTTGTGCGAGGCCAGATGGATTTGCCGGTGAAACCGCCGGTTGGCTTGCGACAGCTTTGACGGGTCCGACAGAAAGGCGTGGTCCTCCTCGACCATGGCATAGAGCACCTTGATCTCCTCGACCGCCGCGTGCTGCGCCGCCAGCTCCGCCGCCAGACCCTCCAGCGCGGTGCGCACGATATAAAGCTCCGCCATCTGGTTGTGATCCAGCGACGCCACGATCAGCGACCGCCCGTCACGGGTCAGCATCGACTGCGTCTCCAGCCGCTGCAATGCCTCGCGGATGGGCGTGCGCGACACGCCGAACCGGTCCGCCAGCTCGCTTTCCACCAGACGGCTGCCGGGCTTGTAGACGCCTGTGTCAATCGCATGCAGGATCAGCCCGTAAGCATCGTTGGCGGCTGGCATTTCAATCGACATCGTTCACCACTTTCAAACTCGTTGCGGCAAGCTAGCCGCCCCCCTGCCATGGCGCAACCTTTCAAGGTTGCGCAAACCCGCATCTGCGCTAGGTTCTCCGACATGGCAAAACAACATTTCACACATGTCCAAACATGGGTCTTCGACCTCGACCACACGCTCTACCCGCCTGAAATGCGGCTTTTCGACCAGATCGAGCGCCGCATGATCGACTGGGTGATGAAAGAGCTGGGCGTCGACCGCGACGAGGCCAACCGCCTGCGCGCCAAATACTGGCGCGAACACGGGACGACCTTGGCAGGGCTGATGCGCCTGCACAATGTCGCTCCCGAGGGGTATCTGATCGACGTGCACGACATAGACTTCACCGTGCTGTCACCTGACCCGGACCTGCGCACCGCGATCACCGCGCTGCCGGGCCGCAAGATCATCTACACCAACGGCACCGCCCCTTATGCGGAAAATGTCATACAAGCCAGAGGCTTGTCGGGCATATTTGATGCGATATACGGTGTGGAGCACGCGGGCTTCCACCCCAAACCCGACCGCGCCGCGTTCGAGCAGGTCTTTACCGCCGACGGGCTGGAGCCGCGCGAAGCGGCGATGTTCGAGGACGATCCGCGCAACCTTGCCATCCCCCACGCGATGGGGATGCGCACGGTCCATGTGGCCCCCGACCCGTCCGAGCATGACCACATCCACCATCACACCGACGACCTGCGCGGCTTTCTGACCCAGCTTGCGCCTTAGCCTTGGCGGGCGGGTGGACGCGGCCTAGATTGAACCTCATGAGCACCGATATTTTCATCTCCGGCGGCGGCGTCGCCGGCCTGACCGCTGCCTGCCTGTTTGGCAGTCAGGGTTTCAGCGTCACTTGCGTTGACCCCGCCCCGCCCATTACCGAGCGCGATGTGGACGGCGCCGACCTGCGCTCCACCGCGTTCCTGCAACCCGCCATTGCAGTTCTGGAAATGGCGGGGGTCTGGCACAAACTCAGCTCCCACGCGATGGGGCTGGAGACCATGCGCATCGTCGATGCCGGTGGGACCTCCGGCGAGGTTCGGGCGACGCGGGACTTCAACGCCTCCGACATCTCGGACCTGCCCTTCGGGTGGAACCTGCCCAACTGGCTGATCCGGCGCGAGCTTGTCGCGCGGCTGGCGGAATTGTCGAATGTGGAGTTCCTGCCCGGCACCGCCTGTACCAAAATCTTCACCCGCTCCGCCTCTGCCAAACTCTGGCTCAGCGACGGGACCACGCGCGAGGCGCAACTGGTGATCGCTGCGGACGGGCGCAACTCGCTGATCCGCGACTCCATGGGAATTGGCGTAAAAACAACGCGCTACGGGCAGAAGGCACTGGCGTTCGCCGTGACGCACCCGATCCCGCACGACCATGTCTCGACCGAAATCCACCGGACCGGCGGCCCGTTTACACTGGTGCCGCTTCCCGACTACGACGGCAAGCCAAGCTCTGCGGTGGTGTGGATGGAAAAAGGCCCCGAGGCCGTGCGCCTCCACGACCTGCCCGAGGACGCGTTCAACCAGGAGATGTCGGAGCGGTCCTGCCACCTGTTCGGCCCGCTCAAACTGGCGTCACAACGCACCATCTGGCCGATCATCAGCCAGCTTGCCGACCGTTTCAGCGCGGAGCGCGTGGCCCTGATCGCGGAGGCCGCCCATGTCGCCCCGCCCATCGGGGCGCAGGGTCTGAACATGTCGCTGACCGACCTCAGCGAGCTGCTGGACCTTGCCCGCCTGCACCCGCTTGGCAGCAAGGATATGCTCGACGCCTATGACCGCAAACGGCGGTTGGCGGTGAAGGCGCGGGTGGCGGGGATCGACCTGCTGAACCGCACCTCCATGTCGCGGGCGACGTGGATCAGGGATCTGCGCTCTGCGGGCATCGGGGCGATCCATGACGCCGCCCCGATACGCAAATCGCTTATGAAACTCGGGCTTGGCTCGCGTTAAAGCACCGTGTCCATGATCTCCTGCAACGCTTTCAGCGTGCCATCGACGTCATAGAGTTTGTCGAGACCGAACAGCCCGATGCGGAAGGTGCGGAAGTCGTCCGGCTCGTCACATTGCAAAGGCACACCGGCGGCAATTTGCACGCCAATCGCCAGAAACTTGGAGCCGTTCTGGATATCGGGATCGTCCGTGTAGCTGACCACAACCCCCGGCGCGCCAAAACCGTCAGCGGCAACCGAAGTGATGCCCTTGGCCTTCAGCATATCACGCACGCCGTTGCCCAGCTTCCACTGCGCCTCGCGCAGCTCCTCAAAGCCGTAGTCGCGGGTCTCCAGCATGGTGTCGCGGAACGCCCGCAACCCGTCAGTGGGCATGGTTGCATGGTAGGCGTGGCCGCCGCCCTCATAGGTTTCCATGATCGTCAGCCACTTTTTCAGGTCGATGGAGAAGCTGTCCGACGTGGTCTCGTCGATCTTCTCGCGCGCCCGCTCCGACATGCACACGATCCCGGCGCAAGGCGTTGACGACCAGCCCTTCTGCGGGGCGGAGATCAGCACGTCCACGCCGGTGGCCTTCATATCCACCCAAACGCAGCCCGACGCGATGCAGTCCAGCACCATCAACGCGCCGACCTCATGGGCGGCGTCGGCCATAGCCTTGATGTAGTCATCGGGCAGGATCACCCCAGCGGAGGTTTCCACATGCGGCGCAAACACCACGGCAGGTTTTTCCTCAAGGATGCGCGCCACCACTTCATCAATCGGGCACGGCGCGAATGGTGCTCGGGTGTCGTTGCCGGTCTGGCGGGCCTTCATCACGGTCGCCTCGGACGGCAGGCCGCCCGCTTCCATGATCTGGCTCCAGCGGTAGGAGAACCAGCCGTTGCGGACCACCAACGCGCGCTGGTCGCGGGCAAACTGGCGGGCCACGGCCTCCATCCCGTAGGTGCCGCCACCGGGGACAAGAGCCACGCTATGGGCGTTGTAGACGTCTTTCAGCATCTCCGAGATATCGGTCATCACCTTCTGGAAGTTCTCGGACATGGAGTTGAGCGAGCGGTCGGTGAACACCACCGAGAATTCGCGCAGACCTTCGGGATCGACGTTTTCGAGCAATGCGGACATGGGTAAACCTCCTGAGTTTCAGAAGGAAATTAGGGGGGATTGCAGGGGGATGCACGGGCTATTTTTCAGATGCGACGACTGGTCTTACTCGCCCGCCGGAGCCGAAAACCGCGCCGGCCAGACTTTCATCGAAAGTCTGCACACAAATCCTCGAACAGGATTTGCCGCCTTAGAGCGGCCCCGCCAACCGCTCCTCGCTCAGCAGTCGTCTTGCTATTTCCAATCAACCCTAACTTTGAGATACTCTTGCTGCTCTAGCGCTTCCTCCTCCGAGTAAAACTGGTTAGGAACAGGGCCTAGATCGTAGTCCCCATATTCGTGAAAATCATAGTTTTTCTGACCTGATTCCAAATATGAACTCGCGGAAAAGGTTGAGAGAAGTACAGAATTGGGATTTGTGTTTTTTCGTAAACGGTCAGCTTGTTCACTAATCATACTACATTCAAAAGAGCCTTCTTCCTTGCACTCCCAAATCTCAAAAAGAAGTTCTGCCACATCAGACTCCACCGCAATTCTCTTTCTAGTACTTTCGTAACGCTAATGATGAACGTAGATCGTTTCAAGTTCACAACGGCCCCGCCAACCGTTCCTCGCTCAGCAGCACATTGGCCTCCACATCCCCGACCCCCGGCAAGGTCATAATGCGGCGGCGCAACACGCGCTCGAAGTCGGACAGGTCGCGGGCGACGACGCGCAGGCGGTAGTCGTAGAGACCCAGCACATGCTGCACGGTTTGCACCTCGGGGATCGCCGTCACCGCCCGCTCGAAATCTTCCAGACTGACGCGCCCCTTGGTGGCGAGCTTCACGCCGAGGAAGACCGTGACCCCGAACCCCAAGGCCTCCGCATCCAGATCGACGCGGCGGCCTGCCAGCACGCCTTCATCCTGCAACCGCTTGATGCGTCGCCATGTGGCGGGCTGGCTGAGGCCCAGATCGCGCCCCAACGCCCCCGCGCTGAGCGTGGCATCCGCCCCAAGCGCCCGCAGGATCGCAAAATCCGTCGCATCCCAGCTCATATCGGCAAGGTCTCGGTGGTTTTGATGGTGGCCACATGCATCAAGGGCTCCAGTTCCGCGATATGCGGCAGGGTCAGGATCTGGTTGCGGTAGAGGCTTTGGTAATGCGTCATATCGCGGGCGATCACCGACAGGCGCAGGTCGACGCGGCCCAGAAAGGTCTGGATGGCGATCACTTCGGGAATTTTCCGCGCAGCGTCCTGGAACTCGTCAAACGCCCGCGGGGCGGTCTTGTCCAAGGTGAAGCGCAACGAGACTTCCACCGCGAAGCCCAGCTTCGTCCAGTCGATCACCGCATGTTGCCCCTTGAGTATCCCCTTGGCGCTGAGCTTTTCCAACCGCCGCGCGGCGGTGGCGGGTTGCATCGCGCAGCGCTCCGCCAGTTCCGACACGGGGGCGGTCGGATCGGATTGCAAATAGCGCAACAGGCGGCGGTCAGCGTCATCAAGCATGAATTTTTACTAAATCAATATCTTGACGAATACCAGCCAACATATTCCCGCAAAATACCGTCACTTCAACTCTGGCTCCTGCCCGCCAGACCGGTATGTTGGCGGCAATCGAAACCAAAACATAAGGACGCCCGATATGCGCGTTTACTACGATCGCGATTGCGATGTGAACCTGATCAAAGACAAAAAAGTCGCCATCCTCGGCTATGGCTCCCAAGGCCACGCCCACGCGCTGAACCTGCGCGATAGCGGTGCGAAGAACCTTGTGGTGGCGCTGCGCGACGGCTCCGCCTCCAAGGCCAAAGCCGAAGGCGAAGGCCTGAAAGTCATGGGCATCGCCGAAGCCGCTGCTTGGGCCGACGTGATCATGTTCACCATGCCCGACGAATTGCAGGCCGAGACCTACAAGAAATACGTCCATGACAATATCCGTGAAGGTGCGGCTATCGCATTCGCCCACGGGTTGAACGTGCATTTCGGCCTGATCGAGCCGAAAGAAGGCGTCGACGTCATCATGATGGCCCCCAAAGGCCCCGGCCACACCGTGCGCGGCGAATTTACCAAAGGCGGCGGCGTGCCTTGCCTTGTGGCGGTGCACAACGACGCCTCCGGCAAGGCGCTGGAAATCGGCCTGTCCTATTGCTCCGCCATTGGCGGCGGCCGCTCCGGCATCATCGAGACCAACTTCCGCGAAGAATGCGAAACCGACCTGTTCGGCGAGCAAGCAGTTCTGTGTGGCGGCTTGGTCGAGCTGATCCGCATGGGCTTCGAGACGCTGGTAGAAGCCGGCTACGCGCCCGAGATGGCCTATTTCGAGTGCCTGCACGAAGTGAAGCTGATCGTGGACCTGATCTACGAAGGCGGCATCGCCAACATGAACTACTCGATCTCCAACACGGCGGAATACGGCGAATACGTCTCCGGCCCGCGCATCCTGCCTTACGACGAGACCAAGGCCCGCATGAAAGCCGTGCTGACCGACATTCAAACCGGCAAGTTCGTGCGCGACTTCATGGCGGAAAATCAGGTTGGCCAACCGTTCTTCAAGGGCACCCGTCGCATCAATGACGAGCACCAGATCGAAGAGACCGGCGAGAAGCTGCGCGGCATGATGCCGTGGATCTCCGCAGGCAAAATGGTCGACAAAGCAAAGAACTAAGCGCCGCATAGTTCGGTGAAGGCCGAACTATGGACTGCAAATGACGAAGGCGTCTCGCAAGGGACGCCTTTTTCATTTACCGCTGGGGCCATGAGCACCCGTCCCCGAAAATCCCGGTCTTTTAAACTGGCTTTTCATCGCCGGTTTGGGCGTCGCATGGGGGTGAAGTTCATGGCGGAAACCCTTCCGTCACAACTGTTTTTCGCGTTGGCGCTGCTCAGGCGGTCGCCGTCTGCACTGCGGATACGACGCTGCCGACCACTTGCGCCAGCTTCGCCTCGTCCTCGCATTCGGCCATGACGCGGATCAGCGGCTCGGTACCGGATTTGCGGATCAGCAACCGCCCGCTGCCTTGCAGCGCGGCCTCCGCGTCTGCAATGGCGGCCTTCACGGCGGCATCGTCCAGCGGGCTCTGCCCCGCCTCAAAGCGCACGTTTTCAAGCAGCTGCGGACAGCGCTCGAATTGCTCGACCAAGGCGCTGGCGGGCTTGTCCAACTGCTTCATCGCGGCGAGGAATTGCAGCCCTGCGACCAGCCCGTCGCCGGTGGTGGCGTAGTCGGTCATCACGATATGGCCCGACTGCTCGCCGCCCAGATTGTAGCCCCCTTCGCGCATACGCTCGACCACGTAGCGGTCGCCGACATTGGTGCGCTCCAAGCGGATGCCGTGGCTGTCCAGATGCCGCTCCAGCCCCAGATTGCTCATAACGGTGGCGACCAGCGCACCGCCTTTCAGGCGGCCTTCCTCGGCCCATCGGGTCGCCAGTAGCGCCATCAACTGGTCACCGTCAGCCACAGCGCCGGTTTCGTCCAGCACCATCACGCGGTCGGCGTCGCCGTCCAGACAGATCCCCACATCAGCCCCATGCGCCACGACCGCCTCGGCTGCGGTGCGCACATCGGTGGAGCCGCAGCCTTCGTTGATATTGAACCCGTTGGGGGAGACGCCCACGGGGATCACCTCCGCCCCAAGCTCCCACAGAACTTCCGGCGCTGTGGCATAGGCGGCGCCATTGGCGCAGTCGATCACGACTTTCAGGCCCTGTAGCGTCATGCCGTTGGGCAGCGTCGATTTGACCCGCTCGTTATAGCGGAACTTTCCGTCATAGATGTGCTTGGCGCGGCCGATATTTTGCGCTTGGGCCGGCTGAATCTCTTCCTCCAACAAGGCCTCGATCGCCGCTTCGTCCTCGTCCGATAGCTTGTATCCGTCGGGGCCGAAGAACTTGATGCCGTTGTCGTAATGCGGGTTGTGCGAGGCGGAGATCATCACGCCCACATCGGCCCGCATCGACGTCGTCAGCATCCCCACAGCAGGCGTGGGCACCGGCGACAGCAGCAGCACGTCCATACCGGTGGAGGTAAATCCCGCCGTCAGCGCGTTCTCGAACATATAGCCCGACAGGCGGGTGTCCTTGCCGATCACGACGCGGTGGCGCGCCTGATCCTTGCGAAAATAACGACCGGCAGCGGCCCCCAGTTTCAACGCCATCTCGGCGGTCATGGGATAGGTGTTCGCGCGGCCGCGCACTCCGTCGGTGCCGAAGAATTTCCGTGCCATATGCGGCGTTCCTGTCTTGCTGACCGCGAGTGCTGCGCGGATATGGTTGTTAGGTCTTAATGGCCCGCCACAGGGTAAAGGCTTGCCGGTGCGCCTCTATATCATGGGCACGGATGATCTGAACACCCTGCCTGACCCCTTCAATTGCGGCCGCGACCGAGCCCAATGCGCGGTCTTCCGCCCGCTCCACCCCGCAAATGTTACCGATGAAACGTTTTCGTGAGACCCCGAGCAGGATCGGGCAGCCAAGCATGTGAAACAGGCTCAAGCCCCGGATCAGCGCCAGGTTGTGCGCCTGCGTCTTGCCGAAGCCGATGCCGGGGTCGACGATGACGTGTGTCTTGTTGATGCCCGCCGCTTCCGCCGCCGCGATCCGTTCGGCCAGATGCTCGTAGACGTCGAGCAGCACATCGTCGTAGTGCGGGTCCTGCTGCATGGTCGCCGGATCGCCCTGCGCGTGCATCAGGCAAATCGGCGCGCCGGAGCGTTCCGCCACCCCCGCCATCGCCTCGTCGAAGGTCATGGCGGACACATCGTTGAGCATAGTCGCGCCCGCCGACAGCGCCGCCTCTGCCACCACCGCCTTGCGCGTGTCGATGGAGATCGGCACCTCGATGCCTGCAGCCCTGATCGCGGTGATGACGGGGGCCGTGCGAGCGACCTCCTCTACCTCTGATACCAGCGCCGCACCGGGCCGCGTGCTTTCGCCGCCGATGTCGAGAATGTCCGCCCCTGCCTCCACCATCGCCTTGGCATGGGCCACCGCGGCGTCCGCGTCGTGGAACTTGCCACCGTCCGAGAAGCTATCCGGCGTGACGTTCAGCACGCCCATGAGGGCGCATCGGTCTTTGGGCAGGTTCGGCAATACGCGTGGATGGGTCAGGCTGTCCAATAGCGCTGGCGGCAGGTCGCGCACCGGCATCAGCGCGTGACTTGCACCGCGCTCAAGCGGCTCGACATGGTCGAACCACAAGGGGCCGCCGAGAAGCGGCACCGCACCGGCGGGAATTTTCAGGTCGGATTGGATGATCGGGCGAAAATATACTGACATGGGCCGGTGTCTAACGCAGCTTCAACCCGTTGGCCAACAACTCGTCCACCGCCACGATGTCGCCCGCGCCGTGGACCATATCCCCGACCGACACCACGCGCAGCGCGTCGAACTCGCGCCCCAGCCATTGCGCCAGCACCACCGCGTCGCTCGTGTCCGCGTCCGGCCCGTCCGTCGCATCAAGCACCAGCTTGGAGGGCGCCCAGACGCTCATCTGGTCATGCTTGATCGCCCAGTCCAGCTCTGTCCGGCTGGAGACCACGACGCAGCGGCGGTCGCGGGCGGCCAGCACCCAGGCGTTCTGTTCCAGCGCCAGCAGGTCGATGCGCCGTTGCGCGGCGGGGTGGTCGGCACGCGGGGCGGCAACCTGCCCCATCGGCACACACAGGATAACGGGCACGCCCTGACCCTGAAGCGCGTCGAGCACCTTTGGCAGCCTGTCGGAGCCGATCACATCATTGCCCAGATAGGCCACCAGCGGCGCGACGTCCGTGCCTGTTTCGGTCGCGCGGGCGATCATGTCGCGGTCGCGAACGATCTCGACGCCAAGCGCGCCCGGTCCGCGGTCCAGCTTTTCAATGCGCACGAACACCCGCGCGGCGCGGGGGTCGGCCAGTATATCCTCGGCCACCTTGGCGGCCAGCGTTTCAAGCAGGTTCAGCCGCTCCGCCTGCAATTCACGGTCGATGGCCTCGGTGATGGTGTCATAGGACAGGATCTTGTCGACATCGTCATCCACGCCGCCCGCACCGGTCAACTCCGGCAGTTTCACCTCGACCACCACGTTGAAGCAGATGCGTTGCAGACTGCCGCGTTCCTGCTGGAACGCGCCGATCTCGACTTCGCGGATGTGGTCCCGCAGGGAAATGCGGTCGCGCAACTCGGTGCCGGATGTGGCAGCGGCCCGCTCGGACGGGTGCGCAAAGGCCAGTCGGATATCGGAACTCATGGGCGCGGGCCTTCCGGTCGCAATCGGGGTTGCGCGGTGTCTAGCAGGCAAGCCCGCACACGCAACAGCCCATTTGCGACCAATTTAGCGCCGTCTACGGGGTGCTACGACCGCGCGTAGAACAGATGCACGCCATGACGCGCGGTGCGGCGGAACTTGCGCGCCCAACGCGGATTGACGGCGGTGGTGTGGTAGAACGTTGCCCCACCGGACAGATTGCGCGGTGCGCCGTTCAGCATCATGCGGGCGATTTTGCCCACGCGGTCGAACGCGGCAGGCTCGGAAATCCGCTCCGGATGGCCGTCGCAGGTATAGGTGAACTGGCAGGCGTATTTGCGCCCCGTGCCTTGCTTGATGACGCCGCAGACGGTGTCAGGAAAGCGCGAAGAGGACACGCGGTTCAGGATCACTTCGGCCACGGCGATCTGGCCCTTGACTGTCTCGCCGCGCGCTTCGAAATACAGCGCCTCGGCAAGGCAGCGCCATTGCTGACCACCGGTTGCCGCAGGCAACGCCCGCAATGTGGCCGCGTCGGTGATGAGTTTGCCCGCGCCGACGCCCTTGCGGCCGACAGGGGTGGAAATCTTGATCAGCCGTTCCGGCTGGAGGGAGGCCAGGCCTTCCCGGTTCATACGCTCTGCCTGAAGCAGTGCCGAATTGAATGCGAGGGATGTCCCCGACGAAGTGGACGCCACGCCATCCGCCACTGCGGAATTGACGGACATCGCGACGCAAAGCGCGCCGACAGCCCTTAGAGCTGTACGATAAATACACATTACTCTCTGCCTTGGGGCCAGACCCCGCTACAACAGCCCCCAGATGGCCGTCAGCCGCGTCACTTAATGGCAGAGCTTTGCAAATGCCACCCAGAGGGCCCAAACCGCGTCAATTCGACTTAAATCCGCCGAAACTGCTCAAGATGTAGTGTCGTGTCCCTACAACGGGACAAATCCGTCATCCTCGGGAAATTCGTAATCGCCGCCGTCATCCAACGGTTTGCGAATCGCCAGCTGCGCTGCTGCAAGCCGCGCGACGGGCACGCGATACGGCGAACAGGACACGTAGTCCATCCCCAAAGAGCGGCAAAACGCGATGCTTTCGGGATCGCCGCCATGCTCCCCGCAGACCGACAGGGTCAGCTTGGAGCGCACATGCCGCCCCCGTTCGGAGGCCAGCGCCAAAAGCTCCCCCACACCGTCCTGATCAAGCGCCAGAAACGGGTCTTCCGCGAACACGCCTTGCTTGACGTAGTCCGACATGAACCGCCCGGCGTCGTCGCGCGACAACCCGTATGTCATCTGGGTCATGTCGTTCGTGCCGAAGCTGAGGAAGCTGGCATGGGTGGCGATATCCCCTGCCCGTAATGCGGCGCGGGGGGTCTCCACCATCACACCTAGGCGGTATTCCAGCTTCTTGCCGGTCTCGCTCATCACATCCGCCGCGACGGCGTCGATGCGCGATTTGACGATCTCGACCTCGCGCTTGGCCGAGACCAGCGGGATCATGATCTCGGGTACCATCGCGGCCCCCTCGGCTGAGGCCTCTATCGCGGCCTCGAAGATCGCGCGGGCCTGCATCTCGTAGATCTCCGGCACGGTGATCCCCAGCCGCACACCGCGCATGCCCAGCATCGGGTTGACCTCGGACAGATCATCCACACGGGCCTGCACCTCCCGCGCACTCATGTCCAGCGCGTCGGCCAACTCCACGATGCCCGCACGGGTGGATGGCAGGAATTCGTGCAAGGGCGGGTCGAAAAGGCGCAAGCAGACGGGGCGCGGTGCCATGATGCGGAACATCTCGGCGAAGTCCGCGCGTTGCATCGGCAAGAGCCGCGACAGGGCCGCCGCGCGGTCCTCGGCCTCTTCGGCAAAGATCGCCTCGCGCAGGACGGTCAGGCGGTCCTCGTCGAAAAACATATGCTCCGTCCGGCACAGCCCGATGCCTTCGGCGTTGAACAGGCTGGCAAGTTCGGCGTCCTCCGGCGTGTCGGCATTGGCCCGGACACCGATGTCGCGCATCTCGTCGGCCCAGCTCAGCAACTCGCGGAACGCGCCGTCAATCGCGGCACCGATCATTGGCATGGCCCCCACCAGCACCTGCCCCTTGGTGCCGTCCAGCGTCACCACGTCGCCCTCGCCGAACACGCGGCCATCCGCGCCGGTGACGGTGCGGGCCTTGGTGTTCACGTCGATCCCGGTGGCACCGGCGACGCAAGGCAGGCCCAGCCCGCGCGCAATCACGGCGGCGTGGCCGTTGGCCCCGCCCCGTTCGGTCAGGATGCCTTTGGCCGCGTGCATGCCGCGCACGTCCTCGGGGCTGGTCTCCCGACGCACCAGAATACACGCCTCGCCCTGCGCGGCGGCGGTCTGGGCGGCGAAGCTGTCGAAGACCAGCTTGCCGGTCGCAGCGCCGGGGCTGGCGGCGATGCCACGGGCGAACACGTCGCGTTTCGCTTTAGGCGCAACCTGTTGGTGCAGCAACTCGGACAACGCGCGCGGCTCGATCCGCAGCACGGCATCCTCGCGCGAGATGATTTCGTCATTGGCCAGCTTGGTCGCCACCGCCACTTCCGCACGGGCCGAGCGGGGGGTGTTGATCGCGTCGAGGATGAACAGTTTGCCGCCCTCCACGGTGAATTCGATCTGCATCTCTTCGCGCAGGCCGGTGCGGCCGATATCGCCCAGACGGCACAGCTCCGCGTAGACATCCGGCTGCGACTCCTCCAGCGAGGGGCCGCGTTCGTCGCGGGTCAGATACATCGTGTCGTCATGCGGCCCGCTCAGCGCATCGCGGCCCTGGCTCTGGCGCTTGTAGCGGCCAACCTCCTGCGCCTCACCGCTGTCGGAATTGATGAACTGGATCACGCCGGAGCCGCTTTCGCCCTTGCCCATGCCGAACGCCATGCGCTGCACGACCAGCCCCAGCCCCGCCTCTTCCGGCGCGCCCTTGGACATGCGCAACAGCCGGGCCGAGGTGCCTTCCCACGCGCGGGCCATGGACTTCAGCACGTTGGCAAGCTGCGTTTCGATGTCTTGCGGGAATGCCTCGTCGGTTTCGTCCTCATAGGCGCTCAGGGCCTTGTCGACGGTCAAATCAGGAATGTCGAACATCTCGTCATCCAGCCGCGCCACGTCGACCGCGTAGGAGCGAATGAACGTCAGGTGCAGCGCCGCAGCGGCTCTGGAGCCCAGCTTCGACGCAAAGAACGCCTCGTTCGTGCGATTCATGCCGATGTTGAGGATCGTCCCCGGCCCACCCCAATCCGGCATCACCGGAGAGGAGCGCACGGACAGCACCGGCCAACTGCCGAAATGCCCCAGAAGCGTCGTCATGTCGGGCTGTTGCCCGCCCGCAATCGCCCGCACCAGCGGGATCGACAGGGCGACCGTGTCTGGCACCGGCATGTCCAGCCGGATCAGCCGTTGCAGGCATTTCGCCCGCGCACCATGCAGCTTGCGCTGGATCGCGGCGGTGGGCGTTATCAGCTCGAAGTTCAGACGGTCTAGCATACTGCGGCGCAGCATAGGGCAGTCGCGCCACCGCGCAAGCGTGACGCAGTGGCGGGGCGCAGAATTTTGGCGGGTGTTACCCTTCGATCTTGGTCAGATCGGCCACTCCGCCGCAAATGGTGCGGATGCGGTGCAGCAGGCACAACCGGTTGCGGCGCACGATCTGGTTGTCCGAGTTCACCTGTGTGGCCTCGAAAAACGCATCAATCGGGCCGCGCAGCTTGGCCATGGCGGCCATGGCGGTGGTGAAGTCTTCCTGCTCCATCGCGGGCTTGATTGTGGCCTCGGCTTGGTCGAGAGCAGCAAACAGCGCCTTTTCCTCGTCGTTTTCGGCGAATTTCGGGTCTGGGTCCAACTCGTAGGACACGCCGTCTTTCTCCTCCTCCGCCGAGAGGATGTTGTTCGCCCGCTTGAACCCCTGGATCAGGTTTTCGCCGTCGTCGGTTTTGAGCGTTTCCGAGAGCGCCTCTGCCCGCTTCACCAACAGGGTCAGGTCGTCATTGTTTGGCATGGCGATACAGGCGTCGATGATGTCGTGGCGGATGCCCTTGTCTTTGAGGAAGACTTTGAGGCGGTCGTGGAAGAAGGAGAGGAGGTCCGGCCCGCGCCTGATTGATTTTACGAATGGCATTTCGTCTAAATTCATCCCAAGCAAAGCCCGTGCGCCTGCTCCCATTCTGAAGTACCGAAACATACTTCCGATACTATCGTCGAACTGCTTGGCATCCTCTTTTGCTTTTGAATGAGCCGCACGCAAATCTTCAACAGGAATGTCCAAATCTTGACTAGCCTGTTTCAAGTAATCTTCTAACTTTGAATCCTCAAACCGTCTAATTGCTGTGCTAATTACGCCATTTGCAAATGAAAGTAACTTTAGCAATTCAAGCTTCGTCTGGTTTTCAGTGACCAACCGAATAACACCCAACGCCGCCCTCCGCAGCGCAAACGGGTCTTTCGAGCCTGTTGGCTTCTCGTCAATCGCCCAGAACCCCGTCAGCAGGTCGATCTTGTCGGCCAAAGCGACCGCCACAGATACAGGTGCAGTCGGCACGTCATCCGACGGCCCCAGCGGCGAGTAGTGCTCCTCACAGGCCGCGCCCACTTCGGGTGGCAAACCTGCGGCGTCACTGTAGTAACGCCCCATAAGCCCTTGAAGTTCAGGGAATTCATAAACCATTTCAGACGACAGATCGGCCTTGGCCACCCGCGCCGCCTGCTCTGCCAGATCGGGATCAGCCCCGACCGCAGGGGCAATCTCACGCGCCAGAGCGGCGATGCGGTCGATACGTTCTTTCTGCGACCCCAGCTTGTTGTGGAACGTCACACTCGAAAGCGCATCAATCCACGGCTGCATCCCCGCTTTGGCAATACGCAAATCGTTCTCCCAGAAGAACTTCGCGTCGGCCAGACGTGCCGACAGCACCCGCCCGTTGCCCGCCAGAATGGTCGCGCCCTGATCGGCGGTCTCGATATTGGCGACGGTCACATATTGCTCGATCCGGCCCGTCTTGGGGTTCTTGACCGAAAAGAACTTCTGGTGCTCTTTCATCGAGGTTTTCAGCACCTCCGGCGGCAGGTCCAAGAATTGCTCCTCGATCTTGCCCAGCAGCACCACAGGCCATTCGACCAGCCCTGCGACCTCGGTCAGAAGCCCGCGATCCTCGACCACTTCCATACCCTGCGCGAACGCCTGATTGGTGGCCTCTGCCCAGATGTGATCGGCCCGCTCGGAAGCATCCAGAACCACCTTGGCACGCTTCAACTTCGCCGCGTAATCATCGAAAGACGTTACGGAAAAGGCGTCCGTCGCCATGAAGCGGTGGCCGTGCGTGGTGTCGCCAGCCTTGATGCCGTCAATGTCCAGCGGGACCACCTCTGCCCCTGCCTCATCGGACAGGATGCACAGGATCGAATGCAACGGACGCACCCACCGCAAAGTACCGTCACCCCATCGCATCGACTTCGGCCAAGGGAAGGTGCGCACGGTCTGCTCCAGCACATCCGCCACGATCTCCGCCGCCGGACGGCCCGGCTTGTCGATCACGGCGAACCAGACCTGACCTTTCTTGTCGTCGCGGGCCTCCAGCTGGTCTTGCGTCAATCCGGTCGAGCGCAGGAAGCCCGCCAAAGCCTGCTCCGGCGCGCCTACTTTCGGGCCTTTGCGTTCTTCCTTCACGGCGGGCGATGCGGCCAGCAGCCCCTCCACCGACAGCGCCAAGCGGCGCGGCGTCGAGAACGCACCGGCGGAGGCATAGGTCAGCCCCGCTTCGACCAAGCCATCGGTGACCAGCTTTTTCAGATCAGCCGCGGCCTTGCCCTGCATCCGCGCAGGAATTTCCTCGGAGAAGAGTTCGATCAGAAGATCAGGCATATCAGTTGCTTTCTGTCGGTCGTGCCGGGCATTCGGGGCCGACGGCGGTGCCGTCATAGGCCTTTTGCCCGCAATCATTGAGCTGCTGCCACACATAGCCGCGCCCGTCCTCGAAGATGACCACGATGCGGTCCACCCCGTATTCGATGTTTTCGCGGCCCAAGAAGGCCAGCGCGGTGCCGTCTTCCAGCGCCGCGCCAATCTCCGTGGCGTCGAAGCAGTCGAACCAGTCCGGCGCAGTGAGGGGGATCGCCCCGTCTGCCAGTTGGTAGGTTTCCGTCAGCATGGAATGGGACATGGGCGTGGTGAAACACGCGCGGTAGCGGATGGGCGACGAGGTGGCGTCGATCGCGGTAATGTCGTCGGCGATGATCTCCTCCGGCTCGCCGGTAGCGACGGAGACCAGTTGCACCGCGTCCGGAGCCTCTACCGGCTCGTAGAAATGGTAGACTTGCAGGTAGTAGAGGCTTGCGCCCGCAATCAATGCGATGACCATCAGCCCGATCCCGATATACTTGCCATTCATGCCGCGTTTTCCGGCGTGTAGCCGCCCGCTTTCGTCTGCACGAAGGCATCCGCACAGGCGACCGCCAACGTGCGCACCCGCCCGATATAGGCCTGACGCTCGGTGACCGAGATCACGCCCCGCGCGTCCAGCAGGTTGAACAGGTGCGACGCCTTGATGGCCTGATCATAGGCAGGCTGCGCCATGACGATGCGACGGCCGGTTTTGGGGTCTTCCGCGGGCTGCGCGAGGATGCGGGCGCATTCGGCCTCCGCGTCCTTGAAGTGTTGCAGCAGCGTGTCGGTGTCGGCCACGTCGAAGTTCCAGCGGGCGTATTGCGCCTCCGCCTCGCGGAACACGTCGCCATAGGTCAGCGGGATCGGTGCGTCGGGGTCGTTGAACGGCATCTCGTTGCCGTCGTCGAAGCCCAGCACATACATGGCGAGGCGCTCCAACCCGTAGGTCAGCTCGCCTGACACCGGCTTGCAGTCGTGGCCGCCCACCTGCTGGAAATAGGTGAACTGCGACACTTCCATGCCGTCGCACCAGACCTCCCAGCCCAGCCCCCATGCGCCCAGCGTCGGGCTTTCCCAGTCATCTTCGACGAAGCGGATGTCGTGCATCTTCATGTCGATGCCGATGGCCTCTAGAGAGCCGAGGTAGAGCGCCTGCAAATCGGGCGGCGAAGGTTTGATGATCACCTGATACTGGTAGTAATGCTGCCACCGGTTCGGGCTGTCGCCATAGCGCCCGTCGGTGGGGCGGCGGGACGGTTGCACATAGGCAGCCGACCACGGCGTGGAGCCCAGTGCGCGCAGCGTTGTCGCAGGGTGGAACGTCCCTGCCCCCACTTCCATGTCATAGGGCTGCAACACCGCGCAGCCCTGCGCTGCCCAATAGCTTTGCAGACGCATGATGATCTCCTGAAAGGAGCGCGGTTTTTGCAGCTTTTCGGCCATGATGCTCGCCCTGAAGTTCATTTGGCCTCTCAATAGGCAACCCGTGTGGGGGGGTCAATCAACAGAGCCCTTAACCGCTCACGTCCTTTTCAGATGCACCTGCCGCCCCAAGTGATAACTTGCGCCAACAGATTCGGGGCGGCTCGCAGATCGCCTGATTTATGAATGGGGATTTGAGTATGTCGCGCAGTGTATTTGCAGCTTTGTTATTGACCGCATCCAGCGTGGCGTTTCCCGCGTTCTCCCAGTCGTGGGTTCAGGTCGAGGCCCTGCCCGATTTGCGCACCGCGCAGGAACGCGCCCGCGCCTACGGGGCCGAGTTGAAGGACGTAAACGGCTTCCGCCTGCGGTCCGGCTGGTATGCGCTGGCCCTTGGCCCCTACAGCGAGACCGAGGCCGAAGCCAAGCTGCGCCAGTTGCGTGGGGCGGGCATCATCCCGCGTGACAGCTACGTGTCCGACAACGGACCCTACACACAGCAATTCTGGCCCATCGGCGGCAGCGTCACGCAGCCCCCTGCGCCCGAAGCCGTCGCGCCGCAAGCCTTGCCTGCGCCCGTCGAGTTGGACGAAACCCCGCGCGAGGCCCGCGCCAATGAGGCCCTGCTTAGCCGCGACCAGAAGAAAGAGCTTCAGGTCGCCCTGCAATGGTTCGGCCACTACAACGCGGCCATCGACGGCTCTTTTGGGCGCGGCACCCGCAATTCCATGGGCGAGTGGCAAAGCAGGAACGGCTATGACGTCACCGGTATCCTGACCACCAGGCAGCGCAAGGTGCTGATGGACAATTACACCGGCGCGCTGGCCGCTCTGGGGTTGGGTCAGGTCAAGGAGTCGAAAGCCGGGCTGGAAATCACCATGCCCATCGGCCTCGTGGAGTTCGACAAATACGAATACCCCTTCGTGCAATATGCCGAGAAAGACGGCTCCGGCGTGCAGGTGCTGCTCATCTCGCAGGCGGGCGATAACGACACGCTCTACGGTCTCTACGAGATCATGCAGACGCTGGAGATCGTGCCGGTGGAGGGCGAGCGGTCCAGAAACCGCAATTCCTTCACGCTGACGGGGCAGAACGACGAAATCCATTCGTACTCCTACGCCCGCGCCGAGGGCGGGTATGTCAAGGGGTTTACGCTAGTCTACCCCCCTGCCAAGGCCACAGACATGGCCCGGGTGATCGAGATCATGCAGGACAGCTTGGTCGTGACCGAAGGTGCCCTGTCCCCCGACCTGTCAGATGCTTCGGCGCAAAGCATCGACCTGCTGTCTGGTCTGGACGTGCGCCAGCCCAAGCTGTCGCGGTCCGGCTTCTATGTCGACGGGCGCGGCCATGTGCTGACCACCGCGCAAGCCGTGGCGGCCTGCGGGCGCATCACGCTGGACGGAACCTATGAGGCCAATGTGACGGCCACGGGCAACGGACTGGCCCTGCTGGAACCGACGACCAGCCTCGTCCCGATCAACTACGCGCGGCTTGCCACAACCATCGGCCGTTTGCGTGCGCCGGTTGCCGTCGCAGGTTATTCCTACGAGGGCGCGCTGGACGCGCCGACGATGACCTATGGCACGCTGGAAGACCTGAAAGGTCTTGGCGGCGAGGCGGAGTTGAAGCGGCTCGATCTGGAAGCCCTGCTCGGCGACGTAGGCGGCCCTGTCATGGACATGACCGGCGCGGTCACCGGCATGCTGGTCGACCATTACGTGACCGGCAAGGCCCTGCCCGCCTCCGTGCGCTTCGCTTTGAAATCCAGCGAACTGGCGACATTCCTGAGCGAAAACGGCATGGTCGCGGCAGCCTCCGACAGCACCACCCAACTCGACCCCGAGGATCTGGCGGTTCTGGGCAGCGATATGACGGTGCTGGTGGGGTGCTGGGAGTAATGCTTTTAGACTTGGAGCAGAGCCCCTAATCAATCGTCGAGACATCATTGTCGTTGTTCGGGCGATCATCGGTTGACCGCCGACCGTCACTACCGTCACTTTTTTCCCAAACCAGACTATGGAAATCGAACCCCCCTTCCAAACTTGGTTTTACAACCTGCATGTACGGTGACAGATCGAAATCACGCGGGGCAAACAGAGAATAGTCGCGGATATGAAAAATCTCACGACGGGCCTCTGTCGTCGCGGCATCAGATGATGAAACGTTCGGAAGAATGGGGTAATTGATCGACTGGAACGCCTGCGCGATTAACGTAGAACAGATCGCCCGTGTAGGATCACCAGACCCGAGGGCCAGCATCCTGCGCCGCCATCGGATTGGGATCGGCGGTGTTGGGAGAAAGTAGCGCAGCAAGTCGAAGATGTTGCGCAGATCATAGCTCACGCCAAGTTTGCCAATCATAAATGTGATCAACGCATCGCGCTCCGAGTCGCTCAAAGCACTTGCCCTACAAATTCTCAGGTTGAAGCCATTATACTTCCCCAGAGGCGATGCAACGCAACCTTCATGCAAGTTGACTTCAATGAGACGGGGACGTTCCGATCCGTCGCTTGTGTCAGGAAGCGCATCGCCAACAAACAAGGCGGCATGTGACCAGGTAGACTGGGTTAGATACTTTATCGCGCTTGAAATTCTCTCGTTCCCCTCGACCAAAACGATATCACCGGGTTGAAGAGTTTGGCAAAGCTGGTCGAAATCAATATGAGCGAGCGGTTTATACTTGGCGTGCTGCGAGTGAAGCTTTCCCGCTAAGTGATGACCGAGCCTACTTAGTAGCTTGTCGCCGAATGTCTGCACTTTCTCAAACACGTTACTGTTCCTCTACCAACGGATATAAGAGGAATATGGCCGTAGAACCAATGTACAAAAAGTTTCGTGCAAGAATGGATCGTCACAATGCCGTGTTAAAATGAAGTAAATTCCGGTCCGTCGTCGTCTGAATACTTAACCCCCAGCCGTCTCCGGCGTCACATGGATCAGCGTGGGCCCATCTGCGGCCAGCGCGTCCGTGACCGCTTGTTTGAACGCCTCCAGTGAACGCGGGGCAACCGCGCGGGCGCCATAGGCTTCCGCCAGCTTGCAGAAATCAGGGTTGCGGGCGACCACCGCATTGGGCGCGATCTGGGCGTTGATCATGCTGTCCTCGATCTCTTTCAGCTTGCCGTTGTCCCAGACGATAATGGGCAGGGTCAGGCCCAGTTCCACCGCTGTTGCCAGTTCCTGAATGTTGTACTGGAAGCCGCTGTCGCCGTTGATCGAGATCACCGGTTTGTCCCCCGCCCCCACCTTGCCGCCGATGGCGGCAGGCAAGGAATAGCCAAGCGTGCCGAAGCCGGAGGGATGGTGCCAGTGGCCGGGGCGCTCCATCGGGAAGGTCTCGTTGGCGACATAGGCGAACTGCGTCATGTCGGAGAAGATCATCGCCTCGGGCGGCAGCACCGACCGCAATGCGTCGACCAGCGGCACGATGCCCGGACGGTCGGCGTCGGTCTCGGCCCGCCATTGCGCCCGCGTCGCGGTAATGGTGGCGGCGTCCCAGTCGCTGTCTGTGGGCTCCATCGCCGCCAAAAGCGCCTCGCAGAAGACCGTGCAGTCGGCCAGCACCGGATCGGTGACATTGTGGCGGTCGGCCAGCACCTCCGGGTCCAGATCGACGCGGATCAGCGGGCAGTCATGGCCCAGCGGGCCGCGCCACAGGTCGCATTCGGACAGCTCGCTGCCCAAGACCAGAACCAGATCGGCCTGCGCGAAGATATCCAGACTGCCGGCGCGGCCAAGGCACGCCCCGAAGCTGCGTGGCCCGTCGTCGGGATACAGCCCCCGCCCCGCATTGGTCATAAACACGGCGGCCCCCGATTTGGTGGCCACCTGCTCTGCAAGGTCACCTGTCCTGCGCGCGCCGCCGCCGAGGATCACCACCGGACGTTTGGCGTCCTTAAGCATCCCCGCGATGCGGTAAATTTGACCGGAGTTCGGAGCATCGAACGCAACCTGCACCGAACGGTCCCCTGCGGGCGCTGCGTCCGCTTCCAGAACCGCGATCGGCACGTTCATCAGCTTGGGTCGCGCGCGCGAGGTCTGGAACTCCAGCAGCGCACGGTCGATCAGGTGGTAGGCGGCATCCGCCGTGCGCGCGGTCTCGGACCAGTCGGCAACGGTCGCACCTGCGCCCTCTTGGTCCAGCATCTGGTGCAACTGACCACGGGTGGCCACGGTTTCGTCAAGACAGGATGCAATCACCAGCAGCGGCACGCTATCCGAATAAGCCTGCCCCACGGGGTTCATAATGTTGCACAATCCCGGCCCTGTAATCACATAGGCCACGCCGGGCTTGCCGGTCGCCCGCGCGTAGCCGTCCGCCATGAAGCCCGCGCCCTGCTCGTTGCGGGCCAGCACATGGGTGATCCCCGCCTCCTCGATCCCGCGATACATCTCCTGATTATGGACACCGGGGATGCCGAAGATCACCCCCACGCCACGGGTCTTCAACATATGTGACAGCTGTGCGCCTAGGGGTTTGGTGGACATGTCAGGCTCTCCAGAAACGAATGGTGAAAAGGGCATAGACGGCCAGAAGCTCCAGCCGCCCGATGAGCATACCAGCGGCCAGCAGCCACTTGGCGGTGTCGTTCAGCCCGCCGAAATTGCCCGACGGGCCGATCTGGCTGCCAAGGCCGGGGCCGATATTGGCAATCGCCGAGGCGGCACCGGACACCGATGTGATGAAATCGAGACCCGTCAGGCCCAGCAATACCGACAGCATCCCCAGCGAGACCACGAAGAGCACGAAGAACGACATGACCGAGGACAGCACGTCGTCGCTGACCGGCTTGCCGTCATAGCGCGGCTGGAAGATGCCGTGTGGCGTGTGGATGCGGCGGATCTGCGCCTTGATCGAGGCGAAAAGCAACTGGTAGCGGAAAATCTTGACCGAGCACGCGGTCGAGCCGGCGCAGCCGCCGATCAGGCCAAGGAAGAAGAAGCTCGCCACGGCAAAGCTGCCCCACAACTGGTAGTCCACACTGGCATAGCCCGTGCCGGAGATGATGGAGACCACGTTGAATATCCCCTCGCGGAAACCCTCTTCGGGGTGATCGCCGAAGACAAACAGACGGAACACGGTGAACACGATGGTGAAGCCGAAAATCGTCGCCAGATAGGCGCGTAACTGGCTGTCCTTCAACAGCGGCTTGGCAGAGCCCGACAGCAGCTGCACATAGCGCACGAAGGGCAGCGACGCGAGGATCATGAACAGCGCCGCCACATATTCCGGCGCGCCCTGATAGACCCCGAAAGACGCATCGGAGGTCGAGAACCCGCCCGTGGACATCGTCGTCAACGAATGATTGATCGCCTCGAAGGGAGGCATCCCCACGATGACATAGGACACGGCGCAGGCAATGGTCAGGCCGACGTAGAAATAGGAAATCTGGGCCGCGATCTGCACGGCGCGCGGCAACACCTTGCCCATGGTGTCAAACGCCTCGGAGCGGAAAATCTGCATACCGCCCACGCGCAATTCCGGCAGGAACACCATGGCGACCACGATGATGCCGATGCCGCCGAACCATTGCAGCATGGAGCGCCACAGCTTCAAACCGTCCGGCAGGTCTTGCAGCCCGGTGAACACGGTCGCGCCGGTGGTGGTCAGGCCAGACATGGACTCGAAGAACGCGTCGACATACCGCGCCTCGGTCGCGCCCAGATACATCGGCAACGCCCCGAATACCGGCAGCGCAAACCAGACGCCGGTGGTCAGCAGGAAGGTTTGCTGAAGGGTCAGTCGGTCCCCCGCCCCGTTTGCGGTCGCCACCGCCATCAGAAAGCCTGTCCCGCCTGTGATGATCGCGCTTTCGGCGAATGCGGCCCAATGCCCGTTGCCCACCCACAGGTCCAGCGCCATCGGCACAAGCATCGAAGCCCCGAGGCTGGCGGTAAGCAGGCCGATCACATAGGCCACTGGGCGGACGTCAAACATAGCGCCAAGGCTTGGAGCGGAGCTGGCAAACTGTCAAGCGGTGCCGTAATTTAAGGCGTGTTCCGATGCTTTGTTGAATTGGCACCCAAGGCTGACTTTCGGTACTGCCTGGCGACCCCGATAAGGCTTCACGCTTTGGCGATTTGCGCCATAGCCTGCCATGCCGGACAAAGCAGTCGGCAATGCTGAAGCCACGAATGCCCACTTCTCTCAACTGACGGCAATCTCTCTGTGATGCAGGATGCGCCCTATGGTGTTCATCAGTACCTGTGCTGCGAGCGTCGATGTGCACCCTGTAGGGTCGTAATCAGGCGCCACTTCGACCAGATCGACGCCCACAATGCTGCCACGCCTGGCAAGCCCGTCAATCAGTTCCAACACCTCGTAATAGATAAACCCGCCGTGGCTGGGCGTTCCGGTTCCGGGTGCAATTGACGGATCAAAGGCGTCGATATCGATCGTCAGGTAGTACCGGGCAGCCTCTGGAATACGATCCAACATACCCTCGACACCCAATTTTCGAAACTGGCGCACAGATTGAATGTCCGATCCCATTTGGCGGGCATCCACATAGCCTTCGCGCGCGGTCGAGGAGACGTTGCGAATGCCGATTTGGCTCAGCCCCGTCACATAGGGCTTTTCAGCGGCGCGACGCATCGGGTTTCCATGACCAAATCTTACGCCGTGACGTTCATCGACAAAATCGAGATGCGCGTCGATCTGCACGACATGTATCGGTCCTTGATCGTCAAAGGCATTGATACAAGGGATGTTGACCGAATGATCGCCTCCCATGACGACGGGAATAGCGCCTGCGGCAAGAATTTTGCGAACACCATATTCGATGTTCGCGTGGCTTTTCATCGTATCGGTATGAATAATGTCCGCATCACCGATATCGACGATCTTGACCTTTGATGGCTCCAGATAAGTTATGTCATCTTCGTGATCGTATGCGCCGGCATGACCGAAGGAAAAGAGAGTGGAGGCTTCGCGAATGGCGCGCGGGCCCATGCGGGCACCTGACCGCCATTGGCACCCGAAATCATAAGGCGCACCCAGAACGGCCACATCCGCGTCTATTGCGTTCCAGTCTTCGACGTATGGATATTTGCCAAAGGTACAGATTCCGACAAACGGTAGGTTAAGGCGCCCGTCCTCATATCCATGCTCCGACATTTTTGAATCCTTTTCTCATTTCCTGGAATAGCCCAGCGACCGGTTATCCTCAGAAAAACTGGGATTGCTTTCGTCACGGTTCTGTTCACGACATGTATGAAGCCGACTTTAGCCGCACCGTAGAAGATCTGCAAAGTGGGTTCCAAGCAGACCTCACCCCCTGTGAACCCCACAGCCTTGACCTCGCCAGCCCAGCGGCGTATTTCCTCTCCCGTGGCGATTTGTTACCGGATTGCGGGCCACGTTAAATATGCTGCTAAAGAGGATGGATTGCTATGAGCCTCCCCCTTTTCCCGGTGGAGGCTTTTTTATTCGGGCAAGTGCCCGCACGAGGATGACATGACACAAGACTGGTCCCCCCGCACGAAATCCGTCCACAGCGGCACGCGCCGTTCCCAATATGGCGAAATGTCCGAAGCGATCTTCCTGACCCAAGGCTTCGTCTATGACAGCCCCGAGCAGGCCGAGGCCCGCTTCATCGAGAGCGGCCCCGACGAGTTCATCTACGCCCGCTATGGCAACCCCACCGTGCGCATGTTCGAGGACCGCATTGCCGCGCTGGAAGGCACCGAGGACGCATTTGCCACCG
Source organism: Litoreibacter arenae DSM 19593 (assembly GCF_000442275.2). Lineage (GTDB taxonomy): Bacteria > Pseudomonadota > Alphaproteobacteria > Rhodobacterales > Rhodobacteraceae > Litoreibacter > Litoreibacter arenae. Next base: position 549,063 of record NZ_KE557306.1, on the reverse strand, counting down.
CGTCGGGTATGGCTGCCGTCAGTGGGGCGCTGACCTCCATGCTGAAGGCGGGCGACCATGTGGTGTCCGCCAAGGCGCTGTTCGGATCGTGTCTGTATATCCTTGAGGACGTGCTGACCCGCTTCGGGGTCGAGGTCACCTTTGTCGACGGCACCGACCTTGCGGCATGGAAAGCCGCCGTGCGCGACGACACCAAGGCCGTGTTTCTGGAATCCGTCTCCAATCCGACGCTGGAAGTCATCGACGTCAAAGGCGTGGCCGAAATTGCCCATGCCAAGGGCGCGCTGGTGATTGTCGACAACGTCTTCGCCACGCCTGCGTTTTCCAAGGCGGCGGAGCTTGGCGCCGACGTCATCGTCTATTCCGCCACCAAGCATATCGACGGTCAGGGCCGCTGCCTTGGCGGCGTGATCTGCGGCACCCGCGAGTTCATCCGCAAAACGGCGGAACCTTATATCAAGCACACCGGCGGCGCGTTATCGCCGTTCAACGCGTGGGTGATGCTGAAAGGTCTGGAAACCCTGCACCTGCGCTGCAACGCGCAGGCCGAGAGCGCGTTGCATATCGCGCAGGCGCTGGAGGGTCACAACAAGCTGGAGCGCACGCTATATCCGTACTTGAACTCTCACCCGCAACAGTCTGTTGCAAAAGAACAAATGGGCGCAGGTGGCACAGTCATATCGCTGGACATCAAGGGCGGAAAAGAGGGCGCGTTCCGGTTTCTCAATGCGCTGGACATCATCCTGATCTCCAACAATCTGGGCGACAGCAAAAGCATCGTGACCCATCCGGCGACCACCACGCATCAACGCCTGAGCGACGAGAAACGCGCCGAGCTGGGTATCACCGACGGGCTGGTGCGCGTCTCTATCGGGCTGGAGGACAAGGACGATCTGCTGACCGATATCCGCACCGCGCTGGACGCGGTCTAGGCGGAAAAAGTCGGTTTTCCTTTGTCACGTCCGCGTGCCGCCCCATATAAAGGCGCACGCTGCCGCATCCCAAGGAGGGAAGCCATGAACGTCCACACCCCAGAGCCGACCCGTGAGGAGGCCGAGGCCGCCCTTGCCCTGCTGCGCCAATGGGCGGGCAAGGTCTCTGCCGTCGAGGTGGCCGATCTGGACCCGCTGGTGTCGCGCCTGATCCCCGGTCAGGAAGTGGCGAACTACCCCGCGCTGGCCCGCGCCTATCCCGAAGAATTCGCCGTGGACGAAGCTTACAGAGCCTCGATGCCCGACCTGCAAAACGGGCCGTCCTCGCTGATCCGCGGGGCCAAGCAGCATATCCAGCACGTGGGCATCTCCAACTTCCGCCTGCCCATACGCGTCCATACCCGTGACGGTGGTGATCTGACGCTGGAGACCTCCGTCACCGGCACCGTGTCGCTGGAGGCCGAGAAGAAGGGCATCAACATGTCCCGCATCATGCGCAGCTTCTACGCGCAGGCCGAACAGACCTTCAGCTTCGACGTGATCGAGGCCACGCTGGACGCTTACAAAACCGATCTGGAGAGTTTCGACGCCCGCATCCAGATGCGCTTTTCCTTCCCGATGAAGATGCAATCCCTGCGGTCTGGTCTTGAAGGCTACCAGTATTACGACATCGCATTGGAGGTCGTGGACACCCAAGGCACCCGCAAGAAGATCATGCATCTGGACTACGTTTATTCCTCCACCTGCCCCTGCTCGCTGGAGTTATCGGAACACGCCCGTCAGTTCCGCGGCCAACTTGCTACGCCGCATTCGCAGCGCTCCGTCGCGCGGGTGTCGGTGGAGGTGGATTGCGAGCGCAACTGCCTATGGTTCGAAGACCTGATCGAGCTCTGCCGCGCCGCCGTGCCGACCGAGACGCAAGTGATGGTCAAGCGCGAGGACGAGCAGGCCTTTGCAGAGTTGAACGCCGCCAACCCCATCTTCGTCGAGGACGCCGCGCGGTCCTTCTGCGAGCAGTTGCAGGCCGACCCGCGCATCAAGGATTTCCGCGTGATCGCGTCGCATCAGGAAAGCCTGCACAGCCACGACGCGGTGTCGGTGATGACCGAAGGCCCTACATTTGCGGCAGACAGTCTGGACCCTAAACTGTTCAACACGCTGTTTCATGTCGGCTGACGGGTATTAAGCCGGACTGACCGCCATGCGGACCTAGTCACCCTCGACCTGCCGCGCGAGATACCACTGGGTTCCATCCGGCGCGCGCACACCGCCGCGCCGGTCCCCGTCCCCCTTCTCCATCATGGGCTGGATCACCTCGGCACCGTTCGCCACGGCGCGGTCGAACGCGGCATCGGGGTCGTCAAGATAGAGGTGGAGCATAGCGGCAGGGCCATCCGCCTCGCCCATCATCACCACGCTGTCACCGATCCGGCATTCGGCGTGCATTATGCCTCCGTCATCAGTCGGAATGACCCGAAGACGGGTCGCGCCGAAGACCGTTTCGCAGAATGCCAGCACCGCTTCCGCATCCTTGACCAGCAGGTACGGAGAAAGATCGCTATATCCATCGGGCTCCCATGACATGACCTCATCCTAGCGTGATGACCATATGGTGCAATCCCCGGGTGCTTGACCCGTTGTCATTATATCGGTAGTTCCCGATATATGGATAAGAATCACGCCCTCGACGCGTTTTCTGCCCTCAGCCAAGCGACGCGCCTTGATGTATTCCGCCTGCTCGTCAAAGCCGGCGAGGCCGGAATGCCCGCCGGTGACATTGGCGACGCGCTGGATGTGCGGCAGAACACCATGTCCACGCACCTGTCGGTCCTGACGCGCTCAGGCCTGATCCGGAACACGCGCGACGGGCGCTCCATCCGTTATTTCGTCGACATGGACGGTATGCGCGGTCTGCTCGCCTTCCTGATGGAAGACTGCTGCGGCGGTCGTCCCGATCTGTGCCAGCCCGTCATCGACGAAATCGCCTGCGCCTGCTGACGCCCATTCCCTAAACTCCGGAAGGTTCAACATGACCGACACTTCACTCCCTGCGGCCGCCGGTCTCGGCACCTTCGAGCGCTGGCTGTCCGTCTGGGTGGCCCTCGCAATCGGCGCGGGGCTGCTGCTTGGTAACCTCGTCCCGGGCGTCTTCTCTGCCCTCGCCGCGCTGGAGGTGGCCTCCGTCAACCTGCCTGTGGCCGTGCTGATCTGGGCAATGGTCTACCCGATGATGGTCGGCGTCGATTTCGGCGCGCTGCGACAGGTCGGTGACAAGCCCAAGGGGCTGGTCGTCACGCTGGTGGTAAACTGGCTGATCAAACCCTTCACCATGGCGGCCCTTGGCGTGCTGTTCTTCAACTACGTCTTCGCGGGCCTGATCCCGCCCGACGACGCGCAGGCCTATCTGGCGGGCGTGATCCTGCTGGGGGCTGCCCCCTGCACCGCCATGGTGTTCGTGTGGTCCAACCTCACACGCGGCGACGCGACTTACACGCTGGTGCAGGTTAGCGTGAACGACGTCATCATGGTTTTTGCCTTCGCGCCCATCGTGGCGTTCCTGCTGGGCGTTACGGATATCGTCGTGCCATGGGACACGCTGCTGCTGTCGGTCGGTCTTTACGTTATGCTGCCGCTGCTGGCGGGCTATGTGACCCGCCAGAACCTTGTGCGCATAGGTGGCGAGGCGGCGGTCGATGCGTTCAAGGCGCGGGTGCAACCGTTCTCCATCCTCGGGTTGCTGATCACCGTGGTGCTGTTGTTCGGCTTTCAGGGCGAGGTCATTCTTGAACAACCCCTCGTTATCGTCCTGATTGCTATCCCCTTGTTGATCCAGTCTTATGGCATCTTCTTCGTGGCCTACGGCGCGGCGCGGGCCTGGCGCATCCCCTTCAACGTCGCCGCCCCCTGCGCCCTGATCGGCACCTCCAACTTCTTCGAGCTGGCCGTTGCCGTGGCAATCAGCCTGTTCGGGCTTGGCTCCGGCGCCGCACTGGCCACCGTCGTAGGCGTGTTGGTCGAGGTGCCGGTGATGCTGTCGCTGGTGGCCTTCGCCAACCGCACGCAACATTGGTTTCCGCAGGAGAAAGGCACATCATGAGCATCGTCATCCACCACAACCCCGACTGCGGCACCTCGCGCAATGTGCTGGCGATCATCGAAGCGTCCGGAGAAACGCCAACGGTTATCGAGTATCTCGAAACCGGCTGGACACGCCCGCAGCTGCTGGGGCTGTTTGCAGCCGCCGACCTGACACCGCGCACCGTATTGCGGACGTCAAGATCACCGGCGGAGGAATTGGGGCTGCTGGACCCGTCCGTCAGCGACGAGGCGCTGCTGTCGGCAATGCTGGAACATCCCGTACTGGTAAACCGCCCGATCGTCTGCTCGCCCAAGGGTGTCCGGCTTTGCCGCCCCAGCGAGCTTGTTCTGGACCTTCTCGACCGTCTGCCTCCCGGCCCGATGACGAAAGAGGACGGCTCGCCGCTGATCGACGCCCAAGGCAACCGCGTCAGTTGATCCGCCGCGACCGCCCACAACGCCGCAACCGGAAAGCCCTGCCCCTATGACCGACACCCCTCAACTTGATGATACCCACTTCCGCACGCCTGAACGGCTTGAGGTCGGGAAGGCCAGCACCCACAAGCCACGCATCGCCATGCTCTATGGCTCGCTGCGTCAGGGCAGCTTTTCACGGTCCATGACCGAGGAAGCCGCCCGCGTGCTGACCCGCATGGGGGCCGAGGTGCGCATCTTCAATCCGACCGGCCTGCCCCTGCCCGATAGCGAGGACGCGGATCACCCCAAGGTGGCCGAATTGCGGGAGTTGGTGACGTGGTCCGAGGGCATGGTGTGGTGCTCGCCAGAGCGTCACGGGGCAATGACCGGCATCATGAAAACCCAGATCGACTGGATACCGCTCAGCATGGGCGGCGTGCGCCCGACGCAAGGCAAAACGCTGGCCGTGATGCAGGTCAACGCGGGGTCGCAGTCGTTCAACACCGTCAACCAACTACGCATTCTGGGCCGTTGGATGCGGCTGTTGACCATTCCCAACCAGTCCTCGGTGCCCAAGGTGTTTCTGGAGTTCGATGGCCGCTACCGCATGAAGCCCTCGCCGTTTTACGACCGCATGGTCGACGTGATGGAGGAGCTGATGCGTTTCACCCTGCTGACCCGCGACATCAAGGATGAACTGGTCGACCGCTATTCAGAGCGCAAGGAAAGCCATGCGGAACTGTCGAAGCGGGTGAACCAAAAAAGCTAGGCCGCGTCTTCCGGCTCGTCGGAATAGCGTTGCAGCATCCCCGCCTGCGACATGAAAAACACGAACAGCGCTATGGGGAAGCCGAAGGTTTCGATCTTCACCCACGCGTCGGTGGACATGAAGCGCCAGACCAGTTCGTTGGCGATGGCAAGGGCTGCGAACATGGCCGTCAGGCGCTTGGTCAGCAGCATCCAGCCCTCGGGTTTCAGCGGCAGGAAATCGTCCATGACGTATTCCAGCCAGGACCGTTTCAGCAGCAGGCCGATTCCCAGTACCGTGGCGAAGAAGCCGTAGACGATGGTGGTCTTGATCTTGAAGAACTTCTCGTCGTTGAAATAGACCGTCAGCCCGCCGAAGAAGATCACCATGACCGCCGTCAGCACCTGCATCCGGCTGAGCTTGCCGGTCAGCTTCCACAGGATCGCCATGGAGGCCAGCAGCAGCGGCACAAACAGCGCCGTGACGACGATGAAGCCGGAATACTCAACGCCGTCAATAGTGTAGGTGCTCTCCTTCATCTTGAGATAGGCCACGAAGAACAGCAGCACCGGCCCCAGTTCCAGTGCCGATTTCAGCCCTTGCGAGATTTTCTTCTCTGCCATGCCCTAGCCTCCTGCTTCCACGATCACCGCGCCAAGCGCGATCAGCGCCATCAATGTCAGTCGGCGCGGGCCGACCTTTTCCCCCAGTACCAGCCAGCCGATCAGGGCGGCAAACACGGTCGAGGTCTCGCGCAATACCGCAGCCTCCCCTACATTGTCGAGCCGTGTGGCCATCATGATTGCGCCAAACGAGAAAAACGCCACGAACGCGCCCAGCACACCCCGCCGCATCAGCGGTCCCAAGGTAGGGCGGTCCGCCATGTGCCACCAGCGGATTGCGGCGATGGGCGGGATGAAGAACAACCCGTCGATGAAGAAGAACCACGCAAGGAAAGTGAACGGGTCCGCCGTGGCGCGGATGCCGTAGGCGTCATAGGTGGTGTAAAGGGCGACGAACATCCCCGTGGCCACCGCCAGCCACAGCGCCGAGACCAGCGTGTCGCGGTTCACCGTGATGGTGCGCAGATTATACACCGCCAGCCCGTAAATGCCCGCCAGCAAGGTGGCGACGCCAAGCCATTGAACGAGGTTGAAGGTCTCGCCAAAGAAGAAATACGCGGCGATGACGGCGAAAAGCGGGCCGGTGCCACGGACGACCGGATAGACGACGGTATAGGCGCCGCGGCTATAGGTGAAGGCTTGCAGAACCTTATAGACGGAATGGATCACGAAGGCGGTGGCGAAGATCAGCCACATATGCGGTTCGGGCCACGGGACGACGAACAGCGCGAAAGGCGCGGCGATGAGGCCGTAGCTGAAGTCGATGGCCCCGCGTGACAGCCACGGATCATGACGGCCCTTTTGCAGCGCGCCGAAAATGGCGTGCAGGAGTGCGGCCATCAGGGCGAGGATCAGAGCAAGCTGGTGTCCGGCCTCGGTGCCTTCCAGCGAGAGAAGCCAGGCGCTCATCCGGCGCGGTCAATGCGGTTTGGCAAGGCGACCCTCCGGGGGGAATATTTTTGCCAAGATGAAACCATGGGAGCGCGTTAACCTTAATGCGGAGTTATTCGGCGGCAGCGCCGGTCAGGGCTTGTGCGAATTCCTCGGGGTCGAACGGCGCGAGGTCGTCGATCTGCTCCCCCACCCCGATGGCGTGGATCGGCAGGCCGAACTTGTCCGCAAGCGCCACCAGCACGCCGCCCTTGGCAGTGCCGTCGAGCTTGGTCATCACAAGGCCCGACACGTCGCTGATCTGGCGGAACACATCGACCTGATTGAGCGCGTTCTGCCCTGTGGTCGCATCGAGAACAAGTAGCGTGTTATGCGGCGCGGTTTCGTCCTTTTTGCGGATAACGCGGACGATCTTGGCAAGTTCTTCCATAAGATCGGCGCGGTTTTGCAGGCGGCCAGCGGTGTCGATCATCAAAAGGTCCGCGCCATCGGCCTCGGCCTTGGTCATCGCATCGAATGCGAGGCTGGCAGGGTCCGAGCCCTCCGGCGCGGTCAGAACCGGCACGCCCGCCCGCTCGCCCCAGACTTGCAGCTGTTCGACCGCCGCCGCGCGGAACGTATCGCCCGCCGCGATCACCACCTTCTTGCCCGCCTGAGAGAATTGCAGCGCCAGTTTGCCGATGGTCGTGGTCTTGCCGGAGCCGTTGACGCCCACCACCAGCACCACCTGCGGGCGCTTGGGGTAGATCGGCATCGGCTTGGCCACCGGCTCCATGATCTTGGCTATTTCGGCGGCGAGCAGATCCTTGATTTCCTGCGTCGACAGCTTCTTGCCGAAGCGCCCTTCCGCCATGTTTGCCGTGACGCGCAAGGCGGTATCCACGCCCATGTCCGACGCGATCAGCAGCTCTTCGAGCGCTTCCAGCATGTCGTCGTCCAACTCGCGGCGGATAACGGTCTTTTGCTCCTTGCGCCCCAGAAGGCGGCCAAAGAGGCCCGGCTTCTTCGGCTCGGCGGCGACCGCGGCCTCGACCGCCGTAGTGATCGGCGCGGCGGTGGCTTGCAGCGGGATCGCCTCGGGCGTCAGGGTTTGTGGCAGTTCCGTCGGCGGCTCGGGCTGGATTTCAGGGTCGGAGTCCGGTGCGGGCACTTCTGTGGGCGGTGCGGGTGGTACTTCGACCTGCTCGGGCTTTGGTACCTCCACGGGGCGCGGCTCCGGCACCTCCACGGGGGATGGCGACGCAGGCGTAGGTTCGCGGGTTGGCTCTGGCTCTGGCTCTGGAGCAGGGTCCACATCCGGCGCGGTTGCAACCGTTTCTTCCACATCCGCAAGCTCTTCCTCTACGCCGCCGTCTTCGACGATCGCATCCAGCCCTTCCTCCAGTTTGGAGGATGATTTGAACAGCTTGCTTTTGAGCTTGTTGAAAAACGACATGTCCGGTGCGGGCACTTCTGTGGGCGGTGCGGGTGGTACTTCGACCTGCTCGGGCTTTGGTACCTCCACGGGGCGCGGCTCCGGCACCTCCACGGGGGATGGCGACGCAGGCGTAGGTTCGCGGGTTGGCTCTGGCTCTGGCTCTGGAGCAGGGTCCACATCCGGCGCGGTTGCAACCGTTTCTTCCACATCCGCAAGCTCTTCCTCTACGCCGCCGTCTTCGACGATCGCATCCAGCCCTTCCTCCAGTTTGGAGGATGATTTGAACAGCTTGCTTTTGAGCTTGTTGAAAAACGACATGAGGGTCTGCAAAGCCTTGATTGGTGGGACTCTGCCTCACCTAAACCTTCATGATGGCAGATGGAAGGTCCGTTGCCCTATAAGCGCGGCCATCAATGCGACCTGCCCTGTGTAGTAGAGCACCCATAGCGCAATCTGACGCGGGGCGGAGGGGGCTCTTGCGCGGAACAGATGCCACGCCAGAATGACGTCGGAGGCAATGAACAGGCTGGCGCCCATGCGCAGCAGCCAGTTGCCGTCATGCCCCCAAGCCGCAAGCCCCATGGCCGTTATGAGCAAGACATAAATTGCCACAGGCAAGCGGAGCGGGCCTGTGTAGGGCAAGAGCCACCACATGCTGGAAAGCGCCAGGAGGCCCAATGTGATTATCGCGGCAAGCGGAGGCATTCCCGCGCCCGCCATCAGCGCGATATAGACCGCATGGGCCAGCGCGAAGGCTGTCAGTCCGACCATGAACCAACGCTCGCCCTTGCGCGACAGGGCGAAGTCGCCCGCCGCGGAGAAAGCAAGCGCCAATGTCAGGCCGAAATTCAGCGATGCAAAGGCGATCAGCGCCAGAATGGCGGTGGATGCAGTCTTGGTGACACCGCCGGCCCAATGCGGCTCGCGGTAGCAGAACAGCGCCGCGTAAACCGCTGCGCAGAGAATAGAGACATTCAATAACAGCGACTTACACCTCGTCGTTGAAGTGCTTTATCACCAGCCGGATTGGATTTGGCGCGGCTTGACCCAACCCGCAGATTGACGCGTCGGCCATGGCCGTGCACAGCTCCTCCAGCAGCGGCTGGTCCCATGTATCGGCCTGCATCAGCTTCACCGCCTTCTCGCAGCCGACGCGGCAGGGGGTGCATTGCCCGCAGGATTCGTCCTCGAAAAACCGCAGCATGTTGAGCGCCGCCGCGCGGGCGGAGTCCTGATCCGACAAGACCACCACCGCAGCCGAGCCGATGAAGCTGCCCAAGGGTTGCAACGTGTCGAAATCCAGCGGCACGTCGTCGATGCTGGCGGGCAGCAGGCCGGAGGACGGCCCGCCCGGCTGGTAGGCCTTGAACACATGGCCCTGCGCCATGCCGCCCGCCGCGTCAATGATGTCGGTGATGGTCGAGCCCGCAGGCAGCAGATACACGCCCGGCTTGGCAACGCGGCCGGAGACGGAGTAGCTGCGCAGGCCGGTGCGCCCGTTCTTTTCGGTGGCGTTCAAAACCTCCGGCCCCTCGCGGCAGATGCGGGCGATCCAGTGCAGGGTTTCAACGTTGTGCACCAGCGTCGGCTGCCCGAACAGGCCCACCTGGGCCACGTATGGCGGCCGATGGCGCGGCAAGCCGCGCTTGCCTTCGATGGATTCGATCATCGCGCTTTCTTCGCCGCAGATATAGGCGCCTGCGCCGCGGCGCAGGTCGATATAGCCTTCCGGCACCAGCCCCGCCTGCTCCAGCGCCGTGATCTCGCGGCGCAGGATTTCCAGAACGGCGGGATATTCGTCGCGCATGTAGATGTAGCAGCGGTCGGCCTCGACGGCCCAAGCGGCGATCAACATGCCTTCAAGGAACAGATGCGGGGTGCGCTCCAGATAGTAGCGGTCTTTGAAAGTGCCGGGTTCGCCCTCGTCGCCATTCACGGCCAGATAGCGGGGGCCTGCATTGCCGCGCACGAAGCCCCATTTGGTGCCGGACGGGAAGCCCGCGCCGCCCAGCCCACGCAGCCCGCTTTCCTTGACCTGCACCTGCACCTGCTCCCAGTCGCCGCCTTCTCGCAACTTCAACAGCGCATCGTAACCGCCCGATTCTTGGTAACTTTTCAGAGTTTCATAATCAGGAATATGCGCGTGCGTATTGCCTGCGGAAATCGCGGCTTCCACCTTCTCGACCGTCGCGTGGTCCACATGGTTATGCCCCAGCTCCAGCACCGGCGCGGTGTCGCAGCGGCCCATGCAAGGCGCGCGCAGCACGCGCACCTGTGACGGGTCCAGCCCGTCTTCCAGAGCGGCCTTGAGCGCCTGAGCGCCCGCCAACTCGCAAGACAGCGAGTCGCAAACACGGATCGTCAGCGCGGGTGGCGGGGTTTCGCCTTCCTTCACCACATCGAAATGGGCGTAGAACGTGGCGACTTCGTAGACCTCTGCCTGCGACAGGCGCATCTCCTCGGCCAGCGCGCGCAGATGCGCGGCGGACAGATGACCGTGCTTGTCCTGAACGAGGTGCAGGAATTCGATCAGCAGGTCGCGGCGGCGCGGGCGGTCGCCCAGCAGCGCCTGCACCTCGGCCAGAGCGGCGTCGTCATACTGACGGCCCTTGGTGAACTTGCGCCCCCGCCCCTTGCCCGATTTCCACACGCCCTTGCGTTCATCCAGCGCCATGATGCTCTCCCGATCCTGCTTGCGGCAAACCTATGTCGGGAGCACCCAAAGCGGATAGGCAAAAACGACCTCCGGATGCATGTCCGCGCAGCCTTGGTCGCAAATCTGCGGAGAATTTCCATGATTTGGGCACATTCCTGTTATTTAGCGGTATAACTCGCGCCAAATCAGGGACCAATTGCCTAATGCCACGCTCGTTTCTGGCCTTCACGCTGGCCACATTGTTTCCGCTGCCGTTTCTGGTGGCAGGTGCGCTGTTCGGCGGCTGGGCAAGCTATGTGGCGCTGCTCTATATCACCTTGTTCGTCGCAGGCGTGGACGAGTTCATCCCCGCCCTGACCCGCGACGGCGAAGCCGCCGAAGACGAGGAGGCCGATCTGCTGTCGCTGATCCTTGTGGGTGCGCATTTCGTTTTGCTGTTCCTCATGATCTGGTCGCTGTCCGGCAAGGGCACGGGGCTGCTATCGGTCAACGGGCTGGCCCTGTTTGCCGCCACGGGCCTGTTCATGGGGCAGGTCAGCAATTCCAACGCCCACGAGCTGATCCACCGCGGCACCCGCGGACTGAGGTGGGCGGGCAAGTGGGTCTATATCTCGCTGCTGTTCGGACATCATGTCTCGGCCCATCCGCTGGTGCACCACACCCATGTCGGCACGCCAAACGATCCGAACACGTCCCGTATGAACGAAAGCTTCTACCGCTTCGCCCGCCGCGCCTGGGTCGGCAGCTTCAAGGCGGGCCTGCGCGCCGAGCGCAAGCGTCTGGACCAGATCAGCGCGGGCCGCTGGGACCGGCGCAATCCCTATCTGCTCTATGTGGGCGGCGCGGGGCTGATGCTGCTGCTGTCGTTCCTGATCGCGGGCTGGCGCGGGGTTCTGGTGCATCTGGCGCTGGCGGGGTTCGCGCAAACGCAACTGCTGCTGTCGGACTACGTGCAGCATTACGGGCTGGAGCGCTCCCGCCGCGGCGATGGCAGCTTCGAGCCGGTAGACGCCCGCCATTCATGGAACGCCCCGCACTGGCTGTCCTCGCTGTGGATGCTGAACGCGCCGCGCCATTCCGACCATCACGCGCACCCCGCGAAACCCTACACCGCGCTGGAGATCCCCGCCCGGGGCGAGGCCCCGATGCTGCCCCACGCGCTTCCGGTCATGGCCTGCATCGCGCTGTGGCCGAAGCTGTGGAAGAAAGTGATGAACCCTCATGCCCAGGCGTGGCGAAACGCTTGACGCAAGACCGCGCTGCCCTCATCGTAGTCGGATGAAATGGTTTGCCTTTCTCGCGCTGCTCGCCCTGCCTGCCGGGGCCGAGACCAAGATGTCCGCGGCGCAGTTCGACGCATTCACCAAGGATACTACCGTGTTTTTCAACCGCCACGGCGCACCTTACGGGGCCGAGCAATATCTGAGCGACAGGCGGGTTATCTGGAGCTTTCTGGACGGCACCTGCCAGCGCGGCATCTGGTTCGGCGAACGCGACGAGATCTGCTTTCTCTACGACGACCAGCCCGATGCGCTGTGCTGGTATTTCTTCGATGACGGCACCCGCCAAACTGCGCGGGTTGTGGGCGACGATCCGGCGGACGATCTGGTGGTGGTCGGCAAAAGCCCCGAGCCGCTGGTCTGCCCGGGGCCGGATGTAGGGGTCAGTTACAGGCCTTGAGTTGCGCCTGCCTGCGGCAGTCGCCAGAGCGGGGGCCAGCCCCCGCACCCCCGACTCTAGTGGGGCGCTGCCCCACACCCCGAGGTATTTTTGAAGCAATGATGGGGGTCAGTCGTCGAACAGGCTCGGTTGGCCGGATTTCGGGGGCTTTGGTTTTGGTGCGGCTTTGGCCGCGGCGCCCACAGGGATGCGAGCATCCTTGAATTGCACCTCCAGCATCGTGGCCTTCTTTGCCGCCTTGCTGTCGGTAACGACGGTGTCGCCATCCCACACGACGGCGTAGCCGCGCTCCAGCGTGGCTTGGTAGCCCAGCGTTTCGCGCAAGCGGTCGAGCTTTTCGAGATGGTCGCGCCATGCCCTCACCTGAGCACCCGCCACCTGGGATGCGGCGCGGGTCGTGCGACTCAGGCGGTCGCGTTCAGATGAAAGGTTACGGGCGATGCCCTTGGTCGTAAGCCCTGCCGCGATGCGGTCGAACTTCGCGCGGGAGCGTTCCGCCCTGCGGTCCAGCGCGATATCGAGACGCCCCGCGATCTGGTCCAGCCGCGCCTGCATCCGGTCGCCCTGCCGCGCCAGTATCGACGGGCGCAAGGGCGCGGCCGCCTTCTCGAAGGCCAGCCGCTTGGCAGCTGTCCCGGCCTTCAAAGAGGTATCGAGCCGACTGCCCGCGATGTCGTAGCGCTGCCGCGCGATCTGTGTCAGCTCGCCCGCCCGTGGCAAGGCGCGCGACAGGTCCGCCAGCCGTTGCTTGCGGGCGCTGACCGCGCCGCTGAGCGCCTGCGCCATGCGTGCGCCGTAGCTGTCGACGCCTGCCAGCAGATCCAGCCGCACCGGCACGGCAATCTCGGCGGCGGCGGTCGGCGTCGGTGCGCGTATGTCGGAGACGTAGTCGATAAGGGTCGTGTCGGTCTCGTGGCCCACCGCCGAGATCAGCGGTATATCCGACGCCGCCGCCGCGCGGGCGACGCTTTCCTCGTTGAAACCCCACAGGTCTTCGATGGAGCCGCCGCCGCGGGCGACGATGATCAGGTCGGGGCGCGGCAAGGCACCGCCTGGCGTCATTGCGTTGAACCCTTCGATGGCCGCCGTCACCTGCGGCGCGCAGCCCTCGCCCTGCACCGCGACGGGCCAGATCAGCACCTTGCGCGGGAAGCGATCGCGCAGGCGGTGCAGGATGTCGCGGATTACCGCTCCTTGCGGCGAGGTCACCACGCCGATGATCTCCGGCAGGTAGGGAATGGGTTTCTTGCGGGCGGGGTCGAACAGACCCTCGGCCTCCAGCGCCTTCTTGCGCTTCTCCAGCATCGCCATAAGCGCGCCGACACCCGCAGGGCGGATATCCTCGATGACCATCTGGTATTTCGACTGGCCCGGGAAGGTGGTCAGCTTGCCGATGGCCACGACCTCCATCCCTTCTTCGGGCTGCACCGCCAATTTGGCCGCCTGCCCTTTCCAGATGATCGAAGCCAGCACCGCGCGGTCGTCTTTCAGGTCCAGATAGACATGGCCCGAGCGCGCGATCATCACCCGACCGACCTCGCCCTTGATGCGCACGCGGCCGAACTCGCCCTCGATGGTGCGTTTCACCGCGCCGGAAATTTCCGAGACCGTGTATTCCGGCTCGTTGCGCCCCGGTTGATCGTCTTCCAGAAGGTCCATGTCGTCGCTCTTGTGATGCCTGCCCGCCCAGCTTAGAACGCCCCAAACCGGAGGGAAAGCAGCGATGAACATATTGATCCTTGGAAGCGGCGGGCGCGAGCATTCTTTGGCGTGGGCCGTGATGCAGAACCCCAAATGCGACCGGCTGATCGTGGCTCCGGGAAATGCCGGGATCGCAGCCATCGCGGAATGTGCGACGCTTGACCTGATGAACCCCGACGCGGTGGTGGATTTCGCCCAGAACCATTCGATTGATTTCGTCATCGTCGGCCCAGAAGACCCGCTGGCCGCAGGGGTTGCAGACGCGCTGCAGGATGCTGGTTTGTTATGCTTCGGCCCCACAGCTGCGGCGGCGCGGCTGGAGGCCTCCAAGAGCTTTACCAAGGAAATTTGCGATGCGGCAGGCGCGCCGACCGCGGGCTACGCCCATTTCACCGATCTGGAGGCCGCAAAAGCCTATGTCGCAGCCCAAGGTGCGCCAATTGTGATCAAAGCCGACGGGCTGGCCGCAGGTAAGGGCGTTGTAGTAGCGATGGATCTTCCCGAGGCGTATGCGGCCTTGGACGACATGCTGGGCGGCGCTTTCGGCGCGGCGGGCGCCGAGGTGGTGGTCGAGGAATTCATGGAGGGCGAAGAGGCCTCCTACTTCCTGCTGTCAGACGGCAAGACCGTGCTGCCTATCGGTACCGCGCAGGACCACAAACGCGCCTTTGACGGTGACGAGGGCCCGAACACCGGCGGCATGGGGGCGTATTCCCCTGCTCCGGTGCTGACCGACGAGATTGCCGCCAAGGCGGTCGCCGAAATCGTACAGCCGACGATTGACGAGATGGCGAAACGCGGCACCCCCTATCAGGGCGTTCTCTATGTCGGCCTGATGATCAAGGATGGCCAGCCACGGCTGGTGGAATACAATGTGCGCTTCGGTGATCCGGAATGTCAGGTGCTGATGATGCGTCTTGGCGCGCAGGCGCTGGACCTGATGCTGGCCTGCGCCGAGGGGCGTCTTGACCAGACGCGGGTCAACTGGGCCGACGATCATGCGATCACGGTGGTGCTGGCGACAAAGGGCTATCCGGGGGCGTATGGGAAAGGCTCCGTCATCGGCGGGCTGGATGATCTGCCCGAGGACAGCGCCAACATGGTGTTTCATGCGGGAACGAAGCTCAGCGGCGGTCAGGTTACGGCCGCGGGCGGACGGGTGCTCAACGTGACGGCCCGGGGCGCGTCCCTGAAGGACGCGCGGGAGCGGGCCTATGCAATGGTGGAACGGATCGACTGGCCGGACGGGTTTTATCGCACCGATATTGGCTGGCGCGCGCTTTAGGCGTGTGGTGGAGGGGGCTCTGCCCCCGCCTGCGGCCCCCCGGAATATTTTTGCCAAGATGAAGCGCAAGCTTAGTTACACGACAGTGCGGCATTCAGAGACTGGCGGCTTTTATGTGGGCCCAGATCGCGAACGGTAAAGGCCGTGCCGTCGAAGCTCGTGGCAATGACGCGGGTCCAGTCGGCGGAGGCGGTGATCATTTCGGGCGTGTCGTCGCACAGGCGCAGGCCGCCGCCGATGTCACGCTCTCCGATGCGATGGTTGGTCAGGCCGGGCTGGTCGGCGACATGCATCAGAGCGCCATCGCGGAAGCGCCAGATGCGCAAGGTTTTCGCCAGATGCGGGCGGTCGATATAAGCCAGCTCGACAAAGCCGTCGCCGTCCAGATCGGCCACTCCGACAGGCGCGAGCCAGCGGTTCGCGCGGCCGATATGGGGCGTGGCGGCAATCTTGCCGGTCTCATCGTAGATCGCCAACTGCGCGCCGGTGTCGATCTGCGTCTCCACCACCACCACTTCGGGGAAGCCGTCGCCGTCGACATCGGCAAGTCGCGGGGCCACGTCTTCAAACACGCGATCCTTCGGCAGACGGATTTTCAGCGTGGTTCTGTTCGCCGCGTCCTCGATCACCAGCTCTAGCGCGCCCCACTCAATTGCATCACCAAGAATGCCATGGGCGTAGCGCGTGGTGGGCTCGGCGTAGCGCGCCTCGACTATTGTCTCAGCCGCGGCAGCCCCGCTTACAACAAGGCACGCGGCCAGCCACGCGCGGCGCACGAGACGGGGCAGCAAGCGCGACGGGAGACGCCGCGCCATCGCCTAGATCTGCTTTTCAGGCATGCGCACCACAAGACCGTCCAGCGCGTCGGAGACTTTCAACTGGCAGGTCAGGCGGGATTTCACCTCGTCCGGCTCGTAGGCGAAGTCGAGCATGTCCTCTTCCATCGCCTCCTTGGCCGGCAGTTTCGCCACCCAGGCCTCGTCCACATAGACGTGGCAGGTCGAGCAGGCACAGGCACCGCCGCAATCGGCCTCGATGCCGGGAATATTGTTGTCGCGGGCGCCTTCCATGACGGTCAGTCCGTTGGCCACATCCACGACATGCTCGGTGCCGTTATGCTCGATATAGGTGATTTTTGCCATCTGTCGGCCCCTGTCTTAGCGTTTGGTCAACAGCCATGTAGTGCAAGTATCACGGTTTTGCCAGACCCCGCGTCGCATGGCCCTGCGACCCGAAAGCCGCAATGATCCGCCTGCCGCCGCATCGGCGCTTGGCGCGCGGGGATAAGATGCGCTAACTTGCGTCAAACGCGGCGCAAGACCGCACCAATATAGGGCCGAGCAGCCATGTCCCGCATAATCCAGTTCCGCAGCCTTGCCGCTGCCCTTTTGCTTGCCGCACTCGCGGGCTGTGCGCCCGGAAACCCGGGGCCCGACGTGACCAAGCTGATATCGCCTACCCAGATCTTGGCGATCGACATGAAGCCCCCTGCCGACATGCCCGGCGTGTGCTGGGGGCATGTGCCGGGACCACAGGTGACCGAGATCGTGTCCGATATCGTGCTTGCCACGCCCGCCAAGATCGGGCCAGACGGCAACGAGATCGCCCCCGCCATCTACCGCGAGGTTACCCGCCCGCAGACCTTCAACGAGGGTGACGGGCGCTGGTTTACCCGCACCTGCGACGCCGACATGACGCCGGAATTCGTGATGACCTTGCAGCGGGCCTTGGCCGCACGCGGGCTATACAGTGGCGCGGTCAACGGCGTGATGGACCAGCGCACCCTGCGCGCGGTGCATGACTACCAGACGCCACAGGGTCTCGACAGCGCGATCCTGAGCCTGAGCGCCGCACGCCAGCTTGGACTGATCGCAGTGGAGCTGGAGGCCGGGCAAGACGCAGGCTAGAGCGGGTCAGGCAGTCGCCTGCAGCGCGTCATTGTCCGACGGGACGCCACATGCCCCGCAATACTTGTAGAACGAGTTTTCGCGTGTCCCGCAGCTGGAGCACCGGCTGAACAGGCAAAACCCGCAATGGACGCAGTAATCTTGGTGGGCTTCTGGCTGACTATCGCGCCCGCGCGGTTGCTTGGGGCCGAACTGGCGGTCGCAACTGGGACAGATGCCGCCGGAGATCTTCTTCACCGCGGTCTCGTATTCGATCAGCTGGCGCTTCTCGTTCTCGGGCCGTTGCTCCTCGGTCTTCTTGTTTTGCAAATAGCGCGTCATGCCCTTGATGGCGAAATGTGCCACCAGCAGGGCGAGAGCGATGCCCACCCCATACCTGACATAGCCGCCATAGGACGGCAGGTATGGCACCAGTTCGACGAAAAAGGCGAACAGCGAGAAGATGATAAAGCTGCGGTAGACCGGCCAGTAGCTGGACCCGCGTTTCTTCAAGATCAGCCATGCGGAAATCAGCAGCAGCGGCAGGGTCAGTGCCAATCGCAGGGCGAATACCTTCAAGACCTCAAGGTTGCGGGCCTGTTCATATGGGGCGATGGCGTCGGCACGGATGTCCTGTCGCTGCGCCCGCAGGTCCTGCAAGGCCCGCGTCTGCTCTGTCCTTGTTTGCTGAAGCTCCTCGATCACCCTTTGCGCCTTGCGTTCTTCGAGCTTGAGCAACTCGATGGCCTGCACCCGCTCGATCACCTCGGGGTTTTGCGCATCCGACCGGGTCGCGGAGCGGGTCTTGATCCAGTTCTCGAAATTCGCGCGCTGGTTCTGGTAGTCCAGCGTGCGGGAGTCGAGCCGGAACCGCGCATCCTCAAGGTCGTTCTGGTTGGCCCGCAAGGACGCCTCGAGCGCGTCGATTTCGGTCTCGACCGCGTTTAGCCGTTCGGTGTCGACGAACTCCTCCTGCGTGACCAGTTTTCCGGCGGTGGGCACGTCGGACATGATCAGCCCGCCCAGCTGGATCAGGAGCGACGCGATCACGATGGAGACCAGCCACATGGCCAAGCCATACCAGAACATGGGGCGGCGGATGGCTTTCATGGTGTGTCCAATACGTCTTGGGTCTGAATGAAACGATCGCTAGCAAATCGGCGGGCGTGCTGCAACAGAGGCGTGGCGCATCGCGCAAACGAAAAAGGGCGCCCAGATCGGGGCGCCCTTCTAAATCATCTGAAGTGGTGCTTACTCTTCGAGGCTGAGCGCCACGAAGCGCGGGTCGCCTTCACGCCGGATCAGCATCAGGAAGGACTTGCGGCCACCCTCCCTCGCCTCTTCGATGCGGGCTTCCAGATCATCTACGGAGGTGATCTTTTGCTGGCCCGCTTCCACGATCAGGTCACCTGCACGCAGGCCCTTCTCGAAGGCGTCACTGTCCTCGGCGACTTCCTTGACCACCAGACCCTCAACGCCTTCGTCCAGCGCCAGTTGCTCGCGCAGCTCGTCGTTGAGGACCGCGACAGTCATGCCAAGCACGGTGCTCTCCTCGGCGTCGGCCTTGTCCATCGCCACGGGAACGGCGGTGGCTTCGGCTTCCTCACGGCGGCCAAGGGTGACCTTCAAAGTTTCCGACTTTCCGTCGCGGATCACGACCACGCGGACCGCTTTGCCGACGGTGGTGTTACCCACCAGACGGACCAGCTCGCGGGTGTCCTCGACCTCTGCGCCGTCGAAGGTGGTGATGACGTCACCTGCCTTGATGCCGGCTTCCTTGCCGGGGCCTTCCGGCACGTCGGTGACCAATGCGCCCTTGGCGGATGCCAGTTCCAGCGCTTCGGCCACGTCCTCGGTCACGTCCTGAATGCGAACGCCCAACCAGCCACGGCGGGTTTCACCGAACTCCTTGAGCTGGTCCACAACCTTGGTGACCACGTTGGACGCCATCGAGAAACCGATCCCGATGGAGCCGCCCGACGGCGACAGGATCGCGGTGTTCACGCCGATGACTTCGGCATCCACGTTGAACAGCGGACCGCCGGAGTTGCCCCGGTTGATGGCGGCGTCGGTCTGGATGAAGTCGTCATAGGTGCCGGACAAGGCGCGGCCACGCTGCGACACAATCCCGGCGGAAACCGAGAAGCCCTGCCCCAGCGGGTTGCCAACGGCCACGACCCAGTCGCCCACACGGGCGGCGTCGCTGTCACCGAAGGACACGAAGGGCAACGGTTTGTCGCTTTCGACCTTCAACAGAGCAATATCGGTTTTCGGGTCGGTGCCGATCAGTTCCGCGTCCAGCTTCTCGCCGGAGAAGAACTCGACCTCGATCTCGTCGGCCTTGTCGATCACGTGATTGTTGGTGACGATATAGCCGTCCTCGGAAATCACGAAACCGGAGCCAAGCGCGGAGGACCGGCGCGAGCGCTGGCCGTCTTGCTGGCGATCAAGGAAGTCCTTGAAGAAATCCTCCAGCGGCGAGCCTTCGGGAACGATCGGCCGCGGGCCCTGATCCATGCCTGCCACGGTGGTGGAGGTGGTGATGTTTACAACTGCGGGGCTGACCTGATCGGCCAGATCCGCAAAGCTTTCGGGCATCTTGGCATTGGCGGAAATGGCCTGTGCGAAGACCAGCGCCAGTCCAAGCATCAACGCGGACACGCCCCGCGTCAGGCCCGTCTGCCTGTTTGTTTGAGTGAGAATATTTGCTTTCACGTTTTCGCTCCTCTGCGAACTCTGCCTGTTCATTGCTGCGCCGCCCCCACCCTGAAACAGGCTGGCTGCGCTGATGCACGCAATCTGTGCGTCTGCGCGGGGGTTATCAACCGCTGGTTCCGTCGCAATGCTTCAACTCACTGTGAGAGTTGTGACAGCGACGCGCAAGCGGGCATGGCGGACTGCCTGCACAAGGTCGGCGATTTCACGCTGCCGATTGGGGCCAATACACTCGAAAAGGTCCGCGCCTCGTCAAATGTCAGGATCAGCGTATCGTCATCGCAGTTGCGGATTTCTCTGCGCGGCCCTTGAAAGCGCCAGCGCAATCGCCAACCAGAATCCGGATCGCAGGACCATCGCCCCGACGGTGCGCCATTCAAAGGGCGTTCCACTCAAGGCCATTACCGCAAATATGGCGAAGACCAACAGCGTAGATGCCGCGATCAGCCATGCGACCAGCCGCGCCCAAGGTGCGCGAATAAACATCGCTACGGCCCCCAGAATATAGGCGAAACCCGCTAGAAAGTTGAACCAGAGCACAAGGGGAACCGCGTCGCCGACCGCTTCTCTTGCCGCAGCGCCGCCAAATAGCGCCGTGCCGCCGGAATATATCGTCGCCACGCCAAACAGCGCGGCGGGGATTGCAACAGGTCGAATCCATCTTGGAGACTGGGCCATCGGTAAACCCTTTCGGGGGGGGCGAGGACGTAATCCAGCTAGTCTGCATCGTTCTGGGCGAGACCGAATTGACCGGCATCAATACCCGCCCTCAATCATCCCGCGCCAAACGCCCCCTTGGCCAGCCAGACGCACAGAACACCCAGCGCCACGGCGACGAGGCCCATCATGCGGCGGGTGTCAGGCGGGATTTCCGCCAGCGCCTTCACGATGTCCTCCATACGCGAAGGGGCCAGTGCAAGCACCAGCCCCTCGACCACGAGCACAAGACCGATGGCCAGTGCAATATGGGTCAGCATCAGTTTGCCGCCGCGCCTTGATCGGACTTCAGGTAGTCGAAGAAGGCGTTGTCGGGGTTGATCACCAGCGTGGAGTTATCGCTTCGGATTGCCTTCTCATAGGCGTCCAGCGAGCGGCGGAATTCAAAGAATTCCTCGTCCGCGCCATAAGCGTCGGCAAAGATTGCGTTCCGGCGTGCGTCGGCTTCACCGCGGGTGATATCAGCGGTTTTCTGTGCCTCCGATACCAGCTCCACCTTGGTCCGGTCGGCTTGGGCACGGACGCGCAGGGCCGCTTCCTCACCACGGGCGATTTCGTCCGCGGCTTCGCGTTCACGCTCTGCGCGCATCCGGCTGAAGGTCGCGTCAAGGTTCTGCTCCGGCAGGTTTGTCTGCTTCAGGCGCACGTCGACGACCTCAAGGCCCAACGGCATGGCGCGGGCACGGGCCTGCGCGGTGATGCGCTGCATCAGCGAGGACCGGTCAGCCGACAGGATGGTGTTCGACGTCACACCGTCGGAACCCAGAACTTCCCGGATAACGGGGTTCAGGATGCCTTCCAGACGGTCCTCGGCGGCGCGCAGGCCACCGACACCAACAGCTTGGCGGAATTGCACGACATCGGCCACGCGGTAGCGGGCGAAGGCGTCGACCACCAGACGGCGGTCATCGGAGGGGGTCACCTCGGTCGGCACGGTGTCCAGCGCAAGGATACGGTCGTCATATTTGACCACGTCCTGGATGAACGGCACCTTGAAAGCCAGACCCGGCTCTTCCTTGACGGACTTGATCTGCCCGAATTGCAGCACCAGCGCCTTTTCCCGCTCGTCCACGATGAACACCGAGGACAGGATCACGAACAACACGCCGACGAGGGCGATCAGGGATATGGTTCCTTTGGTCATCAGTTAGACCCTCCGGTGGTAGTGGTGGTGGTGTTGGAGCCGGACCGGCGCAGCTCGTTCAGGGGAAGGTAAGGCACGACGCCCTGCCCCCCGCCGTCGGTTGGGCTGTCCAGTATGATCTTGTCGGCACCGCCATAAACGCGTTCGACTGTTTCCAGCCACAGACGCTTGCGCGTCACTTCCGGCGCTTTTTCGTATTCCTCCAGGATGGCGCTGAAGCGTGAAGCCTCACCTTCGGCCTGGTTGACCTGCTGGGCGCGGTAGGCTTCCGCTTGCTCCAGTAGCTGCGCGGCCTCACCACGGGCGCTGGCCAACACGCGGTTGGCATAGGCGTCGGCCTGACGTTGCAGGGTGTCACGTTTCTGCTCGGCGGCCTGCACTTCGCGGAAGGCGTCGATTACCTCGCGCGGCGGGTCGGCCTTGTCGAGGTTGAGACGCACGATATTCACGCCCGCATCATACTGGTCCAGCGTTTCCTGAATGAGCGTTTGCGTGGTGTCGGCAATCGACTGACGATCCCGGTTGAGGATCGGCGCCAGTTCGGAGCGGGCGATCACCTCGCGCATGGCCGACTCGGACACGGCGCGGATGGTTTCGCGTGGTTCTGCCAGATTGAACAGGAACTTGGCGGGGTCGTTGATGTTCCACACCACCTGAAAGTCCACATCCACGATGTTTTCATCCGTGGTCAGCATCAGCCCGCTCGAGGCGCTGCCACCGACACCGATGTCTTCGGTCTGCTCGCGGGTCACGGGCAGCACTTCGGCAGTGACCACAGGCCACGGCGCAAAGTTCAGGCCGGGGCTTCCCGTCGAGGAGTATTCGCCAAGGAACAGCTCGACCGACTGCTCTTCGGGCTTGACCGTATAGAACGACTGGAACAGCCAAAGCGCAACCGCGCCGAGACCGATCAGCACGAAGGTGCCTTTCGAGAAACCGCCGCCGGAGCCGGGCGTGCGCCCGCCGCCATTGTTGGAGCCGCCACCGCGGCCGCCCATCAGCACGCGCAACTGCTCCTGACCTTTTTTCATCAGCTCGTCGATCTCGGGGATCTGCGGGCCTTCTCCGCCGGGCTTGCGGCCACCGCCGCCCCCGCCAGAACCGCTCGATCCACCTCGATCATCTCCTCCGCCGCGGTTTCCACCGCCGCCCCAAGGTCCGCCATTGTTACCGGCCATGCAGCATTTCCCCTTATCAATTTCTCTTGTGTCTTGTGTTACGTTGTAAGTGGGCGTCTTGCCCTGAAAATCAAGCGCCTACGAGATGGTTCTGATCGGCTCTTTCATGGTGACCATCTCCTCCGCCATGGTGGGATGGACGGCGCAGACCTGATCGAACTGCGTCTTGGTCGCCCCCATCTTCACGGCGATGCCAGCCAGCTGGATCATTTCGCCCGCCGCGGGTGCCACGATATGGCAGCCCAGCACGACATCGGTCTTCTTGCAGACCACCAGCTTCATCAGCACCCGCGCGTCGCGGCCGATGAAGGCCTGCTGCATCGGCTTGAACGAGGTGGAGTATATATCGACCGGCCCCTTGCTCGCCGCCTCTTCCTCGGTCCAGCCGACGGTGCCCATTTCAGGCTGCGTGAAAACGGCGGACGGGATCAATTCGTGATCGACCGGCGTGGGGTTGCCGTTGAACACGGTTTCCACAAACGCCATGCCTTCGCGGATGGCCACCGGTGTCAGGTTCACGCGGTCGGTCACATCACCGATGGCGTAGATGGAGGGCTGGCCGGTCTGGCTGTACTCATCCACAAGGATCTCGCCCTTTCGGCCCAGCTTCACGTCGGTGTTCTCGAGGCCCAGCCCGTCGGTATTCGGCAGCCGGCCCGTGGCGAACAGCACTTTGTCATAGACCGCTTCCGACCCGTGAGAGCCCTTGACCCAGACGCCGCCATCCTTGGCCTTCATCTCCAGCACATTCGCGCCGGAATGGATGTCGATCCCCCCTGCCCGCATCTGGTCGGCCACCAGCCCGCGCGCCTCGTCGTCGAAGCCGCGCAACACTTGGGCGCCGCGATAGAAGATCGTGGTCTCGACCCCGAGCCCCTTCATGATGCAGGCGAATTCGCAGGCGATGTAGCCGCCGCCGACGATCAGCATGGATTTCGGCAGCTTATCGAGTTTGAAGATGTCGTCGGACACCATACCAAGACTCTCGTCGAAATTCTCGGAAGGCTTCATCGGGCGGCCGCCGGTTGCGATCAGGATATGCTTGGCGGTGATCTTGGTGCCGTTGGAGGTCAGCTTGACCGTGTGAGGGTCTTCGATGACCGCGCGACAGGCGTAAGTCTTGACGCCGGAATTATCGAGCAGCTTTTGATACACACCCTCCAGCCGGTCCAATTCACCATGCAGACGCTTGGAAAAAGACGACCAGTCGAAATCGCAACTGGTATCCACGTCCCAGCCGTAATCCTTCGCCTCGCCCAGCGTTTCACGATAGCCCGACGCGAAGACCATCAGCTTCTTGGGCACGCAGCCGCGGATCACGCAGGTGCCACCCAGACGGCTTTCCTCAGCCAGAGCCACCTTGGCCCCGCCCGCCGCCGCGACCCGCGCCGCGCGCACGCCACCGGAGCCGCCACCGATCACGAAGAGATCATAGTCGAATGTCATGTAAAGCCGTCCTTCTCAGTCTGCGATGTCGACGAACAGGTTGTCCGTCTCCGGCACGTCGATCTTCTCGTGTTCCACAGCGCCGTTGTTGATATCGCGAACTTCCACGGAGCCGTCGCCATGACCAATCACAACCACGTCACAAATGTCGATGAACAGCCCGTTCTCCACCACGCCGGGGATCTGGTTCATCACCAGCGCCAGCTGTCGCGGGTTGCCGATACGCTTAAGGTGCAGGTCCAGAATGAAGTTGCCTTCATCCGTCACATAAGGGGTCGCGCCGTTCATCCGCAGCGCGGAGGTGCGGCCCAGCACGTCGAGATTGACCAGCGTTTCCTCAACCAGCGCCTTGGTGGTCTGCCAGCCGAACGGGATCACCTCGACAGGCAACGGAAACGCGCCGAGCGCTTCGACCTGCTTGGACAGGTCCGCGATCACGATCAATTCGTCCGACGCGGTGGCCACGATCTTTTCCATCAACAGTGCGCCGCCGCCACCTTTGATCAGGTTAAGGTTGTGGTCATATTCATCCGCCCCGTCGATGGTCAGGTCCAGCCACTTGGCCTCGTCCAGCGAAACGACCGGCACGCCGACCTTTTGTGCCAGCTCCGCCGTGCGGGTGGACGTGGCAACGCCGGTGATCCTCAAGCCGTCGTCGCGGATGCGCTCGCCCAGGCATTTCACCATCCACGCCGCGGTGGAGCCGGTGCCAAGGCCCACCTTCATGCCGTCCTCCACATAGTCCACCGCGCGTTTGGCAGCGACGAACTTGGCCTTGTCGATGGGGGAAAGCGTGCCTGACATGGAAGTGTCCTCGAATAGTGTCCGACGCGCTTATACGCGCTAAGCGCGTGGGGGGCGAGACTTAAAGGGGCGAAAAATGCGGCTGGGCGTCAGGTAGTGCGTCGCCTCTCAATCTACACGCCGGTGCGCGGCGTAATCGTGCGATCATAGGCTGGGTTTCTCGGACACCAAGGCAAGGCTGCGCGGGGATGGCGGCATGGTAGACCAACACGTCAGGCGCATATGTATGAAAGCTGTAGTCGGGCATCTCGCTCGCTCGGGCAGCATCTGGGGGCAACCTGACAAGCGGAGGTTAATTCACAATCTCAGCCTGCGGATTAGTGCAAGGCATTCGCGCCAAGTTTTACGGAGTTCCGGTCAGACATTCCAACACTTCCGCGATATACTCGACCGGAAGCATAACCAGCATCAACCGCGCAGGCAGGGTAAGCGACACCGGACCCGTCACCTCGTTCGACGTGCCGACCCGCGTGGCGGGCGACATCGCGATACCCTCGATAGGATAGAGAAGCCCCGTGCTGCGCCCCTCGACCTGCCCCATGGGATAGAGAGAAAGCCGCGTGCCGACCGGCAGCTTGATCTGGAATTCCAAGGGCGCGAGGAAGCACAGGTCTTCCTCCCCCATCAGTATGCAGCGCTGGTCGGGGTGGCGCACCAGCGTCGTGCAGGCCGCAAGCTGGTGATCCAGCCGTCCGCCGGTGAACCCGTGCGCCAGAATGGCGCGGGCCGTGACCGAGCGCAGGCATTTGTCGAAATCGGTGCTGTCCTGCTCGGCGATATGATGCACCCGCGCCGGATCAAGCTTGGCCAGTGTCGCGTCGCTGAGACTATCCATGTCCCCGATCACCGCCTCGGGCTGCAAATTGTGTTTGACCGCAAGGTCAGCGCCGCTATCAGCGCAAACAAGAATCGGAGCTTTGATAAGCGATTGTTTTACATGGCGAAAATGTGTCGGCCCCCCACCCAAAAGTGTCATAAATAAGGGGGTCTGAACAATTTGTGCCATACTGTGTGTATTAATGCCCACACTGGAAACAAACGGCAACATTTCTAAGTATAAATCATCCTGAGTCGACGGTTTTTGTTTTGGTTCGGGAAATACCGGGTGGTAGTTTCATCAGGTGGTTGGGGAGAAAGTGAGTTTGCCGTGGTTGGTGAAAGTAAAATTCTAACAGTCTCGTATGGGACGTTTTCTTGTACGTTGGAAGGGTTCGATGAGCCGTTTTCGACGATGAAGGCCATTGCGGAATATTTCCGCGATTTGGCGGCTGATGACCGTTACTTCGGCGCGGAGCCTCCGACGCCGGATACCGAAATGCTGCACCAGATTGCAGAGCGCACGATCCAGCGCCGTGTCGCTGCCGAACTGGCAGAGAACGGGGTGATCCTGCGCCAGACCGAGGCCAACCAGAAAGCCGCCCCGGACGCCCCCGCCCTTGCGGTGGAAATGCCCAAGCCCGAAGCACGCGAAGAGCAGAGCGCGCCGCAACAGGCTCAGGTTATGCGGTCGGTTTCGGACGTGCCGAACGCGCCGCAGCAAACCCCTGTCCGCGCGGTGGTCGCCCCAACCATGGCCGCGCCGGAATTTGGCGGCGGTGATACGGTTGCCGAAAAACTGCAACGCATCCGCGCCGTGGTTGCCCGCGAAAACGCGGCCCCCGCCCCGTATAGCGAGGACCAGCACGCAGTGGAATTCAGCGCGTTGGACTATGAAGATGAGGACAAGGACACGCCGACCTCAGCGGTCGGCACATTCGCAGGCACGGGATTCGAGGACGAGGAAACGCTCGACTCCGTTGCAGCGGGCCTGACCGATTCCGACGCGTCCGAAGGCGTGGCGGAAGATGCGGCCTCTGACGAGGTGGAAGCCGAACAGCCGACCCAGACCGAGGCTATTGAAGAAGACCAGCCGAAGGACGAAGGCGAAGTCGCGCAAGAGATGGACGAGGCAAACACAGTCTCCGACGTCGAAGCAGACGATGCGACTGCTGCGGATGCAATTGAGGTTGCCGCCGACGCAGAGGCAGTCGCACCCGCTGACGAAGCCGACGACGCACAAGAGGCCGACGCCATCGATGAAGCCACCGAATCCGAGGCCTTGCATGACGCCGTTGCCAAGGAGTCGAGCGCCGAAGATATTAGCCCACTGCGCACCCAGCCTCGCCGCCGGATCGTCGTGGAGAAGATCTCGCGCGCCGAGATAGAGGCCGCTCAGGCCACCAAGGACGCAGAACTGCCGCCAGAGATGGAAGCCGAACTGTTGGCGGAACTGGCCGAGGTCGAGGCCGAG
Source organism: Litoreibacter arenae DSM 19593 (assembly GCF_000442275.2). Taxonomy (GTDB): domain Bacteria; phylum Pseudomonadota; class Alphaproteobacteria; order Rhodobacterales; family Rhodobacteraceae; genus Litoreibacter; species Litoreibacter arenae. The sequence goes on along the minus strand of NZ_KE557306.1, from coordinate 521,455 downwards.
GTCACAACATTCGACTCCGCCGCCATCGAGAAAACCGAAGCGGAAGGCCCCGAGGCGGCTAACACCAAAGAAGAGTCGCAGGGTGACGACGCAGACGACATCCTGTCGCGTCTGAGCGCGTCTTTCGACGTGCCCTCCATGGAAGCGGACGATACAGCAAAAGCGCTTGATCTGGACAATGATGACAGTGCGGAAGACGTGCTGAAATCACTGATGAGCGACGATAGCGCTGATGTCGATCTGGACGAGGTGGAAACCGAAGTCGAAGCTGAAAGCGACGTCGAAGTCAAAGCGGAAGATCAGGACGACGCGGAACCCGAGGCTGAGGTCGCGGCAGAAGCGCAGCTGGAGGACGATGCGGACGCCGAAACTGAGGTCGAGGCCGAGGCGGAAGTCGACGCGCAGGCGGCGACTGACACTGACGAGACCGAAGCTCCACATCACGATGAGCCGAAGCGCAAATCCTTCGCCGCCATGGCAGAGGATGACGCGATCGAGCGGTTGATGAGCACCACCAGCTCGCGTCTGGAAAGCGATGAAAGCTCGGTCCGCCGCGCCTCCATCGCACATCTGAAAGCCGCCGTCGCTGCCACCAAGGCCGACAGAAGCATTGCGGAAGCCGCCGACAAGCGGGAGGAAGAGGAGCTTGACCAATACCGTGACGATCTGGCCCGTGTCGTGCGCCCCAGCCGCCCTGTCGCGTCGAGCAGCCGCTCGGACCGTCCGTCACCGCTGGTGCTGGTCAGCGAGCAGCGCATCGACCGTCCGGAGGAAGCCCCCGATGCTGTAGCGGCTTCCGCTGCCAGCGCCGACATCCGCCCGCGCCGCGTGACCCGTGGCAACCTAGCCTTGCAGGAAGAGATGGAAGAGGAGTTCGAAGACGAAAACCTTTTCGCGGAAAACAGCCAGATCACCTTCGCGGAGTATGCCTCGAAAGCCGGTGCGCTGGAACTTCCCGACCTGCTGGAAGCCGCCGCCGCGCATTACACCGAAATCGAGGGGGCTGAGCACTTCACCCGCCCGATGCTGATGCGCAAGCTGGCGCAAGTCTCCTCCGGTCCTGAAGGCCCCTCGCGCGAAGATGGCCTGCGCGCCTTCGGCACGCTGTTGCGGACCGGCAAGATCGTCAAAACCGACAACGGCAAGTTCCAGCTCTCCAAGAGTTCGCGCTTCGCCTAAGAGGCCCGCTGGCCGGGTCTGCTCCCGGTTGGGCACCAACCACGGGACGGGGGATGCAGCAATGCGTCTCCCGTTTCGCGTTCTCAGGCACGGGTTTTGCCGCGTCGGGGGAGATCCCCCACGCGGTGTGTTGTATCTCGGTGCTGGAGTTAGAAAAGGCGGCGCCGCCGATATGGCTCTGCCGGACAGGGTTTTACCCCCGCATGTCCTTTAGGGCATGACAGCCCCTGCTCACCGGTGATTTTCGGACTGCCCCACGAGACCGGAGCTTTTCCGGCGCGCAGGATCCTGAACCACTTTGTTTGACGTCGAGCGGGGGTATAGCCCCCGCACGGTTAACACAGCCCTAGGGCAGCGTTCGCAGCCTACTCGTCCGCGTCGGGGTCGGCTTGGCCGACGCCTTTGAAGATGAACTTGAACGGCAGCGCCCAGACGATGCCGAGGCCCAGATAGATCGCAAGCTCCACCAGCACGTTGGGCCGCTCCAGCAAGGAAACCGCCCACCACGCCACGGCGATATAAAGCGGCAAACCAATCACCAGGATTACCAGCGCCCAACGGCGGCGGGCTTTATAACTTAGGGCCACGCGGGAGCCTCCTTAGTCAGCGAACGGGTCGGTTACCAGAATTGTGTCCTCACGCTCCGGCGAGGTGGAGAGTAGCGCGACGGGGCAGTCAATCAACTCTTCCACGCGGCGGACGTATTTGATCGCCTCCGCAGGCAGGTCGGCCCAGGACCGCGCGCCTTCGGTCGATTGCGACCAGCCGGGCATCTCCTCGTAGATCGGTTTGCAACGCGCCTGCGCCTCGGCGGCGGTCGGGAGGTAATCGAGCCGCTCCCCGTCCAGATCATAGGCCACGCAGATTTTCAGCGTCTCGAACCCGTCCAGCACATCGAGCTTGGTCAGCGAAATTCCGTTGATGCCCGAGGTCGCGCAGGTCTGGCGCACCAGACAGGCATCGAACCAACCGCAGCGCCGCTTGCGGCCGGTCGTGGTGCCGAATTCGTGGCCACGCTCGCCCAGCCGCTGGCCGTCGGCGTCCTCAAGCTCGGTCGGGAACGGCCCCTCGCCCACGCGGGTGGTGTAGGCCTTGACGATGCCCAGCACGAAATCAATCGCCCCCGGCCCCATGCCGGAGCCCGTCGCCGCCTGCCCCGCGATCACATTCGACGAGGTGACGAACGGATACGTGCCGAAGTCGATATCCAGCAGCGCCCCCTGCGCGCCCTCGAACAGGATGCGTTTGCCCGCCTTGCGCTTTTCGGCCAGCACCTTCCAGACAGGCGCGGCGAAGGGCAGAATCTGGGAGGCGATGCCGCGCAGATCGGCCAGCAGCGCGTCGCGGTCCACAGGCTCTATGCCAAGGCCTTTGCGCAGCGGGTCGTGGTGTTGCAAGGCGCGGTCCACGCGGGCGACCAGCGTGGCATCATCGGCCAGATCGGCCACGCGGATGGCACGACGGCCGACCTTGTCCTCGTAGCATGGCCCGATACCGCGGCCGGTGGTGCCGATCTTGGTACCCTTGCTCGCGGCTTCCTCACGGGCGCGGTCCAGCTCGCCGTGGATCGGCAGGATCAGCGGCGTGTTCTCGGCGATCATCAGCGTATCCGGGCTGATCTCGACGCCCTGCTCGCGCACCGTGGCGATTTCCTTCATCAGGTGCCACGGGTCCAGCACCACACCGTTGCCGATGACCGACAGCTTGCCGCCGCGCACCACGCCGGAGGGAAGCGCGTGCAACTTGTAGACCTTGCCGTCGATGACCAGCGTGTGGCCCGCGTTGTGACCGCCCTGAAAGCGCACGATCGTGTCTGCACGCTCCGACAGCCAGTCGACGATCTTGCCCTTGCCTTCGTCGCCCCATTGCGCGCCGACAACTACCACATTGGCCATGCTGAATTCCTTGTCCCGGAGATTAAACCCGCGCCCGTATACAAGCGCCGCCCGATGGGGGAAAGCCTCAATTGGCGGGTTGCGCCACGACGCCGCCCCTACTACATACCACCAAACAATTGCGTCATAGGCCCCTGCCCCATGGAAAACATCGTTCTCACCGTCCATCTGATCATCGCTTTGTGCCTGATCGGTATCGTGCTGATCCAACGCTCCGAAGGCGGTGGCCTTGGCATGGGTGGCGGCGGCGGTGGCGGCGCGATGTCGGGTCGTCCTGCGATTTCCGCTCTGGGCAAGCTGACATGGCTTTTCGGGATCGCCTTCGTGATTACCTCGATCAGCCTGACGGTTATTGCCGCGCGCAATGCCGATGGCGGCTCGGTTCTGGATACCGGTGCGGTCACCGCGCCTGCGCCGACCGACGCGCCCGCAGGCGATGCGTTGCTGCCACCCACGCTGCCGTCGACGGGTGATGCCCCGCTGGCCCCGCCCCGCGTCGACGAGTAACGGCAAATACCCACTAGTTCTGGGCGGTTAAGCAAAACCGCCCACATAATGTTGCGGCACGCGGTTGCGGGAGTGCTGCGAATCCTTTATGGCTTAAATCCCGTGAGTAAGGGCATCTTGATGCCTTGAAACACCAATAATTTCAGGTAACGCGGGACATATCCAGCCATGGCAAGATTCGTATTCATCACCGGCGGGGTGGTCTCCTCCTTGGGCAAAGGTCTGGCCTCCGCGGCCCTTGGCGCCTTGCTGCAAGCCCGTGGCTATTCCGTGCGCCTGCGCAAGCTGGACCCCTATCTGAACGTCGATCCCGGCACCATGAGCCCGTTCGAGCATGGCGAGGTGTTCGTCACCGACGACGGGGCGGAGACAGATCTGGACCTTGGCCACTATGAACGCTTCACCGGCGTGGCGGCGCGCAATACCGATTCCATTTCCTCGGGGCGCGTCTATTCCACCGTGCTGGAAAAAGAGCGTCGCGGCGACTATCTGGGTAAAACCATTCAGGTGATCCCGCACGTCACCAACGAGATCAAGGATTTCATCGCCATCGGCGAGGACGAGGTCGATTTCATGCTCTGCGAAATCGGCGGCACCGTGGGCGATATCGAGGGCCTGCCCTTCTTTGAGGCCATCCGCCAGTTCAGCCACGAGCGTGATCGTGGGCAATGCCTGTTCATGCACCTGACCTTGCTGCCTTATCTGGCCGCGTCCGGCGAGTTGAAGACGAAGCCCACGCAACACTCCGTCAAGGAATTGCAGTCCATCGGCATTGCGCCCGACATTCTGGTCTGCCGCTCCGAGCATCCGATCCCCGAGAAGGAACGCGAAAAGCTGGCGCTGTTCTGCAACGTGCGCCCCGACAGCGTGATCGCGGCCTACGACCTGGACTCGATCTATGACGCGCCGCTGGCCTATCACAAGGAAGGGCTGGATCAGGCCGTTCTGGATACGTTCGGCATCGCCCCCGCGCCGCAACCGAAGCTGGGCGTCTGGGAAGACGTGTCCGACCGCGTCCACAATTACGAGGGCGAGGTGCGTATCGCCATCGTCGGCAAATACATCCAGCTTGAAGACGCCTACAAGTCGATCAAGGAAGCCCTGATGCATGGCGGCATGGCCAACCGCGTCAAGGTCCGCGTCGACTGGGTCGACGCGGAGGTGTTCGACCGCGAGGACGCGGCCCCGCATCTGGAAGGCTACCACGCCATTCTGGTGCCCGGCGGCTTTGGCGAGCGGGGCACCGAAGGCAAGATCAAAGCGGCGCAATTCGCCCGCGAGAAGAAAATCCCCTATCTGGGCATCTGCCTTGGCATGCAAATGGCGGTGATCGAGGCGGCGCGCAATCTGGCCGGGCTGGTCGATGCGGGGTCGGAGGAATTCGACCACGAGGCGGGCAAGAAGCGGTTTACGCCGGTGGTCTACCACCTCAAGGAATGGGTGCAGGGCAGCCACAAGGTCAAGCGCTCCGAGACCGACGACAAGGGCGGCACGATGCGGCTGGGCGCCTACAAGGCCAAGCTGCTGGAAGGCTCCAAAGTGGCGGAGGTCTACGGCACCACCACGATCGAGGAACGCCACCGTCACCGCTACGAGGTGGATATCCAGTACAAGGAAGAGCTTGAGAAAAACGGGCTTATCTTCTCCGGCATGTCACCTGACGGCAAGCTGCCCGAAATCGTGGAGGTCAAGGACCACCCGTGGTTCATCGGCGTGCAGTTCCACCCCGAACTGAAATCCAAGCCTTTCGCGCCCCACCCCCTGTTCCGCGACTTCGTGCGCGCCGCCAAGGACAATTCAAGGTTGGTTTAAGGGGCGTTCCCTACCCCTCAGAATGTCAAACCGAACACCAGACGGCCGATCAGCGCGAACGCCCCGAATGTCACCGCGATTGCGATGATATTCAGCATGAACCCCGCGCGTACCATGTCCGAAAGCGTCATGCGTTCATAGGAGAAGACAATCGCGTTGGGGGGCGTCGCAACCGGCATCATGAACGCCATCGACGCCCCAAGCGCCACTGGTATCGTCAGCACGCGCGGATCGAGGCTGAGACCTATCGCAACCGCGCCCAAGATGGGCAGGAAGGTCGCAGTCGAGGCGGTGTTGGACGTGATCTCGGTCAGGTAGACCATCGCAATCGTCATCACCAGCACCAGCAGCATCGTGCTGATCTTGATGCCTCCGACCGCATTGCCGATCCACTCGGCAAGGCCGGACGACCCGAAGCCGCTGGCAAGGGCCAGACCTCCGCCGAACAGCAACAACACGCCCCAAGGCACGTTGCGCGCCGCTTCCCAGTCGAGCGCGAATTCCCCGCGTTTGGCCGAGATCGGGATGGCAAACAGCAGCATCGCCGCGGTGAGCGCGATGATCGTGTCATGGATAGGAAGGCCGGTCATATCGGCCAGCAGCGAGCGGAAAATCCAGCTGAACGCCGCCCCGAGGAAGACGATACCCACCAGCTTTTCACCCCGGCTCATCGGCCCCAAGGCGGCAAGCTCGCGGTCAACGACGCCACTCGGGTCCTCGATTGCGATCTTGTGCGACGGAAACAGGAAACGGGTGAGCAGGAACCACGCAATAGGCAGCATGATCACGACCACTGGCACCCCGAGCAGCATCCACCGGAAGAAGGTGATCTCGATGTCGTAGGTGCTTTGCAGGAAGCTCGCCAGCAGCGCGTTGGGCGGCGTGCCGATCAGGGTGCCCACCCCGCCGATTGATGCCGCGTAGGCGATCGAAAGCATCAAGGCGACACCGAAATTGCGCACCATTTTGTCGTCGTCGGTCTTTTGCTCAACGAAGTCGATCACCGAAAGGCCGACGGCGTACATCATGATCGTCGTCGCCGTGTTGGATATCCACATCGACAAAAATGCGGTCGCGATCATGAACCCCAGAATGATCTGCGCGGGCGATGCCCCGATGGCGGCCACAATTCTCAGCGCGATGCGCCGGTGCAGCCCCACGCGCTGCATTCCTGCCGCCAGAAGAAAGCCGCCCAAGAAGAGATAGATCAAGGGATTGGCGTAATTGGCCGATGTCGCCTTGATGTCGGCAATCCCCAGCAGCGGCATCAAAACGATCGGCAGAAGCGCGGTTGCGGGAATTGGCACCGCTTCCGTCAGCCACCACACGACCATCCAGACAGTCATGGCGACCAGCCTCCAAGCCTCCAGAGGCATTGAGTCCGGCGCAGGAAGGAAAAGGATCAAAAGCGCAAGAAGCGGGCCACCGATCAGGCCGATCAGCCTGATACCGGTGACAGGAACGTCGGCGGTCGGCTCTCGGTCTGCATAATCCGGATCGCGGCGGTCGCCCGGCGCCAGGTAATCTTCGTCATGCGCATGTGGTGTGGGTTTTTCCTGAGTCACGACGCCATCCTTCAATAAATGTTAGCAATGATACCGTTCTACACCCAAATCTAGACCGCACCAAATGACGGCTGGCAAGCAGTGTTATCTTCATCAGCAGACCTGCGCAGCTCGCAGCCGCACGCCTTCCCCCTTTGACATCTCCCTCAAGGCCTCGCTTAATACGCCCGTTGTCACAGGAGGACCCGCATGCCCAAGGCCTATTGGATCGCCCATGTGGAGGTCTCGGACCCAGAGACCTACGAGAAATACAAAGCCGCCAACGCCGCTCCATTTGCTGAATACGGCGCACGGTTCGTCGTGCGTGGCGGGGCGCAGGACGTGCGGGAAGGCGAGGCGAAATCCCGCACTGTGGTGATCGAGTTCCCGTCGCTTGAGGCGGCAAAAGCCTGCTATGACAGCGCGACCTATCAGGCGGCCAAGGCGATCCGCGACCCGATCTCGCAAGGCGATCTGGTGATCGTCGAAGGCTATGACGGCTAACTCTTGACACCACTCGCGCCGGACTATCCTTTAGCCCCATGTTAGCAGATTTTTTCAAACGCCTCACCGCCGCCAAGGACGAAACGCTGGAACCAAGCGACGCCCGCCTTGCGCTTGCCGTGTTGCTGGTCCGCGTGGCCCGCGCCAATGACGACTATGCCCGTAGCGAGGTCGCTAAGATCGACGTTATCCTGATGCGCCACTATGATGATCTGGACGCAGACGGCGCCGCTCAATTGCGCGCGCAAGCGGAAGAGTTGGAAAACACCGCGCATGACACGGTGAAATTCACCCAAGCGGTGAAAGAGGCGGTGCCGCTTGAAAACCGCACCGAAATCGTTGAATCGCTGTGGGAACTGGTGCTGGCCGACGGCGAGCGCGACCATGAGGAAGAAGGCGCCTTGCGCCTGATCGCGCCGCTTTTGGGGATCAACGACCGCGACAGCGCGCTTGCCCGCCAAAGGGTCGAAGCGCGGGAGGGATGATTGCCAGCCTGCCGATGTACGACCGGCCGGAAACGGCTGCGGTCAATGACCGGCTATGGCAGTTGATCCGCGAGTACCTGCCCTTCGACGCGCCCGACGCCCTGACCCGCAACATCCCCGACCTGATGGCGCACTGGCAATCGCCCGACCTGCTGCTGTCGCAAACCTGCGGCTTCCCATACCGCGCCTTGCTGGCGGGCAGGGTCAAGCTGGTGGCAACGCCTGTGCTGGCGCTCGACTGCCCTGCGGGGCACTACCATTCAGTCATCATCGCGCACCGACGCCGCAACGGCGCGGCGCTGGCGGAGTTCGACGGTGCTGTGGCGGCATATAACGACCCGATGTCGCAAAGCGGCTGGGCCGCGCTGCATGGGCATTTCACGGATGCGGGCCTGTCTCTGGGCCAATTGCTGGAGACAGGCGCGCACCGTGCCTCCGCCAAGGCAGTAGCAGAAGGTCGCGCCGATATTGCCGCCATCGACGCGCTGACATGGCAGATGATCCGCAGATGGGATACCTTCGCAGAGGAGTTATGCGAGATCGCCCGCACCACGCCGACGCCGGCCCTGCCCTATATCTGCGCCCCACGTTTCGACGCAGCCGCGATCGCTCATGCGCTGAGCCAGGCGATCACGATGCTGGCTCCGGAGGACCGGACGCGGCTGGGGCTCGTCGCGGTCACGCAGTTGGGGCGGGATGCCTATCTGGCGGTCCCGACACCTCCGCCGCCTGCAAGCTAACCCAGCGTCATGGGCCAAAACCCCATTGCAAACCCAGCAAAATTCGGCCCTACTGCACAACTGTTAATCAATCTGCGAGTTTACGTGTCTGCCAACACGCCCCCCGTTCTGGAAATCCGCGACCTGCACAAGGCCTATGGTGCGCTGGAGGTTCTCAAAGGCGTGTCGCTCTCCGCGCAGGCCGGGCATGTGGTGTCGCTGATCGGCTCTTCCGGCTCCGGCAAGTCCACCTTGCTGCGTTGCGCCAACCTGCTGGAAGACAGCCAGCAGGGCGAGGTGTTGTTCTGTGGTGAACCGGTGACGTGGAAAGGCCACGGCATGAACCGCCGCCCCGCCGACCACAAGCAGGTGACCCGCATCCGCACCAACCTGTCGATGGTGTTCCAGCAGTTCAACCTGTGGGCGCATATGACGATCCTGCAAAACGTGATGGAGGCCCCCTTGACCGTGCTGGGAGAGGACCGCGCGGTGGTAGAGCCCCGCGCCCGCGCCCTGCTGGACAAGGTGGGCATCGGCGACAAATGCGACGTCTACCCCGCCCAGATGTCGGGCGGGCAGCAGCAACGCGCGGCGATTGCACGGGCGCTTTGCATGGAGCCGAAAGCGCTGCTGTTCGACGAGCCGACCTCCGCCCTGGACCCTGAGCTGGAGCAGGAGGTGGTCAAGGTCATCAAGGACCTCGCCAACGAGGGCCGCACCATGATTATCGTGACCCATGACATGCGCCTTGCGGCCGATGTCAGCGATCACGTGATCTTCCTTCACGAAGGCAAGATCGAAGAAGAAGGCGCGCCGGATGAATTGTTCGGCAAGCCCAAAACGGAACGGTTGCAGCAATTCCTGAGCGCCACCGTTCCGGCCTGAACCCTAAAAAACGACCTACCAACAAGGAGAACCCAACATGAAAAACCTGATCCTCGCCACGACCGCTCTGGTCCTGTCCGCAGGCGTTGCACTGGCCGACGGCCACGGCAAGACCATCCGCATGGGCACCGAAGGCGCCTACCCTCCCTACAACTTCATCAACGACGCCGGCGAAGTCGACGGGTTCGAGCGCGAGCTGGGCGACGAGCTGTGCAAACGCGCGGAACTCACCTGCGAGTGGGTCACCAACGAGTGGGATAGCATCATCCCGAACCTCGTGTCCGGCAACTACGACACCATAATCGCGGGCATGTCGATCACCGACGAGCGTGACGAAGTCATCGACTTCACCGATCCCTATACCCAGCCCGACCCGTCCGCTTACTTGGGCATGTCCGACGACATCGACCTGTCCAGCGCCGTGATCGCGGCGCAGGCTGCGACCATTCAGGCCAGCCACGTCGCCTCCATGGAAGGCGCGACGCTGGTGGAATTTGCCACCCCCGAGGAGACCGTCGCAGCCGTCAAGAACGGCGAAGCTGACGCGGTTCTGGCCGACAAGGCCTTCCTCGAGCCGATCGCAGAAGCCGAGGCCGACCTGACGCTGATCGGTGACGACGTGCTGCTGGGTGGCGGCATCGGTCTGGGCGTGCGCGAAAGCGACACCGAGTTGAAAGAGACCTTCAACAAGGCCATCCAGTCGATGAAGGCCGACGGCTCGCTCAACGCGCTGATCGAGAAGCACCTGCCCGGCTCCGCCACGTTCTAAGTGACCCTGTTGGGGTGAGGCACATCGCTTCACCCCATCACTGCTTCAAAAATACCTGAATCCAGACCTCTCGACAGGCTCCCCCATCTTTAGCTATTGCGCCGACCCATCAACCCTTGAGGGCCTGTCCTGGCTCAGCTGCTACCTGACGACAGGCAAGCATATGGGGTTCTATTGGGCGTTCGGCACCGTGCTGATCCTGCTGGCCATCACCGCCCCCGCCGCGCTGGTGTTCGGCTTCGGTGGCGCCATGGCGGCCCGGTCCAAAATCCTGCCTCTGCGCTGGTTCGGCAAAAGCTACATCTCTATCGTGCGCGGCGTGCCGGATATCGTGTTCTTCCTGTTCTTCGTCATCGCGTTGGATCAAGGGTTCGAATGGCTCCGCCACCAGTATCTCTGCCCGGACTGGGACCAACCGATCCGCCAGGGCAACGACTTCGTCGTGTGCCAAGCCGCCAAGCTGCCCCAAGGCAACGCGCCCCAATGGGTGCATGAGGTCTACGGCTTCTTCACCGCCGTGCTGACCTTCGCGATCGTGTTCGGGGCCTTTGCTGCCAACGTGCTCTACGGTGCGATGAACGCGGTCCCCAAGGCGCAGATCGAGACCGCGCATGCCTATGGCATGACCGCCGCGCAAACCTTCCGCCGCGTGACCGTCCCGCAGATGTGGGTCTACGCCCTGCCCGGCCTGAGCAATCTGTGGATGGTCCTGATCAAGGCCACGCCACTCTTGTTCCTACTGGGCGTCGAGGACATCGTCTATTGGGCGCGAGAGCTTGGCGGCACCAAGACCCCGCGCTTCACCGATTACCCGCATGGCGATTGGCGGCTGTGGTATTTCCTTGCCCTGCTGGTGTTCTACCTCGCCTTTACCAAGGTCTCGGAAGTCGTTCTGGAACGGGTCATGAAGCGCCTCACCCACGGCCAGGCCACCTTGGGTGGCAGCCAATGAGCTGCTGGGACACCGTTCAGGCCTATGCCTTCCGCAGCCTCGGCTATGGCGAGCGCCTTCTGCCGCGCGACGATTTCACCATTTGCCAGCAGATGACCCTGATCGGCTCCGGCTTGATCTGGAACATCTATTTCGGTGTGCTGGCCCTTATTGCAGGCTTCTTCCTCGCCAACGCTTTGGCGATGGCCAAGGCGTCGGCCAACCCGTGGCTGCGCAAACCGGCCAACGGGTTCATTCTGGTCTTCCGTGGCTCGCCCCTGTTCATCCAGTTCTTCCTCGCCTATTTCCTGTTCCTCAACCTCAAGCAGTCCACCGGCGGCTTTGCCTGGCTGACATCCGCTTGGGCGGGTGCGCTGGTCGTGCTGTTCCTCAACACCGCCGCCTATTCCGCCGAGATCCTCTACGGCGCCCTGCGCTCGGTCCCCAAGGGCGAGGTCGAGGCCGCTGACGCCTATGGCATGGCCGGCTGGACCCGCTTCCGCCGCGTGGTGTGGCCGACAATGCTGCGGCTGGCCTGGCCCGCCTATACCAACGAGGCGATCTTCCTGTTTCACGCCACCACGCTGGTCTTCTTCTCGGGCTTCCCCGCTTTCCAGCAAAAGGGCGACGCGCTTTACTATGCCAGCTACTTCGCGGACAAGACCTTCAACCCGTTCATCCCCTATCCGATCGTGGCCGTGTATTTTATTATTCTGACACTGGCCCTGATCGGGGTTTTCGGGCTTGTAAACAAGTATCTGAACCGCCACCTCCCACAAGAACAACGGCGCAAGCTACGCTTCCGCCCCCAGATCATCAGGTAAAACATGGACAGCTGGCTCCGCGACAACCCTACCGTGCGCAACATCCGCGCCGCGGTCGCAGATTTGAACGGTCAGGCGCGGGGTAAACGCATGCCCGCCCGCTTTGCCCATAAGCTGTCGACCGACGGCTCGCGGATGCCTATGTCTGTGCTGAATGTCGACATCTGGGGCGAGGATATCGAGGACAGCCCGCTGGTCTTCGCGACAGGTGACCGCGACGGCGTCCTGATGCCGACCGAGCGCGGCTTCGTGCCGATGCCGTGGCTCGCCAACCCGTCCGCATTGCTGCCGATGTGGATGTTTCTCGAGGATGGCACCCCGTTCCAAGGCGACCCGCGCCACGCGCTGAAATCCGTCATCGACCGCTTCGCCGCGAAAGGGCTGCGTCCGGTGGTGGCGACCGAGCTGGAGTTCTACCTGATCGACGACACCGGCGACGACTTACAACCGCCGCCCTCACCCCGCTCCGGCAAGCGCCGTTTGGGCGGCGAGGTCCTGTCGATGCGCGCGCTGGATATGTTCGACGACTTCTTCACAGAACTCTACGACGCTTGCGAAGCGATGGACATTCCCGCCGAGACCGCGATCTCAGAGGCAGGCATGGGCCAGTACGAGATCAATCTGGTTCACTCCGACGACGCGATGAAAGCCGCCGACGATGCATGGCTGTTCAAGCTGCTGATCCACGGTCTGGCCCGCAAACACGGCTTCGCCGCCAGCTTCATGGCCAAACCCTATGCCGAGCATACGGGCACCGGAATGCACACGCATTTCTCGGTCCTTGATACGGACGGCAACAACATCTTCGACAATGGCGGCGAGGACGGCACCCCCGCCCTGCGCCACGCCATCGCGGGCTGCATCGCGGCGATGCCGGCCTCCATGCTGATCCTCGCGCCTCACGGCAACAGCTACGAGCGCTTCACGCCCGGCGCACACGCCCCCACCGGGATCGCCTGGGCCTACGAGAACCGCACCTCGGCCATCCGCGTGCCTGCGGGCGCGCATCAGGCCCGCCGGATCGAGCACCGGGTCGCAGGCGGCGACATCAACCCCTACCTGATGCTGGCCGCCGTGCTTGGCGCAGCTCTGGTGGGGCTTGAGGACAAGATGGACGCCCCCGCGCCGATCACCGGCTCCGCCTATGACGCGGACTTGCCGCAACTGCCTACGACCTGGGACGGCGCGATCGCGGCTTTCGAGGCCTCCGAGTTGATGCACCGCATTCTGCCGCGGGAGTTGATCCGCAACTACCTGATGACCAAGAAGCAGGAGGCTCAATACTACGAGGAGTTGACCGAGGTGGAGCGCATAGACCTCTATCTCGACACGGTTTAACCCGCCATTAAGGTTAACGCGCGTCTGCGGTTTCATCTTGGCAAAAATATTCCCGCCGGAGGCTCCGACCCTCTATTCAGTCCCGACCGGCTCGGATAGCGTGGCACAAACACTCTACATGAGGCCCTTATGAAAATCGGCATCCTGACCTGCGGCCACGCCGCTGCGGAAGTGCTGGACGAACATGGCGACTATCCAGAGATGTTCCACACTCTGCTCGACGGTCACGGGTTCACCTTCAAGGACTACGACGTCGAACATTTGCAATTCCCCGCCAACATCCGCGACTGCGACGGCTGGCTGCTGACCGGGTCGCGCCACGGGGTCTACGAAGATCATGCCTTCATCCCGCTACTCGAGACCTTCATTCGTGAGGTTTATGCCGCCCACATCCCAATGGTGGGCATATGTTTCGGACACCAGATTATCGCGCAGGCCTTGGGCGGCCATGTTGAGAAATTCAACGGCGGCTGGTCCATCGGCGCAACCGACTATCAGTTTGACGATCTGGGCCGCGTGACCCTCAACGCGTGGCATCAGGATCAGGTGATCACACCGCCCGAAGGGGCGATGCCCGTCGCCTCCAACGATTTCTGCGCAAACGCGGCGCTGGTCTATGACGACCGCATCTACACGGTGCAGCCGCATCCCGAATTTTCAAATTCGCTGATCGCGGAATATGTCAGGCTTCGCGCAGGCGGCTCAGGCTATCCCGATGACGTGATGGCGCGCGCCGCCGAGCGCGTGACCTGCCCCACCGACAGTCAAATGATCGCCGACAAGATCGCGGACTTCTTCAAGCAACCCCGAGAGGCCAGCCGTGCCAGCTAAACCCAAAGCCAAAGACATCGACTGGATGGAGCACCTGCCAGAGTCCGCAGCGGAATATCTGCAAGGCCACCGCCTCGATGAAGTGGAGTGCATCGTCTCCGACCTGCCGGGCATTGCCCGCGGCAAAGCGGTGCCTGCGTCCAAATTCGCGCGGCAGGCGCAGTTTTTCCTGCCCAACTCGATCTACTTCCAGACGATTACCGGCGGCTGGGGCGAGGCCGCGGGCGAGGACGGCTTTACCGAACCGGACATGGTGCTGAAACCCGACATGAGCACCGCCAGAGCCGCCCCGTGGACGGCCGACTGGACGCTTCAGGTCATCCACGACGCGTTCGATCAGGCGGGCGAGCCGATCGCATTCGCCCCGCGCAACGTGCTCAAACGCGTGGTCGAGCTGTACCGCAAGGAAGGCTGGGAGCCGGTCGTGGCCCCCGAGATGGAATTCTACCTTGTGGCCCGCAACATCAACCCTGCCGAGGAAATCGCGCCGATGATGGGCCGTTCCGGCAGGCCCGCCGCCGCGCGGCAGGCCTATTCGATGAGCGCCGTGGACGAGTTCGGCCCCGTCATCGACGATATATATGATTTCGCCGAAGACATGGGCTTCGAGATCGACGGCATCACGCAGGAAGGCGGCGCCGGGCAGTTGGAAATCAACCTGCGCCACGGTGATCCGGTGAAGCTGGCCGACGAGATCTTTTATTTCAAACGCCTGATCCGCGAAGCCGCCCTGCGCCACGATTGTTTCGCCACCTTCATGGCCAAACCGATCGAGGGCGAGCCGGGCAGCGCCATGCATGTGCACCACTCCGTCGTGGACACCAAGACCGGCAAAAACATCTTCACCGGCGCGCGCGGGGCGGAGACGGACGCGTTCTTCCACTTCATCGCGGGGCTGCAAAACCACATGCCCTCGGTCGTGGCGCTGATCGCGCCTTATGTGAACAGCTATCGCCGCTACGTCAAAGACCACGCCGCGCCGATCAATCTGGAATGGGGCCGCGACAACCGCACCACAGGCATCCGCGTGCCGATCTCCGACGCCGCATCGCGGCGGGTGGAAAACCGGCTGGCGGGTATGGATTGCAACCCGTATCTGGGCATCGCCGCCTCGCTGGCCTGCGGTTATCTGGGCCTGAAAGAGCGCAAGCGTCCGACCAAGGAGTTCAAGGGTGATGCCTATGAAGGCGTGGAGGAAATCCCGCGAGACCTGTTCTCCGCGCTAGATTTGTTCAAGGATGCCAAAAAGATACATGACGTCCTTCACCCGGAATTCGCGCGCGTCTACCGGATCGTCAAGACCGCCGAATATGACGAATTTCTGCAAGTCATCTCCCCATGGGAGCGCGAGCACCTGCTCTTGAACGTATGAACCTGCTCGACGCCAACGACCGGCGCGGCGCGTATCCGGACGGCTGGTATGCCGAGACGGCGCACCTTCTTGACCCGTTCGAGCCGCTCAGAGGTGAGCAACGCGCTGACCTGTGCGTCATCGGCGGCGGCTACACGGGCCTGTCGGCGGCGCTGCATGCGGCGCAAGCGGGTTTGGACGTGGTACTGATCGACGCGCAAAGGGTCGGCTTCGGGGCGTCGGGGCGGAATGGCGGGCAGGTGCAATCGGGCTTTAACAAAGGCCAGCAAGCTCTTGAAAAGTTGGTCGGAGATGCGGATGCAAGGCGGCTTTGGGAAATGTCTCAAGAGGCCATGGCACTGACCAAAGACCTATGCGCCACGTATGCGCCGGACGCCCGTTTCAGAGCAGGCATTGCCCATGCCAACTGGCACGCAAGCGAGACCCGCAACGACCACGCCGAGGCGGCTTATCTGGCGGAGCATTACGGCTACGACAAGATAGAGCCCCTGTCGCGCGACGCGCTCTACGACATCCTCCGCGCGCCCAAGTATCAGGGTGGCACGCTGGACCACGGCGGGGGCCATCTGCATCCGCTGCGCTACGCCTTGGGGCTGGCGCGGGCCTGCGTGGCTGCGGGCGTTCGCATATTCGAGACCACCCGCGCGCACGAGATAAAGGGCACCACCGTGCGCTGCGATCAGGGGCGGGTCGTGGCGTCTCATGTTATTCAGGCAACGAACGGCTATGGCACGGGCCTGAGCCGACAGACCGCTGCCCGCGTCATGCCGATCAACAATTTCATCGCCGCCACCGCCCCGCTCGGCGACCGCGCGGCAGACGTCCTGCGCCGCGACATTGCCGTCTCGGACAGCAAGTTCGTGGTGAATTACTACCGCCTGAGCGAGGACAACCGGCTACTGTTCGGCGGCGGCGAAAGCTACGGTTACCGTTTCCCTAAGGACATCGCGTCCACCGTGCGCAAGCCGATGGAGCAGGTGTTTCCGCAACTCAAAGGCGTCGAGATCACACATGCGTGGGGCGGTACGCTGGCGATCACCATGTCCCGCCTGCCCCATATCTCCCGCCCGCAACCCGGCGTGCTTTCGGCGGCGGGTTATTCGGGTCACGGGGTCGCGTTAGCGGGCTTCACCGGCAAGGTGCTGGCCGACGCGGTGCGGGGCGACGCGGACGGGTTTGACCGGCTGGCCCGCCTGCCCACGGCGCGGTTCCCCGGCGGGTCCGCCTTGCGGTCCCCGCTGCTGGCGCTGGCGATGACTTGGTACGCCACGCGCGACAGGTTGGGCATCTGATACCTTTCGGATTACCGAAAACTACGCTACAGCTTTTCCGAAGGTTAATTTTGGAAAAACGGAACCCGCCATGCGTGACCTACCCCAGCAAGCCCCAAACACCTACGACGCCGAACCTATCCCCGAGACCGCACGTGCAGCCATTGATGCGCTGCTGAGTTCGGGTGACCTGTTCCGCTACACCGCGCCGGAAAATGCGCCTGTCGCCCTATTGGAGCAGGAGTTCGCGCAACTTCTGGGGTCAAAATTCGCGTTGGCGGTGTCGTCCTGTTCGGCTGCGCTGTTCCTTGCCCTGAAAGCGCTGGATTTGCCGCACGGGGCGAAAGTGCTGATCCCTGCGTTCACCTTCGCCGCTGTCCCCTCGGCGGTGGTTCATGCGGATTGCCTGCCGGTGCTGGTCGAGGTGGGCGACAACTACCGCGTTGATCTGGACGATTTCGAGCGCAAGATCGCCACGGCCGACGCCGTGTTGATCAGCCATATGCGCGGCCATACCTCGGATATGGATGCGATCCTGCGACTGGCGGAGGCGCATGGGCTTCCCGTTATTGAGGACGCCGCACATTCGCTTGGCACTACTTGGGGCGGGCGCAATATCGGGACGCTGGGCAAAATCGGCTGCTTCTCGTTCCAGAGCTACAAGATGATCAATGCGGGTGAAGGCGGTATTATGGTGACAGATGACGCGGAGCTTGTGGCACGCGCGGTGATCATGTCGGGGGCCTATGAGGCGAACTGGTCGAAGCACGCGATCGTCGCGGCGGAGGCCGAGAAATGGCAAAACAAGCTGCCGCTCTACAACATGCGGATGCAGAACCTGAGCGCCTGTGTCATCCGGCCCCAATTGCCGGAACTGGCGCGGCGGGTACGCGACGGGCGTTCGAACCACGACTATGTCGCGGCGCGGCTGGAGGCGAGTGGCTATTTCACCGTGCCTGCCCCGCTGGAGAAGGAGGTCCGCGCGCCGGACTCGATCCAGTTCAACCTGAACGGATTTTCTCAGGCGCAGGCCCGCGCCTTCATGGATGCCACCAAGGCCCAAGGCGTCAGCACGCAGGTGTTCGGGCTGTCCGACAACAATGCCCGCGCCTTCTGGAACTGGCAGTTCCTGCGCGGCGAGGTCCCGGACCTGCCCAAAACCCGCGCCATGCTGGCGAAGGCCTGCGATACGCGCCTACCCGCGCGGCTGACCCGTGAGGAGTTGGACTATATTGCAGACGCGCTGATCATCGCTGCGGCAGAGGTGCTTGGCTGAGCGACCCTCCGGGGGGAATATTTATCGAAGCAATGAAGCCGGGAGCCGTGATTAACTCAGGATGCGCATCTGGCTTTTGAGCCATGGCATTTTGTGGGTGCAGTATTCGACGATGTCGCGCTGGAATAGCGGGCGCATCTCATCCGCGACGCGGGCGGGCATGTCCTGGGTGGCGCCATCGCGTGCCATGAGCGAGATGCGGCGGGACAGAGGCTCGAACGGCGGCTCGAACACGTCGACACGGTCGATAAAGCGTTTGGCCCGCATCACGCCGAGCGGCGTCAGGATGGTCCAGCCTTCACCCCGCGCGACCATGGCCATGATGGCATGATAGCTGTCGAGCTCGAACCGGTGCGATGCCTTCAGCTTCACGCGTGACAGGTGCGAGGCGATCTGGCGGCCCATGACGTGCCGCGTGGTGTACTGGATCAGCGGGTTGGCCCTGAGGCTTGCCATAAGATCGTCGCCCTCGCGCACCATACGGCGCGGGGTGACGACGACGAACGGGTCGTCCATCAGCGGATGCACCTCGTAGGACGGCGGCAGATCCCCCGGCTCGGCGGCGACGGCCATGTCGAGTGCGCGGGCCTCTAGCTGGTCGAGCAAACGGTGCGACGCGCCGGTTTCCAGCAGGAATTGCGCCTTGGGCATCTGCCCTGCCAGCCGGGTGAGCAGCGCGGGGGTGACGTCGGCGTCGAAATCCTCGATCACGCCAAGGCGCAGGCGCATCCGCGCGGACAGGTCTTTCAGCGCAAGCTCCGAGGTGGCCAGTGCTGCCTCGTGCAAAATGGTCTGGGCGCGGCGCAGGAACAATTCGCCCGCTTGGGTTAGCGGCATGGGGCGCTCGGTCCGGGTCAGCAGGCGCGCGCCAAGGGCGGTTTCCAGATTGGAGAGTTGCTGGCTGACGGCGGACGGGCTGGCCCCCAGCCTGCGGGCGGCGGCGGTGATCGACGGCTCCTCCGCGGCGGCGACGAAGATTTCCACCTGCCAGAGCGTGATTTTTCCAGGCGTGTCGACCATTTCAAATCCCTGATACGCGCCGGAATCCCGATTGCCGAGACCAGACACCAAGCGTAAGCTAGCGCCAACTCAAAGCGGAGACCAGAGACATGCGTGACGACAGCCCCAACAGCTGGGAGGCCCGCGCGGACGCCCATTCCTTCTACGGCTTTACCGACCTGCCCTCGATTGCGGAGCGCGGAACGGTGGTGCTGACCCATGGCGAGGGGCCGTATGTCTTCGACGTACACGGGCGCAAATTTCTGGATGCGAATTCCGGCCTTTGGAACATGGTCGCCGGCTTCGACCATAAGGGAATGGCAGAGGCCGCTAAGGCGCAATATGACCGCTTTCCGGGCTATCACGCCTTTTTCGGGCGGATGTCTGACCAGACGGTGATGCTGTCTGAAAAGCTGATCGACGTGTCGCCATTCGAGCGGGGCAAGGTGTTCTACACCAACTCCGGCTCTGAGGCGAATGACACGCTGGTCAAAATGCTGTGGTTTCTGGGCGGTGCGGAAGGCAAGCCGGAACGGCGCAAGATCCTGACGCGCAAGAACGGGTATCATGGCGTCACGGCCGTCTCGGCGTCGATGACCGGCAAGCCTTATAACGATGTATTCGGCCTGCCACTGCCGGGCTTCATCCACCTGACCTGCCCGCATTACTGGCGCGAAGGCCGCGACGGCGAGTCCGAGGCAGAGTTCACTGCCCGCATGGGCTCTGAGTTGGAAGAGGTCATCGCCCGCGAAGGCGCGGACACGATTGCGGCCTTCGTGGCGGAGCCGGTGATGGGTGCAGGCGGCGTGATCCCACCGTCGGAGGGCTATTTCCAGACCGTTGCACCGATCCTGAAAAAGCACGGCATCCCGCTGGTGGCCGACGAGGTTATCACGGGCTTCGGACGGACAGGATCGGACTGGGGCTGTCAGGCTTACGATTTCATGCCGGATGCGATTATCTCGTCCAAGAACCTGACTGCGGGATATTTCCCCATGGGGGCAGTGATCCTCGGGCCGGAGATGTCCGACAGATTGCAGGCTGCCGTGGATGAGATCGAGGAATTCCCGCATGGCTTCACCGCATCGGGCCATCCGGTCGGCTGCGCGGTGGCGCTGAAGGCGATCGAGGTGATTATGGACGGCTCTGACGGGGCCGCGCCGCTGATCGACAATGTTCGTGCGCTGACGCCGAAATTCGAGGCGGAAATGGCGCGACTGGCGCAGCACCCGCATATCGGTGAAGCGCGCGGCAAGGGGCTGATGGGCGCTCTGGAGGCGGTGAAGGATAAGGCGACGAAGACGCCGTTCGACGGCTCTCTGAGCGTGTCGGAGCGAATTGCCAACACCTGCACCGATCACGGCTTGATCTGCCGCCCGCTGGGTCAGGCTGTCGTGCTGTGCCCTGCGTTCATCATGACCGAGCCGCAAATGGACGAGATGTTCCAGAAACTGGAAGCGGCCTTGAACCGTGTGTTCGAGGACGTCGTCTAGGCCGAGACAGCCAAACTGACCGCTGCGAAAAAGAAGCCTGACGCCGCCACGACGAAACCGTGCCAGATAGCGTTGGAAAAGCGCAGGCTTTCCCATTTGAAGAACAGGATTCCGGCAGTGTAGAGAATGCCGCCGGCCGCCGCACACCAGCCTGCGGCGGCTGACGTCTCGAACACCGACCACATCAGCGCAACGCTAATCCAGCCCAGCCCGACATAGAGCGCGGCGTTCCAGCGTCCGGGCGCCGACCAGCGGAAGAGCTTGGTGATTGCCCCGAACGCGGCCAAGGCCCAGACGATTGCCAGCACCGCGTATCCGAATGCGGTGCCGATGGTGACGACAAACGGCGTGTAGGTTCCGGCGATTTTCAGGAATATCGTCGCGTGGTCCGCGCGGCGCAGATGGGCGCGAAAACGCTCCCACGGCGTCATGTGATACGCGCCGGAGACGGTGAACATCGCAATGAGGCCTACCCAGTAGACGCAAAGGGCGACCAGCTGGCCGGTCGAGATATGATCCCACCGATAGGCCAGGAACAGCGAAATTCCGATGACGGAAGCCGCCAGCCCAAGCGCGTGAACCAGACCGTCGGCCAAAATCTCGGCACGCGAGTATTTGGGATAAGAAGTGTTGTGATCGGCCATGGCGACCAACTTAGCCGCAATTCTCTAAAATTCGATAGCCACGTTGCGGAGCCTGCCGCGACGTCAGCCCTTAGGTTTACCCATTTTTGAAACAGCGGCTTGCATTTCGGCCAGTTGTTTCTTGATTGCTTCAAGTTCGGACTGGTCTTTAGCTGCGTCGTCACCCGCTTCATCATCAGGCTCACCACCAGTGCCTGGGCTTTTCCAGCCGCCCATCATAGTTTTCAGGAAGGCTTCTTGCTGCGCCTTGATCTGCTCGAACCCCGGTACGGCGGTCATCGGGCTGGCCATGCTCTCGACCATCTTGCTCTGGCCTTCGCGGAGCATTTCGAAGCTGGCCGCAAGGAAGTCCGGTACCATGCTCTGCGCGTTGGTGGTGTAGCTGCGCACGAGGTCGGTCAGCACGTTGATAGGTAAGACGCTTTCGCCTTTGCTCTCGTTGTCCGCGATGATCTGGAGCAGATATTGACGCGTCAGGTCGTCGCCGGATTTCAGATCGACGATCTGGACGTCCCTGCCCTCCTTGATGAAGCCCGAAATGTCATCAAGGGTCACGTAGTCGCTGGTCTCTGTGTTGTAGAGACGGCGGGACGCGTAGCGTTTGATGAGCAATGGTGTCTTCTCAGTTTTTGCCACGAAAAACCTCCCAGTATTGCAGCGCAGAAAAAACGCTAGCGCAGGTGCAGCAAAAAAGAAAGAGCAGACGTTCGCGCGATCTTGGACTTGCCAAAGACCCACGCTCTGCGCAAATCTGTGAGAGTAAAAGCATTTTAGTTTAAGACATTCGAGAAAGGGAGCTGCATCATGCAGAATTTTGAAGGTCAGGTGATCGCCATTCGCCGACTGTCTGGCGAGGTCGATGTCGAGTTGACCAAGCTGCTGGGCCGTACAGAACCCGTCAAACCCGGAACTGCTGCGCACGCCGATCTGGGGCGCAAGATTGACCTGTGGCGCGGCCGTGCAGAGAACATGCAAAAGGCCATCAAATCGCAAGAAGGCCTGCTGACTGTGTCTCATTCCAGTGTTCTGAACAAGCACGGGAATTACGAGGCCAAACAGAGCTACAAAAGCAAGATGGGAAACATGAAGCGCCTGCGGATGGACCTGTTGGGGTTGTCGCGCAAGATCCTTGATCTGATCGAGGCAGCCAAAGGCCCCCAAAGCGACGAAGTGGCTATCATGGAAGGGCTGAAATCGGCGCTGAAGGCTCTCACCGAGGAAGGTGACGACATCACGCTGTCGCCGCAGCAATCGCAGAAACTGACGGCCGAGATCAGCAAGGCCAGTGGTCCGATGCAACCGATCGAGGGCTACAATCCTAATCAACCTATAGGACTGCTCACGCTTGTCTTGGTGTTGTTCGTTACGGCCAAGAAGGTGATCGGCCGAAGCAGACAAGCTTGACCAGCCAATAAAAAAGGGCGGGCACAAGGCCCACCCTCTAAACCTGCACGCTGTTGGGAGGATACAGCAGCAGTTTTTAAGTCCGAAAGCTTACGAAACTTTCGCAGCTTTCTTTGCGGAAGCAGCCAGCTCGTCCGTTGCTTTTTTCACAGCGGCGGTGGTGTCTTCTTGCATGTCTTTGCCAGCAGCCATCAGCAGCTCAACAGTTTCCATTTGCACTTTTTTCGCAACTTCAGCGAAAGCAGCCATGTGCTCTGCGGAAGATTCAGCTTGTGCGGAAGCGAAGTCGGTGACTGCTTTTGCGTAGTCGGCAGGCTCTGCTTGGGCTTTGGTCACGCCGGACATTTTTGCCAGAGTTTCTTTGGTCCATTTGGAGGACAGGTCAGCGGAAGTCGCTGCGGCGTCCAGAGCAACTTTGGACATTTTTTCGCCCAGAGCAGCGGAGTTTTTCATTGCTTCGTTGTAAGCGGACATATCAACCGGGAAAGCAGCTGCCATGTCGGAGAATACTTTTGTGAAGTCTTGAGTTTTGTTAGCCATTGTCTTGGTCTCCAGTGTGTGTGGGCCAGATCAGGCCCGTTATCTTGTTTGCGTCTGCAGCATATATACGTGCCGCAGCGCAGCATTGCAAGTATTATTCTGCACTGCAGCATAATTTTTTTTACCCAAGGTCAAACACCCCCTGAGGCGCAAAAGGCGCGGTGCGATATCTCGCCTCCGCGCCTTGCAGATAAGGGCTATTCGCCGACCTAAGCCTTGTTGGATTTAACCGTCACATAGGTGCCGGGTGCCGGTCCAAGTATCGGAAATTCCTTACTTCCTGGCTCGCGGGCAGGCACTTTCTTGGAGGACTTATCCGTAAGCCACTCGTCCCACCGCGGCCACCAGGACCCCTCGTGATGGGTGGCCCCTGCCCACCATTCATCCTGCGTACCGGTCATGTCGGGGTTGGTATAATGGCCGTATTTCTTTTTGCTCGGCGGGTTGATGATGCCCGCAACGTGCCCCGACTCGGAGACGATGAAGGTTTTGTCCTTCGATCCGAACTGCCTGATTCCCGTGTAAGAGCCACGCCAAGCCGCGATGTGATCGGTCTCGCAGGCGATTGCGCAAATTGGCAGGTCGATGTCGGACAGAGACAGCGTCTCCCCCAGTATCTCCATCGTGCCTTTGGCAAGCTTGTTGCCCTGACACAGCTCGCGCAGATACTCGACGACGAACCGTCCCGGCAGGTTGGTGCTGTCGCCATTCCAATACAGCAGGTCGAACGCCGGAGGCGCCTCCCCCATCATGTAATTGCGAATGGCCGGGCCGTAGACCAGATCGTTTGCGCGCAGATAGGAGAAGGTGCGCGACATGAAGAACGAGTGAAGGAACCCCTTTTCCGCCACTTGCCGCTCGATCCCGTCGACAAAATCGTCTTCAAGGAACACGCCCATCTCGCCGGGGTCTTCGAAATCCGAGAGCATGGTGAAGAAGGTTGCGGATTTGACCGTCTTGTCCTTGCGCTTTTTCAGCAGTGCCAGCACCAGTGACAGCGTGGTCCCCGCAATACAGTAGCCAACCGCATTGACCTGCTTTTCACCGGTGATCTTCTTTACGGTTTCAAGAGCCGTCAGGTAGCCGTCGTCAATATAGGTGTCGATCCCCACATCGGCATAGCTGGCATCGGGGTTGACCCAAGACACGACGAACAGGGTGTGGCCCTGATCGACGATCCATTTGATCAGGGAGTTCTGCGGCTTCAGGTCCATTATGTAGAACTTGTTGATCCAAGGCGGGAAGATCACCACCGGCGTGGCATGGACCTTTTCCGTGGTCGGCTTGTATTGGATCAGTTCGAACATATGGTTGCGGAACACGACGGAGCCTTCGGTCGTGGCGATGTTTTCGCCCACCTTGAAGGCCGTTTCGTCCGCGAGGCTTACCAGCAAGTCGCCCTCGTTGGCTTCGATGTCACGGACGAGGTTCTCCAACCCTTTTACCAGCGACGCGCCGTCGGTCTCTACGGCTTTGGCCAGCGCTTCGGGGTTGGTTGCAAGGAAATTGGTGGGCGCAAACATATCCACGATCTGCTGGGCGAAGAATGACACCCGGCTTTTTTCATGGTCCGAAAGCCCGTCGAGATTCTTCATTGCGTCGGTGATGGCTTCCGACGAATACATGTATTGCTGCTTGATGAAGTTGAAATAGGGATGCGTGTCCCACAGCTCGGATTTGAAGCGACGGTCTGACGGACCCTTGTTCTCTGGCGGGGCGATCTTGCCCTGCGCGAATTGCTGTTGCGCCTCTACATAGTGTTTTAACGACTTTCCCCAATAATTGACCTGCTGCTCAAGGATTTTGGAGGGGTTGTTCATCATTTCGGCCATATATGCCGCTGCGGCTTGCATATAAACGTCCTGCCCGGGGGCTTGCAAACCCGGATCTGCGGACTTCTTTTTGCCCATGGCCGCGACCAAGCGCTTCGAAAGCTCATCTATCTTGGTGAGATTCGCATTGAGGCGTTCAAGCTTCTCCGCAGCGTCATTCTCGTCCGGTGTATCAGTTTTGGTTGTCATTTTGAGCTTTCCACAATACCTTGATGCTGCACCTGCGAAGTATCGTCCGCCAGCTTGGGAGGCAAAGCGACGAATTGACGTAGGGACAAGTTTACGCTCGAAAGGAGCCTCCTGTGAAGTATATGGCAACATATGACCTGATGGAAACGATACGCGTCACCAACCAGTGGTTGGGTGCGACAGCGGAAGCCATCGGTGCCAACCCTGCCGTCGCCCTGACGCCAAACCCCTTCTTTAAAATGCTAGGCGCGTGGGGGGAAGTTACCGAGCGGACATTCGCCCGAATGGTTGCGAAACCTGCGTGGAACATCGCCTCCGTAGTTGGCGAGGACGGTCGTGACCATCTGGTGCGAATCGAGCGGCCCGTGGTGAAGCCTTTTGGCGACCTGATTCACTTTCATGTCACCGATCGCCCGCAAAAAGACCGCAAGATTCTGTTGGTGGCCCCGATGTCGGGACACTACGCGACACTTTTGCGCTCGACTGTGATAAGTTTGTTGTCGGAGGCCGAGGTTTACATAACCGATTGGCACAATGCCCGCGATATACCGGTCAGCGACGGCAAGTTTGATATCGAGGATTACACCTCGTACCTTGTTGATTTCATGAAAGAACTGGGCCCGGACACACATGTGATCGCAGTTTGCCAACCCGTTCCGCTCGCGCTCGCGGCGACGGCGTATCTGGCGGAAGAGGACCCGAAAGCGCAACCAAGGTCCCTGACGCTGATCGGCGGTCCGGTCGATCCGGACGCAGCAGCCACGGACGTCACCGACTTTGGACGCCGCATCACTATGGGTCAGCTGGAAGAATCGGCAATCCAACGTGTCGGCTTCAAATACAATGGCGTGGGCCGGATGGTCTATCCCGGCTTGCTTCAACTGGCGTCGTTCATGTCCATGAACGCCGACCGCCACGGTGACGCATTCCGCAACCACATCATGGCGGTATCGCGGGGCGATATCGGTGCGCAAGCGAAGCACAACAAGTTCTATGACGAGTATCTTGCAGTCATGGATATGACCGCAGAATTTTACCTGTCGACGGTCGAGCGCATCTTCAAAGGCCGCGAAATCGCAGAGAATCGGTTCACGGTGAACGGCAAGCCGGTCGACATCGGCAAGATCACATCGGTTGCTGTAAAAACCGTGGAAGGGGCAGAAGACGATATTTCGGCCCCTGGTCAGTGCATCGCAGCATTGGATCTGTGCACCGGCCTGCCGGACAGCAAGAAGGCATCGCACGTAGAGCCGGGCGCCGGTCACTACGGTATCTTTGCAGGCAAAAGCTGGCGCAACAATATCCGCCCGCTTGTTCTTGAGTTCATCGACGCGAATTCCGACGCGCCGAAGGCCGCCAAAAGCAACGTGGCTCAGCTGACAAAGAAAAAAGCCTAGCTCTCAAGCCATTGCACCAAGGCGGCATTGACCGCCTCGGGCTGCTCCAGCGTCGGCAACAGGCCGGCCTCCGGGATCACAGCCAGCTTTGCCCCGAAAATAAGGTCCGCCATGAACTGATGGCGGGCCACGGGGTACTGTCGGTCCTCCGCGCCACATAAAATCAACGTTGGCAACCGCATCTTGCGTAACACTCCTTGCTGATCGGGCCGCCGCTGCAAGGCACGCGATTGGCGCAGGAAAACGCCCTCCCCAAGCTCCAGCGCCATATCGAGGACAAGGTCGAGCACAGACTGTCTGGCCGCACCCGCTGCGAGATCGTCCGGCGCGACCTCTTCGCGGATCACATCGACCAGAGAGCCCGCCATGACCCGCGCGATCTTAGGCTCGCGCATGGCGGCGAAGGCGGGCGTTTCGGCAAGTGCGCTGGTATCCATCAAGGCCAGCCGCGTGACGCGGGTCGGTGCGCGCCTGACGATTTCCATCGCAACCATGCCGCCCAAGGACGTGCCGGCCAACGCAAAACGCTCGGGCGCTCCGGCAAGGACATTTTCGGCCAGAGCCTCTACCGTTTCATGCCCCGACACAGGCGCGATATGCATCGCCCGTTCCCGACCGAGCGCCTTGATTTGCGGGCCGAAGATACGCGCATCGCACATCGTTCCCGGCAGCAAAACCAGCGGTTCACGCATGGAAGTTGTCTTTCATTTCACGGCTCTCCCTGACTTCGCCATGTTGTCGGCGAAACCGCATGGCGATGCAATCGCTAACGCTGTCTCTGCCAGTCACAGCCGCCATCTGTCAGGCGTGGCAGGCTGCACGACACAACGAAAGGGCGGGAAATCCGCGTAGCGCGCGCGGCGGGCGGCGAGGTTTTCGGGCGGCGCAGCACCTGCCGCGACCAGTTTGCCACGCGGGGCGATGTAGCTTGAGATCGTGCGCCGCGGGACCGGCTCCCAAGTGAGATTGAACGCCGCCAGCTTCGGAAAATACCACTGTTCCGAATAGGGCAGATGGTCGTGTATCCAGTAAGCCAGATCGCGCCAGTCACGGCCCTGCGCGTATTGGTCGGCGAACCATGGGATCACGATCGTCGCGCCGCCGATCTTGAGCTCGGAGGAGCGATCCCAGATGTGACACTCGCCCGGGTAGTCGTTTCGTGCGCAGTTCAGCTTGTTCTCGTTGCCAAACCTGTTGAGCGACGGTGAACGGTAGCCGGACCGCACGCTGACGCACCCAAAGGTCTCGTGCAGCGGGTCTAGCAATTGTGTGCAAAACGCCCGCCCGACCTCCAGCGTCAGTTCGACATCCTCGGGGATGTTCTGGATCTGGTGGAAGTTGGCAATCTCCGAATACAGGAACTCGCGCATGAAGAAGTATTTGGACAGCCGTTCCCGCCCCAAGGTCTCCAGCGACCACATTGACGCGGGCTTGCGTCTCATCGGTGCGGCAAGCCGGACGTCATAGACCGTCCACCCATGACCGTAGCAGCGCCACGGTGGCGTCTGTCTGTCCGGGACTGAGGATATCGCCTGCGATCACGTGATTGAAGGGATCGTCCCCTTCCCCTAATTCGCGCGGGGCAAGCTGAACCGGCCCGCCCCATTTCGTGGACACCGCACGGGTGGTTTCCGCCGACACCACCCCGTCCTCGTCGGAGAAGATGAACAAGGCGGGCGTGGTCACCTGAGAATAGTCCGCCTCGCGCGCGTGCCTGACCAATGCCGCCATGGGGATGAGTGCGCTCGTCGGGTAGAGCGTTGTCCAGTATTTTCCGTGCGCGTCGTTGATCGGCGCGAAGCTGCGTTCGGCACCGGCAACCATCGCGGCCCAACTGCGCGCCAGCGGCCAGTCGAGAATGACCGCCGCCGGAGAGCGCACGCGGAAGTTCGGCGACACCATCGCGATGCTCTTGACCCGCTCCATCAGTGCCGGATCGGTCGCGGCGATAGCCGCAGCGGTGCCGCCGGTTGATGTGGCGATCACGATGACCTCCTGCCCGATGCGCCGCCCGATTGCCAAAGCCTCGGCGGTATCCTCAAGCCAGTCACCCGCGACCGGCTCTGCCATGGCCAGCCCGCCACGTCCGTGGCCTGTCAGGCGGGTATAAAACAGGTTGGCACCAAGCTGGTCGGCCAGCTTGTCGGGAACGGGCCGGATTTCCTCGGACGTGGCGGAGAAGCCGTGAATGTAGACGATGGACAGCGGCGTCTGCTCGGCCACCTCATCGGCCCAGATCACCCGCTTTTCGACGCCTTCGGTTATGTCGTCAAATTGCGCCTCTTCACGCGCCAGATAAGCATCAATGTCGTCACCTATAACACTGGGATCAAATGATATTTCCGTATCGACCGGTTCGCGGGGCACGAACAGCCAGATCACAACACCAAGGATCACCAGAGCGAGCAGTATCCGCCCCAGCCACTTCCCGAAGGTTTGCATCAAATTCTCTCCAGCACGTCGCGGATTGCGGTCTCGATCAACTCAAGCGCAGCTGCGTCCGAGAAACGGTGATCGGCACCTTTCAACAGCGTCAGCCGCATATCCGGCCCTTCGGCGTGGTCCAGCAATCTTAGCGCCACGGACATGTCCACGTCTGCGTCAGCCGTGCCTTGCAGGAAGCGCACCGGAAACGGCAACGGCAGCGGCGCGCGCAGCACCAGATTGTTACGCCCCTCTTCGATAAGCCGCTTGGTAATAATATAGGGCTCGCCGTAGTCGGACGGCAGGGCCACCTGCCCGCCTTGCAATTCGGCTTTCTGGGCATCGGTGAAGCCCGCCCACATGCTGTCCTCGGTGAAATCCGGCGCGGCAGCGATCGTCACCAGCCCGCCTATGCGTGGGGCGATGCGTTGGGTCAGCAGCAAGGAAATCCACCCGCCCATGGAGGAGCCGACCAGCAGCTGCGGCCCGTCGGTCAGCGCCTCAATCGCGGCTTGCGCGTCATCCGCCCAGTCGCCGATGGACCCGTCCGTGAACTCACCCGACGACTGGCCATGGCCCGAATAATCAAAGCGCAAAAAGGCGCGGCCCTGCGCCTTGGCCCATGCCTCCAGATGAATGGCCTTGGTGCCCTCCATGTCGGATTTGAAACCGCCCAGAAACACCACGCCGGGGCCTTGCCCTTCCGTGCGATGATAGGCAATGCGGCGACCGGCGGTGGTGTCAAGATAGTCAGGCATGGCCCCTCCTTAGATGATGCCGCGCCAAGCTAGCGGTTGTTTCCAGCAGTGCAACCGAAACGCTACGCGTGTTCGGCCTCTTCAAGCCCGTAGGCCACGAAGGCGGCTCCGGCAGCCATGAGTGCAAAAGCCAGCAATGTCACGGCTGGCCCCACCACCCCCGCCAAGGCACCGAACGCACCGGACGCCAGCAGCAACACCCCGATCACGGTGTTCGACACCGCTGTATAGGCCGCGCGCTGCCCCTCTGGCGACATGTCTACGAGATAAGTCGATCGCCCCTGCCTGACCCCGTGATAGGCGATCATCAGCGCGAATAACGCCAGCGGCAAGGCCCATATGGTTTCCAAAAGGCCAAGCGCCGAAAATACAAGCGTTGCGACAAGCGCACCGGAGCCGGAAACCCCTGACAACAGCAACACCAGGCGCGAGGAGCGGTCCGACAACCGCCCCCACACGTAAGAGCTGAGAAGCGAAGCCAGCGCCGAGGCGAGCACCAGTGCACCTAGCTGCGACAGCGCCCCTTCGCTGCCCGCCAGCAGGATCATGTAGGGCGGTGCCAGCGCGGTGGAGACCAGCAAACCGCGCGTCACGATGAAGCGCCGCAACTGGGCATCCTCGCGCAATATGCGGAACTGGGCCAGCGGGTTGAACGACTGGTCCGACGATTTGGTCTCCTCCTCATGCAGGCTGGCCATGACCAGCGCCGCCAGCCCCCACAGGCAAGCGGCAAGGCCGATGGACACGAGCACCAGCCCTTCCCGCGCGAAAACGCCGCTCATCAACAACAGCGCGAAGACGATGACACCGGCAGATGCGGTGGAACTGGCGATGCCGGTCGCGCTGCCACGGTGGCTTTGGGCGACGGTTTCGCCCAAAATGTCCTTGTAGGACACGCTGCACAGGCTTCGCGACAAGGCCAGCACCGCAAGGGCCACGCAGATGAGGCCACCTGCCAGCGCACCTTCAAAGCTCAGGGCGACCAGCACAATCGCGAGCGCCGACGCCCCCTGCCCGACCGCCCCCGCAACCCACGCCCATTTGCGCTGCGCCATGCCTTCGACCCAGGACGCGAGCGCCAGTTGCGGCAACAACGCACCTGCCTCGCGGATCGGCACCAGAAGACCGACATAAAAAGCAGGCGCACCGAGCGTCGTCAGAAGCCAGCTCAACACCAGCTTCGGGTCGATCAACCCGTCGGCCAGCTTGGTCATGCCCAAAGCCGCCGCATGACGCAGAAAACTGCGGGGCTCGTGCTTTTTGGCGCCTTCGGTCAGGCCACCGTCCGCTTCCGGATTTTCTACCAGCAGCTCGAAGAGCGTGGATTGCAGACTTTCGGATTTCATGACGACTCCTGTATTTTGAGGCTTAAGCTACTGCAAACCCACCGATTGTCACCCCAACGCGCGAACTGGTGGGTGGTTCATGCAAACCCTCTTGCCCCGCGACGTCTTTGCCGTAATCTAGAGATCGGACTTCGGGGGCACGAAAAGAATCTCTGCACGTTTTGACACCGACGCGAAACGCGGGCTGGCGCTGATAAGCCCGACCGCTATCTACGTGCTGTTGCTGCTGGCCGTGCCGCTTGCGACCATCTTCGCGTTCAGCTTCTGGACGCAGGACTTCCTGAACATCGACCACACCTTTACGCTGAAAAACTACCAAGAGGCGTTTTCCGACCCGATCTACCGCGCGATTATGCTACGGTCGGTGACTATTGCGGGCGCCGTCACCGTGGTCACGGTCGTGCTGGCCTTCCCCATTGCCTATTTCGTGTCCTTCCATGTCCGCCCGGAGCGCAAGGCGTTCTGGGTTTTCCTCATCACCATCCCGTTCTGGACCAGCTACCTGCTGCGGGCGTTCTTGTGGAAAGTCATCCTTGGCTTCAACGGCGTGCTGAACTCCGGCCTGCTGTGGCTTGGGCTGATCGACGAGCCGTTGACCTTCATCCTCTACAATTCCAACGCGGTGGTCATCACGCTGGCCCACGCCTTTGCGCCTTTCACCATTTTGCCGATCTATGTCGCGCTGGAAAAGATCGACCGTTCGCTGCTGGAGGCCTCCCAAGATCTCGGCGAAGGCACCGTGCGCACCTTTTTCCGCGTGACCTTGCCGCTGGCGATGCCCGGCGTCATTGCGGCCACGTTGATCGTGTTTATCCCGACCATCGGTGACTACGTCACGCCCCGTCTTGTCGGCGGACCGGACGGGCTGATGATCGCCAACATGATCCAGACGCAATTCCTGAAGCTGAACAACGCCCCCATGGGAGCGGCGCTATCGGTGCTGGCGATGACAGCTGTGACGCTGATTTCTCTCGTCTTCCTGTTCGCCAACCGAAGGTTCCTGAAATGAACTGGTTGCGCCTTTACGCCATCGTCTATCTGGTATTTCTCTACCTGCCGGTGCTGCTGCTGCCCGTGTTTTCGTTCAACGATGCAACGGTCATCGCGTTCCCGCTCAACGGCTTCACCACCAAGTGGTTCGTGGAACTGGCCGGGATCGACGCGCTGCACGGGGCCTTGAAAAACTCGCTGTTCATCGGGTTGTCATCTGCCACCTTGTCGACCCTTCTGGGCATCTGCGCCGCCCGCGCCTCCACCCGTTACCGCTTTCCGTTCAAGGCACCGATCATGGGCACGATCATGCTTCCGCTGGTCCTGCCGGAGATCATCGTCGCCGTGTCCCTGCTGGTTGTCCTGATGCAGCTGGGCTTCTCGCTGACCTCGTGGACGGTCATCATGGGCCACACGCTGATCTGCACCCCCTTCGCCATCGCCATCCTGTCGTCGTCCTTCCAGGGACTGGACCAGTCGCTGGAGGAAGCCGCCGTCGATCTGGGCGAAACCCGCTGGGGCGCGTTCAGCAAGATCATCCTGCCGTTGGTCACGCCAGGCATCGTGGCGTCGTTTCTGATCGCCTTCACCATCTCGATGGACGAGTTCATCATCGCCTTCTTCCTGACCGGCGCGGACCCGACCCTGCCCGTCTATATCTGGTCGCAACTGCGCTTCCCCAAACGCCTGCCCTCGGTCATGGCCCTTGGGACGCTGCTCATTCTGGCCTCACTGGTGCTGCTCAGCATCGCCGAATATTTCCGCCGCCGGGGCATCCGTCGCACCGGCGCCAAAGACAGTGGAGGGTTCCTGTGAGCTCCATCATCTCGCTTTCCGGCATCCACAAATACTACGGCGACTACCACGCCCTGCGCGGCATCGACCTTGAGATCAAACAGGGCGAGTTCTTCTCGCTGCTCGGCCCATCGGGCTGCGGCAAGACCACCTTGTTGCGGGTGATTGCGGGGTTCGAGGACGTGTCGGAAGGCGTCCTGCTGCTCGACGGCGCCAACATGGCCCGCGTGCCCGCCAACAAGCGCCCGACGAATATGGTGTTTCAAAGCTACGCCATTTTTCCGCACCTGACCGTGGGCCAGAATGTGGCATTCGGCCTGCGCAAGAAGGGCCTGAGCAAGGCCGATATGGCCGCTGCGGCGGATGAGGCGCTGACGATGGTGGGGCTGGCGGGCTACGGTTCCCGCGCCGCACACGCGCTGTCGGGTGGGCAACGGCAAAGGGTGGCACTTGCCCGTGCGCTGGTCTTGAAGCCCAAGGTGCTGCTGCTGGACGAGCCGCTCTCGGCGCTCGACAAGAAGATGCGCGAGCAGATGCAGTCAGAGCTGCGCCGCCTGCAACGCCAGGTGGGCATTACATTCATTCTGGTCACTCACGACCAAGAGGAAGCCCTGATCATGTCCGACCGCATCGCGGTGATGTTCGAGGGCGAAATCGCCCAAATGGCCTCCCCGCAGGAACTCTACCGCCGCCCCGCCACCCGCCGCGTGGGGGAGTTCATCGGCGTGATGAACTTCCTTGAGGCCAAGCAAACCGGCACCACCGAGAAAGCCGTTAGCTTCGACGTAGAAGGCCTTGGAAACGCTGAAATTTCCGTCGACCAACTCCCCGAAGGTGCCCGTGCAACTGCCGACGTCGTGGGGCTGCGACCGGAGGCCCTGTCGATCCTGTTCGAAGGGCAGAATCCCACCGGCCGCGTGGCCGATGCGACCGTTCAGGACCTCGCCTATTATGGCGACATGACCTATTATGAGGTCACGCTGGAAGGCTCCTCAACACCCGTGACCATTTCCATGAAGAACCTGATCTCCCGCCCCGTGCTGGAGCGTGGCACAAAAACACGGGTTCAGTGGGACGAGCGGTCGCTGGTGATTTTCGCCGCTTGACCTTCGCGCTTTAGGCCGCCATTTACCCCCTACACATAACCCGCAACCGGGCGTTCCGTGGGCGCCAAACTGACGAGGAGCCAAGACAATGGCCTCAATCTCCCTGACATTTCCCGACGGCAATTCGCGTGACTACGACGCAGGCGTTACCCCTGCCGAGGTCGCCGCCTCCATCGCATCGTCGCTGGCCAAGAAAGCCATTTCCGCGACTGTCGACGGCCAGCACTATGACCTGCAATGGCCGATCAACGCGGACGCCTCCATCGCGATCAACACCATGAAGGACGAGGCCCCCGCGCTGGAGCTGATCCGCCACGACCTTGCTCATATCATGGCCCGCGCGGTGCAGGAAATCTGGCCCGAGACGCAGGTCACCATTGGGCCCGTCATCAAGGACGGCTGGTATTACGATTTCGACCGCGCCGAGCCGTTCGTGCCGGAAGACCTTGCGCTGATCGAGAAGAAAATGCGCGAGATCATCAACAAGCGCGACGACGTGCGCACCGAGGTCTGGGACCGCGACCGCGCCATCCAGCACTACAAAGACAATGGCGAACCCTACAAAGTCGAGCTGATCGAAAGCATCCCCGGCGACGAGCCTCTGCGCATGTACTGGCATGGCGACTGGCAGGATCTATGCCGCGGTCCGCACTTGCAGAACACCGGCCAAGTCCCTGGGGATGCGTGGAAACTCATGTCCATCGCCGGTGCCTATTGGCGCGGTGACAGCGACCGTGCGCAGCTGCAACGCATCTATGGCGTGGCGTTCCAGAACAAGGAAAAGCTGAAGGAGTACCTGCACTTCCTTGAGGAAGCCGAGAAGCGCGATCACCGCAAACTGGGCCGCGAAATGGACCTCTACCACATGCAGGAAGAGGCCCCCGGTCAGGTGTTCTGGCATCCCAATGGCTGGACGATCTACACGACGCTGCAAGACTACATGCGCCGCAAGCAACGTGCAGGCGGCTATGTCGAGATCAACACCCCGCAAGTGGTCGACCGAAAGCTCTGGGAAGCCTCGGGCCACTGGGACAAGTATCAGGAGCATATGTTCATCGTAGAGGTGGACGAGGATCACGCACGGGAAAAGACCGTCAATGCGCTCAAGCCCATGAACTGTCCCTGCCACGTTCAGGTTTATAATCAGGGACTTAAGTCCTATCGCGACCTTCCTCTGCGCATGGCCGAGTTCGGGTCCTGCGCGCGCTACGAGCCGTCCGGCGCGCTGCACGGCATCATGCGGGTGCGCGGGTTCACCCAAGACGACGCGCATATCTTCTGCACCGAGGAGCAGATCGAATCGGAATGCGCCCGCTTCATCGAATTCCTGGCGTCCGTCTACAAGGATCTTGGGTTCGAGAAGTTCGAGATCATGTTCGCCACCCGTCCCGAAAAGCGCGTCGGCACGGAGGAATCATGGGATCACGTTGAAAACGCCTTGGAAAATGCGATCAAGGCAACCGGCAACGCGTATACGCTCGACCCCGGAGAAGGCGCGTTTTACGGCCCCAAGCTGGACTTCAAGCTGACCGACGCCATCGGGCGCGAGTGGCAGTGCGGCACGTTCCAAGTCGACCCCAATCTGCCCGAGCGCCTCGACGCCACCTATATCGGCGAGGACGGGGCCAAGCATCGGCCCTATATGCTGCACCGCGCAACACTGGGAAGCTTCGAGCGGTTCATCGGCATCCTGATCGAAAACTCTGCGGGCAAGCTGCCGTTCTGGCTGGCCCCGCGTCAGGTCGTTGTCGCCTCCATCGTGTCGGATGCGGACGAGTATGTGCTTGAAACCGTTGAGAAACTAAAGGCCGCAGGCATTCGTGCCGAGGCGGACATCCGCAACGAGAAGATCAACTACAAGGTGCGCGAGCACTCGGTCGGCAAGGTGCCGGTAATCCTTGCGGTCGGCAAGAAAGAGGTCGAGGACGGCACGGTCACGCTGCGCCGTCTGGGGGAAAAGCAAACCTCCGTCGTGGCGACGGATGCGCTGATCGCGGACCTCAAGGCCGAGGCCTGCCCGCCCGATCTTAAGTAAGCGCGGCCTGCACGTCCTTGCCCCAGCCCAGATAAAGCGTCCCGTCGTCAATGACGGGGCGCTTCATCAGGGTCGGGTGCGCCACAAGCTGGTCCAGCGGGTCGGCGGCGCGCTCTGACTCGGATAGGCCGCGCCATGTGGTGGAGCGGGTGTTGACCAAGTCGGCCCCGAACGCGTCCAGAAACCGCTGTAGCTCCGCGCGGTCAAGGGGCGTGGCGCGGACGTCTATGAACTCGGCATTCGGCAGGGCTTTGAGCGCCTTTCGGCAGGTGTCACAGGTCTTGATTCCATAGAGTTTCATGCGGTTTTCCTCTTTGATTCCCTTGGTTTTACAGGGTTTGTCACAAAAATTGTCCAGAAACTGCTCAGAGAAGCGTTTTCTGGAACAATGGCTTACGCAGCGGAAACTTGCCGATGCGCGGGCAGTTGATTTCTGTCATTGAAGTTTCACGAACCGTGCATAATCTATTGTTTGTGAGACAGACTTTACGTTTCGGCCTACTTCTACGGATGCACGCGCCCAACTTGAAGACACTGCTGCACCACCCCGCCGCATACCGCGGGCGGAGACTAGAAGGAGACACGGAATGGCCACTGGCACCGTAAAATGGTTCAACACAACCAAAGGCTTCGGCTTTATTGCACCTGACGATGGCGGCAAGGACGTCTTCGTCCATATTTCCGCGGTCGAGCGCGCTGGTCTGACCGGCCTGCGTGACGACCAGAAGATCCAGTACGAGATGATCGAAGGCCGCGACGGCCGCGCATCGGCTGGTGATCTGGTCGCGCTAGACTAAGCCCCAGAGTGTTAAGAAGCGATGAAAGCCCGCCCCACCGGCGGGCTTTTTGCTGCGTGGCGTTAAGGTTTGAGGGCTGTCTGCAAGGCGTGGCACAGTGTCGGCTTTTTGTCGGGCATGGTTTTGGGTGGGATTACGATCCGTTAATTTCTTTCCAAATAGATTTTTTCGAAAATCCTCGCGCAACTTCTGCCAAAACACTCTGGGCAGAGATTAGAACGTCCCTTACTTGAATTCGCGTCCAAGCCTTTTCTTCATATCGGCTACGAACAAAATGTGGCAACTTTTGTAAGGCTTCACCTATTAATTTAATGTCATAATTGCCGACCTTGTCGAGATGGACAATCGACTTGGTCAAGTCATGGCCGATTTCATTTCTCAAAAAATCTTCGCTTTCTCCCGACACCAATAATGCGGATTTAATTGCTAATTCGGAACAGATGAGCGCTGATTGAATGCTCCCGCGGAGATCGTAGGCACCTAGCGCCGTCGCTGCGGCCGCTTGGTTGTGGAACGCAGCCATATCAAAATATTTTCCGGCCTCGCCATCCGGCTTCTTAAATCCGCTCCACGGTGCTAGACACGCCCCAATATCAAGCACGTCACAAACCGCTTTAAAGAACTCAACCTCATCTTTCGCATTCCCACGAAGGCGCTGGAGTTGCATCTCGGTCGCGTCTGTCAGTGACGCAAGTTCTAGCTTGACCGTCCCATATGCGATGGGGACACTTACTTTGAAGAACAGATCAAGGTGTACAGTGAGCCCTACGAACTCTCCTCCAATTTGGACATCTTTCGGTCGATAAAACCTCTTGAGTGCAGCTCGAATTCTGTCCACGTCACTATTTGGTGTTGCGCCCATTATAAACACAACGCCAGTTCTCTTGCATACTTCGGATACAGTATGAAATTGTCTTTGTGCGGGAGTATAGTTTGAGTCGATAACCTCTCTATCAACTTCATCGACAAGTCTTAGAAGCTCGGTTTCTGAGAGCTTTCCCAGTTCTCTCACCCAATAACCCCCATAAACTCCCGCCACTCCCCCTTGGACATCCCAGAGGTTTCCTGCGTGACCTCCTCGCCCTTGAGCATCCGGCGGACGCAGTCGACGGCTTTGCCGCTGAGTTGCGCGCCGCCCAGACGGTAGTCCTCGAAGGCGGAGTATGCGGCGGGGACCCAGTCGGCGACGACTTTGCAAATCGCGTCGGCGTAAACCCTTATTTCATACTGTGCATGGCTATCTGCACGCAGGCGCAAGAAGTGAAACAGATTGTGGAGGTCCACCTTCCAGTACCATTGAGTATAGATATTCGCAGGCAGGTTCATGCGGGCCAGCTCGCGGGCGAGGCCGTCCTGGCCGTCGTCGGAGATCATCGCCTCGTAGTTGTCATAGGCGCGGGTGCTGTCGGCTTTGAGGATTTCGAGGACGCGGGCGGCCTCCTCCCCTTCGAGGATTTTGCCACGGCCCTGGTTGTTCACCACGGACTGCGCGTTGATATGCTCGGGCGCGGGGATGTAGAACTCGCGGTCGAGGATCGAATAGCGGGCGGAGTATTCGTTGACGTTGGCGGTCCGGTGGCGGATCCACTGGCGGGCGACGAAGACGGGCAGTTTGACGTGCAGCTTGATCTCGCACATCTCGAAGGGCGTGGAGTGCCAGTGGCGCATCAGGTAGCGGATCAGGCCCTCGTCGTTTTGCACCGACTTGGTGCCCTTGCCGTAGGAAACGCGGGCGGCTTGGCAGATGGCGCTGTCGTCGCCCATGTAGTCGATGACGCGGATGAAGCCATGGTCGAGCACCTCGTGGGCGGTGTAGAGATGCGCCTCCATCCCCGGCACGGTGGCGCGCATGGTGGTGTGCGTCTGGGACCGCGCCTCGGCGATTTCCTGAGCTTGTTCGGGGGAAATAGGCATGGGCGGGTCTCCGGCGTGAGGGGATTCGTGGGTTGAGACCATATATTGCGTCAAAGGGGGCGTATGCATCAAGATGATGTTGGGGTTATCCACAGACTAAAGCCTATCCGGCCCCTGATCGGCGATTGTTTGGCAACACTCGCCATTTTCACCCCTTAACGGGCAGGTGCAGCGTTGACTTTTGAGCGGCGGCGACGGATTTTCTGACAAAACGCGCCAAGAGCGCCAGTCGGGCAGTGAGAAAAGCTATGATCCTAAATTCCGCCGTGAAGGCCCTTGGTATTCTATCCATCACCGCACTTGTCGCCTGTGGCGGCTCGGGCTCGAACCCGGTGACGGGGGGGGATTCAGATGATGGTGCGATTGATAATCCGGGTTCAGATCCGAATGTTAATTTGGAAAATGCGGCGTTTCTATTCGACACCGACAAAAACCTCATTGCCAACAGCTTCGTCTTCAATCCGGGGGCCACACCGGGAACGGGGACCATTTCGATCAACAACCTGCCCTTTGACGGCGTTAGCTCCCAAGGCGGTGAATACACTCCAAGACCAGGGGTCGTTTTGCCAAATGGGACGTTGTACGAAAACAATCCTCAGAGGCGTCCCGATGGAAGCTTAATTGAAGACCAGTACTTCGCAGTCGTTCTGACATCTCCCAACAACACCGGGACCCTCGTAGGGACAGTCGCAACTAACACCTACGTAGATGCAAATCGTAGTTTCGGCGGCGCCTATGCGAGCCGAACCGATAGAGGTTTGCCTGGCACACGACCAGCATCATACGTTTACGAAGGCAGCTACAACGGGCTAAGAATTGTCCGTCAAGTGGCGTTGCCAGGCCAGCCGACCAATTTTGCTAACAACACCGTACAGGCAACAACAGGAGATGCCGAAATCCTATTGGACATGCAGGATTTCGACCTGACCGGAGCAATCAGAGGCGATATTATCAATCGCCAGCTTTTCGACCTGAACGGAAATCCGCTTGGTGCATTGAGCCCGGTTCAACTCATCGTAACCGACCTAGACCCAGACACTTTGAAAACCACCGAAGGGCAAGCGATCGTCCAAAACCGGAACACTACAACATCCCAGTCCGGTGAATGGACAGGCTTGATGGCTGGGCCGAACGGCGAAGAAGTCGCAGGGTTTCTGCTGCTGGAAGGTCTTTTAGACGACGCAGACCCGAACTTCGACACAAATTTGGGCAACAATGCTGTCACCGGCCGCGAAACTGGCGGCTTCATCGCCTCGCGGCCCTAACTGCCCGATGAGATGGCTGTACACATCGGCCGTTCTGATCGTCTTGACGCTGTTGCCCATGGCATCAGCTCAAACGCAGATCAACCTTGATGAAGCGCGCGCCCTGACGTTTCAACTGGTGGCCGAGGGCCAGTATGACAGCGCTGCCGCGCTTGCGCGGACGATACTACAAAGCGACCCCAATGATCAGGCGGCGCTTCTGGCGTTGGCGCAGGCCGAGCATGGGGCCGGGCGAATGCCCGCCGCGATCAAAGCAGCCAAAGCCGCGTGGCGGAATTCTGACACCGATGCGGAGAAATACGCGTCGTCGGTCGTCGCCGCGCAGGCGTTGAGTTCGGACGGCAAGCCGCTGCGTGCGCAGTTCTGGCTGCGCCGCGCGGCGCAACACGCGCCGAACGATCTGTTCAAAGCCCGCGCCAAGCGCGATTTCGGCTATGTCCAGCAGACCAACCCGATGCGGATCGACCTGCGTTTCTCGGTCGCTCCGTCCTCCAACATCAACAACGGCTCCAAATCCGACACGATTGAGATCGCGGGCCTTCCCTTTGCGATCAGCGGCGATGCGCAGGCCTTATCAGGCATCGAATACAACCTTGGCGCGACCCTGTCCTACCGCCTGCCGCGTGCGGGGGACTGGAACCTGATGGCAAGCACGTCGTTTGACGCCAAGTTCTACAGCCTGTCATCTGACGCGAAGGCGCTTGCGCCAAGTGTTTCCAGCTCGGACTACGCATTCGAGGAGCTTGAGGCGCGGCTTGGTGCGCGGCGTGTTGATGAAGATGGCAACGGCCTCACCAGTCTGAGCTTCAAGGTGGGGCAAAACTGGTATGGCGGGAACACGCTCACCAGATTTGCGGGTTTCGACGTCGGCAGGCGGGTCAGGGCAGGCGAGCGTTCAACTCTTGCGTTCCATGCCGGGCTGGAACGGCAATGGCGTCAGGACAGCAAGCTGCGCTCGGCTGACGTTGTCTCGCTGTCGACCACTTGGGGCCACCGTTTCGAGCAGGGGAGCGCAATGTGGATCACGGGCTATGTCAGCGACACAGCCTCCGACTCGGCGGCCATCGCGCAGGAGACGCTTGGTGCGGTGGTGCGCTATGCGCCTGCCAAACCGGTCTTTGCGGACACAAGGCTGGAGCTGTCGCTGGGCTACCAGACCCGCAGCTTCGACCGCGCCCTGCCCCTGTTTGACCGTCGGGTCGACAATCGCGTGACGGCGTCGGCCACGATGATCTTCAACGATCTGGACTATTTCGGCTTCGCCCCCACCGCCGAGTTGAGCGCGAGCAAGACCTCGTCGACGGTGGACCAGTATGACATCGAGGATTTGGGGCTGAAACTGGGCCTTC
Organism: Litoreibacter arenae DSM 19593; assembly: GCF_000442275.2. GTDB lineage: Bacteria > Pseudomonadota > Alphaproteobacteria > Rhodobacterales > Rhodobacteraceae > Litoreibacter > Litoreibacter arenae. The sequence continues at coordinate 480,036 of NZ_KE557306.1, read as the reverse complement.
GGTCCACGTTCTGACGTGACCCGCCCCCTGCCCACCACCCAACGCCTCGAGCGTGCCCTTGGCGACTTTGTCCGCACGCGGATGCAGGGGGCTATGGGCGAGTTGCTCATGTTCTTCCTCAAGCAGGGCTGGGCCGCCTTGTTCGGGTTGCTGTTCATCATCGCCCTGATCGGCAGCAAGCTGGTCTGGCAGGACGACTGGGCGTTGCAGCGCTATGACGGGCTGTTCATCTTCGCGGTGACGACGCAGGCGGCGATGCTTTATTTCAAGCTGGAGACATGGGACGAGGCGCGGGTGATCTTGCTGTTCCACATCACCGGCACGGCGATGGAGCTGTTCAAGATCCGCATGGGATCGTGGTCCTACCCCGAGCCGGGGCTGTTCGTGCTGGGCGGCGTGCCCATGTTTTCGGGGTTCATGTATGCCTCCATCGGCAGCTACATCGCGCGGGTGATCCGGATTTTCCACATGCGCTTTGCGCCCTACCCGCCCTTGTGGGTCACCTTCGTGTTCGGCGCGGCGATCTATGTGAACTTCTTTGCCCACCACTACACGGTCGATATCCGGATGGGGCTGTTCGCAGCCTCGCTGATCCTGTTCGGGCGTACCCGCATCTGGTTCTACGCAGGCCAAACGCCGCGCTGGATGCCGATGCCGGTCGCCGCACTCCTGTGTGCCTTCGTGGTGTGGATCGCGGAGAATGTGGGCACCATGACCGGGACCTGGATATATGCGGGGCAGTCGGCGTTGCAGATGGTGAGCTTTTCCAAGATGGGATCTTGGTATCTGCTGCTTTGGGTGGCCTTCGTGACGGTCACTCTGGTGTCGCGCAAGGCCCTGTCGCGGGAAGCGATGTACCCGGCGCGGCCCCCCTCGCCTTCCGTGGTGGAGGCGCTAGAGTAAGGGGGAACGCAACGTAAGGAGCCCCTGATGAAAGTCGAATATCTGCACACCATGGTCCGCGTGAAGGATCTGGAGAAATCCATCGAGTTCTACAAAATGCTGGGCCTGATCGAGCGCCGTCGCACGGAAAACGAGGGCGGCCGGTTCACGCTGGTGTTCCTGTGCCCGCCCGATCAGGCCGACGGGCGCGCCGATGTGGAGCTGACCTATAACTGGGACGGCGACGACGGGCTGCCATCCGACGGGCGGCATTTCGGGCATCTGGCTTACCGGGTCGAGAATATCTACGAGATGTGCCAGCAGCTTCAGGACGCGGGCGTCACCATCAACCGCCCGCCGCGTGACGGGCATATGGCGTTTGTGCGCTCGCCCGACAATATCTCTGTCGAGCTGTTGCAGATGGGCGATCCCTTGCCTGCGCAAGAGCCTTGGGCGTCGATGGAAAACACCGGCCATTGGTAAAAGCGGCCCTACTGGCGCTGGCCCTGCTGTCCGGCGGGGCCGAGGCTGCGTGCCGTCAGGCATTGGCGTTGGGGTTGGACATTTCCGGCTCGGTCGATGCGCAGGAATACGGGCTGCAACTGGGCGGGCTGGCGGCGGCGCTGCTGTCGCCGGAGGTGGCCGCGAAGGCATTGGCGAGCCCCGAGACGCCCGTCCACATCGCAGTGTTTGAATGGGCCGGGAAAAGCCAGCAAAGGCTACTGGTGGACTGGACAGCCCTGCGCACGCCGGCTGATCTGGAGAATATCGCCGCAATCTTGCGCGGCACGCAGCGGGTCTCGCGCAAGGGGGCGACCGCCATCGGGCACGCAATGCGCTACGCGGAGGGCTTGTTTCGCCAAGCTCCCGACTGCTGGTCGCGCACGCTGGACCTGTCTGGCGACGGCAAGAATAATGACGGCCCGTCGCCCCGCACTGTGAGCGAAGGCGACGCCTTCAAACGGGTGACGATCAACGGGCTGGTGATCGGGTCGGACAACACAATGGGGCGCGACGAGCGGCAGATGGAGATCATGGACCTGTCGGCCTACTACCGCAGACGCGTGATCCACGGCCCCGGCGCGTTCATTGAGGTTGCCTTGGGCTTCACCGACTTCCAACGGGCGATGGAGCGCAAACTGCTGCGCGAGTTGGAAGGGCTGGTGCTGGGGCAGCTGCGCTAGTCTCGCTTGGTGCAGATTTGATCTTGAACAAAGAGCAAGCCGTCCAGCGCTGGTATGAGTTGACCATACGTCAGACCAGACGCCTTCAGGGAGGCGTCGGCGGAGGAGGCCCATATGACCGTATTGATCATCTATGCAACCATCGAGGGGCAGACCGGAAAGATCGCCCGTTTTGTCGAAACCCAACTCAAGGATTCGGGGCACAACGTCCGGCTACTGGATGCCAGCGACAAGCTGGCGGAGGTGTCGTTCGACGGTGTCGACAAGGTGATTCTGGCAGCACCTGTCCACGAGCGGCGTCACCCGAAACCTTTCGAAGTGCTTGTGACGTCCGTGCAAAAGGAACTGGCAGCACGCGAAACGCTGCTGTTGTCCGTCAGCATGAATGCGGCGTTTCCCGAGGGTCGTGACGAGGCCAAGGACTATGTGGATGAAATGGTCCTACGCACGGGCATCTCGCCGAACACAACGCTGCTGGTCGCAGGCGCGGTGCGCAACCACCGCTACGACTACTACGCCAGTCAGGTGCTGCGCCATGTGGTAATGCGGGACCGCGAGTTCGACCCGAACGAGGAAAGCCACGAGTTCACCGACTGGGACGCGGTGAAAGCCGCGGTGGAGAAGTTCGTGGGCGCGACCGAGACGGCCAATTAGCGCGTGACGTCTACACCGGAATAAGCGCGGCCCCGATGCGGCGGCCCTCGGATAAGAGCACGTTGTAGGTGCGGCAGGCGGTGGGGGTGGCCATGAGCTCCACGCCGATTTCCGCCTCGTCCAGCGCGTCGCGCAGGGCTTTGGGGATTTGGGTGATCTCGGGACCGGTGCCGATGAACAGCACGTCAAGCAGGCTTGCACGGCTCAGGATGGTGTCGCGGTCGTTGAGCCCGTCCCACGCGAAACGCTCGGTCGGCAGCAGCAATACGCTCCCCTCCACGACTTCGCCGCCGATGCGGAAAAAACCCGGCCCGTAGCCGTCAACAGGGGGCGCGGTGTCGTAGGTGATTTCGGTCAAGCGCATGGTGTCAGTCCCAGATTGGCAGGCCCATAAGGATGGCCGCCGCAATTATGGCATAAGCTATATTGCGATAAAACACCGCAAAACGCGGAACGAAAATCGCCTGCCCCAGCTTTGCGCCAAACCCGTAAGGGATCAACAGCACCAGGCCCAGAACGATCGCCTCGGTCGTCAGGATACCCTGCATCGCCATGCTGGGGAGCAGCAGCAGGCTGCTCAGGGTCAGAAAAACCAACGCATTCGCGCGCACGCGGGTGACCGTGTCGGTGCCGCTGAGTTGGAACAGCAGCATGACCGGACCCAGCAGACCGGTCGCCCCGCCGACAAACCCCGTCGCGGCCCCTACTCCGGCCTGCGTGCTGCACAGGGAGGACAGGCTTTGCCGCCAGCCGCTCATCAAGGCTGCAAGGGTGATGGCCGCGACGATCAGGACGGCCCAGCGGATGTGGGTGACGTCACTGGTGCGCAGAAGGTAGATGCCAAGAGGCGCGCCCAGCATGGAAAACAAGATCATGGTGAAGACCGACGGTTTGTCCATCTGAGGCCAAGCGCGGGGGACCAGCGTGACGAGGGACGCAAGCGCGGAGACCGAGAACGCGGCGACCGCCAGTTCCGGTGCCCAGAAGATGGTCGCGACCGGCATGAAAATCAGCGCCGCACCGAAGCCCGCGAAGCCGTAGACGATACCTGCAACGATGGTGATAAAGGTGACCCAGCCCAAGCCCGGTTGGGCAAGGGCCGAGCCCAGCAGGTCAAGCATCAATGTTGGCGTATTGCCCACCGGCCTTCGGGTCTTTCTTGGACCAGTCGCGTTTGACGCCAAGGAACAGCAGGATCGTGGAGGCCACGAAGATCGAGGAATAGGTGCCGACGATGATGCCCCAGATCATGGCGAAGACGAAGCCACGGATCACATCCCCGCCCAGCACGAACAGCGCGATAAGCGCAACCAGGGTGGTCACGGAGGTCATTACGGTGCGCGACAGGGTTTCATTGATCGACAGATTCAACACCTCGGACAGGTCCTTGGTCTTGTACTTGCGCAGGTTCTCGCGGACCCGGTCGAAGACAACCACCGTATCGTTGATCGAATAGCCCACGATGGTCAGCAGCGCCGCGATAATGGCGAGGTCGAACTTGATCTGCAGCTCGGAGAAGATGCCCAGCGTCAGCACCACGTCATGCACAAGGGCAATCACCGCGCCTACCGCGAACTGCCACTCGAAGCGCAGCCAGATGTAGATCAGCACGGCGGTGATCGCCAGAATGACAGCAATGGAGGCGGTCTTGATCAACTCGCCGGACACTTTGGGGCCAACGGATTCCACGGAGGGGAACTTGATGTCGGGGTCGACGGTCTGAAGCGCCGCCTCCACGGCCGCGATGGTTTCCGGCGTGACCGCTTCCGCGCCCTCTTGCGCCTGAATGCGGACCATGGCGACGTTCCGGTCATCGCCGAAGGTTGGGTCAAACACTTCGGTGATGGAGATATCGCCCAGCCCCGCAGGCTCCAACGCCGCGCGGTAGGCGGCCACGTCCACGGGCTGTGTGCTTTCGGTGCGGATCGTCGTGCCGCCACGGAAGTCGATGCCGTAGTTGAGGCCCTGGATCAGGAAGGACGCGAAGCCGATTACGATCAGGACGGCGGAGATGCCGAGCCAGAGCTTCCACTTGCTGAAGAAATCCCAGGACGTCTCGGAGGGGACGAGTTTCAAACGCATGGCTTAGACCTCGATCTGTTTGGGGCGACGGCGCTCGAACCAGAACACGATCATCAGGCGCGTCACGTAGATCGCTGTGAAGACCGAGGTCAGGATACCAAGCCCCAGCGTGACGGAGAAGCCGCGCACCGGGCCGGAGCCCATCACGAACAGGATCACGGCGACGATGAAGGTGGTGATGTTGGCGTCGAGAATGGCTGACAGGGCTTTCTCGTAACCCAGCTCGATCGCGCGGGCGGGACCTTTGGAGGTTTTGAGCTCCTCGCGGATCCGCTCGAACACCAGCACGTTGGCGTCGACCGCCATACCGATGGTCAGCACGATCCCCGCGATCCCCGGCAGGGTCAAAGTGGCCCCGATCAGCGACAACAGGGCGAATATCATCGCCACGTTGATGATCAGCGCAATATTGGCGAAGACCCCGAAGGTACCGTAGCTGAGGAACATCAGAACCAGCACGCCGATGAAAGCGACGATGCAGGCGATCTTGCCCGCGTCGATGCTGTCCTGGCCCAGTTCCGGCCCGATGGTGCGTTCTTCAAGGAAGTTCATTTCGGCGGGCAAGGCACCCGCGCGCAGCAGCACAGCGAGGTTGGTCGATTCCGTCACCGAGAAATTGCCGCTGATCTGGCCGGAGCCGCCAAGGATCGCCTCGCGGATGACCGGGGCGGAAATGACCTCGTTATCCAGCACGATGGCGAAGGGTGCGCCGACATTTTCGCTGGTGAAGATGCCGAACTTGCGCCCGCCGGACGTGTTGAAGCTGAAATTCACCGAGGGCTGCCCGTTCTGGTCGAAAGCGGGCTGGGCGTTGGCCAGATCCTCGCCGGTGACGACGGGGGTCTGTTCCAGAATGTAGAAGGTGCCCTGCTCTTGCGGGTCAATGGAGGGGACCAGTATCTGGCGGCCCGACACTCGCTCGTTGGCGTTGGAGGTGCGGGAGATCACCGGATGGAAGGTCAGCTTGGCGGTGGTGCCGATCAGTTCTTTCAACTCGGTGGCCGACCCGATGCCGGGCACCTGAATAAGAATACGCCGGTCGCCCTGACGCTGGATCGTCGGCTCGCGGGTGCCTGCCTCGTCCACGCGGCGGCGGATGATCTCCAGCGATTGCTGCATGGTGCGGTCGTCGGTGGCGATCTTCTCGGCGTCGGACAGGGTGACAGTCAGAACGTCGCCCTGCCCCGACACCTCTATGTCGTCGGAGTTGTTGCCGGTCAGGCTATAGACCGGCGACGCAAGCGCACGCACGCGGGTGATGGCCTCTTGCAGCCCGTCGGGGTTCGATATCTTGACGCTCAGCACACCGGGGGCGGCGGGCTGGCGGCGGATGGTTCCGACCGTGTCCCGCGCATCGCGCAGCGCGTCGCGCACTTCCGGCCAGAGGCCGTCCATGCGGCTGTCATAGACGTCTTCTACCTGCACCTCGGCCAGCAAATGCGCCCCGCCCCGAAGGTCGAGCCCCAGATTGACCAGACCGGACGGCATGAAATCGGGCCAGCCCGCAACGTCGGCAGTCAACTCCGGCGTGGTGGGTGCACCCGCTTCAAGCTGCAACACCGCGTCATTATGCTTTTCGACCTTGGTGTAGAAGCCGTTGGGCAGAGCCAGCACCAAACCCAAAAGCACCGTCAGCAGGATCAGAACCCGCTGCCAGGAAGACATCTGAAGCATGAGCTTACTTCGCCGGTTCGGTCTTGCTGACCACCGAGGCCAGTGTCGACTTGATCACGCGAACCTTGACGCCGTCCGCGATCTCGACCTCGACCTCGCCGTCTTCCTTGACCTTCGAGACCTTGCCCACGATGCCGCCTTGGGTGATCACCTGATCACCGCGGCGCACGGCTTCGACCATCGCCTTATGGTCTTTGAGCTTCTTTTGCTGCGGGCGGATCAGCAGGAAATACATGATCCCGAAAATCAGGATCAGCGGGATGAAAGAGGTGATGGCGCTTCCCGCGCCTCCGGCGGCTTGTGCGTAGGCAGGTGTGACGAACATCTGCGGTCCTTTTGTTTGTGGGCCAAGAGCGGCCTTTGTCAGTTGCGGCGCACCCTACCTTCGGGGCCATGAAGCCGCAAGGCGGGTTGAAGCCGAAAATATCGGTTCAATTGATCTTTGTGATGAGGCATATGGGGCCTCACCATCAACTTTTGAATAAGGACGACCCAGAGATGCACGACATCCGCATGATCCGCGAGACCCCGGAGGTCTTTGACGCCGCCATGAAGCAGCGGAAATCGGACGTGTCCTCTGCGGACGTGCTGGCGATTGACGCCGCCCGCCGCGCCAAGATCAGCGCCGCCGAGGAGGCCAAGGCCGCGCAGAATGCTGCCTCCAAGGAAGTGGGCGCGGCGAAGACCAAGGGCGACGAGGCCGAATTCGAGCGGCTGCGGGCGCTGGTGGGCGAGAAGAAGGCCGAAGTGGCGCGTCTGAACGACGAGGCCAAGGCCGAGGACGACAAGCTGACTGACTTGCTGATGGGCCTGCCCAACCTGCCGCTGGACAGCGTGCCGGAAGGCGACAGCGAGGAGGACAATGTCGAGATCAACCGCTGGGGCACCCCGCGCCGCTTTCCGTTCACGCCGAAAGAGCATTACCAGCTGCCCGGCGTGATCCCCGGCATGGATTTCGAGACGGCGGCGAAGCTGTCCGGCTCGCGCTTCGTGGTGCTCAAGGGCGCCGTGGCCCGCATCCACCGTGCGCTGGCGCAGTTCATGCTGGACACCCATGTGGAAAACGGCCTGACCGAGACATGGACCCCCGTGCTGGTCAACGAGGCGATGATGTATGGCACCGGCCAGCTGCCCAAGTTCGGCGAGGACAGCTACCAGACGACTGACGGCCAATGGCTGATCCCGACTTCCGAGGTGACGCTGACCAACATCGTCAACGGCGAGACCGTGGACGAGGCCAGCCTGCCGATGCGCATGTGCGCCCATTCGCAATGCTTCCGCTCGGAAGCAGGCAGCGCGGGGCGCGACACGGCGGGGATGCTGCGTCAGCACCAGTTCGAGAAGGTCGAGATGGTGTCGATCACCAAGCCAGAGGCCTCGCGGTCGGAGCTGGACCGCATGACCGCTGCCGCCGAAAGCATCCTCGAGACGTTGCTGCTGCCTTTCCGTACTGTGGTGCTATGCACCGGCGACATGGGGTTTGGTGCGCAGCGGACGCATGACATCGAAGTGTGGCTGCCGGGGCAGAACCTGTATCGCGAGATCAGCTCGATCTCGGTCTGCGGCGCGTTTCAGGCGCGGCGGATGAATGCGCGGTTCAAGCCTGCGGACGGTGGCAAGCCGGAATATGTCCACACGTTGAACGGCTCCGGCCTTGCCGTCGGGCGCTGCCTGATCGCGGTGCTGGAGAACGGGCAACAGGCGGATGGCTCGGTCGAGTTGCCGGTGGCGCTGCACCCGTATCTTGGCGGCAAGACCACGCTGGACCCGTTCGGCACGCTGATCTAGGTGCCCCGCCGCGCCTACTACCTCAGCCATCCGCAGGTTCTCATTGACCCTGACGTGGCGGTTGGGGAATGGGGGCTGTCTGATGAAGGTCATGCAAGGGTTGCCGCGCTGATCGAGCGCGGCCTGCCCCAAGTGAGCATGATGTTTTCCTCGTTGGAAGTGAAGGCGTTGGAAACCGCCCGCCCCTTGGCGGACGCTTTAGGGTGCCCCTTGATAACCCGTGCGGAGATGGGCGAAAACGACCGCTCCGCCACCGGCTTCCTGCCGCCTGCGGAGTTCGAGGCCACGGCGGATCGCTTTTTCGCGGAACCGGATGTCAGCGTGCGGGGTTGGAAGACGGCATGCGCGGCGCAACGACGGATCGTCGGGGCCGTCGAGGCCGCGTTGCTGGAAACTTCCGGTGACGCGCTATTTGTCGGGCATGGCGCGGTTGGCACGTTGCTCTACTGCGCTTTGTGCGACGTGGGCATCGACCGCCGATACGACCAAGGCCCAGGCGGCGGCAATGTGTTTGACTGGCAGGTTGGACATGCGCCGAAGGCGGGCTGGAGACCGATGGAGGATTTATGAAGGCTTGGGCAGTATTGATCGCGGCGGTGGCTTTTGTCGTCTCGCCGCTTGTGACCGAAGGCTTCGCGGGGTTCGAGCCGAACCAGTTCCCGATCCCGCAGGACGACGCGCCGGTGCAACCGGCGGGCTATGCGTTTTCCATCTGGTCGGTGATTTACCTCTGGCTGCTGGTGTCTGCCGTGATCGGGGTGTGGAAGCACCGCGATGATCCTGCATGGGACGCGGCGCGCGTGCCGCTGGTTCTGTCGCTGGCGGTCGGGGCGTTCTGGATCAAGGTTGCGACCCTGTCGGTCATCTGGGCGACCGTGCTGATCTGGATCATGCTGGTCACCGCCATCTGGGCGCTGATCGCTGGCCGCAATATCAAGCCCGCGTGGGAGTTTGCGTTGCCTACGGGGCTTTATGCGGGCTGGCTGACGGCGGCGTCCTGTGTCTCCATCGGTCTGCTGGGCGCGGGATACGGCATCGCGGCTGGGGCTGTGGTTTGGGCTCTGGCGATGATCGCGGTGGCGTTAGTGCTTGGCGTTGTGGTGCAAAAGCAAGCCTTCGGCATATGGACCTACGCCTTCGCCGTTGCATGGGCATTGGTCGGGATCATCGTCAGCAACGGAACGCAGACCCTGTCGGTCTCTCTATTTGCGCTGGCGGGTATTGTGGTAATTTCGGGACTTGCCTTGCGTCAGTTGCGCTCTGCGGCGTGAGCCTGCTTTACCGACCGCCTGATTTTCCCTAAAGCTAGGCGAAAAAGGCGGTCAGCACATGCGAATTCTCATCACCAATGACGACGGCATCAACGCGCCGGGTCTTGAGGTCCTCCACACCATCGCCACGGAAGTGGCGGGGGACGGCGGCGAGGTCTGGACCGTGGCCCCTGCCTTCGAGAAATCCGGCGTGGCCCACTGTATCAACTACGCCCACCCCACCATGCTGGTCGAGTTGCGCGAGCGCCGCTTTGCCGCCGAAGGCTCGCCTGCCGATTGCGTGCTGGCCGGCGTGCACGAGGTCATGGGACTGGCGAAGCCGGACCTGATCCTGTCGGGGGTCAACAAGGGCAACAACTCTGCCGAGAACACGGTCTATTCCGGCACTATCGGGGCCGCCATGGAAGGCGCGCTGCAAGGGGTGAAGTCGATTGCCATGTCGCAATATTTCGGGCCTGCCAATGCGAAGCTGAAAAACCAGTTCGAAGCATCGGCCCAACATGGCGCGGCACTTGTCAAAAACCTGCTTGAAAACGGTATCTGGGGCGGTGATGGCTACCAAACCTTCTACAATGTCAACTTTCCACCCGTCGCGGGCGCGGATGTCAAAGGCACCCGCGTGGTGCGCCAAGGACTACGGCCCACAGGTGGTATGGGTGTGCAAAGTCACATGCCGCCAAACGGGCGCAAATACCTGTGGATCAAGGGCAACCCGCAGAACGTATGCTCCGGCAAGAACTCCGATGCGTCGGTCAATATCGACGGCTGGATTTCCGTCACGCCGATGCGGTGCGATCTGACAGCCCACGACCTGCTCGACGATCTGGAGAGCCGTCTGGCATGAGCGACGAGGCGACCAGCGACGCGGAACGCAAGATGCAGTTTCTCTACGGGCTGCGCTCCAAGGGCGTGATGGACCAACGGGTTCTGACCGCCATGGAAAAAGTCGACCGTGGCGCGTTTATCACCGGCACGTTCGCCGGTCGCGCCTATGACGACATGCCGCTGCCGATTGCCTGCGGACAGACGATTTCACAACCTTCGGTTGTGGGGCTGATGACGCAAGCGCTGGACGTGCAGCCGCGCAACAAGGTTTTGGAGGTCGGCACCGGCTCCGGCTATCAGGCGGCTGTTCTGAGCCACCTTGCCCGCCGCGTCTACAGCATCGACCGCCACGCCCGCCTGACGCGGCCCGTGCGCAAACTGTTTCAGGACCTGGATATTCACAACGTCACCGTCGTGACAGGCGACGGCAGCCATGGGTTGCCCGAACAAGCGCCGTTCGACCGTATCTTGGTGACCGCAGCGGCGGAAGATCCGCCCGGACCCCTCTTGGCGCAACTGCGAGAGGGCGGTATCATGGTTGTGCCGGTGGGACAGTCCGATGCGGTGCAAAGCCTGATCAAGGTGACAAAGACCCCGCAAGGGTTTGACTACGAAGAACTAATGCCGGTTCGCTTCGTCCCTCTACTAGAGGGTTTGGGGCAGGACTAAACCAAAAGGCCCAGCTATAAGGGCCATGGATTGAGGAAGAAGATTATGCGCAGCAGGCGTTTTAGCAAGATATTGCCTATCGTGGCTTTGGGATTTGGTCTTTCGGCCTGTGACGGGCAGATCGGTCAGAGCATCGCCAATCTGGATCTGGACCTGCGTGGAACAGCCGGTGGGCTGGATACGTCCGGTGCGGCGCGTCAGGCCACAGGGACGCGGCCCAGCCCCGACAGCAGGGGCGTTATTTCCTATCCGAATTACCAAGTGGCCGTGGCAGAGCGTGGCGACACCGTCACGACTGTTGCCAATCGCATCGGCGTCAGCCCGCAAGAACTGGCAAGCTACAACGGCCTGCGCCCCGATGACCGCCTGAACAAGGGCGAAGTGCTGGCCCTGCGCGGCACCGTTGCGACCGCCCCCGCTGCTGGCGGCGACACCAGACCGCTGGACATAACCCAGATCGCGACCACCGCCATCGGGCGGGCACCGCAATCGCAGATCAATCAGGGCACAGCGTCCAAGCGCATCGACGGCCCCGAGCCGATCCGCCATCAGGTCAGCCGTGGCGAGACCGCCTACTCGATCGCGCGGCTCTACAACGTCTCTGCCCGCTCGCTGGCGGAATGGAACGGGCTTGGCCCCGATCTGGAAGTCCGCGAAGGGCAATACCTGCTTATTCCCGTGGCAAAAGACGGCTCGCCTACGGTCAAGACACCTGTGACCGAGACCGCCGCCGTGGCACCCGGCGCAGGGACACCTACCCCGCAGCCGCCATCAGCGACCAAGCCGCTGCCCGCCGAAAAGATTCCACCGAAGGTGACACCCGCCGCCGCCCCTGCTGCGACCCCTGCTGCGCCAGCCGCTGCGAGCAAGGCGTCGAAGCTGCTGGCCCCTGTGTCGGGCAGCGTACTGCGGCCCTACAAGAAGCGCACGAACGAGGGGATCGACATTGCCGCCAGCACCGGCACGCCCGTGAAGGCGGCGGCGGATGGCGAGGTTGCGGCAATCACCCGTGACACCGACCAAGTTCCCATTCTGGTGCTGCGTCACCCGGGCAACCTGCTGACAGTCTACGCCAACATCTCCGACATCACGGTGAAAAAGGGCGATAAGGTCTCGCGTGGCAAGACGATCGCCAAGGTCGGCAAGGGCTCCCCGAGCTTCCTGCACTTCGAAGTGCGCGAAGGGTTCGAGAGCGTCGATCCGGCACCGTTCCTGAAATAGGGATTAGGGAAAACCGGCGGGGGATGGAACGCAATCATTCCCCGCCATTGTCACAATTGAACCACTGAATACCCAGATTTGAGAGCCATTTTCCGCCCGAGTTGAATGGTAATCGGGGCTGATATGCCAATCTTTTACGGGTATTCCAATGCCATCTTTGGCACGCAGAGCACGGTCAACGGCTCGGTGCATAACTATGCGTTCGGCCCGCCATCGGGCGGCATCTGGTCATGGACAGGTGCCACGACCAGCTTTCACGTCCGTGAAAACAATGGCGCCACCCAGTATAACGGCGACCCCGTCAACGAGCAGATCAGCGCGCAAGAGCAATTTGGCGGCGTGGGCGAGCAGGTCACGCTGATCAACGGCACCTATTATCAGACCATCTGGGACTACACATTTCAGGTCACGGCCCCTGACGGGACGGTCTACCGCGTAGCCGTCATTGACGTCGACCTGAACACCGATGACGACGTCGAAGACACAGTCGGCGGCGTCGCCGAGAACGGCTACTATCTGGTGTTCCCGGACGGCGTGCCGCCTGCGGGCGTCAATTACACCATTGGTGGCATTGTCGAGAACGACAACATGACTCCGCATAACGGGCTTGGCGCGCAAGTGGTCTGCTTTGCCGCGGGCACCCTGATCGAGACGGAGCACGGGGCCGTGGAAGTGCAGTTTCTGCAACCGGGCGATAAGGTCCTGACCCGTGACGCAGGCCTACAGGAATTGACGTGGACCGGCGGTCGCCGTGTGGAGGCTTGTGGCGATCTGGCCCCTATCGTCATCACGAAAGGCGCGCTTGGCAATACGCGCGATCTGATCGTGTCACCGCAGCACCGGATGTTGCTCGAAGGTTGGCAGGCGCAGCTTTGGTTCGGTGAGGACGAGGTTCTGGTCAAGGCGAAAGACCTGGTGAACGATACGACGATTTACGTCCGCGAGGGCGGAAAGGTGAATTATCACCACATCCTGTTTGACGCGCATCAGGTGGTTTACGCCGAGGGCGCGGCCTCGGAAAGTTTCCACCCCGGTCCGCAGGCAATCGGCGCATTGGAGCAGGGTCCGCGCGACGAATTGTTGAAGCTGTTTCCCGAACTCACCCATATGGCCGCGCCAAACATGCCCGCGGCACATAGAAGTCTCAAGGGCTTTGAGGCGGCGTGCCTGCTGAACTGAGACAGGACCAATCTTTCGTTAAACCGACAGCCCCTGACGCCCCGCCAGATCGGTGAAGTACTGCCACGCGACGCGGCCGGAGCGGCCACCGCGGGTCTGTTGCCACTCGATCGCTTCGGCGCGCAGGGTCGCATGGTCAATCTCGACGTCATGCGCATCGCAGTATCCCCGGATCATCGCGAGGTATTCGTCCTGCGTGCAGGGGTGGAAGCCCAGCCACAGGCCGAAACGGTCGGACAGGGAAACCTTCTCCTCGGTCGCCTCGGACGGGTTGATCGCGGAGCCGCGCTCGTTCTCGATCATGTCGCGCGGCATCAGATGCCGACGGTTGGAGGTTGCGTAAAAGATGACGTTGTCGGGGCGGCCTTCGATGCCCCCGTCCAGAACCGCCTTCAGCGATTTGTAGTGCTGGTCGTCATGGCTGAAACTCAGATCGTCGCAATACAAAACGAAGCGGTGGTCGGAGGCACGCAGCAGGTTCAACAGCCGACCGATGGAGGGCAGGTCTTCGCGCTGCACCTCGACCAGTTTTAGCGGCAGGCCGGAGGCCACGATATCGCCGTGAACCGCCTTGACCAGCGAAGATTTTCCCATCCCGCGAGAGCCCCAGAGCAACGCGTTATTGGCGGCAAACCCGTTGGCGAATTGCAAGGTGTTGGCGTGAAGCGTGTCACGTGCCCGCTCGATCCCGATCAGCAGGTCAAGAGCAACGCCGTTCACCTGCGTAACGGGCGCCAGCCGGTCGGGATCTACGTGCCACAAAAACGCGGACGCCGCGTCGAAATCGGGGGTCGCGCCCGGTGGCGGGGACATCCTCTCCAGCGCCGCCGCGATGCGGTCCATAGGGTCGTCAATCATGCTCATGCTAAGGGCCGCGATCCTCGGGATGATGCTCCGGATCGGCGTCATCGTCATCGTCCCACAGGCCCTCTTCGCGGAGTTTGACTTCACGCTCTTTCTCGACGCGGGCGACGAGAAAGATCGAGATCTCGTAGAGCCCGTAGACCACGACAAAGAGGATCAATTGCGTCGTCACATCCGGCGGTGTCACCAGCGCGGCGACGACCAGAATACCGACAACGGCGTATTTGCGGGTGTTGCGCAGACCGGCGGCGGTGGCCAGACCGGCCTTCCCCATCAAGGTCAGCAGCACCGGAAGCTGGAAGCACAGACCGAAGGCCACGATCATTTTTAGCGTGATATCAAGGCTCTCGTTGACCTTGCCGTTGAAGACGATGTCGATGCCGGATGTGCGCGTGGCTTCCGCCACCTCCCCTGTCGCCACCATTGCGGCGAAGAAGGACGGCAGGTCGGCAAAACCAAGGAAGAACTGCATCGCCAGCGGCACAACGATGTAATGCGCGAAGGCCGCGCCGAGCGCGAACAGCATGGGCGACGCGATCATGAACGGCAGAAAGGCGTTCTTTTCGTTCTTGTAGAGACCAGGCGCCACAAAGCGCCAGAGCTGATAGCCGATGATCGGGAACGCCACGAACAGCCCGCCCACCATCGAGATGCGGATCAGCGTGAAGAAATATTCCTGGGGCGCGGTGTATTGCATCACCGGGTTCGGGTTGCCCAGTGACCGCATCGTGTTTTCGATCGGCACCAGCAGGAAGTCGAGGATGGCGCTGCCGAAGGTAAAGCAGATGATCATGCCAACCAGAAACGCCAGCGCGGAGCGGATCACGCGCGTGCGCAGCTCGGCCAGATGCTCGATCAACGGGGCGGAGCTGTCGTCGATATCGCTCTCGGCGCTCATGTGTCGGCCTTCTTGGCTTTAGGCCTGGGTTTGGTTGCGGGTTTCGCTTTGGTCGCAGTTTTCGGCTTTGGTGTCGCCTTGGCTTTCGGCGCGGCCTTCGATTTGGGGGTAGGTTTAGGCTTTGCAGCGACTTTCGGCTTTGGCTCGGCTTTGGCCGCCTCGGCCTCAGCCTCTTTGGCTTTCCGGGCCTCAGCCGCCTTCGCGGTCGCTGCCTGAATCTTCTCGGCGTCGGCGGCGCGTTTCTTGGCCAACTTTTGCGTCTCTGAACCTTCGGCGTATTTGTCGAAGTTTGTTGCTTCGCGGATCTTGTCGATGCCCATCTTTTTTGGGTTCGCCGCCGCCTGCAACGTCTTGGAGACGTCCTTGACGCCGGCCTCGTCGGCGGCGTCCTCCATGGCGCGGCTGAATTCGCGCGCCATGCGCTTTGCCTTGGCCGTGAACTGCCCCAAAGTGCGGAACATGCCCGGCAGGTCTTTCGGTCCCACCACCACAAGGGCGACAAGTCCGATCACCAACAGCTCTGTCATGCCGATGTCAAACATCGCAAGCGCCCTTTGTCCGCGTCATGGTCGTGCCCACCAAGCTCAGACTTTGTCTTTGTCTTTTTCGTCTTCGGGCGTGACGTCCTTGACCACTTTGTCGGCGTCATCAAGTTCTTTCGTGCCGTCATCGACGCCCTTCTTGAAAGCGGTGATGCCCTTGCCGACTTCGCCCATCAGGCCGGAAATCTTGCCGCGCCCGAAAAGCACCAACACCACAACCGCGATCAGCAGCAGGCCCGGCAGTCCAATATTGTTCAACATGAGATAGCTCCCCTTGGATGCGCACATCTGTATTGCGCGCAGATGGATAGGTGTGTCTGGCCTCTATCTAGGCGCTCGGAGGCGCGGGGAAAAGGCGCAAATCGCCTCATTACGCGTGAAAGGCGGGGCAATTTGCATGAAGCTGCGCTTGCGCAAACACTCCTGACAGGTTTATGTCAGTTTTGCGGCGCCATAAAGGCCTGCGATGAATAGAATCACTTCGAGCGCATTCCGAACCCAGCCAAAGGTGACCCTATGCGGCGCACAGATCGTCTTTTCGACCTGATCCTGCTCCTTCGTGACGGGCGGCTTCACCGCGCCGAGGATATGGCCCGCCAGCTGGAGGTCTCCGTGCGGACAATCTACCGTGACATGGAAACCTTGCAGCTATCCGGCGTGCCCGTGCAGGGCGAGCGCGGCATGGGCTACATGATGACCGCACCGATCACGCTGCCCCCGCTGAACCTGACTTTGCCGGAGCTTGAGGCGCTGCATCTGGGCATGGCGATTGTCGGCGAAGTGGCGGACGAGGAATTGCAAGGCGCGGCCAAGTCACTGTCCGCCAAGATAGATGCGGTGCTGCCGGAAGACCGCACGGCGCCGCCGACCGGCTGGGGGTTTGCGGTCTACCCGTTCAAGGACGCCGCCGGGGGCTTCCGCTTCATGCCACAGCTGCGCACGGCAATCCGTAACCGGCAGAAGTTGCAGATCACCTATGCGACGGCGGAGGGCACTCCCAGCGATAGGGTCATCCGGCCTTTGCAGATGGAATACTGGGGCCGCGTCTGGACGGTTTCAGCGTGGTGCGAGTTGCGTCACGATTTCCGTCTGTTTCGCGCGGACCGCATCCGCGCGCTGAAACCATTGGCCGAGCTGTTTGTGGAAGAGCAGGGAAAATCACTAGCTGATTTCATCGCGCAACAAAAGGCCAATTGCTAGGGTCGCGTGTAGCGCGAGATCATGCGGTAATCCTTCGATGGGCCGACGACGCGCCAAATAGCCTCCCACTCCGGCCAGCGGGTGAAGTCATAGCTGACATGGTAGAAATCCGGATCGCACTGGTGGTTGTCGTCGGGCATCAAGCGGTCCAGCGCGATGACATGGAACGGACGCCCATCCTCGAATTCCACCGCGATCTTGTCAGCATGCTCACCGTCGAAACCCCGCCAGATGTAGCGGCGGGTCGCAATCATTGCGGGCTGCTGGCCGTATACCAACTCCCCCTCCTCGGCATAATGCAGCTCCAGCGGCCCTGCCCGCTCAAAACGCGCAACGCCGGTCAACCGGCCTTCCGCGTCGTTGCGACGGTCCTCAATGATACGATCAAGCTGCCATTCACCCTCGAACTGGTCCAAGCGTATATGCATCCGGCCCTCTTGCTTCTCAAAGACACCAACTGTCCGGGCGCCACTGTCGCCGATAAACTTTAAAGCCACGTTATCCGAGCCGCAGCAAGCCCGCCGGTTATTGTTTGCCAGCTAAACGACCATAGCACAGAAATCGTGATAAGTGCAGCGAGGTCGCGCCACATATTGCCATCCGCGGTTGTTCCTCACGCAGGGTCAGTCTAAGACCGCCGCAACTGCCACACAAACTTTGAGAGCGCATGTCATGATCCCCCGCTATTCCCGCCCCGAGATGGTCGCCATCTGGTCCCCCGAGACCAAATTCCGCATCTGGTACGAGATCGAGGCCCATGCCTGCGACGCCATGGCCAAAATCGGCGTGATCCCCGCCGAGAACGCCGCCGCCGTGTGGAAAGCCAAGGACGTGGAGTTCGACGTCGCCCGCATTGACGAGATCGAGGCCGTCACCAAGCACGACGTGATCGCCTTCCTTACCCACCTGGCGGAGATCATCGGCAATGACGAAGCCCGCTTTGTGCATCAGGGCCTGACCTCCTCGGACGTGCTGGACACCACCTTCAACGTGCAACTGGTGCGTGCCGCCGACCTGCTGCTGGCGCAGATGGATAAGCTGCTGGCCGCCCTGAAAACCCGCGCGATGGAGCACAAGATGACGGTGCGCATCGGTCGCTCCCACGGTATTCACGCGGAACCCACGACGATGGGCCTGACCTTCGCGCGTTTTTACGCCGAGATGGACCGCAACAAGCGCCGCCTTCAGGTGGCCCGCGAGGAGATCGCGACGGGTGCTATCTCCGGTGCGGTTGGCACGTTTGCCAATATCGACCCGTCCGTTGAAGAGCATGTGTGCGAGCAGCTTGGCCTGACGCCTGAGCCTGTCAGCACCCAGGTCATCCCGCGCGACCGTCATGCTGCTTTCTTCGCGGCACTCGGCGTCATCGGCTCGTCTATCGAGAACGTCTCCACCGAAATCCGCCACATGCAGCGCACGGAAGTGCTGGAGGCAGAAGAGTTCTTCTCTGCCGGTCAAAAAGGCTCCTCCGCGATGCCGCATAAGCGCAACCCGGTGCTGACCGAAAACCTGACCGGCCTTGCCCGTCTGGTGCGCATGGCGGTGGTCCCCGCCATGGAAAACGTGACCCTGTGGCACGAGCGCGATATCTCGCACTCCTCGGTGGAGCGCAACATCGGGCCGGATACCACGATCACGCTGGACTTCGCCTTGGCGCGCCTGACCGGCGTGATCGAGAAGCTGGTGATATATCCCGACAACATGCTGGCAAATATGAATAAATTCCGTGGCTTGGTGATGTCGCAACGGGTGCTGTTGGCATTGACCCAAGCAGGTGTGTCGCGTGAAGACAGCTATAAGCTGGTGCAACGCAACGCGATGAAGGTCTGGGAGGAAGGCAAGGATTTCAAGACTGAACTGCTGGCCGACGAAGACGTTCTGAAAGCCCTGTCAGCCGAGGAAATCGAAGAAAAATTCGACCTTGGCTACCACACCAAGCATGTCGACACGATCTTCAAGCGCGTGTTTGGCTGACCCGCCCTTTGCGAAACAATCCGCCTGAACGCCCGCCAATTGTGCGGGCGTTTTGATTTTCTCCTGACCCGTGCTACCTTTGACTGATAGACAATAGGAGAGATATTCAGATGAAGACCAAAACGCTCTTGGCCACTCTGGCCCTCACCTTGGCACCGGCACTTGCCTCGGCAGAATGTGCTTTCGGCAAGCAACAGCAGGCCGCTACTTGTCAGGCTGGCGCCACTTGGGACGCTGAAAAAGGCACCTGCGTGGCATTGCCAACCGGATAGGCCTTTGGCCGGTGAAATAGCTTGAAAAAGGCGACGCAGGACATCAGCGCCGCCTTTTTTTGCGGATAGTTTCGCTAAAACTTCACCGATCTACGTCGAGGCCGAATACCTCCCGTTAAGACCTCCCCGATCTACTGAGCGGTGCGAGAATATTAACGGGATGGGATCAGGCCATGGATTTGGTGACACTACCGCGCGGCAGCGCGGGGTTGGGTATTGGCGGCAAGATTGCCACCACGACGTTCAGCTTCGACGGCTCGGACACACCGCTAAAGCTCAACGGGGCGCAAAAAGCGGCGGTCATCGTGCAGATGATCCTGCGCGCCGGCGGGGCCATCCCGCTATCCGTCATGTCAGAGGCGACGCAGGTGCATCTGGCACGCGTCTATGCCTCCATGGGGCCGATCAATAAGGCAACGGTCGCGTCGGTGCTCACGGAATTCGCCACCCATCTGGACGCGCATGGCCTCAGCTTTCCCGTCGACACCTCCTCAGCCCTTGACGCGCTGGAAGGGAATCTGAGCGAAAGCCTGCTGGAGCGGATGCGACAGGTTCACAGCCCCAGCCTGCCGAAAAACACATGGGAGTTGATAGCCGATCTTCCGCCGGAACTTCTGGCCGAACGGATAGCAAAAGAAAGCCCCCGCGTCGGCGCAATCATCATGTCCAAGCTGCCCGCCGCCGCCGCGACGAATGTGATGGAGCTTCTCGATGGTGAGACTGCCAATGCCGTCACCTTCGCCATGTCGGAGACCGAGGCGGTGCGCTCTGAAACTGTAGACATCATCGCGCAAACAATTCTCGACAGCGGCGATACCCCCGACGAGAGCAGCGCCTTCGCAACCAAGCCCGTGGCGCGCGCGGCGTCACTCCTCAACGCCGCCGGTGCATCGCAGCGTGATGCCGTGTTGGAGGCACTCGAGACGCTAGACGCTGTTTTCGCAGCACAAGTGCGCAAAGCGATCTTCACCTTTGCGGACATTCTGACACGTCTGAAACCAACCGATATCCCCGCCGTGATCCGTATCCTGCCGGGCGACGAATTGAACGCGGCGCTGAAAGCAGGCTCCGAAGCGCACGAGGATGTGGTCGAGTTCATTCTGGAAAACCTGTCCAAACGCATGGCTGACGCCATTCGGGAGGAAATGTCGGAGCTCTCACCTTTGTCAGGCAAAGCAGCCGAGACTGCGATGGGCAAAGTGACCGCCGCAATCCGTCAGTTGGAAGAAAGCGGGGATGTGACCCTGATCACCATCGACGACGAAGATACGGGCTAGAGCAACTCCAGCAGTTCTATCCGGTTGCCGAACGGATCTGCGATGTAGACCCGTTTCAAATCGGGCAGATCGTCACCGCCGCTGACCTCCAGATCGTGCGCACGCAGTTCGCGCACGACCTTGTCCAACGAGGCGACCTGAAAGCCCGGATGGGCCTTTTTCGCGGGAACAAAGGGGTCTTCCACGCCGAGATGTAGTCGAACCTGCCCCGCCTCAAACCAGACACCGCCGCGGCCTTGCAGCACATCCGGTTTGGGGACTTCGACAAATCCCAAGATGCCGCAGTAGAAGTCCCGCGCAATGTCCTCCTGGCCTTTCGGCATGGCGATCTGGATATGATGCAGTGCTTCGATCATAACGGTTCCCTCGTCGTCTACCGCAAAAAATTAGGGCGAGCCAATCAGGCCCGCCCCAATAATAATCATGCCAGGCGCTGCTTGCTCAATGAGCCGTAGCGCTGGTGCCATCATCGGACTTCGAGGCCAAAACCGCTGCGGCGGCCTCCTCGGCGGCCTCGTCCCACTCGATCTCCTCCGGCTCGGAGACCAAGGCAAGTTTCAGCACTTCGGAGACGTGGCTGACCGGAATGATCTCCAACCCCGCTTTCACATTGTCGGGAATGTCCGGCAGATCCTTTTCGTTCTCCGCCGGGATCAGCACGGTCTTGATGCCGCCCCGCAACGCCGCCAACAGTTTTTCCTTCAAACCGCCGATGGGCATCGCGTTTCCGCGCAAGCTTACCTCGCCCGTCATGGCAATATCTTTGCGCACGGGGATTTGCGTCAGCACCGACACGATGGACGTCACCATGGCAAGACCCGCAGACGGACCGTCCTTCGGGGTCGCCCCGTCAGGCACGTGGACGTGGATGTCGATCTTGTCGAAGGTCGGTGGCTTCACACCAATCTTCGGCGATACGGAGCGCACGTAGGACGACGCCGCATCAATCGATTCCTTCATCACATCGCCCAGCTTACCGGTGGTTTTCATCCGACCCTTGCCCGGCAAACGCAGCGCCTCGATCGACAGCAATTCGCCCCCGACAGAGGTGTAGGCCAAGCCCGTCACCACACCGATCTGGTCGTCCTTTTCGGCCAAACCATAGCGGTACTTCTTCACGCCAAGATAGTCGTCCAGATTATCGGGCGTGATCTTAACCGAAGTTTCGTCCTTGCGAACGATCTTGGTGACCGCCTTCCGCGCCAGCTTGCCGATTTCACGCTCCAGATTCCGCACGCCCGCCTCGCGGGTGTAGGTGCGGATCATTTCCAGCAACGCCTCGTCGGTCAACTCGAACTCGCCCTTTTTCAGGCCGTGGTTCTTGATCTGCTTGGCGATCAGGTGCTGTTTGGCAATCTCGGCCTTCTCGTCCTCAGTATAGCCCGCCAGCGGAATGATCTCCATACGGTCGAGCAAGGGCCCCGGCATGTTGTAGCTGTTCGCCGTAGTCAGGAACATCACGTTCGACAGATCGTATTCCACCTCAAGATAGTGGTCGACGAACGTGCTGTTTTGTTCCGGGTCCAGCACCTCAAGCATGGCCGACGCAGGGTCGCCACGGAAATCCTGCCCCATCTTGTCGATTTCATCGAGCAAGATCAGCGGGTTGGTCGTTTTGGCCTTCTTCAGCGCCTGAATGATTTTACCCGGCATGGAGCCGATGTAAGTCCGGCGGTGACCACGGATTTCCGACTCGTCACGCACGCCGCCTAGCGAGATGCGGATAAACTCGCGGCCAGTCGCCTTCGCCACGGACTTCCCAAGCGAGGTCTTACCCACACCGGGAGGGCCGACAAGGCACATGATCGGACCTTTCAGCTTTTTGGAGCGCTGCTGCACTGCCAGATACTCGACGATACGTTCCTTAACCTTTTCAAGGCCATAGTGGTCATCGTCGAGCACTTTCTGAGCTTTCACGAGGTCCTTCTTGGTGCGTGAAGTCACGCCCCACGGAATCGCCAGAATCCAGTCCAGGTAGTTGCGAACGACGGTGGCTTCTGCCGACATCGGGCTCATGTTCTTGAGCTTTTTCAGCTCGGCATCGACCTTTTCCTTGGCCTCTTTGGACAGCTTGGTCTTGGCAATCTTCGCCTCAAGCTCGGCCACTTCGTTCTGGCCTTCCTCGCCGTCGCCCAACTCCTTCTGAATGGCTTTCATCTGCTCATTCAGATAGTATTCACGCTGGGTGCGCTCCATCTGGTTCTTGACGCGGGATTTGATCTTTTTCTCGACCTGAAGCACGGACATTTCGCCCTGCATCAGCCCGTAGACCTTCTCCAGGCGTTCGGCCACGGAAAGCGTTTCCAGAAGCTCCTGCTTCTGGTGAACTTCCACACCCAAGTGGCCGCCCACAAGGTCGGCCAACTTGTCCGGCGCTTCCGTTTCGGCAACGGAGGCGAGGGCTTCTTCGGGAATGTTTTTCTTCACTTTGGCGTAGCGTTCAAACTCTTCACCCACAGAGCGTGTCAGTGCGTGAATCGTGGTCTCGTCGCCAATCGTCTCGTGCAACTCTTCGGCCACGGCTTCGAAAAAGCTATCGTTTTCAACATATTCAACGATTTGCACACGGGAGCGGCCTTCGACCAGCACCTTCACGGTGCCGTCCGGCAGCTTCAGCAGTTGCAGCACATTGGCGAGCACGCCAACGTCGTAAATGCCGTCTGTATTGGGATCGTCCTCGGACGGGTCGATCTGGCTCGACAGCAGGATTTGCTTGTCGTCCTTCATCACCTCTTCCAGCGCACGCACCGATTTGTCACGCCCCACGAACAGGGGCACGATCATGTGCGGAAACACGACAATGTCGCGAAGCGGCAGGACGGGGTAGGACAAGTTCTGTTGCTCGGTCATCATTTTTCCTTTTTGGCAAGATCGCAAAGGTCCCGCATTTGCAGCAACCCATGGGCGATCTCCGGTCTCGATCTAAGAGGTGGGGGCGGCCCGAGCCTCTTTCAACCATCCACCGATTGGCTTGACGTCAGTGTGACTGCGCGGGGAGGCAGATACAAGTCGGTGACGCGCGTTTTCTGACGTCATTTTTTAATTCTGAGGGCCTTTGAAAGGCCAATTCCAGCCTTACTGATGCCCCAATACTGGTGCATCAATATCCAATAACAAGTCATACCCCAATTCGCAGGTTGAGAGAATGATCGAGCTTTTGTTACGTCACTACCGCCGTTTCGCCCTGTTTGCAGGTGGTTTGGGGCTTTATGTTGCTTTCGCTTTGGCGGCATTCGGGCTGGAGTTCTCTTCGCTGGAACTGGCAGCCATATTCGCCGCAGTTTGCGTTGCATCATGTGCGATGGCGGTAGGGCTTTATTTTACCATTCCGGGCAAGCGGGGTCTTCTTGAGGTTACAGGGACCTCGGCATTGATCTGCGCTGCGCTCATTTACTTCACGTCCAATGTGTTCACAGCTGGCCTCACCAAAGGCATCTTTGTCGTCATACTTCTGATCATGCTCACTTGTGGCATCTGGATAGGCCTCAACGGCAAGTGGTCCCGCAAGATCGGGGAGCAGACGACTTGGCGCGACCGGCATTCCGGTCACGTGCCCTACCCGGCCCGTCTGGTCTGGCGGCATGCCGTCCCCGGCGCAGCCGACCCGGCCGACCACTGTACGGGAATGATGGAACACTACCGCGAAGACGATGAAGATCCGGATACTGTTCACGTCACCTTCAAGGGCCGCAAAGACAGGGCAGCCGATTACACACTGACATTTCTGGAGCGCGATCAGCCCTCGGCCTGCCGCTTCTTCTTTCAGGGGACAGAGGCAGATGGCACCGTGGTGGATGGCATCTTCTCCCTACGCCTGACCGTGCTGGAACGCGACGCCTGCTTCATGTCCTGCGTCGAAGAGCGGTGCGGGTTGAGCCTGGGACGACTTGTGGAGCGTTGGTTCGACGACACGCTTGGCTACCAGTACGACAAGCTGCTTGAAAAGCTGGACGCGCTTTACGGCGACACCTACGGGCCACGCCGATCCTCCATGATGGCTGCGGAATAGCGGGCCATGAGATCCTTCTTCGCCACACTCTTGCGTCAACGCCGTCGGCTGTTCGTCGGCTTACTGCTCGGATGGTTCTTTATCCTGAGCCACTCGGAATATCTGTTCACGGGGGCACCCATGTGGGCGGTCGTCTTGACGCTGCTCATCATGGCACCGGTTTTCCTGCTGCCGATGGTAGCCTTCATCATGTTGTTGCCGTCAATGCGGACGATCGTCGAAGTTCTAGCAGTCAACGCTGCACTCAATTTCGCGCTGCGCGCAGCTCTACCCGGCGTGTTCGAGTTGTTTGACGCCTACGGAATGGGCATAGTTCTATGGCTGGCTATATTCCTGACCGTCAATTTTTCGATGTATGGTACGCTTCTAGATGGGCTGCCCGGTTGGTTCTCCTACACCGGCCGCGCAGGATTTAGGACCAAGGCCGCTGCAAGCGACATCTTTGCGGCCTTCATTCCCGCCGAAGGCCATGAGGGCAGTTACAGATGCGGCACCTTGCAGTATCTGGGTCCCGACCCAGATGACCCCGAAAGCTACAACGTTCGATATGCTGTTGGCGAAGGTCTGTTTGAAATGCAGAAGATCACGCCACTGGAGGACTTCGAGGCGCCGTATCGCGCCCGCTATTACTTCATCGGCGACGTCACCGCGCAAAACGCAGCCTTCGCGGAAGGCGTCTTCGACCTCACTATTACCGAACTCGAGAACGACACCCGCAGTGTCCGGGTCATCGAGGAGCACCCGGCCTTGCGACTGCGCACGGCGTTGTTCTTGTGGTTCGACGATCATACAGGGGATGTGGTCAACTCGGTGCGGGCTCAGGTCGAGGGCAAGCGCGATTTCAGCTATACGGGTCGCTTCTGGCGCAAGCAGGCAAAACTGGTCTAGATGGCCTCATGGCCATTACGCTCACCTACAGCTTCACCGAGGATCAGTTCATGCAGGCCGCCCGCGCATTTTGGGCGTATCAGGGCATCGGCGACCGCGGCAATTTGGTTTTGTCCGCCCTCACTGGCCTTGTAGGGGCATGGCTGTTGCTGACGGGCATGAGCGTTGGCTGGATATGGATAGGCGCGGCAGGTCTCTTTGTCGCAATCACTCTGGTGCGCAACGCGCTGTGGCGGCGCGGTTTTCGCAAATCCGTGAAATACAGCGCCCCGATCACAGCGCGGTTCAGCCATGGAGACGTGAGCACCGACTCCGCCGAGGGCAATTCCACGCTACTATGGACCACTTTCAGAAAATATGCGGAGACGCCCGACTACTTCTTCCTGCTGCTTCCACGGCGGGGGCTGTCGATCCTCCCCAAACACGCGGTGCAAGACGAATGGCAGCTTGAGACGCTCCGAGACATGATTACGTCAAACCTTCCCCGCGCCAAAAAGCACTGGACCTGAGCTTTACACAGGCTCGATATCGCCCTGCGCACGGGTCGCATGGAACTGCTTGACGAAACCCGACAGATTCCCTTCGGAGATTGCCTCGCGCAGACCGCTCATCAACTCCTGATAGTAGTGAAGGTTGTGCCACGTCACCAGCATCGAGGAGATGATCTCCTGCGCCTTGAACACATGATGCAGATAGGCCCGCGAGTACTGCGAACAGCACGGGCAGGTGCAGTCGGCGTCCAGCGGTCGCGGGTCGTCCATGTGCCGCGCGTTCTTGATGTTGACCACCCCGCGCCGCGTGAACGCCTGGCCGGTGCGCCCTGACCGAGACGGCAGCACGCAGTCGAACATATCAATGCCCCGCTCCACCGCGCCGACGATGTCGTCGGGCTTGCCAACGCCCATCAAATAGCGCGGTTTGTCCTGCGGCAACTGGTCGGGCGCATAGTCGAGACAGCCGAACATTGCCTCCTGCCCCTCGCCCACCGCAAGGCCGCCGACCGCATACCCGTCAAAGCCAATCTTGCTCAGCGCCTTGGCGCTTTCTTCGCGGAAATCCTGCTCCAGCCCGCCTTGTTGAATGCCGAAAAGCGCGTGCCCCGGTCGGTCGCCGAACGCCTCGCGCGACCGCCCGGCCCAACGCATGGACAAGTCCATGCTCTGCTTGATGCGGTCGCGGTCCGCAGGCAGTGCGGGGCATTCGTCGAAACACATCACAATGTCAGAGCCAAGCAGCTTCTGAATCTCCATCGACCGCTCAGGGCTGAGCATGTGCTTGGAGCCGTCGATATGCGATTTGAACGTCACGCCCTCTTCCGTCAGCTTGCGCAACTCTGCGAGGCTCATCACCTGAAACCCGCCGCTATCGGTCAGAATCGGGCGGTCCCAGTTCATGAATTTGTGCAAACCACCCAGATTGGCGATCCGCTCCGCAGTCGGGCGCAGCATCAGATGATAGGTGTTGCCGAGCAAAATATCCGCCCCTGTGGCGCGCACGCTTTCGGGCATCATCGCCTTTACGGTGGCGGCGGTGCCGACCGGCATGAAGGCTGGCGTGCGGATGTCGCCGCGCGGAGTGGAAATCAAGCCGGTGCGGGCCTTACCGTCGGTCGCGCGAATGTCAAACTGAAATCTCTGTGTCATGCCCGCCGCTTTAGGGGTAAAAGTGACGTCTGCGCAAGGGAGACCGCCACAAATGAACGACGATACAATTCTGAAACTGGGCTGGGAAGAATGGCTGAGTTTGCCTGACCTATCGCTTCCGACCATCAAGGCGAAAGTCGACACAGGCGCTAAGACTTCCGCGCTACATGCCTTCGACATCGAACCGTTCGGCTCTGCCACGCGTCCGAAGGTGCGCTTTGCGATTCACCCGATCCCAGGCAATGACAGCCTGATCATCCCGTGTTCCGCGTCGATCATCGACCGGCGCGACGTCATTTCGTCCAACGGCGAAGCGGAACTGCGCTACGTGATTGAAACGCATCTGTCAGTTGGCGGGCAAAGCTGGCCCATTGAGGTGACCCTGACCAATCGCGGTTCCATGGCGTATCGCATGTTGCTGGGCCGGCAGGCTTTGCGCGAAAACACTGTCGTCGCCCCGTCAGAGCGGTTCTGCCAGCCGGAACTCAGCTATGACGTCTACACGGCCTCCAAGCTGCGCACGGCAACCAAGGCGCGGGCGCTGCGCATCGCGGTGCTGTCGCGGGAGCCGGGCAGTTATTCGACCGCCAAGCTGGTCTCCGAAGGGGAGCAGCGCGGCCACGTGGTCGAGGTCATCGACACCACCCGCTGCTACATGGCGATCAACGCCAAGGCCCCCGAGGTCTACTATGATGGCAAACGCCTGCCCCGTTTCGACGCGGTGATCCCGCGCATTGGTGCGTCGATCACTACCTATGGCTGCTCCGTGCTGCGCCAGTTCGAGACGCTCGGCACCCATTGCGTAAACGGCTCCGAAGGTATCGCCGCATCGCGCGACAAGCTGCACGCGCACCAAATTCTGGCCCGCCACCGCATCGGCATGCCGACCACCGCTTTCGCGGCGTCACCCAAGGACACCAAGAACCTGATGGACCTTGTCGGCACCGCACCGTTGATCGTGAAACTGCTGGAATCCACCCAAGGCAAGGGCGTCGTGCTGGCGGAAACCAAAAAGGCTGCCGAGTCGGTGATCGACGCGTTTCGCGGCCTGAAAGCCAATTTTCTCGTGCAGGACTTCGTCAAGGAATCCGCAGGCGAGGATATTCGCTGTCTGGTTATCGGCGGCAAGGTTGTCGCCGCGATGAAGCGCACCTCCGACGGGGACGATTTCCGATCCAACCTGCATAGGGGCGGCACCGCCGTCGTGACGAAGATTTCCAAGACCGAGCGGGATATGGCAACCCGCGCCGCAAAGGCCTTCAAGCTGGGCATGGCAGGCGTCGATCTGCTGCGCTCCTCCGAGGGGCCGAAGATCCTTGAGGTGAACTCGTCCCCGGGACTTGAGGGGATCGAGAAGGCCTCCGGCAGGAACATCGCGGCCCTGCTGTTTGATCAGATCGAGATGCGCGTCCGCCCCGAGCCTTTGAAGAAAGCGCCTAAGAAAACGGCATGAAACGTCGGGCTTTCCTTCTTTGCGCCCTTGCGTCCACCGCGACCGCGCCGGCATCCGCCCAATCGGCGCGGTACGAGTTGGAGAACTCGCTGACCGAACGGGCCAAATGGCGCAGTTTCGGCAACAAGGACTGGATCACCGGCGACCCGATCGAGCGCGCGCGGTCGGGGCGTCCGCGGATTCGCACCATCGAGCTGTCACAGGTCGGCGGCAACTCTCCGGTGGCAAGGCTGAAATCGCTGATTGCCTTGGCGGAGGCTGGTCCAAAAGGATATGACGCGGTGCATGTGGGCGCCAAGGTAAAGACGCCAAAGCGGCCAACCCAGATGACCCTTGGTCAAATTCTCGCATGGATCAAACGCACGCCAGGCCAGCCTCACGCGATTGGGCGCTATCAGTTCATCCCCTCCACCTTGCGGGTTTTGATCGGGCGTGCCGGATTGTCCGGCAAGACCCGGTTCTCGCCTCAGGTGCAGGATCGTCTGGCGGACTTACTGCTCGCAGATGCGGGGCTGGCCCAGTTCGAAGCTGGCCGCATGTCGCGCAAGCGCTTCATGAACCGGCTCGCACGGATCTGGGCAGGATTGCCGACCTCGTCAGGCAAAAGCTACTATGATGGCTACGCAGGCAACCGCGCGACACTTACCCGCGCGTTTTTCGACGCCAAGATGCGTGAATTCTTTCCGCGCGCTTGACGCTGTCGCGTCCCCACTCACGCAGGGGTGACAAATTGGTTCGGGTGCAGCACTGGACGATGGCGGGACTAATCCTTATATCTTTACTCAACAATCCCCGTTTGGATGCAAAACATGAACCAGCCCACTGAACATCTGGAAGGCGCGCCGCTCATCAAGCCGTCTTCAACGGACCACCCGCTATACGAGAACGTCGTCGAGGCGTGCCGTTCTGTCTATGACCCTGAAATCCCGGTCAATATCTACGATCTTGGACTGGTCTACACGATTGACATCAACGACCAGAACGAGGTCTCGATCATCATGACGCTGACCGCGCCGGGTTGTCCTGTCGCCGGTGAAATGCCCGGCTGGCTAGCCGAAGCGGTGGAGCCGCTTGACGGTGTCAAACAGGTCGATGTGGATCTTACTTGGGAGCCGCCCTGGGGCATGGAGATGATGTCTGACGAGGCCCGTTTGGAACTGGGGTTCATGTGATGTTTTCCATTCCCGGCAAACAGGCGGTCACGATTACCGACAAGGCTGCCGCGCAGATTTCCAAACTGATGGCCCGTGATGGCCACAAGGCGCTGAAGATCGGCGTCAAGAAGGGTGGCTGCGCGGGCATGGAATACACCATGGAATACGTGGACGAAGTCGCCGAACACGACGAGATGGTCGAACATAACGGCGCCCGCGTCGTGATCGCCCCCATGGCGCAAATGTTCCTGTTCGGCACGCAGATCGACTACGAGACCAGTCTGCTGGAAAGTGGCTTCAAGTTCATCAACCCCAACGTCTCCGAAGCGTGCGGGTGCGGCGAGTCGATCAAGTTCGACGAAAGCCTCTTCGCCAAGGAATGAGCGTCGGCGAGGCGGATATCGCCTTCGCCCGCGAGCTGTTCGCATCCCTTCCCGCCATATCGACCCGCAAGATGATGGGTGGCCTGTGTCTTTATTCCGAAGGCACGATCTTTGCGTTGCTGCATTCTGACGGCCAGATTTACCTCAAAGCCCAAGGCGGATTCATAGCAGAAATCGAAGCCCTTGGCGGAACGCGCTGGACCTACACGCGCAAGGACGGCAAAGTGACAGGTATGCCCTACTGGTCGCTGCCCGACCGGTTCCTTGACGACCCGTCCGAGGCCAGCGCCCTTGCCGCGCGGGCCTTGGAGCACCTTTGAAGGACACTCGCCCATGCGCCGCAAACTCGCCGCCGGAAACTGGAAAATGAACGGGCTGTCAGCCCAACTGTCCGAGGTAGAGGCGCTGTGCGCGGCCCATCCCGACCCGAAAGTCGATTTGCTGATTGCCCCACCAGCAACGTTGATTTCCTCGATGGTGGTGACGGCCTCCGACCATCCGCTCGCGGTGGCCGGTCAGGACTGCCACGCGCAGGAAAGCGGTGCGCATACCGGCGATATTTCCGCCGCCATGCTGAAAGACGCAGGCGCGTCGCATGTGATACTCGGCCATTCGGAGCGCCGCGAAGACCACGGCGAGAGCGACGACGACGTGCGGTCCAAGGCCCGCACCGCACTGGCCGCTGGCTTGAAGGTGGTGATCTGCATCGGCGAGACGCTGGAAGAGCGCGAGGCGGCAAACACGCTCGACATTATCGCGGGCCAGCTTGCCGGCTCCCTGCCCGATGTGCTGACCGGCGAGAACACGATAATCGCCTATGAGCCCATCTG
Source organism: Litoreibacter arenae DSM 19593 (assembly GCF_000442275.2). Taxonomy (GTDB): domain Bacteria; phylum Pseudomonadota; class Alphaproteobacteria; order Rhodobacterales; family Rhodobacteraceae; genus Litoreibacter; species Litoreibacter arenae. The sequence continues at coordinate 449,220 of NZ_KE557306.1, read as the reverse complement.
GGCCATCGGCACCGGAAAAGTCCCGACGATGGGCCAGATCGGCGAGGTGCATGACTACATCCGATCCAAACTGGAAATCCGCTATGGCGAGGGCGTGGGCCTCTCCATCCGCCTGCTCTATGGCGGCTCGGTGAAGCCGTCGAACGCGGCCGAGATATTCGCCGTGTCGAACGTGGACGGCGCGTTGGTCGGCGGGGCGTCACTGAAGGCGGACGACTTCTCTGGCATCATCAAAGCGTTGGAAGACGCGATCTAGATGCAACGCGTTACCCAAGCGCCGACCGATCCGGCACTGAACCAGAACCCGTACCCGTTCTATGACCGTATCCGCCCGTTTGGGCCGCTGGTGTGGTGGGAAGACTACAATATGCCGGTTGCCGCATCCCATGCGGTGGTGTCGGCCCTGCTGCGGGACCGCCGGTTCGGGCGCGAAAACCCGTATCCTCCGACCATTCCCGATCACCAAAAACCTTTCTACGCGGTCGAGGCCCATTCCATGCTGGAACTGGAGCCGCCACGACATACCCGCTTGCGCGGTCTGGTTTTACGCGCCTTCACTTCGCGGCGGATCAAGGAACTGGCTCCCGAAATCGAAGCACTCAGCCACGAATTGATCGACGCTTTTCCCGAAAGCCCGTTTGATTTGCTGGAGCACTTTGCCCAGCATCTGCCGGTCATCATCATCGCCCGCCTTCTTGGCGTGCCTGAGGCCAAGGCCCCCGACCTGCTCCGCTGGTCGAACGCGATGGTGCGGATGTATATGGCGGGCCGGACACGGGCGGATGAAGACGCGGCGTCACAGGCGGCGCAGGACTTCTCGGCTTACCTGACCGGCTATGTCACCGCGCGGCGGCAGGAGCCGCGCGACGACCTGATCACACACCTCATTGCCGCAGAAGAAGACGGCGAGCGTCTGAGCACGGATGAGCTGATAACGACCTGTATCCTGCTGTTGAACGCCGGTCACGAGGCCACCGTTCACGCGCTTGGGAACGGTGTCAAAGCTGCGCTGGAAACTGGGTTGCGCCCCGATGACCCCGATGCCTTCGCCGAGGAGGTGCTGCGCTACGACCCGCCATTACACATGTTCACGCGCTACGCGATGGAGAATGTCGAAGCCTTCGGCCACGAGTTTGCCAAAGGTGACGAGGTCGGGCTGCTTTTGGGGGCGGCGAACCATGACCCTGACGTGTATCCGGACGCAAATCGCTTCGACCCTACCCGCGCTATGCCCGCCCATACGAGCTTTGGCGCTGGCCTGCATTTCTGCGTCGGCGCACCGCTGGCGCGGCTGGAGCTGTCAATTGCGCTGAAGGCATTGTTTGAACGATGCCCGAACCTCGCGCTGGCCGCGCCGCCGGAATATGCACCGGCCTACCACTTTCACGGGCTTACCCGCTTGATGGTGAGCGCCTGAACTCAGGCGGGAAACACGAAACACCTGTCGCGGCGCATCGTCAGCCACAGTGTCGTTCCTTCGTTCGGCAGGAACACCGCAGGCACGGTGGCCTTCAAGTATGAGCCGTCAGACTCCATACGAAACTCCACAAGGCTCTCCCGCCCCATGAACCGCGCACGGGTGACGACGGCGCGGGCCGGTGTGCCGTCTTGCGGCGTGGGGTTGGGGCCGTGGCCGCTGCGGTCGAAGTCGATCTTCAGGTGCTGCGGACGGATCACAATTTCGACCGCCCCGCCATCCGCATGGCCCGGCGTCAGGAACTGGCCGAACGGGGTGTCCGTCAGGGCACCGTTGGATTGCCCGCGTATCACGTTGATATCGCTAAAAAAAGCAGCGGCTTCTTTGTCCACCGGCGCGTTGTAAAGGTTATACGGATTGCCTTGCTGCACAATTCGCCCGCCGCGCATCAGCGCGATTTCGTCGGCCATACGCATGGCTTCATGCGGCTCGTGGGTCACCAACAACACAGCGGTGCCGGCCTCCTTCAGAACCGACAGCGTCTGGTCGCGAATTCCATCGCGCAGCCGGTCATCAAGGCCCGAAAACGGCTCGTCCATCAGCATGATCTTCGGTCGAGGAGCCAGTGCACGGGCAAGCGCCACGCGCTGTTGCTCGCCGCCGGATAACTCGTGCGGATACTTGTCATCGAAGCCGCTCAAGCCCACGCGCTCCAGCAACTCGCCGACGCGTGGAGTGTTGTCTGCTTTGCTGCCCGTCAGCCCGAATGCCACGTTCTGCGCCACGCTAAGATGCGGAAACAGCGCGAAGTCCTGAAACATCAACCCAATGGAGCGGCCTTCCGGCGGCACGCGGACGTCGTCCCCGCTGATCAGTTTGCCGTCCACCCAAATCTCGCCGCTGGTTTGATGCTCGACCCCGGCGATGATGCGTAAGGTGGTGGACTTGCCGCATCCCGACGGCCCCAGAAGGCAGGTTACTTGCCCCGGCGCAACGCTGAGCGACAGGTCGGAGACAACCTGTCTGCCTGCAAATTCCTTGCAGATGTTTTTCAGCTCCAGCCTTGGTGTCACGTCCTGCGCCGCCTCTTACCCGATCAAAACAATCGGAAAATCTTGACGGCGGTGGTATCAGGCGCGCCGCAGGTCGGCAACCCTGCGCGCGCAGCCAGCGATCCGATCATGCGCCAAGGCCTTAAAGGGTGGAATTCACGCCGCCGCCATCCAGAAGGATGTTTTGCCCAACGATGAAGCCCGCATGTTGCGAACACAGAAAGGCGCAGGTCGCACCGAACTCCTGCCTGGTGCCGTAGCGGCGGGCCGGGATGGTCGCCTCGCGGGCGGCGCGGGCCTCTTCAGGCGATATCCCTTGCTGCTTGCTCACACCTGCGTCCAGCGACACCGCGCGGTCAGTGGCATGAATACCCGGCAGAAGGTTGTTCATCGTCACACCCGACGGCGCGACCTGCCGCGAGGTGCCGGCGACGTAGCCGGTCAGCCCTGCGCGCGCAGAGTTGGACAGCCCCAGCACGGCTATAGGTGCCTTGACGGATTGCGAGGTGATGTTGACCACGCGGCCCCAGCCGCGGTCCATCATGGCAGGGACCAGCGCTTTGATCAGGGCGATCGGCGTCAGCATGTTGGCATCCAGCGCGGCAATGAAGTCGTCACGCTCCCAGTCGGTCCACATGCCGGGGGGCGGGCCGCCCGCGTTGTTGACCAGAATATCGACGTCGCCTGCGGCTTCGAGCACCTTCGCACGGCCGTCCTCCGAGGTGATGTCGGCCGCCACCGCAACGACCTCCACCCCGAAGCGGTCACGGATGTCCTGAGCCGCCGCCTGCAACGGACCATCAGTGCGGGCATTCATCACCAAATTCACACCGGCCTCTGCCAACGCCTCGGCGCAGCCGAGCCCCAGCCCCTTGCTGGACGCGCACACCAACGCCCGCTTTCCCTTGATCCCCAAATCCATGTTAAGCCCTTTCAAAGAAGTCAAATATTGTCTCGAACTCTGGGTAGCATCAATTCCCTCGCAAAAGAAGAAAGCCATTTGGCCCGATCTGCGGGGAAGTCTTGAGGCAGCGTTCCGTTCACCAATCTCTCTGGAGGCCGAGTTGTCACAGATGTGATCACTTTTTGAGGTGATTGCTACGGTTTTCATCTTAAACCGTTGCCTCTGGCGCGACAACTAAGGTAAGGTATTCCTTACCTCAAGCCGAGAGTACCTAGATGGTGTTGCATGGGTGCTGGTTGTCATTGCGGCCTCAACAGGCCGCTTTCTAAAAATATGTTGTGAGTTAGATATTAAATGCAACACCATCTACCAAACGACTTCATCGCCAACCATGCGTTTCTGGTCTATCCGGCCGCAGAGTTTCGTGTGGTCAACGGCGTGAATCATGGTGATCCGATATCAGACATGAACGACGTCTGCCTAGGCGACGCATACGGTCTCAAACGCAGCGCCCGGCCCTACTCAATAGACCTTTCGGAACCCGCAGTCTCTGGCGCGCACCCGGTGTTTTCCGTTTCGAGCGGCAGCCAGATCGAAGTCCCTGGCACCCAGACCCGTATCGCAGCACACCTCACCTTCATGACCCAAATCGGCGCGTCGGTGGACGCGCTCATCATCTCCTGCGACGCCACGAACACCCGCAACTACATCTACCCTCTCGGCCCGATCGAACCCGGTGTGGAGTACACCCTGATCGCAGCCGAAGACTCGCCGCGCGAAATCCCGTTGGCGGACCTGACTGGCATGAGCTTTGGACGCGGCACCCGCATCACCATGTCGGACGGCTCGCAACGCCCCGTCGAGAAATTGAGTATTGGCGACCGCGTATTGACCCGCGACAACGGAATGCAGGAGATTCGCTGGATCGGCACCCGCACGGTTCAAGGCGCAGGGGAGTTCGCGCCGGTGGTCATTTCCCAAGGTGCCATGGGCAATGCCGAAAACATCACCGTCAGCCAACAACACCGCATGCTGGTGTCCGATTGGCGGGCCGAGGTCATGGTCGGCTCCCGCGATGTGCTGATTTCCGCGATTGATCTGGTCAATGACGATACGATTTTCATCCGTAAGGGCGGCTTCGTCGAGTATACGCAACTGGTCTTCGACCAGCATCAGATTCTTTATGCAGAAGGTGTGCCAACCGAAAGCCTGCATATGTCACACCATATCCTCAAAGGTCTGCCTGACGACATCGCGACCGAAGTGCTGCAACTTTTCCCCGACCTGCCGTCAGCAGAGCCCAAATTCAGCCGCGTCCCGCTGGAAAGCAAGGACGCGGCTAATTTGCTGAAGCAAACGGGGCGGCTTTAGGTTACTCGCCCGCGTAGAAGAACTCCTCTCGCACGATCTTCCCGTCCGCGACGTGGTAGACCGCGACCTCCTTCATCACTTCCGTCTCGCCGGTCTCCTTGCTCTTGGCGTTCATCTCGAAGATCACCGCGAAGCGGTCGTCGCCATGGGGGAACGGGTCCGATACCTCGCCGCTCAAGATTTCATACATGCTGTCAAACCACGCGTGCTTGCCCTTGATGCCCTCAACTCCGGTAATTTCGCGCCCGTTGCCCATGTCCATGGCTTCCACCGACACCGCATCCTTGGCATAAAGCTTGTCCAGATTTGCCAACTCGCGGTTTTCACGACATCCGGCGACCAGTTCGTTTGCGACATCCATCATTTTCATACTTTCACTCCCGCTAAATGTTCTATCTATGTTCCGAGCATGCCCGACTCGCCTCCCCCGATCAAGACAGACCGTCTGACCGATTGCGGAACCCCGCCGACGCCTCTATATCCCACCCCATGTTAGACCGCGCCCATAACCAGCCCGAACTTCCGCCCGAGATTGCCCGGCGCCGGACCTTCGCCATCATCTCGCACCCTGATGCGGGCAAGACGACGCTGACCGAGAAGTTCCTTCTCTATGGTGGCGCGATCCAGATGGCGGGCCAGGTGCGCGCCAAGGGTGAGGCGCGGCGCACACGGTCGGACTTCATGCAAATGGAGAAGGATCGCGGGATTTCCGTGTCGGCCTCCGCCATGTCCTTCGACTTCGACGGGCACCGGTTCAACCTTGTTGACACGCCCGGTCACTCCGACTTCTCGGAAGACACCTACCGCACGCTGACGGCGGTGGATGCAGCCGTGATGGTCATCGACGGGGCCAAGGGCGTGGAGAGCCAAACGCGAAAACTGTTTGAAGTCTGCCGCTTACGCGACCTTCCTATCTTGACCTTCTGCAACAAAATGGACCGTGAAAGCCGCGATACGTTCGAGATCATTGATGAAATTCAAGAAAACCTGGCGATCGACGTGACACCTGCATCCTGGCCTATTGGTGTCGGCCGTGACTTTCTCGGCTGCTACGACCTGATCAATGACCGGCTTGAGTTGATGGACCGCGCCGACCGCAACAAGGTCGCCGAGAGCATCGAAATCAACGGTCTGGACGATCCGAAGCTGGCCGAACATGTGCCAGAAGCGCAGTTGAAGCGATTCCTTGAAGAGATTGAAATGGCAAAGGAATTGATGCCCGATTTCAATCATCAGGACTTCCTCGACGGCACCCTGACGCCGATCTGGTTCGGCTCCGCGATCAACTCTTTCGGGGTGCAGGAACTGATGCAGGGAATCGCGGATTTCGGCCCGCAGCCGCAGCCGCAAAAGGCGAGCCCAAGGCCGATTTCCCCTGACGAGCCAAAGGTTTGCGGCTTTGTCTTCAAAGTGCAAGCCAACATGGACCCCAAGCACCGCGATCGCGTCGCCTTTGTGCGGCTGGCGTCAGGACACTTTCTGCGGGGCATGAAGCTGACCCATGTGCGCTCTAAAAAGCAGATGTCCATCACCAACCCGGTGTTGTTCCTCGCCTCTGACCGCGAACTGGCGGAAGAGGCTTGGGCAGGTGACATCATGGGCATCCCCAACCACGGCCAGTTGCGCATCGGTGACACACTGACCGAGGGCGAAATGATCCGCGCCACAGGCATCCCCTCCTTCGCGCCGGAACTTTTGCAAACCTGCCGCGCAGGTGACCCGCTGAAGTCCAAGCATTTGGAAAAGGCGTTAATGCAATTCGCCGAGGAAGGCGCGGCTAAAGTGTTCAAACCCGCCTTCGGCTCCGGCTTTATCGTAGGCGTCGTGGGCGCGTTGCAATTCGAGGTTCTGGCGTCACGGATCGAGCTGGAATACGGCCTGCCCGTCCGCTTCGAGGCGTCGCAATTCACCTCTGCCCGCTGGGTCACGGGGCCGAAAAATGCTGTGGACAAGTTTATCGAGGCGAACAAGCAGCACATCAGCTACGACAATGACGGCGACGTCGTTTTCCTGACCCGCCTTCAATGGGACATTGACCGCGTCGTGCGCGACTACCCCGACGTGACGCTAAGCGCCACGAAGGAGATGATGGTCTAGCGTCAGCTTTGAAGCGTCGCGTCCATGGTGATGTCGCAATTCAGCAGTTTGGAAATCGGGCAGTTCTCCTTCGCGCCGTTGGCAGCCTCTTTAAAGGTCTCCTCCGTCGCGTCGGGTATCTTGGCCTTCACGGTCAGGTGCGACTTGGTGACGGTAAACCCGCCCGCCTGCTGTTCCAGCGTGATATCCGCCGTGGTCTCGATGCTGTCGGGTGTCAGGTCATGTTCCCCCAGCACCATCGACAGCGCCATGGAAAAGCACGACGCATGTGCCGCACCGATCAACTCCTCGGGGTTGGTGCCGGGAGCGTCTTCGAAACGGGTGTTGAAGCCATAGGGTTGGTCGCTCAGCGCGCCGCTTTTGGTTGATACGTGGCCCTTGCCCTCTTTGAGGCTGCCAGTCCATTTGGCCGATCCGGTGTTCACAGTCATGATAATCTCCGTTTCTGGGTGAGTGTTTCAAGCTAACGTCTGCCTTGCGCACTATGTTCCATTGCGCACAGTATCACTGTCGATTTGTGCAAAAACATCTGCTACCGTTCGGCGATAAGGGCGTTTAGCGCACCAAATCACAATAAAAACAAAGAAATAGAGCAGCGACAGTGACCACATCCCAAACCGAAGAGAAGATGCCCAAGGGCCTCTTGTCCGCCGCCCGCTGGGCAGCCGAGCGCACGCCCGAGACCCGCAACCGCGCCGTGGACCTCTACCGCGCCATCGCAATCATGTTCGTGATACTGGGCCACTGGCTCCTGGTCGCAGGCGTCATCCGCGACGGGGAGTTGCAATTCGTCATCCTGCTGGCAGAGCAGCGCTGGACTCACTACGCCACATGGCTGTTTCAGGTCATGCCGGTCTTCTTCTTCGTCGGCGGGTTTTCCAACGGTCTGTCATGGACGTCCGCCCGCAAAGACCCTGTCAAAAAGAACGCTTGGGCCGCCTCGCGCCTGTCGCGTCTTCTGAAGCCCACCGTTCCTATCGTCATTGTATGGGCGCTCGCAGGCCTCGTCGCTCACGCCATGGGCGTCCCGGTGGAGCTGATTTCAGACGCATCGCAAGCCGCCCTCGTGCCGGTGTGGTTCCTTGCGGTCTATATCGTCATGACCATGGCCGTGCCTGTCACCGTCGCGGTCTGGGACGGGCTGGGCATCTGGTCCGTCGTCCTGCTGGCCCTTGGTGCCATCGCCGTGGACGCGATCGCGTTCGGTGCGGATCAGGGCTGGCTGCGGTGGGTGAATTACGCCTTCGTCTGGCTCGCGGTGCATCAGCTTGGCTACTGGTGGCGCGACGCGGAGCGCCCGAAGACATGGGCGCTTGGCTTCATCGCCTTGGGCGTGGCGTGGCTTTATCTGTTGATCGTCCAGTTCGGCTTCCCCGTCGCCATGGTCAGCGTGCCGGGCGCGGAGATGTCAAACACCCGCCCGCCAACCACGGCCATGCTAGCCATAGGTGCCGTCCAGATCGGGGTTATCCTGCTGCTGACCGATCTGGCGCAGGCATGGTTGCAAAACGTTAGGGCATGGACATGGGTGATCGTGTTCAACCAGATGATCATGTCGATCTACCTGTGGCACATGACCGCCCTGCTCATCGTTGTGGGCCTCGCCACTTATGTCTTCGGCGGAGTCGGCCTGCACGAGCCGCCCGGAACCGGCCTCTGGTGGGCCGTCCGCCCCATATGGGTGGCGCTGTTCACCGTGGTGCTGATCCCCTTCGTGCTGATCTTCGTGCGCTTCGAGGCGGGCAGCAAAACCACCGCCGACAAACGCCCGCGCCCATGGCAGGCCATGCTGGGCGCGGTGATGACCTGCGCGGGGCTGGTCGTCATGGCGATGGTAGGCCTTGGCAAGGAAAATGCATTCGGCGTCAACTGGGTCGCCGTGGGACTGGTCCTTCTGGGCGTGCTTGTCGCAACACGGCGCATGGGGCGCGGATAGCTGCATCCGCGCCTTTGTTGACCTTCCTGCCCGATGGGTCTAAACGCTTCTTACCTGTGGAAAACGTCCGCAGGTCGACGCAGGGACGCGTTGACACCTGCGTCCCAAATTTCTGACGCTCTTCGCCCCATTACGGGGCCGCGCAATTTGGATATACATGACAAAATTCTCAGACCTGAAACTCCACGCCAAAGTTCTCAAAGCCATCGACGAGGTCGGCTATACCGAGCCTACCCCAATTCAGGCGGGCGCAATTCCCCCCGCCCTTGAGGGCCGCGACGTGCTTGGCATCGCGCAGACAGGCACCGGCAAAACGGCCAGCTTCACCCTTCCCATGATCACCATGCTGAACCGTGGGCGCGCGCGGGCGCGCATGCCCCGCTCTCTGGTGCTCGCCCCTACGCGGGAACTGGCAGCGCAGGTGGCCGAGAACTTCGACCTCTATGCGAAATACACCAAGCTGACCAAGGCGCTGCTGATTGGCGGAGTCTCGTTCAAGGAACAGGACGCTTTGATCGACCGCGGCGTCGACGTGCTGATCGCGACGCCGGGTCGCCTGCTCGACCATTTCGAGCGCGGCAAGCTGATCCTGTCCGACGTGAAGGTCATGGTGGTGGACGAGGCCGACCGGATGCTCGACATGGGCTTCATTCCCGATATCGAGCGCATCTTCCAGATGACGCCCTTCACCCGCCAAACGCTGTTCTTCTCCGCCACCATGGCGCCGGAAATCGAGCGGATCACCAACACCTTCTTGTCAAACCCCGCACGCGTCGAGGTTGCCCGTCAGGCGACCACATCAGCCACCATCACACAGGCGGTCTATGAGTTGCCCGGCACCCGCCGCGACGCGCAGGCAAAACAGAAACGCGACTTCCTGCGGACTCTGATTGATCTCGAAGGCGAGAAAGTCACCAACGGGATCATCTTTTGCAACCGCAAGGTGGATGTGGATATCGTTGCCAAGTCGCTGAAGAAATACGGCCACGACGCAGAGCCGATCCACGGCGATCTGGACCAGTCCTACCGCACACGCACCCTTGAAGGCTTCCGCGACGGCAAACTCCGCTTCCTCGTGGCCTCCGACGTGGCCGCCCGTGGTCTGGACATCCCCAACGTGAGCCACGTGTTCAACTTCGACGTCCCCAGCCACGCCGAGGATTACGTCCACCGCATCGGCCGCACGGGTCGCGCTGGCCGCTCTGGCACGGCAATGATGATCTCCACCCCGAAGGACGAGAAACTTCTGGCCGCCATCGAAAGCCTGATCGAAACCACCATCCCGCGCGGTGACTTGGGTGAACAGAAAGCGCCTGTGTCGAAAGCGAGCGAGGCCGACGTTGCCGCCGACAGCAAGGAAGAGCGCCCGAAGTCTCGGTCGCGTTCCCGCTCGCGGAGTAGCTCGAAGCCGAAGGACGAGCCAAAGCCAGACACGGTCGAGACACCGGTCGAGGCAACAGCGCCCGACACAAAGCCGGAACCTGCCGCCAAGCGGAAAGCCGAGAAACCTGCTGAGCCGCAGGAAAAACCACAGCAGAGCGAGGCCAAGGCCAACTCCTCCCGCTCCCGCGGTGGCAAAGGCCGCGGCCGCAACGAAGATCGCGGCCCCAAGGTCGTGGGGCTGGGCGATCACCTGCCCACCTTTATCGAGAAAAGTTTCGACGAGCGCCGCACTGACTAGGCCCCGCTCCGACAGCAACAAAAAGGCCCTGAAGCGGTGATGCTTCAGGGCCTTTTTTGTTCACTGAGGAAGGGTCGCGTCAGGCGGTCAAACGCGAAATCAAGACCACGACTTCCGGCTTCTTGCCAATCTCGTTTTGCGAGGTCTGACGCACAATCCGTTTGATCTTTTCCTCCAGCTTGTCGTCGTCGGCAATGGTCTTGGCATCGGCACGACCAAGGAACTGGCCCACCTCTTCTTCCAGAACGTCCTGCAACGGGGCTTTGGAGCGTCCCGTTTCCGGCAAACCACGCAGCTCGCACCACGCATCCGTCAGCGGCTCGTCATCCTCGTCGATCAGAATGCCGATCACCGCCTGCCCGTTCAGCGCCATGCGGATACGGTCACGCACGACCCCGTCCAGCGCGCCGATCTGCACGGAACCATCCAGATACAGACGACCCGTCTCAATGAACTCCACGATCTCGGGACGGTTGCCCGACAGCGACACCATGGTGCCATTCGGGGCCACCACGGACGCGATGCCATTGGCCTCCCCCACCTTGGCGTGCTCGCGCAGCATCCGGTGCTCGCCATGGTTCGGGATCAGGATTTGCGGCTGCAACAGCCGATGCATCTCTTCCAGATCAGGGCGGTTTGCGTGGCCCGACACATGGATATCAGCCAGCTTGTCGTCGATCACATCGACGCCCAACTCACTGAAGTTATTTACAATTTCACCGACGGACCGCTCATTGCCGGGAATAGTCTTGGACGAGAACAGCACCGTGTCGCCTTCCCGCAGCGATATCCCTAGGAATTTACCGCGCGAGAGTTGCGCCGTCGCCGCACGCCGTTCGCCCTGCGATCCGGTGGCAAGGATCATCAGGTTTTCGCGCGGCACGTCGCGGGCTTCTTCCGGCAAGATGTACGGTGGGAAGTCTTTAACCACACCGGTATCCGTCCCGGCCTGCACCATGCGCTGCATGGAGCGGCCCATCAGGCAGATCGACCGCCCGGCCTCACGGCCCGCCTGCGCCAATGTCTTCACCCGCGCAATGTTCGACGCAAAGGTGGTCGCCACGACCAAGCCGGTCGCCTCGCGCACAAGGGGGACGATGTTCGGGCCAACGGTGGCTTCGGAACGGCCCTCGTGGCGCGAGAACACGTTGGTTGAATCGCAGATCAGCGCCTTCACAGGGGCAAGTGCGGCCCATGCTTCGGGGTCGAACGGCTCCCCCACACCGGGCGTCAGGTCAATTTTGAAGTCGCCGGAATGCACCACACGCCCGTCCGGCGTGTCGATAACAAGGCCGGAGCTTTCGGGAATCGAGTGCGAGATCGGCATGAAGCCGACCTTGAACTTGCCCACCTGAACTTGACTTGGCATCTTGTCGACCACAGTGATTTCGGAGCCGTCATAGCCGTGCTCCGCCATTTTCAGCGCCGCGATATGGGCGGTGAATTTGCGCGCGTAGACCGGCGCTTTCAGTCGGCCATAGAGATGCCCGAGTGCGCCGACATGATCCTCATGCGCGTGGGTGATAAAGATCGCATCAAGCTGCTTCGCGCGATCCGCGATCCACTCGATGTCGGGGAAAATCAGGTCGACACCCGGGGTGCCGTCCATATCGGGGAAGGTCACCCCCGCGTCGACCAGTATGAACCGCTCCTTGCCCGGTTTCCCGTAGCCGTAGAGATACATATTCATGCCGACTTCACCCGCCCCGCCAAGGGGAAGGTAGACCAATCGTTCGCCTGCCATATTAGATATTCTTTCTGTTGTACTCGTTGATAACCACCAAGCCGCGCGAGGTCAGGTCATCGTGAAATTCGTCAAAGAGAGCGTCTGCCTGTTGGAACAACGGCGCCAACCCTCCGGTGGAAATTACTTTCATCTCGCGGCCATGCTCGGCCTTGATGCGGGCGCAGATCTCCTTGATCAGCCCGATATAGCCCCAGAACACACCCGACTGCATACACGCAACCGTATTCGTGCCGATGACGTTCTGCGGTTTGGTGATGTCGACATGCGGCAACGCTGCCGCCGCTTGGTGTAAAGCCTCAAGCGAGAGGTTCACACCCGGTGCGATGACGCCCCCGATATAGGCTCCGTCGGTGTCGACCACATCAAAGGTGGTCGCGGTGCCGAAGTCGACGACGATCAGGTCACCCCCGTATAGATTGTAACCCGCGACCGTGTTTACAAGGCGGTCCGGTCCGACGGCGGTGCCTTCATCCACGCGCACGTCGACCGGCAGTTCGCAGCCCTCCTTGCCGACGACAAGAGGGCGGGTGTTGAAATAGCGGTCCGCAAAGACCCGCAGATTGAACACCACACGCGGCACGGTGGAGGAGACGATCACCTCGGTGATCTCGACGTCGATCTTCTGGAAATGCATCAGGGTCGACAACCAGACGTAATACTGATCCGCCGTGCGCTGCCATTCGGTCGAGGCACGCCACGTCGCGATGAACCGCTCCCCGTCCCAAATGGAAAACACAGTGTTGGTGTTGCCGCAGTCAATCGCCAGTAGCATATCTCAAGCCCTCTCGCTTCGTATCCCGTCTCTATAGTGCGCGTCGATCAGGGTCAAAACGCACTCTGTGACGCCCCTTACTCACGAGAAAAAGACATCCGCCGCAGCAATCGCCTGCGCGCCTTTCGGCGTGCGCAGGATCAGGTTGCCAGCCTCGTCTATGCTCTCAAAAGTGCCGGTGATTTCCTCGCGGGACGTCCGGGCGGTAATGACCTCCCCCAGACGCGCGGCGCGTTTTAACCAGTTCTCGCGGATCTTGCCAAAGCCAAGTTCGGCAAATATCGCCTCCTCGGTGGCGAAATTCGCGGCCAGTGCGTCCAGAAACTGCTCCGGCGCGACCATGTCCCCATGTTCTGCCAAAGCCGTGGGCGGGAACGAAGCGTCCGGCACGCCCTTTGGCACCGCAGCCAGATTGACGCCCACGCCAATCGCCAGCCAATCGACACCCTGCGCCGATCCCATGCTTTCCAGAAGAATACCCGCGACCTTGCCGCCCGACAGCAGCACGTCGTTGGGCCATTTCACGGCCAGCTTTGTGCGGTCCACATAGAGCGCCAGCGCCTCGAAGAGTGCGTTCGCCGCCATAAAGGATCGCAACGCCGCATCCGCTGGCCCGCCCTCGGGGCGCATCAGCAGCGTTGCGGCCAGATTGCCTTCGGGGTTAGCCCACTTGCGCCCCTGACGCCCGCGTGCGTCAGTCTGGTGGTGCGCCATGATCCATGTCGGGCGCTTCAGCTCAGGCGCAAGGCGTGCCGCCTCGGCCATGGTGCTGTCGACCTCATCAAGAATGATGCGGTCGACGCCTTCGGGCCAGAGGTCAGTTGACAAGCGCACCTGCGGCGGTCAGCGCCAGTCCTTCAACCCCGAACAGGTTGATCACGCCCAGCACCATCACCGCAGCGGAGCCGACCAGCAACAGCCAGTTCACCATCGGCATCGAGCCGTTCAACGCATCCCGCTCCTCGCCGAAATACATGTAGTAGACGATGCGCAGGTAGTAATACGCGCCGATTACCGAAGCGATCACACCGGCCACAGCCAGCCACGCCATGTTGGCGTCCACGGCGGCTTTCAGCACGTAGAACTTGCCGAAGAAGCCGACCAGCGGCGGAATACCTGCCAGCGAGAACATCAACACCAGCATCGCCAGCGCACGCAGCGGTTCCTTGCTGGAGTAGTTTTGCAGCGAGTCGATCTCGGTAACGGGCTGGCCGTCTTTTTCCATCGAGAGGATGAAGGCAAAGGTGCCGACGCTCATGGTGACGTAGATTGCCATGTAGATCAGCATCGCCTGAACGCCCTCGGCGGTGCCAGCGGCTAGACCCATCAGCGCGTAGCCCATATGCGCGATGGAGGAATAGGCCATCAGCCGCTTGATGTCGCGCTGGCCGATCCCGGCGATTGCGCCAAGGAACATGGAAGTCAGCGAAAGGAAGGCCACGATCTGCGTCCAGTCCGCCACCGCGCCCCCAAATGCGTCGAACGCCACACGGGCGAACAAGCCCATGGCGGCGACCTTCGGGGCCGTCGCAAAGAACGCGGTGATCGGCGTGGGCGACCCCTCGTAGACGTCGGGCGTCCACATATGGAACGGCACGGCGGAGACCTTGAAGGCCAGACCTGCCACAATGAAGACCAAGCCGAACAGCAGCCCCAGCGAGATGTCACCCGCGTTCACGGTCGTGAAGATGCCCGCAAACAGCGTGGTGCCCGCATAGCCGTAGACCAGCGACGCGCCATATAGCAGCATGCCCGAAGACAATGCACCCAGCACGAAATACTTCAAACCGGCCTCTGTCGACCGCACCGAGTCGCGGCGCAGCGCGGCGACCACGTAAAGCGACAGGGATTGCAGCTCCAAACCCATATACAGCGCCATCAGGTCACCGGCGGAGACCATCATCATCATACCCACGACGGCCAGTGCCACCAGAATGGGATACTCGAACCGGAACAGCCCGTGGCGGGACATGAAGTCCTGGCTCAGCACCAAGATTGCAGCGGCGGAGAGCAGGATCATCACCTTGGCAAAGCGCGAAAACCCGTCGTCGATGAACGCGCCACCGAAGGCCGCATTCGCGCCCTCCCCGTTGATGCCGATCCACGCGGCCAGCACCACGAACAGCGCGCTGGTGGCCCACAGGATCACAGGCGCGGATTTGTCCTTGGTCGTGTAGACCCCGCCCATCAGCGCCAGCATGGCGAAGACCGCCAGTATGACTTCGGGCAGAACGATATTCAGGTCAGCTTGGATCATCTCACGCGTCCTTAGTTTCCGGCCACAGCCGTGACCACGCCGCTGTCGAGCAGCGCGGTATCATAATTGGAGACCAGCGCCTCGACGCTTGGCCCGATCAGGTCCAGCACCAGCGCGGGGTAGACGCCAAGCAGGATCGTCATGAACACCAGCGGCGCAAAAATGGCCTTTTCGCGGGAGGTCATGTCGGTGATCGACTTCAGGCTTTCCTTGATCAGATCGCCCATAACCACGCGGCGATAAAGCCACAGCGCATAGGCCGCCGACAGGATAACGCCGGTCGTGGCGAAGAGAGCCACCCAGGTGTTGACCTGAAACACGCCCATCAGCGTCAGGAATTCGCCCACGAAGCCCGAGGTGCCCGGCAGACCGACATTGGCCATGGTGAACAGCATGAAGATCAGCGCATAGGCCGGCATCTTGTTGACCAAGCCGCCATAAGCGTCGATCTCGCGGGTGTGCATGCGGTCGTAGATCACGCCCACACACAGGAACAACGCGCCGGAGATGAACCCGTGGGAAATCATCTGGAAGATCGCCCCGTCGATGCCCTGTTGGTTGGCCGCGAAAATGCCCATGGTCACGTAGCCCATGTGGGCGACTGACGAATAGGCGATCAGCTTTTTCATGTCCGACTGCGCCAATGCCACCAGCGAGGTGTAGACGATCGCAATGACCGACAGCCACAAAACGTAGATGCCCAGCACATCCGCGCCCACCGGGAACATCGGCAGCGAGAAACGCAGGAAGCCGTAGCCGCCCATCTTCAACAGGATCGCCGCCAGCACGACCGACCCTGCGGTCGGCGCCTGCACGTGCGCATCGGGCAGCCAGGTATGGACCGGCCACATCGGCATCTTCACCGCGAAGCTGGCGAAGAAAGCGAGGAACATCAGCGTCTGCATGCCGCCCACCACAGTGACGCCCGCAACGCTGAACGTCTCGGAGGCGAAAGTATGGGTCAGCAGCGTCGGGATATCCGTGGTGCCTGCGTCCAGATACATGGCAATCATGGCGATCAACATCAGGACCGAGCCCAGCAGCGTGTAGAGGAAGAACTTGAACGACGCGTAGATACGGTTCGCCCCGCCCCAGATGCCGATGATCAGAAACATCGGGATCAGGCCCGCCTCGAAGAACAGGTAGAACAGGATCAGGTCCAGTGCGCAGAACACGCCGAGCATCAGCGTCTCCAACAGCAGGAACGCGATCATGTAGTCCTTCACACGATGCTTCACGTCCCAGCAGCTGGCAATGACCAGCGGCATCAGGAAGGTGGTCAGCAGCACGAAGGTGACAGAGATGCCGTCCACGCCCATCTTGTATTGCAGCCCCATGAGCCAGTCGCGTTCCTCCACGAACTGGAAGCCCGTGTTGGAAGCGTCGAAGCCCGTGTAGACGAAGATCGACAACAGGAACGTCACACTCGTGGCGATCAGCGCCAGCCATTTGGCGTTGCGTTGCGCGGCCTCGTCGTCGCCGCGCAGGAACAGGGCCAGTATCAGGGCCGCAACCAGCGGCATGAAGGTGATAACGGAAAGCAGGTTGTCCATTATTCGGCCCCCCCGACGCTCGGGCCGCCAATGGCGAACCATGTGATAATCAGCACTACGCCGATGACCATGGCGAAGGCGTAGTGGAACATGAAGCCGGACTGCGCGCGTCCTGCAAGGCGGGTCAGCAACGGAACTGCACCCATCGCCAGCCCGTTGATCGAGCCGTCGATGACCCTACCATCGCCCCGCGTCCACAGGAAGTTGCCAAGCCATTTGGCCGGGCGGACGAAGATCACGTCATAGATCTCGTCGAAATACCACTTGTTCAGCAGGAACTGGTACAGATGCGGCTGGTTCGCCGCCAGACGACCCGGCAGGCTGGGGTTCTTGATGTAGAACATCCAGGAGGTGAACAAGCCCAGCAGCATCGCTATGAACGGTGCCACCTTGACCCATGCAGGCGCATGGTGGGCGTTGTCCATGGTGTGGTTGTCGGGGGCCATGTAGATGGCGCCCTGCCCCGGCAGCGCGGCCTCGCCTTCGCCGCCCTCAACTTCGCCCTCGTCAGAGGTCGCGGCCAAAGCCGCCATGCTGAGCGTATCAGGGTCCACCAGCGCATGTTGCTCGCCCTGGGTGATACCAAAGAACTTCTCGACGTCGTGGTGGTCGCCGAAGAACGGCTTGAAGAACACCATCCCCGAGAACACCGCGCCGATCGCCAGAACACCCAGCGGGATCAGCATGGTTTTCGGGCTTTCATGGGCATGCTCATGGGTGTGCTTGTCGCCCCGCTCCGTGCCGAAGAACGTCATGAACATCAGACGCCACGAATAGAACGAAGTGAACACAGCAGCGATGACCAGCAGCCAGAACGCGTAGCCGGAACCACCGCCCCAAGCGCTCTCGATGATCGCGTCTTTGGACAGGAACCCGGCGAAGCCGATATGGGTCAGCGGAATGCCGACGCCGGTGATGGCCAGCGTGCCGATCATCATCGCCCAGAAGGTGTAGGGGATTTTCTTACGCAGGTTGCCGTAGTTGCGCATGTCCTGCTCGTGGTGCATCGCATGGATGACCGAGCCCGCGCCAAGGAACAACATCGCCTTGAAGAACGCGTGGGTCAGAAGGTGGAACATGGCGACCGAGTAGACCCCAACGCCCGCGGCCACGAACATGTAGCCAAGCTGCGAACAGGTCGAATACGCAATCACGCGTTTGATGTCGTTTTGCACAAGACCCACGGTCGCAGCAAAAAACGCGGTCGTCGCACCGATGATCACGATGAAGTTCTTCGCTTCCGGCGCGAATTCGATCAGCGGCGACATGCGGCAGACGAGGAACACACCTGCCGTCACCATGGTCGCGGCGTGGATCAGGGCCGACACAGGAGTCGGGCCTTCCATCGCGTCCGGCAACCAGGTGTGCAGGAACAGCTGAGCCGATTTGCCCATGGCCCCGATGAACAGCAGGGTGGCCAGCAGGTTCGCGGCGTTCCACTCGGTCCACAAGAACTGCAACTGGGTCTCCGCAATCTGCGGCATCGCTGCGAAAATGTCGTCGAAATTGATGCTGTCGGCCAGAAGATACAGCCCGAAAATGCCCAGCAGGAACGCGAAGTCACCGACGCGGTTCACCACGAACGCCTTGATGGCGGCGGCATTGGCGGAGGGCTTTTTGTAGTAGAACCCGATCAACAGATAGGAGGCGACGCCCACGCCCTCCCAGCCAAAGAACATCTGGACGAGGTTATCCGCCGTTACCAGCATCAGCATCGTGAATGTGAAGAACGACAGATAGGCAAAGAAGCGGGCCTTGTAGGCGACGCCTTCGCCGAAATGTTCGTCATGTGCCATGTAGCCGAAGGAATAGAGGTGCACGAGGCTGGAAACGGTGGTTACAACGATCAGCATGATCGTCGTCAGCCGGTCCACGCGGATGGCCCAGGAAGTGTCGAGCGTGCCGGACTGGATCCAGCGCATGATGTTGATGGTCTCGGTGGTGCCGTCAAAGGTCAGGAAGACGATCCAGCTCAGCAAGGCCGACAGGAACAAAAGCCCTGTCGCGATCACGCAGCCAGCTTGTTCGCCGATGAACTTCCAGCCGAAGCCGCAGATCAGGGCACCGATCAGCGGGCCAAAAAGGATGATGGTTTCCATAGTGACTTAGCCCTTCATCACGTTGACGTCTTCCACGGCGATGGAGCCGCGGGTTCTGAAGAAGCAGACCAGAATGGCCAGCCCGATCGCCGCCTCTGCCGCCGCGACCGTCAGCACGAACAGGGTAAACACCTGCCCTGTGAGGTCGCCAAGGTAGCTGGAGAAGGCCACGAAATTGATATTCACCGCCAGAAGCATCAGCTCAATCGACATCAGAATAATGATGACGTTCTTGCGGTTCACGAAGATGCCGAAAATGCCAATGACGAAGAGGGCCGCTGCAACTGTGAGGTAGTGTTCAAGTCCGATCATTTTAGCACTCCGAGGTCTTTTGCTTTTGCGATTGACTGCAACGCGATCTGATACATCGGCGTGTTTTGGTCGTTCTCATCCAATTCAACGTAGTTTCCAGCGCCTCTCTCTCCCAAATTGGAAGAAAGCTCACCAACATCCTCACCTTCAGCGAGATACCGAGATGCCAGTGGGGATTCTCGAACTTCTCGCAATGTATAGAATGGCCCTGACGGCCCGTCTCTGCGAACTACCAGTTCCAGATTTCCCGAGGTGTTCTTTCGCCCCAACACAATGGGTCGAGATACCTGAGTTTCCACATCGAAATGGATTTCATCTAAATCGACGAAGCCAGCCTCACCAAAAGCAATGTCAGTCATAGCCCCTGCCCCGGTTTCACGTCTTTCAGCTCCATCTGCTCCGCAGGGTCGCGGTAGATTTGGCTGAGCACGTTCTGGCGTTTGATGTCCGGGCGGTGGCGCAGGGTCAGCACGATGGCACCGATCATGGCGACAAGCAGGATCAGGCCCGCTGCCTGGAACAGGTAGATGTATTTGGTGTAGATCAGCTGGCCCAAGGCCGCTGTGTTCTGGGTCTCTTCCAACGCCGGCGTCACCGCGTCACGCAGGGCAGCCGCGTTTTCCGCGCCGGTCCATGTGCCGAAGACCAGTGCCAATTCCATCAACAAGATAACGCCGATCAGCCCTGCGAGCGGCACGAATTTGGCCAGCTCGCCGCGAAGCTCCGCGAAGTCGACGTCCAGCATCATAACGACGAACAGGAACAGCACCGCGACCGCGCCGACATAGACGATGATCATCAGCATGGCGACAAATTCCGCCCCCAAAAGGACGAACAATCCGGCCGAGGACAGAAACGCGAGGATCAGCCACAGCACCGAATGCACCGGATTGCGCGAGACCACCACGAGCAGGCCGGCGGTCACCACCACGATGGCGAACAGGTAGAATGCGAAATCAGCAAAACCCATCAGTCTTTTCCTTCTCCGTCCAGCACCTCTGTCGCAAGCTCCATCGCCTTCGACATTGCCGGAACGCCGCCGAACATCGCGGCCTGCGCGATGGTTTCGGCTATCTCTTGTTTCGTTGCCCCTGCCTCGACAAGGTGGCGGACGGTGATCCGGATCTGGCTTTCGGCCTGTGCGCCCTGAATCGTCAGCCCCGTGAGCGTGAGCAACAGGCGCGTCTTGGCATCAAGCCCCTCCGGGCTCAACCCCTTGCCCATGAATTGCTCCATCATGTCAGCAGACATAGTGGGCATCATGTTCTCGAAACCTTTTGGCGTGAACGCCTCCAGCGCGGGATTCATGGATTTCGCCATCTCCTGCCCCATCTTCATCATCGCCTCGAAAGGGTTGGTCGGGTCAGTCATCTGCTTCTCCATTATCGGGGTGCATGGTGATTTCGAACACACCATCACCGGTTATTTCAGCCCACTCGCCGGGATTGCGTTGCTTGGCAGCGGAGACCGAGTCTTGCACCTTGGATGTGATTTCCAGAAACTCGGCCCGCGTCGGGAGTTCGCCGGTCATGGTGCCATAGATCGAGCTGGTGCCGTCGGTGATCACGCGAAGCGCCTTCGCGGCCAGATCAGGCGTACCATCAGTGTCGCGCAGGTCTTCGGCGAACGGCTTAACGGCCTGCATCAAGGCGTCGTTGAGAACGGAAGGCGCCTCACCATGGCTTACAGCAACCGCATCCGCAGCGACCACGGCGGTAATCACCTGTCCCTCGTACATATCCCTTGTAACGCCTTCCGAGACGATCGCGCCGTTGCTTTCCGACAGGACAGCATCAAGCGTGCCGATTGCAAACTCGGCTCCCATGTCGCCGATCATGTCGACCAACTCGTCCAGAATGCTGGGGTCGAAAGGATATGTGGCGACATTGCTCATCTGTAAGGCGCATCCATTTCCAAGTTGTGAGCAATCGCGGCTTCCCAGCGGTCACCGTTCGCAAGCAGCTTCTCCTTGTCGTAGAAAAGCTCCTCGCGGGTCTCGGTGGCGAACTCGAAATTCGGCCCCTCGACGATGGCATCCACCGGGCAGGCTTCCTGACAGAAGCCGCAATAGATGCACTTGGTCATGTCGATGTCGTAGCGGGTGGTGCGGCGCGAGCCGTCGTCGCGGGGTTCCGCGTCGATGGTGATGGCCTGCGCGGGGCAGATGGCTTCGCATAGCTTGCACGCGATGCAACGCTCCTCGCCGTTGGTATAGCGGCGCAAGGCGTGTTCCCCGCGGAAACGCGGCGACAAAGGCCCCTTTTCGTGCGGGTAATTCACGGTGGCCTTGGGGGCAAAGAAGTACTTCATGCCCAACTGCATGCCTTTGAACATGTCCAGCAGCAGGAAGTATTTGGCACGACGGCCGAAGCTCACGCTCATTTCATATCTCCCGTAAGGCGCCGCATCATGCGTCAGCCCATTTAACTTGGTAGTCGCTCTGCAAGGCCGATCCGGCCCGTATCTCCTCAGAGGTCTTCTCGATTTCGTAATACAGATACACGCGCCCCTCGGGGATCATGCCCTTGAGGCGCAGCCTGCGCCCCGTCTCGGCGGCGTCGGGGAAGTTCAGCGGCTTGGCCGTCCCCGGTATCTTGTGGATGCCCGTGCAGATATGCACGAGGCACTGGCATTTGCGCTTCCAAAAGGTCCAGACCAGTTCCGGCGAGAACTGGTACATGCCATGGCCGACCCAGCCGTTCATGCCGTTGGCAGAGACAAAACGCCCGCCGGGCTTGAGCATCCTGAACACGTTCTCCAGCGCCTGGGGGACGTTGAACACATGCTCGATTGTGCCGCCGTCGAAGATGAAGTCGAACTTGCCATGCAGCTTTGCCGGCACCGGCTCGTTCAGATCCTGCTGGATCACCGGCCCCTCATAAGGCGCGTAGTCCATCGTCTCCATCTCGCCCAACCCGAGGTTGCGGAACAGGGTCTCGGCGTAGCCGTCTTCCTGTAGGAAATGGAACCGCTTTTCCTCAATGCCCGCGCGACGCAGCGCCTTCTCGTAGGACTTCGCAAAGGGCGGCTCGATCTTGAACGCCTGACGGCCCAGCATCAACGACCGGCCCGAGGGCCGGAAGCGGGTGGAGAGGTCCACCAATTGCTGAAACAGAGTGCAGTCGACGCCCATGGTTAATTAGCCCCCCACGGCCCAGCGGGCATAAGCCCCGCCGAAGGCCCCATATTGCGCGAAGAAGGCGACAATAACGACCCATGCCAGCGACAGCGGCAGGAACACCTTCCAGCCGATGCGCATCAGCTGGTCATAGCGGTAGCGCGGCACGATGGCCTTCACCATCGAGATCAGGAAGAAGATCACCAGCATCTTGCTGATCATCCACAGCGCCCCGTCGGGAAGGCCCGGAATGGGCGATAGCCAGCCGCCGAAGAACAGCACCGTGATCAGCGCGGTCATCAGCACGATAGTCACGTATTCGCCGATCATGAACAACAGGAACGGGGTCGAGGAGTACTCGACCTGATAGCCTGCCACCAGTTCCGACTCGGCCTCGGGAAGGTCGAAAGGCGGGCGGTTGGTCTCGGCCAGCGCCGAAATGAAGAACAGGAACACCATGGGCAGGTGTGGCAGCCAGTACCAGTTGAGCAGCCCCAGATCACCGTCCTGCGTGCGCACGATCTCGCTGAGGTTCAGCGAGCCCGCCGAAATGATCACGCCAATGATGATGAGGCCGATGGAGACCTCGTAGGAAATCATCTGTGCGGCAGAACGCAGCGAGCCGAGGAACGGGTATTTGGAGTTCGACGCCCAACCGCCCATGATCACACCGTAAACTTCAAGCGAAGAAACAGCGAAGATGAACAGCACGGCCACGTTCAGATCGGCGATGGCCCAGCCGTCGTTGAACGGAATGACGACCCAGGCAATCAGGGGCAACACGAAGGACAGCATCGGAGCCAGCAGGTAGACGGTTTTGTCCGCACCTGCGGGAATGACGATCTCCTTGACCGCGTATTTCAGAAAGTCCGCGAAACTTTGCAGTAGGCCGAACACGCCCACCACGTTGGGACCGCGGCGCAACTGGACGGCGGCCCAGATCTTGCGGTCCGCATAGAGCAGGAACGCAAGGCTGATCAGCAGCAGCACAGTCAGCAGCAGGCACTGGCCCAAGATCACAAGGGAAATGCCCAACCCGGTCTGAGTGAAAAACTCCATCATGTCGTCAGTCTGCCTTCTTGTTTCACACCGTTGGTATGCCGTTTTCGGCACACTCGGACACCACCACTTCGGCGTCGATTGTTTGCAATCCGTCGGGTAGCGCAGCCGAGATGGTGTAAACCGCATCTCCGGCCCAAAGGCCACCCTCTTCCTGTACGTTTGTGCGCACGTGTCGCGCAAATCCGAAGCCGCGGATCAGCGCATACTGCGCCGCCGCGCATTTGCCATACTCGGCCACATCCTCGTTGGTCCGCGCGCCCTTCATCCGCACCAGAAAGCTGACGAGGTCATCGTCAAGCCGTCTGGTCTCGATCCCGAGGTATTCCGGCGCAAAAACCTCCTGCGTCGGCTCCTCGGTCGGGGTGCAGGCCACTAGCATGGCCGCCCCCAGAAGGGATATGCGCGTACGCATGTCATACTACTCCGCAGCCATCGGTTGGTTGGCCCGTGCCTTGGCGTTGGCCGACAGCTCTGCCATCAGCTCGGACGCGCGGGCGATCGGGTTGGTCAGGTAGAAATCGCTAATCGCTAGGCGGAAGTCGGCCTTGCCAAGCTTGCCGCGTGCCTCGGGTGACCAGTCGTTCTCGGGTACCTCGTCGACACCCGCCAGATGTGGCACCTCCGCGACCAAAGCCTGACGCAGTTGCGCCAAGCTGTCATAAGGCAACGTTGCGCCAAGTTCGGCCGACAGCGCCCGCAGGATCGCCCAGTTGTCCTTGGCCTCGCCCGGCGCGAAATTCGCCCGCAGCGCCAATTGCGGCCGGCCTTCGGTGTTCACGAACAGCGCCTGTTCCTCGGTGTAGGCCGCCCCCGGCAGGATGATGTCGGCCCGATGCGCGCCGCGATCCCCGTGGGAGCCTTGGTAGATCACGAAAGGCCCCGCCTCGATGTCGATCTCGTCGGCGCCGAGGTTGTAGATCACCTCCGCATCCTTGATTCCGTCCATACCGGCGTCGTTCACCGCGCTCACATCCATTGCGCCAACGCGGCCCGCAGCGGTGTGCAACACCATGAATTTGGAGTTCGTCTTCTCGGCCAGTTCCATCGCAGCGGCCAGAACGGCGGCGCCATCGGCCTCGCCCAAGGCGCCCATGCCGATGATGACGACGGACGGCTCGTCGAGAACTTTGTCGAATTTGTGCTCCAACAGGCCTTCCAGCGCCGCGCGGTCGGTGCCGATATGCGCGTATTCATAGGTTAGATCAACAGCTTGACCGACCAGCCCCACATTCGCGCCATGGGTCCACGCCTTGCGGATACGCGCGTTCAACACGGGCGCTTCAACAGCGGGGTTGGTGCCAATCAGCTGGATATGCTTGGCAGTGTCGAGGTCTTCGATACGCGCGGTACCAACATAGCCGGAGCGGTTGCCCGCTGGCAGTTTCGCCCCGTCGGTGCGGCATTCCACAACGCCGCCTTGGCCTTCGATCAGCTGTTTCAAAGCAAACGCGGCTTCCACTGGGGCCAGATCGCCGACCAGACCAGCCAGCTTCTTGCCCTTCATCGCGGCGCTTGCGGCTTTCAGGGCTTCATCCCAGCCCGCTCTGCGCAGCTTGCCGTTTTCACGGATGTAGGGCGTGTCCAGACGTTGGCGGCGCAAGCCGTCCCACACGAAGCGGGTCTTGTCGGAAATCCATTCCTCGTTCACCCCGTCATGGTTACGCGGCAGGAAACGCATGACTTCACGACCTTTGGTGTCCACGCGAATGCTGGACCCAAGGGCGTCCATCACGTCGATGGACTCGGTTTTGGTCAACTCCCAAGGCCGCGCCGTAAAGGCATAAGGCTTCGAGACCAAAGCGCCAACGGGGCACAAGTCAATGATGTTGCCTTGCAGGTTGGAATTCAGCGTCTCGCCCAGATAGGACGTAATCTCGGCATCCTCGCCGCGACCGGTCTGGCCCATCGTGTGAATACCCGCGACTTCCGTGGTGAAGCGCACGCAGCGGGTGCAGGAAATGCAGCGCGTCATGTGGGTCTCGACCAGCGGGCCGAGGTCCAGATCGTCCGTCGCGCGCTTCGGCTCGCGGTAGCGGGAGAAGTCAACGCCGTAAGCCATCGCTTGGTCTTGCAGGTCGCATTCGCCGCCTTGGTCACAAATCGGGCAATCCAGCGGGTGGTTGATGAGCAGGAACTCCATCACCCCTTCGCGGGCCTTCTTCACCATGGGCGAGTTGGTTTTAACCACGGGCGGCTGGCCTTCGGGACCGGGGCGCAAGTCACGCACCTGCATCGCACAAGACGCGGCGGGCTTGGGCGGGCCGCCGACCACTTCGACCAGACACATGCGGCAGTTGCCAGCAATGGTCAGGCGCTCGTGATAGCAAAAACGCGGCACCTCGACGCCAGCTTGCTCGCAAGCCTGAATGAGGGTCATCGCCCCGTCACACTCGACCTCTTTGCCGTCGATGATTACTTTCTTTAGGTCGCTCATGCGTTACTCCGCAGCCACTTGGCAGCCATGTGTCTTCCACATGGTCGCGTCTTTCAAATAGTCCCAGCCGAAGGCGTCGGGGCTGTCGCCCTGCTCCCGCAGCATCTCAAGTCTCTCCAGCGCCTCGGCGAGTGTTGGTTCATGCCCAACCGGCACCCACCACATGACGAAGTGCATTTTGCCCAGCACCTCGAACCACTCTTGGCGCTTTTCGTAGAATTTCTTGTGTACCGTGCCCCAGACGAAGGTTTGCAACGCCTCGGCGCTTTCCCAAACGGTCAGGTTCGGCACGTAGAGCGCATCGCCGTCGATCGAATGTTCTGTCGCGCCTGGCGCACCGGAGCCTTCCAGCATCCACACGAACCCCGGCATGCGTTTGCCCATAGAGTTGATCCGCTCGATATTGTCGATGAACTCGGCCACGCGAGGATCACCCACGGGAGCAAGCAGGCGGCCTACGTTCAGCTCTGCAAGATGGTGGCCCTTCATGCCCTCACCGCCTTGCCACCGGAGGTCGCGCACGGGGCAGCCACCAAAGAGGCGGCTGCGGCAAGGGGTCTGTATTTCGCTACGCTCGACATTCCCGATCCTATCCTAACGCGCGACGCATCGCGCGTTGAACACCAATTTTTCACCGTCTTGCGTGAAGGCCCAGTCGTTGCTGACAGGGCTGATCTGCCATTCCGTGTCCGAGCCGCCATAGTTCAGCAGGCAGTACTTCGTGGCCTCGAAGCGCACGCTTTCGCGCACGGCCTCAAGGCCTGCCCCTTTGTTAACCACGGAGATCGCGATATTGCGTTTGTCCTCACCAGCCGACAGCTTGGCCTTGTAGGGCAAGGCCCGCTCGCTGACCGCGGCGCGCGACTTGTCGCGGCTCAGCAGCCCGCAAGAGGCAGTGCCAAGCACCAGTGATGTGACAAGCAGCAGGCGGATCATGTCTTCAGCCTCGTCCCGTCAATGACCTGATCGCTTTGCAGCACGCCGACGCAGAACACGCGGACCGTCAGCAACCCGTTTTCACGGGTGCGGGTGTCGGCGATGGGGTTCTCGCCGTCTTGGCAGGCAATTTCCATCGCGCGGAGCACCGCACGGTTTTCGTCAGATGCAGGGATCGCCGCACCATCCTTGTAGCGCAGCACCACGCGGGTGGTATCGGCCGCACGCGCCGCCTCGACGATCTCAAGCGGCGGGCCTTTGGGCTTCTCGGAGACCGGACCCGGAGGAACGCAAGCTGCCAGCACAGCCACCGCGGGGATGAGGACCAGAGCACGCATCATTCTGCCGCCACCGCCGACACGCGGCCGGTTCGCTTGTGTTTGATCCTGTCCTCGATTTCGTCACGGAAGTGGCGCACCAGACCTTGGATCGGCCACGCCGCCGCGTCGCCCAAGGCGCAGATTGTGTGACCTTCGACCTGTTTGGTCACGTCGAGCAGCATGTCAATTTCCTCCACTTCGGCGTCGCCCGTCACCAAGCGGTCCATGACGCGCATCATCCAGCCGGTGCCTTCGCGGCAAGGCGTGCATTGGCCGCAGGACTCGTGCTTGTAGAAAGCCGACAACCGCCAGATCGCTTTGATCACGTCGGTGTTCTGGTCCATCACGATCACCGCCGCCGTGCCAAGGCCCGACTTCTGCTCCCGCAGCCAGTCGAAATCCATGATGCACTCTTTTTCCATTATCTCGGCAGGCAGCAAGGGCACGGAGGAGCCGCCTGGAATGACCGCTTTGAGGTTGGACCAGCCGCCACGAATGCCGCCGCAATGGCGGTCGATCAGCTCCTTGAACGGGATCGACATGGCCTCTTCGACCACGCAGGGGTTGTTGACGTGGCCGGAGATCGCAAACAGCTTGGTGCCTGCGTTGTTGGCCCGACCGAAGCCTGCGAACCAGTCCGCGCCGCGGCGCAGTATGGTCGGGACCACGGCGATGGATTCGACGTTGTTCACGGTGGTCGGGCAGCCATAGAGGCCCGCGCCTGCCGGGAATGGCGGCTTCATCCGCGGCATGCCCTTCTTGCCCTCAAGGCTTTCCAGCAGAGCGGTTTCCTCGCCGCAGATATAGGCCCCTGCCCCATGGTGCAGGTAGACGTCGAAGTCCCAGCCCGACTTGGCCGCGTTCGGGCCGATAAGGCCGGCTTCGTAGCATTCGTCGATGGCATGCTGTAGCGCCTCGCGCTCGCGGATATATTCGCCGCGCAGATAGATGTAGCAGGCGTTGGCGTTCATCGCGAAACTGGCGATCAGGCAGCCCTCGATCAGGGTGTGCGGATCGTGACGCATGATCTCGCGGTCCTTGCAGGTGCCCGGCTCGGACTCGTCCGCGTTGACCACCAGATAGCTGGGGCGACCGTCGCTTTCCTTAGGCATGAAGGACCATTTGAGGCCCGTCGGGAAGCCCGCGCCGCCACGGCCACGCAGCCCGCTCGACTTCATCTCGTCGATGATGGCGTCGCGGCCGCGTTTGATGATATCGGCGGTGCCGTCCCAATGCCCACGGGACTGCGCGCCCTTCAACGAGCGGTCATGCATCCCGTAGAGGTTGGTAAAGATGCGGTCCTTGTCTGCCAGCATTGCGCGTCGTTCCTCATTTTGCAGGGCGTTGTCCTGCGGGCCTACTTGTTCTGGCGCGAACGCCACAGGCCGTATGCTTCAATCATGACCCAGACGAAGATGGCGGCGATGCCGATCTCCAACAGGCCCATCACACGATTGGACCACCCGAACGTGGCCCCTGCAAACTCCAGCCCCATGAAGGCCAGCGCGGTGACGATGATCACCACCGCAAGTCTGCGTCCTTTGGCAGCGCGGGCCTTATCGCCCGCGTCACCGCTCATTTAGCGTCCGGGCAGGTCAATAGACCCCACCCTTTCTAACCTTCTTCGAAAACTCCGTCTGGCCGCCTTCTGCCAGCACCTTGGCCTGCTTCACCCACTCGTCGCGGGAGACGCGGCCCTTGAAGCCTTCGAGATTGTTGTCGACCCACTCCACTTCCTTTTTGCGCCACGAGGCAATTTGATCAAAGTGGAACACGCCCATCTTGTGCAGCATGCCTTCCAGCTTGGGTCCGACGCCCTTGATCTGTTTGAGATCATCGGCACCGCCCGCGCGGGCTTCGGTCAAAAGCTCCGGCTTGCCATCCGCCGACACAGGCGCGGCTTTCGCCTTCGGAGCAGCTTTAGCAGGCGCCTTCTTGGCGGCAGGCTTTTTCGCAGGCGCCTTCGGTGTCGCCACCTTGCCGGTACCCGACTTCGCAGGCGTCTTCGCCTCCTCGGGCTCGGCCTTGGCCTTCGCCGTGGCTTCGCCGGTCGCGGACAGGGTCGCGGCAGCAGCCCCGGCGCCACGGGCAACCGGTGCGGGCTCGGTGATCGGCCCGGATGTGGCCAACGGCGCGGCAGCCGTTGCTTCCGGATGTGGTGATGCAGTGGCCGCAGGCGTCGCGGACGCGGCGTCGGACATGCCCGAAACCGAGCGACAAAAGGCCCATGTCAGCGCAAACCCGCCCGCGATCAAAACGACCAGCCCCCAGAACAGAGCCATCATAAAGCCGGTGTCCCGCATCCACATGAGCAACGCGGCGACCAGCACGCCTGCAACCAGCGCGGCAAGCCACCAGACGCTCTTGCAACTCATGCCGCCAGTATCGTTCTGTCCCATTCTTCGTACTCCCCGTCTGTTTCAGACTAGTAGACGCCGCCTTTTTTGACCCGACCCGAAAATTCCGTGGTGCCACCCTTGGCCAGCACCTTGGCTTGCTTCACCCACTCGTCACGGGATACGCGGCCTTTGAAACCTTCGAGGTTTTCGTCGACCCACGCGACTTCCTTTTTGCGCCATGATGCGATCTGGTCGAAATGGAACACGCCCAACTTGTGTAAAAGCTGTTCGAGTTTCGGACCCACGCCCTTGATCATCTTGAGATCATCCGGCCCGCCGTCGCGCGCCTGTGTCAGCATCTCGGGCTTGCCATCTGCCGCGACCGGCTTGGCTGCGGTCTTCGGCGTGGGGTTGAATTCCCCGTCCGTCGCCTTGCCGCCTGTCTCGGATTTCGGGGCAACCTTGCCCGTTTTTGGTCGAGCGACCTTCTTGGCGTCTACCTCATCCTTGGTCTCGTCCACCTCGCGGGCGTTCTGCTTCAGCTCGGCTTCCTTGGGTTTGGACGGCACGGATTTGCCGGACTTTTCCTTGCCGCCATGTTGCCATGGGGTCAGCAGCGGCACTTCGGTGCCGTCGATGCGTTTGATCGTATCGCCCAAGTCGGTGGCAAGTTGCACGGAGGCGTTGTATTGCGTCTTACCGCTGTCGTATTCGGTGAGCGAGGTCAGCCCCTTCAGCGGTTCGGCGGCGTAGCGGCCATTTTGGGGGCCGGGTGTCGGCACCTGGCCATTGGCCAGCCCGTCGATGATCTCGCCCATGCGTTTGGCGGTCAGATCTTCGTAGTAATCCTTGCCAATCTGCGCCATCGGCGCGTTCGCACAGGCCCCGAGGCACTCGACCTCCTCCCACGAAAACTTGCCGTCAGCGGACAGCTGATGCGGCTTTGGCGCGATCTTTTCCTTGCAAACGCCGATCAAATCCTCAGCCCCGCAAATCATGCAGGACGTGGTGCCACAAATCTGGATATGCGCAACGGAACCAACAGGTTGCAGCTGGAACATGAAGTAGAAAGTAGCCACCTCCAGTGCCCGGATATAAGCCATGCCCAGCATTTCAGCGACATGCTCGATGGCGGGACGGCTCAACCAGCCCTCCTGCTCTTGGGCGCGCCAGAGCAGCGGAATGATCGCCGAAGCCTGACGCCCCTCGGGGTATTTGGTGATCTGCGCCTCTGCCCACGCCTGATTGGCGGAGGTGAAGGCGAAGCTGTCAGGCTGATCTGCGTGAAGTCTGCGAAGCATGGAAGTCCGTGGCCTTTATCTGTGCGTCAGGAGCGCGGCGCTTACGCGCAAGCCCCAACGGTGGAGCGGATACCGCCGCCGGGTTGTTCGATGGCTTGAAGCTGCGCGATGGCTTCTTCTTCGACCTTGTCGAGCTTCGTGTCTTTCCAGCCGGTTAGATCGCGGATCTGGGCGTGGGTGATGCCGTCAAAGTCGATGCAGCCGACCTCGGCC
This sequence comes from Litoreibacter arenae DSM 19593, assembly GCF_000442275.2. Taxonomy (GTDB): domain Bacteria; phylum Pseudomonadota; class Alphaproteobacteria; order Rhodobacterales; family Rhodobacteraceae; genus Litoreibacter; species Litoreibacter arenae. The sequence continues at coordinate 418,299 of NZ_KE557306.1, read as the reverse complement.
ATGGCCGAGGCGTAGCGGCCCAGGTCAATGTCGTCGACACTCAATTCCGGAGCGGGGAGGCAGGCGCTGAGGGTCAGAGCGCCAGCAGCGGCGAAAGCAGCAATTTTTTTCATCGGTCAATCTCTCCAAAAACAACGTCCATGGTCCCGATGATCGCGGCCACGTCTGCAAGCTGGTGTCCCTTGCAGATGTAATCCATAGCCTGCAAATGCAGGAAACCGGGGGCCTTCAATTTGGCGCGGTAGGGCTTGTTGGTCCCGTCCGCCACCAGATACACGCCGAACTCGCCCTTGGGGGCTTCGACCGCCGCATAAACCTCGCCTTCGGGCACATGGAAGCCCTCGGTGTAGAGTTTGAAATGGTGGATCAGCGCCTCCATGGAGGTCTTCATCTCGCCACGGGTCGGCGGCGTCATCTTGCCCCGTGCCATCACGTCGCCCTGCCCTTCCGGAGCGCGCAACTTCTCGATGGCCTGCCGGATGATCAGCACCGACTGGCGCATTTCTTCCATGCGGACCAGATAGCGGTCGAAACAGTCGCCGTTCTTGCCGACCGGGATCTGGAAATCGAATTCGTCGTAGCACTCGTAAGGCTGCGAGCGGCGCAGATCCCACGCCAGACCGGACCCGCGCACCATGACGCCGGTAAACCCGTAATCAAGGATATCCTGTTCGGTCACGATCCCGATATCGGCGTTGCGCTGCTTGAAGATGCGGTTGTCGGACAGCAACCCGTCAATATCGTCGAGCACCTGCGGGAACGTCGTCGTCCATTCCTCGATATCGTTGAGCAAGGCATCAGGCAGGTCCTGATGCACACCACCGGGGCGGAAATAAGCCGCGTGAAGACGTGCGCCACAGGCCCGCTCATAGAACACCATCAGCTTTTCACGCTCTTCGAAGCCCCAAAGCGGCGGTGTCAGCGCACCCACGTCCAAAGCCTGCGTGGTGACGTTCAGCAGGTGGTTCAGAATGCGGCCGATTTCCGAATACAGCACACGGATCAGCGAGGCGCGGCGTGGCACTTCGGTGCCTGTCAGTTTCTCGATGGCCAGGCACCAGGCGTGTTCCTGATTCATCGGCGACACATAGTCGAGCCGGTCGAAATAGGGCAAGTTTTGCAGGTAGGTCCGGCTCTCCATGAGCTTTTCCGTGCCACGATGCAGCAAGCCGATATGCGGATCGCACCGCTCCACGATCTCGCCGTCCAACTCCAGCACCAGACGCAAAACGCCGTGGGCGGCGGGGTGCTGAGGCCCGAAGTTGAGGTTGAAATTACGGATCTTCTGCTCGCCGGTCAAGGCGTCGTCGAATTTGCCACCGTCCATCATTTCTTCGCCCCCTCTTCAGCCTTCTCGTCACCTGGCATGATGTACTCCGCACCTTCCCAAGGGGACATGAAATCGAACTGGCGGTATTCCTGCACAAGCTTCACAGGCTCGTAGACCACGCGTTTCTCGACTTCGTCATAGCGCACTTCAACATAACCCGTGGTCGGGAAGTCTTTGCGCAACGGATGGCCGCGGAAGCCGTAGTCTGTGAGGATGCGGCGCAGGTCGGGGTGGCCCGAGAACAGGATGCCGAACATGTCGAAGATTTCACGCTCGAACCAGTTGGCCGCCGGATAGACCTCGTGCAGCGACGGCACGATGGCGTCTTCGCGGATCGCCATTTTAACGCGGATGCGATGGTTCTGATACATCGACAGGTAGTGGTAAACCACGTCGAACCGCGCGTCGCGGGTCGGGTGATCCACCGCCGTGATGTCGATCATCGTCGAGAAGCGGCAGGCGCGGTCGGTTTTCAGAAACTCCGAAAACGACACCAGCGAGCTTGGGGCGATATGCACCGTTAATTCGCCAAATGCGATGTCGGTGGACAGCACGCAATCCGGGCGTTTCAGCTCGATATGGGCGGCAAGTTCTTGCAGGGCTTCGCTCATCGTACAATCGTCCCCGTCCGGCGGATTTTGCGTTGCAGCTGAAGGATGCCGTAAAGCAACGCCTCTGCTGTGGGCGGGCAGCCCGGCACATATAGGTCGACCGGCACGATCCGGTCGCAGCCGCGCACAACGCTGTAGGAATAGTGGTAGTAGCCGCCGCCATTGGCACACGATCCCATGGAGATCACGTAGCGCGGCTCCGGCATCTGGTCATAGACCTTGCGCAGCGCGGGAGCCATCTTGTTCGTCAGCGTGCCGGCCACGATCATCAGGTCCGACTGACGCGGGGACGCGCGAGGGGCCGTGCCGAACCGTTCCATGTCATAGCGCGGCATGGCTGTGTGCATCATCTCGACCGCGCAGCACGCCAGCCCGAAGGTCATCCAGTGCAGCGAGCCGGTGCGTGCCCAGTTGATGATGTCCTCGGTCGAGGTGACAAGGAAGCCCTTGTCCTGAAGCTCGTTGTTCAACTGCACGGTGGCGACGTCCTTGTCCCAACCCGCAGTGTTTGCGCCGGTTGCTACTCCCATTCGAGCGCTCCCTTCTTCCATTCATAAGCAAAGCCGACGGTCAAAACCGCGAGAAAGACCATCATCGACCAGAAGCCCAGCAGACCCACATCCTTGAAGGCCACGGCCCACGGGAACAGAAACGCGATTTCGAGGTCGAAAATGATGAACAGGATCGACACCAGATAGAACCGCACGTCGAACTTCATGCGCGCATCGTCGAATGCGTTGAAGCCGCACTCGTAGGCCGACACCTTCTCGGGGTCCGGATTGCGCACCGCAAGCACGGCTGCGGCAAGAATCAGGACCAGCCCAAGGCCGATGGCCAGTGCCAGAAAAATAAGGATGGGCAGGTATTCGCGTAGAAGCTCGTCCACGTTTCTCTCCTTATGGCCAGCTTGGCGTGGCTCGCAGGTGTTGTCAGCTTCGTGATCTTTACGCCCGCACGCGCAGGGGGTCAACCGATGGACGGACGCGGTTGCGGCTGATTATCCCTACTTTCTAGCCCGTTAATAACCGACGGTTCAGCTTGTCCTGAACCTGAAATAGCGCGGCTCGCTGAATCGGCAAAACCTACCGGGGCGAGTCGCACGCTACCCCAAGCTCGCCAACAGCGCCGGGGACGGGTTGCCCGTCGCCTCCAGCCCCACGCTGCGCTGGTAAGCGGAAATGGCGGCTTGCGACTTCGGGCCAAGCACCCCGTCCGCCCCGCCGGTGTCGAAGCCACGGGCGGTCAGCCTTGTCTGCAAGCGCTTTCGCTGATCTATGGTTAGCCCGTATTTGTCCGGCCCGAACGGGGTTTTCAGCGGCCCGCCCCCTGCCAGCCGGTCGGCCAGATGCCCCACGCCAAGCGCATAGTTGTCGGAGTTGTTGTAGCGCTTGATCGCGCGGAAGTTCTGCCCCACGGCAAAGCGCGGCCCACCGGGGTCGGGCTGCAACCCGCCGCTGGTCACTTCGCGGCCCCAGGATTGTCCGCGCTGCCAACCGGATTTTGCCAGATAGGCGGCCGTAGAGGCCAGCGCGTCGGACGGGTCCTCGGACCATATGTCGCGCCGCCCGTCGCCGGTGAAATCCACCGCGAAGAGCTGGTAGGACGTCGGGATAAATTGCGTATGCCCCATCGCCCCGGCCCAAGAGCCGACCAGCTTGTCAGGTGTCGTGTCGCCGCTTTGCAGGATTCTCAGTGCCGCGATCAGCTGCTTCTCGAAGAACGCCCCGCGCCGCCCGTCAAAGGCCAGCGTCGCGGTCGACGACACCACTGGGATGTTGCCCCGGCGGGCGCCGAAATTGCTCTCCACTCCCCAGATCGCGCACACCACATTGGCGGGCACGCCATACCTTGCTTCGATGGCGTTCAGCCGTGACCGTTGCCGCGCGAAAGCCACGCGGCCCGCCGCGATCTTCTCTTCGGATGCCACAATCGCGAGATAGTCCTCAAAGCTACGTTTGAATTCGGTCTGGTTGCGATCCCGCTCGATCACTTCAGGCAGGAAGCCCACACCGCGCATCCCCGCCTGAAGCGTGCTGGCGCTGATCCCTTGTGATAACGCCCGCGCTTTGAAACCATCGACCCACGCATCAAAGGCGGGGTTTGGCACGGCGCGCATGGCAGGCTCGGCGCTTGACGCGGACACGCCGCCGCCGGCGCTGCACGCCTGCAAGGTGAAAGCGCCGGACAGGGCAAGGAAGTGACGACGGTTGAACATGGGGCTGCTCCCTCTCATGGGGTTGTTTTGCTCCACGTTAGCGCATTCCTACGCACCACGAAACAGCCCTTAGCGCACCCAAGCGGCCTTACGCTTGTCGAAGAAGGCGGCAATGCCCTCGGCGCTCTCTTCGCTTTCCCAGCGGGTCACCAATGCCTTGATGGAGTGGTCTACCGCAGCCTGCCCCGGCGCGCCGCCCAGATGCAAAGCCAGCGCCTTGGCCTCGGCCACGGCACCGGGGGCACAGGCCAGATACGGCGTGATCTCGGCTTCGATGGCACCGTCCAGATCATCAGACACGGACGCCACGACGCCCAAGCGTTGTGCCTCTTCCGCCCCGAATATACGGCCAGACATGAACACCCGCCGCGCGTTGCCCTCGCCCATGCGGGCGATCACGTAAGGCCCGATGGTGGCGGGGATCAGGCCCAGTTTGGTCTCGGTCAGGCCGAATTTTGCATCCGGCGCGGCAATCGCCACGTCGCAGACGCAGGCAAGCCCCACGCCGCCACCGAAGGCAGAGCCTTCGATCCGCCCGATCACAGGCTTCGGTAGCTCGTTCCACGCGCCCAGCATCGCGGCCAGCTTGCCCGCCTCGCGGGCGCGGGTCTCGCCGTCGGCGTCGATCTGCGCGCGCATCCAGTTCAGATCACCGCCCGCACAGAAAATCGCGCCCGCTCCGCGCAGTACCACCGCGCGCACCGCATCATCGGCACCGAGCGCGGCGGCGCAGTGCGTCAACTCGTCGATCATCTTTCCGGACAGAGCGTTGCGTTTGTCTGAACGGTTCAGGGTGACCGTCGCCACGCCGCGCGGGTCGGTGTCTGTCAGCAATGTCTTGTAGGTCATGTCGTCTCCTTCGGGCTGCGCATCGCGCGCGCCATTTCGCCTGCCTGCGCCACGATTTTCGCGTCGAGTCCGGTCCTGTGGCCCGCTGCATCCAGATGGGCCAAAACAGCTTCGGTCGCCACATTCCCTGCCGCACCCGGCGCGTAGGGGCACCCACCCAAGCCGCCCACAGCAGCGTCGAACACGCGCAGCCCGTGCGACAAGGCGACATCGATATTCAACAGCGCTCGCCCAGAAGTGTCGTGGAAATGCCCTGCCAACTGCGTGGGTGGGCAAACGTCTGTAACCGCTTTTAGCATCACGTCGATCTGCTCCGGCGTGGCGCGACCGATAGTGTCGCCCAGCGAAATTTCGTAGCACCCCATTGCCCGCAATTGGGCAACCACGCGGGCCACGTCGGCGGGGTCAGTCGGGCCGTCATAGGGGCATTCAGCGATGCAAGACACATAGCCGCGCACAGGCATCGGCGCAGCGTCTAGGATCGGTACGAACCGCGCAAGACTCTCCTCGATGGTGGCATTTACATTGGCCTTGGAGAACCCTTCCGACGCGCTGGCAAACACCGCCACCTCGTCGGCTTTCGCCGCTATCGCCGCTTCCAACCCGCGCATATTCGGGGTCAGCGCGGCGTAGGATACACCGTTCGCGCGGGTGATGCCCGCCAACACCTCCGCACTGTCGGCCATTTGTGGCACCCATTTGGGCGAGACGAAACTGGCCACTTCAATGCGCTTGAACCCTGCGGTGGAGAGCAGGTCCACCAGCGCGATCTTATCAGCGGTGGCGATCTGCGCCTTTTCGTTTTGAAGACCGTCGCGGGGGCCGACCTCGAAGATCTCAACCGCGCTCATGCAGGCACCTCATAGAATTCTTTGGAGTAGAGACGCTCCCCGTCCGGTGGCAGGGATTTCTGAAAGCCCTCACGGCTGGTGACGCGTGCGTACCAGCCGCATAGACGCGGGAAAGGTTCGATATGTGCAAAATTACGGCCAGAATATACCGAATAACCGCAAGAAATGTCGGCTGCCGAAAAGCCGCTGTCCAGCAAATAATTACGATTTTCAAGGCGTCGCTCCAGCGCCGCGTAGCATTTGGCAAGCCTTGCCGCCTCCAACTTCATCACGATCGGGCTTCGCATGTGGTCTTCATACAGCGCGATATGCTGCTGGGTAAGAGCCGCACAATGCTGCGTGATGGTCTCGGCGAAATGCACCCAGACCAGCCAGTCCGCCCGCTCGGGATTGCCCGCAGCGCGGCCAAGGTTCCCTGCGGGGAACCTTTCGCACAGATATTCGGTGATCGCGCCGCTCTCGAACAGGATCTGCCCGTCAATTTCCAAAGCAGGCACGCGGCCCGAGGGGTTGAGCGCCAGATACGCCTCCGACCGCAGGTTCTTGCCGAACGGATGCACCACCATATCAAACGGCACGCCCAACTCGTGCAACAACCACAGGTTGCGCATGGAGCGGGTCTGGTGCGCGTGATGCAACGTGATCTCAGTCATCGGCCTCCATCCGCACCAAGGCGGCCCCCGCCGTGACTTGATCGCCAGCGCTCGCCATGACCTCGGCGACGGTCCCGTCCGCCTCTGCCCGCAAGGCGTGTTCCATCTTCATGGCCTCCAGCACCAGCAAGCGGTCGCCCGCCTTCACCTGCGCCCCTGCTTTCACGTCGACGACGCGGACAAGGCCCGGCATCGGCGCACGGGTGACCCCGTCGCCTCCGCCCTGAACTGCGGCCCGATCCAGCGGGTCGACGACGATGAAGGGATAGGTCTCGCCCCAGAACACCGCGCCCTGAGTGCCGTTGCACCAGACTGAGGCGGCGGTTTTTGATCCGTCAACGCGCCATGTGCCGTCGGTGTGAGTGATGTCATGGATGGCGTCCGGCAGGGTAACCCTGAACTGTGCGGGCGACAACGTCTCGACCCGTGCGGTCTCATCCTCGTCAAAGGCGAAGCGAGCGGTCTGCTCAACCCCGCCCCACAGCGAGACACCTGCGAACGCAGGCACCGAACGGTGCAACCCAAGGGCTGCGACCGCTGCCAGTGCGCGGGTTTTGGTGCAGGGTTCGGTGGACTTGGTCAACGCCTCCAAGTCACGCTCGATCAGTCCGGTGTCCACGTCACCCGCCGCAAAGCCGGAGTGTTCCGACAGCGCGGCGAGAAATCCGATATTGGTCACCGTCCCGCCGATCCGGGTCGCTTTCAACGCCCGCGTCAGTTGTGCCAGCGCCGTGGCGCGGTCGGGGCCGTGCACGGTCAGCTTGGCAATCATCGGGTCGTAATGCGGGCTGATCTCGTCGCCTTCCCGCACGCCGGTATCAATCCGCGCGCCGTCCGCAAACTGCAACTGGTGCAGTGTGCCGATGGCGGGCAGGAAGCCTGCGGGGACGTCCTCGGCATAGATGCGGGCCTCGAAGGAATGGCCGGTGATCGACAGGTCGTCCTGCGTGGCCGGAAGCCCCTGCCCCGATGCAACACGCAACTGCCATTCAACAAGATCGACGCCGGTGATGGCTTCGGTCACGGGATGCTCGACCTGTAGCCGCGTGTTCATTTCCATGAAGTAGAAGCGGTCCGACCGTAGCCCGTCCGAAGCGTCCACGATGAATTCCACCGTGCCTGCACCGGCATAGCCCACAGCCTCCGCCGCACGGACCGCCGCTTGCCCCATCGCGTCGCGCATCTCGGGCGTCATGCCGGGGGCCGGAGCCTCCTCGGTCACCTTCTGGTGGCGGCGTTGCAAGGAGCAGTCCCGCTCGAACAGATGCACCGCCTTCGTGCCGTCTCCGAACACCTGCACCTCGATATGGCGGGGGGTGGAGACGTATTTCTCGATCAGCACGGCGGCGTTGCCAAAGGCTTTTTGCGCCTCGGTCTGGGCGGCTTCCAACTCCTGCGCGAAGTCCTTGGCGGCGTTGACGCGCCGCATGCCTTTGCCGCCACCGCCCGCGACCGCTTTGATCAACACGGGGTAGCCGATCCTGTCGGCCTCGGCGGCCAGATTGTCTTGGCCCGCCTCGTGATAGCCCGGCACCACGGGGACGCCCGCTTTGACCATCAACGCCTTGGCGGCGTCCTTTAGTCCCATCGCGCGGATGGCGTGGGCGGAAGGGCCGATGAAGGTCAGGCCAGCGGCGTCCACCGCCTCCACGAAGTCGGGGTTTTCCGACAGGAAGCCATAGCCCGGGTGGATTGCCTGCGCGCCAGTTGTCAGAGCTGCGTCAATTATGGCGTCGCCCCGCAGGTAGCTTTCCGCAGGCGTGGCACCACCGAGGGAGACGGCCTCGTCCGCCATGTCCACATGACGCGCGTTTGCATCCACGTCCGAATGGACCGCCACTGTGCCCACGCCCAAGCGGCGGCAAGTGTCGATGATGCGGCAAGCAATTTCGCCGCGATTGGCGATGAGGATTTTAGTGAACATCTTTAGCGCCTCGTATTGAGATTTTGGCAGGCCACGCGGCAAAGCCACAGGGCTGGGCGGCACAAAGGGGCTCGATGCCTCTTTGGGACGCCCCCGCTTTGGGCAGAGATTATCATGCGCACCACCCTGCCCGACGCCCGCCGGAATAAGCGCGGCCGTGGCCGCTCTCGATCATGCTTCGTGCCACACCTTTGCCGCCTGCACGCAAATAAACCAGCAATCGTCCGTAGCGATCCGACCCGTCTGGCGTGATCACAATCTCGCCTGATGTCCAGAGCAGAGACCGCAGCTTTTGCGTCGCTAGCCATCCGGCTAGAAACTCGGAAAAACATTTGTAAGAGAGCCGCTCCGGCGCGTCGTAGCTTTTGATCCGTGCCGATCTGACGCCCATGTCGGGACAAAACACCCGAAGCGTATCGCCGTCGATAATATCGAGCGCCACACAACTTGAGCCAGCCCGCGCCAAACCGTTGGTAACGTCAATTGCGGGAGGCCCGACGATAGCCGCAAGAACTGCACCCACCCCCAGCATGGTACGCGACGGCCTGCGGAGTGACACTTGGCGGCCCCGAAATCTGCGGCGCGTCGGCCTGTCAGACACCAAGGACCGAAGCCATTTTTCGTCGGAGCGCCGCATCACATCCGGAACACGCCGAAGCGTGTATCCTCAATCGGGGCGTTCAGCGCCGCGCGCAGGGACAGGGCCAACACGTAGCGCGCCTTGCGAGGATCAACAATGCCGTCGTCCCACAGCCTGGCGGAGGCATAAAGCGGGTGGGACTGCTCCTCGAACATATCAATCGTAGGTTGCTTGAAGGCGGCCTCCTCCTCGGCGGACCATGTGCCGCCCTTGCGCTCGATCCCGTCGCGTTTCACCGTCGCCAGAACCCCCGCCGCTTGCGGCCCACCCATGACCGAGATGCGCGAATTGGGCCAGGACCACATGAATCGCGGCTGGTAGGCGCGGCCCGCCATGCCGTAATTCCCCGCCCCGAAAGAGCCACCGATCACCATAGTGATTTTCGGCACCGAGGTCGTGGCCACGGCGGTCACCAGCTTGGCCCCGTGCCGCGCGATGCCTTCGTTTTCATATTGGCGACCGACCATGAAGCCGGTGATGTTTTGCAGGAACACCAGCGGGATACGGCGTTGCGAGCAGAGCTCCACGAAATGCGCGCCCTTCTGGGCGGCCTCCGAGAACAGCACGCCGTTATTGGCGATGAGGCCAACCTGCATGCCGCAGATATCAGCGAAGCCGGTGACAAGCGTCTCGCCGAAGCGCTTCTTGAACTCGTCAAAGCGGGAGCCGTCGACGATCCGCGCGATCACCTCGCGGATGTCGTAAGGTGTGGTCAAGGAGGCTGGCACTACGCCGAGCAGTTCGGACGGATCATAGGCGGGCGCTTCGCCTTGTGTCGCGCTGCCAACCCCGCCGCCAATGTTCCCAACCGCCTGCCGCGCCAGGGCCAAAGCATGCGCGTCGTCCTCGGCAAGATAATCCGCCACGCCGGACAGGCGCGTGTGGACATCGCCGCCGCCTAGGTCTTCAGCCGTGACCACCTCCCCCGTGGCGGCCTTCACCAAGGGCGGGCCTGCGAGGAAGATGGTGCCCTGCTCTTTCACGATGATCGTGACGTCGGACATGGCGGGCACGTAAGCGCCGCCTGCCGTGCAGGAGCCCATGACCACGGCGATCTGCGCGATGCCTTTGGCCGACATGCGGGCCTGATTGTAAAAGATGCGCCCGAAATGGTCACGGTCGGGGAAGACCTCGTCCTGATTGGGCAGGTTCGCCCCGCCTGAGTCCACGAGGTAGACGCAAGGCAGGTGGTTTTCCTCGGCAATCTCCTGCGCGCGGAGGTGCTTTTTCACCGTCATCGGATAGTAAGTGCCGCCCTTCACGGTCGCGTCGTTGCAGACCACCATGACTTGCCGACCCTGCACCAAGCCGATGCCCGCGATCACGCCCGCACAGGGCGCCGCGCCATCGTAGAGGCCGTGGGCCGCCGTGGCACCCACCTCAAGAAAGGGCGAACCCGGGTCGAGCAGGTTGGCCACGCGGTCGCGGGGCAGCATCTTGCCGCGGCTCTCGTGGCGTTCGCGCGGGCCTTCGCCGCCGCCCAATGCGGCGTGCTGGGCCGCCTCTTGGACCACGCGCAAGGCGTCCAGATTTGCAGCTTCGTTGGCGCGGAACGCCTCGGAGCCTGCGGCGATGTTGGAGGTCAGTTTCATCGGTTGTTACCTCGGTCTCATGTCGCGCAAGACGATGCTGCGTTCGGCGGTCATGACCAGCAGGCAATTGGCATAGGCGATGCCGCGCACGGAGCCGCCCTCCCACTGGTCATAGGTCAGGTCACATTCCGCGTCGCGAAAGGCGATCCACGCGCGCTGCGCTTTCTGCAAGCCGCCTGCCAGATCGGTGCCCTCACTGGCGTCGCGGGTTTTCAGGTCGGCGCGGGTGATCTGGTATTCACGGTTCAGGATGTCGTCCCAAATCGCGGTCTCGGCGGCGATACAGATGGCGATACCTTGGGTCGTCGCGCCCTCCGGCAGCAGTTGGCACTGGTCCGACGCGGCGCCCAGACAGTCGGGGCTGCGATAGCCTTCCGGCGTGGCGGCGTGGCAGGCATAGACGCGCGCTTCATCCACGCTCAGGTCTGCTGCATGAAGTGGCGCGGCTAAAACCAACGCAAGAAAAGCGACCACGCCTCTCATTCCCTGAACTCGCAATAGCCCGCCTGCGAGCGGCCTTCTAGGCAGGCGGCGAACTCGCCCGACAGCCCCGCCAATTCGCTGATCTCGCAGCCCAGCCGTGCGCTTTCCGCGCCGTCTGGTTTCGACACGGCCACGTCCTGGCATTTTTGCACGACGTAGCCGGTCCACTGGCCCATCAGGTCCAGCAACTCGGACGATCCTTCGGAGGTCACCGCCTCGATCACCTCGTCCTGCAAGGTTTTCACCGTGCCGGACCATTCCTCCCGCACGCTGCCGAGGCAGGTGGCATGGGCATCGGTGCCAACCTCGTGGCTAACGCAAGGCTGGAACATAAGCTCCACGCATTGGGGCCATGTGGTGCCCGCCTCCATGGTTTCCAAGCAGGCCAGCACAAGGACTTTGTCCTGCGCGATGGTGTCTTGAGCCAAGGCGGGTGTCGCGGTGAGCGCGGCGATCAAGGGCAGATACTTCATAGACGATCCTTCAAGCCGCATCACGCGGGGCGACGGGGGATTTCGTAGCCCAGTCGGCGGGGCCGTTTTGCGCGATCAAGCCGCCAAGGGGGCCGACGTGGTATTCGTAGTGCCGTGCCGCATCAAACGGCTCGGGGCCGCAAATGACAACCATGCGTGTGGTTTTGGTTTGCGTGGGCTGCGCGCGGCAGTCGGTGAGTTTGGCTTGAGGGTGTGTGTCGAGGTAGCGGGCGACGTAGGTTTCGATGATCTGGGTCTCGGTGAGGTTGAGGGCCGCGCGTTGGTACTGCGCGAGGGCGGCGAGCAGCAGCAAGGTGAGGAGCGTGAGGGAAATGTAGTGGATTGGGCGCAGGGTCATGGTTTGACCTGTGCGGCGCGGCGTACCCGTTCTTTTAGAACAGACACCTCTACTGCCCTGTTCACGGTCTCCGTCACCTCGAAAAACGTGTCTAAGGGAATCCAGTCACGGCGGTGTCTTTTGACCGTCTCGATATAGGATGCCGCCGCGTCCTCTTTGCCCGATTGAGACATGGCATCGTTCGATTCAATATGTTGCAGCATGGTCTGCCCGCTGCGAAATCTTGCGAGGCGTCTTTTATAGTCGTCCGTATTGATCCCCTCGCCCTCGATACTTTCGGGAAGCTCCGCCAGACGGGTGGCCGTTTCGGTTCTGATTACACTCAGCGCCGTCATGGCACAGGCCAGCGGTGCTTCGGTAAAGCGGCAGAAATCCAATGTGTCGTACGCGCATGAAAAATGGCTGGCGTGGTTTTGGGACAAATCTGTATCGGGATTGAATGGGACTTGAATTTGGCGATCCGCCTCGGCGAAGCAGCGTTTGAGCCAGCCCTCAAAAAACGGGTCCGCAAGAGCCTGCACTGGCATAAACGCGAGAAGGAGCGCGAGACGCCTCACCCCATCGCCCCCATCAGCTCCCGCCCGACAAGCATGCGGCGGATCTCGGACGTTCCTGCCCCGATCTCCATCAGCTTGGCGTCCCGAAACAGCCGTGCCACGGGGGCGTCGGCGAGGAAGCCTGCGCCGCCCATGGCTTGCACGGCTTGGTGGGCTTGGACCATGGCCTGCTCGGACGCATAGAGGCAGCACGCGGCAGCGTCGGCTCGCGTGATATCCCCACGGTCACACGCACGGCCCGCCTCGTAGACATAGGCGCGGGCGGAATTCATCGCCGTGTACATATCCGCGATCTTGCCCTGCATCAGCTGGAACGAGCCGATGGGTTGGCCGAACTGCTTACGCTCGACCATGTAGGGCATGACCTCGTCCAGACAGGCGGCCATGATGCCGGTGCCGATGCCCGCCAGAACCACGCGTTCATAATCGAGGCCGGACATGAGGACACGCACGCCGCGTCCCGCCTCGCCCAGCACGTTCTCGAACGGGACTTCTACGTCGTCGAAGATCAGCTCCGCAGTGTTGGAGCCGCGCATGCCGAGCTTGTCGAAATGCGGCGAGGTGGAGAAGCCTTTCATCGACTTCTCGATGATGAAGGCTGTGATGCCTTTGGGGCCAGCGTCAGGATCGGTCTTGGCGTAGACCACCAAGGTGGAGGCGTCGGGGCCGTTGGTGATCCAGTATTTGTTTCCGCTGAGCCGATAACGGTCGTTACGCTTCTCGGCTTTCAGCGACATGGAAACAACGTCGGAGCCTGCGCCCGCCTCCGACATGGCCAAGGCGCCTACGTGTTCGCCGGACATGAGGCCCGGAAGGTATTTCGCCTTCTGCTCTGGCGTGCCGTTCAGTTTGATCTGGTTTACGCAGAGGTTGGAATGAGCGCCATAAGATAGCGACACCGAGGCGGAGGCGCGGGCGATCTCCTCGACCGCGACCACATGGGCTAGATAGCTCATGCCGGAGCCGCCATCTTCCTCGGGGACGGTAATGCCCAGAAGGCCCAGTTCGCCCATCTCGGTCCACAGGTCGGCAGGAAACTCGTTCGTCTGGTCGATCTCTGCGGCGCGGGGCTTGACCCGATCCTGCGCCCAGCGATGCACCATCTCGCGCAAGGCGTTGACGTCTTCCCCCAAGTCGAAATTCATCGAGGCGTTAAACATGGTGATCCTCCCCGTTATTGAACGCGTGTTCAAATACTAGAGCGCAGTTTCGCACCGGTCAACAGCGCCGATCTGCTCTGAAGAGGTTAATGAAGTGTCAGGAAATAGGAATGTGAGATGAAGGATATCCGCAAAAAGGTAAGGTATTCCTTACCTTTCACCTTACGTAAGGCGCATAAGTCTTTGTCTAACCGGCATTTACCTTGCGTATTAAGGGGGTTCTGCCCCATTTTCGACACATATTAAACCCTAAAAACTGAGTTACAGACATGATCTATCTAGCCTTCTACAGGGGGCATGGTCGTCCGCTAAGCGACACGCTCGTCAAGTGGGTCACCCGTTCCGAGTTCTCGCATTGCGAGCTTCTTGTGAGTTCCCGACCGCCGAAAACGGGCGAAACCCATCGTTGCGTCACCGCGCAGGGCAAGAATGGCGGTGTCTGCGTACGCGACCTGTATTTCCGCGAGGGCGCATACGAATTCGTGCAGGTTCCTTGGGCCCCGCATGACACGTTCGAACGCGCCCTGCGGCACATCGGACGCGGCTATGATTACTGGGGGCTGCTGATGAGCCAGTTCATCAACCTGCGCCGCCATGTGGAGGACCGCTGGTTCTGCTCCAAGCTGTGCGCGCGGGCTTTGGGCCTGTCGGAGGCACACACCTATTCGCCGGGCGACCTGAAGCGCATCGTCGAAGAGCACAATCGCGTCTACCGGATGGCGCATATGGCCGCGCGCCAGATGGCCCCCGCGCATGCCGCAACGCCCGTTGTTCCGCAGCACCCGCCAGCGCCCGCCAACAAGCCGGGCTATCCTGCGACCGGCCTGACCGCCCTAGCCCGCCAAGGCCGTGCGGCCCTGCAAGGCGCGAGCCTCGCTTTGAATAATGCGGGCAATCAGCTCGCAGTCGCCGATGGAGAAGGTCAGCGGCAAGCGCATGTCAAGCAATCCGGACAGGATTTCATCCGTCCGCGCCAAGGCCTGCGGCCGCGCGTAGCGCCAACTGTCATAGCGCGAGGTGAAGGCTTTGGGCTCGGCCGCGCCGAACCACTTAAGCTCCACGCCTCGGGTGGCGCATCGGCTGGTAAACTCCTCGATTTCGGACGGCGTGGCATCGGGCAGCCGGAACTGGATGGATGAACCGACATATACCCCGCGCGGGTCCCGCTCGATAACGGAGAGGCCGGGGGCGTTGCGCAGGCCGGATTCCAGTGCGGAGTAACGCTCGTTCCATGCCTCCACTTGCTTGGGCAGGTTCGCCAATTGCGGGCGCAGGATCGCCGCGCGCAGATTGTCCATGCGGCCGGACACGTTAGGCGTGACGTATTTGACCCGCTCGAATACCTCTGCGGGTGGCGCCGCCAGATGCCGCTCGTAGAGCATGTAAGAACCCGAGAGGATAATCGCACGGGCCATAACCTCCGCATCGTCCGAGACCAGAAACCCGCCCTCGCCCGAATTGACGTGCTTGTAGGTCTGGCAGGAATAGCAGCCAACGACGCCATGCCGCCCCGATGGCGTGCCCTGCCAACTGGCCCCCATCGTATGTGCGCAATCCTCGATCACGATGACCCCCGCCGCATTGCAGATCGCCATGAGCCGGTCCATGTCACAGAGATGGCCACGCATGTGCGAGAGCAGCAGATATTTCGCGGCGGAGGCCTCGATCTGCGCCTCCAGATCGTCGAGGTCGATGGTCAGGTTGTCGGCGGTCTCGACGAAGAGCGGCTCCGCGCCGACCGACGCGATAGCACCCGGCACCGGCGCCAGCGTGAAGCCGTTGGACAACACGGTATCACCGGCTTTGACGCCAACCGCCCTTAGAGCGGCCCCCATGGCATAGCCGCCAGACGCGACGGCCAGCGCGTATTTGGCACCGGTGAAGGCGGCGAATTCCTGCTCCAGCAATGCTGTCTCGCCCAACTCATCCTTGGCCGTGTTGTAGCGATGCAGCCGTCCGCTTTGCAGCACCGCCATAGCGGCGTCGATCCCTGCCTGCGGGATCGGTTCCTGCTGGGTAAAGCTGCCGTCAAAAACTTCAAACATGTCGCGGACCTCTCGAAGCTGCGACCCCGACCTTGAGACTACCGCTTTATACAGTCAAGCGATGAGGCGCGCGACGATCTGGTCCAGATCGTCGAAATGATCCATCAGGGCCTCGGGCTTCAGGCTGGCGACATCAAACGCGCCCGGCCCGAAGGTCACCAATATGGACGGCGCACCTGCATTGGTGGACGTGTCGCGGTCGGTCTGCGTGTCGCCGACCAATACCGCTCGCGCGGGGTCGCCGCCGGCCCGCTTTACCGCCTGGATAAACGGCAACGGGTCCGGCTTGCGCACCGGAAACGTATCCGCGCCCACAAGGCTGTCGAACGCGTCGCGGAATTCCAGCGCAGTCATCAACTGTTCCGCCAGCCCTTCGGGCTTGTTGGTGCATATCCCCACCTTGTAGCCGGCATCGCGAAGGCGAGACACGGCCTCGCGAGCGCCGGGATAGATCGTGGTGCGACTGCTGATGTCACCGCCGTAAGCCTCCAGCAAAATCGGGAACTGCCGGTCGATATCACTTTGATCAAACGGCTGGCCCAACCGCTCGAAGCCTTGGGTCAGCATCGCGCGCGCCCCGCGCACTGCGGTGCCCCGGTCGGTCTCGGTCGTCAGCACGTCGCCATGACCCAAGCCGCGAAAGCAAACATTCGCGGCCTCCAGCAGATCGCCACTGGTATCAGCCAAAGTGCCGTCGAGGTCGAATATGACCGTGCGCATAACATTCTCCTGTAACGCGGCGAAATCTGTTGTGACGCAAGCGCACCTTGCGCCGCAGCACGATACGGATAGAACGGGGCCGACAAGAAGGAAAGGCCACACACGTGAGCACAACACCAGTTGCCCTGATACTGCTGGCCGCCGGACAAGGCAGCCGCATGAATTCGGACCTGCCGAAGGTTCTGCACCAGATCGGCGCAGCCCCGCTGGCGGTGCACGCGTTGCGTGCAGGTGCTGCGTTGTCGACCGAGAAGGTGGTCGTGGTCACCGGCCACGGTGCCGAGCAGGTGGAGGCAGTGCTGGCCAAGCATGACGACCAGCTTATCTTCGCCCGCCAGACCGAACAGAACGGCACCGCCCACGCGGTTGATCAGGCGCGCGCCGCGCTGGACGGCTTTGACGGTGATGTGGTGATCCTCTACGGCGACACCCCGTTCGTCTCGGGCGATACGCTGGAGCGTATGGCCAACGCACGCGCCACCGCGGACGTTGTCGTATTGGGCTTCGTCGCGGCGGACCCCGGGCGCTACGGCCGCTTGATCACCACGGGCGACGTGCTGGAGCGGATCGTCGAAGCCAAGGATGCGAAACCTGAAGAACTGGCCGTAACCCTTTGTAATTCCGGCGTTGTCATGTGCGATTCGGCGACGCTGTTCGAGTTGATCTCGAAGGTCGGCAACGACAATGCCAGCGGCGAATACTACTTGACCGACATCATCGGACTTGCCCGCGCCCAAGGCCTGAGCGCAACTGCGGTCACCTGTGACGAGGCCGAAACTTTGGGCATCAACACCCGCGCGGAACTCGCCGCCGCCGAAGCCGCCTTTCAGGCGCGGATGCGCACCGGGGCGCTGGAGGACGGCGTTTCGCTGGCCCAACCCGAAACCACGTATTTTGCCTATGACACAGTGCTGGGCCGCGACGCGCTGATTGGCCCGAACGTCGTGTTTGGCCCCGATGTGACCGTTGAGTCGGGCGCGGAGATAAAAGCCTTCTGTCATCTTGAGGGCTGCCATGTTGCGCAAGGCGCGGTAGTCGGCCCCTTCGCCCGCCTGCGCCCCGGCGCGGAACTTGAAGAAGGCGCAAAGGTTGGCAATTTCGTAGAGATAAAGAATGCCACGCTGGCCGAGGGGGCGAAGGTCAATCACCTGTCCTATGTGGGCGACGCCCATGTCGGCGCAGGCGCCAATGTTGGCGCAGGCACGATTACCTGCAACTATGACGGCGTGTTCAAGCACCGCACGACCATCGGTGCGGGGGCGTTCATCGGCTCCAACACGTTGCTGATTGCGCCGGTGGAAGTCGGAGCGGACGCGATGACTGGCTCGGGCACTGTGGTGACCGAGGACGTCCCTGACGGCGACCTTGCCCTGTCGCGTGTGCGGCAGACGAACAAGGCGGGATTTGCGCGCAAGCTGATGCAGATGCTACGCGCCAAGAAAATGAAGAAGGACGCTTAAATGTGCGGAATTGTTGGAGTTTTGGGAAAGAACGAGGTCAGCCCGATCATTGTCGAGGCGCTGAAGCGTCTTGAGTATCGCGGCTATGACAGCGCCGGGATCGCAACGGTCAATGACGGCAAACTCGACCGCCGCCGCGCGGTGGGCAAGCTGGTCAACCTGTCGGACTTGCTGGTGCATGAGCCGCTGGCTGGAAAGGCCGGCATCGGCCACACCCGCTGGGCCACCCATGGTGCGCCCTCGGTGGTCAACGCCCACCCTCACAAATCCGGGCCGGTAGCGGTCGTTCACAATGGAATTATCGAGAACTTCAAAGAGTTACGCGCCGATCTTGACAAAGACGGCTATGGGACCAAGACCGACACCGACACGGAAACCGTCGTCTTGCTGACCCATCGCTTTCTGGACAACGGCGCAAGCCCGCGTGACGCGGCGGAGCAGACCATCGCCCTGCTGGAAGGCGCTTTCGCGCTGTGTTTCCTGTTCGACGGCGAGGACGACTTGATGATCGCGGCCCGCAAGGGCTCCCCTCTGGCCGTGGGGCATGGCGATGGCGAGATGTATGTCGGCTCCGACGCGATTGCGCTGGCCCCCATGACCAACCGCATCACCTATCTTGAGGAAGGCGACCGCGCCGTTTTGACCCGCACCAGCCTCGAGATTTTCGACGCGCAGGGGATGCTGGCGAACCGCCCCGTGAAAACGCTGTCACTGGACGAGGCCCGCGTCGAGAAAGCGGGCCACAAGCATTTCATGGCCAAGGAAATTGCGGAGCAGCCCATCGTGCTGGCCGACGCCCTACAGGCATACAGCACGCCCGACGGCAAGGGGATCGAGCTGCCGAACGGCACGCTGGACTTCACCAAATGCGACCGGATCACCATGGTCGCCTGCGGCACCGCCAACCTTGCCTGTCAGGTCGCCAAGTACTGGTTCGAGCAGCTTGCTGGCCTGCCTGTGGACGTCGATATCGCCTCGGAGTTCCGCTACCGCAAACCGGTGATTTCCGACAAATCCTACGCGTTGTTCGTGTCCCAATCCGGCGAGACCGCCGACACGTTGGCGGCACTCCGCTACGCTAAAGATCGCGCCGCGATGATCCTGTCGGTCGTCAACGTGCCCGAAAGCTCCATCGCGCGCGAAAGCGATCTGGCGCTGCCGATCATGGCGGGGATCGAGGTCGGCGTGGCCTCTACCAAGGCATTTACCTGCCAGCTATTGGCGTTGGCCGCACTCGCGCTTCAGGCAGGTCACCAGCGGGGGCATCTGGACGACGCGGCGATGGCCGCGCATATGGCTGACCTCAACCTTCTGCCCGGCGTGCTGAACCAATCGCTTGCACAGGAGAAAGCCATCAAGCGCGTCGCCCACAAAATCTCAACCGCGCAGGACGTGCTGTTTCTGGGACGCGGCGCGATGTATCCTCTCGCCCTTGAAGGCGCTCTAAAGCTTAAAGAAATCAGCTATATACACGCCGAAGGTTATGCATCTGGCGAGCTGAAACACGGCCCCATCGCCCTGATCGACAAAAGTGTGCCGGTGGTGGTTTTGGCACCTACCGATGACCTGTTCGACAAGACCGTGTCCAACATGCAGGAAGTCATGGCGCGGGGCGGCAAGGTGGTGCTGATCTCGGACGCTAAAGGCGTGCGCGAGGCAGGCGACGGTGTCTGGGAAACGGTGGTGATGCCGCAGATCAGCCCGTTCCTCGCGCCCATTCTCTACGCCGTGCCTGCCCAGTTGCTGGCCTATCATACCGCCGTCGCCAAAGGCACGGACGTCGACCAGCCACGCAACCTCGCCAAGTCGGTCACGGTAGAATGAGCCCCGAGGACGCGCTGGCGCGATTGGAAAGCCTGGGCGATCCAACAAAGGCGGCCGACATGGCGGCCTATCACGGGATCGAGCGGCGCTATCTGGGCATCGCGAATGCGGCGCTGGACGATCTGGCCAAAGACTGGCGCGGCGACGATCTGGATACGCGTTTGGCGCTGGCCTCCGCGCTGTGGGACAGTGACATCCACGAAGCCCGCATCTGCGCCGCCAAGCTGCTAACGCAAGCGCGTTTGCGTCCCGACGACACGACGGCATGGGAACTCATCGTCTCGTGGCTGGCTGATCTGGACGGCACGGCAATTGCAGATCAGGTTGCCAATGCGGGGGCCAAGCGAGTGGTCTGGGACACGTCACGACTGGACGAGATGGAGGCGTGGACCACGTCGGACCATGTCTGGACCCGCCGCGCGGTGCTGGGGTTCACGCAGCCATGGACCAAACAAAGCCGGTCCAAATTGACCGATGAAGCTGTGCGCGACAGGGTTCTGGGATGGGCTGGCCTTTACGCCGAGGACCACGACCCCTTGATCCAGCGCGCGGTCGCTTGGTGGCTGCGTGATCTGTCACGGTTTGATGTGCCGCGCGTGCAAGCATTTTTGGAAGAACACGGCGAGCGCATGACGCGATCTGCAAGGCGCGAAGCAGCGCAAATGCTGAAACGTCAGGGCTAGCTTCTCGACACCGTCAGCGTGGCCAGTTCGGTCAGCCCGATGTTGAGCGCGCGCATCGCTGCGAGCGAAATGCGACTACCTGCGGACGGTGGGCCGTCGATGGGGATGAGCTTGACCTGAACCACTGCCCCGCCTTGCGTCTTCACCGATCCTTGCGCCTCGGCGCTGACCAGCGGCGTGCGCAGCCAGAACCCCTGCTCTGTCGGGTCGCCCAGACTGGCAACGGTGGTTCCCAACACAGCGCCGCCTGCGGGTGCAGCAGTAGCCGCCTTTTTCTCCGCCTCGGTCGTCTTGTCGAGCGATGCGGCACTTTGACCGGTGCCGCCCACCTCGACCACGGAAGGCTCCTTCGGACGGGCGGCATCGGCACCGTCCAGCGGCTTGCCCGCGCTTGGTTCGTTCTGAGCGCCTAACCCCTCGAACGGATTGGAGAATTGCCCCCCGCAAGCGGAAAGCGTCAGAGCAAGGGCGGTGGCAAAAATGATGCGTGTCATAATGGGAAGGTTAGCGTCTTCACAAGAGTTCAGCAACGCTCATCGGAGGGTTGTAGCGGTCGTCCGCGCAGACTACCTTAGCGCCATGACAGCACCTCTCATCGACCCATTCCAGCGCGCAATCACCTACCTGCGCCTCTCCGTCACGGACCGCTGCGATTTTCGCTGCGTTTACTGCATGTCCGAAAACATGCAGTTCCTGCCGAAGAAAGAGTTGCTGACGCTCGAAGAGCTGGACCGCATGTGTACCGCCTTCATCCGTCTTGGCGTGGAAAAGCTGCGGATCACCGGTGGGGAGCCATTGGTCCGGCGTGGCATCATGAGCTTTTTCGAGGGCATGGGGCGGCATCTGGAAAGCGGTGCGCTCAAGGAATTGACGCTGACCACCAACGGCTCTCAGCTGGAGAAATATGCCGCCGATCTCTACGCCGCTGGTGTGCGGCGGGTGAATATCTCGCTCGACACGCTGGACGAGAAGAAATTTGCCGAGGTCACGAGATGGGGTCGCCTGCCTCAAGTCTTGCGCGGCGTGGAAGCCGCGTTGAAGGCAGGCTTGCGGGTCAAGATTAACGCTGTGGCGTTGAAAGGCTTCAACGAGGACGAATTGTTCGATCTGGCCGCCTGGTGCGCCGATCTGGGCATGGACCTGACCTTTATCGAGGTCATGCCGATGGGCGATATCGGAAACGAGAACCGTATCGGGCAGTACTGGTCCCTCAACGATCTGCGCGCGACGCTGGCCGAGCAATTCACCCTCACCGACTTGTCTGACCGCACAGGCGGTCCCGCCCGCTATATGCGGCTGGAGGAAACCGGACAACGGATCGGTCTGATCACACCACTGAGCCACAATTTCTGTGAGAGTTGCAACCGCGTGCGGATCACCTGCACCGGCGAGATCTACACCTGCCTCGGTCAAGAGGGCAAATCCGACCTGCGCGCGCCGTTGCGCGCATCCGAGGGCGATGCCCCGCTGGAAGAGGCCATTCGCGCGGCCATCGGGTTGAAGCCAAAGGGCCACGATTTCGATTATTCCCGTCAAGAACTAGGCGGCCAGATGTCGAGGCATATGAGCCATACAGGTGGCTAGGATCTGGCTGGCGGGCTGGCTAAGCTTGTCTGCCGCTTGGCTGTTCCATGAGATCGTGACATTCGGCTTTATTCATGGGTTTTTGACCGGAGAGCGCAAGCTGCTCTTTTATCTAGGGGGTGTCCGCAAACCGCGTTGGTCAGAGCGCCGGACGATCACTCTGACGACTTGCCTTCCGGCTTTCCCACTCTGCGGATCACGTCAGCTATGCTGCTAACGATAGTCGCGATACCCTGAGACCCGCTGTAGAGAACCAGGATAAAGCTCAAGCCAATAAGGAGCCGAGTGGTGTCAATCTCGGTGAACCCGGCACGAACGATTTCGAATCCAACAACCAAGATTAGCAAGTTTCGGATGATCAGGCTCGAAATCAGTGTTGTGGCCCGGAACTTATAGTTCGCAAGATTTATGCGTTTGGAGTGCGTTATGATCTCGTCAGATGCAGCTTTGATAAAGCCTGGGTTCTTCTCTTCAATTGCTTGGAGGGTGAGGTCCGGTCTGTTCTGGAACTGCTGTATCAGCGCATTCGTGATGGCAACGTTTCCAGATCCGGAGAAGGCGTCCCTCCCCGGCTGTTCTGGATCGAGAATCTCACCCTCTTTCTCTGACATATTTGATTCAGCGAGCTGCCAGCTGTGCGCCGAATGAGGCACCAATGCGGGCCGGAAGCATGCTGACCTGTCGGGTCAGCTCTTCTTGGTTGCCGATGGCGTCGGCACGATCCAACACACCAGGGTCAAGAGACAGTTGCGCGAGTTCGCGCAATTCGTCCTGCGTTGCCCCAAGACCGAGTGCTTTCGCGCCGATTTTCAAAAAGTCGAACATGGTTTCCTCCTGTCTGTGATCGTGTTGCAGAAAAGAGGTAGGTTCATCGCGCGCGCCCGCAAAACCGGATTTCTACTTGCCTACGATTAGGCGATCTATGAATCCCGAATCACGTCGGCGGGTCGTATCCCCGCCAGTCGCACCTCCAGCCACCGGATGTAGCCGTTGAGGTTCTTCGTCGCCGGCCCGCAGAACGGCTCGATGAACTTGCCGTAGCGGGCGTGGAGCGAGTTCACGTTCTGGATGTGATAGCAGCCTGCCAGGACACGCGTGCCCGGCTTGCTGCCGACCACGAAGTGCTCCAGGCTGTGCGCCGCCGCGAGATCCTTGTAGCCATTGCCTCCATCCGAGCAGAGCACGGCATCGCCCGGCACGAGGGGCTTCATAGCGCGCTCCATGGTGGCGCTCTTGCGGTTCGGAAGTCGCCGAAAGAGATGAGACCCACCGCGATCAGCGACGGTGAGAATGGGGAGCTGCCACCTCGAGAGACCGCGCATCATCTTCAGCCCTTTCGTCGTGAAATCCTCCCACCGTGGGCGCGGTGGCTGTGGGACACTCCTTGGATCGGCGAAGTGGCGAACCCATTCACGCGATCCTTTCCGGGACTCTCGTTGGTAGGTCTCGTCCGCCTCAATGATCCCCGAGAAGCTCGCCGCTACGTTGCTGTTCTCGATGATCGAGAACACGAGCATCCGCCAGCGCCAGATCGTGTATTTGTTGAGACCGAGCTGTCTTGCAAGTTTCCGAACCGGTTGCGGTGTGGAGGTGCCCAGCATATCCCTCAGTGCGACCATGAAAAGGTCAGGACGATGGATGCGGCCGATGGCGCTCCTTGTCCGGCCCGAATAGGTCTTCTGGTAGCCGGTGCATCGGTAGCGCTGGACCTTTGTCCTTGTGCGGCCCCACTTTTGGCGCCGCTCGTCGCCGCAGAAAGGGCACTTGTGTTCTTGGTTTGTCCGTGCTTCGATCTCCGAGATAGCTTCCGTCTTCTGCCGGAGATCACGGATCTTCGTTTGGGCATGCTTGATCTGGGCCGGGTTCAGCTCGTCGAGGGCATCGAGAAAACGGCGAAAATTGTAATGTAGCAAGAGCATACTCCGCTGGAAGGGCGAGGTAATATAAGCCCTTTCAGATTAAAACGAAGTGAACCAACACGGTTTGCGGACACCCCCTTTATCTATACCCGTCAGGACTTGGAGAGATCGTCGCGGTAAACCTGATCATGTCTACAGTAAGCTCTCTTGTTCTAGGCGTGGCCGCTCTAGCCTTAAAGAGCCGTCGATATCGGCTTTGGGCGCTCGGCATCTGCTGGCTAGCGTTATGTATTTGGGGATATTTTGGGACGGCCTCAGAATACCGAGCGCACTTTGGAGCCACTTGGTTATGGTATGAGCCGTTTTTCGAATTGATGTGGTCCCCGTGGCTCACCCCGCTCGCC
Source organism: Litoreibacter arenae DSM 19593 (assembly GCF_000442275.2). Classification (GTDB taxonomy): domain Bacteria; phylum Pseudomonadota; class Alphaproteobacteria; order Rhodobacterales; family Rhodobacteraceae; genus Litoreibacter; species Litoreibacter arenae. The sequence goes on along the minus strand of NZ_KE557306.1, from coordinate 394,024 downwards.
ACGTTGCTGGGGCTGGTCCCGTTCCTTTGGGTCATACGAAAACCCTGACGCCGCTGGTCAGCGGCAGCGTCTTGTGGCAGAGCGTCAGCAACACTTCAAAAGCCACCGGACCGACATGACCCTTTTCGAGATTCTTCTGCTCCTGTCCGCCGCCTTCGGCGCGGGCGTTTTAAACACCATCGCAGGGGGCGGCACGTTCCTTACCTTCCCGGCTCTTGTCTTCGTCGGCATCCCACCGGTCGTGGCGAACGCGACTTCGACGGTCGCTGTGCTGCCGGGCTATCTGGGCGGTGCGCTCGGGTTCCGCAAGGAAGTGATGGAGTTCGACCGCAAGCAACTGATCCGCCTCATTGTGATCGGACTCTTGGGGGGCGCGGTAGGCTCGGTCCTGCTGTTGATCTCGTCGGACCGGGCATTTTCGGCATTGGTGCCGTTCCTGCTGCTGATAGCCACATTCGTGTTCCTGTTCGGCGCGCAAATCCGCGCCTGGGCCGCGAGGCGGTCACAATCTGTGACCCCCTTCGGCGCGTTCGGAATGTTCGCGGTCTCGACCTATGGGGGCTACTTCAATGGCGGTCTGGGCATCATCCTGCTGGCACTATTCTCGCTTTGGGGCATGACGAATATCTACCAGATGAATGGCTTGAAAACGGCAATGAGCTTTATCCTCTCGGCCATTTCGGTCGCCATCTTCGCGGGCGCGGGTATCATCGAATGGAAAGCGGGCCTGATGATGATGGTCGCCTCCACCGCAGGCGGCTATGCAGGTGCACCGATCTCGAAAGCGCTGCCCATGCCCGTGGTGCGCGGCATCGTGGCGACCGTGGGTTTCGCGATGAGCGGCGTGTTTTTCTGGCGCGTTTTCGTCGGCGGATAGGCTATCGTGCGCCGCACGTGAGTAAACCGTGTCGGTGCCGTGAATTGCGGGCTGAAGCCATATCCACACCGAATTTTCTACCCTAAGCAGGGAACAGACACATCCCGTATTTTCGTGTCAGCCCGTGTTTAGTGTAGGAGCCCCAAGCGATGGACAGCCTCGGTTTTCTGGCTTACGGCTTCGTGCTTTTGTCAGCCTCGACCAACGATATCCGTTGGCTTCGGGCGGCGCTGTTCGGGTCGAACCTGCTGTTTGTAGCATACGGTTTCGCGTTGGAATTGATGCCGATCCTGCTGTTCAACCTGCTGCTTGGCTGCATCAACGGATATCAGGTGATCAGGGCGTGGCGACGCTCCTCACCTAACGTGTTCAGCCAGCCAAGCGCCGCTCCGCAATTTCCGCCCACCAGCTGCACCCTGCCGGGATCGCTTCATCGTTGAAGTTGTATTCAGGGTGGTGAACGCTGGCTGTGTCGCCGTTGCCGACGAGGATGTAGGCACCAGGTCGCTCTTGCAGCATAAAGGCGAAATCCTCGCCGCCCATGATCAGCGGAGCTTCCTCGCAGCCACCCGACACATTGGCAGCCACAGACGCGGCAAACTCGGTCTGCTCCTCGTGGTTCACCATCACGGGGTAGCCTTTCATGTAGTTCACATCCGCCTTGCCGCCGAATGTGGCCGCAACTCCTGCGGCGATTTCGGGCAGACGTCTGGCGGCAAGATCACGCATCTCCGTCGACATGGTGCGTACGGTGCCCTTGAGGGTCACCGTTTCGGGGATCACGTTGAACGCCTTGCTCTCGGTCTCGAAGCTAGTCACGGATACGACGATCTGCTCCACCGGGTCGGCATTACGCGACGCGATGGTCTGCAAGGCCAGCACCAGATGGGAGGCCAGAACGGTCGTGTCGATGGTCTCGTGCGGCTTGGCCGCGTGACCGCCGCGCCCCTTGACGGTGATGGTAAAAAGATCGGTTGCAGCAAAGAATGCGCCGGGGCGGATCGCAAAGCTCCCCACGGGCAGACCAGGCCAGTTGTGCATCCCGTAAACCTCGTCGATGGACCATCGGTCCATCATGCCGTCCTCGCACATCTCGCGACCGCCGCCTCCGCCCTCCTCGGCGGGCTGAAAGATCACCACGACAGTGCCGTCGAAATTGCGCGTCTCGGCCAGATATTTCGCAGCACCCAGGAGCATCGCCGTGTGGCCGTCATGGCCACAGGCATGCATCGCGCCTGGCGTCTTGGAGGCGTATTCCAACCCGGTCGCCTCAAGTATCGGAAGCGCGTCCATGTCCGCACGTAGCCCGATTGTCTTACCCGATGTGTTGGACTTGCCCTTGATCACCCCGACGACACCGGTGCGCCCGATACCCTCGACGACCTCGTCGCAGCCAAACGCCTTCAGCTTTTCGGCCACGAGTGCAGAGGTGCGATGCGTCTCGAACAAAATCTCGGGATTTTCGTGAATATCGCGCCGCCATTCGGTGATTTCCGGCAGCAGTTCGGCAAAACGGTTCTTGACGGGCATGGGTGCGACTCCTGATGGGGTTTGGACGTCAGACTGCCCGCCTTACGCGGCCCCCGCAAGTCACGTTCGGCTAATCGCGAGCAGGCACGTCACCCCATGAGACGCCCTCGAATAACAGATCGTCCACACCGTCGCCGTGGAGCACGGATACGTCGCCCGTAGTCTCCAAAATCACGGCGCGCACCTGCGATAGGTCCAAGGCGTTGGCCTCTCGCAGCTTGCCGATCAACTCCGCGCGGGTGACGCGGGTGTGGCGCAGGTTGGGCTCCAGTATTTCGCCCTCATACATCAGAAACATCGGCGGATTGTCGAGCGTATCGCCCCATGCAAACCGCTCGCGCATGAGGGCAAGCGCATGGCGGAGCGCGAACAGGAAGACCAGCGCGACAGGACCTATCCACAGCGGCGTGGAGGTACTTGTCATGATAAAGGCGAGGATCGAGCCGATCGCCACGGTCAATGCGAAGTCGAAACCCGCCATTTTCGAGAACGACCGCAAACCGTTGATACGAACCAGTGCAACGATCACAACAATGGAAATCGCCGCGCGTATCAGGAGTTCCAGCGTCGTGCTCATGGCGACCCGCCCTGCGCACGCAAAGCTCGCTGGATGAATACCACGGATAGAAGCACTACGAAGGCGCAGGATATGCCACCCAGCATACGCTCGTAGAGGCCATCTATTCCCGTTGGCAGGAAGAAGAATACCGGCGCTGTCACAGCCCACAGACCTGCGATGATGTAGCATCCGGCCTTGGCCCAAGAGGCGTGCCGCCCTGCCCCTGACGACATACACAAAGGGGCAAGCAGGAAGAAGACGCCGAGACCGTAGACCAGATAGATATGGATCACCACGCCGCCAGTGTCGCCGTCGCCATACTCATCCCGCGCTCCGATAACGGTGACGAGCAGCGCAAGTATCGCCAGGCTGATGGTTCCGATGGACCACCCGATATTCCCGACATGTGCGTGAGATGCCGCCAGCGACGCCGCCAAAAGGCCTGCGGCAAACCCGAACAGGCCATAATCCATGATGATCTTGCTGTCACCCGCCGCCAGATCGGAGATGGTGTCGGCAATCCAGTTATAATCGGGAACGTAGAACGGGGCGACTATCGTGGCGCCGATCAGCGCGACACAGCCCAGCAAGCTCAGACCACCAAGAAAGATGAGAAGATGGGGGCGCTCCGTGTCAATCTTCTGCTCGTTCATCGCCGCGCCCCGCTTTTCCGATTGCAAGGTTAACTCCGCAAGCGGGCAATTGGTTGCAAGCGACGCAGTCTGGTCACGAAACAAATCGTCGATGCGCTATTCCATCTTCTCGCGGATACGATGGACCAGCCACCAGACGGCGAGGACAACAAGCGGCGTGACTACCGCTGCCAACAGCAGCTTTGACAACCCCACAGCATTAGCCGCCGGTTGCGCCATATAGAGCACGAGATTGACTGCATAGTAGCTGATCGCAACCACCGACAGCCCCTCCACCGTCTTTTGCAGGCGCAGCTGCAAGTCGGCGCGCTTGTCCATGCTCTCCAGCAGCTTCTGGTTCTGCGCAGAGCGTTCCACGTCCACCCGCGTTCGCAGCAAATCCCCTGCCCGCGTGGCACGTTCCGCCATATTTTGCAGGCGGCGCTCAGCCGCTTTCACCGTGCGCATCGCCGGATCGAAGCGACGCATCATGAATTCGGCGAAAGTCTGGCGCCCGTTGAAGCGTTCCTCCCGCAGCACCTCGATACGCTGGTTCACGATCGCCTCATACGCGCCAGTCGCCCCGAACCGGAACGAGGATTGCGCCAGCAGGCTTTCCAGTTCCGCCGAAGTCGCCAACAGGTCGCGCAACGTCTCCTCCGCGCCGATTTCACCCTTGGTCATCGTGGACATCAGGCTGGACAAAGTCGCGTCCAGCTCACCCAAACGGGGACCCATTTCCCGCACGCGGGCAAGGCCCAGCATCGACATGCTCTTGTAGGTCTCGATCTCGCACAGGCGCTGCACGATACGGCCGATCCGTCGCGATCCGGTCACATCGTTAACAAACACCGCAAGCCGCATATGCCCCGCCGCGTCTATGCGAAAATCACCCGCAATGGTCGCCGCCCCGTCAAGCACCGTGCTGACGGCAAGGCTTTCGGGCACGAACCAATCCTCGACCCGTTTTATGATTTCCTTATCGTCCGGTTTGCCTTCAACACGGATCAGCGCCGAGGTGATCCGCGCCCCCGGTGCCGCAGCTAGCCAGTCCGATGGAAAGGTATCAAACGCCTTGGGGTCGAAGGGGCGGTCCTCCAGCGTGGGCATGAACATGGTGTAGGTGACGAACTCGGTGTGCTGCTCCCACTTGAGCTTGAACTTGCCCACCTCCCCGAACCAATGCGTAGCATCAGGCTGTGGATGCGGTGCGCCGTAGCGGTCCAGTAGTTGAGTCAGATGCGCGCGATCCGCGTCGCGGTCACGGTCGGCGGCCTCTTCAGGCCGCTTGATGGCGAGATAGATCGCACCACACGGCGCTTCGAGCGAGGGGAAAGGCCGCGCGTGAAGCTCGTTGGCCATCGCGTAGCGCAGCGGGTGGTCTTCTATCGGGGGCATATGGTCAACCATAGTTTGCGTTGAGCATACGAATAGAGCCACACGCGCCTTAAGAAAACAGATTTTTCATCAAAATCATAGGTTTAGCTGTGTGCAATGGCATACAGTTCCATCTATGGGAAACGGTCGCGCCCCGAAGCCTCCCCACTCCGGAGCGCGCAATTGGCTCAGATGGTTACGACCGCGAGGGGCGGGAACCCATTGAAACCAATAGACGAATAGGCGGATGTATACGCGCCTGTGTTGCGGATAAGCACACGGTCGCCAGCTTTCAGAGACAGTGGCAACTGCATCGGGCGCTTTTCATAAAGCACGTCCGCGCTGTCGCAGCTTGGACCTGCCATAACGCAAGGGCCACACTCTTCGCCGTCGCGCGGGGTCTCGAACTGGTAACGGATGGCTTCGCCTTCCGTCTCGGCCAGACCGGAAAAGCGGCCAATGTCGAGGTAAACCCAACGGTGCATGTCACGGTTCGACTTGCGCGACACCAGCATGACTTCGGCCACGATGACGCCAGCCTCGGCAACCATGCCACGGCCCGGTTCTGCCATGATGCGGGCGACATTGCCGAAACGCGCGGTCACTTGCGCCATGACGGCAGCCGCGTATGCGGTCGGGGCCTCAATGGCCTCGCCATAGAACGCAGGGAAGCCGCCGCCGATGTTCAGCAGGCTCAGGTCGTGGCCAGCGTCGCGGGCGTCGTGCCAGATCAGCGCAAGCGCGTCCAAGGTCGGCGCCCACATCTCCGCCTTGCGGGTTTGCGAGCCGACATGGAACGAGAAGCCGACAGGGTCCAGCCCCAGTTCTTTGGCGACGTCCAGCAGGCGCAGCGCGGTGTCACGGTCGCAACCGAACTTGCGCGACAGTGGCCAGTCGGCTTGGCTGACTTCGACGATGAGGCGGATATAGATCTGCGCGCCGGGGGCGTGCTCTGCAATTTTCTCCAGCTCTTCTTCGGCGTCCGCAGCGAACAGCGTAATACCAGCGGCATGCGCGAATGCGATGTCGGAAGCGCGCTTGACGGTATTGCCGAAAGAAATGTCAGCGGGGTCAGCGCCAAGACTCAGGCACAACTCAATCTCGCCGCGGGACGCCGCGTCGAAATGCGAACCGAGGTTCACCAGCGTCTCGATAACCTTGCGCTCTGGGTTGGCTTTGACGGCGTAGTGGATGTCGGCGCGACCAAGGCCTGCTTTCAACGCACGGTATTGCTGCGCAACCAATGCGGTGTCGACGACCAGCGTTGGCCGGTCAAATTCGCATGATGCAACGAAGGCATCCAGTCGGTTACGGGCAACAAGTTGTGCGGACGCTTGTGCGTCCGAGAATTGTACAGTCATGGTCATCTCCAGTTAGACCCGGCCATAACGGGGCTTCCCCGTGCGAGACCGCTCACTTCCAAAAAGAGACGTTACCGTCGCTACGTAAACACGTGTTGCGTTGACTGCTACAGGCCAGAGGCGCGTGCGTTGGCGTCTATTTGCGCCGTATCGGGCCAAACGTGAGTCGGCGCAAGCGTTTTTTTCCACAATGTCATTTTTCTCGATTTCGGTTGATCGGAACCTACGTGGGACTCGAGGCGTTTTGGCATTGAACCGGAGGGACCCCTTGAGCAAAGCAAAGAAGCGCGACCTGACGAAAGGTCCGGTATGGATAGCCCTGACCGCCATGTCCGCCCCCATGTCGTTCGGTATCTTCGCGGTGATCGCCATCGGCTTGGCCGACGCGTATTTTCTAGGCAAGGTCAGCGCAACCGCCCTTGCAGCGGTCGGGTTCATCTATCCTGTCACCATCGCTGTCACCTCTCTGTCCATCGGTCTCAGCGCCGGGGCGAACGCGACCTTGTCGCAAGCCGTGGGCCGGGGTGACGCGGACGAGGCCGTTCGCAGGCTCGGCCTCCACGCGATCGGTTTGGGGCTCGCCCTGTCTGTCGCCGCCGCGCTGCTGCTCTGGCCCAGCTACCCCTACCTCTTTGCCGCCATGGGTGCCGGTGACGATGCACTGACGGAGATCGGTGAATACGTCCCCTTATGGGCGCTCTCCTTCCCGTTCCTTGTGGTCATGATGATCACCAACGCGGTGTTCCGCGCGCATGGTGACGGCGCGACCTCTGCGGCGATCATGGTGCTCGCCGCAGTCTTCGGCATCGCCCTCAACCCCGTTCTGATATTCGGCTGGGGGCCACTGCCCGAGCTTGGCACCTTGGGCGCAGCATTGTCGACTTTCGTCGGGCGCGTCATCGCTATGGTGACTGCCCTGTGGATTGCATGGCGGCGCGGTATGTTGGGTGTCTGCGGTAACGTGCTGGACGGTCTGTTGGCCTCGTTCCGAAGCGTGCTCAGCGTGGGTATTCCTGCGGCCTTTTCCAACGCCATCAACCCTGCGGGCATGGCATTGGTTACCGCTGCGGTGGCCACAGTCGGGGAAACTGCCGTTGCCGGGTTCGGCGCCGCCTCCCGCATCCAGTCCTTCGCGCTGGTCCCACTGATGGCCTTGTCCTCCGGCATCGGGCCGGTCGTCGGGCAAAACTGGGGCGCAGAGGATCGCGCAAGAGCGCAAACCGCCACGCAGCAGGCATTCCTGTTCTGTGTCGTCTACGGACTGGCCCTTGCCGCAGTGCTGATCATCTTCGCCGACACGCTGGCCGGTTGGGTCGGGTCGGGTGGAGAGGATGTGGCATACGCGGCATCTTATCTGCGCATCGTGGGGATCTCGATGTTCGGCTACGGCATCGTCGTCGTCGCCAACGCCGCGATGAACGCGCGCGAAAAAGCGCTTTGGTCTCTGTCGCTGTCGTTGGGCCGCATCTTGGTGATCTACCTGCCGCTCGCGTGGCTGGGCGTCACGATCATGGGCTACACCGGCATCCTATTCGCCGCCGTCGCCGCCAATCTGCTGGGCGCGTGGGGTGGCCTTGTGGCCACCCGATCAACCGATCTCGTACGCATCGACATTCCCGGTATCAAAACGCCCCTACGCAAGCTGGATGCCTAGGCTTCCAGCTTGTCCTGCGTCTTGGTCTCAAAATCCGACGCGTCGTGACGCTCGTGCAACTGCCCCTCCAGCGGGCCGGAGGTGCGGTTCACCATTTGCCCGCGCTGCACCGCGGGACGCGCTGATATCTGCTTTTCCCACCGGATGACGTTCTCGTACTCATGTACGCTCAAGAACTCACCCGCATCGTAGCTTTCACCCCGCACGGTTCGTCCGTACCAAGGCCATGTCGCCATGTCGGCAATCGTATAGTCGTCGCCAGCCAGATACTCGTTATCCTCAAGGTGGCGGTCCAGCACATCGAGCTGACGCTTCGCCTCCATCGCGAAACGGTTGATCGGATATTCCTGCTTGGTGGGCGCATAGGCGTAGAAATGACCGAAGCCACCGCCAAGATAAGGCGCGGAGCCTTGCAGCCAGAACAGCCAGTTCATGCATTCCGCACGTATGGCGGGGTCGGTCGGCAGAAATTCCCCGAATTTCTCGGCCAGATAAAACAGGATCGAGCCGCTCTCGAAAACCCGCGTCAAGGTCGTGGTGTCGAACATCGCGGGTATCTTCGAGTTCGGATTTACATCCACGAACCCGCTGGAGAACTGATCCCCCTCGCCGATCTGGATCAGCCAAGCATCGTACTCCGCGCCTTTGTGGCCGAGGGCCAACAGCTCTTCCAGCATGATGGTGACCTTCTGGCCGTTCGGCGTCGCGAGACTGTAAAGCTGCAAAGGATGCTTGCCCACCGGCAGGTCCTTGTCGTGGGTCGGCCCTGCAATGGGCCGGTTGATAGAGGCGAAGGTGCCTCCTGACTCCTGCTCCCAAGTCCAGACTTTCGGCGGTGTATACTCGTCGCTCATCAGGGTTTCCTCCCAGTTTTGGATTTGGCACACCAAAGCCCGACACTGCGAAAGGTGCAAACCGAAAAGGGTTCTGGGGCCGAATAAGTTCATTTCCGGCCTTATCGTCGCGCAGCAAAAATCCTCTAAGCTGCTGTTTATATGAAAATTTCGACCTAGCACACCTCGCCCTTAAGTTCACGGTTTCGTCAACTCGCAGTTTGGCCAAAGAAATTTCGGGAACCTTTTTGCCGCAGCGCTCGTTGTCCTTGCATACCGCATCCGGAACATACCGGAAGCGACGGAACTAGAAAGTTAGGAGACTACATATGACCAAGTTTATCACAACGACTGCCTTTGCAATGGCCCTTGCTGCACCGGCATTCGCCGCTGACCTCAATGTTGAGGAGTATCTGGCAATGTCCAACAACTCCGCAGCCGAGCGTATGGTTGAAGAGACATCCACCGGCGACGTAACCGCTGCCGAGATCAAGTTCGCCTTGGGCAACATGAGCGCAGCCGAACGTCAGGTCTTCTTCGAAATGGATGAAGCGTCCCGCATGGAGCAACTGATCGCCCTGCGCAAAACCGCTCCGATGAACAGCCCAGCTGAAGCTGCCGCTGCAAACTAAAAGCTACGCGGGCCGGCCATTGCCGGTCCCCGAACTAAAAACGGGCGCTCTAACTGGGGCGCCCGTTTTCATGCGTAGGGCGGGGTTTATCCCGCCGCCCGCTCAATCAATCTTGGGCAGCAAGCTGTCCAGCGATGCTTTCGCATCCCCGTAGAACATCCGCGTGTTGTCCTTGAAGAACAGCGGGTTCTCGATGCCCGAATACCCCGTGCCTTGTCCCCGTTTGGACACGAACACCTGCTTGGCCTTCCAGCATTCCAGCACCGGCATACCGGCGATGGGCGAGTTCGGATCGTCCTGCGCCGCGGGGTTCACGATGTCATTGGAGCCGATGACGATAGCGACGTCCGTATTGGGGAAGTCGTCATTGATCTCGTCCATCTCCATGACGATGTCGTAAGGCACCTTGGCCTCCGCCAGCAGCACGTTCATGTGACCCGGCAAACGCCCCGCGACGGGGTGAATGGCAAACCGCACGTTCTTGCCCTGCGCACGAAGTTTGCGCACCAGTTCGGCAACGGCGGTTTGCGCCTGTGCCACGGCCATGCCGTAGCCCGGAATGATGATGACGCTGTCAGCCTCATTCAAGGCCGTCGCCACACCGTCCGCATCAATTGCAACCTGTTCGCCTTCGACAGCCATTTGAGGACCCGCCGTGCCTCCGAAGCCGCCCAGAATGACCGACACGAAGGAGCGGTTCATCGCTTTACACATGATGTAGGACAGGATTGCACCGGACGAGCCGACCAACGCGCCGACCACGATCAGCAGATCATTGCCCAGCGAGAAGCCGATCGCTGCCGCCGCCCAGCCTGAATAGCTGTTCAGCATGGACACCACGACCGGCATGTCTGCCCCGCCGATGCCCATGATCAGGTGGTAGCCGATGAACAGCGCTGCCAAAGTCATCAGGAACAGAGGGAAGAAACCGCCGGTGTTGAAGTACCAAATCAGGCAGATCAGCGACAAAGCCGCCGCCGCCGCGTTCAGCACATGCCCCCCTGGCAGCTTTTTCGCCGCCGAGTCCACTTTGCCCGCCAGTTTGCCATAGGCAATGACCGAGCCGGTGAAGGTTATCGCACCAATGAAGATGCCCAGGAACAGTTCAACCCGAAGGATATTGATCTCAACGCTGGATTTTTTGGCAATCAGCTTGGCGAATGTGCCGAAGGTCTCGGGGTCGGCGGTTGCGACATTCCCGATCTGGATATGGGCAATGAAGCCCACCAGCACAGCCGCCAGACCGACAAGCGAGTGCATCGCGGCCACAAGCTCGGGCATCTGCGTCATCTGCACCTTGGTCGCCAACTGGTAGCCGATGGCCCCGCCGCCCACGATCAGGATCAGCGATAGCAGCCAATAGCCCGACCCCGGCCCGATCAGTGTTGCGGCGACGGCCAGAGCCATGCCTGCAATGCCGTACCAGACGGCCCGTTTGGCGCTTTCCTGACCCGAGAGGCCGCCCAGCGACAGGATGAAAAGAACTGCGGCGACTACGTAAGCCGCGGTGGTAAATCCGAATTCCATGATCTCTACCCCTACTTACGATTTCTGGAACATGGCGAGCATGCGCCGTGTCACGAGGAAGCCGCCGAAGATGTTGATGCCGGTCATGAAGACCGCCAGCGCGGCCAGCACGATCACAAGGAACGAGCCCGATCCGATCTGCATCAAAGCGCCCAGAATGATGATCGACGAGATGGCGTTGGTCACGGCCATCAGCGGCGTGTGCAGCGAGTGTGCCACGCCCCAAATGACTTGGAAGCCTACGAAGACCGCCAGCACGAACACGATAAAGTGCTGCATGAAGCTGGCCGGAGCAACAAGGCCAACCCCTAGCAACAGGACCGCGCCCACCAGAAGCAGCGTCACTTGCGTCTTGGTCTGCTGCTTGAATTCGGCGACCTCTTTGGCCGTTTTCTCTTCATGCGTCAGCTCACGTGCCTTTTCTTTCTTCGGCGCGGCTGCAATCGCGGCCACTTTGGGCGGCGGCGGCGGGAAAGTGATCTCCTTGGCGTGGGTCACGGTCGCGCCGCGGATCACATCGTCTTCCATGTTGTGATTGATTACACCGTCTTTTTCTGGCGTAAGATCGAACAACATGTGTCTGATATTGTTGGCATAAAGCGTAGACGCCTGTGCGCCCATCCGCGACGGGAAGTCGGTGTAGCCGATGATGGTCACACCATTGTCGGTAACGATCTTCTCGTCCATGACCGTCAGTTTGCAGTTGCCACCCTTCTCGGCGGCAAGGTCCACGATAACGGAGCCAGGCTTCATCGCCGCGACCATGTCCTCGGTCCAAAGCTCAGGCGCTTCGCGGTTCGGGATCAACGCGGTAGTGATGACGATGTCGACCTCCGGTGCCAGTTCGCGGAACTTGGCGAGTTGCGCCTCGCGGAACTCCGGCGAGGACACAGACGCATAGCCGCCCGAGGCGGAGCCGTCCTGTTGCTCTTCCTCGAAGTCGAGGAACACGAACTCGGCCCCCATCGATTCAACCTGCTCGGCCACTTCGGGCCGGACGTCGAACGCGTAGGTGATGGCCCCTAGCGAAGTCGCGGTGCCGATGGCGGCAAGGCCAGCAACACCAGCGCCGACAACCAGAACCTTGGCGGGCGGCACCTTACCGGCGGCAGTCACCTGCCCCGTGAAGAAACGGCCGAAATTGTTGCCCGCCTCGATTACCGCGCGGTAACCGGCGATGTTCGCCATAGACGACAGCGCGTCCATCTTCTGCGCACGCGAGATACGTGGCACCATTTCCATGGCAATCACTGTCGCGCCCGCTTTCTTGGCGGCTTCCATGCCGGCCTCGTTGGCGGCAGGGTTGAAGAACGAAATCAGGGTTTGGCCCTCACGAAGCCGCTTGGTCTCCGTGGCGTCGGGCTGGCGCACCTTCACGACGACATCGGCGGCCTTCCACAGCGCGGCGGCGGTCTTGACGACCTCGACGCCCGCATCCTTGTAGGCCTTGTCGGAAAAGCCGGCCTTCTCGCCTGCACCGGTCTCGATCACGCAGCTGTGGCCGAGTTTCTGGATTTGCAGCGCCGACTCGGGCGTCATGGCAACGCGTGCCTCGCCCTCGTAAGTCTCTTTCGGTGCCCCGATTTTCATAGAGCGTCCCCCATCGTCTAGGTGAATGTCACGAACAGTTGAGCGTCAATATCGTTGCAACCGGTAAATCACAAGTCAGTCTTGACACATGCGAAAGCATAGTGCGCGGACGCAACGTCGCATTGCAAGAATATGTCTCGCTGGACGCAGCCCGCCTGCACGTTAGGGTGAGCGTCAATAGAAGGGGAGAGAGTATGGAGCTTTCAGGCAAACACGCGCTCGTCACCGGCGGCGGCACTGGCATCGGGCTGGCCATCGCGCAAGCGCTGGCAGGGGCCGGGGCACAGGTCACGATATCCGGTCGCCGCATGGATGTGTTGGAGCAGGTCGCGACCGAGAATCTGCACCCGCTCGCCATGGATGTGTGCGACCCCGATCAGGTGCGCAGGGACGTGGAGGCCGCCGTCGCCGCACGTGGCCCGATCCAGATCTGCGTGCCGAATGCCGGTATCGCGGAAGGCCGCAGCCTGACCAAGATGGACCTCGCCTTCTGGCGGCGCATGATGGCAACCAATCTGGATGGCGCCATGCTGACCATTCAGGCCTGCCTGCCATCCATGTTGACGACCGATTGGGGCCGCGTCATCGCGGTCTCGTCTATCGCCGGTGTGCGCGGGTTGCGCGGGGCACCAGCCTACACGGCTTCCAAACACGGGTTGATCGGCCTGATCCGCGGCCTGAGCGAGGACTACATCGGCGGGCCCTATACCTTCAACGCACTTTGTCCCGGCTATGTCGATACCGAAATCGTCACCCGCAACACTGCCGAGATCGCCAAACGCGCGGGTCTCTCCGACGAGGACGCGCTTGGTATCATGGTGGGCGCGAACCGACACAAGCGTTTGATCAAAGCCGGTGAGGTCGGGGCAGCGGCCCTTTGGCTATGCGGCGCGGGGTCGGGTTCAATTAACGGCCAGACAATCGAAATCGCTGGCGGACAGGTTTAGGGACATGACAATGGACATCTTCAAGCAAACCCGCGCCATGTTTGATCTGTCAGAGGGTGCGATTTATCTGGACGGCAATTCGCTCGGCCCCCTGCCCTACGCCGCGCAGGACCGCGTCGATGCCATGATGCGTGATCAGCGGGGCGAGATGCTCATCACCGGCTGGCACAACCCTCCAGCGTGGGCGACCGTGTGGCCAAGCTGATCGGTGCGGACGCGGGGCATGTGGTGATGGGCGACACGCTGTCGATCAAGGTCCATCAGGCGCTGGCTTCCGCGCTGGATATCTGGGCATGGTCGACAGGAAAGACTTCCGCGCTCGCGCAATCGAACTGTCCGAGCTGTTCATCAAGAAGGTTGAAGCTTATTGCCCCGACCTTGCACTCGCCTCACCCCGCAACGCGGCGCCGCGCGGAAGCCAGGTGTCATCGACGATTTCCGCGCCCGCCATCCTGCGGTTCGGCATCACACCGCTTTATCTGGGTGAAGACGACATCCTGCGCGCCGCCAAGACATTTCAATACATCATGGAGGGCCACCTGTGGGACCACGAGGCCTACAAAATCCGCGCCCGCGTGACCTAATACTGTGCTCACCTGCCGCGAAGGCAACGCGCCGACCATCTGGCAGACTCTTATTTCTTGCGCCGCGGCTGGAACCTTATTGCGGCACAGACGGTTCATAAACGCGGGCAGGACTTGGAAAATTTCCGGATGGAAAAGATGCTGGGGTGCCTTATACCTTAACCGACCCTAAGAAAGACACGCCTATATGTCCCCCAAGACCCGACGCGAAAAAGCCAAGGAAAACCGGTCCATCGAGGAGGCCAAGAGCCTTGGCGCGAAACTCATTTTCGAGGTGGTACGACAGGAGGGCGAGGAAGAGCTTTCCCGCCCCATTCTGTCGCTAATGTGGTCAGGCGTCGCTGCGGGCATCATGATCAGCCTGTCGGTGCTGGGGGAGGCGATCTTCCGGACCCATCTTCCCGACACCGAAGCCCGCTTCCTGCTGGAAAACCTCGGATATTCTCTCGGGTTCATGGTCGTGATCCTCGGCGGCATGCAGCTCTTTACCGAGAACACCATCACGACGGTTCTGCCGTTGATGTCACGCCCCGGCACACGGATGCTCTGGCGCGTGGCCCGGCTATGGGGCGTCGTTTTGGCTGCCAATGTGGCCGGAGCCTTCGTGATTGCCACGTTCTATGCACACACGCCCGCGCTTCCAGCCAACCTCATGCCCGCCTTGATGGAGCTGTCCCATCACGCCACCGGCATGCCACCGGCGGAGAGCTTCTTTCGGGCCATCCCCGCCGGCGTAATCATCGCGGCGCTCGTGTGGATGATGCCGAACTCTGAAGGCTTTGGCTTCTGGGTTATCCTCGTCTTTACGTGGCTGATCGCGGCGGGCGACTTCACCCATGTTATCGCAGGGTCGGTAGAAATGGCCTTGCTGATGGTGACCGGAGAGCTCGGGTTCTGGTCAGCGCTAACCGGCTTCTTCCTACCCGTCCTCGCCGGAAACGTAATCGGCGGCACGGTCATCTTCACGTTGATCACCTACGGTCAGGTCCGCCACGAGTTGCACCGCTGACGCGCTTGCGCGAATGGTATGTCAGCGCCGCGCGAATGACATGATCAAGCATTTGCCCGTCCCCGCCAAGGATCAGGCCCCGCTTGCCCGACAAGTCGGAAACGTCACCGAAGATGGCGCGCGCGTCTTCTATGATCGTGGTGCTGCACGGCACGAAGATCGCCGCGCTGCCCCCGACCTGGCCAAGACGCAATGTCGTGCCTGACTTCGGTGATTGGGTCAGATAGGCGGGCTCGCCCCATTTCAATGTCTCGTGGATAGGTCCCACACCCTCCAGTTCCTGAGCGGTCCGCAGGATTTGCGTGCGCACGGAACGCAACGCCAAAGCTACCTCGGGCGATAACGCGGCGAAAGCCGCTTCAACGTCGTAGGGCGGGTCATTCAATGCAACTGTCATCGTTTTCTGTGTCATGGAAAGATACTAACCCACATACGCATCACAAATCTTGCTAAACTACCGCGTGGACGTCGCCCGCCAAACACTGTTTTTTGGGCACACCGATAAAACAGGCGAATCCATGGAAACATTTCTTTTCCAGTCGACTATCTACCTTCTTGCGGCCTGCGTGGCGGTGCCACTGGCGGTCCGGCTCGGGCTTGGGTCGGTGCTGGGCTATTTGATGGCGGGCATCGTGATCGGCCCCGTGGCCGGTCTGGTCGGCTCCGAGACGCAGAGCCTTCAGCACTTTGCAGAATTCGGCGTCGTCATGATGCTGTTTCTCATTGGTCTGGAGCTGGAGCCGCGCACCCTTTGGGACATGCGCCACCGGCTCCTGGGTTTGGGCGGATTGCAGATAACATTGACCACCGGCTTGATCTTTGCCGCTGCGATGGCCTTTGGCCAGCCATGGCACGCCGCGCTGGCTATCGGCTTGATATTTGCATTATCTTCGACGGCTATCGTATTGCAAACGCTAAATGAAAAGGGCTTGATGCGAACGAACGGAGGACGTTCTTCCTTCTCCGTTTTGTTGACGCAAGACGTCGCGGTGATCCCGATGCTCGCCCTGATTCCGTTGCTGGCTTGGCCGGGTCTGCGCAATCGCACGGTCGGCGGCGAGGGTCATGCAGACGCCGACCACGGCATGGCAAGTGATGTCATGCACACTCTGGAAACCTTGCCCGGCTGGGGAGTGACCCTGGTTACACTCGCAGCGATTGTGTTGATCGTGGTCGGCGGGCATTACCTGACCCGCCCCATCTTCCGCTACATCCACCGCGCCCACCTGCGCGAGATGTATACTGCCGTATCGCTGCTGTTCGTCGTAGGTGTCGCTGCGCTGATGGTGCTGGTCGGCCTCTCGCCCGCCCTTGGCGCATTCCTCGCCGGAGTGGTCCTTGCCAACAGCGAATTCCGCCACGAGCTGGAGGCGGATATCGAGCCGTTCAAGGGCCTGTTGCTGGGTCTGTTCTTCATCACCGTGGGCGCAGGCATCAACTTCGGCACCTTCATGGGGGCACCCTTCGTGATTATCGGGCTGACGGTCGGCGTCATGGCGATCAAGGCCGCCGTGCTTTATGCGCTGACGCTGATATTCCGCATCAAGGGGCGCGACCGGATGCTGTTCACCCTCGGACTGGCGCAAGCTGGCGAATTCGGCTTCGTGCTGATCAGCTTCACTGTGCAGCAAAACGTCCTGCCGGTCGCCATGTCGGAAACCCTGCTGCTGGTCATCGCCCTGTCGATGCTGCTGACACCCCTGCTGTTTATCGCCTATGACAAGCTCAAACACCGCATCCTCGATCATGGCGACACCACACCGCATGACGATATAGACGAGCAGCAACCCATCATCATCGCGGGCATCGGGCGCTATGGTCAGGTGGTCAACCGCCTGCTGCAAAGTTCGGGCTTCCAAACCACTGTGCTCGATCACGACCTGCCGTTGATCCAGCTTATGCGCCGCTTCGGCTTCAAAGGTTTCTTCGGGGATC
Organism: Litoreibacter arenae DSM 19593; assembly: GCF_000442275.2. Lineage (GTDB taxonomy): Bacteria > Pseudomonadota > Alphaproteobacteria > Rhodobacterales > Rhodobacteraceae > Litoreibacter > Litoreibacter arenae. The sequence goes on along the minus strand of NZ_KE557306.1, from coordinate 376,977 downwards.
CAACCCGCCCCGAAATGCTGCAAGCTGCTGGACTGGGCAAGGCAAAGGTGTTGGTGGTCGCGCTGGATGATCCCGCCGCCGCGGTCAAAATCGTGAAATTCGCCCGCAAGGAACGTCCGGACATCAAGATCATCGCCCGCGCCCGCGACAGGGTCCACGTATTCGAGCTGCACCGCGCAGGCGCTGACAAGATCGTGCGCGAGATGTTTGACAGCTCCCTGCGGACAGGTCGCTACGTCCTGGAGGAAATGGGTCTGACCGAACACGACGCCCACGAGCAGGAGGTCGCATTCTTCCGGATGGACCGGCAAGCCATGTCCGATCTGGCAGAACTTTGGGACCCCAACATTCCAATCTCCGAGAACGAGGCCTATCTGGAACGGTCCAAAGAGTTGAACCGCGACTTGGAAATCGAATTGCTAGCCAAACTGGCCAACAAGGAAGCGGCGGAGTAGTCAGCCGTCGCTGACACCCGCCTCCGCAAAGGTCGCCATGCCCGAATGGCAGGCCACAGCCGCCTTGAGCACCCCGATCGCCGCCGCGCCGCCGGAGCCTTCACCAAGACACAAGCCCAGCGACAAAAGCGGTACCTTGTCTAAACTGTCCAGCATACGGCCATGCGCCCCCTCCGCGGACAAATGCCCCGCGACGCAGTGGTCAAGCGCTCCGGCACGCGTTTTCTCCAACACGGCGGCTGCGGCGGTACAAATGAACCCGTCAAGAATCACCGGAATGCGGTGCGCCCGCGCCGCCGCAATCGCTCCGGCCATCGCTGCCAGTTCCCGCCCGCCAAGGCAACGTAACACCTCCAACGGCTCGCGCGAGGCATGCCGGGCCAGCCCTGCATCGACAACCCGCGCCTTGTTGGCCAGCCCCGCATCGTCGACACCCGTGCCGCGACCGACCCAGTCTGCCCCGATGCCGCCAAACAGAGCCGCTCCCACCGCGGCAGCGACCGTCGTGTTGCCGATGCCCATTTCGCCAGGGACAAGCAAATCGGCAGCAGGATTGACCGCCCCCCACCCTGTCCGCAACGCCGCAATGAACTCCGCCTCACTCATTGCGGGGCTTTGGGTGAAATCCGCCGTTGGGCGGTCCAATTCCAGTGCATGGACATGCATAGTCGCACCAAAGGTTTTGGCCAACTGATTAATGGCGGCGCCGCCATGCTCGAAATTTGCAACCATTTGTACCGTCACCTCAGGCGGAAAGGCCGACACCCCCTGCGCACAGACCCCGTGGTTCCCGGCGAACACCACGATTTGTGGCGCATCAATGGCCGGGCTGTCGGATCCCCGCCAGCCCGCATACCAGATTGCAAGCTCTTCAAGCCGCCCTAACGCACCCGGCGGTTTGGTCAGTTGCGCATTGCGCCTCCTCGCGCCTGCGGTGGCATCATCATCAGCCTCAGGCGCATTCGCCAAAAGGGTCTTGAATTCGGAGATCGTGGAAAACGGGGCCATGGCTACTCGCAATTGTCAAAACGGTTGCATCTGTTTACCCCTGAGACCGACAGACACAAGCGGATGACAGCGGCACCTCATGGACAATAACGACACGGCGCTCGTCCGGCTGGAAGATGTCTGGGTAGCTCTCGGGCTGTTGACCCGCCTGCCGCTGCCTCCGCGCGACTGGGACGAAACGCGCCCTGCCGCGCGGGCGGCGTGGGCTTATCCGCTTGCTGGCTTGATTGTGGCGACGCTCTCATGCCTGCTCGCCTCTGTGCTGCTCTGGCTCGGCCTGCCCGCGACAGTTACTGCGGCGGCCACACTGATGGCCCTGACACTGCTGACGGGCGCCATGCACGAGGACGGGCTCGCCGATACCGCAGACGGGCTTTGGGGCGGCCCCACACCAGCGCGACGTTTGGAGATCATGAAAGACAGTCATATCGGTGCCTACGGCGTCATCGCCCTGATCTCGGGCTTTGCCCTGCGCTGGAGCGCATTGTCCGCGTTGATCGCCGCAGGCTGGCTCTGGACGCCGGTTCTGGTGGCGGCGATCCTGTCCCGCACCGCGATGGCCTATGTAATGGATATACTTCCCAACGCCCGCAGCTCCGGATTGTCCAAACTGACAGGCCGTCCCGGCAAACAGGCCACTCGCATCGCTGCAGGGCTTTCCGTTGTAGCGGCGTTTGTCGCATTCGGCTTCGCTGGCTTTTGGCTCGTTCTCGTTGCCGCGCTGACCCTGCTCACCTGCGCGACCATCGCGAAGCGCAAAATCGGCGGCCAGACCGGTGACATTCTCGGGGCCACCCAATGCCTCACCGAGATCGCGCTACTGGTCGCAATCAGCGCACTCGTGCTCTAGTTTCCATTTGGTAGAAAATACTCTGGGGGTCTGGGGGCAAGGCCCCCAGCCGGTCGACGCGTGGAACACGCGGCGAAATCAAAAAACCGCGCGCCAGTTAAGGCGCACGGCTTTCAAATCAGTTTCGATTGAAATCAAGCCGCGCTGCGGCTCACCAGCACGTCGTCGATCTCTTTCATTGCCGACGGCTCGTCATTGCCCCGCACCACCGCAATTTCGCGGGTCAGGCGCTCCAGAGCGGCTTCGTACAACTGACGCTCCGAATAGCTCTGTTCGCGCTGGTCACCATGACGGTGCAGGTCGCGCACCACTTCGGCAATCGCAATCAGATCGCCAGAGTTGATCTTCTGCTCGTACTCCTGAGCTCGACGCGACCACATGGCGCGCTTGACCCTCGCCTTGCCTTTCAGCGTCTTGAACGCCTGGCCGACCAAATCAGGCGACGAGAGCGGGCGCATCCCGACTTCCACCGCCTTGTGAGTCGGAACCCGCAAGGTCATCTTGTCTTTCTCGAACGAGACCACAAATAGTTCCAGCTCGATTCCGGCCACTTCCTGTGTCTCGATATTGACGATCTTGCCCACCCCGTGAGCCGGGTATACAACGAATTCGTTAGGGCTAAAGTCTTGTTTTTTCTTGCTCATATATGTCGGCTCCCTACGGGGAACCCCTTTCTTACACAGCGAAAAAGACGGGCCGGAGAACTGCCTCCGGTCAATCCTTGATCATGTCTGAATAGCAGCACCCGCAATACGCGTTACCGGAGGGCCACTTAATCTTGAAGAGAATCATACCATAAAATCGACCGAATCGGAAGCGATGCGAAAATGGCAGCTTTTTAAGCCCTTGATTCGAGGACCGCTGTTGCCTCAGCCGCCTTCGCCGGGCTTCTCGGAGAAGTATTTCTCCAGCTTGCCCTCCTCGCCATCACGCTCTTCGGCGTCGGGCAGCGGGTCTTTCTTGGTGATGATCACCGGCCACATCTCGGAATACTTGCGGTTGAATTCAACCCATTTCTCCATATCCGGCTCTGTATCCGGACGGATCGCGTCGGCGGGGCATTCAGGCTCGCACACGCCGCAATCAATGCACTCGTCCGGGTGGATCACCAACATATTCTCGCCCTCGTAGAAACAATCCACGGGACAGACTTCCACACAGTCGGTGTATTTGCAGGCGATGCAGGCGTCGTTGACGATATAGGTCATGAGCGGTGTCCGGTTTATCTGGTCGCGCTTGTCCTAAGCCGCGTCGCGCGATCATTCAAGACCACGATCCCGTGAAAGGTCCAGACTGCGGCGATCTTTCTTGGTCGGGCGTCCCCCTACGCGGTCCGCGCCGGGCGAACGGGCCTTGGGCTCCTGCGGCGGTGTCTTGTCCAGATACAGCGCCTGCGCCTCCGGCGCCGGTCCGCGACGCGCACCACAGGCGGCGATTTCCACGACCCTGATCTGCGAGCCCTGCGGGAAGGTCAACGTATCGCCCACGCCCACCTTGGTGGCGGCCTTGTCGACCTTGTTCGCGTTCACCCGAACATGGCCGCCGCTCACCAGCTTGGACGCCAGCGTGCGCGTCTTGAAGAACCGCGCATGCCAAAGCCATTTGTCGAGGCGGATCTTGGCGGCGTCCCCGGTCAGTCTTTTTTCAGCCCCATAAGGGCTGCCGCAAACGGGTTGTCAGGGTCGATGGCCTTTTCCTTCTTGGGCGGGCGGGCCTGATAGTTCTGCCCCTTGTCGCCACCGCGAGGGCCGCCTTTACCCTTCGGCTTGCCGCGTGGCTTGCCTTTGCCGCGCGCATCGCCTTGTGGACGCCCACCTTCACGCGGCTTGCGTGCGCCAAAGCCGCCCCATGTGAATGTGTAGAACACCTCCATCTCGGTCGTCTCGACCGCCGCATCGGCTGCCTGACCTACGGGGGTTTCAGTCTCCGACATCTCGGGGATCGGCTCGTCCACTGGCGTTTCTGCGGGTGTCTCGTCCACAGGAGCCACGCCCTCGTCGGGTAAATCGGGCGTCACGACGTCTGCGGCCTCTACCGGCTCCGCCTCGCCGGTGATCGCACCGGCAGCCGCGTCTTCGGCCACATCCATAACCGGCGTGCCTTCGGCTACATCTTTCGCTGCGCCGGGCATGACTTCTTGCACGGACTTCACCTTGACCCGCTCACCCTTCTCGGCCTTGTAGCCAAGGCCGGTCATCAGGTCGGCGAACTGCTCCAGCGTCATGCCGGTAATCGAGAGCATATCCGCCTTGGCCTCGAACCCGCCACGGCTGTCCTCGGCGCGCAACTGGTCTGCAAGGCGCTCCAGCATGTCAATACGGATCGCCCGCGAACCTGCCAGACGGTAGCCGGCTTGGGTATAGTAGCCTTCGGGCGCATCGGCCACGGCGGGTACGGTCACCAGACCGGGAGGTGGCGCTTCGGGGAATTCCTGAAGGCCTTGTTGCAGCGACCAAAGCACCAGACGCAAGCGCGTCGGGGCAGGCTTCAGCAGCAGTGGCATGAAAATGGTGAACTGGCCAAAGCGGATACCGTGCTTGCGCAACGCGCCGCGCGCATCCTGATCCAAGGCCTTAACGTCGGATGCGACCGCTTCACGGGTCAGCACGCCCAAGGCTTCGCTCATCTGGAACGCAAAGCCCTTGGCAAGCCCGGTCAGGGTTTCGTCCTTGCTCATCGCGATCATCGGCTCGAACGCCGCGGCGATCTTGCGGTCGATGAAATGTTGCAGGCGGCGCTTGACCTTTTCGGCCACGTCGGCACCAGCTTCTTCGTCCACGAAAGCCTCGACCTCGGGCTTCAGCGCCTCCGAGCCTTTGACCAGCTTGCCCACGGCCATGTCGCCCCACATCAGGCCACCTTGCTCGGTGAAGTCCATCTCGGTGTCGGGCGCGTTGTAGAACTTGTCCGCCCGCAGGTTGAAATGGGGGGTAAGCGCCGAAAGGGCGGCCTGACGCAGCATCTTTGCCTCGTCGGGGCTGGAGGTCTGGTCCTGCCGGAAGCGGAACCCATCAAGACGGCCGATCATTTCGCCCTCAACCGTCACTTCACCCTTGTCGTTCACGTCAGCCACGAGGCTCTCCTTCTGCTTCAACCGCCGCAGCAAAACACTTGTGCGCCGGTCGACAAATCTTTGCGTCAGTGCCCCGTGAAGGGCATCCGACAGGCGGTCTTCTACAGCACGGGTTTCCCCGCGCCAATGGGTTTCGTCCTGCACCCACCCTTTGCGCTGCGCCACATAGGTCCATGTGCGGATATAGGCCAACCGCTTGGACAGCGTGTCGATGTCGCCATCTGTGCGGTCGATGCGGGCAATCTGGCGCTCCATGTAGGCGCGCGGCACCTGCCCCTTATCGTTCAGGTAGCTAAAAATAACTTCCAGAAGGCCGGAATGTTCCCCCTGACTGATCCCGCGAAAATCGGGGATGCGGCAGACGTCCCAAAGCAGCTTGACATCGTGCGGGGTCGAGACCCGCGCATCGACCTCGGTGACGTCGCGCAGCGCTTTCAGCGCCAGCACGTCGTCGGCATCGCGGGCGCGGCTGAGCCAGTCGTGATCCGTGCGCATCTCAAGGCTTTGCAGCAGCCGCCCGATGGAGCCGAATTCAAGCCGGTCATTGCGCCATTGCAGCTTCTTGATCGGAGTGAACCGCGCAGAGGTGATGGCGTCCACCACGTCGGCCTCCAGATCGGGTGCTTCACCGGTGACGCCAAACGTGCCGGGCTGCATGTAGCGCCCTGCCCGCCCCGCGATCTGGGCCAGCTCATTAGGCATCAGGCGGCGCATCCGCCGACCGTCGAACTTTGACAAGGCCGAGAACGCGACGTGGCTGACGTCCAGATTAAGCCCCATGCCGATGGCGTCCGTGGCGACCAGATAATCCACGTCGCCGTTTTGATACATCTCAACCTGCGCGTTTCGTGTGCGCGGCGAAAGCGCGCCCATAACCACTGCACAGCCGCCCTTTTGGCGGCGTATCAGCTCCGCGATGGCATATACATTTTCAACAGAAAACCCGACAATCGCGCTACGGGGTTTCAGTCTGCTTATCTTTTTCGAACCTGTGTAGGTCAATTCGCTGAACCGCTCCCGCCGCATGAACTGCGCCTTCGGCTCCAGTGCCGCGATGGCGCTTTTCATGGTGTCGGAGCCCATGAACAGGGTTTCGTGAAGCCCGCGCGACCGCAGCAGGCGGTCAGTAAAGACATGCCCACGCTCCGGGTCGGCGCAGAGCTGTATTTCATCCACCGCGAGGAAATCGGCCCCCATGCCTTCGGGCATGGCCTCCACGGTGCAGACCCAATAAGCGGCCCGGTCCGGGACGATGCGTTCCTCTCCAGTGATAAGCGCCACAACTGAGGGGCCACGCAGGGCGACGATCTTGTCATAGACCTCCCGCGCCAAAAGACGCAGCGGCAGGCCGATAATGCCGGTGCGGTGCGCCAGCATCCGCTCGATCGCGTAGTGGGTTTTGCCGGTATTTGTCGGGCCGAGAACCGCAGTTATGCGTGCCTGTTGGCTCATTTCGCGCCCTTGAATTGCTCGGGGGCCGGTACGGGCCGGCCTGCCGTCTAGATATCCTGACCGGAGACCGTTCTCTCCAACCGCTCAATGGCGTCTTTTAGGCCCTCGCGATGGGGATGTATAGCGGCGGCTGCCTTGTAGGCGGCGAGCGCGTTTTCTTGCTGATCCAGTTCCTCAAGAATGCGACCCAAGCCTTGCAACGCGCCGAAATGGCGGGGGTTTAGGGCCAGCGTGCGCTGAATGTCGGCGATGGACAGGCCATATTCCTCGGCGTTGAAAAAGGCGGTGGCCCGCGCGTTCCAGCCTTCGGCGAAGTCCGGTGCATGGTCGGTCAGCGCGGTGAAATGCGCGATAGCCTTGCTGAAATCACCCTTTTCCATCGCCGTGCGGCCCCGCCGCAGCAGCAAATCCATCGAGGCAGAGCCGGAGCGCGACCATTCGCGCCAGATCTGGCGTTCCACCTTTTCCCAGTCTTTCAAATCCGGCTGCGCCAGCTCGGCGTATAACTGATCGAGTTTTGCCTCATCTGCGACGCTTGGCAGGGCAAAAGCGGTAACCGACAGAAATGCCGTAACGAAAATATTGAGGAGTGTGCGTGAAACTTTCATAACGCCTTTAACTCTAGCGGGTGATTTGCGAAAATCAAAACGTGCAGGCACCCGCCTCATCACTTTTTCAGGAGACACGTAAATGAGCGACGTTATCAATAACGCAGTGACCGCCCTTGCAGGCAAAATGGACGGTGGCTTCGACGGCTCCGTGAAATTCGTGATCGAGGGCGAAGGCTCCATCATGGTTGATGGCGACGGCGTGCGCGCAGGCGATGGCGACGCAGATTGCACGATGACCGCTGACGCGGAGACCTTCGAGGCGATCCTCGATGGCGAGATGAACCCCACCGCGGCGTTCATGTCCGGCAAACTTGCCGTGGACGGCGATATGGGCACCGCGATGAAATTGGGCTCGGTCCTGTCGTGAGCCTGACCCCTGCCCCTTTCCATGCCGACATTGCGAACGGACCCGACGGCGGTTGCGCCTATTGGCTGACCACGTCGGACGGCGTGCGCATTCGCATCGGCGTGTGGGGCGGCGGTGACAAGGGCACGGTCCTGCTGTTCCCCGGCCGCACGGAATATATCGAGAAATACGGCGTCGCCGCCAAGGGCTTCATGGAGCGGGGCTTTTCCACCGTGGCCATCGACTGGCGCGGCCAAGGGTTGGCGGATCGGGCCTTGCCCAACAGGCTGATCGGGCATGTCGGTGTGTTCAACGAATACCAGACCGACATCGCCGCCGTCATGGAAGCGCTATCGGAACTGGACCTGCCGGAGCCGATGGGTCTGCTGGGTCACTCCATGGGCGGCTGCATCGGCTTGCGGGCGCTGATGAACGGCCTGCCAGTGGATGCCGCCGTATTCACCGGCCCGATGTGGGGCATCGCCCTCGACCCGGTGCGGCGCGGCGCGGGTTGGGCTTTGTCGACGCTCAGCCGTCAGACCAAGTTCGAGACGCTGTTGGCACCGGGCACCACTGCGGTGTCATACGTGCTGGCGCAGCCGTTCGACGACAACCTGCTGACCCGCGACGAGGAAATGTACGACATGATGCGCGACCAGCTTGATGCGCAGCCCGATTTGGCGCTTGGCGGGCCCTCATTCGCATGGCTCAACGAGGCTTTGAAGGAATGCCGCGCATTGTCCCTGAGCCCGACACCGAATGTGCCGACCATCACGTTCCTCGGCACCAACGAGCGTATCGTTGACACCAAGGCTGTCCATGACCGTATGGCCCGCTGGCACAATGGCGAATTGCGCATGGTCGAAGGCGCGGAGCATGAGGTCCTGATGGACCTGCCCGAGGTGCAAGCAGAGGTCTACGACGCGGCTGTGAAGTTGTTCTCCGACGTGATGGCGGACGCTTAGGCGTCCACCAGCTTCCCGTTTTCCAGACGCACGACGCGGTCCATGCGGGCCGCTAGTTCCAGATTATGGGTGGCGATCAGCGCCGCCAGTCCGGTGGCCCGCGCCAGCTTCATCAGCGCCTCGAACACCTGATCCGATGTTTTCGGGTCAAGGTTGCCAGTCGGCTCATCGGCCAGCAGCAGACCCGGCGCGTTCGCCAAAGCACGGCAGAACGCCACGCGCTGCTGCTCACCGCCTGACAATTCGCCCGGTCGGTGGGAGGAGCGGTCCGCGATGCCCACGGTGCCCAGCAAGTCCATCGCCCGCGCCTCGGCATCCGCCTTGGCGATACCCGCCGCGAGTTGCGGCAGAACGATGTTCTCAAGCGCTGTAAATTCCGGCAACAGATGGTGGAACTGGTAGACAAACCCGATTTTGGAACGCCGCGCGCTGGTGCGGGCGCGGTCGCTTTTGCCGCTCAGATCATCGCCCTCAATGACCACGCGGCCCGCGTCAGGCGTGTCGAGCAGCCCAGCAATGTGAAGAAGCGTCGATTTGCCTGCCCCCGACGGCGCGACCATGGCAACGACCTCGCCCGGCGCAACCTCAAGATGCACACCGCGCAGCACGGCAATTTCGTTCGGCTGGCCTTGGTTGTAAACCTTCTCGACCCCGTCGAGCAGCAAAGCGGCGTTACTCATAGCGCAGGGCCTCCACGGGGTTCATACGGGCCGCGCGGCGGGCCGGAAAGATCGTGACCACGAAGCTCAGGAACAGCGAAAGCGAGATGGCCGACAAGACGTCACCCCATTCCAGGCGCGCAGGCAGCTTGGAGATCAGCCGCACCGATGGATCCCAGACGCCGCCGCCCGCAACCCAGTTCACGAGGCCGAAAATCTGGTCGATATAGATGGCGAACAGGCAGCCAAGGATCATGCCCGCGATGGTCCCGACCACGCCAATGGCGGCACCGCAAATGAAGAACACCCGCAGCACCGAGCCTTCGCTGAGCCCCATGGTGCGCAGGATGCCGATGTCGCGGCCCTTGTTTTTCACCAGCATGATCAGGCCGGAGACAATGTTCATCGACGCGATCAGCACCAGAATGGACAGGATGAGGAACATCACGTTGTCCTCCATTTCCAGCGCCTGCAGGAACGCGCCGGAGCTGTCGCGCCAGGTCCAGAGCAGCGCCCCGTCGCCCGCCGCACTGAGCAGGTCGCGTTCGTATTTGCCGACGTTTTCCGGATCATCCAGGATCACCTCGATCTCGTCCGCGACGCCCTCGCGGTTGAAGTATTCCTGCGCTTTGTCGAACGGCATGTAGACACGCGTGCGATCAATGTCGTAGCGGCCGACCTGGAAGATGTAGACCACCTCGAATGCCGTCACGCGCGGGCTGGTGCCGAATGCGGTCTTGGTGCCGTTCGGCGAAATCAGCTTCACCTTGTCACCGACCGACACGCCGAGGCTGCGGGCCACGCCCCAGCCGATGGCGATGGTCATGCCATTGTTGGCCACGCCAAATTGCGCGAGGTCGCCCAGCTTTTGCTCCGGCTCTACCACGCGGCGCACGCCTGCGAGGTCGTCGGCGCGGATTCCAAATACCTCCACCCCCGCGTTGCCAGAGGACGCGGAGGCCATGACCTGCCCTTTCACCAAGGGCGCGGAGGACACGACACCCGGCGCGTCGGCCAGCTTAGCGGTCAGGCCGTCAAAATCCTCGATCACCTGCGCATAGGTGCCCGCATCCGTGGTGCGCCCCGACGAATACACCGTCACATGGGCGTTCGCGCCCAGAATGGTATCGACGAACTCGTAGCGGAAGCCCGAGCGGACGGCCAAGGTAATGATGAGCGCAGCAACGGCCAGCGTGATGCCGATCAAGCTGATCCATGTCATGACAGACACGCCGCCCTCGGCGCGTTTGGCGCGCAGGTAGCGCCACGCGATCATCCATTCAAACCCCGCGAACGGGGGAGTAGAGGTGGGGCTGTTGCTGCTCAACGGCGCTCTCCTGCTGGCATTTTGCGGCCACGTTTGCGCTGATCTTTGTGGGGGGTCAAGCCTTTGCCAGCGAAGTCGTGCCGATGCAGCGGTGTGCAGCGCAATCTGACCGCAAAGGGCTCAAACGGGCAATTTTCCCGCATTTGACCGTCAATTGAGCGCATTTCACGGCTTTCGCGATGGAATAGCCTTCGCAGACTTCGGGAATCGACTACACTTATTTGTGAGAGACCATACAAAAACCCGACCGCCTGCTTGCGCCGAAGCCTTCAACGCAGAAGCCACAGGTCTCTCGCCGACGCGCAGGAATAGTCAAGGGCGATCGAAACGGGAGACAGATATGTCAACTAAATTGGTAGTCGGCCTCGACGGGCACAGCTCTGGTGAGCGTGCGCTCGAGTTCGCCAAAACCCTCGCCGCGCAGATTGGCTCGTGTGAGCTGCTGGTGGTCTATGTTATTGAATGGTCGCCCTATTCCTTCCAGACGGCGGAGGAAAACGCGCAGCGGCACAAGCGCCGGGAAGAGGAAATCTCCACTGCGCAGGAACGCGTCGTGGCCCCGGCGGTCAAAGCGCTGACCGATAGCGGATTGTCTGCCACCGGTAAGGTTCGGCACGGCAACGTCGCCGACACGCTCAATGACATCGCAAAGGAAGCGGGTGCGTCGCAGATCATCGTTGCACGCTCTACTGAATCCGGCCTGTCCAAGCGCATCTTCGGCAGCTCGACCGCCAACCTCGTGATGGAGGCCAGCGTGCCCGTCACGGTCGTCAACTAAGGGGGCTGACATGACACGTATCACCCAATTCGCGGCATCCGCCGCATTGCTGGCGGCGTCTGCCGCTCCTGCCTTGGCACAGGAGGCGCAAAGCCTCGACCAGCGCGTGAACGCGGCGTTCGCGACTGCCACAGGCCCGTTCGTCAACTTCATCTTCGCGCCGCTGCCCTTCAACATAATGGGGCAGCCCTTTCCATGGATCGTCATGTGGCTTGTCGTCGGCGCGGCGGTCTTTACTGCCTATTTTGCGTTCGTACAGTTCCGTTTTTTCGGCCATGCGATCGCCTTGGTGAAGGGCGACTATTCCGACCCGAATGACGCAGGCGAGGTTAGCCACTTTCAGGCACTTGCAACCGCACTTTCGGGCACCGTGGGCCTCGGCAATATCGCCGGTGTCGCTGTGGCCGTAGGCATCGGGGGGCCGGGGGCCACGTTCTGGATGATCCTTGCGGGTCTTCTGGGCATGGCGTCCAAGTTCACCGAATGTACGTTGGGCGTGAAATACCGCAACGAATACCCAGACGGCACCGTCTCGGGCGGGCCGATGTACTACATCTCCAAGGGCTTTACCGAACTGGGTCTGCCAGGCGGTAAAATCCTTGCGGTATTGTTCTCGGTCTTCTGTATCCTTGGCGCTTTGGGCGGCGGAAATATGTTCCAAGCCAATCAGGCACACGCGCAGATCTCGGGTATCGTCGGTGAGTATCCCGGCTGGATCACAGGCATCATCTTTGCAGGCGTGGTCTTCGCCGTGATCGTGGGCGGCGTCAAATCCATTGCCGCTGTGACCGAGAAGGTGGTTCCCTTCATGGGCATCCTCTATGTCGGCGCGGCCTTGATCATCTTGCTGGTCAATTACGACAAAATCGGCTGGGCCTTCGGCCAGATTTTCGCAGGGGCCTTCACCGGTCTGGGCGTGGCAGGCGGCTTTGTCGGCGCGCTGATCCAAGGGTTCAAACGGGCCGCTTTCTCGAACGAGGCAGGTGTCGGCTCTGCGGCGATTGCACACTCTGCGGTGAAAACCAAAGAGCCGATCACGGAAGGCTTCGTCTCCCTGCTGGAGCCGCTTATCGACACCGTGGTCATCTGTACCATGACGGCGTTGGTCATCGTGATCTCCCAGCAGCTGATCGTCGACCCGGCAACGGGCAACTACGTTCTCAACGAAGCGGGCAATGCGATTGCGACCTTGGACGGCAACAGCGGCGTCGCCCTGACGTCGGCGGCGTTCGGATCGGCCATCGGCTGGTTCCCTTACGTGCTGGTGATTGCCGTTGTCCTGTTCGCGTTCTCGACCATGATCTCGTGGAGCTATTACGGCCTGAAAGCGTGGACCTATCTGTTCGGTGAAGGCAAAACCACTGAACTGGTGTTCAAGCTGATCTTCTGCGTGTTCATCGTGATCGGTGCGGCGGCCTCGCTTGGGCCGGTGATCGACTTCTCCGACGCGGCAATCTTCGCCATGGCGGTGGTCAACATCTTCTGCCTCTACTTCCTGATGAAGCTGGTCCGCAAGGAGCTCGCCTCCTACAGCGCTCGCCTGAAATCGGGCGAGATCAAGAAGTTCGTCCACTAGGCAGCGGTCATAAATCTGAACAGGGGCGCCTCAGGGCGCCCCTTTTTCGCTGGATCAGAAAGGCTTTTTATACTGCCCCAAATCCGCCGCCAATCGCGGTGTCCCGATCAAACCACCAGAAGCAAGTAACGCACGGTCACGATAGAGTTTCCGTGACAGCTTTCGAGCGTTGCGCTTCAAATCTTTCAACAAGCGATACAAAACGGGGCCTTTGGATTTCTGCGGGTTTATCTTCGGATCCTGCGTCCGCTCGCTCGTCTTGACGGTCTCGCCAATGGTTTCAATATTAGGCTGTTCCGACCAAATCGCCTGCACGGCGACGGCCGGGTCCAGTTGCAGGATCGTTCGACCGGACGCGGGATTAAAGATGAAGTCATCCAGATGATCGCAAAATTGCTCAGACTCAACTACAAGCCGTTCCGCCCCCCGACGCGACACAAGATAGCAAGCGGCGCTGGCGGACACCTGCAAGACCTCACGCAGATGGCGCCCGCCGCCAACTGGCATGATCTTACCGTAGAGACAAACCTGCGGCACACCGTCCAGTTTCACCACGTCAAAATCCTTCGGACTGTGCGAGATAATATCCTCAACCGCCGCGCCCAACTCTTCGGACACAAAAACGTCGTCTTCCAGCACCACGATATGATCCAGATCATCAGCCAGCATCTTTTCCCAACATCGGCGGTGACTGATGAAACACGCGACTTCGGATTTAGACAACTCCCAACGCGGCCCCCACCGATGGGGTTGATAGCGCGGCTCGGGCGGCATCGTGAGCGCATCCGTGGCCGACACGCGTTTCAGTTGACCGGAAAGACCCATCCTTTTGAATTGCTGTTCCATGAACTCAGCACGTTCAGGGACGCGATCGAGATTAATATAGAGATAGTTTAACGTCATCGCAGCCCGCGTCCCGTGAGTGTTCTACGCAGTGACTTCATCATACTGTGCCAAGCGGCTCTGCGTATGCCGGGCGCGAGTTGCCGGTTTCGCCAAATCGCGAAAGGTATTCGGAATGGCATGTGACCTGCCTTATGCCAAAGCTCCCTTGTCGCCTGATCGTCACCGGATAGGTCGACCCACGGGCCGTATACTTTGCCCCAGATCGCAGCATAATCCCGTCGCACGGCTTCGGCATTGGCAGACGCGCCACCTTTTAGGAATTGGCTCACGACAGCGTCGACCCGTTCGCCCTTGGACCCTGCCGCCACCATTCGAAGGACAAAATCGTAGTCGCTCGCGACAGGAAACGACAGGTCGTGGCCGCCAAGATCGTCGAACAGGCCGCGCCGGAACGCGGTAGCGTTATGACCGAAAGGCATCCGTTGAAGCACCGCCTCCAGGGAAGGTCTGCTAAGCAGTTTTCGCGCCCCGGTGTCGGGATCAATCATCGCGGTCAATCCAAAAGCAAAATCGCAATCTCCGGCCTTCAGGGGCTCCGCCAGCTTTTGAAGGGCATCCGGCTCGCCCAGCAAATCGTCAGAGTTCAAAAAGATAACGTAGCGCCCGTTCGCGCGCGCGACGGCGCGGTTCATGCCGTCGTAAATCCCCTTGTCCGGTTCGCTTTCAAGATAGGTCGGGACATGATCCGAGGCGTCTGCGACGATAGCTCCAAGCAGCGTCTGCGTTCCATCATTCGACCCGCCATCCTGAACTATGTGTTCAACGGAATGAAAGTTCTGCGCCCAAAGGCTTTCTGCCGCCCGCCGGATGGACGCTGATCTTCCGCCCTCTACAAGGTTGAACGTCACCGTGACGACAGAGAACAGCGGAGGTTCAAACTGGTTAGGTGGACCCGACACTATTATGACACTGAACGGGGTTGAAAGACTTTACTTCCAGAAGGACGGTGTGGGCACATCATCGTTCTCCTCCACGTTCCTTTGGTCCAATGGGTGCGGAACCTGTGCAGGTTTGGTCGCTGCCTTGATCCTGTCTCGTCGCAGATAGGTCGCCTCGACGAGCCTGGCGACCTCACGACCTTTGATGTGAAAGTTGGGGACCACATTGTTGCTGTGCAAGTGACACAAAACATGGGTCTTTGCCAAACGCGTGACGGTGGCCGACATTTTGTCGAATTGCTCCCGATCGAAAACCTTATCAAGGTCGTGATATTCGATCACAATGATCCGGAAACGGGACAGAATGTCGTCGGATGCGGCGTTGAGCACGTCATATTCGGCCCCCTCGATATCCATCTGTAGCAGCAGGTCCTGCCCCGCATCGGATCGTGCACCAACCCAGCTGTCCAAAGTGATAAAATCACCGCCGTCCTGAGCCCCCAGAAATTTCTTCTCGAAAGTCATGTTCGACGTCATGCCCTCGGGCGGGTCGATCGACGCATCCGCCAGATAGCAGGCTTCCACACGGTCGGCCATTTCCAGATCAAAGCCCAACGTGTCCGACACACCCGGAGAAAACACTGCCGCAAGCCCGTCAAGATCGTCAGGCACAAGATATCCCCCGTCGAAATCGGGACCGATGCGTACTAGCGAGTGCTCTGTCTGCATGGGAGCAAACTTAGCGAACAAGGCTTCGACCTCCGGCCATGGCACGGAATTTGGCATTGCTGCCGCGCGCTCTACTCGTCGCGTCGTGCGTACAGCACCACGCTTGCGCCTGCGACGTTTGTTCCATGCCTTGATAGCGTCACTTAATCCGCTCATTTTATACGACTTTCTCTGACGTGGTGCCGTAAATCGCCGCCACTTTCTTCACCGCTTCTTCCGGAGACAGTTCCTCGCTTTCGCCGGTGCGCCGCGAAGTCAGTTCGACCACGCCGTTTTTCAGCCCACGCGGGCCGACGGTGATGCGCCATGGCAGGCCGATCAGGTCCATGGTGGCGAACTTGCCCCCTGCCCGCTCGTCGCGGTCGTCATAGAGCGGCTCAAGGCCCAGAGCGGTCAGTGCCGTGTAGAGCGACTCGCATGCCGCATCCGCCTCATCATCGCCCTGCTTGAGGTTGACAATGCCCACATGGAACGGTGTGACGCCCTCCGGCCAGATGATGCCCTTGTCGTCATGGCTGGCCTCAATGATCGCGCCCAGAAGGCGGGACACGCCAATGCCGTGCGAGCCCATGTGAACGGGCACGGGCTTTCCGTCCGGCCCCTGCACCGTGGCTTTCATCGCCTCGGAATACTTGGTCCCGAAGTAGAAAATCTGCCCGACCTCGATGCCGCGCGCGACCTTGCGGCGCTCTTCCGGGACCTGGTTGAACAGCGCCTCGTCATGGGTTTCGTCCGTGCGGGCGTAGAGGTTGGTGAATTCCTCCATCACCCCGGCGCATTGCGCCTTGTCGTCATAGTCAATGTCACGGTCGCCGAAGGTCAGGTCGGTCACCGCGCTGTCATAGAAAACTTCTGACTCGCCCGTGTCAGCCAGCACGAGGAATTCATGAGTGTCGTCGCCGCCGATCGGACCGCTATCCGCACGCATCGGGATTGCCTGCAATCCCATGCGCTCATAAGTGCGCAGATAGCTGACGAGGTGACGGTTATAGGCGTGCAACGCGTCTTCCTTGGTCAGGTCAAAATTGTAGCCGTCCTTCATGTAGAACTCGCGGCCCCGCATGACGCCGAAGCGCGGGCGGACCTCGTCACGGAATTTCCACTGAATCTGGTACATGGTCAGCGGCAAGTCCTTATAGCTGCCGACATGGGCGCGAAAGATGTCGGTGATCAGCTCCTCGGCAGTAGGCGTGAACAGCATGTCGCGGTCATGGCGATCCTTGATGCGCAGCATCTCTTCGCCGTAGTCGTCATACCGCCCACTTTCGCGCCACAGGTCGGCAGACTGGATGGTCGGCATCAACATCGGCAGGTGGCCTGCGCGGGCCTGCTCTTCATGCACGATGTTTTCGATCTTTTTCAGGACCTTGTAGCCCAAAGGCAGCCACGAATAGATACCGGCGGAGGCCTGCTTGATCATTCCCGCCCGCAGCATGTAGCGATGCGACACGATCTGCGCCTCGGACGGTGTTTCTTTCAGGACGGGCAGAAAATAGCGGGACATGCGCATGGGTACTGGATCTCTCTCATGAGTGGTTACCCACGAGTTACGCCAATGCCCGCCCCTTGCCAAGTTGGGCTGCGCGGTTTTTCAGCGTTTACGATCGGGCAACACAGTTGACGGGCTTCGCGAATGTCCTCCCAAGCCCTCATGCGGGCGCTTTTGGCGCAACGAAGCGCGTCTTGATTAAGATTAATGAGACCCCACGTAATGGTCTGTAATGTAAGATCAAATCTGACGCCTCTTATCGAGGCGCCAGTCCACACAAACAGGAGGCTCCCGCCATGAAGGGCTTTGTAGACAACATCGAATTACTGACTGAAGAGAACAACAATTTTCGTCAGGTCCTATATACGGGGAAGAACCTTCAACTGGTGCTCATGGCGATTAAGCCAGGCGAGGATATAGGCGAGGAAGTGCATGATGGGCACGACCAGTTCTTCCGGTTCGAAACCGGAGTTGGCGAGGTCTGGATCGACGGGGTTGCAAATGCGGTCAAAGCCGATGACGGCGTAATCGTTCCCGCCGGAGCCAAGCACAACGTGGTCAATACAGGGACAGAACCTTTGCGGCTTTACACGATTTATGGCCCGCCCGAACATATGGATGGCACCCTCCACCCCACCAAGGCAGAGGCCGAAGCGTCTGACGAGCACTTTGACGGGAAAACAACGGAGTAAGCCCTCGGTCCCCGTCAAACCCCGGCCAAGTAGGCTCCGTCAGCTAACCAGCGTCTCCGCGTTCAGCGACGACGCAAGCGAGGCGAAGCGAGCCTGCGCGACCTCTCCGAACAGGGCTTTGGTGTCGGGGTGGAGCTTCAACTTCAACAGCCGTTTTTTGGGATGCCACTTAAGCTGGCCCATAAGTTCAGGCCGTTGCACCGAGAACATGGCACCGAACCGCATAGCCTTGCCCAAAACTTCCGCATCACGCAGATCTTTCTCGGGCAGCAACTCGAACAGCTCCTGAAAGCGGGTTCCGGCGCGGGAGTTTTTGTAGCGGTGCAGTAGTGCTACCCCAAGGAATATGCGTCCCTGGTGATCCAGCCCGCCGAAATTGGCGCGGGTGGCGTTGTCGAAGCACACCTCTGCGCGGTAGTCGGGATGCGCCCGCCAACTGACATCGTGCAGCAAACAGGCGGCCTTGACCAAGCGGATACGCTCCGGCGACGCCTTGCTGAACAGCGGTTCAATAAAGCGATACAAGAACTTGCCGAAGCCGGGAATACGCGCGTTCATCGCCTCGTCGTAACGGCAGGCTTCGATCAATGGGTCGCGTCGCTTCAACTCGAACGGCATTTGCTCGTACAAAAGCCCCTCGCGGATACCATAGCTGGACACCGCAACGGACTTGGGCTTGAACCGCAAGATCAGCGATTTCAGCACCTGAGACGCAATCGGAACAAGCCGCATTCGCGCCTCAGAGTTGCCGGTCATGGCACGTAGCTCATCCACGGAAAATTCGCTAATCCACTTGACGGTTTGCAGGATGGATTTCGCGGTCATCCGGTATTCATGCAGCACCTTCAAAGGGTAGCCGCGGCGCTCCATATCGAGCCGTGCGATTGCCCGCCAGGAGCCGCCGACCAGAAACAACGTATCGTAGTCCCCGTCGATCTGCTCACGCAGGTCGTCGATGGTCTCGTCGATCAAAGCCTTGCGCGCCTTGGCCCCGCCCTTCATGCTCATCAGCTTCAAAGGGCCGATCTGGGACGACACGCGCCTGCCGACGACGCCATCCCCAAGCTCCGCCAGTTCCATCGACGAGCCGCCGATGTCACACATCAACCCGCGCGCTGTCGGCCAGCCCAGAAACACGCCCTGCGCGGAAAGCCTTGCTTCCTCGCTGCCTTCAGCGACCCACAGGTTCAACCCTGTTTCCCGAGCGACGTCGGCGCGAAAGTCCTCACCATCGGCGGCGTCGCGGACAGCGGCGGTGGCCACGCAGGTCATCGGTGACACGCCCATCCCCTTCGCCAAAAGTGAAAAACGACATAGCGCCGCCAAGGCGCGGTCGCGGCCCTCGGGGTTGAGATGGCCCGTCTCCGACAAGCCCGCGCCCAATCCGGCCATTACTTTTTCGTTAAAGAAATATGCGGGGCTACGCGCCGCGCCGTCAAATACGACCATCCGCACCGAGTTGGAGCCCACGTCAATGGCGCCCACACGTTTGAGAGCCTTGGCTTTCGGGTCGTTGAACAAGGGGCGCCCGAAGGGGCCGTCTTCATCGTGATATCCGTCCAAAAGCTCGTCCCGCTGTCGGTTCGTCGGTTTACGGGACAATGGCGGCTTGCAGGGTGGCACGTCAATGCGAAAGGACCACCGGCTCCAGAAACTGCAATTGCGCTGAGATAAGGACCGGAAACTCTAGAGCGGCCCACCACCGCTACGTTGATGATGAGCATCAGACTTGCGTAGAACAACTTTCTAAAACGAGCTGGGTTATGAAAATTTCTTCCCTATCTGCACGTTTGACAGTGCACGATCTAGACCGATATCCCGCGTACGATTCATTCGGAGAACGACCATGCTGCTGGAAACTTATGATTGGGGCCTTGATGCCCGCACCCTGCAATTGCTGTTCGGGCTTGGCCTTGGCCTGGTTTTTGGCGTCGCCGCCCAAATCTCGCGCTTCTGCCTGCGCCGCGCAGTTGCAGGTGACAGCGATGATCGCGGGACCGCGGGTGCGGTTTGGGTCACCGCTTTCGCAACGGCCATTTTGGCGTTCCAACTTGCGCAGTTCTACGGCTTGGTCGCAATCGAAGACCATCGCCTGCTGGCCAGTGACCTTGCCATTGCGGCCATCGTCATCGGCGGCGCGGCCTTCGGCGCTGGCATGGTCCTGACGCGCGGCTGCGTGTCCCGCCTGACGGTCCTCAGCGCCACCGGCAACCTGCGTGCGGTCATGGTGCTGCTGGTCTTTGCAATCACCGCCCACGCCATGCTGAAAGGCGTGCTTGCACCCGTGCGCACTACCTTGGGCTCCGTCACGGTCGAACTTCCGTTCACCTCACTTGCTGACCTTCCCGGCGGCGCTGCACTAAGCGGCGCGCTGGCCGTTCTCGCAGCCGTATGGCTGATCTGGCGCTTCCGCCCTGCTTGGCAGCATGTGCTGTTGGGCGGCATCATCGGCCTTGTTCCTGTTTTAGGCTGGGCCACCACAAGCGTCTTGCTGTTTGACGAGTTCGACCCGCTGGCCGTTCAATCCGCGGCTTTCACGCTGCCATGGGCCGACACGTTGTTCTGGGTCATCGCCTCCACAGCGGTGCCGGCGGGCTTCGGCACCGGATTTATCGGCGGTATCTTTGCCGGCAGTTTCGTCAGTGCGGCAGTGCGTGGCGAGTTGCAGGCCGTGTCCTTCGCCAATCCCGCAGAGACGACGCGTTATGCCTCTGGCGCAGTGCTTATGGGCTTCGGCGGAGTCCTTGCAGGTGGCTGCACAGTCGGCGCGGGGCTCAGCGGCTCCGCCGCGTTGAGCGTCGCGGCGCTGATCGCGCTGGCAAGCATAATCGCGGGCGCGTGGGCCACGAGCCGCGTGCTTTCGTCCACGCCTGTCGCCGTTCCAGCCTAGTCCGGTGTATGGGTCAGTTCGGGCACGTCCCCTGCCCCTGCTGACCCGCGCCCTGATAGCGACGGGTTCTCCATGAAGAAGCGGTGGCAGTTGAACGGGTTGTCCTGCCCCTCCACATCCGCCCGCACGTAAGAGCCGTCCGGCGAAAGCACCCAGCTTTGTGCGGTATCGGCCAGATTGGCCGCCATGATCTGGCTCATCACCTGCGCCTGCACCGTCTTGTTAGTGATCTCCACCAGCGTCTCCACGCGACGGTTCAGGTTCCGGCCCATCCAGTCTGCCGATGACATATAGACCTTGGCCTTTTTGGACGGCAGCCCGTGCCCGTTGCCAAAGCACACGATGCGGGAATGTTCCAGAAACCGACCAACGATGGATTTCACGCGGATGTTCTCGCTCAAGCCTTTGATACCCGGTCGCACGGCACAGATGCCCCGCACCACGAGGCTGATCTTCACCCCCGCCTGAGAGGCCCGATACAGCGCGTCGATCACATCCGCCTCGACCACGGCGTTCATCTTGGCCCATATCTCCGCAGGCTTGCCTTCGGCGGCGTAGTCGGCCTCCTTGTCGATCATCTTGATCAGCTTCTGCTTCATTCCCGTTGGCGACAGATACAGATTCTCCAGATGCTCGGGCTGGGCATATCCGCCGATATAATTAAAAACTTTGGTGGCATCGCGCCCCAGAGCCGGATCACAGGTAAACAGGCTCAGGTCGGTATATATCCGCGCGGTGATCGGGTGGTAGTTGCCGGTGCCGTAATGCGTGTAGGTGACCAGCGTATTGCCTTCGCGGCGCACCACGGTGCTGATCTTGGCATGGGTCTTGTAGTTGATGAACCCGTAGACCACATGCGCGCCGGAGCGTTCCAGCTTGCGTGACTGACGGATATTGGCCGCCTCGTCAAAGCGGGCTTTCAACTCCACCAGCGCGGTTACCGACTTGCCGTTTTCCGCCGCCTCGCAGAGCGCGTCCACGATGGGGCTCTCGTTCGAAGTCCGGTAGAGCGTCTGTTTGATCGCCACGACGTCAGGATCCCGCGCGGCTTGCGCCAGAAACCGGATCACCATGTCGAAACTCTCGTAGGGGTGATGCAGCAGCATGTCCTTCTGGCGGATCGCGGCAAACATATCCCCGTCATTGTCCTGCACCCGTTCCGGCACGCGGGGGCTGAACGGCGGCCACAGCAAGTCCGGCGGCGCGGCGGAGACCAATTCTGCAAGGTCCGCCAGCCCGATCATCCCCGAGATTTCCACCACGTCGGTCTCGGTCACTTCCAGCGATTTCATCACCAGATTGCGCAGCTTCGGCGGCGCGCCGGAGCTGACCTTCAGCCGCACCACCTCGCCACGGCGGCGGCGCTTCAACGCCACCTCGAATTCTCGCACGAGGTCTTCGGCCTCCTCCTCCACCTCCAGATCGCTATCCCGCAGCAGGCGGAAGGCGCAATGGCCGGTGGCCTCGTAGCCCGGAAACATCTCCCTGATCTTGAGCATCAGCAGCTGTTCCATCGGCAAGTAGCGTTGCTGGCCCGCCTCACAAGGCATCGAGATGAAGCGCTCGATCTGTGCGGGTATCGGCAGCAGTGCTTGCAATGTTCGCCCGTCGCTGGGGCGTTCCAGTTGCAACGCCAGCGAGAAACCTGCGTTGGGGATGAAGGGGAACGGGTGCGCCGGGTCGATCGCCAGAGGCGACAGGACGGGAAACACGTTCGACATGAAGTAGCTGTCCAGAAACGTGCGGTCCTCGTCGGTCAGGTCCGCCGCGTCCAACAGCCAGATGCCGCTGGTTTCCATCTCGTCCTTGAGTGCTTCCCAGACCTCGTCCTGCTTGTTGATCAGGGCGCGGGCGTTCAGGTTAATCAAAACCAACTGTTCTTCAGGCGTGCGGCCGTCAGAGGACGGCGTCCGGTTGCCTGCATTCGCCAACTCACGCAAGCCTGCCACGCGAACGGTGTAGAACTCGTCCAAGTTGGTGGAGGATATCCCCAAGAACCGCACCCGCTCCATCAACGGCACGCGCGGGTTTTGCGCCTCGTCCAGCACGCGCCAGTTGAACGCAAGCCAGCTCAGCTCACGGTTGAAAAAACGGGCCGGACCCTCTGCCTCGATCTCCACAGGCTCGGGGTAATCGGCGGTCAGAAAATCGGCACCGGACATAGGCTGCTTCTTGGGTTGGGAATGTAACATCACAGAGACGAATGTGGGCGTAAGCGGTCGAACTGTCCAGTGCGGCCGCGCTACTCCGCCGAAATCTGCGCCAGAACATCCCGAGCCAGCCCTTTGCCAATCGGGCGTTTTTCGGCCAAAGCCCGCGCGTCCATCGCCTCCACGAAGCCGCGCACCGCATCGAAACTGCGCGGCAGCCTAGGCAGGATGTAGCTCAGCAGATCGGGTTTCAACGCAATCTGGCGATCCGCAAACATCTTCATCACCAGCGCCATCAAAAGCGCATCGTCCAACGCCTCCAGCGTCGCAAGCGAAGTGCCTTCCATCCGGCTTTTCAGGTCGGGAAGGGCAAAATCCATCCGCGCAGGCGCAATCGCCGAGGTCACCAGAAGCGGATGCCCGGCCTCTTGCATCAGGTTATGCAGATGGAATGCTTGAGTCTCCGCCGCGCGATCCCCTGTAATTTGGTCGAGGTCTTCGACCACCAAAGGCCCCTGCGCCAACCCGGTTGGATCGTTCAAATCCTGAGCGTCGACCACGGCCGCACCAGTCTCTCGCGCCCAGACCATCGCCAGATGGGTCTTGCCTGATCCAGTAGGCCCGACCAGCACAAGTTTGCGAAGCGGCCAGCTTTCCCATGCCTCGACAGCGGCGACCGCCATGGCGTTCGCGTCGGACACAAAATAATCCTCGCGCCCGAGCGCTTCTTTGGCGGGCAAACTGAAAGCCAGTTGTTCGGGCATGAGCCTATTCCGGCCCCTCAGCGACGTCATCGCGATCCAGCCCGCGGTAAAGCAGGCTCTTGCGGTACTGCTCGGTTCCAAACCTCGCCAACACGCCCAAAGCGGCGGCAACGGGAACCGCAACAAGCATACCCACAAAACCAAACAGCGAGCCGAAGACCGACAGTGCGAACATCAGCCAGACCGGATGCAGCCCGACACTTTCGCCAACCAGCTTGGGCGTCAGAATGTTGCCCTCAAGGAACTGTCCCGCCGCGAACACGGCGGCGACCGCGCCGATCATCCACGGCTCGCCCCAGAACTGGAACAGCGCCAGCCCCACGGCCAGAACCCCGCCAACCACCGCACCGATATACGGAATAAACGAGATCAAACCCGCAATGAACCCGATCACAAGACCGAATTGAAGCCCGACAAGCATCAGCCCGACTGCATAGAATACACCCAGAATGGTGCAGACCGTAAGCTGGCCGCGCACGAAACTTGCCAGCGTCGTGTCAATATCCTTTGCAATTTGCCGGATTCGAGGGGCGTGATCGCGTGGCAGCAGCGTGTCGATCTTGGCGATCAGATTGTCCCAGTCGAGCAGCATGTAGAAGGCCACAACCGGCACGACAACGATGAACACAACCGCGTTGATGACGCCAAGCGCCGAGGAAAATACGCCTTTGGCGAATTCTCCGCCACGTTCCTGAATCGTCTTGCCGATTGAGGCCAGTGACTGCCGCAACGTCGATTCCGCATCGCCAAGCTCGGGAAACCTCTCTGAAAGGAAGTCGCGCAATCTGGCAAACAATTCAGGCGCGCTCTCGAACAGCTCGACAGCTTCGTTAACGATCATGGGAACGATCAGAACGGCCATCAGGACAAAGATCAAAATCGCAAAAACGCTGATGATGGAGGTGGCGACCACCCGGCTGGCGCCCCATCGCTCCAACCTGTCTGCCAAAGGGTCAAGCCCGTAGGCGATAGCGCCGCCGACGATAAAGGGCAAAATGACGTCGCCCAGAAACCATAACGCAATCATGGCCACCGCTGCCGCAATGCCCCAATATCTGAACTGTTGGCCGATCGGTAGCGCCATGTAGCCCCCTGTTTGAGCGTAGATGTGACCTATGGAGACGGCGGTTTCAAGGCTGGGCTGGCCGATAGGCGAAAAACATGGCGACGATGCCGCGCCTGCGCCGTGGGATTATCCGGCCAAAGCCCCACGGGATCACGGCAACGCGAACCTGCCCTGATCGACGCCGATGACCAGTGCAGCAATCAACAGCGTGATCGTCGGATAAAACCCCGCCGCAAATCCGAAGGCGCGCAATGGCGGCGAAATGTGATAGCCCAGCCAGAACATCACTCGCGTCACCGCGAAGGATGCGCCAAGAAACAACACCGCACCTCCCCCCAGCACCGACCCGATGAGCGGCCAAAGCAAGACGGCGAGCATCCCCTGCTCCACGGTGTTGCGTAACACGCGCTGGTCGATGTCTGCGGGGGATTCGGCGCGAAACGCCTCCCCGTCGATTATGGCGTCATCGAAGAACCTCCGCTGTGCCAGGCGACCGATCATCGCCAGCAGCACCACACCGCAGGGCAAGAACGCTAGCGACAACGCGTCCAGCAAAGGCATTTTCACCGCATGCGTTACCGCGCGCGCCAGCGGCACTGTTACCAGCGCCCAAAGAGTACCGGCGCCCATCCCCGCAAGAATGAGCGCCCGCTTGGTCACGCCGCGCGTGCCTTGCGGATCAGCGCAAGAATGTCCTTCGCCGCCTCGGGAATGTTCGTTCCGGGCCCGAAGATGGCTTTCACGCCTGCCTTGTAGAGGAAGTCATAATCCTGCTGCGGGATCACCCCACCGCAAATCACCAGAATGTCACCGGCACCGGCGGCGTTCAAAGCCTCTACCAGCTTGGGTGCCAGGGTCTTGTGTCCCGCCGCCTGAGAGCTGATCCCGATGACATGCACATCGTTGTCCACCGCATCCTGCGCGGCCTCTTCCGGCGTCTGGAACAATGGCCCCACATCCACGTCGAAGCCGATATCGGCAAACGCCGTGGCGATCACCTTGGCGCCACGGTCATGCCCGTCCTGCCCCATCTTGACCACCAGCATGCGCGGGCGGCGGCCTTCTTCCTCGGCGAAGTCCTCCACGTCTTTCTGGATCGCGGCGAAGCCCTCGTCGCCCTCATAGGCCGCGCCGTAGACGCCTGCCAAAGTCTTCACCTCCGCACGGTGGCGGCCGAATGCTTTTTCCATAGCCATGCTGATTTCTCCAACAGTTGCCCGTGCCCGCGCGGCGTCCACCGCCAGCGCCAGAAGGTTTCCTTCACCGGATTTTGCGCCCTCTTCCAACGCCGCCAAGGCCGCATCGCAAGCTGCTTGGTCCCGCGTGGCCTTGATCTTGTCGAGCCGCGCAATCTGGCTCAAACGAACCGCGACGTTGTCCACATCCAGAATGTCGATCGGGTCTTCCTTGTCCAAGCGGAACTTGTTGACGCCGACGATCACTTCCTCGCCACGGTCCACCTGCGCCTGACGCAGCGCGGCAGCTTCCTCAATGCGCAGCTTAGGCATGCCGGAGGCCACGGCCTTGGTCATTCCGCCCATTTCCTCGATCTCTTCGATGATTTTCCACGCCTCATCCGCCAGATCGGCGGTGAGTTTTTCGACGTAATATGACCCCGCCAGCGGGTCGACGACCTTGGTGACCTTGGTCTCGTTCTGCAAGATCAACTGCGTATTCCGCGCGATCCGCGACGAGAACGCGGTGGGCAGCGCTATGGCCTCGTCAAACGAGTTCGTGTGCAGCGATTGCGTGCCGCCCAGCACCGCCGACATGGCCTCATAGGCCGTGCGCACGATGTTGTTGTAGGGGTCTTGTTCCTGCAACGACACGCCAGAGGTCTGGCAATGCGTCCGGAGCATCAAGGAGCCTTCTTTCTTGGGGTTAAACTCGCTCATGATCTTGTGCCACAGGAACCGCGCCGCGCGCAGCTTGGCGGCTTCCATGAAGAAATTCATACCGATGGCGAAGAAGAACGACAGCCGTCCCGCAAACGCATCCACGTCCATGCCGTTGGCAATCGCCGCGCGCACGTATTCGCGACCGTCGGCCAGCGTGAACGCCAGTTCCTGCACCAAATTCGCGCCGGCTTCCTGCATATGGTAGCCGGAGATCGAGATCGAGTTGAATTTCGGCATGTCCGACGCGGTGAACGCGATGATGTCCGACACGATCCGCATGGATGGCTCGGGCGGGTAGATATAGGTGTTGCGGACCATAAACTCTTTGAGGATGTCGTTCTGGATGGTGCCGGACAGCACCGCGCGGTCATGGCCCTGCTCTTCTCCCGCGACGATAAACGACGCCAGCACGGGGATCACCGCGCCGTTCATGGTCATCGACACGGACACTTTGTCCAGCGGGATGCCGTCGAACAGGATTTTCATGTCCTCGACGCTGTCGATCGCCACACCGGCCTTGCCGACATCACCCACAACACGCTCGTGGTCGCTGTCATAGCCACGGTGCGTCGCCAGATCGAACGCGACCGAGACACCCTGCTGCCCCGCCTCCAGCGCCTTGCGGTAAAAGGCGTTCGACTCCTCCGCCGTCGAGAACCCCGCATATTGCCGGATCGTCCATGGACGCCCCGTATACATGGTCGAGCGCGGGCCACGGGTGAACGGCCCCTCGCCCGGCATGGACCCCATATGCTCTAATCCGGTTGCGTCCTCCTCGGTATAGACCGGCTGGATTGCAATGCCCTCGGGGCTGTCCCAGGTCAGATCTTCCAGCGGGCGGCCCCGCAACTCTTTCTCAGCGCGCGCTTGCCACGCCTTTTTCTTGTCCGTCATGGTGGCTTCCTTCTGTCATGTCTGACCCGCCGAATGTGCCTTCGGTCGGGTTGAGGTAGGTCACACGCGGACCCGCATCGGCTTGCAGCCAAGCGATATCCGCGCGGTAATCTTCTTGCAGTTTCCATGCCTGCGCGGCGTCGAACGGCATGTAGCGCGTGCCCTTGCCCGCAGAGGCAAGCCGCACTGCGCTGTCCAGATCGCCACGCTCGGCGGCGATCTTCGCCAGCTCCACCGCCGTGGCAGAGGCGTTGGCTTTGTGTATTTTCGCCATCGGCGCAAGCGCCACGTCGCGCCCGGCAAGGACGCCCAGCAACGGCGCAGGGTTGGCGGCCCACCCCTCGAACGGCCAGACGACGATCTTCGCATCGGGAAACGCCGCCTCAATATCGCCGATCACGTCGCGCCAGCGGCGCGGTTGGGTCACCAGCCGGTCGAGATCATCTGCGGCAGGCAGCATCGCCCCCGCCTTGATCCGAAATGCCAGTTGCGAGGCCCAGTGCAGGTCGTAGGCGCGGATGGCCAGTGCAATACTAACGCGGCGCCCCTCGAAAGCAGGGGCCAGACGCGCCAGACGCGTCCCGACCTGACCATAGAGCCGCACCGCATCCAGATTCTGCGCCATCGTGCCAATCAGGTTCTCTTCGCTCAAGACCAGCCGTCGTGCGCCTTCCTGCTCCAGCCGCGCGAATTCCATCCGCAACCGACCGCAGGACCGCTCTCCCAGACGTCTGTCCGCAGGTGTCAGCGTCGCCGGGTTCTTGACCAACCCCGCCAGCAATCCGCCGCGCGTCCGCTCCAGCCCCCAATAGGCGACCGATGCACACCGCATAGCCGGTCGCTGTCCGGCAAGCAGCATCTGCAAACTGGTCGAGCCGGTCCGGTGCGCCCCCAAATGTAAACAAATTTCCACAAAAACAGCCCCCAGATCACCGGACGCCCCATGTGTCCGGCTAGAGCAACCTTTTTGCGCCCAAAGGCTAACAAACGGCTTAATGCGTCTGGCTGGCGTATTTGTGCACAAAAGCGCCATTCCATTCCCGTAATTGCCCCCTATATTAGGGGCAGAGGGAGCCTTCATGAAACACGCTATACCATTTGTTTTATCTGCATTTTTTGCCACGCAAGGCACCGCCACGAGCTTGCCGGAAAACGTGCTTCTAGACCCTCTGGCAATCGGTCCATATGAAGCAGTTGACGCGAATTTGAGCGATTTTCTTTGGCTCAAGCGCGCCGTAGTCGTCTTTGCGGACACGCCCGCTGACCCGCGCTTCATCCGCCAGATCGAGCTTCTGGTGGAGCGACCAGCCCCCCTGATCGACCGCGAAGTGGTGATCTTGGTCGATACCGACCCCAAAAACCCGTCCGACATTCGTCTCAAACTTCGCCCGCGCGGCTTCATGATGGTGCTGGTCGGCAAGGACGGCGAAGTGGAGTTGCGCAAACCTTCCCCGTGGGACGTGCGCGAAATCACCCGCGCCATCGACAAGATGCCGTTGCGTCGGCAGGAACTGAAAGACAGGCGCGCGGCACAAGACGCTGAATTGAACGATTGATCGTGTGCTTCATTGCGCATTAACACAAAGGCACCTATATTAAGGACAGGATCGGCATGGTGCCCATCCAGCAGACCAAGAGGTGAGTGATATGTCCAGAACGCCAAAATCTCCTCCCCCTATGACTGGTCAGACGGGTCCGCGACCCGGCTACTAGGGTTAGGCTCTCGGCCCGTGCTGACGCGTAACGCGCGCAGGGCCGTTTCTCCACGCGCAAGCGCTTCCTGCTTTAGGGCGATATAGTCCGTATACATGCCTATGCGCTGCACCTGATCCATTTCCCGAAACAGATCGGACCGCAAGTCGTCGATGATGGCATCGACAGCGAACACCTGATTGTAATAGCCCACGACAGGCTGAATTACAGGTTCCGGCAGAAGATGGATGTCCGCGACGAGCGCCGTAAAGACGGTGTCATTGCGCTCGCTCGGGACGACGGGAATGTAGCTGTCATCGTCCTCCATCCCGCCAACGACCCTGCGCCAATTGGCTGTCAGGTCAAACTGCTTAAGCGCCAAGACGTAATGGTCGATCTCAGCGATCAGCGCGGTCTGCACGTCCTGCATCTTCTCCAGACGCCGGCGCCGCTCCCGCTTGCGGTTGCGGTAGCCGTTATAGATCCACCCCGACGCCAAGAAGAGTCCGCCGACAATCGCCTGCTGCACCCTCGGGTCGATGATATCATCCAGAACGGCCATCGCGGGTTATTCGAACTCCATGATAATTTCGTCCACGGCCAGATTTTCACCTGCATCCACGTTGATTTTGGAGACCTTGCCCTTGCGTTCCGCCCGCAGGATATTCTCCATCTTCATCGCCTCGACGGTGCAAAGCGCCTGACCTTCCTGCACCTCGTCCCCGACCTTCACGTCGACTTTGACGATCAGCCCCGGCATCGGGCAGAGCAGCAACTTGGATGTGTCCGCCGCAAGCTTTTCGGGCATCAGCGCGGCCAATTCAGCCTGACGTGGGGTGCGCACATGGACCTTCAGATCAGCCCCGCGATGCCGCATCCGGAACCCGCCCGAAATCTTCTCGGTCTTCAGCACCAGCTTTTTGCCGTCCACCTTCAGCTTGGCCAAGCTCTGGCCCGGCGTCCATTTCGACGTCACCCGGTGCTTGGTGCCGTCCACATGCTTGACGGTGGCGCCCTTCTTGTCGGCCTTGATCTTCACCTCGAAGCTGACGCCTTGCAGGGTCACTACCCAATCTTTGCCCACTTTGCGCCGGTGGTTGTCCATCGTGCCTGAAATCCGCGCGCGTCGAATCTCCGCGACGCGGTGCATGGCAGCGGCCGAGGACGCGATGCGGGCCAAGGTCTCTTGGGACAGCTCCACACCCTCGAACCCGTCGGGGTATTCTTCCTCAATGAACGCCGTGGTGATATCGCCCGACACGAACTTCGGGTGGTCCATCACGGCGGCGCAGAACGGCAGGTTGTGACCGATGCCCTCCACCTCGAAGCTGTCCAGGGCCACGCGCATATGCTCTATCGCGTCCGCACGGGTCGGCCCCCACGTGCAGAGCTTGGCAATCATCGGGTCGTAATACATCGAAATCTCGCCGCCCTCGTAGACGCCCGTGTCGTTGCGCACGGCGCCCTTGTCCGTGTGCTTTTCCTCCGGTGGGCGGTAGCGGGTCAGGCGGCCGATCGACGGCAGAAAGCCGCGATACGGGTCTTCCGCATAAAGCCGCGACTCCATCGCCCAGCCGTTCAGCTTGATGTCTTTCTGCTTCAACTTCAGCTTCTCGCCATAGGCGACGCGGATCATCTGCTCGACCAGGTCAACACCCGTGATCAGCTCAGTCACGGGATGTTCCACCTGCAAGCGGGTGTTCATCTCAAGGAAGTAGAAGTTGCGGTCGCCATCGACGATGAACTCCACGGTACCCGCGCTGGTATAGCCCACCGCCTGCGCCAGAGCGCAGGACTGCTCTCCCATCGCCTTGCGGGTCTTCTCGTCCAGAAACGGCGATGGAGCCTCCTCAATCACCTTTTGCTGGCGGCGCTGAATCGAGCATTCCCGCTCGCCCAGATAGATGCAATTGCCATGCGCGTCCGCCAACACCTGAATTTCGATATGGCGCGGCTGGGTGACGAACTTCTCGATGAAAATCCGGTCGTCACCAAAGGAACTCGCGGCCTCGTTCTTGGAGGACTGAAACCCCTCCCGCGCGCCATCGTCGTCCCACGCAATCCGCATCCCCTTGCCGCCGCCACCCGCAGAGGCCTTGATCATCACAGGATACCCGATCTCCTTGGAAATCTTCACCGCCTCTTCCGCGTCCTCGATCAGCCCCATATGTCCCGGCACGGTCGACACCTTCGCCTCTTGGGCGATCTTCTTGGAGGTGATCTTGTCCCCCATCTTCTCGATTGCGCCCTTGGGCGGCCCGATGAAGGCCACGCCCGCAGCCTCCAAAGCCTCGGCAAACTTGGCGTTCTCCGACAGGAAGCCGTAGCCCGGATGCACGGCCTCCGCGCCGGTTTCCTTGATCGCGGCCATGACTTTGTCGATGACGATATAGGACTGGTTGGCAGGGGCCGGGCCGATATGCACCGCCTCGTCCGCCATCTGCACATGCAGCGCCTGCGCGTCGGCATCAGAGTAAATCGCAACCGTCTTGATACCCATCTTGCGGGCGGTCTTGATGACACGGCAGGCGATCTCGCCGCGGTTGGCGATCAGGATTTTCTTGAACATGTGGTCAGTCCCCTCTTGCCCGGCCTGCTGGCCGGGGGTCTTGAATCAAAAAGGGCCGGGGCGCGCTTGTGCGCATCCCGACCCCGTTGGTCTGGTTGTCAGATGTGGTGTTAGCGGCGGCAGACGCCTGCGTCGTCGCAGAATACGCCAGCTGCGCCACCGATGACGGCACCGGTGAGTGCATCACCGCCTGTGGCTTTAGAAATGGCGGCACCTGCGCCTGCGCCCACAAGGCCGCGCTCTGCGTCGGTGTCACATGCAGACAGCGCGAAGGCTGCCGCGAATAGGGTTGGTACAATGAATGTCTTACGCATCGTGATTCTCCTCGATTGCTCTTGGAGACAAAACACCCGAACGCGGCGGAATGTTCCAAAAATTTTGGCCGCTGCGACTTCGGGCGGAAATTTGCGCGAGCCGTAGGGGAACGATGCGCGCTTTGCCGCCAATCACCAAAAAAAAGAGGCCTGCCATAATAGGCAGACCTCTTTAGAGGGGAAGGGTAACGGTTTTGTACATGCAGGCACATCTCTGTGCTGGAGGGATAAACCTGCCCTGTGACGATGCCCCGCCCTGACGCTGGTGAAAACAGCGATACTGCCCCAGCGTCAATTTGAGCATTTTTCCGCTCAATCGGGCCATATGGAAGCGCGAACCCGCCCATTATTCGATGAATTCTTCGTCAAAAGCGTTTGGGAAAGTCGCCCGAACCCGATTCACGTCAATCCGAAGCAGGGCGTCATAGCTCTTTGGATCAAAAGGATCTTCTGCAGGCACCACTTCCCGGCCGAACACCCAGTTGAGTCGTCCGGCATCCAGATTGCCCCGTTCGAACGGTTCCTCGCCGAAATGCTGCACCAGTGCCCATACAAACCCCGCATCCGCGCGCTTGTCGGCGGGGCGGCGGTCAGCGTAACGCTCCCTGCGGGTCAATGGTGTCGGACCATTTTTGTTATCCCGCCGAATCGTGAACTGGAAATCGGTTCCCGGCAGTCGGGACGGAAAGCCCTTGTGTTTCAGCATGGCGCGGCCCTCGTGCAAAGGCGATCATGACCCACAATGCCCCGCGCATGCCAAGAGGCCGCGCAGACGCGTCGGTTCGGGCTACGGATGTCGGATGGGAAACCGGCTGCGCGCGAGAACCGCGCCATGGGCCAAAAGGGGTTTTGCGGGGCGGTGCGAAACGCCCGCCCCGCAAATATATTAGTACTTGTTGTAGACTGGCTCTTGCTGAACCGGCTCAACAATAACAACTTCTTCTTCTTGCTGGCCGCCGCATGCTGCGACAACTGCGACGAAGCCGAGGGCTGCGAGTGCTTTGATGCTCTTGGACATCTGGGTCTCCTGTTTTTGTCTGGCGAATCGTTAGTGGGGCTAATCCCCACTCCTTCCTCGCACACTTTAGGGGTCACAGAAATGTAACCTGCCTGCAAGGTAGCCGTTCCATTGACAAAAAAATATATCTTCAATGTGTCAATATCGCGATGTGTTGCGAATGAAGCATCACGGCCACAGGTTGAGCTATATGCGCCAAGATATTGTGTTTCAGTCATAATCCAACCCAAACGCAGGTATCGCCATCCACCGAGAACGCATCGAAATACTGAACCACATTCGGCACAGTTTCGCCGAATGGCACCCTGCCTGACGCAACAGAGACGATTATTTCACGCGCATTGGGTGCCGATTCAGCAACAATCCGAAGTCCTTCGCTGTCACACAGCGACTGAAAGTCGGCTTCGATCACCTCAAAACCAAATTTCTCTTTATCCGCAATCCCTGGCGCGACCAGACGGATACGGACGATTCTGCGCTCCGGCCTGTCAGCCTCCGCCGGCTCGAACAGGATTTCGTGCGGCTCATACTCGACCGCTGAGACGGCACGCAGGGGCGGCTGCTCCGCCAGAATCGGCGTAGTGACAAAGGCCGATCCGATCAGCGTCATTCTCAAAACGCATGTCAGTTGTCGCGCAAAGCCTCGATCAGTTCGTCCTTGTTCATGTCCGAGCGCCCCTCGATCTCCAACTCCTGCGCGCGCTCGTAAAGCGCATCCTTTGTCCACTCCTCGTAAGGCGGAGCCTTGCCGCCCTTCTTCGACGGCTGCTGATCGTCCGACGCCTGCGCATTTGCGATCCGCGCGGCCTTTTCCTTCGACGCTCCGTCCTCGCGGAGCGCTTCGTAAGTGTCTTCGTCCTTGATGCTGGGTCTGTCTGCCATGGTGGTCTCCTTCGCCGACCAACGCACACTCAACGGCCCTTGTTCCCGGTACCGTCCCCATCATTGCTTCAAAAATACCTCGGGGGTGCGGGGGCGGAGCCCCCGCGTGTCGGCGCGGCAAAGCCGCGGCGAAACCCCGATCACAAAGGAATGTTGTCATGCTTCTTCCACGGGTTCTTCAGCGACTTGCCCCGAAGCGACGCAAACGCCCGCGCCACCCGTTTGCGAGTGGAATGCGGCATGATCACCTCGTCGATAAACCCTTTCTCAGCGGCCACGAACGGGTTGGCGAAGCGATCCTCGTAATCCGCCGTCCGCGCCGCGATCTTGTCGGCATCCCCAAGTTCGGTGCGATACAATATCTCCACCGCCCCCTTGGCCCCCATCACCGCGATCTCGGCGGTGGGCCACGCGTAGTTGAAGTCGCCGCGCAGGTGCTTGGACGCCATCACGTCATAGGCCCCACCATAGGCTTTGCGGGTAATCACCGTCACTTTCGGCACTGTCGCCTCGCCATAGGCGAACAGCAATTTGGCACCATGCTTGATGACGCCGCCATATTCCTGAGACGTCCCCGGCAGAAAGCCCGGCACGTCGACCAGCGTCAGGATCGGAATCTCGAACGCATCGCAGAACCGCACGAACCGCGCAGCTTTGCGGCTGGAGTCGATATCCAGACACCCCGCCAGCACCATCGGCTGGTTGGCCACGACACCCACGGTCTGCCCTTCAAGGCGGATAAAGCCGGTCAGGATGTTCTTGGCGAAATTCTCCTGTATCTCGAAGAAATCCCCCTCATCCGCCAGCTTGGTGATCAGCTCTTTCATGTCATAGGGACTGTTCGCGTTGGTCGGCACCAGAGTATCCAGGCTCTCCTCGATCCGCGCAGGGTCATCGAAGAACGGGCGCACCGGCGCTTTCTGGCGGTTGTTAAGCGGCAGGAAATCCACCAGCCGCCGCGTCTCCGCCAGCGCTTCCACATCATTCTCGAACGCACCATCCGCCACCGAGGATTTGCGCGTATGCGTCGACGCCCCGCCCAATTCCTCCGCCGTGACGACCTCGTTGGTCACGGTTTTCACCACGTCGGGGCCGGTCACGAACATATAGGACGAATCTTTCACCATGAAGATGAAGTCCGTCATCGCGGGCGAATACACCGCGCCCCCCGCACATGGCCCCATGATCAGGCTGATCTGCGGCACCACGCCCGAAGCCATGATATTGCGCTGGAACACTTCCGCATATCCGGCGAGCGAGGCGACCCCCTCCTGTATCCGCGCTCCGCCGGAATCGTTGATCCCGATTACCGGCGCGCCGTTCTGGATCGCCATGTCCTGAATTTTGCAAATCTTCTGCGCGTGGGTCTCCGACAGCGATCCGCCAAACACCGTAAAGTCTTGGGAGAACACATAAACCAGACGCCCGTTAATGGTTCCCCACCCGGTCACCACGCCGTCGCCTGCGGGGCGTTCCTGCTCCATACCAAAGTCGGTGCAGCGGTGGGCGACGAACATGTCGAACTCTTCGAAACTGTCCTCGTCCAGCAGCAGCTCGATGCGCTCGCGGGCGGTCAGCTTGCCCTTGGCGTGCTGCGCGTCGATGCGCTTTTGCCCGCCACCAAGGCGCGCCACTTCGCGGCGGTCTTCCAATTCGCTGATGATATCTTTCATGGCGCGGGCCTCCCGTATAAGTTGCGCAGAACCTACACCCGCGCCGCGCTGCGGCAAAGGGACAATCGGCAAATTTGCAAATAACGCAAACCCGTTCAGCAGAATACTGCAAAACTGCAAATTGCTAAACTATCGGGTTCACTTTTTCATATCAGCTCCTAGTCTCATCCCAATGAGTTACTCGTCCGCGCGACTATTTGATCGCACCACCCCACCGCATATCGTAACACTCGTGCTTCTGGCCGGTGTATCTGCGTTGAACATGTCGGTCTTTCTGCCGTCCCTGCCTGCAATGACGCAGGCGTTTGAGACCGAATACGGCGTCATGCAGCTGTCAATCTCGCTCTATCTGGCCTGCACCGCCGCGCTGCAAATGGTTATCGGCCCGATGTCCGACCGCTACGGTCGCCGCCCCATTGTCCTGGCCACGCTGGTCATTTTCGCATTGGCGTCGCTCGGCTGCTATCTGTCCACCTCGATCGAGATGTTCCTCACCTTCCGCATGATCTCCGCCGCCGTCGCCGTCGGCATGGTCATGTCGCGCACCGTCGTGCGCGACGTCGTCCCCATGGCCGAGGCCGCGTCGATGATCGGCTACGTCACCATGGGCATGTCGCTGGTCCCGATGGCTGCCCCGACATTGGGCGGATTTATTGACGAGTTTTTCGGCTGGCGCGCCATCTTCCTGTTCACCTTCGCCCTCGGCGCAGCGATGACGCTGCTCTGCTGGGTGGATCAGGGCGAGACAAACCAAGAAAAATCCGTCAGCTTCACCGAACAATTCGCTGATTACCCAGAGCTTTTTACGTCCCTGCGTTTCTGGGGTTACGCCTTGGCCGCCGCCTTCGCATCCGGCGCGTTCTTCGCGTTCCTTGGCGGCTCGCCCTATGTGGCGTCGGTCGTCTACGAGCTGCCGCCAACCACAACCCGCTACCTCTTCGGCGTCCCTGCCATCGGCTATTTCGTCGGCAACATGATCTCCGGCCGCTACTCCGTCAGCATCGGCGTAAACCACATGGTCCTGATCGGCGCGGCTCTGCTGGTCTTCGGCATGGCCGCGTCTTTGGTAGTTACTGCAATAGGTTACGGCTCGGCTTTCACGTTCTTTTCCTTCTGCACCTTCGTGGGCCTTGGCAACGGCATGGTGCTGCCCAACGCCACCGCCGGTTTGCTGTCGGTGCGCCCGCATCTGGCAGGCACCGCATCAGGTGTCGGCGGCGCGATCATGATCGGCGGCGGCGCAGCGCTTGCCGCCCTCGCAGGCGCCCTGCTCGAGCAAGGCCATGGCAGCTATCCGCTGCAATGGGTCATGCTGCTCAGCACCATCGCCAGTCTCGTTTGCATCCTGCTGGTCATGCGCCGCGATCCATAACCGCAGCGCTTGAGCCGCGGCTTTGCAAAGGCTATGACGCCCATAGCAAAACTGCAAAGGCACGCCGCACATGGCCCCACGCAAACTCTATGCAGGCACCAAGCTGCGGGAACTCCGCACCCGTATGAGCCTGACCCAAAAGGCTTTTGCCGCCAAGCTCGGCGTGTCGCTGCCCTATCTCAACCAGATGGAAAACAACAACCGGCCCGTTTCCACATCCGTGGTTCTCGCCATGGCCAGCGAGTTCGGCTTTGACGTGACGGAGCTTTCCACTGGCGACGCCGAGCGCTTGGTCACCGACATGTCGGAGGCCCTGTCCGATCCGATCTTCGCCGAAATCGCCCCGCCCCTGGCCGATCTGCGCCTTGCCGCATCGAACGCGCCCGCCCTGTCCCGCGCCTTCATCGAGTTGCACCGCGCCTACCGCCAGACCCACGAGCGCCTCGCCTCGCTGGACGAAGTGTTGGGTCAGGAAGCGACGAATTTGCAACCCAGCCCGTGGGAAGAGGTCCGCGATTTCTTTCACTATTGCGACAATTACATCGACGCCGTCGATCGCGCCGCCGAGCGCTTCGCCAGCACCATCGAGGGCGACGTCCTGCGCACGGGAAACCTGAAATTTGAACTCGTTTTTACCGACAGCAAGCGCTTGCGCCGCTACGATCCCGTCAGCAACACCTTGCGTTTGGCGGCAAGCTCTGCCCCGTCCACCCAGCGCTTCCAACTGCTGCACCAGATTGCACTTCTAGAACAAAACGAGCTTCTGGAAGCCACCCTCGACCTCGCCCGCTTCCAGACCGACGCCGCCCGCCATATCGCCAAGATCGGCCTCGCCAACTACTTTGCCGGTGCAGCACTCATGCCCTACACCGCCTTTCTGGAGGCGGCGCAAACCACACGCCACGATCTCGAACAGCTCGCCGACCAGTTCGGCGCGTCGATCGAGCAGGTCGCCCACCGCCTCTCCACCCTGCAACGCCCCGGCGCCAAGGGCATCCCGTTCTTCTTCGTGCGCGTCGACCAAGCCGGCACCATCACCAAACGCCACTCCGCCACGCGCCTGCAATTCGCCCGTTTCGGCGGTCCGTGCCCGCTGTGGAACGTCCACCGCGCGTTTGAAACCCCCGGCCGCTTCCTGCGCCAACTGGCCGAGACGCCCGACGGTGTGCGCTACATCTCCATCGCCCGCGACGTGTCCAAACCCGGCGGCAGCTTCACCGCGCCGACCCGTCGCTACGCGATCGCCTTGGGCTGCGAGATGACCCATGCAAGCGCTCTCGTCTATGCCGACGACATGCTCCCCGCCAGCCCACAAGCGTTTGAGCCCATCGGTATCTCCTGCCGCATCTGCCCGCGCCGCGATTGCCACCAACGCTCCGTCCCGCCCTTGGAAAGCAAGCTCAGCGTCGATCACGACCAGCGCGGCACCTTGCCCTACACAGTCGAATAATGCGCCTGCTCCTTCGCCTCGCCGTACTGCTGGCACTGTTCTTCGGCGCGTATTTCACGCTGGAACGCCTGTTGGTCTACCCTCTCGACCCGCGTGCCATCACCCCTTCGGATTCGCGCATCGCCGTGACCAAGGTCGGCAGCATGATCGTCTGGACCGCCGCACCCCAGCGCGGCAAGCCGACGATCCTCTATATCCACGGCAATGCGGGCCACGTCGCCAAACGCACAGCCCGTTTCCAGCGGCTGATGGATCGCGGCTACGGCCTTGTGGCCCCCAGTTTGCGCGGCGGCAACGGCAGCAAGGGCTGGCCGACCGAGGCAGGCATTACCGCCGACATGACCGCGCTGTACACAGCGATAACCAACGGCCAGCTCACCGGAACACCCACCACGCCGATCCTCTATGGCGAAAGTATCGGTGCCGCCGTCGCCATCCAGCTTGCAACGACGAACAGCCCCAAAGCCGTCATCCTCGAGTCGCCCTTCACCTCCCTCAAGGACGTCGCCGCGCATCTGCATCCGCAATTGCCGCTGGCGACGGGCCTGATGCTCAGTCGCTGGCCCAGCATCGACCGCGCCCCTAAGGTCAAAGCCCCGCTGCTGATCCTGCACGGCACCCGCGACAATCTGATACCGCCCTCCATGGGCCGCGCCATCCTTGCCGCCGCGGGCTCCTCCCAGAAGGAGCTTTACCCGGTTCAGGGCGCGGGCCATATCAACATATGGACCGGTGATGCGCAGCGCCGTATGTACAAGTTTCTACGCCAGTTCTGAGGGCCGCCACGATGGATCACCACGCAAAATACCCCGGCCTCTCCGACCTCAAGGCCCGCGCCCGCAAGCGCATCCCGCATTTCGTCTGGGAATATCTCGACAGCGCAACCGGTCAGGAAGCCACGCTGCAACGCAACCGCACCAAACTGGACGAGGTGCTGCTGCGCCCCTCCATCCTGCATGGTGAGTTCACGCCCGACCTGTCCACAACCTTCCTTGGCCGCGACTACAAGCTGCCCTTCGGCATCGCGCCCGTCGGCATGTCCGGCCTGATCTGGCCCGGCGCCGAACGCCTGCTGGCCCAGGAGGCCGCCCGCCAAGGCATCCCCTATTCCATGTCCACCGTCGCCACCCAAACGCCCGAGGACGTCGCCCCGTATCTGGGCGAGGACGCATGGTTCCAGATGTACCCTCCCCGCGACCCCGACATTCGTAAAGACATGATGAAACGCGCCAAGGCGGCAGGCTTCAACACGCTGATTATGACCGTCGACGTCCCCGTGGCCTCCCGACGCGAACGCCAGACCCGTGGCGGCTTGACCCAGCCCCCGCGACTGACCGGCCGTCTTGCCCTGCAGGCGGCGCTGCGCCCCGCGTGGCTCAACGGAATCCGCAAAACCGGCATGCCCCGCATGAAGCTGATGGACAGTTACGCCGAGCAGACCACCAGCCTGTCCTCGACCGAGCATGTCGGCTACCTGCTTCGCACCTCGCCCGACTGGGACTACGTCAAATACCTGCGCGACGAATGGGACGGTCCGCTGATCGTCAAGGGCGTGTGCAACGCCGACGACGCCGCGCGGCTGCAAGACGAGGGCGTCGACGCGCTCTGGGTC
The DNA here is from genome assembly GCF_000442275.2 of Litoreibacter arenae DSM 19593. Lineage (GTDB taxonomy): Bacteria > Pseudomonadota > Alphaproteobacteria > Rhodobacterales > Rhodobacteraceae > Litoreibacter > Litoreibacter arenae. Next base: position 336,939 of record NZ_KE557306.1, on the reverse strand, counting down.
TCCAACCACGCAGGCCGCCAGTTCGACGGCGGGCCGTCCACCATTGAAGCCCTCCCCCACGTCCGCGCCGCCACCACCCTGCCGCTGGTCTTCGACAGCGGCATTGAGGGCGGTCTGGATATCCTCCGCGCCATAGCGCTCGGTGCCGATTTCGTCATGATGGGCCGCCCGTGGCACTACGCGCTCGGAGCCTTGGGCGACAAGAGGGCGTCGACGCGCTCTGGGTCTCCAACCACGCAGGCCGCCAGTTCGACGGCGGGCCGTCCACCATTGAAGCCCTCCCCCACGTCCGCGCCGCCACCACCCTGCCGCTGGTCTTCGACAGCGGCATTGAGGGCGGTCTGGATATCCTCCGCGCCATAGCGCTCGGTGCCGATTTCGTCATGATGGGCCGCCCGTGGCACTACGCGCTCGGAGCCTTGGGCGACGCTGGCCCCGCCCATCTGGCCGATATGCTGGCCAAGGACATGGCATCGAATATGGGGCAGTTGGGTACCAGAAGCCTTGGTGACATCAAGAACCGCATAATTTAGCGATTTTCGACACAGCATCGCCACCTTCGCGAGGCATCACTCGCCAAAGCGTAAACGAAGGCAGGCGATATGAGTGGCAAGTCAAAACCCGAAATGAACCCGGAAGAAGGTCAAAAGGCGATATTCGATCTGATCAAAGGCGTCATGGGCGCAACCGAAAAGCAAGATTTGGCAGGGCTTGAAGCGATCATAGGAAAGCTGGGCGATATCGTCGATGCAACGGATATCGACATCCCCGGATTTGCGGCGCAGCAAGCCGCTTTGCAGGAGGGAACCCGGAACGCCCGGCATCATACGGAAAACACGCAAGCCGCGCTGTGGGTCGGGGATCTGGAACGCGCAGATGCGCTCCTGCTTGAGGGGCCGGAGATGGATATGAACGTCATGGGCATTACTGTCGCTGAGAACGATGAATACGACGAAGACATGAGCGAGGACGAGCTTCAGGCTTTCCTTGCCGAAGCAGGGCTGGAGGCCATCGACCTTGAAGACCCATTTATCGAAGGCCCAGACCTCTACGAACAAATCGCACTCGGGACACAGGGCGCAATCGACGAATTCCTGCGGTCGGGTGCCGATCCGAACCTACCATCCGGTCCTCCGCAGCACACTGCCCTTCTGGCGGCGCTCGACGCCCCCGGCAGAAAGGTCGAAAACATCGCCCCGCTGATCGCCGCCGGAGCAGACGCTGGAATCCTGCACCCCGACGGGGACAATGCACTGTCATGGGCGATGGGTTACCACCATCTCGAAACGGTCACGCAAGACAGTGAAGCCGCGCTGATGGCGTTGCTCGCAAACCACGGGGCAGATGTTAATCACTGTCCAGCCGGACACTGGTCCGTCTTGCACCGCGCGATTATCCAAGGCGGCGCGGCGCAAGTTGCGGCTCTACTGCCATTGGGCGCAGACATCACCAAATGCCTCCCAGAAGGTTTCGAGCCGCGGAAGCTGGCACACGCAACCCCGCTCATGCTCGCTGCGTCCAAGCCAGAGGTTTTGCGTCTTCTTCTGGATGCCGACGCCGACCCGCGGATCCCGGATGCAATAGGACGCCTGCCGGTTGACTTTATTCAACATCAAGCATCGGCCGCCCGCGCTCGCGCCACAGACGACTGGACCAACGCTCATGCAGCAGCTTTGGAAGAATCACTGCAGTTGGTTCGGGATCATTTGCGACAGCGTTAGCGCCAACAAAAACCTGCCGCTATCCAGTCATAGCCAGTTTACGCAACGCAACTTTCGCCCTATTCATGCTGCAACTGCAAAGATAGGGGTCCTCCTGCCATGGCCGAGTTTCAGAAAATTCTCATTGCCAACCGCGGTGAAATTGCCATCCGTGTGATGCGTGCCGCCAACGAGATGGGTAAGAAAACCGTCGCCGTCTATGCCGAGGAGGACAAGCTGGGCCTGCACCGCTTCAAGGCGGACGAGGCCTACAAGATCGGCGAGGGCCTTGGCCCCGTCGCCGCCTATCTGAGCATCGAGGAGATCATTCGCGTGGCCCAGATGTCGGGCGCAGACGCGATCCATCCGGGCTACGGCCTGCTGTCGGAGAACCCAGATTTCGTCGATGCCTGTGACGCGGCGGGCATCAAGTTCATCGGCCCACGGGCCGAAACCATGCGCGCACTTGGCGACAAGGCCTCCGCCCGCCGCGTGGCTGTTGAGGCAGGTGTGCCGGTCATCCCCGCCACAGAAGTGCTGGGCGACGATATGGACGCGATCCGCAAGGAAGCGGCAGAGGTCGGCTACCCCCTGATGCTCAAGGCGTCATGGGGCGGTGGCGGACGCGGGATGCGCCCGATCAAGTCCGAGGACGAGTTGGAAGAAAAGGTGCTCGAAGGTCGCCGCGAGGCCGAAGCCGCCTTCGGCAATGGCGAGGGCTATCTGGAAAAGATGATCGAGCGCGCCCGCCACGTAGAGGTGCAGATCCTAGGTGACAGCCACGGGCATATCTACCACCTTTACGAGCGCGACTGCTCGGTCCAGCGCCGCAACCAGAAGGTCGTCGAACGCGCCCCCGCGCCATATCTGTCCAGCACACAGCGCGAGAAAATCTGCCAGCTTGGCAAGAAAATCTGCGAACATGTGAAATACGAATGCGCAGGTACGGTCGAGTTCCTGATGGATATGGACTCGGGCGAGTTCTACTTCATCGAGGTCAACCCCCGCGTGCAGGTGGAACACACCGTCACCGAGGAAGTCACCGGCATCGACATCGTCCGCGCTCAAATTCTCATCGCCGAGGGCAAGTCCCTGATCGAGGCCACCGGCTGCGCCTCGCAATATGACGTCAAGCTCGACGGCCACGCCCTGCAATGCCGCATCACCACGGAAGACCCGCAAAACAACTTCATCCCGGACTATGGCCGCATCACCGCCTACCGGGTGGCCACCGGCATGGGCATCCGGCTCGACGGCGGCACCGCCTATTCCGGCGCGGTGATCACCCGCTTCTACGACAGCCTGCTGGAGAAGGTCACCGCCTGGGCCCCCACCCCCGAGACCGCCATCGCCCGCATGGACCGCGCCCTGCGCGAGTTCCGTATCCGTGGCGTGTCGACCAACATTTCCTTCGTGGAAAACCTGCTCAAGCACCCGACCTTCCTGAACTACGAATATCACACCAAGTTCATCGACCAGACGCCGGAGCTGTTCGACTTCAAGAAGCGCCGCGACCGCGCGACCAAAATCCTGACCTATATCGCCGATATCACGGTGAACGGGCATCCGGAAACCGAAGGCCGCCCCGTCCCCGCCGAGGCGCGGATACCGCAAGCGCCGCAACCCTTGGGCGAGATTGCCTACGGCACCCGCAACATCCTTGACGATCACGGGCCGCAGGCCGTGGCCGATTGGATGCGCGACCAGAAACAGTTGCTGATCACCGACACCACCATGCGCGACGGGCACCAGTCGCTGCTGGCCACCCGCATGCGCTCCATCGACATGATCCGCGTGGCCCCGACCTATGCCGCGAACATGCCGCAGCTGTTCTCCATGGAATGCTGGGGCGGGGCGACATTCGACGTGGCCTACCGCTTCTTGCAGGAATGCCCGTGGCAACGGCTGCGCGACCTGCGCAAGGCCATGCCGAACCTGCTGACCCAAATGCTGCTGCGTGCCTCCAACGGCGTGGGCTACACCAACTACCCCGACAACGTGGTACAGGAATTCGTCCGTCAGGCGGCGGAAACCGGCGTCGACGTGTTCCGCGTGTTCGACAGCCTGAACTGGGTCGAGAACATGCGCGTGGCTATGGACGCGGTGAACGAGTCCGGAAAGGTCTGCGAAGGGGCGATCTGCTACACCGGCGACATCCTCAACCCCGACCGCGCGAAATATAACCTGAAATACTATGTCGAGATGGGCAAACAGCTCAAAGACGCAGGCGCACATATTCTGGGCCTGAAAGACATGGCGGGGCTGCTGAAGCCCGCCTCCGCGACGATCCTGATAAAGGCGCTGAAGGAAGAGGTCGGCCTGCCGATCCATTTCCACACCCACGACACCGCAGGCGGGGCAATCGCGTCGATCCTCGCGGCCTCCGCCGCTGGTGCGGACGCCGTCGATTGCGCCATGGACGCGCTGTCGGGCAACACCAGCCAGGCGACCCTCGGCTCCGTGGTCGAGGCGCTGGCACACACCGAGCGCGATACCGGCATCGACATCAAGACCGTCCGCGCGATCTCCGACTATTGGGAAGCCGTGCGCGGTCAATACGCGGCGTTCGAGAGCGGGATGCAGGCCCCCGCGTCCGAGGTCTACCTGCACGAGATGCCGGGCGGGCAGTTTACCAACCTCAAGGCGCAGGCGCGTTCCGTGGGGCTGGAGGACCGCTGGCACGAGGTCGCCCAGACCTACGCGGATGTGAACCAGATGTTCGGGGATATCGTGAAGGTCACGCCGTCCTCCAAGGTCGTCGGTGACATGGCGCTGATGATGGTTAGTCAGGGCCTGACCCGCGAGCAGGTGGAAGACCCCAAGACCGAGGTGGCATTCCCCGACAGCGTCATCGACATGATGCGCGGCAATCTGGGGCAACCCCCGGGCGGCTGGCCGAAAGCGATCCAGAAAAAGGTGCTCAAGGGCGAGAAACCCATGACCCACCGCCCCGGCGAAAAGCTGGAGCCGGTCGATCTGGAAGCCACCCGCGCCGAGCTGTCCGCCAAACTGGACGGGCGCGAAATCGACGACGAGGATCTGAACGGCTACCTGATGTATCCCAAGGTCTTCACCGACTACGCAGCCCGCCACAAGATCTACGGTCCCGTGCGCACCCTGCCCACGCGGACGTTCTTCTACGGCATGGACTCCGGCGAGGAGATCAGCGCCGAAATCGACCCCGGCAAGACACTGGAAATCCGCATGCAAGCGGTGGGGGAGACCAACGAGGAAGGTGAGGCCCGCGTGTTCTTCGAGTTGAACGGCGCCCCGCGCGTGGTCCGCGTGCCCAACCGCAAGGTCGCCGCCGCAACCGCGAAGATGCCGAAAGCCGAACTGGGCAACCCCAACCATATCGGCGCGCCCATGCCCGGCGTTGTCGGCACCATCGCGGCCCGTGTCGGCGCGAAGGTCAAGGAAGGCGACCTGCTGCTGACCATCGAGGCGATGAAGATGGAAACCGGCATCCACGCCGAACGCGACGCGGTCATCAAGGCGGTGCATGTCACCCCGGGCGGCCAGATCGATGCCAAGGACCTGTTGGTGGAATTGGAAGACGCCTGACCTGAGTGTCGCCCGCTTGTGCGGGCGGCGTGATGTTTTTGGACGGCTTTTTGTGGCGGTGATGGGGACAGACAGCTAGGTTTCGGATGTGGCTGGTTTGGGAGCCTCCGGCGGGAATATTTATGCCAAGATGAAATCAGGTGCCTTGCAGAGCCTTGATTATTTCAAAACCCATGCCTTGTTGCCGCCGCGCGCCAGACTTAGGTTGCACCCAAACACCAACAAAGGATTTCCCATGCGCTCGCCATTCCTGCCCGCCCCCAAACAGCCTTTCCGTGACATTAACGAGGGCAACGGCGGATTGGGCAACCTGCCCGACTGGGATCTGAGCGACCTCTATACCGCCCCCGACGCCAAGGAATTCAAGCGTGACATGGACTGGCTGGAGAACGCCTGCGCCGAGTTTGCCGCCGATTACGAAGGCAAGCTGGCAGATCTGGACGCCAAGGGTCTTTTAGATTGTGTGCTGCGCTACGAGAAGATCGATCTGATTTCCGGCCGCATCATGTCCTACGCGGGCCTGCGTTACTACCAGAACACCACCGACGCGGAACGCGCCCAGTTCATGGCCAACGCGCAGGACAAGATCACCGCGTTCTCCACGCCTTTGGTGTTTTTCTCGCTTGAAATCAACCGCATCCCTGATGACAAACTTGATGCGCTATTCGCGCAAGACCCCGACCTCGCCCGCTACAAGCCCATCTTCGACCGCCTGCGCGCCATGCGCCCCTACCAGCTGTCCGACGAGTTGGAGAAGTTCCTCCATGACCAGTCAGCCGTCGGCGCCGCCGCATGGAACCGGCTGTTCGACGAGACCATCGCCGGGCTGAAATTCGAGGTCGACGGCGAAGAGCTTGGCATTGAAGGCACCCTCAACCTGCTCACCGACCCCGACCGCACCAAACGCGAGGCCGGTGCGCGCGAGCTGTCGAGGGTTTTCGGCGAGAACGTGAAGCTGTTCTCCCGCGTCCACAACACGCTGGCGAAAGAGAAGCAGATCGAGGACCGCTGGCGTGGCATGCCCACGCCGCAGACAGGCCGGCACCTCGCCAACCATGTGGAGCCCGAGGTGGTCGAGGCCCTGCGCAACGCCGTCGTCGCTGCCTACCCAAAACTGTCGCACCGCTATTACGAGTTGAAGCGCAAATGGCTGGGCCTTGACGTCATGCAGGTCTGGGACCGCAACGCGCCCCTGCCGCTGGAAGACCCGCGCTTGGTGAGCTGGGAAGAAGCGCAGCAAACCGTGATGGAGGCCTATCACGACTTCGCCCCGGAGATGGCTGGCATCGCCGAGCCGTTCTTCAACCGCGGCTGGATCGACGCGGGCGTCAAGCCCGGCAAGGCCCCCGGCGCCTTCGCCCACCCCACCGTCGCCGATGTCCACCCCTACGTGATGCTCAACTACCTTGGCAAACCCCGCGACGTCATGACCCTCGCGCACGAGCTGGGCCACGGCGTCCATCAGGTGCTTGCCGCGGGTCAGGGCGAGCTGTTGTCCTCCACCCCACTCACGCTGGCCGAAACCGCCTCCGTCTTTGGCGAGATGCTGACGTTCCGCAAGATGCTCTCCAAGGCCAAGACCCAAGCCGAGCGTAAAATCCTGCTCGCCGGCAAGGTGGAGGACATGATCAACACCGTCGTCCGCCAGATCGCCTTCTACGATTTCGAATGCAAACTCCACGAGGCCCGCTCCCATGGCGAGCTGACCCCCGACGATATCGGCGCATTGTGGATGTCGGTGCAGGCGGAATCCCTTGGCCCCGCGTTCGAATACATGGACGGCTACGAGACCTTCTGGTCCTACGTCCCGCATTTCGTCCACTCGCCCTTCTACGTCTACGCCTACGCCTTCGGCGACGGCTTGGTAAACGCGCTCTATGCGGTCTACGAGGAAGGCGGGGACGACTTCCAGGACAAGTATTTCGACATGCTGAAAGCCGGCGGCTCCAAGCACCACAAAGAGCTGCTGGCCCCGTTCAGGTTGGACGCGTCCGACCCGAAATTCTGGGACAAGGGCCTGTCGATGATCTCTGGAATGATCAACGAGTTGGAGGCGATGGAGGGGTAGGACAACACCTTCTACGCCGCCCCTTCGGGACGGAGCAGCATCGCTTTCGACAAAAAGCCACGCCGATCGACAGGGTCTTCACAGCCAATATCCCTTCGGATCTGTGAGTTCGTCAGATAGCTCGCAACAGCTAGCGCAATCGCGAAAACGCCGCGCTCTAACCCTGATTATTTCATGCCGCTTCTACTATGCCTATCGCAAAATCTGAGGCATCCTGCCCCGAATATCAGCCGATTATAAGAGGATGGCGCCTATGCTTGCCAAGATTGATTTAGGTCGTTTTACGGCATTCGCGTTGTGTGGAATTCTCGCGGTCGCCTCGCTGATCGGGCTGTTCTGGTCGATGTGGATGCTGATTCCACTGTTGATCTTCAGCGCCCTGACAGTGCTCGGTTGTATCGACGTGACGCAGCGCAGCCATTCCATTCTTCGCAACTACCCCGTGATCGGCCATATGCGGTTTCTGTTCGAAGGGATTCGCCCCGAAATCCGGCAATATCTGATCGAGAGCGATCAGGACGAAGAGCCGTTCAGCCGTGACGACCGGTCTTTGGTGTATCAGCGTGCGAAAGGCATGGAAGACAAACGCCCCTTTGGCACGCGAATGCGGGCTTATGATGCGGGCTATGCATGGGTCACGCATTCAGTCATGCCCGCGCACCTGATTGATACGGATTTCCGTGTGAAAATCGGCGGGAAGGATTGCAAACAACCTTACAACGCGTCGCTCTACAACATCTCGGCGATGAGCTTTGGCGCGCTTTCGGCCAACGCCATTTCGGCCCTGAATACCGGCGCAAAAATGGGCGGGTTTGCGCATGATACCGGCGAGGGTGGGATCAGCCGATACCACAGGGAAGGCGGCGGCGATTTGATCTACGAGGTCGGCTCGGGCTACTTCGGCTGCCGCAATGAAGACGGCACCTTTAGCGCCGAAAGGTTTGCCGAGCAGTCCGCAGACCCCCAAATCAAAATGATCGAAGTAAAACTCAGTCAGGGGGCGAAACCCGGCCATGGCGGCATGCTGCCCGCGGCTAAAATCAGCCCTGAAATTGCCGAAGCACGCGGCGTTCCGATGGGGCAGGATTGCGTCTCGCCCGCCAGTCACTCTGCCTTTTCGACACCCTTGGAAATGATGCGCTTTCTCGGAGTTTTGCGGGAGAGGTCAGGCGGCAAACCTGTAGGCTTCAAGCTGTGTATCGGCCACCGGCGGGAATTCATGTGCATGGTCAAGGCCATGCTTGAAACGGGCATTGTCCCGGATTTCATCGTCGTTGACGGAGCCGAAGGCGGCACCGGGGCCGCACCATTGGAATTCGCCAACCATGTCGGGATGCCGATGGTCGAGGGCCTGACATTCGTGCACAATACGCTGCGCGGCGCCGGTCTACGCGATCAGGTCAAAATCGGAGCCGCTGGCAAAATCGTCACCGCGTTTGATATAGCCCGTGCGCTGGCGATTGGCGCCGACTGGTGCAACTCTGCCCGCGGCTACATGTTCGCGATCGGCTGCATACAGGCACAGGCCTGTCACACCAACCACTGTCCGGTCGGGGTCGCGACGCAAGATCCATTGCGCCAGCGTGCGCTTGACCCCGTGGGTAAAGCCAAACGCGTCGCCCGCTTCCACAAGAATACGCTTGCTGCATTGGGCGAAATGGCAGGGGCTGCGGGTCTGTCCAACCCCGGTGACTTCCTGCCGCGCCACCTGATGATCCGGCAGGCGGACGCCCAGATGGTCACGGGCGATGAGGCGTTCTTTAGCTTGGAGATCGGCTCCCTGCTCAAAAAAGCCAAGGACGATCCCGGCGGCTATCATGCACGTTGGGCACGCGCCAAGGCAGACCAGTTCGCGCCCACAGACTGAAGCGAAAATGGGGCGCATGACGTGTCGTTGAGCCTTCCCTCTTCTGGGGAAACCCAGACCCTCGCCGAAAGGATGACACCGCCAAGGGGCGCTGGAAGCAGATGAAATGTGCCGATTAAGCAACTGTTGTAAATAGGAAAAATTCTTCAGATTGCATGCGGCAAGGGGTGTGCGCACAAGGTTGTTACTGAGACGTTAACGGTCTCGTACAACATCACCACGAAAGAAAACACTATGAAGAGCAGTATTCACGCATTGGCCGCATTGGCCCTGTGCGCATCCATTCAGCCATCCGTCGCGTTCGAGCTGACAGGCGGTTCCGTCGACCTCAGCTATTCGGCATTCACCGATGAAACAGATGTTTCCAAATTGGCCCTGCAAGGCTCCGTCGAGGCCGCATTCACCCGCAATTTCGGCGCACAGCTTGATCTGAGCTACCACGATTTCAATCTCGTTAATGATAGCGGCACCAACGTCACGCTGCACGCACTGTATCACGTGAATGAGGTCGCCTCGCTTGGCCTGTTCTATGGCCGCGATAGCGACGGCACCACCGATATTGATTTCTACGGCATCGAAGGCGGCTATGAGTTCGCCGATTTCGACGCGGAAATGTACCTCGCGACAGGCGACGAAGCTGGCATTTCTGGCAACATACTTGGAATCTCGGGGCGCTACGGCTTGAACGAGCAGACCGGTTTGGGTGGTTCCATTGACCGCGTAGACTTCGATGGTGGCGTGGACGTCACCCGTATCGGGCTTAAAGTCGATCACGATTTGACGGAAACGTTCAATCTCAATGCCGAAGTTGGAACGCTGAGAGCAAGCGCATCGGGCGTGTCTGATTCCGAAGCCTTCGTCGGCATCGGCGCACAATTCAAGTTCGGCGCCGAACGCGGTGCGACCTTCGGGAAACGCGGTCTGCTGGACCTTCTTCCCGGCCTCTAAGCAAATGACAAGGGCGGCGCGGATAGCGCCGCCCCAAACTTTGTACAAACCTCGCAAATCCTGTACACCGCAGACACGACGTACAAAATCACCCGAGCCACCCGCCCCAATGACCCGCGACGAGTTCAACGCCTTCTGCGCCTCCCTGCCCGCCACCAACCATGTGGTGCAATGGGGCAATGCGGATGTGTGGAAAGTCGGGCCCAAGGTCTTTGCGCTGTGCGGCTGGTCCGACGGGGCGGATGCGTTCACTTTCAAAGTGTCTGATATCGCTTGGGAAATCCTGCCCGACATGCCGGGGCTGCGGCCTGCGCCCTATCTGGCGTCGCGCGGCATGAAATGGATACAGCACTACAAACTACCCGGCTTGTCCGATGCCGAGCTGGAGGCGCATATCCGCGCCTCCTACGACATGGTCGCCGCCAAGCTCACCAAGAAAATGCGTTTGGAATTAGGCATTTAAAGCACTGACCTATTTCAGCTGACTGTCCTTGGAGCCGCGCCGGTTGACCCCGCCCCGCGCCTTGAACGCGCCATCCCGCTCGCGCACGCAGTCGATACACAGTTTTACTCCCGGCAAAGCCAACCGACGCGCCTCGGGGATCGGCTCTTCACAATCCGCACAATGGGTCAGGCTCTCGCCCTGCGGCACCCTGCGCGCGCGCATCCGTGCCAACTCGTCGCTGATAGACGCTTCGATCTGCTCGGAAACCGCACCGTCTCTAGTCCAACCACCCGCCATGTCGCATACCTCCAAAGCCGCCGAAAGCGTTCACCCTTTCAGATATGGGCTCCAAGCTGCCGTTCAACCCAGAGGCCGCCCGACGCCTCACTCCCCGCGGGCCAAGCGTCCATCCACCGCCGCGCGGATCATGTCGCGGGCGCGAGCGTAATCCGCCGCATAGGCGCGGTCGCTTTCCTCGGCCGCGCTGGCGCTGAGCCGCTCTTGCAGGTCCAATTCCGCCACCCGCGCACCTTCTGTGACCGCATCCAGCACCGACCGCCCCTTGGCATCGGTCGCCAGCGGGTCCGCCCCTGCCGCGAGCAAGGCCTGCACCACCCTGAAGTCACCGCCCGCAATCATCAGCGGCGGCTGGCCCGGAAAGGTCTCGTCCGTGCCCATGACGGGCGTGGGCGCGTTGGGATCGGCCCCTTGGGCCAGCAGGCTCGTCGCTTGCGGCGTCTGGGCGTTTATCAACGCCAGATGCAGGGCTGTCAGCCCGTTCCTGGCGGCCATAGGCAGGATATCCGGCGGCAAAAGCGCAAGCGTGTCCTGAACATCCTTGGTGCTTGACTGATAGTTGAAGGGCGACGCCATCGCGTGAAGCAGCGTGTAGCCATGCGCGGTCTGGAAGCGCGGATCGGCCCCCTGCTCCAGCAATGCGGCGACCATCTGCGGCATGAAATCGGGATGCCCCGTGGCCCAGATCAGCGGCACCGCGCCGTGACGCCCCTGCGGGCTGTTGAGGTCCAGACCGGGGTTGGCGTCCAGCAACGCCTTGACCGAGGCGACGCTGCCATCCGACAGCAGGTCACGCAGGTCTTCGTAAGGGGGCGGCAGGATATCCGGCTTGATCTTGACCGCACCACCGGTTTCCATGGACATATATTGTGACGATATCAGTCCCTCGAAACCGGCTGTATCGCCCACCTGTAAAACGCGGCGCATTTCTTCATAGTAGATATCAAGCGCCGCCAACTGCGCGTCGGTCATCGCACCGGGACGCGTCAGCGGCTTGCGACCCTCGGTCACGTAAGCCGCTGCCACACTTATACAAAACGCCGTAAACAGCGCCACGGGAGCAGCGCGGGAGAACATCATCGCGCAGTCCAGTCTGTCATTTGCCCCATATCACCCTCTTCCCGCACAGCATAAAGGGCCGCGCATAGCACGGCCCCTTGTCACATTCCAGTTTGGCGAAAATTAGGCGTCTTCTAACAGACCTTTTTCGGCGGCGAGTTCCCGCATCCGCTCTTGCAGCTTCTCGAAGGCGCGGACCTCGATCTGGCGGATACGCTCGCGGGACACGTCGTATTGTCCCGACAATTCCTCCAACGTCACGGCCTTTTCCTTTAGGCGGCGTTGCTCAAGGATGTCGCGTTCCCGGTCGTTCAGAACCTCCATCGCCTCGGCCAGCAATTCGCGGCGGGTTTCCAGCTCGTCCTGACTTTCGTAATCGCTGGCCTGGTCGGCATCCTCATCCTCCAGCCAGTCCTGCCATTGCGTCGCCCCTTCGCCATCGGCCGACACCACCGCATTCAGCGATGCATCCCCGCCCGACATGCGCCGGTTCATCGAGATCACTTCATCTTCGGTCACATTCAGGTCGCTGGCGATGCGGGCCACGTTTTCTGGGCGCAAATCACCCTCTTCCAGCGCGCCGATGCGGTTCTTCGCCTTGCGCAGGTTAAAGAACAGCTTTTTCTGCGCGGAGGTTGTGCCCAATTTTACCATCGACCACGAACGCAGCACATATTCCTGAATGGACGCCCGGATCCACCACATCGCATAGGTCGAGAGACGGAAGCCCTTTTCGGGGTCGAACTTCTTGACGGCCTGCATCAGGCCAACATTGGCCTCTGAAATCACTTCGGCCACCGGAAGCCCGTATCCGCGATAGCCCATGGCAATCTTGGCTGCGAGGCGCAGATGGGACGTGACCAGCTTATGCGCAGCATCCGTGTCTTCATCTTCGACCCAACGCTTCGCCAGCATATATTCTTCCTCAGGTTCCAGCATCGGGAACTTGCGGATTTCTTGCATGTAGCGGTTCAGGCCCTGTTCAGGACTCGGAGCCGGTAATCCGGTGTAATTCGCCATTGTGTCATGCCCCCCTTAAAAGGTGTGCTCTTCCGCGTTGAGTGTATACGAGCGGGTTGAACCCCGCTCAAGATGTTGGTGCGCACATAGGCTGTGCGGGTTACTTACACATTAATGTAGGGCAACGGATATAGTTCCGTAAGTGCATGTTACGCCTACTCACATAAACGTCAGAAATTCAGACCAATTCCTGCAAAAGCGCCTGAAAATCAGGCGGTAAAGGTGCCTCGAACCGCAACATTTCGCCGGAAACAGGATGTTTGAACCCCAGCGTGGCCGCGTGGAGCGCCTGCCGCGGAAATGCGCGGATCGCCTCCTGCGCGGCCTCCGGCAGGGCGTTCCTGGCCAGTTTCCGCCGCCCGCCATAGACCGGATCACCGACAAGTGAATGACCGACATGGGCCATATGCACGCGGATCTGGTGCGTGCGGCCGGTTTCCAGCCAGCATTCCAGCAGCGACAGTACCGCAGGCGTCCCGAACCGCTCCAGAACCCGCACGCGGGTGATGGCGTGGCGACCCGCGTTCTTGACGACCGCCTGACGCTGGCGGTCGGTCTTGTGGCGGGCAAGGTTGGCGATGATGCGCAGGATGTTGCCTTGCTCGAACGCCACCCCCGGCAGGCCGTTCAGGCGCGGATCGGACGCCTCCGGCACGCCGTAAACCAGCGCGTTGTAGCGCCGCTCGACCGTGTGTTTCTCGAACTGTTTGGCCAGTCCCTGATGGGCGATATCCGTTTTCGCCACCACCAGCAGGCCGGAGGTGTCCTTGTCGATGCGGTGCACGATGCCCGGCCGCTTCTCGCCGCCAATCCCCGACAGGCTGTCGGCGCAGTGATGCAACAAGGCGTTGACCAGCGTTCCATTGGGCGAGCCGGGGGCCGGATGCACCACCATTCCCGCAGGTTTATTCACCACGATCAGCGCGTCATCCTCGAAGATCACGTCCAGCGGAATGTCCTCGGCCACGGTGTCGTACTCCACCGCCTCGCCCATGGTAATCTGCCAAATCTGACCCTGCTCGGCCTTGGTTTTCGGCTCGGTCACCACAACGCCGTCCAGCGCCACGGCGCCCTGCTCGATCAGTTTAACAATTCGTGATCGACTCAGCTGCGCTTCGACTGGCGCAAACAGGGCCAGTGCCTTATCAAGACGCGCAGGTGGGGCATCCGTGATCTCGACCGCGATAGTTTGAGGCGACATGAATACCAATCCCGAATTCCCGGCGGAGGAGCCCGCCAACCTGAAGTTTCTGCGGCGGCTGGTAACGACCCTGACCGCAACGATGATTGTGGGCCTTGTAGTGATGATCACGCTGCTTGTCATCCGCTTGAACAGCGCCACGCCGGACCTCGCCCTGCCCGAGTATATCGAGCTTCCCGACGGCACCCGCACCACCGCCTTCACGCAGGCGCCGACATGGTATGCCGTGGTCACTGCCGATGACCGCATCCTCATCTTCAACCGCGACAGCGGGCAGCTGACACAGGAAATCTCGGTCAATTCACGCCCGTGAATAAAGCGTTCATCGCGCCAAACCCTTGAAAACAAGGCATATCGTTTTATTGCCAGACTCGACCCAGAGGCGCATGCTGTAGGGGTACTTGACGAGTTTTTGTTTAACAGACGGGTTCTGACATGGATGACATGTGGCAACTGGTAACCGCCGTCGACACCTCCGCAGACCAACCGACCAGCACGACGGTCGAGCTTATCGCGGACCTGGCCCCGCTCGACGCGCAATTGGACATCATCGAACGCAAATGCGTGCCGGACACGCTGCACGCCTCGCTATTTGGCCCTCTAGGCGACAAGACGCCCGCCTGCTTCGCCATTCTCGACGCGGCTAAGATCCACGACCTGCCGGAGCTTCTGATCGGCTCGGGGCTGGAGCATAAATGCCTGTTTACCGGCGACGCGCTGGACGAGTTGGGCCATGTCGCCCCGTGGATCGTGCGGCTGGAGGATGGCAACAACTTCACCCGCGCCCTGTTCACACAAACCGATCCCCCCACGCCTTGGACTCACTGGGCGAAGGACGCTGGCATCTACCTGCGCTCGACCGCGTCGCTGGAGGACCTCTGGGCCCATTTCCGCAAATTCACCAAGGTGCGGGTCGAAGGCCTGCCCGACGACCATCGCGGCGCATGGCAATACTTCCGCTTCTACGACCCCGAACAGGCGGCGATCTATTTCGACGCCATCCGCGCATGGCCCGATCGCATGGCGCAATTCTATCGCCTGACGGACGGCACGCTGGTCGACCGCATCATCGCCATCTGCTCGATTGAAGGCACCGCGCATGTCTTCGCGCCCGATATCGACGCCATGGTGCTTCAGCGCCCGCAGCCGTTCATCTTCCAGCCCCGCGACGCGCTGGTGTTCAAATCCGCCCGCCGCCCCCGTTTCCGCAAGGAACTGGCCGACTGGCTTTTGCGCATGGATCCGGCCCGTTTCAAGCCGTTCTCGGAGGACCAGCTTTACGCGCTGGTCGACCATGGCTTGCGCGAGGGCGATGACTACGGCTTCACCTTCAAGGAGGAATACGTCTACCTCCTCTACATGATGAGCTATTTCGGCGGCTGGTTCCACAAATCGGGCCGCATGCCCGAAATCACCCGTATCCTGACCGAGGACGGCACCGCCCGCGAGCCCAACCTCAGGGCGGAGTTTCCGCAGACGTTCACCGCGCTTTATGGCAACGCGCGCCAGACCTATGCGGGCTGGGCCGTGCTCTTTGGCCGGATGGACGCCCACCTGCAAAAGCATGGCGGCTGGCAGGATTTCACCCCTGATGCGGCCCGCAGGCTGATCGCCGCAGGCACAGGCCACCTGAACGACGAGGACCGCGCCCGCCTCGCCACCTTCCTTGCGCGTGTGGAGCTCGATTGCGACCAGCGCGGCATCCTTGGCGCACCCGGTCGCGGCATCTCGCTGTTGCTGTCCTACATGATGGGCCACAGCTTCTTTGCCGACCCGCTGTTCCCATGGGCCAGCGACATCGCGGTAACCCATTCCACGCTGGAACCCGCCCTGCCCGAAATCGCCGACTACGCCATGAAGCGCGGCCGCAAAATGCTTGCGGAGTTCCAACAAGGTGCCGCCTGATGTGCGGCTGCAACGCAGACGGTCCGGGCGACGGCGGCGTCCCCGGCAGCCCACCCGGCGGCACGACGGGCGGCACCGGACTGTGCTGCGCCTGCCCCGCCAGTGGCACGGTGGATCGCGACGGTCACCGCAACTACTACACAACCACCGGCTACGCAGGCTCGCGCCCGAAAACCAACAAATGCAGCATCGACATCGTGCGCACGGCACGGGCCGGCACCGTGACGGTCTCTACCGCGTTCCACATGACCTATATCAATACGGCGACGGCGGCGGCGGACGGCTCCACCGTCACCAGCGCCATCTCGACCGCGATGACCAACTGGACCGGAGGCGCGTCCGCCTACAAGCTCAAGATCGAGCAACCGGGTTGCGACCCGCAAGAGTTAACCATCGTCTTCACCTCCACCACCGCGGCGAGTGCGTCGGCGGCGGATGTGCAGGTCACCGTCGATGGAACAAGCACCGGTCCGTCCAGCGTGCGCAACGGCACGCGGATGACCTTCAAGCTGGCAGGCGAAGGCAGTAGCGCCTCATGGAACATGACCCATGAAACCGGCCACACCTTCGGCCTGCCAGACGAGTATAGCGAACTCACCGGCGTGCCCATCGTGCCCGCGCCTACTACACCGGGGGCGCCAACCATCACGGCACCGACGCCCGCGCCGACCACCACCTATATCGGGGCCCCGCCCCAGGCCAATGTGACGATCACCCAGCAGCCTTGGCAGCCCAGCCCCCGCACGCCGGGGATGTATATGTTCGACAACCCGACGGTCATGGGCAAGTATGGCAACACCACCTATCCCGCCTACCTGTTCTACTGGATCGCCATAGAAGTCAGCGCCATTCTGGCCGCAGAGGGGTCTCCGTCCGTTGTTACGATCATCTAGGAAAACACTGACGGCGACCGCTTTCGTCCTGTCCGCCTGCCTGCCCGTGAAGGAGACCAACATGAACGCATCTTGTGACGAAACCCTCACCCTGCAGGAGACGGCCAGCCATGGGCCCCTCACCATCGAGTTGTGGATCGCGCGGGAACTCTGCCTGCAACCCCTGCCCCAGACAACGATGCTCAGCGATGCGCCCTTGCAGGTCAGGGTCAAGAATACCGGCCCCACGCCCGTGCAACTGGTCGCAGCGGTGCCGGACGCCGTGTTCGTCACGCGCGTCTGGGACGCCGATCGCCCCGCCGCGCCGTTGGACATGAGCGAAGGCCCGCCCCCTGAAAGCGTGCCGACGACGACGGTGGATATCGCGTCGGGCGAGGCGTGGGAGACGGCACCGCTGTCCGGATACCTCAATTTCCTGTCACCCGACCTGCTTGAGGGCACCTACATGGGCGACGGCACGGCGCTTGATCCAGCCCTGAAGCTGCGCCGCGTCGTCGGGCTGGAAGTCCGCTTCGCGGCTTCCGTCAACTCCGGAACAGGGTTCGCGCCCGTCGTGCAAACACTCAAAGGCTCGATAGAGGCCGTGGTGCTCCCCATGAAGCAGGACGCGCAGTGATAGTGGGGGGGGGGG
>NZ_KE557306.1:0-319177 GCF_000442275.2 Litoreibacter arenae DSM 19593 | reverse complement strand
GGGGGGGGGGGTGGTACCACCTCCTGGTCTCGAACCAGGGACCTCTTGATCCACAATCAAGCGCTCTAACCAACTGAGCTAAGGCGGCACGTATCGGGTGATTTACCCATGACGCCTGACGATTGCAAGACCGTTAAAGGCAGATTCTGGCGTTAAAGCCGCAGGTCCGCGACCATGCCTATCCCCTTGCCTCAGCGTCGCAACGGCGATACCTCATGGACACGCCAAGACAAAGAGGGTCCGATGGGTATCAACAGCGAAAGCGACATTGCGGGGAACTTGCAGATCGGTCCGACCACCGACGGCATGGTGCGTATCTATGTCGAGGCCGACGGCATCGAGCTTCCCTTCGACTTCGACCCCGAGGAGGCCGAGGAAATCGCCGACGAAATCCGCGCGGCCGCAGCAGGCGCCCGCGCGATGAGTAAGCCCAAAGGCAAAAAGCGCTAGTTCACGCAGGCGCCATTGCGGTAGCTGCCCACCGTGCGCACCACCTGCGACGGGGCCGCCTCGATGCGCCGCCCCGACAGCTCCGAGCGCAGCACCCGCCCCACCAGATCCGTCAGCGCGGTAACGCGGTAGCACGACACCGACGGCTCTGCATGGCCATAGCCCACGCCGCTGTCATCCGTCAGGAACATATACCGCCCGCCAGTCTGCACCGCCGCCTGCCGCATCAGGTATTCTGCCTCATCCCCCACGCCGCTGGCCCCCAACCCGAACACCTGCACACCTTTGACTGTCGCCGTGCGGGCCGCTTGCAGATAGGCCTTCGCGCGGTGGTCATGGGCTGGCGCGTCGGCCACATGGATCACCAACCGCTCGCCCTTGCCCTTGCGCCACGGCATATCTGCCGCCGAAGCCAAGGCCCGCGCCGCGGCCTCCGGATAGTCGCCCCCACCGTTCGCAGACTGCGCGCTCAGCCAGCTCTGCATCTGCCGCCGCTGCTTGGTAAAGCCGTAATTTTTCACCACATAGGCGTCTCCATCATCGCGGTAGACCACCAGCCCGTAGCGGATATCTACCCTCGGCGCGGCGCGTTTGGCCTGCCCGACAAAGCCCCTCAACTCCTTGGTCAGCCACGCGATTTCATCGGCCATTGACCCCGTGGTATCGACCACAAAAACCAGATCAAGGAACTCCGGCGACCAGCCGCCCTTGAACGGCAGTTGCATTTGCACCCGCTTGCCTGCCGTCAGCCGCCGCACCACCGGCGTGCCCTGGCCCTCGGGGATCGCCCGCAACTCCACCTCGCGCAGACGTCCTGCGCCGAGGCTGGCGGGGAAGACTGTTATCATCCCGTCCACACCCGAATAGCCGCTATAAAACGGCTGCGCCGCGCCGGGTTTGCTCAGGGTGACGCGCACGCCGGGGGCGGGCTTGCCATCCGCGCCGCGAAGTTGCGCCATGATCGGGTTGGACAGGTTCACCATCGGCAATCCCAACTTCTTGCGGGCCTTCGCCTGATAGCGGGTGAACGCCGCGAGGTTCAGCGCGTCGTCGATGTCGCCCGCCGTGATGACCCCCCGCCGCGCCGCGCCGGGGTTGGAGGCGGGTGGCAGAACCAAAGGCTCCGCCATCGCCGGAGGGGCGGCCTCAACCGCGACGGGGGACTCCATCCTTGGCTTCGATTCAGAAACGGGGATCTCGCAGCCAGCAAGAAACGCGGTGGCCAGAAGGGCGATGCGGGGAATGGAAATTATCTTGGTCATGGGGTACTCCAAATAATGTGTATTTTGCACATATTTCAAGTCCGCTTGCTCACGTCAAGAAAAATGTGCATATTGCGCATATGTTGGATTTACTCGATGCCCTCCTCGCCCCCTTCGCCCGCCTGATGGTGGCGCTTGGCGTGCCGTTCCCCGATCTGGCGGAACGGCTGAAAGCCCATTACGTCGAAGCCGCACGGGCGACATGCGACGGCAAACCCACCGACAGCCGCCTGTCGGTGATGACCGGATTGCAGCGCCGCGACGTGGCGCGGCTGCGGGATTTCCACCCCAACGAGCCGCGCCTGACGCATCTGTCGCGCCTCGTCTCGCTGTGGCAGACCGAGGACGATTACGCAGGCAAACCCCTGCCCAAAAGCGGCCCCGCCCCGTCCTTCGAGGCGCTGGCATGGGAGGTCCGCCGCGACGTCCACCCGCGCACGATGCTGGATACGTTGTTGGCCGCAGGCACGGTTTCAGTGGATGGCGAGACGGTCACCTTGCTGGAAACGTCCTATCAGCCACTGGCCGGGTCCGAGGACCAGATGGCCTACCTCGCCCGCAACATGGGCGACCATCTGAGCGCCGCCACCATCAACGTCACCTCCGACGCGCCGCCGTTCTACGAGCGCGCGGTGCATTACGCCGCCTTGTCGCCGGATCAGGTGGCAGCGCTGGAGCGGCAGTTCCGCGAGGGCCAAGCTGCGCTTCTGGATCAGATCAACACACAAGCCGCCGCGATGAAGGCCTTGCCATCCGACGCCCCGCCCGTCAGGTTCCGCGCAGGCGGATATTTCTACCATGAGGACGTGACATGAGGCGGTTAGCGGCGGCGATATTGGCACTGGCTTTGGCGGGCTGCGCGATGCCGGAAGCAGAGGTCGTGATCGCCGAGCCGGTGATGGAAGAGCCTGCAATCGAGGCCTCACCGGTTCCGAAAGCGAAGGTCGAGGCCTGCATTCCGGGCGAGGATGACGGCATCGGCGGCACAGGATGTTCGGTAGATTGAACGCTCTTGCGGGGTAACCCATGGGTTACCTCGGGTGTTGCGCCGTTAACTCTTTTGTGGAGCAAGGTCAGCCAAAGGCACCGTGCGCTTTTACACGTATTTCCAAGTTGTTAACCTAATCAAATCAAAAACACGCGGATTTTGATTTGATTAGACAAAACGCCCCAGATCCGGATCACGCAGCTGGTTCAGCCGCAGCGCCGCCACCCGCCCGAATTTCTGCACGATCACCTTGCGCCGCGCGGCGGCGAGCTTGTCCTCTGGCGACATGCGGATGATTTCGGCATCGTAAGCGTCTGCGATAATCAGGCCGGTGCCATCGGGCAAAAGATCGGTCGGGAAGTTCTCGTCCACCGCCCAGAAGTAGCGGTCGCACCAGTCCAGATAGCCTTCCCATTTGCAATCCGTCTGGAAATCCGCACGGGAGGATTTGCACTCCACCACCCACAACTCCCCCTTGGGGCCAAGCCCCATCACATCGACCCGCTTGCCGCGTTCCGGCACGAATTCCTCAAGGCAGGCGAACCCGTGCGAAGTCAGATGCCGCGCGACGCCACGGGCCAGTAGCTGGCCGGGTTGAAGGGGGTATGTCAGGTCGTTAGGCATGAGACGAATGTGAACAAAAGGTAAACAAAAATCAAGGGTGAGATATAGCTTGACATGATACCAAAAGGTTTCATATAAACTATGATACCATAAGGTTTCACTTTAGAGGCCCCTACCATGCAAACCCAGCAACCCACCTTCAAGGCTTTGGCCGATCCCACACGGCGCGAGATTTTGCGCCAGCTTGCAGACAGCGACATGACCATCGCGCAGGTTAGCAACAATTTCGACATGACCCGCGCCGCCGTCAAAAAGCACCTGACCGTGCTGAGCGATGGCGGCTTGATCACCGTGCGCACCCGAGGACGCGAACGGGTGAACGCCCTGAACCCCGAAGGCTTCGCCCCCGTGCGCGACTGGCTCAGCTTTTTTGAGCAGTTCTGGGACGACCGCCTTACCGATCTGAAATCCGCCATCGAAAAGGACCAATCCAATGACTGACACCATCATTCAGAAATCCATCTACCTGCGTGCAACCAAGGCTGAGGTTTGGGACTACCTGACCAAGCCGGACAAGCTGGCGATCTGGTTCCACAAACCCAAAGTGGCGCTGGCGGACGGGCAGGACTACGCGATGTTCGGCACCGAAAGCGGCGACAAGCTGATGTGGGGCAAGGTCAACGAAGCCCGCCCGCATGACTATCTGGAATATACCTTCACCATCGCGCCGATGGGCGACGCGACCAGCACGGTCAAATGGACGCTGGAAGATGTCGCGGGCGGCACCCGCCTGTCACTGGAGCATTCTGGCCTGCCGCAAGGGGCAGACGCGTTTGGCCTGACACTGGCGCTAGACAAGGGCTGGGACGAGCATCTGGGACGGATGCGCTCGGACGTACACGCGGAATAATCCTAGCGCGCGGCGGTGGTGTAGTTGGCCTTCATATAGGCCACGCCGTCGCGCAC
The DNA here is from genome assembly GCF_000442275.2 of Litoreibacter arenae DSM 19593. GTDB lineage: Bacteria > Pseudomonadota > Alphaproteobacteria > Rhodobacterales > Rhodobacteraceae > Litoreibacter > Litoreibacter arenae. Next base: position 314,947 of record NZ_KE557306.1, on the reverse strand, counting down.
CATTTCCTCCAGAACGTCCATGTCGATATCAGCCAGCTTGTTGATATTGAGGCAGGATTTCCCATGCTTGACCTTGCCCAACCGCGACAGGGGTTCTGACAGGTCGCGGTAGCCGGGCAAGATATAGACGGACGTGTAGCTTTTGCGGGGGCTGAAGCCGGTGACCATGAAGTCGCCCTCCCGCCCACTGTCGTATTTGTAGTGGTAACGCCCGAAGCCCACAATCGCTGGTCCCCACATCTGCGCGGGCCAGCCGGTGATGCGGGTGAACAACGGCAACAGGACCTCGGCGTCGGCGCGGCGTTGAGGATGCTCGACGCTCGCGATCATGGCGGCGGGGTCGACGGGCTCCGGCTTGGTCTTGTTTTCCGATTTGGCCATGGGCATGCCCTTGCTTTGTGACCTGCGGAGGTCTATCTGCTGGAGTGACGGTTCTGCCCCTCTCGTATATGGGGACTACATTCCGGTGGCCTTAAGCAAATCCGCGGGAGCTGGCTCTGTCTGGACCCTGGTTCAGTTACCCGGCGCCCACCTGTACATACAGGTCTGCGGGAATAAGCTCCCCCACGGTTGCGGTGGTTCCGTCACTTACCCCCGATTTTCGACACGTACCGGAACCAACTGGCCACTGCTGGGCGGGGTGTAGTCGGTGTCGTCATCGGCAGGCTCCGCCATCGCCATGATCGCGCGGCCCATCTGGACCGAGGCGAAAGTGATGACGAAAAACACCGTCATGATGCCCGCCGCCAGCGGGCCGTCGGCGGTCTCCAGCACCAGATGACGCAGACCCACGACGTTGGACCAAATCAACAGCCCCGAGAACACGACGCCGGCAAAGGCACCGCCAAGGGCGTGCCGTAGCAGCAGTTTGATGAGCTTGGGCATGGGCAATCCTCCGTTGAGTCGACGCTTATATATAGTATAGGCCTTTTCCAGCCGGATGCCAGAAAGTGTGATCACGGGTCATTTCCATATGCGGCACACCGCGTTACCTGTTGATGCAGCAAAGAGGCATACTATGACACCTGCAAAGTTCTGGGACGGCGTTTCCGCGAAATACGCCAAGATGGCGATACGTAATCCCGAGCAATACTACCTGTCGCTGGAGCGCACGCGCTCCTACCTGCGTCCTGAGGACCGCGTGATGGAACTGGGCTGCGGCACCGGATCCACCGCGCTGCTGCTGGCCCCGGGCGTGGCACTTTACACCGGCTCTGACGTATCGCCGGGGATGATCGCGATTGCCAATGGCAAGCTGGCGGAGGCGGGTCAAAGCAATCTTGATTTCATCGTGGCGGATGCGGATAGCGATGCGCTTGGCACCGGCTATGATGCTGTTCTGGCGCACAATCTGCTGCATCTGGTGGACGACCTGCCCGCCACGCTGCGCCACGTTCACGACATCACCCGTGATGGTGGGCTGCTGATCAGCAAGACGCCGTGTTTCAAGTCAAAGCGCTGGCTGCTGGGGCCGCTGATCTGGGTGATGCAGCGGCTCGGCAAAGCGCCGGATGTGCGGTTTATCGGGCCTGATGAGTTGGAGCAGGAGATAGCAGCGGCGGGCTTCGAAGTTATTGAAGCCGAGGATTATGGCAGCCGGTATATCGTGGCGCGGAAAGGGTGAGTGGCGGCGGGGTGAACCCCGCCCTACTTGAACGCGTCAGGGCGGGCTTCGCGAGCCATGTGGTCGAGCACGGCGTTGACGAATTTGGATTCCTTGCCTTCGGGGAAGAAGGCCTTGGCGACGTCGACGAATTCCACGATCACCACTTTCGGGGGCGTTTTACCAGCGACCAGTTCGGCCCCCGCGGCGCGGAACAGCGCGCGCAGGGTCGGGTCGATGCGGTCGATGGGCCATTTGGCGACCAGCGCACGGTCGGTCATCTTGTCGATTGTCGACTGCTCGGCAACCGCGCCTTCCAGAAGAGCGCGGAAGGTGTCGACGTCGCCCTCGACCATTTCGTTGTCGTCGATCACCTCGCCGAAACGGTGGTCTTCGAACTGCGCGCGCACGGTGTCGATGCTATGGTCGCTATGCTCCATCTGGAACAGGGCCTGCACGGCATAGAGCCGCGCGGCGGAGCGCATGGCGCGTTTTTGGTTACCGGAAACAGAGGTCATGCGATCTGGAAACTTTCGTCATCGTCGTTGGAGCGCGGCAGGAATCCCACGCCCGAATTGGGAGCGCCGTATTTGCGCTGCAACGCGATGAGATGCAAGGCCGCAGCGGCGGCACCGCCACCTTTGTTTTGATCTTTCGGGTCGGCGCGGACCTCGGCCTGCTTTCGGGTTTCCACCGTCAGGATGCCGTTGCCGATATTTGCGCCCTGAAGGCCCAGCAGCATCAACCCGTGAGAGCTGTCATTGCAGACGGTGTCGTAATGCGTGGTCTCGCCGCGAATGATGCAGCCAAGCGCGACGAACCCGTCGAAATTGGACTGGCGAAACGCGATGCGGATGGCGGGCGGGATTTCCAGCGCGCCGGGGACGTTGATGATTTCCACGGTGGCGCCGGCCTTCTCGGCCTCGGCCTTGGCACCGGCGATCAGGTTGTCGGCGATGTCCTTGTAATAGGGCGACACGACGATGGCGAGCTTGACCGGCTTGTCGAACGCGGGCGTGTCCATGATGTGGTGCTGTTCTGCGGTGGCCATAGATCAGGCTCCTTCGATGGGGCGGGTGCCGGTGATGGACAGCCCGTAGGCGTCGAGACCGACGACCTTGGGGGACGGGGAATTGGTCAGAAGCTCCAGCTTCGACAGGCCAAGGGCCGCGAGTATCTGCGCACCGAGCCCGTATTGCCGCAGCGTGTTGGAGGACTGTCCGCCCTCCGGGTCGATCTTCATCTGCGTGTCGCGCAGCAGGACCACAACACCGCGGCCTTCCCTGGCGATGGTCTCCATCGCCCGCGCCATTTCGGATGCAGGGCTGGGGCCAAGGCCCAGCACGTCCTCGACCGGATTGAGCGCGTGCATACGGGTCAGCACCGGCGCGTCGGTGGTCAGGTCGCCCTTGGTGAGAACGATATGCTCGGCGCCTTGGGTCTCGTCGGTGAAGACGCGCATCATCCAGTCGCCGCCGAACTCGGATTTAACGGGGCGCTGTGCGGCCTCGTTGACCAGATTGTCGTGTCGGCGGCGATAGGCGATCAGGTCGGAGATCGTGCCGATCTTGAGGTTATGGCGCTGCGCGAAGGCGATCAGATCCGGCAGGCGCGACATGGTGCCGTCCTCGTTCATGATCTCGCAGATCACGCCGGACGGGTTCAGCCCAGCAAGGCGGGAGACGTCCACGGCGGCCTCGGTATGGCCTGCACGGACCAATACGCCACCATCGCGCGCACGCAGCGGGAAGACATGGCCGGGGGTCGCGATGTCCTGCGGGCCTTTGCCCGCGTCGATGGCCACGGCCACGGTGCGGGCGCGGTCATGGGCGGAGATGCCGGTGGTCACGCCCTCGCGCGCCTCGATCGAGATGGTGAACGCCGTTTCGTGGCGCGACGAGTTGTAGGACGCCATCAGCGGCAGGCCAAGCGCGTCGATCCGCTCCGACGTGAGCGTCAGGCAAATGAGACCACGGCCATGGGTTGCCATGAAGTTCACCGCCTCGGGCGTCGCCATTTGCGCGGGGATCACCAGATCACCCTCGTTCTCGCGGTCCTCGTGATCGACGAGGATGAACATGCGGCCGTTGCGGGCGTCCTCGATGATATCCTCGATGGGGGAAATGGCGTCGGTATATTCGTTCATGTGCAGCATCCTTTGATGGCCTGCCAATTAGAGGGTTTGACGGCGCTTGGGAAGGGTGCAGGGAGAAGTCGTGACGTCGCGGGAGGGGAGATGGAGGATTTTAGGTATTTTTGAAGCAGTGATGGGGAGGGGCGCGTCCTGAATTACAGCGGTTGGCGCATGAGGACATCGTTGGGGTAGCTTTTATCGCCGATCCGGAAGGCGGTTTCGCCGAGCTTGCTGAACCCTTGGGTCTTGTAGAAGGCGCGGGCCTTGGTGTTTTCGCAGTTGACCGCAAGCCAGACGGGATGGTCCGCCTGATCCAGCGCGGCGTCGAGGAGTGCTTTGCCCAGCCCCCTGCCCTGATGGCGCGGCTGGATGTAGAGCGAGGTCAGCTCGGTGCGGATGTGACCACCCACGGGGTCGGGGCTGTTGCGGCCGATATGGATGAAGCCGTCGATGCCGTCGCGGTTTTGCGAGACGATGAGGCGATGGTCGGGGTCTTCGATCCAGCTCTTGAAGCGCTCTGGGGTGAAATGGGCCAAGGCGAAATCGGCGAAATGCGCGTTGATGCCGTGGCGGATATAGGTGGACAGCCACACCTCCAGCGCCAGCGCGGCGAGGCTGGAGGCGTCCGCAGGCGTCGCGGTGCGCAAGGTGGCGGTGCTCAGTTGCCCCATTCCCGCAGGCGGGCGACATAGCGGGCGAGCGTGTCGATCTCCAGATTGATCCGGTCGCCGGTCTTGGTGTCGCCCCAGTTGGTCGCCAGCTTGGTGTGCGGGATGAAGTTGACCCCGAAGCGGGTGCCGTCGACCTCGTTCACAGTCAGGGATGTCCCATTGAGCGCGACCGAGCCTTTGGGGGCGATGAAGCCCGCCAGATCATGCGGGGCGTCGAACAGCACGCGGGTGCTGTCGCCCTCGTCGGTCATGGATACCACAGTCGCCACGCCATCGACATGGCCCGACACGATATGGCCGCCAAGCTCGTCACCGAGTTTCAAGGCGCGTTCCAGATTAACGCGGGTGCCGTCACGCCAGTCGCCGATATTGGTTTTGGATACCGACTCGGCCGATATCTGCACGTCGAACCACGGTGTATCGTCCGTGCCGCGATCAATCACCGTCAGGCAGACGCCGTTGCATGCGATGGACGCGCCGATGTCGATGCCGGCAGGGTCGTAGGCGCAGGCGATGCGCGCGCGCAAATCACCCTCCTGCGTGAGCTTCGTGACCCGTCCCACATCGGTGATGATGCCTGTGAACATTGGCGTATCCCTTTCCATCCGTCGGGCTTGAGGTAGCGCGGGCATTCCCCCTTTGGCAAGGACATAGGGCCACAGTCGTGCCGGAATTGCGCGGCAAACGTGCCAAACGGGCTGGGCAAGGTCGCCTCAAGATGTATGAGTAGCGGCACCACGTTGAGGGCGTAGCCATGACCTTGTCCGGTAAGGGCAAAACTTTTCTGTTCCTGCAAGGGCCGCACGGGCCTTTCTTCTACCGCCTTGGCCGCATGCTGATGGCGGCGGGGGCGGAAGTGTGGCGGGTGGGGTTCAACAAGGGCGACGATGCGTTCTGGTTCTCCAATCAAAGCTACATCCCCTATCTGGACAGCCCCGAGGACTGGGGTGAGCGGTTTACGCAGATTGTAGCGGAGAAATCCGTCACCGATCTGGTGCTTTATGGCGACACGCGGCCTATCCATGCCCAAGCCGTTGCGCGGGCGAAGGACATGGGCCTGCGCATCCATGTGTTCGAGGAAGGCTATCTGCGGCCCTATTGGGTCAGCTACGAGCGCGGCGGCTCAAACGGGCATTCACGGCTGATGGATATGTCCGTGGCCGAGATGCGGGCCGCGCTTGAAGGGCTTGATCTGGACCTGCCGGACGCCCCTGCCCGCTGGGGCGACATGCGCCAGCATGTGTTCTACGGCATGGTTTACCACTACTTCGTTTTCTTGCGGAACCGGAAGTATCGCGGCTTCCGGCCCCACCGCGCGCTGAGCGTCACCAGGGAGTTCCGGCTGTATCTGAAACGGCTGCTCACCATGCCTTTCACCGCGATGGAGCGGGGGTTGGCGACCTTCCGCATCAAGCATGGGGGATTTCCGTATCATCTGGCGCTGCTCCAGCTGGAGCATGACGCCAGCTTTCAGATGCACTCGCCCTTCGCCACAATGACCGAGTTTCTGGAACTGACCATCGAGGGCTTTGCCAAAGGCGCGCCGACGCATCACCATCTGGTGTTGAAAGCCCACCCGCTGGAGGATGGCCGCGTGCCTTTGCGCCGCGAAATCCGCCGGATCGCCATGGCGTTTGGCGTGGGAGACCGCGTGCATTTCGTGCGGGGGGGCAAGCTTGCGGGGCTTTTGAACACGGCGCGGTCGGCGGTCACCGTCAATTCCACCGCCGCGCAACAGGTGCTGTGGCGCGGACTGCCGCTGAAGGCGTTTGGTGAGGCGGTGTATAACAAACCCGAGTTCGTCTCGACCCAAAACCTGCCGGAATTCTTCACCAACCCGACCCGCCCCGACAGCCGTGCCTATCGCGACTACCGGCATTACCTGCTGGAAACCTCGCAAATTCCCGGCGGCTTTTATTCATCCCGCGGGCGCAGGCAGTTGCTGCGGCAGGTGGTCGATATGATGCTGGTAAGCGAGGACCCGTATGACGCGCTGACATCCGGCACGGCGACGCCGCGCCAGCAACTTCACCTGGTAAAATAAGCTTCAACGACACTACGCAAAAAATTGCCACTGCGACGCGGTGGCAACACTCGTTTGGCGTAAGCTGTCAAAGGACTAGCAATTTTGCGCTTCTGCTGTAGGGTCAAAAGAAAAACTGAGGCAGTTTTATAATCGAGGAGGACACCGGTGAAAAACTTGGGTCCCAAAGCTACGAAAATAGTGGCTTTTTCGCTTGTGGCCGTCATGGCCGCGTCTTGCGGGTTGCCGAAATCCGGCCCCGGCAAGCGCCAGATCTACGCAGGCTCCGTCCAGAAGCAGGGCGACGCCTTTATCGTTGCCGTCAACAGCCGTGTAACGCAGGTCACCTCGGTGCAGCCTGTGCTTGGGTTTTCCGACGGGTTCCTGAATGCGGGTGTTGTAGGGTCCGACACGATCCGGCCCGGCGACACGTTGAGCCTTGGCATTTGGGAGAACGTCGATGACGGGCTGCTGGCCGCCGAGGGGGCGAACGCGACCGACCTGAGCGAGGTGCAGGTTGACGGGTCGGGCTTCATTTTCGTGCCCTATGCAGGCCGCATCAAGGCATCGGGCAACACGCCTGAGGCGCTGCGCCGCATCATTACAGGTAAACTCGACACCCAGACCCCCGACCCGCAGGTCATCGTGCGCCGCGTCGCGGGCGATGGTGCGACCGTTTCTCTGGTTGGCGGTGTCGGTCAGCAGGGCCTGTTCGCCATCGAGCGCCCTACCCGCACGCTATCGTCGATGATCGCCCGCGCGGGCGGCATCTCGATCGCGCCCGAAGTGGCGCAGATCACCGTGATCCGTGGCAACCACCGCTCCAAGGTCTGGTTCGAGGACCTGTACACCAACCCGAAATTCGACATAGCCCTGCGCCCCGGTGACCGCATTCTGGTCGAGGAAGACAGCCGCGCCTTTACCGTTCTGGGGGCCACGGGCGCGCAGAACCGCGTCGAGTTCGTCACGCAGAACCTGTCGGCCATCGAGGCGATTGCGCAGGTGGGCGGGTTGAGCTCCAACCTTGCGGACCCTACCGGCGTGTTCGTGTTCCGTAACGAGCCTGCGGAGATCGCCAATGCCGTTCTGGGCCGCAGCGACCTGCAAGGCACGCAGCGGTTTGCCTATGTGCTGGACCTGACCCAACCGACGGGCATGTTCGAGGCCCGCGACTTCGTGATCCGCGACGGCGACACGGTCTATGTGACCGAGGCTCCGTTCGTGACATGGAACAAAACCATTTCGGCGCTGACCGGTTCCCTGACATCGGTCAACGCCATTTCGAGCATTGGTGAGTGACAACACGCCAAGCTCTGAAGATGCCGCGGGCGACTCCTCCCAGCGCCCGCGGCTTTTCTATTTCAACGGGGGGTTCTTCACCCAGACCCGTGTGCGGCGTATCCTTGATCTTGCTGGCTATGACCTGAAGCTGGGCAAGCCCGGGCCGGATGATCTGATCGCCGTGTGGGGGAAAAGCCGTACCTCTGGCCGTGGCGAGAAGGTGGCCGGACACACCGACGCGCAGCTTGTTCACATTGAAGACGCGTTCTTGCGGTCGCTGAAACCGGGTCGTGACGGGGAGCCGCCATTAGGGCTGACCATCGACCACCGCCGCCCCTATTTCGACAGCGCAGGCCCGTCCGATCTGGAACACCTGCTGTCGCGCGAGCCGTTCGACGACGCCCACGAGTTGAGCCGTGCCCGCGCCGCGATTGCGCGGATCAAGGAGCTAAACCTTTCCAAATACAACGATTTTGATGACCGCGCGCCGATCCCCAATGCGGGCTATGTGCTGGTGATCGACCAGACGCGCGGCGACGCGTCGATCAAGCACGGCGCGGCTACAGCGGACCATTTCCGCGAAATGCTGGCCTATGCGCTGGAAGAACACCCCAATGCGCCCGTCGTCATCAAGACCCATCCCGAAACGCAAGGCGGCCACCGCAAGGGGCATTTCACCCTTGCGGATGCGGGGGGGCGGGTCTCGCTCAACGAGCATAAGGCGTCGCCTTATGCGCTGATGGAGGGGGCCGTGGCGGTCTACACTGTCAGCTCCGGCATGGGGTTCGAGGCGATTTTGGCGGGGCACAAGCCGGTGGTGTTCGGGCAGCCGTTCTATGCGGGATGGGGCCTCAGCGATGACCGCCAGCCGATTGACCGGCGGCAGCGGATGCTGACGCGACCGCAGCTTTTTGCAGGCGTCATGCTGCGCTATTGCAAATGGTATGATCCCTACCGCAACAAGCTGTGCGATCTGGAGCAGGTGATCGACACGCTGGAGGCGCTGACCCGCGCACAGCGGCAGGACCGGAACGGCCATGTGGCCTTGGGGATGCGGTTGTGGAAGCGCGGGCCGATCCAGCAGATGTTCGGCGCGCGCAGGTTTGGCAAGGACGCGCAGGTGCGGTTTGTCGCGGACCCCGACGAGGCGTTGAAGGAGGCCCGCGGCGGCTCGCTTCTGGTTTGGGCGGGCCAAGAGCCGGAGGACTATGCGCTGCGTGCGGAAAGCCAGAAGATCAGGCTGCTTCGGGTGGAAGACGGGTTCTTGCGGTCCCGTGGGTTGGGCGCCGATCTGGTCGCGCCGCTGTCTTTGGTGACTGACGACACGGGCATCTATTACGACCCGACGCGGCCAAGTGCGTTGGAGGCCCTGATCGCCGGAAGCCATAGTCTTGGCGATGCTGACCTGCTGCGGGCGGAGCGGCTGCGCCGCGCCATCGTCAGGATGCGGCTGAGCAAATACAACCTTGGCGGGGCGGAGTTCGACATACCCTCGGACGGGCAGGAGGTGATCCTCGTGCCCGGACAGGTGGAGGATGACGCGTCGATCCGGCTGGGCACCAAGGATGTTGCGACCAATGAGGGGCTTCTGGCCGCCGTGCGGCGCGATTTTCCCGATGCGTTTGTGGTTTACAAACCGCATCCCGACGTCGAAGCTGGCTTGCGGCCCGGTGCGATTGCGGCGGAAGACGCGGATATGATCGCGGCGAAGGCGGACGCCGTGGCCCTGATCGGCAAGGCGGATCGGGTCTGCACCATGACATCGCTGCTGGGGTTCGAGGCGCTTTTGCGCAATGTTCCCGTCACTTGCTACGGTGCGCCGTTCTATGCGGGTTGGGGGCTGACCGATGATCGTGGGCCGGTGCCCGCGCGGCGCGGGCCGGAGGCCACGCTGGACGGGTTGGTTCACGCGACGTTGATCGGCTATCCGCGCTATTTCGACCCCGTCACACAACAGCCCTGCCCCGTCGAGGTGGTGGTGGAGCGGTTGGCCCACGGCGTCCTTCCGCGTCCGTCGTTGCACAACCGGCTTTTGGCGAAGGCGCAAGGCGCCTTGGCAGGCTACGCGCATCTCTGGCGATAGAAAAAAGGCCCCCTCGCGCAATACGAGGGAGCCTTTCCGGGTCAGGGAGGAGACCTGTCGTGGGTTACTTCACGAAACGCTCGGCAGCGGAGTCGTTGCCCAGTGCGAACTTGGCTTGCACGCTGCGGCTGACATCCGCGCCTCTGATCGCGACGTTCTGCTCGGCAGCGCTTTCGTTTGCGCTGGCACCGATCCGCAGGGCGGCGTTCAGATCGCCGGTGGAGGTTTCGGCCACAACGCGTTCAGCGGCAGAGGCGTTGCCTTGAGCGAAGAAGGCTTGCGGGTTTGTGACGTCAGCGAATGCGGGTGCAGCGGCGGACAGGGCGAGGATTGCGACGATGGTTTTCATTTTGTGTACTCCAGTTTGGTTTGTTTGGTTTGGCATGTTGCCGTTTGATGAAGCCAATATGAGGCATACTCGAACGTGTCTCAATGCGCATTTTCTAGATCTTTGGCTAATTTCTGTGCTATTACGCACATTCAGTCTTCATAAAAGCCGACAGCATCACGGGCGTGTGAGAAGATGCTCACAAAGCGTGAGACCATTGAAATGTAGAGCTATTTCGGGGGTTATTTGTCGGCGCGGTGCCAGACATGCATGACGTCCGCGCCGACTCGGCGCGTCTCGGTCAGCGCGAAGCGCGGGGCATCGCTCAACTTGGGCGCATCGAGCGGGCCAAGGCTGGGCAGCCCGTCTGACCCCAGTATAACGCCCGCGGTGAAACCGACGATCTGGTCCACCAGCTGCGCCTTAAGCAGGGACGCGGCGAGGGAGCCTCCGCCCTCGCACAGCACGCGGGTCAGACCGGCCTGCCCCAAGGCTCGAAGCGCGGCCGTCATGTCGAGACCGGACGGATCTTGCGCGACCTCGATCAGTGTCGCGCCACGGTCGGCCCAGAAATCCCGCGCCTTTTGCGGCGCATTGGCCCCGTGGATCAGCCAGACGGGGGCGCCGCTGGTGTCTTCAGCGAGCGGGCCGAGCGTGGGAAGGTTCAACCCCGCGCTGATCACGATACGCACAGGCTGGCGACGCGCGCCCATGCCGCGCAGGGTGAGGGAGGGCAGGTCCTCGCGCGCGGTGCGGCCGCCGACCATCACCGCGTCATGGTTGGCGCGGAGGGCCTGCACCTGAAGACGGGATTGCGGGCCGGTGATCCACTGGCTTTCACCCGCAGCGGTGGCGATACGTCCGTCGAAAGACGATGCTAGTTTGAGCGTCACGAGGGGGCGGCCTTCGGTCACGCGCAGGAGGAAGCCCTGCTGGTCGCGGCGGGCTTCGTCTTCCAGAACGCCGGTCGTCACCTCCAACCCTGCCTCGCGCAACATGGCGAGGCCCCTGCCCGACACCCGCGCGTCAGGGTCGCCGGTGGCGACAACGACGCGCGCAAGGCCCGCCTCGATCAGTGCAGAGGCACAGGGCGGCGTTTGGCCTGTATGCGCACAAGGCTCCAGCGTGACATAGGCGGTGGCACCGTTGGCGGCGTTCGGGGCAAGCTGTGACAGCGCCACCTGTTCCGCGTGGGGGCGTCCGCCCGCTTGCGTCCAGCCCCGCGACAGCACGCGACCGTCTTTGACAATCACGCAGCCCACGGCCGGGTTGGGCCAAGTCTGGCCCAGTCCCCGTCTGCCCAGCGACAGCGCCAAGGCCATCCATCGCTGGTCATCGGGCTGTGTCATGGGGTCAGTCGTCTTTACCTACAGGGGGGCGCAGCTCGTGGACGAAATCCTCGAAATCGTCGGCTTCCTGGAAGTTCTTGTAGACCGATGCGAACCGCACATAGGCGACGGTGTCGATGCGGGCCAGCGCCTCCATCACGATCTCGCCTATGGCGGTGGATTTGATATCGGTCTCGCCCATGCTTTCAAGTCTGCGCACGATGCCGGAGATCATCTGGTCGATGCGCTCGGGATCGACGGGACGTTTCTGCATGGAGATGCGGATGGAGCGTTCCAGCTTGTCGCGGTCGAAATCCTCGCGTTTGCCGGAGGACTTGATGACCACCAGATCGCGCAGCTGCACGCGCTCATAGGTGGTAAAGCGGCCTCCGCAGGCAGGGCAGAAGCGACGGCGACGGATCGCCACATGATCTTCGGCCGGACGCGAGTCCTTCACTTGAGTATCGACATTTCCACAAAACGGACAGCGCATCGCTTTTTCCCTCTATCCTACCTGTCTGGGTGTTTACCCCCAGTTATCCACAGGCACTATAGGGGGTCCGCTACAGTTTGGGTAGAGGGGAATTCGCGCCGCAAGACATGGGGCGGAACGCAGCGCGGGGGCCATGCGTTGAGCAAGGATGGAAATCGAATACCCCCTTAAAGGAGAACCTCATGACCAAGACAATCTTCATCACCGGTGCATCATCCGGCATCGGCGCCGCAACCGCGAAAGCCGCCTCGGAGGCAGGCTGGCATGTCGGGCTGTTCGCCCGCAGCAAGGACAAGCTGGAGGCGTTGGCCGAAAGCCTCGACGGCCCATCCAAAGTCTATGGGGGCGACGCGACCTCGCTGGACGGGCAAAAGAAGGCGATTGACGCATTTGCCGAGGCACATGACGGGTTGAGCGCTGTCTTCGCCAATGCGGGCCGCGGCGCGTCGCAGGCGGGCACCGAAGGTGGCGACCCTGAGGATTGGAAGGGGATGGTTGACCTGAACATCATGGGCGCGCTCTATACCGCGCATGCCGCCCTGCCCCATCTGCGCAAGAGCAAGGGGCACTATGTCGTCACTGGCTCACAAGCCGGTCGTGTGCATCTGAAAGGCTCGATCTATGGCGCGACGAAGTGGTTTATCCACGGCTTCGCGGGCAACCTGAGCCAGGAGATGGCGGAATGGGGCGGGCGCTGCACGGTGATTGCACCGGGCATGGTCGACACCGAGTTCTTCGACGAAGCCAAGCCCGACAAACTGAAGCCGGAGGATGTGGCCCACGCCGTCATGCACGCGGTGGAGGCACCCCAGCGGGCAACGATCCGCGAGGTCTTCCTGACGCCGACGAATTAGGCGGCGGCTGTCAGTGCTGCGACCACCTGCCGTTGATGCGGGTGGTCGCGGTGCTCGAAAAGGTAAATTCCCTGCCACGTGCCAAGCATCATCGTGCCATTCTCAACGGGAATGGACAGCGACACCGGCATCATCGCCGCCTTGATGTGGGCGGGCATGTCGTCCGGCCCCTCATAGGTGTGGGTCAGGTAGGACATGGCGGGGTCAGTCGTCGGCGGCACCAGCCGCGCGAAGAAGTTGCGCAGGTCGGTCTGCACCTCGGGGTCTGCGTTTTCCTGAATGAGCAACGAACAGGACGTGTGGCACACAAAAAGCGTCAGCACGCCGGTGCGGGGTGGTTGCTTTTCCAGCCATTGCCGCACCTCGCGGGTGAACTCGTAAAGGCCTTGGCCGTTTGTCGGGATGGTAAACGTGGTCATTGCGGCTCCAGATCCCCTTTGTAATGCACGATCAACGCGCCGGAGGGCAAGCTGAGGCGCACGTCGAAGCAGAAGCGGCCTTGCGCGTCTTCTCTTTCAGTTGTGTCACTCACCGGTGTCAGGACGTGCGGGATCGGGATCAGCCCGAAGGCGCGGCCTGTGGTGACTGGAAAGTGGAGCTTGCCATTTTTCGCGGTCAGGTCGAGACCGAAGATCAAGGGGCCGAATTGCTCCGTCATGTCTGTGGCAGGGTCGTAGCGCAAAGTAGACCGGAAGGTTTTTGCGCCCATTCTGCGGGTCCATGTCTCGGTTTGGCCGTCGGCGCTGATCTCGACCTGCGCAGGCACGGCCCCACCTCGCAAAGGGAACCCGCCCATCATGGCCGCGAGTTTGGCAAGCGGGGTCGTGGCGCACGTGACCTGTGCCTTACCTTTGAACCGCGTGACGTTAGCGGGGCTGTGCAAGGCCTGGACGGGCTTGGGCAACGTCTTGAAGTCAGCCCCCAGAGCCTGTGCGAAGATCGGGGTCAGGTCGCGGTCGCGGCGTTCGAACTTCGCGTGAATCGTGGCAAGCTGCGCTTCGGCCTCGGCACGCGTAAAGGCCGCAAGCGCGGGGCGTGCGCCTGCTTCGATGCGACCGGCGAGCAGTTGGTCCAGCAGGATCGCCACCGGCTGCACCGGCGTTTTGGGACCGTGGCCGTCGGGAATAATCATGTCCCATATCCGCTCTTGGCGTTGGTCATTCTGCACCCCTTGAACCCGGACCCGCATACCGCCTGCGTCCGACCCGAAGCCTGTAAACATGTTCGACAGATGAAGGAGCGGCTTGGCAAGCGGCTCCAGCGACGGAATACGCAATGCGGGGACGATATGACGGGCGAGCGTCAAGGCGCGGTGGAACAGGGGCAGCTCCAGCCCCGCGCGGGCGGCGACGGTGGCGGCGTTAAAATGCTTGGGGAATAGGGCCGCGTCGGGGGTGTTTACCAGCGCAGCGAGACGCGGTTTCAGCGTGGTTGCATCGACCTTGGGTGCAACGCGGGTGCTGTCTGCCCACCCGTATGCGGTCTCGATACGTCCGCCGCGACAGCGCGGAAACGGCCTGCCCACCTGCCCCAGGATCGCCCGCATGACCGACAAGCCACGCGGGGTTTTGTTGCCGGGGACGATGGTGGTCTCGATCAAGTCGACGCGGTCCAGACCTTGGATCAGGTCCGCCGCGATGGCCGAGGACAGGGCGGGCGTTGTGGAGGCACCGGACCACGCGCACAAGCCTTTCTCTTTCGCCAAACCGTCTAGCGCGGTGATGCCAGCGACGAACTCTGCCCCGTCTGCGATGTCGAGATAATGCGCCCCTGCCATCAGGACCGCTTCGGCAAAGGCATAGGGCGCTGCGCCGTAGCTTTGGAACGGGCCGGAGCAGTCGATGACCGCGAAAGGACGCAATGCGCCAAGCGCCTTTTGCACCGCGGCAACGTCACTGCGGTCAAGGGCCAGCGGGGTTGCGCCCAACTCTTGCGCCAAAGGTTTCAGCGTCGAGAGCGTGCGGCCTGCGATGGTCAGCGAGAGTTCGTCTCGTTTGGCGAGTTGGCGCGCGAGATGGCCGCCAAACAGGCCAGTGGCCCCCAGCAAGAGGATTTTTTCAGGCAAGAAAGCGGTCCTGAATGTCAGATGTCGGGAGCAGGCACGTGTCTGTTTTGCCAAAGACGGCGTAGCGGTTGCGGGCGATGCGGTCGTAAAGCCAATCGGCCAGCCCGCGCGGCAGGATGCGCGTCACTGTAGCCACGCGCCAGATGCCGCCAAGCGCACCCATGGCCGCGGCGAAGGCATCCAGCTTGGTGTAGATATGACCGTCGACGATGACGACATTCGTGTCGTAGTCGGCCGATTTCAGGCCAAGATGTGCGTAGAGAGTCTCACCCAGATCGGACTGCGCAATGACGAATTTGAACCGCCGGCGCTGATCCCGACGCAGCATGAATTTCAGGAAACCGGAACACAGCACGCAAACGCCGTCGAACACGACCACATCCGCACCTTGGGTCAGCGCGGAGATATGCGGGTCTGGGTCAAGCCGTGCCATGTTGTTGAAACTAAAGCCCGTTGCCCCGCGTTGGGATGTGGGGCGGTGTCGCAGGCAAGACGGGTTCGCGGTTGATTTCGGTCAATGTCGTGTGAGTACGCCAACTCTACGCTGAGATTGAAAAGGAGGAGTCATTCCATGACCACAACAGCTGGATACAAAGCAAAACTTACCGCCCGCCGCGCGGAACTTGTCGAGCGGAGCGAAGAGGTCGATGCGGAGCTTGATACGCACAACTCGAAGGATTGGGAGGAGTTGGCCACCGAACGGGAAACTGACGAAGTGCTAGAAGGTCTGGGCAATAGTGCGGCCGCCGAAATCACGCGCATTGATGCAGCACTTAAGCGGATCGAAGCGGGCGAGTTCGGCTACTGCGTGACCTGCGGCGACGAGATCAGCGAAGCGCGGTTGGAGTTGGTCCCCTACACCCCGTTTTGTCGCAAATGCGCGAAATAACTGGTTTTTGAACAAAACCCGGATGCAAATGAAAAGCGCCCCGAGGGGCGCCTTTTGTTATTGATCCAGGAAGCTGCGCAGTTTGCGCGACCGTGAGGGGTGCTTGAGCTTGCGAAGTGCTTTCGCCTCGATCTGGCGGATGCGTTCGCGGGTCACGGAGAACTGCTGGCCCACTTCTTCCAGCGTGTGGTCGGTGTTCATGCCGATACCGAACCGCATACGCAGCACACGTTCCTCGCGCGGCGTCAGCGATGACAGCACGCGGGTGGTGGTTTCCTTCAGGTTTTCCTGAATGGCCGAGTCCAGTGGAAGAACCGCATTCTTGTCCTCGATGAAATCGCCAAGCTGTGAGTCTTCCTCGTCGCCGATAGGCGTCTCCAGAGAAATCGGCTCCTTGGCGATTTTCATCACCTTGCGGACCTTCTCCAGAGGCATTTGCAGCTTTTCAGCCAATTCTTCCGGCGTCGGCTCGCGACCGATTTCGTGAAGCATCTGACGACCGGTGCGCACCAGCTTGTTGATCGTCTCGATCATGTGGACCGGAATACGGATCGTGCGCGCCTGGTCGGCGATGGAGCGAGTGATCGCCTGACGAATCCACCATGTCGCATAGGTCGAGAACTTGTAGCCGCGGCGGTACTCGAACTTGTCCACGGCCTTCATCAGGCCGATGTTACCTTCCTGGATGAGGTCAAGGAATTGCAGACCGCGGTTGGTGTACTTCTTGGCGATGGAGATCACGAGACGCAGGTTGGCCTCGACCATTTCCTTCTTGGCCTGACGCGCCTCTTTCTCGCCCTTCTGGACCTGCTGAACGATGCGACGGAATTCGGTGATGTCGACGCCGACATATTGGCCGACTTGCGCCATCTCGGCACGCAGGTCTTCGACCTTGTCGCGCGAACGCTCCATCAGGGCGGTCCATCCGCGACCGGTTTTGGCGGTGATGCGTTCAACCCAACCGGGGTCCAACTCGTAGCCGCGATATTCGTCAATGAATTCGCGACGGTTGATGCGGGCTTGGTCGGCCAGTTTCACCATGCTCGAGTCGATGGACATGATACGTCGGTTGATGCCGTAGAGCTGGTCTATCAGCGCCTCGATGCGGTTGTTGTGAAGGTGAAGCGAATTCACCATGGTCACGATTTCGGTGCGCAGCGCCTGATACGCGCTCTCTTCTTTCTTGGTGAACGTATCGTCGTGATTGATCGCCGCCGAGATACGCAAATCCTGCATATCGGCCAGCTTCATGTAATCGTCAGCAATAATGTCCAGCGTTTCCAGAACACGCGGCTTCAGCGCGGCCTCCATCGCGGCAAGCGACATGTTGGCCTGCTCGTCTTCGTCCTCGTCCTCGTCGTCTTCTCTGACGATCGGATTGCCGTCGGCATCGAGTTCCGGCTTTTCTTCGCCGGACTTGTCTTCGCCATTTGCAGGGGTCGCCACGACGGTTTCGGTCTCTTCCTCTTCTTCCAACGTATTGCCGAAAGTGGTCTCAAGGTCGATCACATCGCGCAGCAGGATGTCCTCTGACAACAATTCGTCGCGCCAGATGGTGATAGCCTGGAACGTCAACGGGCTTTCGCAAAGCCCGGCGATCATCGTGTTGCGACCGGCCTCAATGCGCTTGGCAATGGCGATTTCGCCTTCGCGGGACAGCAGCTCCACCGAGCCCATCTCGCGCAGATACATGCGGACGGGGTCATCGGTGCGATCCAGCGTCTCAGTCGTAGAGGACGCGAGGACGACGTCCTTGGCGGAGTTGTTGACCTCGACCAGATCCTTGGTCGAGCCGTCATCTTCGGCCTCTTCTTCCTCGATAATATTGATGCCCATTTCCGACAGCATCGACATCACGTCTTCGATCTGCTCGGACGCGACCTGCTCGGGCGGCAGCACCTGATTGAGCTGATCGTAGGTAATGTAGCCGCGCACCCGCGCCTCGGCGATCATCTTCTTGACGGCGGCCTGGCTCATGTCGAGTCCGGCTGCGGCATCCTCGCGCGCTTGCGTCTGATCGTCGGTGTCTTTGGCCATGAAATGCCTCCAAAAAAGCGCCTGAGGGTGATTCGCGCGAATCTACCCGAATCAATAGCGCGAATCAGACTGATTCGCACGTCGGTTTATCCATCGGGCTTAACGCCCTTTCTTGACCCAAATCTCGCCGTCGATCAGCGATTGCAGATAGTCGGACATAGAGCCGCGATCCTCGCCGTCACCCCCGTCCGAGATGCCCTTGCTGCGCATCGACGCATTGCGGGCTTCCGCCGCCTGTCCGACCCGCCATGTCAGCGCCTCGTCGGCGACCCCTGCAAGGTCTTCCACCGCATCTTCTATTTCACGCTGGATACCACGCCGGGCCTCCAGCTTTGCCAACTCCTCGGCCATGGTCATACGGGTGAGCGTCGGGTCCGCGCCTGCCCGAACGGCGGGCGCAATCTGCACATGGCTCAGCGACCAGAGCTTTTCAAGGGGCGCGGCCCCGATCTCTGCGGTGAGGATGTTTTTCAAATGCTCCGCGTCGGTCTCGTCGCTGTGACGCAGCAGCGCCGACAGGATCTTGCGGTGGTCTTCACCGTGCAAGTCCAGCGTTTCCAGATCGGCGAGAAAGTGGTTCAGCAAATCCGGATGCGCCATGAGGATCACCAGAATGACGGCCTCGCGCACCCGCTCTTCCACATCCGTGCTTTGCGCCAGCAGGGAGTTCTTGGTCGACGCCACGGCGACACCTTTGTCGGGAAACTTGCTTTTGCCCTTCCACGGCCCACGGCTCCGTTGCCACGTATTTTCGCGCGGTGCCTCGTTCAGGCCGAACAGATCGGCCCGCAGGCGCTTGATTTCGTGGCCGTAATGGCTGCGCAGGTTGCCGTCGGTGATCTTCTTCAACGCCTCGCGCAGGGACTGATCCAGCGCGGCGCGGCGCTCGGGGCTGTCGAAAACCTTGCCCTCGGTCTCCCGCTGCCACAGCAGATGCACCAGCGGCTTGGAGTTTTCGACCAACTCGCGCATGGCATCGACGCCTTGGGTCTTGATCAGATCGTCAGGGTCCAACCCTTCGGGCAGAACGCAAAAGCGCAGGGACTGGCCTGCGGACAACATCGGCAGCGCCAAGTCAATAAGGCGCATCGCGGCACCGATGCCCGCCTTGTCACCGTCCAGCGCGATCACCGGCTCGGGCGAGATGCGCCACAACAGCTGCAACTGCGTTTCCGTCACGGCAGTGCCCAAGGGCGCGACCGAGGCCGTCAGACCCGCCGCCGCCAAGGCAATCACGTCCATATAGCCTTCCGCCACGATCAGCGGTTGTCCCTTGCCCGCCGCTTCCCGCGCGGGGCCGTGGTTGTAGAGCGAGCGGCCCTTGTCGAACAGTTCCGTCTCGGGGGAGTTCAGGTATTTGGCGTTGTCATTCGGGTCCATCGCACGACCACCGAACGCGATGCAGCGTTTGCGGGGATCACGGATCGGGAACATGATGCGGTTACGAAACGTATCATAAGGCTTGCCGCCCTTGTTTGATTCCTTGGCCAGTCCGGCGGCAAGGATCAATTCCTCCGCCACGCCCTTGCCGGTCAGATGATCCCACAGGTTTTGCCAACCATCGGGCGCGAAGCCGATCTCGAACTGGTCTTGCGTCTGCGGGGAAAGCCCGCGTTTGTTGATGTAGTCCCGCGCGGCGGCCCCTGCCCCGGCTTTGTATTGCAGCCGGTAGAACTGCGCCGCCTGCTCCATCACATCGGCCAGCTGCGTGCGCCGGTCGGCCTTCTTCTGCGCCTGCGGGTCGCGGGCGGGCATGGTCATGCCAGCCTCCCGCGCCATGATCTCGACCGCCTCCATAAACGACACGTTCTCGGTTTCCTGAATGAAGCCGAGCGCATCGCCCTTCGCGTGGCAGCCGAAGCAGTAGTAGTACCCTTTGCGGTCGTCGACGTGAAAGCTGGCGGATTTTTCCTGATGGAACGGACAAGGCGCCCACATATCGCCCTTGCCCTGATTGGACTTGCGCGTGTCCCACATGACCTTGCGCCCGACCACCTGCGCGATCGAGGTGCGGGAGCGTAATTCGTCAAGGAAACCGGGTGGCAAGCTCATGGACCAGAATATCGGTCCGCGCGGCTCCAGAGTCCAGTGACCGCGTTTGTTTTAATCGGGCAAGGCGGCTTGGGCATCAAGCGACGTCATGACCTTTCGCAACTCGTGAACCAGCGTTCTGGCAAAGGCACGGAAGACAATGGTCTCGAAGCCGTCGACCCGCTTGACTATGATCGCCGACATATGCCCGATGAGCGACCGGGCAACGTCGCCCTGCCCCATCTTCGCGGTATCCAGCGGACAAAGCCGCGCCAGCGCGTCACCCGCGCTTGGCCCTGTCAACGCCACCGCGCACCACGCGTCGGACTGGTCCGTGATCGCGGCGGGGAGTTTGGGCGGTTTGGCCCCGATCAGGAAATACTGCCCGCGCGCGGTCCACAGGACCTGCACATCGCCCTTGGTGGTCGAGCGTCCCGCTTCAGGCAACTCAATGCCCACAGCCTTCTTCAACGCGGTGGAGACCTTCGCGCCCTTAAAGGGTGCGATGGAATGGACCTCGCGGTGCGGAATCTCTGAAAGGGTCAACGCGCCGATGGTGACGGGCAGCAGCCCTTCGGCTGCGGATTTGGCGACAAGATCAATCACGGGCTTTGCTCCCTTCGGGGTCGAGGAATACGGGATGGCAGATCTCTACCCGTGTCGTAACTTCACGCAAATGGTCCACGAGTTTCAGCACCTCGCCATGCCGCTCGCGCCCGTTCTGGAGGAAGCCCAGACCGATCATCCCCAGTTCCGGTGAGAAGGCTACCGACGTGGTGTAGCCCTGCTGGTTCTGGCGAACGGGGTCGGCGTCTTCGGCAAAGAAGAACGCGCCTGCGTTCAGCTCCTTCACCGCGCCCACGGGTTTCAGGCCCACGAGTTCTTCGCGATCTTCGATCAGACCGGGGCGCATGGCGGCTGTCTTGCCGATAAAGTCCTTCTTCTTCGACATCATCATGCCCATGCCGATATCACCCGCCGTCACGCGTCCGTGGATTTCGGAGTGGGTGATGAAGCCCTTTTCTATGCGCAAGACGTTGAGTGCCTCCATACCGTAGGGACCGCCGTCCCGTGCTTTAGCTGTATCCAGTAAGGCTTTGAAAAGGCTTTCTCCATAGCGGGCTGGAATAGCCAACTCGTAGGCGTGCTCGCCCGAGAACGAGATACGGAACAGGCGGGCTTTGATACCGCCGATGGAGACTTCGCCGCAGCCCATGAACGGCAGATCCGGCGGGGTGTCGAGCACGTTGGCCAACAGGTCGCGCGATTTTGGGCCGGCGACCGCGAATTGGGCCCATTGCTCTGTCACCGAGATGAACTGCACGTCAAGATCAGGACGTAAGCATTGGGAAACAAACTCCAAATGTCGCATCACCTGCCCTGCGGCGGCGGTGGTTGTGGTCATGACAAAGTGGTTCTCAGCGATGCAGGCGGTGGTGCCGTCGTCCATCACATGGCTGTCCTCGCGCAGCATGATGCCGTAGCGGACCTTGCCGGGTTTGAGGGTGGAAAACGTGTTTATGTAAAGAAAATCGAGGAACTTGCCTGCATCCGGCCCCTGAATGTCGATTTTACCCAAGGTCGACACATCGGCAATCCCCACCGCGGAGCGCACCATGTTGACCTCGCGGTCGCAGGACTGACGCCAGTGATGCTCGCCGTCTTTGGGGAAGTAGCTGGGGCGATACCAGAGACCGGATTCGATCATCGGGGCGTTGATTTTACGGGATAATTCGTCGCTGGTGGTGAAGCGTTGGGGGGCGAAACCGGTGCCTTGGGCGTAGGCACCCATGGCGGCGATGGAGACCGGCGTGTAGGGCGGGCGGTAGGTTGTGGTGCCGGTTTCGGGGATTGCGCGGCCCGTTAGATCAGCAAGCACGGCCAACGCGTTGACATTGCTGTTTTTTCCCTGATCCGGCGCCATGCCTTGAGTGGTGTAGCGCTTCATGTGCTCGACGGATTTGAAGTTCTCTTGCGCGGCGAGTGTCACGTCCTTGACGGTCACGTCGTTCTGAAAATCGAGCCATGCGCGGCCCTTTCCGGGGACCGTCCAGAGCGGTCGGATTTGCGTCTGCGATGTGTCGGCTTTTGGTATGGCAGGTGCGCGGCCCTCCAGCCCCAAAGCCTTTAACACTTCCTTAGCGCGGAACACGCCGGACTTCAGGCAGCCATGGGTGGAGAAGGTGCCGCCAGCCGCCCCCGCGACCTCCATTCCCGGGACCATGTTCGGCGACGGGATGAAGGCGGCGATCTGCTCGTTCCACTGCGGGCGGCCGTTCATGTGGCAGGCCAAATGCACCGTCGGGTTCCAGCCGCCGGAGACACCCAGCGCGTCGGCCATGACGTCACCCACCCCGCCGGAAATGGTGACGCCTTCGACTTGCTTGCGGCCTTTCACGTTGGTGACATGTGCGTCCTTGTAAATGGGGAAGTCGCCCGTGATCTGCGCGTCGGCGCGGCTGTCGACATAGGCCGCGATATGGACGCCCGCCGCCGCCAGATCTTGCGCGGTGCGAAAGGCGTCGTCGTTGTTGCCGAAGAGCGCCACGCGCTTGCCTGAGGCGACGCCGTAGCGGTTCAGGTAGCCGCGCATGGCGCTGGCCATCATCACGCCCGGGCGGTCGTTGTTCTGGAACGCGATCGGGCGCTCCATCGCGCCTGCCGCGTAGACGCAGCCACGGGCCGTGATGCGCCAGAAGGTCTCCAGCGGGGCATCGCCCGGGTGCTTGACGTGATGCGACACGCGTTGCAGCGCCCCATACGTGCCGCCGTCATAGGCCCCCGTCACGGTGGTGCGCTTCATCAGGCGGACGTTGTCCATCCCGCGCAGCTTGTCGATCTGTTCCGCTGCCCAGATATGGCCGGGCTTGTCGCCGACCTCATAGGTCTCGGAATTGAGACGACCGCCGAAGATGAAATCCTCCTCGGCCAGAATGACCTGCGCGCCCGCCTTCGCGGCCGTGAGGGCCGCCATAATACCAGCGGGGCCGGAGCCGATTACGAGCACGTCGCAGAACGCGAACGCCTTGTCATAGCGGTCGGAGTTATTCTCCATCGACAGTCGGCCCAAGCCTGCGGCGCGGCGGATGATCGGCTCGTATAGCCTTTCCCAGAAGGCTTTGGGCCACATGAAGGTCTTGTAATAGAACCCCGCGCTGAGGAAGGGTGACAGCAGGTCGTTCACCTCCAGCAAGTCCCAATCGAGGGAGCCAAGATGGTTTTGCGACCGGATATCGAGCCCGTTTACAAGTTCTTGACCTGTCAGCCGTAGGTTCGGGGTGATCTGGTTGCCTTGGTGCAACTCGACCAGGCCGTTCGGCTCTTGGGTGCCGTCGGACATGATGCCGCGCGGGCGGTGGTATTTGAAGGAGCGGGCCACCAGTTTGACATTGTTAGCAAGGAGCGTTGAGGCGAGCGTGTCGCCTTTGAAGCCGGAATAGCTGTTGCCATTGAAGGAGAAACTGCGCCGCTCCGAGCGGTCGATGAGGCCTCTGCCGTCAATCCTCATCGCTTGACCTCCGCCGCGAGTTCAACGCCTAGGATTTCGTGGGTGGTCACGTTGCGTTCCACCACCAGCCAGCTGGAGCAACCCGCCTCGTGATGCCACAGGTCTTTTGTCACGCCTGCGGGGTTTTCGCGGATGTGAAGGTATTTGTGGATCGCGTCCAGATCGCCTTCGGCAGGACGGTTCAGGTAGTCGGCGGCACCGAGGTAGTAAAACTCGCGCCAGTCACGGTCACCGCAGATGGGGCAGTTGATACGCATTGCTCGTCCTCAGTGCAGGTTGTGTTGAGAGCCGGTGCCCTCTTCGTCCATCAGGCCGTGGCCTGTGCGAAAGCGCTCGAACGTGTGTTTTGCAGCGACCTCGTGCAGTTTGTCCTCGGCCATCAGATGCGCCATGCACCAGCCGGACGCGGGCACCGCCTTGAAGCCGCCATAGCACCAGCCGCAATCCATGTAGAGGCCGTCGACCGATGTGCGGTCGATGATGAAAGAGCCGTCGGGGGTCATGTCCATGATCCCGCCCCATGAGCGCAGGACCTTGGCCTTGCCGATTGCGGGGACGAGGGACATCCCGGCCTCCATCACATGCTCCATCATCGGCAGGTTGCCGCGTTGGGCGTAGCTTGCGTAGAAGTCCAGATCGCCGCCGAAGACCAAGCCGCCCTTGTCGGACTGGCTGAGGTAGAAGTGGCCCATGCCGAAGCTGACGACGTGGTCGACTGTGGGTTTGAGACCCTCGGTAACGAAGGCTTGCAGGATGTGGGATTCGATGGGCACTTCCAGCCCCGCCATGGCGGCGACTTGGGAGGAGCGGCCTGCGACGACGATGCCGACGCGCTTGGCGCGGATGGTCCCGCGCGAGGTTTGGACGCCTTGGACCTTGCCGTCGTGCACGTCGATGCCGGTGACTTCGCATTGCTGGATGATGTCGACGCCCAGTTGGTCGGCCCCGCGGGCGTAGCCCCACGCCACCGCGTCATGGCGGGCGGTGCCGCCGCGCGGGTGGTAGAGGCCACCATAGACGGGGAAGCGGTGGTTCTCGAAGTCGAGGTAGGGCAGATGTTTGCGCACCCCTTCTCGGTCCAGCAGGATCGCGTCGTCGCCCTGGTTGCACATCATGTTGCCGCGCCGCGAGAAGGCGTCGCGCTGGCCGTCGGAGTGGAACAGGTTGATCAGGCCACGGGCCGAGTGCATGGCGTTGTAGTTGAGGTCCTGCTCCATGCTTTCCCAGAGCTTGAGGGAGTGGGAGTAGAACTCCGAATTGCCCGGCAGGAGATAGTTGGCGCGCACGATGGTGGTGTTGCGGCCCACATTGCCGCCGCCGATATAGCCCTTTTCGATCACCGCAATGTTGGTTAGCCCGTGGTTCTTCGCCAGATAATAGGCGGTGGACAGGCCATGCCCGCCGCCGCCGATGATGATGATGTCATATTCGGACTTCGGCTCGGGGTCGCGCCAGACAGGGCGCCAGCCCTTGTTTCCGGTCAGCCCCTCTTTGAGGATTTGGAAGGCGTTATAGCCCATGCGTCTCTCCCGCGAGTGTCACGGGTAGAAAAACAGCAAAACGGGCAGAGCGAAAGGCCCTGCCCGACATTGGCTTGTATCTGAGCGACGAATGCGCCGATGCGGCTAGCAGTGCGGCACGTCGACCCCGTTGTCCCACGACAGGCAGGAGGCGAAGCGCGGCGACGTCACTACGAAGTTTTCGAACAGATGGTGGCTCCAGCCGACGTTGAAGGCGGGGTTATAGTCGATGAAGGTCTCGACCAGAATGACGGTCTCGGCCACGGCCATCAACGGGATCCGGTTGCGGAAGGCAGAGCCCCTGACCGTATCGTTGGTGTGCACCGGCAGCTTGCTCTTGGTGGAATGGGACCAGAGCACGCGGTGCTTTTTGCCGTTCCATGTCAGGCTTGTCACCCGAATGGCAGAACTGCCGGAAGTGTAGGCCAGCGAGTCGAACAGGTCTTGCAGGTTGTCGATATACTGGGCCGTTGCGCCTTCGGTGCGGCGCGAGAGGATGTCGCCGATGGTGTAGGAGGCCTTCATCGCGGTGTTGCGGTTCTTGAAGCCGTCAAAGAACACGAAGCTGCCCACGAACCAAGCCATCAGAAGCGGCATGATCAACACGGCCTCGACGGTCGCCGACGCCCTTGTGTCACGAACGAAGCGGGCAATGGGCGCGGTTAGCTTTTTCAAAGATGTCATCATTCGTTCGGCTCCACGGAAAAGGCCGACATGGCGATCATGTTGAGACGCCCCGCACTATCGCGAGTCAGATACTCGCCCAGCGCGGCTGTCGGGAAGAACGGCTCGATCGACATACAGGCGCGCACGAAGATGACGTCGTTTCCTTCACCCGTGACGTGAGCCGTTGCCGGCTGCACTTCCTGGGACAGGTCACGGCAAGGCGTGGCGTCTGTCGGGAAAACCCAATTTTGGTCGTCCTCGTCGAGGCGTACCATCTCCAGCATCAGGTCCTCCAGACAATGGTTGCGCAGAATGACGGTTTGCGAGCACAGGAGCTGTTTGACCTGATCCTGTGTGAAAGAGCGGTCCTCGGCCAGACGCACATGACGCACAGCCACATCCAGTGCGCGGTCGAACATCATGTAGCGCGTCATCAGCATACCGATCTCGAAGATGGACATGAAAATGAGCATGAAGACCGGGAAAAGGATTGCGAACTCGATCGTAGCGTTGCCGTCCTCGCGCCCCATGAGGGAGCGCAAGAACCGGACAGGCCGGTTGCGCTTGCGATGCGTCATTGGATCAACCTCAACTGGTTAATGGTACGCGCGATAGCCCCGAAAGCGTCGCTGATCTCCACACCTTCGACCGCGTAGAAGTGGCTGTCTGAGGTTGCACAATCGCTCATCACCTTTTTCGCAGCCGGGTTGTCGTTGATCTCGAACCCGATCGAGAAGATCACGATTGCTTCGCTAGGTTTGCTCCCCGTCGCCTTCGCGGCGTCGCAGATATCGTCCAGCTGGTCATCGGCTTGGTCATTGGACTGCTTGAAGTAATAGTAGTCCCCGCGGTCACGCCAGTAGACGTAGTTGTTGAGGTAGTACCACAGGGTGTATTTCGCCCAGTGCTGATACTCCGATGTGGAGTTGTAGGCCCAGCTTCTGATGCGGTATTGGTCCACATTCATCCCGTCTGTCATCAGGACGATGACCTTGATGGTTTCCTCGTCGCTGTAGGAGGCCGGGCGTCCCTCAAAGACCGAGTCCACCGTGCCCGTGTTGATCATACCGCTGACGGTAGACCGGATGCTGGGATCCAGCAGGGCAGCGGCCCACTTCATTGCGTAGTGAATGCCCGTAGCCGTGCGCGGCCGATAGGAATCGATGACGCGCTTCAGCTCGGTATTGTTGTTCTGGAACGCCTTGATTTCTTCGTCCGTCTTATCGGAGCACCACGGATCCTGAATTTTGTAGTTCGCCCACGAGCCATAATAGCGGCTCGAATACTCGTAGTGCTGCATCTGCGCGTATTGCTTGGAAAAGTTTAGCGGCACGCTCTGAAAGTCGCTGCTCTCAAACTCGACGCAGTACGAATAGTCATGCACCTGGTTCACGTTGAGGGCGTTGAAGAGCGTCTGCCCGGCATTGGTCTGACCGGTGTAGGGAACAATCGAGATCGACACCAGTTCTTTGGTATCCGGTGTAATCATCGTATCGACAAATTCCTTTGCCGCATGCTGCATGTTTTCGATTTTGTCGTTGTCGTCCATCGAGCCTGAGATGTCGAGCACAAGCGAGATCTCGACGTTGTTGATCCGCTCCTCGGCGGCACCACCGGCAGGCGCGTCGATGCTGTCGATGCCGACCATGTTCAGGAACATGCTGTTCACTTCGCTGGACGCGCTGGCGGTCACTGTGCGGTAGTTCAGGCCTTCCTTCACATCGACGTCCAGATCATAGCCACTTAGGCCGGATTTGGCGAAGTAGTCCTCCACCACGGCTTTGGGGTCGTTCATCTGGTCAAGATCCGCCGCGGCCAGCACCGCGCGGTCCAGTGTCGACTGGAGGCGGGATCGCATGTTTTCATGACGCATGAAGTCGATCGCCATGCCGGTTGCGACCAGCACCATAATGAAAATTGTCAGGCCGAAGATGATCATCGTCCCGTTTTCTTCGCCTGCAAACCCTCGGGTACGTCCGGCCAGACGCGTCTGCACCTGCCGGAAAAACCCTGACTCGGCCCCCAAAACCTGAGAGGCGTTAACACCTTCTTTACGCATGTCACTCATGACTGCCCTTCCCTGACGCCAGCACGCGTCTATGTTCACGGACGTAATTCGTCCAACCGCCAATCAGCCCGATTACTGTGGCCAGAGTTTGACGAATTCAGGCATAATTGGGGCGTTTAACAGGTGTTTTTTGCAACTTTTCAGTGATTTAAAAGCCATTGTTCCCGCCGTCTCACCAATGGGCAGGGTTATCCACGGAATCAGGCGGAAGACCGGTCAAATCGCTAATAACCATTTACCTTGCGGCGGGACCCGCTCTAGGCTCGGTTTTCAAGTCGCCCGAAATTTAAGCGATTTGTTAATACCAGCCGTGTCAGGAGAGATGTCATGAATACACCCAACGAACCCTCCTTCCGTGAGTCAGTCGAGTTGATGTTCAACCGGGCCGTCAGCCTGATGGACCTTCCGCCTGGGCTGGAAAACAAGATCAGGGTCTGCAACGCGACCTACACGGTGCGCTTCGGCGTGCGGCTTCGCGGCCAGATCCATACCTTTACCGGCTACCGCGCCGTGCACTCAGAGCATATGGAACCGGTCAAGGGTGGCATCCGCTTCGCCCCCAACGTGCATCAGGACGAGGTGGAGGCGCTTGCCGCGCTGATGACGTTCAAATGTGCACTGGTGGAGACGCCTTTTGGCGGCTCCAAAGGCGGGCTGTGCATCGACCCGCGTGAATGGGACGAGCACGAGCTTGAGCAGATCACCCGCCGCTTTGCCTATGAACTGGCCAAGCGCGACCTGATCCACCCGTCGCAGAACGTGCCCGCCCCCGATATGGGAACGGGCGAGCGCGAGATGGCGTGGATCGCGGACCAATACGCCCGCATGAACACCACGGATATCAACGCGCGGGCCTGCGTCACGGGCAAACCGTTGAACGCGGGCGGCATCGCGGGGCGGGTCGAGGCGACCGGCCGCGGCGTCCAATACGCGTTGCAAGAGTTCTTCCGCTACCCCGAGGATATTGCGAAGGCGGGTCTTGAAGGGTCACTGGAAGGCAAGCGGATCATCGTGCAAGGACTTGGCAATGTGGGCTACCACGCCGCCAAATTCCTGTCGGAGGAGGATGGCGCGAAGATCGTCGGCATCATCGAGCGGGACGGTGCGCTGACCAGCGACAAGGGCCTGAACGTGGAAGCGGTTCGGGAATGGATCAACGAAAACGGTGGCGTGAAAGGCTGCCCTGAGGGGCAATACGTGGAGAACGGCGACAGCATGCTGGAAGCGCCGTGCGACATCATGATCCCGGCAGCGCTTGAGGGGGTTATCAACCTGTCCAACGCCGAGCGCGTTCAGGCGCCGCTGATCATCGAGGCCGCAAATGGCCCGATCACGGCAGGCGCGGACGAGGTTCTGCGCGAGAAGGGCTGCGTCATCATCCCCGATCTCTACGCTAATGCGGGGGGTGTGACCGTGTCCTATTTCGAATGGGTCAAGAACCTGAGCCACATCCGTTTTGGCCGCATGGGCAAGCGGCAGGAAGAGGCGCAGCATCACCTGCTGATCAACGAGCTGGAACGCCTGTCCGCCGACAAGCAGCTTGGCTGGGAATTGAGCCCCGACTTCAAGGCGCGCTTCCTGCGCGGCGCGGGGGAGATCGAGCTGGTCCGCTCCGGCCTCGACGACACGATGCGCACGGCCTATCAGGCGATGCGTGCCGTTTGGCACGGCCGCGACGACGTGGAGGATCTGCGGATTGCGGCCTATCTTGTCGCGATCGACCGGATCGCAAGCAGCTACCGCGCCAAGGGTCTGTGAAACCAATCGGGCGGGGCATACACCATGCCCCGCCCGCCCACGCTATTTGATACCGTCAAGATCCACTTCACCGCTACGCACGGCGATCATCGCGGAAAGAGTGTCCGCCATGATCTTGCCCTCGGCACCGGATGTCAGCCCACCGACGCCGACACGCTTGCCAAAGCGCCACCAAAGACCGGGTGCCCAGGCAAACGGTTGAGACGTCTTCAAGGTCACCAGAAAGCCGTTCGACGGCTTGAACGCGAAGAAGCTGCGATCCACCTTCGCGACATTGTCCATGCGGAAGATCGTGTCGCCATTGGACAGGCGCAATTCCTCCTCGGTCAACTCGATCATATAGCCGGTCGCCTGCCACATCTTGTAGCCGCCATAGATTGACGCGGCCCCGATGAGGGCCAGCAGGAACACCAGATGAAGCCCGTCGGGCGGCTGCGAGACGACCAGATAGAACAACAGCGCCCCCAAGGCATAAAGCACCGTCGTGCCGAACATCCGTCGCGGGGCGGACGGTATCAGCCCAGCAATGACCTCGGTCCGGGAGGGGTCGTCAATATCCGCCATCAAGCCAACTTCCTGTTAGAGTGCGTCCCGCCTTAACGCGGGGCGCCGCGCAACGCCAGTCCTCAACCGCGCGGAGGTGTGACCTCGTAGCCTTGCTCTTCCGGCTCGTCATCGACCATTTCGGCAGGGAAACCCGAAGCGGTGACGTCAAGACCTGTGGCGTCTTCCAGCCTCCGGATGATGTTCGGCGAAAACTCACGCGCGCCATATCGCGCGATGCCGTCCTTGAATATCCGGATCATCAGCGGGTTCATTTCCAACGGGATACCCGCCCTGTCCGCGACCTCTTGAAACAGCCCTATATCTTTCAGGACAAGGTCCATCGTAAACGATATGTCGCGCGAGCCGTTGAGGATGACCTGACTTTCGGTCTCGTGTACGAAGGACGTGCCGGACGAGATCTTGATGGCCTCGTAGGCCACGTTCAAATCCATTCCGGCCCCCTTCGCGACGGTCAGCGCCTCGGCACAGGTGATCAGGTTGGCGGTGGCCAGATAGTTGGTCAGCACCTTCAGAACGGACGCGGACCCCAGATCGCCTGTGTGCAGAACACGGCGGCCCATTGTGGTGAGCAGCGGCAGGACCGTCTCGAACGTGGCGCGGTCGCAGCCCGCGAAGATCGAGATGTTTCCCGTATCCGCGCGGTGGCATCCGCCTGACACGGGGCAATCGACCGCCGCAGCGCCCGTCGCAATCATCTTCGCGCCCAGCCGTTTGACCTCGGCCTCGTCGGTCGTGGACATTTCCAACCAGATTTTGCCCGGACCGGCGGCCTCAAGCAGCCCGTCTTTGCCTTCGACGACCTGCGCGGAAATCGTCGGATGTGGCAGGCAGGTGATGACGACGTCGCATTGCTCCATCAGGGTGCGCGGGCTGTCAGCGGAACGCGCCCCCTTCTCGACCGCACTCGCCACCAATTCGGCATCAAGATCGCGTACGGTGACGTCATGCCCGTTGCGGATAAGGGAGCCGGACAGCTTTCCCCCGACATTGCCCAACCCGATAAATCCAATTCGCATCTGCGCCTCCGCTAATTCATGCGAGGAAGGTGGAAGACCATGGGCGACCGGTCTGTCCCAATCCCGACATGCGCGCGGGCGAACGGTGTCTGTGCGCGGGCTGGCGATTGTCGTATTGCGCGCCCTGCCCTAACTTTGGGGTCAAAGGAGATAACCATGTCTATCAGACCCGTAAAATCAACCTCCGCCGCGGTTCCGACATTGGAAGGCGCAGGCGTCAAACTGCACCGCGCATTCGGGTTTCACGACCCCAGCATGCTGGACCCGTTCCTGTTGTTCGACGACTTCCGCAACGAGCGGCCGGAGGATTTCATGCGCGGATTTCCGTGGCATCCCCATCGCGGTATCGAAACCGTCACCTATGTGCTGAACGGCACCGTCGAGCATGGCGACAGCCTTGGAAACGAGGGGACTTTGGGTGCGGGTGATGTCCAGTGGATGACCGCGGGATCAGGCATTCTCCATCAGGAGATGCCGAAAGGAAACGCCCAAGGGCAAATGCACGGATTTCAGCTTTGGGCGAACCTGCCCGGCTCGCTAAAGATGACCGCGCCGCGCTATCAGGACGTGCAGGGCAAGGACATTCCCGAGATCATCGACGATGACGGCACCTGCGTGAAAGTCATCATAGGGGAGTTCTGGGGCAAGAAAGGCCCCGTGGACGGCATCGCGGCGGACCCTCAATATCTGGATGTGTTTGTGCCTGCGGGCGTGCGCAAGGTGTTCAAGATCGACACCTATCGCCGGGCTTTCGCCTATGTGTTCGACGGCTCCGGCTCGTTTCGCGATGCCTCCGCGCCTCAAGGGATTCTGCTGGAGAAAGAGGTGATGGGTGAGGAAGTCAACATCCGCGACATGTCGGGCGACCGGACGCTTGTTCAGTTCGGCACAGGTGACGAGGTGACGGTGCAAGCAGGCGAGCACGGGATTCGCTTCCTGCTGATCTCCGGCGCGCCGATCGAGGAGCCTGTGGCATGGCACGGGCCAATCGTGATGAACACGCAGGAAGAGCTAATGCAGGCGATGCGTGACCTGCGCAACGACACGTTCATCAAGCCTGCACATTAAATGTAGCCGCGCCAGCGCAGTACGGTTATCGCGACGCCGGCGACCACGACGATCTGCACGATGACCGTTGACGCAAACCCGAAGAAGGCCTTGGATTTCAGGGCCTTCTCGTCAACACCCTCAAGGTAGCGCAGGCAGGTATCATATGCGGCGCTGACCTGCCCCGGGTCCAGCCGCAGACGCATCGTGGGCGCTTGCGCCATCCGCTCGGCATCCGCCAGCGCAAGCGCCGCGCGGCGGACATGGCGCGGCAGGGTGCGGCCTGCGCGACGGGTCTGGGCCTCCAGCGACGGGCCGCGAATGCCCAGCTTCTCTCGCAAGAGAGCCGATATCCGTTCCGCCAACTGATCAACAACCACCTTATCCATTCCGTTGTCTTACCGCACTTTCACGAGAGTCGGGAAGCTGCTAAAGCTTTGTTTATGCTTAACTACACAACATACGGCGCGCCGGGCGCTGCGCGGCCCCTGCTTATTGCCCACGGATTGTTCGGCTCTGGCCGCAATTGGGGGGTGATCGCGAAGCGGTTGTCCGACCGTGGAGAGGTTAACGCCGTCGACATGCGCAACCATGCGCATAGCTTCTGGGACGAGAACCACAGCTACGAGGCGCTTGCCGCCGATCTGGCGCAAGTCGTTGAAAAGACGGGCGCTCCGGCGGATGTGCTGGGGCATTCCATGGGCGGCAAGGCGGCGATGGTGCTGGCGGTGACGCGGCCGGAACTGGTTAACAAACTGGTCGTCGCGGATATTGCGCCGGTTGAATATGCCCATAGCCAAATGGGTCCGATCGAAGCGATGCGGAAAGTGGACTTTTCAACTGTTGAACGCCGGTCTGACGTGTTGGAACAGATGACGGAACTGGAGGATGGCCTGCCGGAGTTTCTGGCGCAATCCGTTGATGTTGCGGGGAAAAAATGGCGTCTTAATCTGGATGTGCTGACCGCCGAGATGGGCAAGATCATCGGCTTCCCTGATATTCACGGCAGCTTTACGGGCGACGCGCTGTTCCTATCCGGCGGCGGCTCGGATTATGTCACGCGGGACCACCGGGCCGCCATCAAGCCGATGTTTCCAAACGCGAAATTCGCCAAGATACCCGGCGCAGGGCATTGGCTGCACGCGCAAAAGCCGCGCGAGTTCGAGGCGAATGTCAGGGCGTTTCTGGATCGGGCCTAGACGATTTTCGAGGTGATCTGCTTGGTGATCCACCACGTCGCGGGGATCGAGATCACGAAGCCCACGGCGGCGGCAATCACGATCGGCATGGTGGTGTCATAGCCCATGGACAACACCACGATGACGCCGGTGCCGGCGATTGTGGTGGCGATCATCGAATACAAAATGAAGGCGAGACGGAACATGACTGGTGACTCCTTGGTCGTGATTTCGCGCCGAATTTATCGCGGCCCGGCGGGGGCGGCTTTGATCTGGGTCATATGACGGGGTGGCGGGGTGAACCCCGCCCTACGATGGTGGTGGTGGGTTGGAAACCCACCCTGCGCTTGCTAGATTGCGTGTGGATCAAAGCAGAAAGGGTCACGCCGATGATCACGCGATTGAGTTTGATAGGCCTAGCATTGGTGTTCGTGCTGGCAGGCTGCGAGACGGTTGACGGTATTGGGCAGGATGTCAGTGGAGCGGCGCGGGCTGTGAAGCGGGCGTTGTAGGCTTGGGGGCTGTGGATTGGTGAGTTGGAATCCCACCCTGAGTTTACTAGTTAGTTAATCTAGAGCTTCCGGAACTAGCCGCTTTACTTGAGCTATCAGATAGTCGAAGCGTTTCCAAACTTCATCAGCGAGTTCATTCGCCTTGCGGGCCTCTTTTAGAAGTCGATCATATTTTTCCTGCGACACAATGCCGACTGGCTTAAATCCAGTCATCATCCTTCCGCCTACTAATTCTGGCGCGGTATTGCCTGCGATATAATTATTAAATTCGTCAAGGCTCTCAATAAATTTCGAGAGTAATGCGTCGAGTTCTTTGTCTTGAAATTCGAGGTCCCCAACATCGCGTCTGTTTGATATATTGTAGCATCGTGAATAATCTTCACGCTCTCGAAATTGAAACAAGTCTGCCTCGTTAAACAAGTCACGAAACTGCCACCTATGAAGTTCAAGGAATTCCCGCGAGAGACGAATGTCATTTGGGGTAGATTCTCGATAAATGACTTCTTCGCTTTGTTTGACTTCGGTGGCTATCCAAGCGACGAACAGGCACAGAAAAATGAACAGCGGCTCAGGGTCTAAAAAATCTGTTAGACTGGATGGCCAAAGCAACCAAGTTAGCGCACCAATTGCTGAAAGCCCGGCGCCAATTCGCACAATGGTTTGCTTGTATCTACCCATCAATATCTTCGCTTTGAAAAGTTTTTCACCATCTCACCGCGTGGGCACGCGCTTTGCTGCGCAAAACGCTGCCGCCCACCCGCTCTAAAAATGAATAACTCTTAGTTATCCATTTTTAGAGCGCTAATAAACGCTTCCTGCGGGATATCCACTTTCCCGAACTGGCGCATGCGCTTCTTACCCGCCTTCTGCTTCTCCAGCAGTTTCTTCTTACGGGACGCGTCGCCGCCGTAGCATTTGGCGGTCACGTCCTTGCGCATGGCGGCCAGCGTTTCGCGGGCGATGATGCGGCCTCCGATGGCGGCCTGGATCGGGATTTTGAACATGTGGCGCGGGATCAGGTCTTTCAGCTTCTCGACCATGGCGCGGCCACGGGCCTCGGCGCGGTCGTGGTGGACCATGATGGACAGCGCGTCGACCGGCTCGTCATTTACCAAGATCTGCATCTTGACCAAGCGGTCCTCGCGGTAGCCGGTCATCTGGTAATCGAAGCTGGCGTAACCCTTTGTTACCGATTTCAGGCGATCGTAGAAATCGAACACAACTTCATTGAGCGGGAGGTCATAGACAACCATCGCGCGGCTGCCGGCATAGGTCAGGTCCAACTGGATGCCGCGGCGGTCCTGGCAGAGTTTCAGCACGTCGCCCAAGTATTCGTCCGGCACAAGGATCGTGGCCTTGATGCGCGGCTCCTCCAGGTGATCGACATGGGTCAGGTCGGGCATGTCGGCGGGGTTGTGCAGGTCGATCTTCTCGCCGTCGCGCATGTAGACGTGGTAAATAACGCTGGGCGCGGTGGTGATGAGGTCAATGTCATACTCGCGCTCGATCCGGTCGCGGATCACCTCGAGGTGCAGCAGGCCAAGGAAGCCGCAGCGGAAGCCGAAGCCGAGCGCGGCGGAGGTTTCCATTTCATAGGAGAACGACGCGTCGTTCAGGGCCAGCTTTTCGATGGCGTCGCGCAGGTCCTCGAACTCGGAGCTATCCACCGGGAAGAGGCCACAGAACACCACGGGTTGCGACGGCTTGAAACCCGGAAGCGCCTTGTCGGTGCCCTTCTTCTCGTGGGTGATGGTGTCGCCCACGCGGGTGTCGCGCACCTGCTTGATGGAGGCGGTCAGGAAGCCGATTTCGCCGGGGCCAAGCTCGGGGATTTCGGTCAGGGCGGGTTTGAACACGCCGATACGGTCCACATGGTGGGTGGAGCCGTTGGAGAGCATCTTGATCCGCTCGCCCTTTTTCAGCACGCCGTCGATGATGCGGACAAGGACGATGACGCCGAGGTAGCTGTCGTACCAGCTGTCCACCAGCATCGCCTTGAGCGGCGCGTCGCGCTCACCCTTGGGGGCGGGCAGACGGTGAACGATGGCCTCCAGCGTCTCGTGGATGCCCTGCCCCGTTTTGGCGGAGACCCGAATGGCGTCGGTCGCGTCGATGCCGATGACGTCCTCGATCTGCTCGGCCACGCGGTCGCAGTCGGAGGCTGGCAGGTCGATCTTGTTGAGGACCGGCACGATTTCGTGGTCGGCGTCGATGGCGTGGTAGACATTGGCCAGCGTCTGGGCCTCGACCCCTTGGGACGAGTCGACGACCAGCAGCGAGCCTTCGACAGCGCGCATGGAGCGGGAGACCTCGTAGGCGAAATCCACGTGCCCAGGGGTGTCGATGAGGTTGAGGACGTAAGCCTCCCCATCATCGGCCACATAGTCGATCCGCACGGTCTGGGCCTTGATGGTGATGCCGCGCTCGCGCTCGATATCCATGCTGTCGAGCATCTGCTCTTTCATGTCGCGGGCGGAGACCGTGTTGGTCTCCTGAATCAGGCGGTCGGCAAGCGTCGACTTACCGTGGTCGATATGCGCCACGATGGAGAAATTGCGGATTTTTGAAAGCTCGGTCATGGTGCAGGATATGATGCGGAATTGGGGGGCGGTCAAGGTGCCGCAACACCCGCTCACGCTCAGCGATCACGTTGATGCGCCCACACATCCACCTCACCGGTCAACCCAGGCCGTCTAGTCGCTGATTGCCCGCCGGTAGAGGTGCCACGTCGCGTGACCCAGAAGCGGCATCACGAGGATCAGCCCGATCAACGCCGGGATCGAACCGAGCAGCAACCCCGTCGCCACTATCAGGCCCCATGCGAGGATCACGCGGGGGTTCTTGCGAAAGACATTGACCGATGTCACGACGGCATTGGCCACGCCGACGTCACGGTGCAGCAGCAGCGGAAACGACACGACGCTGGTGACGAGCACAAGAAGCGCGAAACCGAAGCCGACCACCATGCCGATCACGATCATTACCCAGCCTGCTCCGGTATTGAGAACCTGCTCCGTGAATGCTGCCAGCGAAGCGGGTGGGGTGCCACCCAGCGTCACGGCATGAATTGTAGCAGCCGCCAGCATCCAGACGACAAACACGCCAAGCAGATATAGACCCAGCACAACGATCGCCCCGAAAGACGGGGACGAGACCACGCCCAGAGCATCGCCCCATTTATAGGTGAGGCCTGCCTCTCGGCGACGGCTTATTTCATACAAGCCGATTGCAGCAATGGGACCCAGCAGCGCGAAGCCCGCCATGAGCGGGAAGAGCAGTGGCAGTAGGTCCATGTTCAGCCCGATGCCCACCAGTGACAGCCCGATGATCGGATAGATCAGGCACAAAAACAAAACGTCCGCCCGTGCGGCAGTCAGATCTTCGGCACCTTTCCGCAAGGCATGGCGCAGATCGTCCATGGTCAGCGTATTGATCTGGTCTTCGGTAATCGGCGTCGAGTCGCGGATACCGATATGCTCGACGTTTTCGGCAACGTGACCTGCCGCCCCGCCAAGTGTCTTTGCCCCCCACGATAAGGGATTTCCGATAGTTTTTACCATTTTTTAGCCCTCCAAGTGATACGCGCATCGACCGCTTGCAGTGGCCCTTGGGAAGGAGCGGGCCTAACTGTCTCGGCCTCTAATCCCGGCATCATAGCATGATTTCGGGCCAGACGCCTGCATGCCGGATAAATGACAGTCACATTTGCGAGACGTGGCCGGGGACGGGTTTGTCAGGGCCAAGAATAACGGGTCGCCGGGGTATTCCGAGGCGAACACCAAAATGGTGAAACGCACGCGGTCGGGCGCAAGCTTGCTGACGCAAGTGTTCGCGGAGAACCTGCCCAATACTGAGCCAACCCGCTGTCGAAAAATGTGAACGCCATGGTGATTGAAATTGCCGCAGCGTTTGTCCTATGATCGCCGCATGAACGAGCGCGGGACACATCGCGCCGCAATCATGGAGCGGGATTATGGGTATCAAACTAGCAGTCGTTTTCGTCGTAGCGGTGGTTTCCGCAAGCGCCGCCGTCGCGGGGCCAATTGAGCGGGCGTGCAACAAATCGGACCGCAAATCAGTGTCGCGGCCCCTTTGCAACTGCGTCCAGCAGGTCGCCGACCTGACGCTGGACGCACGGGACCAGCGGCTTGCCGCCACGTTTTTCTCGGACCCGCATCGCGCGCAAGTCATCCGCCAGTCCGATGATCGCGGGCACGAAGCGTTCTGGAAGCGCTACAAGCAGTTCGGCGCGAGTGCCGAAGGCTACTGCCGCTCCGTCAGAAGCTGAGCCACAAGCGCGTCGATGCATTTCTCGAGCTGGGCGATCACCGGCTCGAACTTTCCCGTGAAATACGGATCAGGCACTTCGGTGGGCCCCGCATCGGGCGCGAAGGACGACATGAGAACCACCGGCACGGTCGAGCCCTGCGGTCGCAGCGCCTCCATTTGCAGGCGATTGGCCTCGTCCATGGCGATCAGCAGGTCGAACTTCGCAAAGTCCTTCTCCCTGAACGCCCGCGCGATCTGGTTTTCGATGTTGTAGCCCTTTAGCCGAGCAGCAACGATGGCACGCCCGTCGGGCGGCTTGCCGACATGCCAAGTGTCGGTTCCGGCACTATCTATATCCAGGCTAAGGCCGGCGCTACGCGCCTTGACCTCAAGTATGCCCTCCGCCAATGGCGAACGACAAATGTTGCCTGAACAAGCAAACAAAAGTTTCTTATTCAATATGGTAGCTCCCCAGCTATACGCCTTTGTGCGACAATCGGGGATGCGGATCAAGGTTTTATGAAACCGAGATCAAGTTGCCCTTACGTAGGGCAGACACTGGGGGATGCAAAAAAGGCAGCCCCGAAGGGCCGCCTTTCAGATTTCTGTTCGATGCAGTTTAGCCGCCGGTCTTGTTGCCGTGCTTCATCTGCATCGTGCCGTGGCCGCCTTCCGGCATACGCTCCAGATCGACGGGAACCATGACCTCGACCTCGCCCGCCTTCTCGAAGATCAGGGTTACGGGCACCATGGCGCCCTGCTCCAGCGTGTCGTTGAGGCCCATGAGCATGACGTGTTTGCCGCCGCGCTGCATTTCGATCATCTCGCCCGCCGCGACAGGGAAGCCCTCCTCGACATGGACCATCTTCATGATCCCGTCATTTTCAAGATGCGTGTGCAACTCCACCCGCTTGGCAGCCGGGGATGCGACGCCGATCAGGCGGTCATCGGTGTCGGAGGTGTTCATCAACGTGATGAACGCCGCCCCTGTCGGGGCATTCGCCCCGGCGCTGCGGGCGTAGGAGTCGGTGACCTTGATGGCCATATCGCCCGCGAAGGCGGCGGTGGAAAGCGTGGCGGCGAGGATGGCCGCAGAGATAAGTTGCACAGACATGGAACATGTCCTTTCGTTTGATAGATTGGTCTGAGATTTGGGATAGTGGGATCAGATCAACCGACCGGCGGCGCACGGGCCTGCGGCCCGCCCCTGTCGTTGCGCGCGGTCATTGGCGCGGCAAGCGCTACCCACAGCGCGGCGCCCGCTACGCCGTCACACAGGATTACATCCGGCGACGCGGGTGCTGGCGCCAACACGACCATAGTGCAGTCGGGGCAGATCGGGGCGGGATCGACCCGCTCCCCGTTGGCGTCGAGCAGGATCGTCTGCAAGCCCGCGCCGTTGCAGATCACCATCGCCTGTGTGCCCGCATCGCGGTCACGCATCGCGGCCATGGAGCCAGTGGTGGCAACCATAGTCATGACGAGCACGATGGCGAGGACTTGGCGGGCGAGGATCATGGGCAGAGTGTTACGTTGCTTTGGTGTCGGAGCCAAGCTGCCAGAAGCCACCTTGCGAAACGTTGTTCCAGATCAAACGAAAACAGCCCCGCCCTGTGGGGGCGAGGCCGCTTTGAAAGCTATACGTCTCAGGCTTAAGCCTCGGCTTGCGCCTTGACGATGTCCTTCTTGACCTTGAGCGCCTTGGCGGACAGGTCGGTATCTTTGGCCTTACCCATGAAGCCGTCGAGGCCGCCGCGGTGATCCACAGTGCGCAGGGCAGCAGCGGAGATGCGGAACTTGAAGCCGCGACCCAGGGTCTCGGACATCAGCGTGACGTCGTTCAGGTTCGGCAGAAAGCGACGACGGGTCCGGTTTTTGGCATGGCTGACATTGTTGCCGACCATGGGGCCCTTGCCAGTGAGTTCACAGACGCGCGACATGTGCGTTTCCTTCCGGGTCTTAAACAGATGAAGGCACCGCCCGTGCGATGCCCTGAATTCGGTCTGCGTGGAATAGGGGCAGATTCTTGGGGGGTCAAGTGGAGAATGGGGATTTTGGTGGGGGATGCGCGCTGTTTATGCCGGATTTTCGATTGGAGGGGTCGGAAGCCTCCCTTTCGGCGATTTGCAATCGCCTGACGGCAATGGGCGGGAATATTTGTGAAGCAATGAAATCCGGAGTGAGTCGCGATATCGAGGCGGGCGCACGTTAACCTTAACGCTGGGTTAGGAGAGGCTGTCGAGCATTTTCGCCGCAGCGCGGTCGGGGGAAAGAGTGCCGTCGGCGACGTCTTGCGCCAGAGCCTGCATCGCAGCGCTGGCCTGTTTGTCGGCGCTGATACGGGCAAGCAGACCCGTGCGCACCGCTTGTTCGAACCAATGCACGCTTTGGGCTTTGCGGCGGGCGTCCCAATGGCCGTGCTCCTTGCGCCAGTCGCTGAGGGTTTGCATGTCCTGCCATGCCTCCTCCAGCCCCAATCCGGTCAGCGCGGAGACGATGCGTGCTTTCGGGAAGCCCTTGGGGTCCTGCGCCCGCTTGCGCAACAGCCGCAATGCGCCGGTGTAGTCCGCCTGTGTGCGGATTGCGGCGGGTTTCAGGTCGCCATCGGCTTTGTTCACCAAGATCAGGTCCGCAATCTCCATGATGCCGCGCTTGACGCCCTGCAACTCGTCTCCACCAGCGGGGGCCAGCAACAGTACGAAGATATCCGACATCTCCGCCACCATGGTTTCCGACTGGCCGACGCCCACGGTCTCGATCAGCACCACGTCGAAGCCTGCGGCCTCGCACAGGGTCACCGCTTCGCGGGTGCGCCGGGCGACGCCGCCCAGATGCGATTGCGACGGCGATGGCCGGATGAACGCGTTCGGATCGCGCGACAACAGGTCCATGCGGGTCTTGTCACCAAGAATTGATCCGCCGGAGCGGGTCGAGCTTGGGTCCACCGCCAGCACCGCCACCCGCAACCCCTGCCCCGTCAAATGCAGCCCGAAGCCTTCGATAAAGGTGGATTTGCCGACGCCCGGCGTGCCGGACAATCCGATACGCAAAGCCTGCGGAGCGCTTACGCGCAAGGTGTCGATGAGCGCCAGGGCCTGCGTGCGGTGATCCTCACGGGCGCTTTCCACAAGGGTTATCGCGCGGGCCAGCGCCCGCCTGTCCCCTGCACGTATCTGTGCGGCCATGTCTTCAATATGTTTCAAGGATGGGCGATCTTTCGCTTGTTTTCCCCGCAACTTGGGGTGTTATCCGTATGTTCGCGGCCCAATATGGCCCCAGAGCCATAAGTGATACAACAAGGCGAAAAGATGAAGCAGTTTTTGAAAGTTCTGGGCCTGTGCGCCCTGCCCCTGACCTTTGCCGCGCCAGCGGTGGCGGACGGGACCACGGACGCCGTGTTCTCGGTCGCCATTCGCGGGATCACCGCAGGCACCCTGAAGATCAAGGGACAGGAGGCCGGTGGCCGCTACTCGGCCTCTGGCGTGTTGCAAAGCGGCGGGCTGGTCGGGCTGGTGGCAAGGGTGAAATACACTGCCTCGTCCAGCGGGCGGGTGAGCGGCAGTAATTTCAGCCCCGCGCGCTACGACGAAAAGGCGGATACCGGCAAGCGGAAGTCCTCGGCCTCGATGACCTATAAGGGCGGCGTGCCGTCGGTCTCGGACTATGTGCCCGGCCCCAATGTGGTGAAGCCATCGACCCAGAACGGCACGGTGGACCCGATGACCGCGCTTTATGCCGCGTTTCGGGACGTGCGCCGCGACCAGGTCTGCAAGCTGGACGTGAAGATGTATGACGGCAAGCGGCGGTCTCAGGTCAAGCTGTCCTCGCCACGCAGCGACGGTGACATGATCATGTGCGACGGCGAATATCGCCGCTTGGCGGGCTTCTCGCCCGAGGACATGGCCGAGAAAGCGCGCTTCCCGTTCAACCTGTTCTACGCCCAGACCGCTGACGGGCGTTACCGGGTGGAAAAGGTCGTGACCCAGTCGCTTTACGGCAACGCCACGATGACGCGGAAATAGACGCGGACGCCAAGCCGCGGTAAGCGGGGGCCATGAGCCTGCC
Source organism: Litoreibacter arenae DSM 19593 (assembly GCF_000442275.2). GTDB lineage: Bacteria > Pseudomonadota > Alphaproteobacteria > Rhodobacterales > Rhodobacteraceae > Litoreibacter > Litoreibacter arenae. Next base: position 272,953 of record NZ_KE557306.1, on the reverse strand, counting down.
GATTGAAGATGTAGTAGACGCCCTTGTCGGTCACATGACCGGCGGGGGTGTTTGCGTTTTGCAGGCCCCGCCGGGCGCGGGCAAGACCACGCGGGTGCCACTGGCGCTGCTGGAGGCGGGTGCGTTCGACGGGCGGCTGATCATGCTGGAGCCACGCAGGCTGGCCACCCGCGCCGCCGCTGAACGGATGGCGGATATGCTGGGCGAGCCTGTGGGCGCGACTGTCGGCTACCGCATGCGCGGCGAGGCGAAAGTGTCGAAAGCCACGCGGATCGAAGTGGTGACCGAAGGCATCCTGACGCGGATGATCCAGAGCGATCCTGAACTGACGGGCGTGGGCTGTGTGGTCTTCGACGAATTCCACGAACGTTCGCTGAATGGCGATCTGGGGCTGGCCTTGACGTGGGAGGCGCGGGGCGCGTTGCGGCCTGACCTGAAGGTATTGGTCATGTCGGCGACCTTGGACGCGGAGCCGGTGGCGGAATTGCTGGACAATGCCCCCGTAGTCACCTCCGACGGGCGCGCACATCCGGTGGAGACGCGCTGGCTGGACCGGCCATTGCACAAGGATATCCGGTTCGAGACGGCAGCGGCCGATCTGGTCAACCGTGCAGTGGACGAGACCGAGGGCGGCGTCTTGGTGTTCCTGCCCGGCGAAGGCGAAATCCGGCGGGTGATGGGGATGCTCAAGGTGCCGAAAGGCGCGGTGGTGCGCCCGCTGTTCGGGGCCTTGCCGTTCAAAGAGCAACGCGCGGCGATTGCGCCCGAACAAGGCGTGCGCAAGATCGTGCTGGCGACCTCGATTGCGGAGACCTCCCTGACAATCGAAGACGTGCGGGTCGTGGTGGATGCAGGCCGCGCGCGGCGGGCGCGGTTCGACCCCGGCTCCGGCATGTCGCGGCTGGTCACCGAAAAGGTATCGCGGGCAGAGGCCACCCAGCGCCAAGGCCGCGCGGGACGGGTTCAGGCAGGCGTTTGCTACCGCATGTGGACAAAGGCGGAGGAAGGCGCACTGCCTGCGTTCCCGCCTGCGGAAATCGAGGCGGCAGACCTCACAGGGCTGGCACTGGAACTGGCGAACTGGGGCGCGGCGCTGGAAGATCTGGCGTTCCTGACCCCACCGCCGGAGGGCGCATTTGCCGAAGCGAAAGCCTTATTGCAGATGCTGGGCGCGTTGGACGGGGACCGGATCACCGATCACGGGCGCAGCTTGGCCGCGATGCCGCTGCATCCGCGCTTGGGGCATATGCTGGCGATGTCCGGTGATCGTGGGCCTGCACTGGCGGCGTTGCTGGCGGAACGTGACCCGCTGGGCCGCAATGCCGGAACGGACATCGCAGCACGCATGAAGTTGCTCAACGGCACGGTGCCACCCCACGCCAATCGCGGCGTGGTGGAGCGGGTGCGCGCGGAGGCCAAGCGCCTCAAACGTTTCGCAGGCAATACCGAGCGCAGCTTGGGCGAGATGGCCGCCCTCGCCTACCCCGACCGCATCGGATTGCGGCGTCCGGGCAAGGATGCCCGCTATGTTTTGTCAGGCGGAAAAGGGGCCGTGATCGACGGCAGCGACGCGTTGGCAGGGCAGCGCTTGATTGTAGCGCTCGATCTGGACGGCGACGCGCGGGAGGCCAAGGTGCGGCTGGCAAGCGCCATCAGCGAGGCAGAGTTGCGCGGGCTGTATGCGGATCAGATCAACTGGATCGACCTCTGCGAATGGTCCAAGCGCGACCGCAAAGTGCTGGCCCGCAGGCAGGAACGCTTCGGGGCGTTGGTCCTCGACGACCGCGCATGGAAGGACGCAGACCCCGAACACGTCGCGCAAGCGATGCTGGACGGGGTGCGGCAGCTGGGTCTCACGGCGCTCAACTGGTCGAAACCCGCCCGCTACCTGCGGGCACGGGTCCAGTATATGCGCGAGGGGATGCCGGACTGGTCGGACGAAGGGTTGCTGGGCAGCCTTGAGGCGTGGCTGCTGCCTTATCTGGGCGGCGCCCGCTCGGCAGAGGACTTGAAATCGGTCAACGTCGCGGAGGCCCTGCGTGCGGCACTCGACTGGGACCAGATGCAAGCATTGGACGCAGGGGCGCCCGCCAAATTCACCACGCCTTTGGGCCGCGACTTGGCGCTGGACTACGCGGACGGTGCCCCTGCCCTTGAGGTGCGCCTGCAAGAGATGTTCGGCGTCACCCAGCACCCGCGCACCGGACCGGACCGGTTGCCGCTCAAGATCACGTTGCTTTCGCCCGCATCAAGGCCCGTGCAGGTCACGACCGACCTGCCGGGCTTCTGGGCAGGCTCCTACGCCGACGTGCGCAAGGACATGCGCGCCCGCTATCCGCGCCACCCGTGGCCCGAAGACCCGACCGTCGCCGACCCCACCTTGCGGGCCAAGCCGCGCGGGACGTAAGCGGGGTGGACAGCGCGTCACCTGCCGCTACTGTTTGATGTGACCAACCCGGAGGCCCGCGCATGACTATCGCCAACAGCAAATTCGGAACGGCCCAGCCCGTCAAACGACGCGAGGATACGCGGTTCCTGACCGGCCACGGGCGCTATCTGGATGACACGGTGCCAAGCGGGGCGCTTTGTGCCTACCTCTTCCGCTCTTCCGTCGCGCATGCCGAAATCACCGAACTGGACGTCAGTGACGCCGAGACCGCAGACGGGGTGCATCTGGTCCTGACCGCTGACCGCTACGAGGCGGCGGGTGGCAAGAACAAGATGAACGCCTCCATCATCACCAACCGTGACGGCTCCCCGGCCGCGGCCCCCGTGCGGCCCGTTCTGGCAAAAGACCGCGTGCGCTTTGTGGGCGAGCCGGTTGCCATGATCGTGGCCGACACTCTGGAGCAGGCCAAAGACGCCGCCGAGCTGATCGGCTTCGACTATGACGACCTGCCCGTGCATATGGACCCGACACCGGGCGGGCCGGACATCCACCCCGAGGCGCCGGACAATGTCGCCTATGACTGGGGCATCGGCGACAAGGAAACCACCGACGCCGTGTTCGAGACCGCCGCCTTCACCACCAAGGTGGACATCGGGGACAACCGGATCATCGCCAATTCTATGGAGCCGCGCGGCTGCTGGGCGCAGATGGAAGATGACCGGCTGCATATGGAATATTCCGGCCAAGGGGTCTGGGGGTTGAAAGGCTCGCTGGCCTCCACCTTGGGGATCGATAAAAAGGACGTGCATGTGACCACGCCCGACGTGGGCGGCGGCTTCGGCATGAAGGCCTTTGACTACCCCGAGTATTTTCTGGTCGCCCAAGCCGCCCGCACCCTTGGCCGCCCCGTGCGCTGGCAGGCCGACCGCACGGAATCGATGCTGACGGACAATGCGGGCCGCGATCTGGTGTCCACCGCAGAGCTGGCCTTCGACAAGGACCACAAGATCATCGCCTACCGCGTCAACGCGGTCAGCAACCTTGGCGCGTATAATTCCGCCTACGCCCAGTTCATCCAGAGCGAGCTGGCCTCCAAGGTGGTCATGGGTGTCTACGACGTCCAAGCGGTCTATTTCAGCAATCAGGGCATCTACACCAACACCACGCAGGTCGACGCCTATCGCGGCGCAGGCCGCCCCGAAGCGATCTATGTGCTGGAACGCGCCATAGACCACGCCGCCCGCGAATTGGGCGTCGACCCGCTGGAGTTGCGCCGCAAGAGCTTTATCCCCGCAGACCAGTTTCCCTACATCTCCGCCACGGGGGAGTTGTATGACGTGGGCGATTTCCACAAGGTCTTGAAGCGGGCAGAGGTGGAGGCCGACCTTGACGGCTTCGCGTCCCGCAAGACCGCGTCGGCGGCTGCGGGCAAGCTGCGCGGGCTTGGGGTGTGCTACTACATCGAAAGCATCCTCGGCAGCCCCGACGAGACCGCGCATGTGGAGTTCGCAGACACAGGTCGCGTTAACCTCTACGTAGGCACGCAGAGCAACGGACAGGGTCACGAGACAGTCTATGCCCAGATGCTGCACGAATACACCGGCATCGACATCGACCTGATCGACATCATCCAAGGCGACAGCGACCGGATCGCCCAAGGCGGCGGCACGGGGGGATCGCGCTCGGTCACCACGCAAGGCACCGCGAACAAGGCGGTGGCGGAAAAGACTATCGACACGTTCCGCCATTTTGTCGCTGAACAACTGGGCGCACACGAAGTCGCGTTTGAGGACGGGGCCTTCCGCGCCGAAAGCTCCAACACGGTGATGACCCTGATCGAAGCGGCAGAGGCCGCGCGGGATCAAGGCCGCGACGACTTGCTGAACATCACAGCCAGCACAACCCTGCCGGGCCGCTCCTACCCCAACGGCTGCCACGTGGCGGAAGTCGAAATCGACCCTGACACCGGCGTCACCGAGGTCGTGAAATACACCGTGGTCGATGATTTCGGCGTTCTGATGAACCCGATGATGGCCGAAGGCCAAGTCCATGGCGGCGTGGTGCAAGGCATCGGGCAGGCGATCAGCGAGCATGTGGTCTATGACGAGGACGGTCAACTTCTGACCGCAACTTTCATGGATTACGGCATGCCCCGCGCGGCCGACATGCCGATGATTAACTTCCACTCGGAACCTGTGCCCTCCACCGCCAACGTACTTGGCATGAAAGGCTGCGGCGAGGCAGGTACCGTGGGCGCACTGGCCGCCGTCGCCAACGCCGCGCTGGACGCCATGTGGGATCGTGGCGTGCGCCACGCGGACATGCCCTTCACCCCGCATCGGGTGTGGCAGATGCTGGAGGGCACGTAGATGTGTGACGCGTCAGGCACCGCAACCGGCACCGTCCAGATCGAAAACGCCCGCACCCGCGTGACGGAATGGCGGTTCAAGAAACGTGGCGACAACACCGGCTGGCATCGCCATGACTACGACTATGTGGTGGTGCCGCTGTTCGACGGCGCGTTGCAGATCAAACTGCCGGGCGGCGAGGAAATCACCGCGCAATTGCAAAACGGCGTGCCGTATTTCAGGGAGTTTGGCGTGGAGCATGACGTGCTGAGCGCCAACGACTTTGAATGCGCCTTTGTCGAGATCGAGTTTCTGGACAAGGCCCGCTGATGGCGCGTGACCCCAAAAACCCGCCCGATCTTGACGCGGCCTATGCGCTGGAGACGCCAGATGACAACCTTCGGCTCTACGGCGACTGGGCCGATAGCTACGACCACAGCTTCGCGCAGGCGATGGACTACCAACTGCCAACCCATGTCGCCCGGACCTTTGCGGAGTTGGGCGGTGACGGACCGGTGCTGGACGTGGGGGCTGGCACGGGCCTGCTGGGCGAGGCGCTCCGTCCGCTATGCGATCTGGACATCGACGCGCTGGATCTGTCGGGGGAGATGCTCGCGGTGGCCAATTCCAAGGGCATCTACCGCAAGCTGATCGAGGCCGACTTGACCAAATCCCTGCCTCTCGCACCCGCCTCCTATGGCGGCGTGGTCAGCTCCGGCACCTTCACCCACGGCCATGTCGGGCCGGACGCGATTGACGGCCTGCTGGACGCCGCCAAGCCCGGCGCATTGTTCGTCCTGTCGGTCAATGCAGAGCATTTCGAAGCCCGCGGTTTCGCCGACAAGTTCGAAGCGCTGGCACCGCAAATCGAGGATTACCACATCAAGACCGTGCAGATTTACGGCGCTGGCGCTGAGGGCGATCATGCCGGATCACAGGGGCATCTGGCTGTGTTCCGAAAACATTCACACCCATGAAGAATCTGTGAAGGGGGTTGACTGGAAACGCGCTTAAGGGCCTCCTACTCTTAATAATGAGTATCCATTTGGAGTGAGTAACGTGCGCTGGCATAAGGGATTGGAAAGACTGGGCCGATATGTCCGCCCCATGTCTGACCGTCTCAAATCCCTCGTAGGCTTCGGCCCCGCCCCGCGTTCGGTGCATCCCAAAGGCACGCGCGGCCCCGTTACCCACGTTATCATCCTCGACGGCACCATGTCCTCGCTGGAACGCGGGTTCGAGACCCACGCGGGCATGACCTTCCGGCTGCTGTCGGAAATGGCGCCCAGCAAGGCCGTGTCGCTGAAATACGAATCCGGCATCCAATGGCAGGGCCTGCGCCGCGCCATCGACGTGATGGCGGGTGTCGGCATCAACCGCCAGATCCGCCGCGCCTATGGCTTCATTGCCTCGCGCTACCGCCCCGGTGATCGCATCTTCCTGTTCGGCTTCTCACGCGGCGCCTATGCCGTGCGCAGCCTTGCGGGCGTCATCGACCAGGTGGGCCTGTTACGTGCCGACTGCGCGACAGAGCGCAACGTGCGTCAGGCCTATCGCCATTACCGCATGGCCCCCACTTCGAAGGCTTGCAAGGAATTCCACAAACAATTCTGCCACGAGGAAGCCAATATCGAGATGATTGGCATCTGGGACACCGTCCGCGCCCTCGGCTTCCGCGCCCCGTTCCTGTGGCGTTTCTCGCCGGTCGAGCACGAATTCCACAACCACACGCTTGGCCCCTCGGTCAAACACGGCTTCCACGCGCTGGCGCTCAACGAGACCCGCCGCATCTTCGAGCCGGTCATGTGGGAAAGCCGCGACGACTTCGAGGGCGTTTTGGAACAGGTCTGGTTCAAAGGCGCGCATGGCGATGTGGGCGGTCACCTGATGGGCTACGAGAAGGCACGACCTTTGGCCAACATCTCGCTGGTCTGGATGCTGGACAAAGCCGAGGCCTGCGGCCTGCCCCTGCCCGAAGACTGGCGCTCCCGCTTCCCCCGCGACGCCGACGCCCCCTCGGTCGGCACATGGCGCAACTGGGGCAAGCTGTTCTGGCACCGCCGCGCCCGCGTGGTGGGCCGCGATCCGTCAGAGCGGTTGCACCCCAGCGTGGTCAACAGCCCGCAAGGCTTCGTTCCCGCCAGCAAGTCGCAACTCAAAGCCGCCTCGCGCGGCTAAAGCTCGGTTCGCACGCGCCACAGCTCCGGAAACAACTCCACCTCCAGCATGCGTTTCAGGTAGCTGACGCCCCCCGTCCCGCCCGTGCCACGCTTGAAGCCGATCACGCGCTCCACCGTGGTGACATGGTTGAAGCGCCAGCGGCGGAAGTAATCCTCGAAATCGACCAGCTTCTCGGCCAGCTCATACAGCGCCCAATGCGCCTGCGGGTCGCGGTAGACCACCGCCCACGCTGCCATCACCCCGTCGCTGAAGGCATGGGTTTCTGACACATCACGCTCCAACACCTCCTGCGGCACCGCAAGCCCCGCACGCGCCAAAGCCCGCACGGCCTCGTCATAAAGCGACGGCTGCGCCAGTTCCGCCGTGATCTTCTCCATAATATCCGCGCGATGCGCGTGCGGCTTGACCATCGCGGGGTTGCGGTTGCCCACGGCGAACTCGATCAGCCGGTACTGCCAAGACTGAAATCCCGAAGACTGCCCCAAATCATCGCGAAACGCGGTGTATTCGCTGGGCGTCATGGTCCGCAGCACGTCCCACGCGTTGTTCAGCTGCTCGAATATCTTCGCCACGCGGCTCAGCATCTTGAACGCAGGCTGCAACTGATCGTCGCGAATGGCCGCCCGCGCAGCACCAATCTCATGCAAGGCCAGCCGCATCCACAACTCGGACGTCTGATGCTGGATGATAAACAGCATCTCGTCATGCGTATCGGTCAGGCACTCCTGCGCCCCCAGCACCATGTCCAGCCGAAGGTAGTCGTTATACGACATCCGCCCGTCAAAACGCATCTGCGCGCCTTCCTCGGCGGGGTCATACGGGGTGTCCGTGGTCATGGCGGCGCTCCTCAATGCGGCAATGACACCACCGTATCGCGCCCGACGCGCGACGCAACCAACGCCGCCCCCCGCCAAAACGCCCGATCAGCCCTTTTCCACCCCGCCCCGTCGCGGTATGACCTCGGTAACTCCAAAAGGGGACCGATATCATGGCCATGGAAAAGACATTCAACGCAGCCGAAGCCGAAGGTCGGCTCTACGACGCTTGGGAAAAGGCGGGCTGCTTTACCGCAGGGGCGAACGCCAAGCGCGCGGAAACCTATTGCATCATGATCCCGCCCCCGAACGTCACCGGCGTCCTGCATATGGGCCACGCGTTCAACAACACGTTGCAGGACATCCTGATCCGCTGGAAGCGGATGCAGGGCTACGACACGCTCTGGCAGGCGGGCACCGACCACGCAGGCATCGCCACCCAGATGGTGGTGGAGCGTGAACTGGCCAAGGATGGCAAGAAGCGCACCGACATGACCCGCTCTGAGTTTCTGGAACATGTCTGGGCGTGGAAGGAACAATCCGGCGGCACGATCCGCGACCAGCTCAAACGCCTTGGCGCGTCCTGCGACTGGTCGCGCGAGGCGTTCACCATGTCCGGCGCGCCGGGCGCGCCCGACACCGCGCAGGGCAACTTCCACGACGCCGTTATCAAGGTCTTCGTCGATATGTATGACAAGGGGCTGATCTATCGCGGCAAACGCCTCGTCAACTGGGACCCGCATTTCGAGACCGCGATCTCCGATCTGGAGGTCGAAAATATCGAAACCCCCGGCCATATGTGGCACTTCAAATACCCGCTGGCGGGCGGCGAAACCTATGAGTATGTCGAAAAGGACGAGGACGGCAACGTCACCCTGCGCGAGACCCGCGACTATATCTCCATCGCCACCACACGGCCTGAAACCATGCTGGGCGACGGCGCGGTCGCGGTTCACCCAACAGATGAGCGTTACGCGCCAATCGTTGGAAAACTCTGCGAAATTCCCGTTGGCCCGAAAGAGCATCGCCGCCTGATCCCGATCATCACCGACGAATACCCCGACAAGGATTTCGGCTCGGGTGCGGTGAAGATCACCGGCGCGCATGACTTCAACGACTACCAGGTCGCCAAGCGCGGCGGCATCCCGATGTATAACCTGATGGACACCAAAGGTGCGATGCGCACCGACGGTCGCCCCTACGCCGAAGAAGCCGCCATAGCCCAAGCGATTGCCACTGGCGAGCGCGAGTTCGGTGAGCGCATGGTCGCCGCAATGAACCTCGTCCCCGACGCCTATCGCGGCATGGACCGGTTCGAGGCCCGCAAAGCGGTGGTGCGGGACATCACCGACGAGGGGCTGGCCGTCATGGTCACCGTCCCCGTGATTGACGAGGAGGACGGGCAGGAAAGCTCCAAGCTGGTCCCTTACGTCGAAAGCAAGCCGATCATGCAGCCCTTCGGCGACCGCTCGAAGGTGGTGATCGAGCCGATGCTGACGGACCAATGGTTTGTGGAGACCGACAAGATCGTCGGCCCCGCGCTCGACGCGGTGCGCAACGGCGACGTGAAAATTCTGCCCGAGAGTGGCGAGAAGGTGTATTTCCACTGGCTGGAGAATATCGAGCCATGGTGCATTTCCCGCCAGCTCTGGTGGGGCCATCAAATCCCCGTCTGGTACGGCTTCGACCTGAATGCCGCAGGCTTCAAGGATGACGAAGGCGACGGCGATCTGGACGCAGTGGAAATTGGCCGCCTGCTGACCAACGACGCCATCGCCGCCAACCCCGATGTGCATCACTGCGCGACGGAATTCGACGGCGTGACCGGCCAGTTCGAGGATATTCTGGCCGAACTGCCGATGCCGCTAAACCACGCCCGCCCCGTCGAGGTCGCCGACCGCGCCGAGGCGCTGCACCAGTTCGCCGCCGGTCTGGCGGAATATAACGTCACCCAAGACCCGACCAAGCTGGTCTACCCGATCTGGCGCGACGCGGATGTGCTGGACACCTGGTTCTCGTCGGGCCTCTGGCCCATCGGCACGCTCGGCTGGCCGGAGGACACCGAAGCGCTGCAAAAGTATTTCCCGACCTCCACCTTGGTCACGGGGCAGGACATCCTGTTCTTCTGGGTGGCGCGGATGATGATGATGCAACTTGCGGTTGTGGACCAAATCCCGTTCGACACCGTCTACCTGCATGGGCTCGTGCGCGACGCCAAGGGCAAGAAAATGTCGAAATCCACCGGCAACGTGGTCGACCCGCTGGAGATCATCGACGAATTCGGCGCCGACGCCCTGCGCTTCACCAACGCGGCCATGGCCAGCTTGGGCGGGGTGCTGAAACTCGACATGCAACGTATCGCGGGCTACCGCAACTTCGGCACCAAACTATGGAACGCCGTACGCTTCGCCGAAATGAACGAGGCCTACGGTCTGCCCGACAAAAAGCCGACACAAAGCCGACGCCCCGCAGACCTCGAATTCACGGTCAATAAATGGATCGTAGGCGAGACCGCCAAAGTCCGGATGGAGGTCGACCAGGCGCTCGAAAACTACCGCTTCAACGACGCGGCCGACGCCCTTTACCGCTTCGTCTGGGGCAAGGTGTGCGACTGGTATGTGGAGTTCTCCAAGCCCCTCCTGCTCGACGGAACCGACGCCGAGAAAGCCGAAACCCGCGCGACAATGGCATGGGTTCTGGACCAGTGCATGATCCTGCTGCACCCGATCATGCCCTTCATCACGGAAGAGCTTTGGGGCGAGACCGCCAAGCGCGACAATATGCTGGTCCATCAGGACTGGCCCACATACGGCGCTGAATTAATTGACAAAAATGCCGACACGGAAATGAACTGGGTGATCTCCTTGATCGACACGGTCCGCTCCGCCCGTGGCGAAATGCACGTCCCCGCAGGGCTCAAGGTGCCGCTGGTTCAGGTCGATCTGGACGCCGCAGGCCGCACCGCTTTCGCCAACAACGAGGCCCTGATCCTGAAACTCGCCCGCATCGAAGGCGTCACCGAAGGCGCGGCACCGAAAGGCTCCGTCACCATCCCCGTCGCCGGTGGCAGCTTCGCGCTGCCTCTGGCAGGCATTATCGACGTGGACGCAGAAAAAGCACGGCTGGAGAAAACTTTAGGTAAGCTGGCCAAGGAGTTGGGCGGTCTGCGAGGTCGGCTGAACAACCCCAAATTCGCCGAAAGCGCCCCCGCCGACGTGGTCGAAGAGGCCCGCGAAAATCTCGCGGCGCGTGAAGAAGAAGAAGGCAAACTGAAAGCCGCGCTCGCAAGGCTGGCTGAATTGGGATGACACCTTGTTTCCATTTGGTCCCAAATACTCAATTCCTGCGCCTGCATAAAGCGTTGTGATTTGAGTATTTTTAACCAAATGGAAACTGGAATCGCGCTTCCCTGAGGGTCCGGTACAGGCTGGAGAGCCGATGACCGGACCGGATGGAGACCGCTAGGCGCGATCTTCGGAGCGCGGTCGGGGGCGACCCCGGCCGCCTCTTACTTTCGGGTCTTCGCCATCCCGCGCATCACCGCTGCCATTTGGTCAGGCTTGCCAATCAGCGCGGCCTGCTCGACGGACTCCGCCATCAAAACACTGGCCGCAGAGCCGGTTTGTGCCTCGCCGATCAGCCTCTTGGCCGCGCGGATTGCACTGGGACTTTGGGCCGCGATCTGTTTTGCCAGTTCCATCGCACGCTCCAAAGGATCGTCGGCCAACTCCGTGACCAGCCCCCATTCAAGCGCTTGCTGTGCCTCGACAATTTCCGCGGTGTAGATGAGGCGTCGTAGCACGTCGTCCCGCACGAGGTGCGGCAAAAGCGTCATGCCGCCCATATCGGGGATCAGGCCCCATTTCATTTCCATGATCGAAAGCCTTGCATCGAGCGCGGCGACGCGGATGTCTGCCCCGATGGCCAGTTGCAGCCCGGCACCAAAGCAGACCCCGTGCAGCGCCGCGATGACCGGCACCTCCAGCTTGCGCCACGCAAGTGAGAACTCCTGAAACCGGTTCGCATCCCCATGGGTGCGACGGACGATCACCTCGTCCATGTCCTTCCCCATCAGGCTTGAGAGCGAGGTGATATCTATCCCTGCACAAAACGCGCGCCCCTCGCCTGACAGCACGACACACTTCACATCCGTGCCCTGCAAGGCATGAGCGGCGGCAAGCACGTCGTCCAGCATATCCAGAGAAATGGCATTCATTTTGTCGGGGCGGTTCAACGTCACCCGGGCGATACCATCGGCGATTTCAGTTTTCACAACGCTCATATACGCGACCGTAAAGCCATGTGCCGGATCTGACGAGCGTGACGTTACGCTCTGCCCTTGTAAGCGGCTGCAAAAACCGATCAAACTCCAGCTCATGACCAGTCCGCCCCTCACCCCGCTCGCCGACAGCTTGCCTGCCTCCGTCCCTTTTGTCGGGCCCGAAGCTCTTGAGCGGGCCAGCGGCACGATCTTCAAAGCCCGCCTTGGCGCGAATGAAAGCGTTTTCGGCCCCTCACCGAAGGCCATTGCCGCAATGGCAAAAGCGGCGTCGGAGGTTTGGCAATACGGCGACCCCGAGAGCCACGGTCTGCGCCATGCACTGGCGGCGCATCACAGCGTAACCCCTGAGAACATCATGGTCGGCGAAGGCATTGACGGCCTTCTTGGCTATCTGGTGCGGCTCTATGTGGAGCAAGGCACCGCCGTTGTGACCTCCGCCGGGGCCTATCCGACCTTCAACTACCATGTGGCCGGCTTCGGTGGCGAGCTGCACATGGTCCCCTACCGCGACGACCACGAAGACCCCGACGCGTTGCTTGCGATGGCCAAAGAAACGAATGCGCGGCTGATCTATTTCGCCAATCCAGACAACCCGATGGGAAGCTGGCATGACGCGGTGGCGGTACAGCGGATGATCGACGCGGTGCCCGACGATTGCCTGCTGATCCTCGACGAGGCGTATATCGAGCTGGCCCCTGACGGAACGGCCCCCGCGCTGGATATGAACAACCCGAATGTTGTGCGCATGCGCACCTTCTCCAAGGGGCACGGAATGGCGGGCGCGCGGGTCGGCTACGCTTTGGGCGAGGCCGAAAACATCCGCGCCTTCAACAAGATCCGCAACCATTTCGGCATGAGCCGGATCAGTCAGGCAGGTGCCTTGGCGGCGTTGAACGATCAGGATTACCTGTCGGATGTCTGCACCAAGGTTGCCGCGTCGCGCGACCGGATTGCAGAAATCGCGCGTGAGAACGGGCTGACCCCTCTTCCCTCCGCCACCAACTTCGTCACGGTCGACTGCGGCAAGGATGGCGACTATGCGCGTAAGGTGCTGGCCGGATTGCTGGCGCAGGGGATCTTCGTGCGGATGCCGTTTGTGGCCCCGCAGGATCGCGCGATCCGGGTCAGCTGCGGCACACCAGCAGACATGGACCTGCTGGCTGACGCTTTACCCCAAGCGCTGAAAGCCGCTGGTTAGGGAAACGCCACTTTTCTTTGCCGCAGAGCACGCTAGGCTAAGCTGGCAGAGGAAGGAGCACGCAAATGTCACAGCGCCCCGGTCGCGTCAAGGATTACACCAAGCCGTTTCTGGTCATGGCATTCGTGGTCGTCTTCACTGGACTGTTCCTTCTTTGGGCCGCGTTCGGCTATGCGGTCTCCCTCGTGACCAGCCTGTTTTTGCACATCGCACTAGGTCTTATCCCGAAGCGCGGCTAGCTACTTCCCCGCACACACCTGTGCCGCCGCCGCCAGCGCGCCGTCCCCGTGCGGGATGTCCAAAGCCTTCAGCCCCGCATCAATCGAGCCGAGCGTGCCCATCAGCATATGCAGGTTCACATGGCCCATATGGCCGATGCGAAAGAAGCCATCGGACATCGGGTCATCCTCCGTCGCCATGCCGAGGCCGATACCCAGTGTCAGCCCCGCCTGTTCAATCAACCAATTGCGCAAGGCCGTGCCGTGCGGTGCGCCGATACGCAATGCCGTGACCGCATGGCTGCGGGCGGCGGGATCGGTTACGTTCAACTCCAGCGGGCCGCCTTGCCCCCATGCGTCGCACGCGGCCCACAAGGCGCGGGCCAGCGTCGCGTGGCGGGCTAGCACGTTGTCCAGCCCCTCTTCGTGCACGATCATGTCCAGCGCGGTTCGCAATCCGTATAGGTGGTGCGTTGGCGCTGTGCCGCAGGAAATCTGGTAGTAGCCTTCGGGGTTGGCACGCGAATGCCAGTCCCAATATGCCGACACGCGGCCCATCTTCTGGCGGACGGCGGCGGCCTTGTCGTTGAAGAACACAAAGCACATGCCCGGCGGAACCATCAGCCCCTTTTGACTGCCGGTTATCACAATATCGACGCCCCACGCGTCCATCTGCATGTCGTCGCACCCCAGACAGGCAATGCTGTCGACAATCATAAGCGCCGGATGCCCCGCCGCGTCCATCGCCTTGCGGATCGCGGCAAGGTCGGACTTTGCGGAACTGGCGGTATCCACCTGCACCACCAGCACGGCCTTGATCTGGTGGCCGCTATCTGCACGCAAAGCGTCCTCGACCGCTTGCGGATCAATCGGGGCGCGGCGGCCGAAATCGAGCTGCTCCACGACCAATCCGCGCCTGCGGGCGGTGTCTGCCCAGCCGATGGAGAATTGCGCAGCGCCCGGCACCAGCACCTTGTCGCCCTCGGCCAGAACGTTGGCCAGCGAGGCCTCCCACGCGGCGTGACCGTTGCCGATATACATGGCGACATGGCCGCTGGTCTTTGCCACCGCCTTCAGGTCGGGGATCAGCGAATAGGTCAGGTCTATCAACTCGCCCGTATAGATATTCGGCGCGGGGCGGTGCATGGCCTGCAACACCCGTTCCGGCATAACCGAGGGGCCGGGTATCGCCAGCGTGTGACGACCATGGGACAGGTTGGGCAGATTGGACATGAAATGCGCCTTCAGGAAACCAGAGCAACAGCTTGGCTCCAAGAGGTAGACACGTCCAAAGAGGCCGTCAATTCGCTATCGGTTATGGTCAGGATCAGTCCTTGTGATAGCGCTGCGCCAGCGCCCGCGGGTCGGCCCCGAAGCTGTAGCGCGTGAGGGTGCCGAAGTTGCGCAGGCTCTGGCGCAGCCAGCCGTTTCGCTCGTACCGCTCCGCGCCGGTTTCGGCAAAGGTATCAAGCAACCGGACACGGCCCTTCAGCGCCTTCGCCATGGCAACATCTTCCATCAAGGGCTGGTCGGGATAGCCGCCGGAATACTCGTAGAGCGCGCGCGACATCAGCAGGCCTTGGTCGCCATATGGCAGGTTCAGCGCGGTGCTGCGCCGGTTGGCCCAGCCCGCGACGACCCTCGGGGCCAGACCCTTGGCGCGGAAACGCAAGCGGAACGCGGCCGCAAGGTTCGGGTGCGTCTCACGATGCACCGCCGCGGCGCCCACCCAGTCGGGGGCCAGACAGGTATCGGCGTGCAAGAACAGCAGCCACTCCCCCCGCGCCACCTCTGCGCCGCGACGCAACTGCCCACCGCGCCCTTTCGGGCCGCCGACCACCTCCGCCCCAGCCGCGCGGGCGATTCCCAAGGTGCCGTCCTCGCTGCCCCCGTCCGAGATCACCAGATCACGGATCAATCCCGCCTCCAGCCCCGGCATAAGGGCGTTCAAGGTTGCAGGCAGATGCGCCTCAGCATTCAATGTGGGGATGACGATGGAAAACGGTGCGGCCATATTGGGGCTGTTATAGCCCCGCCCACCGACTATATGACAGGGCTAACCAATCTGGAGGACCAAATGCCACAAAACGAACGCATGTTGATCGAAGTGACCGGCAGCGAACGGGTGGATTTCCTGCAAGGGTTGGTCACCAATGATCTGGCCAAGCTGTCGGACGGCTTGGTCTATGCCGCGTTGCTGACGCCTCAGGGCAAGTTTCAGGTGGATTTCTTTCTGGTGCCTTGGAAAGACGCGATCCTGATCGACGTCGCCGCGCCATATGGCGAGGCGCTGATGCGCAGGCTGACCTTCTACAAGCTGCGCGCCGATGTGAAACTGCACGAATTGCAGGCCGACGTAAGCCGTGGCGTGGGCGACATTCCCAGCGGTGCGTTTGCCGATCCGCGTCATGAGGCGCTAGGCTGGCGTGCCTACGGGCCGGGCTTTGCCTTCGAGGCGCAAGGCGACGTGGACTGGGACGCCATCCGCGTGGCGCATTGTATTCCGGAGCTGGGCATTGAGCTGATCCCCGATGACAGCTTCATTCTGGAAATGGGGTTCGAGCGGCTGAACGGCGTCGATTTCCGCAAGGGCTGCTATGTCGGCCAAGAGGTCACCGCCCGCATGAAGCACAAGACCGAACTGCGCAAAGGGCTGGCTTTGGTCGACGTGAAAGGCGAAGCTCCGGTAGGCACTCCGATTGACGTGAATAACAAGGCGGTCGGCACGCTCTATACCCAGTCCGGCGGACGGGCGATGGCCTACCTCCGCTTCGACCGCGCGACTGAAGGGATGACGGCGGGGGATGCTCGGGTGGACTACCTGCGGGAGTGATGTCGCAGTATTTGTCTGAACGCCTAGGCGAAACTTGCTGATTGCTTTTAAACGCGAGGCCGATACTAATTGTTGAACGGGCCTCCAACGCGGTCTGAGAGATGGCAACCGACGACGCAAGGGAGTGTTACCAATGGTGAACCGCTACGTTTTGGCTGCATCCATAATTGTCTGCGGCTTCTCCGCATGGGCCGACAATCATACGGCCGGCGCAAGCACGGACAGCGCCGATGCGCCCGTGACGGAACCGGAGGTCGATCTGTCCGCCGCCGAGAAAATCTTCAAGAAGTCTTGTCGGGCTTGTCATGGCAACAAGGCCCAAGGCGCGGCGAGCTATCCCAACCTGTCGGATCTGGAGCCCGCATACATTGTGGAAATGCTGGAACGGTACAGATCAGGCGAGCGTATCGGGCCCAACTCTATCCTCATGATTCAGAACGCCAAAAAGCTCTCTGATCAGGAGATCGCCAGCCTCTCGGTATATGTGACCACGGCATTCGACTGACGCGTTATGCGACGCCCTGCCATTTGGGCAATTCTCATGGCTCGATAAATCTCTTTGTCCACGCAACTTCCGCCCCTATCATCCTAGATGGCACAGCAATCTTGAGGCGAGCGGTCCCACGCTCGCCACCGCTGGCCTCGTCAATCATCCAGGAGGAAGTCATGATATCTACCAGAAGCTTTTCCAAGTTCTCTATCGTCGCCTCACTACTCGCCGGAGCCGCGGTGATTTCGTCACCGGCTTTTTCACAAAGCGGGATGAATACCACCAGTCTCCAACACGAGGTAGTCCTCGACGGGCTGGACAACCCCTGGGACATGGCCTTTCTCGATGATGGAACGATGCTGTTCACCGAGAAGTGCAAGGGGCTGTCCGTCCTGATGCCCGACGGGACAGTCAATGCCCTCTACGGCGTCGGAGAGACCGAAGGCTACCCGTCGAACGGCGCGGACCTGTTTTGTGAAGGCCAGGCCGGAATGATGGGGGTCGCCTTCGATCCTGACTTCGACGCTAACCGTCGCATCTATGTCTACTCGACGTCGAATATGTCTGACCCGCATACCAACCGCCTGATGCGGTTCACCTTGAACGAGGACTTCACCGGCGTCTCGGACCGCACCGACATCGTCGATGACGTGCCCTACAAGATGGCCGCGTCCAATCACCCGTTCGGTGGTCCCGGCGCCCATAACGGGGGGCGCGTGCGGTTCGGACCCGATGGCGCATTGTGGCTGACGACAGGTGACAACCATAACAGCGAGATACCTCAAAGCCCGACGCTGATGGGCTCCAAGGTTCTCAGAATGGACACCGATGGTAACGCGCATCCTGACAACAGCCCGCCCGAAGGGTTCGACCCCAGGACATACACCTACGGTCACCGGAACGTGCAGGGTATCGCCTTCCACCCCGAAACCGGCGCGGCGATCACGGCAGAGCATGGCCCGTGGCACTCGGACGAGATCACCATTCTGGAGAATGGCGGCAACGCTGGTTGGGACCCGAGGCCGAACATGGCCGGACGCGGTGACTGCCCGGACGACTATTGCGGCTACACACCGAACCAGGAAGAAGGCATGAACCGCTACGAGCGGGCAGCCTCCATGCCGATGACCGATTTTGACACCTATCCCGATGCGATGCCTCCGATCTGGAACAATAACGGTTGGTCGCAAGGCACCTCCTCGGCCGCGTTCCTGAAGGGCGAGTCCTGGGGTGACTGGGACGGTGCCATGGTTGTCGGGATCATGGGCATCGGCTTCGGCGGCACCCCGATCGGCCAGCGGATCGACGTTATCCAGTTCAACGACGACAACAACGACGTCGAAGATGTAACCGAGATGACGCTGCCGATGGAGCCGGGACGCTTCCGCTCCCTCGTCATGGGGCCGGATGGCAGCCTCTACACGGCGATTGACGAGGGCACGATCTCCAAGCTCACGCCGGGTAGCTGAACGAAAACGGGCCGCGCAGACAATTTGCGCGGCCTATTCTCCGAAAATCAGCGTTTGCGGTATTTCAAAACGTTGGTCATCCACCCTGACGTAATAGGTTCCGTCAGTCAGACGCCAGTCCGTGTCGGTGCCGACCCCCGACATCGTCGGATTGCCACGCAGGAACTCACCGCCTGAAAAGGTCAGCACTCGTTTGAAGCCGTTGGCGAAAGTCACCACCGCCGCCGCTGATCCAGCGGCGCGGGCCACGTTGATGCGGCAACTGCCCATAACCTGTCCGACTTCTTGCGCGCATCGCACCTCGCCTATCGCGTCGAAGCTATCGGCTTTTGCCCGCGTTGTCGCTTCCGCGACGTCACCGCTCGCGGTGCCTGTATGCCACAGGGATATGGCCAGAACTGACAGCATCGCCAGACGCATTTATTCGCTCCTCGGCACAGTTGGCTGCAATACTGTATCGAGTCTAGCGGCGCGGGCCGAAAAAAGAAAACCCAGACACAGCCCGGCCCTCCTTATTTCGTGGTGCAGCGTTGAGCGAACGCGCTTGTCACCGTGAAGAAATGTCAAACAATGGCTCGCGAAGAGAACTTCAGGAGCTGCTTATGCCGGATGTCGGCTCTACGGGACAATGCAGCCATTTGCACAACTCTTTGCTAGGTCCGCTTCTATTAATCTATTCCTGTTTACGCCAAAGCGGAACTTGGCATGAACGCTATTCTAGAAACTCTGGATAAATCGGCTCGACTGCGTCCGATTCTGGGTCGGCGCGAAAGGGCTTGTCTGCTTGATAGTGCCAGAACCCGTCCTTGGTGCCTTCGAAGGGTCTGAGATACACTTCGCGAAACCTGGCAGAAATGGCGAAGGCTGCCTTAGGGCCTGCCAACCACAGAGGGTCGCGAAAGGCGTGGCCAAAAGTGATGTCAGTCCTGAATATCCCGTCTTCGTCGATGATCGAAGGATTGGCAAAACGAAACCGATAGTCTTTGAGCGTTTGGCAGTAGTGAAGCCCGCAAGCCGTGCAGGCGACATTGTCGCCACTGCCATATTCGCTACTATATTCTGTTATGTCGTCTTGATTGGTTACGCAAAGTAGACGAGTCGGATCGGCTTCCCATGCATTATCAAAAATCTGACGTATCGTCATTTGACCGGGCCAATGGATTTCAAACATTTCCTTGGCTCGCTTGGAGATGATGACCTTTCCGTCGTATGTATCGTTGAGGTCGTAGGGCAGCTTTTTGTTGCGGGCTTTGGGCGGACGGTGCCATTCGTTGCACCGGACGCCGCACGTCGAGCAGGAAGCAGCTTTACGTCCGGCTACCGTGTAGTAGCCCCATTGCATATCGAAGCCGCCGAAATCGTAGAGTTTTGCGTTATGTTTCACAGGTGTTTCATGTGCTCGTCAGAATTGGCTCGCCAAACACAGTATGTACACTGAGCCTAAAAAGTCGAGGCACATGTGATGCAAAAAAAAGCTGACGTTCGTACAAGCTGTAGCATCCAACCTTTTGGACTCGAAGCAGACACTGCTTTTTGCGCCTCGGGGTCACTCATCTGCGCCATTTGCGGCAAAGTGGCCGACCCGACAGCTACCCTTCGAGAACGGCCAAGCGCCATGCCGCCCGGCCGTCAGTCCCGCTCGCGGATCGTCTTCGCAAACGCCGGAAAAATGTCGGGGTTGGCGGCGATCATCTGGCCGTCTTCCAGCAGGTTCTGCCCCTCGCGGATCGGCTCGATAAAGCCGCCGGATTCCTTGACCAGAAGCACCCCGCCCGCGATATCCCAGATGTTCAGGCCGCGCTCCCAATAGCCGTCATAGCGGCCAGCGGCCACATAGGCCAAATCCAGCGCGGCAGAGCCCCAGCGGCGCACGCCTGCGCATTGGGGCATCAGTCGGGCAAGGTCTTTCAGCGTGGCGGGCAGGTATTTTCCGCCACCGAATGGAATACCCGTTGCAAACACCGACTCGATCATTTTGTGGCGGGCGGACACACGCAGGCGCTGCTCGTTCATAAACGCGCCCTCGCCTTTTTCGGCCACGAACATCTCGTCCTTGGCAGGGTCGTAGACCACGGCAGACACGATCTCGCCTTTATGCTCCAAAGCAATCGACACCGCCCAATGCGGCATACCGTGCAAAAAGTTGGTGGTGCCGTCCAGCGGGTCCACGATCCAGCGGCGGGTCGGGTCTTTGCCCTCGACGGGCTCGCTTTCCTCACCGACCCAACCATAGGTCGGGCGGGCCTCCATCAACTGCTCCCGAATGATCGCCTCGGCGGCGGTGTCGGCCTTGGAGACGAAGTCGCCCGCGCCTTTCATCGACACTTGCAGGTTCTCGACTTCACGGAAGTCTTTCACCAGCGAGCGGCCAGCAACACGTGCGGCTTTGATCATAACGTTGAGATTGGCGCTGCCTTGCATGGGTCATCATCCTGTGGAGAGGTTCGGAGGCGCGTATAGCCCTATCGACCGCCTAGGGAAAGCCCTTGCGAAAGCCGCCGTTTTGCAGGACCGTCCGCGCCATGTCCGCTGACCGCCCCCTTCTTGGTATCCTGCTGATGATCGGCTTTTGCATCCTCGCCCCGATGGGCGACGCCATGGCAAAGCTGTTGGGCGAGACGATCCCGCTGGGCCAGCTTCTGCTGACCCGCTTCGGGGTGCAAACGGCGGTGCTGATCCCGCTGGCCCTTCTGACGGGCCGCACGTTGCTGATGTCGGGGCGGGTGTTCCGGCTGACGGTACTGCGCTCGGTGCTGCATATCATCGGTATCGGCGCGATGTTTTCATCCCTGCGCTTCTTGCCGCTGGCCGACGCTGTCGCCATCGCCTTCGTGATGCCGTTTATCATGCTGCTCCTGGGCAAATATGTGTTGCAGGAAGAGGTCGGCATGCGCCGCCTTCTGGCCTGCGTCGTGGGCTTCATCGGCACTTTGCTGGTGATCCAGC
Source organism: Litoreibacter arenae DSM 19593 (assembly GCF_000442275.2). Taxonomy (GTDB): domain Bacteria; phylum Pseudomonadota; class Alphaproteobacteria; order Rhodobacterales; family Rhodobacteraceae; genus Litoreibacter; species Litoreibacter arenae. The sequence continues at coordinate 251,784 of NZ_KE557306.1, read as the reverse complement.
CCAGCTTCGCCGCCGTGGGCGCCCCCGCTCTGCTGCCTTTGGTGGTCGCCGTGGATTTCGCCCTGTTCATGCTGGTCACGCGGCAGGTCGCCAAACACGCCGACCCGATCAGTCTGCAAGCAGTTAGCGGCGTGGTGGCGTCCATCATCCTTGCCGCGCTCTATCTCATCCCCGGCACGGAAGTGATCGAGCAGTTCCAACTCGTCACGCCCCAAGGCACCGACGTCTGGACCATGCTGCTGGCCATCGGCCTGCTCGGCACCTTCGCGCATCTGGTCATGACGTGGAGCCTGCGCTTCGCGCCGTCCGCCACTGTCGCCCCCATCCAATATCTGGAAATCCCGATCGCCACGGTGGTCGGCTTCGCCGTCTTCGGAGACTGGCCAAACAGCCTCGCCATGCTCGGCATCTGCATCACCATGGGGGCTGGCCTCTACATCCTGCTGCGCGAACGCCGCATGGCGCGGCTGGTGCCGCCCGCCGCCTAGGCTTTTTCGGGCTGCCTTTGCAGCTTCAACGGCTCTGTGCGTGCCAGCCGGATCACATTCGCCATAAACGGCTTCGACGTGTCCTCTGACCGCGTCGCCGCGTAAAGCCGCTTCGTGCGCCCGTCTTTGGTCAACGGCCGCGTCACATAGTCGGAGTTATAGCGCACCTCGCGCACCACCCAGTCCGGCAGCACCGCCACGCCACGGTTGGAAGCGACCAGCAGCAAGATCACCGCCGTCAATTCCACCTGCCGCATGGCTTTCGGCTCGACCCCCGCAGGGGCCAGCAATTCGGTAAACACGTCCAGCCGCGTGCGGTCCACGGGATAGGTGATGAGCAACTGATCGCGGAAGTCCTCGGCCTCGATATAATCCTTCTGCGCCAACGGGTTCTGTGACGACGCCACGAACACCGGCTCGTAGTCGAACAGCGGTGTAAAATCCACGCCCGGCAGGTCTTCGGGGTCGGACGAGACCACCAGATCCACCTCCTCCCGCATCAATGCCGGCAGCCCGTCAAACGACAGACCGGGGCGGATATCTACATCCACATCCGGCCAGTTCTTGCGGAAGCCCTCCAGCACCGGAAACAGCCATTCAAAGCAGGCGTGGCATTCAATCGCGATATGCAACCGCCCCGTTTTGCCGACCCGCAGTCCTTCGAAATCGGCCTGCAACGCCTCGATCTCCGGCAAAATCCGCTCCGCTAGTCGCAGCAGTTTCATCCCTGCCGAGGTCAGTTTCATCGGTTTGGCACGACGGATAAACAGCTCCACTCCCGCCTGATCCTCAAGTCCCTTGATCTGATGGCTCAGCGCGCTTTGGGTGATATTCAGCCGGTCGGCGGCCTTGGCCAGCCCGCCAGCCTCGTGAATGGCACGCACCGTCCGAAGGTGGCGAAACTCGATATGCATGCGGTCCTCATAATGATGGTGAGAGTTATGAATTTGTCTCACATGGCACGGTGTGGCACAAGGCATCAACCCCAATAGGATACCTGACATGACCCGCCCCAACGTCTCGTTTGAATTCTTCCCGCCCAAGTCCGTCGAAGCCAGCTTTCGCCTGTGGGACACCATCCAGACGCTTGCCCCGCTGGACCCCACCTTCGTGTCCGTGACCTACGGCGCGGGTGGCACAACGCGCGAACTGACCCACGAGGCGGTCACGGCGCTGCACAAGGCGACCGACTTGCGCGTCGCGGCGCATCTGACCTGCGTGGACGCCACCCGCGAGGAAACCCTCGCCATCGCCCGCGACTACATCAAGTCCGGCGTCACCGACATCGTAGCCTTGCGCGGCGACGCACCCAAGGGTCAGGACTTCAAAGCCACCGAAAACGGCTTCGCCTCCTCCATCGAGTTGATCGAAGCGCTGAAAACTGAGACCGACGCCACCATCCGCGTCGGTGCCTATCCTGACAGCCACCCCGAGGCGGGCTCCATGGAGGCCAACATCGCCTACCTGAAGCGCAAGTTCGATGCGGGCGCAGATGCTGCGATCACCCAGTTTTTCTTCGAGGCGGACACCTTCTTCCGCTTCCGTGACGCCTGTGTGAAGGCCGGTATCGACAAGCCGATCCTGCCGGGCATCTTCCCGATCGAGGACTGGACCCGCGCCAGCAACTTCGCAAAACGCTGCGGCACCGTGGTGCCAGCATGGCTGGACGAGGCCTTCGCCACTGCCATCCGCGACGACCGCCACGACCTGTTGGCGCAATCCGTGGTGACCGAGTTGTGCTCCGACCTCGTCGATGGCGGCGTGGACCACCTGCACTTCTACACCCTGAACCGCCCAGAGTTGACCCGCGACATCTGTGCAGCGCTCGGCGTGACCCCGAAAGTGGCTTTGGCGCAAGTGGCGTAACGCTGCCGGTTGCACCTCACGGGCCTGTCTCCTACCGTCTCCCCGACATCCCCTAGGAAACAGGCCCGCCCTTATGCCCGAACAATTTACGCCCGAGCGCGCGGACCAATTGCCCGGGCCGGATGAAATCCTGTCCATGTCCGGGTTGGAATTCATGCAAAAGGTGCTTGCGGGCGAGCTGCCTATGGCACCGATAGGGGCGGCGCTGAACTACCGCCTCCAAAGCGTCGCGGCGGCTGAGGTCATCTTTCGCGGCACCCCCGGTTTCGATCACATGAACCCCAGCGGCACTATTCACGGCGGCTGGTACGGCACCCTTCTTGACAGCGCCATGGCCTGCGCCGTGATGACCTGCGTTCCCAAAGGGTCGGTCTACACGACACTGGAATACAAGGTAAACATCATCCGCCCGATCCCTTCCGGCGTGACGGTGGACGCCATCGGCACGGTCGAGCACGCGGGCCGCTCTACTGGGGTGGCGACAGGCAGGATCGTCGGCGTCGAGGACGGCAAACTTTACGCCACCGGCTCCACGACCTGCATCATCATGACACCGAAGTAACGCCACGCACTCGCGCAGATGTGAGTTATCGTAAAATTCCTTTGAGGCCGATACGCGCAATGGCTGTTCGCCAGTGCGCCTTCCGCTTTGGTCCGCTTGGCCCTATATCCAAAGCGTACTCCACTGCACAGCAGGGAGGCAGACAGGGCTGCGAGCGGCTTGCCAATCTCGGCCCTGTCCGCAATCTTCTACATCACTTCCGTTTTGTCACTGTCGAGGACTTCGGCAATCGCATCAGGTAGAACCAACCCCTTCCGAACCTCGGCATCTAGTTCCATTTCCATGTCCCGTATTGCCCCGAGCCGCGCGGCGACGTCGTCGATCTTGGCAAATGGAACGACCACGACGCCGTCACGGTCGGCCACGATCATGTCCCCTGTCTCGACCGTTTGGCCGCCGACAACCACGCGCGTGCCAATCTGCCCCGGACCGGTCCCGTAAGGCGATCCGGGGTTAAGCCCCGTGCACCAGCACGGCAATCCCACTTCCAGAATTCCGTCATAGTCACGCATTGGGCCATCCGTCACAAAGGCCGCAGCCCCTGCGTTTTTCGCCATGCCCGCAACACGGTCGCCCGCCGCAGCGCACCCTTGCCAGCCTTGTGCCGCGCCTATCAGGACGTCACCCGACTTCAGGTATCGCAGGCAGCCCAAGGTCGCCAATATATCCGACGGTCGGTTATCCGCCGTCAAAGCGGGGCCAGCGACTCGGGCATTGCCGGCGCCCAGCGGCGAAATGGTGGCACACATCGCCCCTGCCCCGAACATCGCATCCACTACGAACCCCGTGGGCACGCCCCGAAACGCGGCGATCTGTTCAGCCGTTGGCCTGCGGTCCACCTCTGGCCCGATCCGTAGAGACTTAGGTTCTTCGATCATGGTGCACTCCTCTCAAAGGAACAAATTCGGCGCATGCACCCGGATCAGCTTTCCAAACACCACCGCATCACGGCCTTTTGCGCATGAAGCCGGTTCTCGGCCTCGTCGAAGATCACCGAATTCGGCCCGTCCATCACCTCCGACGTTGCCTCGTCGTCACGATGCGCAGGCAGGCAGTGCATGAACAGCGCGTTCGGTTTGGCTTGATCCATCAACTGCTTGTTCACCTGATAGCCGCGCAACTGGTTGTGTCGCCGCTCCCGCGCAGATTGCGGATCGTGCATGGACACCCACGTGTCGGTCACCACCAGATCCGCCCCCTCCACCGCCGTGCGGGGGTCGCGCTCGATGGAATACATGCCGTCCAGCGAGGCCTCCGGGTCCAGCGGCGGCGGGCCGGAGAACACCAGATCGAACTCGAACTGCTTGGCCGCGTGGGCGAAGCTTGCAAAGACATTGTTGCCATCGCCGGTCCACACCACCTTCTTGCCTTTGATCGGTCCGTTATGCTCCTCAAAGGTCAGGATATCGGCCATGATCTGGCAGGGATGCGTGCGGTTGGTCAGCCCGTTGATCACCGGAACCGTGGCGTATTCCGCCATCTCCAGTAGCGTGTCCTCCTCAAAGGTCCGCATCATGATCAGGTCGACATAGCGCGACAGCACACGGGCGGTGTCGGCAATCGTCTCGCCATGGCCCAGCTGCATGTCGGAGCCGGACAGCACCATCGTCTGCCCCCCCATCTGCCGCGCGCCGACATCGAACGACACACGCGTCCGCGTCGAGGGCTTCTCGAAAATCAGCGCGACCATGTGGTCCTTCAGCGGCAGATCGTCGTCCAAAGCGCCCTTCGGGCGACCCGCACGGGATTTTTTCACCGAAAGCGCGGTGTCGATGATGTTCCGCAGGTCGGCAGGGTCGGTTTTGTGGATGTCCAGAAAATGCTTCACGCGGCGCCCTCCAAGGCGGTCGCCGCCCGATCCAGACGCGCCACGGCTTCCTTGATTTCGTCGTCAGAGATGGTCATCGCTGGCAATAGCCGGATCACGTTATTGCCGCCCGGAACGCTCAGCAGGTGCTGCTCATAGCCCGCACTGACCACATCCGTATTCGGCACCACACACTTGACGCCGATCATCAGGCCCGCGCCCCGCACCAGCTCGAAAATCGTCGGATGCGCCGCCACCAGCCCCTCAAGGCTTTGCCGCAACAGACCGGATTTACGCGACACCTCGGCCAGAAAATCATGATCTGCGACGATATCCATCACCGCACTCCCCACAGCACAGGCCAAGGGGTTGCCCCCATAGGTCGAACCATGGGTGCCAGCCGTCATCCCGCTTGCCGCCTCCTCGGTCGCCAGACACGCGCCCAGCGGGAAGCCGTTGCCGATGCCCTTGGCCACCGCCATGATGTCAGGCCTGATACCGGACCACTCATGCGCAAACAGCTTTCCCGTCCGACCCATACCGCATTGAATTTCGTCGAAAATCAGCAACGCGCCCGTGCTGTCGCACATATCACGCAGGCCCTTCAAACAGGCGTCGGGCAGCGGGATAATCCCGCCCTCGCCCTGCACCGGCTCCACAATCACCGCCGCAATCGTGTCGTCCAGCGCTGCTTGCAGCGCGTCATGGTCGCCAGCCTCAAGGTTGATGAACCCCGGCAAAAGTGGCCCGAACCCTTTGGTCAGCTTCTCCGACCCCGCCGCCGAGATCGTCGCCAGCGTCCGCCCATGGAACGAGCCCGTAAAGGTGATGATGTTCACCCGCTCCGGCTGGCCTTTGTCGTACCAGTATTTGCGCGCCATCTTGATCGCGCATTCCATCGCCTCCGCGCCGGAGTTGGTGAAAAACATGGTGTCCGCAAAGGTCGCTTCCCGCAGCTTCTCGGCCAGTTCTTCCTGATGCGGGATGTGATACAGGTTCGACGTATGCCACAGCTTCGCCGCCTGATCCTGCACCACCTTCACCAAGGTCGGGTGCGCATGGCCTAGGCCGGTCACCGCAATGCCGGCGGCCATGTCCAGATATCGGGTGCCGTCACGATCTATCAGCCAGCTTCCTTCGCCGGTCTCGAAGCTCATTTTCGCCCGTGAATAGGTCGGCAGTACGGCAGGTATCATCGCGTGGGTATCCTTTACGCAGAGGAAATCCAGATATTCAGGATGTTCCGGAGCAAGTCAATTTGATTGAAGGAATTGTGGGTGCGCCAGGCGCACGATTGATCGGACGCTAGGTTAGCGTCGGCGTCGCAGAGTGGTGATATATGCGGCCGTGATCATGCGACCGCACCTACCGTCAGCCAAACCTGCTGTCCAGATAATTCTCCAATCGGCACCGCTCAGATGCCATGGAGTGATCCAAACTTGTATCCCGACGCATTGGCCTCTAAATTAGGAGCAACTGGAAAAGAACTCACCGCCCCCGCGGCAACTCGGGGCGCGGTTTGTCGTTTGAAGAGGCTACACTGCATGTCCTGGACCGATGATCGCGTCGAAGTATTGAAGAAGATGTGGGGCGAGGGCAAATCCGCGTCGCAGATCGCCAAGGAACTGGGCGGCGTGACCCGCAACGCGGTGATCGGCAAGGTGCATCGTCTGGGCCTGTCCAACCGCTCCGGCGGGGCCAGCGCCGCGAAAGCGGCACCTGCCGCGAAGGCCAAGCCAGCGGCCAAGCCCAAAGCCGCCGAAAAGCCCAAACCGGCAGAGCCGGAAGCCAAACCCGCGGCCCCGGTCAACAAGCCCATCGGTCGTACGAAACTGATCGTGACGGCGGGCCAGCCTCTGCCGCCGCAACCCTCCGCCAACGAGATCAGCCCGGAGGCGCTCGCCTCCGTCCGCGAGGTCGAGAAAAAGGCCAAGAAGCTGTCGGTGATGGAGCTAACGGAGCGCACCTGCAAATGGCCCGTCGGCGACCCCGCAACCGAGGATTTCTGGTTCTGCGGGCTGCCCGCGCAACAGGGAAAGCCCTATTGCGAGGCCCATGTCGGCGTGGCCTTCCAGCCTATGTCCGCCCGCCGGGATCGCCGCCGCTAATTCGGCGCGGAAATCTTGCAAAACTCAATCAAGCGTCATAGCCTCACCGCCATGGCGCTTTTTTCGTGCCTTATTGTTTTAGATGATTTTTCAGGTGAGCCATGGGCAACGAACACGTCTCCACCCGTTGGAAAGAAGTAGACGGCATCCATTATTCGATGCTTCAGGCCCCGACCTCGGCGGCCTACGTGCCGGGCGAGGATATCAAGTTCTTTGGCGACTACGACTATAACCCCAAGGGCCCCACCGGCGCGGATTCCAACACCAAATTCGGCATGGCCCCACGCGGCAAGCGCATCAATCGCCAGATCGCGCCACTGCGCAACCCGTTCGCAAAACCGCCCGTCCCCAAGGCCAGCCTGCAACGCCGCGTCGGTGTGGGGGGCGGCATATCCGCCGCCAAGGGCGAGGTGTTGCTGATGGGCATGTCACGCGTCCACCTGATGTCGATCAACCACAAGCTGTGGAAAGCCATCGAGAACATGAAGGGCAACGTCGCAGCAGGCATAAAAGAGCATGGCGGCGTGCTGATCGTCGGGCGCGTCTCCATGATGCCCACGCCCAACCCTGAAACCGGAATGCGGCAGGCGTTCTTCTATGATGCCTACATCAAGGACGGCGCCAAATCCATCGACGACCTCTACCGCCCGGACGTCAAGTCAGATTCCCGCCGCGCCTTCGTCGGCCCCCAGCCCTGGGACGGCCATATCAAGACCAAACCGGCCTCGATCGGCGCCGCGAAATACGGCCCGCCGAAACCATGGGTCCCGCCCGCACGCTACATGGTGCTGGGGGAGTTTCTGGTCTTCGCCACGAATGTCGGCAACCAGCGCCGCTAGCCTCAATTCCCGCCGAACAACCCGCGCAGCGCATCCTTGGCCTTGTTCTCAAGACCTTCCTTCAACGCATCCTCGACGCTCTGATCCTCCCTGCGCGTAACGCCCAGCTCGTCCGCCAGCTTGGCATCCGCCTTGGCCTTAAGCTCGTCTTCTCGCGCCTTCGCCTTTGCGCGCAGCTCGTCCTCGCGCGCCTTCGCCTCCGCCTTCAGCTTCTCTTTCTCCGCTTCAAGCTCCGTGTCGATCAACGCCTTCAGGTCAGGGCGGAAGCGGATGTCGCTCCACGGCCCCTCAATGATCACCGGCACGCGGATGCCGTCTTTCAGCCGCCCCGCCAAAGCCACAGGCACCAGCCGGTATTCAATCGTCTGCCCGCCCAGATCAACCTCGCCCTCCCCTGACGCGGTCAGCAGTTCCGCCACGAAATTCAGGTCCGAGTTGCGCAGCACGCCGCCGTCAATCGTGTAACTCGCGGTGATACTGTCGAACACCGTCTTCGACCCCTCGCCCTCATAGGACGCATCGAAATTCTTGATCATCCCCGCAATGTCCAAGCCCAGCAATTCTCCGCTGCCCACATCCATCCGGCCGGACCCTTGCAGCCCGTTCATGATCTCGTTCATCGTGCCGCCCACACCCAGAAACTTCAGCGACATGGAGGCATCCCCCACCAGCCGGTCGAACCCCGCGAAATCCGTCAGGACTTCCTGCATCGCCACGTTCGACGCCCGCAAGTCGCCGCCCACCGACAGCCCGCCGCGCCCGTTCACCACGAACTGGCCCGACACGGCTCCGTCGAACACGCCCACATTGGTCAGATCAAGCACCAGCCGCGACTGGTCCAGCGTGCCTTTCATGTCGGTGCCCTCCAGCTGGATGGACCCCAGATCAATCGAATTCGCCCGCAGCGAGAACTCCCCGTTCACGCCCGACAGCCCCGACACGTCCAGCCGCGCGTCGGACCAGCCGCCCGCGCCCGCATTCGCAGCACCATCATCCTCGGTCTCGTCGGTGCTCATGGCCGAGAAGTCCAGATCCCCCGCCACCAGCCGCGCCGTCACGTAAGGCGTGTCCTTCAACGCCACATCCACCGCGCCGGTCAGCCGGTTCTGGTCCAGATCGACCGTCGCGTCGCGCAAGAACACCTGATTGTCGGCGGTCAGCGTTAGCTCCCCCGACAGTTTCACCGTCTGCCCCATCCCCTCTGGAATACGCGGCGGCACCTGATCCATCAGCCCGAACAGCGCCGTCTGGTCGGTGACAGCGCCGCTCACCATCCCCTTCGCCTGCACCGGCTCCAGCCCCGCGCTGCCTTCAAAACTCACGCTATTCCCGCCCGCGCTCGCGGTCACATCCACGCCCTGCACGCCGCCATCGAGCAGTTGCTGCACGCCATTGACCACGCCCGCAACCTTCACCGGCTGCCCCTTATACAGCGCCGACATCTCCACCCGTCCCGCGCCTTTCAGGTCCACCAGCTTCAACGTCGCGTCCAGCGCGGTCAGCGCGTAGGACTGCCCCGCCTGCGCGTCCACAAACTCGACCGAGCCGTTGGTGATCTGCGCCAAAGGCAGCGACACATCCGCCGAGCCGCCGCCGTCATCGTCCCCGCCGCCCAACTCTGTCACGAAATCCCAGTTGGCGCGGCCGTCCTTGTGCTTCTCCAGCCGGATTACCGGCGACTGGATGTCGAACGCTTCCACCACAATGTCGCCGCCCAAAAGGGCCGAGAACCCCACGCCCATCTCCATCGACGCGGCTTCCAGCATCGGCCCCTTGCCCGACCACTCCGCGTTGGAGATCGCCACGTCCTCCAGCTTCACGCCCAAGCGCGGAAATATCTGCGGCGACACATCCCCCGCAATGCTGAGCCCGCGGCCCGTGTTCTTCTCGAACTGCCCTTCCGCAAACCGCGCGATCTTGGCCGTGGGGACCAGAAACAGCCCCGCCACGGCGAGCACGATGAGGGTGATCAACGTAACCGCAATCCGGACAATCCAACGCATGGGGCCTGCTCCTCTTATGGGCTTTTGGCGCAGCGTAAGACGTCACGGGGCGGGCTACAACGGTTTAGCGTAGGCGGAACCGCTGACGCAGGCCAAGGGCTGCTTTGTGGTACAAACGAACTTCAACCTCTGTGTGTTCGACGACGGCTTTCAACCCGAATTAGACATGCAAGTTCACGTACCAGCGAAAAATGGTAGCACCACAAAAGGGGCAGACCATGCGGGCAAGGCTACACCACTTACAAAATCTAAATTCTAAATAATTCAACCCAGTCCTTCTGGATTCCGGCTGCTATGGATTTTCTATCCCGCACTCCAAAACGATTAAACCGCTCTCCAAGTTTTTCGGACCAAGAAGGTAAGTTTTCAACATCTTTTATCTCTTCAGCCCCACAACAAAAAATTAGTGCCGTGAGCCAAATCGTAACCTCATGATCATAGTCAGAATTGTAATCATCGCCGATTGTTTCCGAAGTTTTTTCCTTCGGCGCGACGAGGTATTCTCGAAGCTCTAATGTCTGAGCGTCTCCAGAGACAAGTTTCGTGTGAAGCCGAGGAGCTACGACCGAAGTGACAAGAAGTGCGCAGAGTATGTCGACATATCCATCCATATAATTTTTCTCGTGAACCACATCGGGCAACAATGCAACTTTGGACAGGACCTTCCCGACATCTCTAAGTGAGACATCACGACCTTTAGCAACGCATTTGAGCAGGCTTACGCAACGTTCTGAAACACGCTCAGGAAGGTCCATGTCAGAAATTAGCTTGGCCGCATACTTGGTGATTACATTAGCTTCATTGCGCCCACCGATCGCACGAGGAAGCGAGAACGAGACGTTTATAAATTTTCGGAGGTAGCTTTCTGCGTCAATGTCGGCACCGTACCTTGCTTTGACGCTGTTCTCTAATGCTTTTCCGTTGACGCCGAGTATGAAGTGAACTCTTGGAACCGAGAAAAAATGCTTAATTACTTCCAGCACTGTCAGGGCATAGTCTGGTCGACAGCGGTCTAGTTCGTCGACCACAATGACAATTGGTGTCGCCGATTTTTGCGTTAATTCCGACAGTAGGTTTCTAAAATCGTGCACTGCTTCTTTTCTATCTTTTTCAACATCCCAAAGGTCTTGAACCGCATCTTTCGCTTCGCCACTCGCTACATCCGCGATTACATCTCCGAATTCATTCAAATGCTGCTTCGCACCAAAGGTCGCAACCGAAAGAGCAATCCCAAATGCTGGCTTTGCCAGTTTTGCAGCAACCGTTTTCCATTCCCTGACTGTTGATTCTTGTTTGTCTGGAAGGCGTGCACTCACCGCACTGATGATGGAAACGAGAGGATCGGTAAGATAATCGTTTTCAAATGCATCAAAATAGATGGTTGTAGCCGTACCTTTGTTTTCTTCAGTGTGGGCTGCAACCCACCTTTTAAGGAAAAATGTCTTTCCAGATCCCCACTTGTCGTCGAGCGCTAAGACAACTGGGTCTTCAATTCGCTCAACAAGCTCGGACAGCTGTTTTGAAATGGACGTTCGCTCAAGAATATCGTCTTCGAACCCAGTTTCATATAAGACTACATCACTATCTTGCGGAAATAATTTCATTCGCAACCTTCTTCAAAAAAAATTTGAATCAAATAGTGCCAGAGAAGAGGAGCATCGTCGACCCCAGTCCGACCCTTCGTAACGACGGATTCTTGCGCATAGCTGCCGTTAATGCAAATCACTGCATGCACCAAGTCAGGCTCGAAACGGACCTTCGCTGCCCCTGCCTAAAAACAAGTGAACGTTCGCTAGAAAGAAGTGAACCCTCTGAAGAAGCCGAAAAGGACGCAACCTAAACCGCCTCCCCCACTTCCCCCCACCCCCAGTCCGTCGTATACGCCCCGTCATGGCCCAGAACCCCCCAAACCTCCGCCCCGACCTTGCGCCGAAACTCCAGCTGCGCGAGCCCTCCCGCGATAACCAGCCGAAAATCGGCATGGTCTCGCTGGGCTGCCCCAAGGCGCTGGTGGATAGCGAGCGCATCCTCACAAGGCTCCGCGCCGAAGGCTACGCCATCTCCCCCGACTACGCGGGCGCGGAGGCGGTGATCGTCAACACCTGCGGCTTCCTCGACAGCGCCAAGGCGGAATCCCTCGACGCCATCGGCGAGGCCCTCAAGGAAAACGGCAAGGTCATCGTCACCGGCTGCCTCGGCGCCGAGCCCGACTACATCCGCGAGCACCACCCCGCCATCCTCGCCGTCACCGGCCCGCACCAGTACGAGCAAGTCCTCGACGCCGTCCACAACGCCGTGCCGCCCGCCCCCGATCCCTTCATCGACCTGCTGCCCGCCACCGGCGTCAGCCTCACGCCGCGCCACTACAGCTACCTCAAAATCTCCGAGGGCTGTAACCACAAGTGCAAGTTCTGCATCATCCCCGACATGCGTGGCAGGCTTGCGAGCCGCCCGCAAAAGGCGGTGATCCGCGAGGCCGAAAAGCTCGCGCTCGCCGGCGTCAGGGAACTCCTCGTCATCAGCCAGGACACCTCCGCCTATGGCACCGACTGGGCCGACCGCCCCTCCAAGGTGCCCATCCTCGATCTGGCCCGCGAACTCGGCCAGCTAGGCGCGCAAAAGGACCTGTGGGTCCGGCTGCACTACGTCTACCCCTACCCCCATGTGCGCGAGCTGATCCCGCTGATGGCCGATCCCGCGAACGCGATCCTCCCCTATCTCGACATCCCGTTCCAGCACGCCCATCCCGAGACGCTCAAACGCATGGCCCGCCCCGCCGCCGCGTCCCGCACGCTGGACGAGATCCGCGCATGGCGATCTGAGTGCCCCGACATCACGCTGCGCAGCACCTTCATCGTCGGCTACCCCGGCGAGACGGAGGCCGAGTTCCAGCACCTCCTCGACTGGCTGGACGAGGCCCAGTTGGACCGCGTCGGCTGCTTCCAATACGAAAACGTCGACGGCGCCCGCTCCAACGCCCTGTCCGACCATGTGGCACCCGAAGTCAAACAAGACCGCTGGGACCGCTTCATGGAGAAGGCGCAAGCAATATCCGAGGCCAAGCTGGCCGCCAAAGTCGGCACGACGCTACAGGTGATCGTGGACGAGGTGGAAGACGACGGAGCCACCTGCCGCACAACGGCGGACGCGCCAGAGATCGACGGGAATTTGTTCATCGACGAAGGGTTCGAGGGGCTGAAGGCTGGCGATATGGTAGACGTGCTGGTGGACGAGGCTGGGGAGTATGACTTGTGGGGAGAGATCGCGAAATAGAAGAAGATTGACCTCCCAAACACAGACGCAAAACAAATTGGAGAAAGAACATTGCCAAAACTAGGGTCAGGACTCATAACCAGTAAATGACGAGTGCGGCGAGGGCGATTGCTGACAGGAAGACCTTTGGGCATCTATCGTAACGGGTTGCCACACGCCGCCAATCCTTCAATCTGCCGAACATGATCTCAATCCGGTTGCGCCGTTTGTAGCGACGCTTGTCGTACTTCACCGGCTTCTTCCGCTGTTTCCGGCCAGGGATGCAGGCGCGTATCCCTTTGTCTTTTAACGCTTCTCGGAACCAATCGGCGTCATAGCCACGATCTCCAAGTAGCCAGTCCACCTTGGGCAAACTGCTCATCAATGCACGGGCACCGATGTAATCGCTGACCTGACCGGCGGTGACGAACAGGTTCAACGGGCGTCCTTGGCTGTCGCAGATGGCGTGCAGCTTGGTGTTCATGCCACCCTTGGTCCGGCCAATCAGGCGTCCACGCCCCCCTTTTTGACGCCCAGACTGGTCGCTGTGCGGTGTGCCTTCAGGTACGTGGCGTCGATCATCACAGTCTTCTTTTCGCCGTGGTCTGCGGCCAGGCCTGCCATCATCCGGGCGAAGATACCCTTGTCGCTCCACCGCTTCCAACGGTTGTACAGCGTCTTGTGCGGCCCGTAATCCGCGGGCGCGTCGCGCCACCGCAAGCCATTGCGATTGATAAAGATAATCCCACTCAACACACGCCGATCATCGACGCGGGGTTTGCCGTGCGACTTGGGGAAGAAGGGCTCAAGACGCGCCATCTGCGCATCTGTTAGCCAGAATAGATCAGACATGTTCACCGCTCGTTTTTCGAACCGTGAATCACGCAGCCAAGCGGAAATCAATGGGTCCTGACCCTAAGCAATTTTGACCGGATCGGGTTGCTATATTCCGACATCGAAAAAGGTATTGATCCAGAAAACAATCCCAATCTGACTCATAGCCAGGTTATGGGAGTTGCAAAATGGTATAATGTCTTCACAGGCCCCAATTGCGAGGAAGTCTGGTTTGGAGATGATGGTCGCGGCTCCGTTCTCACCGCTAATCCCATGTTTTGTAAGGGCAGTCTCTTTACAATAACACTGGACGTCGTTTTGGATGGTCACGACCCGTATGCATTCTTTGAATGCGATGTGCATCTTTCCGTAATGGAGGACGAGGAAGTCGTCACGCGCATGCAGGCCTTGATGGTCAATCTCGGGTCTCGCTCCGTCGACGAGAAAAAAGGCTGGTTTGGGCGCACCAAACAGACATCAGCCCCCTTAACCGGTTTCACTGGCAAAACTATGCAAGCGCGGATTGCTGTATTTGCTTATGAGGTCGCATATTTCAACACGGAGGATGAATATTGGGCGAGTACAGCCACCCAAGAGAACAGCGATGACGACCAACTGACCCTTGGCTCCACGTCATTCATGCCATCGGGCATGTTTCCGGATGAGCAAGGGCAAACTTCGCCCCTTGGTTTCGGGGTAGGTTCGGTCAAAACCTGTGGAACGGCAAATTCAGCCTTTTCCGGACCGGATTACCATTGGGCTGTGGTTGAAACACTCGGAGGTGATTTCGGAGTAGTCTGGTCTCCGGAAGAGGCCGGTCCTGCCCAGGAAGGTGGCTTCTTGTCCTATGGAGGAATGCTGATCGCGAAATGGGAAAAGATTGAAAACTTAGATGCATAGCAACCCCGTAGGGTGGGTGATTCACCCACCATCCCACCTCACCACAAAGGAGCACCCCACATGCCGCCCCCAACCATCGCCCAAAAAGCCCCCTTCCCCGTCGAGGTCGAGGCTGGCAAATCCTATTTCTGGTGCGCCTGTGGCCAGTCCGCCAAGCAACCGTTTTGTGACGGCTCGCACAAAGGCTCCGAGTTCACTCCGGTGAAATTCGAGGCCACGGAATCCAAGAAAATCTTCTTCTGCGGCTGCAAACATTCCGCCGCTCCCGTCACCTGCGACGGCACCCACAACAAGCTGTAGGGCGGGGTTCACCCCGCCGCCACCGCCGAACTCACACACCGAACCCCAATTCCGTGCTATACTCCCCCAGCCCTCGCGCCTTCATGCTCGCGGGGCAGACGTCTCTATTGTTCATTCGCATGACAAAGGAAGACAATATGTATGCACGTATTACCCCGTACAAAATGAAGCCCGGCTCGCAGGCCGCCGCGACCAAGGTCATGAATGCCCTCAAGGACAAGATCATGGCGCTGGAAGGCCAGCAAAGCTTTCTAAATGTCTCCAACGACGAAGACGGCACCGGCTATGTGATCTCCACCACGGAGAACGAGGAAGTCGCGCCCGAGACCGCCGAGAAGATCAAAGCCCTCTGGGGCGCGTTCTCGGAGTTTTTGGTGGAGCAGCCCACGGCCCACAGCTATGACGTCGTCGCCGACTGGCGCGCATAAAACACCGTCGCCGACTGGCGCGCATAGACGGTAGGGCGGGGTTCACCCCGCCACACCCGCAAACCTTAATGCCCCCGAACAATCCGAAACCCTGCCCGACAAAAAGCCGACACTTCGCAGACGCTTTGCCGACCCTCCGAACGGCGCATTAACCCTTTCGCGCGTCCAGATACATCCGCACGCAATCCTGCACCCGCCGGAACCGGTCCCCGCCCAGTTTGACCCCGCCAAACCAGCGCGTGACCACGACGACCTCGCCCACGATTTCCTCACGCTCGAGCATCCGCAAGATCACCATCCCCGCCCCGGCCTCGCCGTCATCGTTTTTGACCGGCGTGCCGTCAGGCAGGATCACGGCCCACGTATTATGCGTGGCCTTGGCGTATTTCTTGTTGCGACACAAAGCCTTAACAAATGCCGCCGCGTCCTCGCGCGTGGCCACCGCCCCGCCGGACACCGCGTATTTGGAGCCTCGGTCGCTCAGGATGCCCTCAAGCTGGATCATACCCGCGCCCCCGAAGCACCAAACGAAACCGTGTTAAAGCTGGGAATTCACCCGACGCACCGTGTCGATGCGGCTGGCGTTGGGCGGATGCGTCCCAAGGAACCGGTCGCCCGGATCAGGAATACGCGTAAAGAACGCAGCCCCCCGCACCGGATCATACCCCGCCCGCTTGGCAATTACCGTCCCCAGCGCATCAGCCTCTAACTCGTTGTTTTTAGAGTAAGCCCGAGCCCCGACAGTGCCGCCCAGCTGCTGGCCTGCATTCACGTCAAGACCCACCGACGCGGCGATAATTCCGCCCAGAATGGCCCCGCCCATGGCGGTTTGCTGCTGCTTGGAAAGGTGTTTTTCAATGTGATGCGCCGCCTCGTGCCCCATCACAAACGCGATCTCGTCGCGGTTGCGGGCATCCGCGATCAACGCGATGGTGAAGCCCAGAATGGGCCGCCCCGAGCGGTCCAGCGTCTGGAACGCATTGGGCGGCTGGTTGGTGCGCTCGTCCACTACGATCTTGAAATCACAGTTCAAATCAGGCGCACGGGCGCGGCACTCGCGCTCTGCCACAGGCTCGACCTGACGGACCACAGCCTGGAAATTCGCCACCGCCGTGCGCGACGACACTTTGGGTGGCTCGGATTTCTTTACCGCAGAAGGCGCAGGTTGGGAGGCAGGCGTGTTGGCCGTCTCGACCGTGCAAGCCCCAAGGGCTGCGGCGGCAAGGAAGGGAAGCAGAATTCGCATCGATAATCCTCATTTCATTTTGTCGGAATGTAGCCGTCCCGCCCCGCCCCGCCAAGCCCACAGATGAGCATTTGCAATTTTGCGCTGACCGGCCCTACGGTGGTCACCAGACGACACGCTGACGGAGACCCCATGTTCACCATCGAGCACGAATTCGACGCCACCCTGATCACCCTGATCGACGAGGGCGGCACACATCTGCAAGGCGACGTGTCAATCAACGCGTTTGAGGATTGCGTCACCGTCGAACAACTCGACCCGCGTACAGACCACGTGCAGAAGATCACCTTTTCCCTACAGCAGATCCGCGACCTGGCGGCCGCGCTTGACCTGCCAGAGGGCAGCTACCGGCTGGAGGGGAAGCCATGAGTAAAACAGGCTTTTTCTGGGACGAGCAGTGTTTTTGGCATGCGGGCGGCGACTTTGCCTTCACCGTTCCCATCGGCGGTCTGGTTCAGCCTTTGGCAGCGGGCGGCTTGCCGGAAAACCCAGAAACCAAGCGGCGCCTGAAGAACCTGCTCGATGTTACCGGCCTCACCAACGAACTGCACAACAGCTCCGCCCCGCATGTAACTTGGGATGACCTGCTACGCGTCCATCCAGAGACGTTCTTGCGCAAATTCAAGGAGATGTCCGATGCAGGCGGCGGCACAATGGGCCTGCGCACACCCTTTGCCCAAGGTGGTTTCGAGATTGCGACGCTCTCTGCCGGACTCGCGAAGGGGGCGCTGTTTTCCGTGCTGCAAGGCGACATGACCAACGCCTACGCCCTGTCGCGCCCGCCGGGCCATCACTGCCTGCCGGATTATCCCAACGGCTTTTGCCTGCTCGCCAACATCGCCATCGCAGTCGAGGCCGCGCTGGAGCATCGCCTGACCGACCGTGTCGCAGTGATCGACTGGGACGTGCATCACGGCAACGGCACCGAGGCGATTTTCTTTGACCGCGACGACGTGCTGACCATCTCCCTGCATCAGGAACGCAACTACCCCATGGACACCGGCGATGCCGAAGATCGCGGCGTGGGCGCGGGCGAAGGGTTCAACATGAACATCCCGCTGCCACCCGGCGGCGGTCACGCACTGTATATGGAGGCAATGGAACGCCTCGTCCTCCCAGCGCTCACTGACTACCGCCCTGACGTCATCATCGTGGCCTGCGGCTACGACGCGGCAGCCATTGACCCGTTGTCGCGCATGATGGCCACCGCCGAGACCTTCCGCGCCATGACGGAACTGGTCATGGAGGCCGCGTCGGACCTGTGCGACGACCGGCTGGTGCTGGTCCATGAGGGCGGCTATTCCGAGGTCTACGTCCCCTTCTGCGGTCACAACGTCCTGCAACAACTCTCCGGCAGCGCGATCAGGGCCGAAGACCCGCTTGGCGAAACCTTTCAACTCCGCCAACCCTCCGAGCGTCTGGCCCGCATGCACAGCGAGTTTCTCACTGACCTGGAGGCGTTCTTGCTCTGATGGGAGAGCCCATCGTCGCTTATTGTTAGCCAGACGAATCTTTGTAACGGTCGAAGGATTATCAGGCCTCCGAGCCTCAAAAAGTTACAGTTAAACAGGATCACGCTTTGCCAGCAAACCTCCGATGGCGTCTTGATCGTGAAAAGCTGGCTGGAGCTCGAAGCATCAGCCCGACCGCAACCGGGCTACCTCGCAGGTAGCTGGGTGGTTTGCGGACGCAACTCCATCCGGTTGAAACCATGTTGACAGCGGACGGGGTGTTCCTGAGCAAGGCTGAATTCGGCCTGAGCCGGATAACAGGCTGGGTCGCCACCCGTCACTCTTGCCACTATGGGCATACTCGGCACGAAGACTGGCACCTTCTCACGCATCCGTGATCGAATTTTGGCGCAACTTCAACTACTTGCCGCTCTCGTTCAAATCCTTGCGGCCCTCGTTCAAGGCAGGACGGCAGACATTCCTTATCTTCAAATCATCACCAGCGGCCCCTCCCGCCGCGCATTTAGAGAAAGGAACCAACCCATGAAACTTCTCACACTCACAACCGCTCTCGCCCTTGCCGCCGCACCCGTACTGGCAGGCTCTCCTGCCGAGGAATTCGGCTTGATCCATGCAGGCAACGGCGCTTCCGCCGCAGCCCAGGCCACCGCCATCGAAAAACTGTCCGGCGATGACACCGACAGCCGCATCGTCGTGATCGAGAACGCGCAGGTCAGCCGCAATTCGCAAGGTCACCAACAACTGGCGCGTGATCTGGGTGTCTCGGCTGACGCCTACTCTACCGCCGAGCTTGCTCACATGTTCATCAAAGCACACGACTGACCCCTTGTTCCCCAGTTGGTCGGTTAGTCGCAGCCCCGGCAGGCATCAGCCCGCCGGGGCTTTTTCATGTGTCGAGACGAGCCTTGCGAAACTGGCTGGGAGAAACCCCCAGCTGCTGCTTGAAGCTGCGCGACATATGCGCCTGATCGGCAAACCCGCAACGGGCGGCGATCTGCGCCAGTGACAAAACACCCTGCCCCAGCAACCTGCTTGCGGCTTCCAGCCGAACCTGCGCCACAAAGCGCATCGGTGTTTCGCCCACCCGCGCCTTGAACTTGCGCGAAAAGGCGGCCTCGCTCATGCCCAGCTCTTCTGCCAGCTGCGCGGGGCTGATTTTCTTGTCCAGATGCGCTTCGATATAGTCGACCACACGACCGTATTGATCCGCCCCGAAGCTATGATCGAACGCGACTTCCGTGCGCTGCAGGCGGCCATATCGTTTGAACATCAGCACCAAAAACATCCGCGCCAGCGCCTCGAACATTACCTCCGCCCCTACTTCCGCCGCCGTTAGGGTCTGCCCCATTTGCGCGATGAGCGCCTTCACGTCGTCGTCTTGAAAAAGAAACGTCTTGGCAAAATGGTTGGGAGCGTCAGGCACGATCTTCAACTCTGTTTGCACGAACCGTTTCATCATTGCCGGATTGACATGCACAATCATGACCTTGGCTGGGTCCAGCCACTGCCAGCCGGTCAAGCCCCCCGCCACAGCCACCGCGATGTCGTCGGGACTCAGTGTAAACCGCTCGGTGTGCCCATCGCGGTCGGCGATGAGCCGGATTGGGTCATCCTGTGCGGAAATGATGAAACTGAAATGAGCGCTTTTTTGTGGCGCGACGGAGGCCGGCGCTTCTTCGCGGCACTCAAAGCGCAGAACACCGTCCGAAGTAGTGCGAGACAGCACCGGCGGCGTCTCGGGCATGGCGGTCGGCTTAGGCCAAAGGGGAGTATCGGACTTGCCCATCGCTGCGCCTCCGTCAAAATGAACTGCTCGGTTCAGATATGGGCGGAACGCCGCAGCGTCAAGTCAGGGAAAGCGGCACAAGCGGAAGGTTGCAAATCAACCCCGTTCTACCGGCCCGCCGTAAGCCTCCCAAGTCGAGAACCCTTCACGCAGATGAGCAGCCTCAAACCCCATGTCGTTCAAAGCCGCCACTGTCAGCGCCGACCGCCAGCCGGACGCGCAGTGGAACACGAACTTCTTGTCCTGCCCGAAGACCTCTTTGAAATAGGGGCTGTCGGGGTCCACCCAGAATTCGGCCATGCCGCGCGGGCAGTGGAAACTGCCCGGAATATAGCCGCTGCGCTGCCGTTCCCGCACGTCGCGCAGGTCCACGATCACCACGTTCGGGTCCTCCACCATCGCAATCGCGTCGACGGTCTCGACCTCTTCGATCCGCGCCCGTGCACGTCCCACCAGCTGTGCCGCCGTAACCTTCAAAGTCATTGCCGTGCCTCCCTTACAATGCCGCGACCAGCACCAGGATGCTGACAACGATCAACGCGATCCCGGCCAGCTCTTTCGGTGTGCTGCGTTCCTTGAAGATGAAGTAGGACGCCAGAAAGGTGAACACCAATTCCACCTGGCCCACGGCTTTCACATAGGCTGCGTTCTGCAACGCAAACGCCACGAACCACCCGAACGAGCCGCACATGGATGTCACCCCCACCAGTGACGACACCCGCCACGAGGCGATCACGCGGCCGATCTCGCCCTTGTCGCGCCAAGCCAGCCATGCGGCCATGATAAGCGTCTGGAAAGCAGTCGCCACGGCCAGACTGACGCCTGCCCGCACAATCACGTCCGGGCTGTCGATCTGTAACGCCGCGCCGCGGTAGCCCACCGCCGACACCCCGAACAGCAGTCCCGAGCCCAGCCCGAACCCTGCCGCCTTGTTGAAGAACCGCGCGCCACCTTTGGGCGGGTCGGACAGCAACACAACGCCGGCAAACCCGATGGCAATCGCCACCACGCCAAGTGTCGACACGCCCTCGCCCAGCACCACCAGCCCGATCAGGGCGGTCAGCACCACTTCGGTTTTCTTGAACACGATCCCCACGGCGAAGTTGCGCTCCGCGAACAGGGCGACGACGCAGGCCGTCGCCAGTATCTGCGCGACACCCCCAGACATGGCATAGACCCAGAACGCTCCGCTCAGTGCCGGGACCGGCGCTTGCGTGACGCTCATATAAGCCCAAATGCCAAGCGCCACCAACGGGCTGGAAAACAGAAACCGCGAGAACGTCGCCCCGCCGGTCGACAGCTTCGTCGCCTTGAGATGCTTTTGCAGCATGAACCGCAGGTTCTGCATGAAGGCCGCGAAGATCGAGACGTATATCCACAGGGCCATAGGTCTCTCCAGTTGCGACGCAAGGCGTGTCTACGCGGGCGGCATACGGTCGTCCAGCATGCGGTGCAACAGGGGGTGTTCCACGGGGTCTTTCGCCCGCACCAGATGTCGCGCAAAGATCGCTCCGTAGGAGGGATAAATATAGCTGTCATTGCAGGCCAGAAACCTGTCCTTCCCGCTACGATAGAGCATCGGGAGGTCATACCACGGCACCTGCGGGTGCATGTGATGAACGACGTGCAGGTTGTTGTTCAGAAACAGAAAAGCCAATGGGCCACGATCCTCGACGATTACCGAGCGCGCGCGGCTTTGTTCATGCGCACGGTGCTCCAAAAAGGTGCGGATTTTCAACAGTGACAGTCCAGTATAGGCCGCGACCAGATATGCCCATAGTGGCATGGGCGATTGGATCACCAGCCAGATCACCGGCACCGTTGTGATCCCATGCGCCAGCCAGCTCATCACGATCCGACGGCTAGGAGCCTTTATATCGCCGCGCATAAACGCCCATTGCCCTATCGCCGGGCCAAGCAACATTCGCCCTGCCAACGTATTGTTCATGCGGTAGACCAGCTTTGCCCAGCTTGGCAGCGCGGCCCAGTCACGCCCTGCCAGAAAGTTGCTTTCGGGGTCATCATAGGGGTCCGTCAAGTTCACGTCGCGGTGATGCGCCAGATGTGTGTCGCGGAACCGGCCATAAGGAACGGCTAGGTTCAGCGAGGGCCGCACCATCGCCTCGTTCAGCCACTGCCAGCGCAGCGGATGGCCGTGCAAGACCTCGTGCTGCAAAGACGACTGCTGCGCGATAGCCAATGCCGCAACGATAACGGCTAGCAGTACAGACCAGCTTGCAAGCCAAAACACCGCCCCGCCCCATACCGCGTAGGTTGCGACCAGTAAAACCAGCGTAGGCCACTCGACCCACCATGTGTTTGATTTCATATATGCACCCTTCCCCTGCGGAAAGATTAACCCGCTTGCAGACGTCAGGGCAGCCTGTGGATAGTTCACATTTTCCAGCATTGGTGATAGAAGTCACCAAATGATGGAAATTCTTGACAAACGAGACCGCGCAGAGCTGTTCCGCACTCGACTGGCCACTGCAATGGACGCTGGCGACGTCACCCAAAGCGCCCTTGCCCGCGCCATCGGCGTGGACCGCTCGACAGTGTCGCAACTGCTCAAACAGGAAACCGCCCGCCTGCCCAATGCGCAGGTCGTCGGCGAATGCGCCCGCGTGCTGGGCGTCTCGGCAGACTGGCTGCTGGGCCTGACGGACCGGCCGGAACTGGCCGCCGACCTCATGGCCTCCGCTCTGACTTTCACCGAAGCCCCGCGCGCACTGGTCGACGAGCAGATTTTCAATTGGCACCGCGAAGCCGCAGGCTACAAGATCCGCCATGTTCCAGCGGGTCTGCCTGACATGCTAAAAACCCGCGAGTTGCTGGAATGGGAATATACGCCGCATCTGGGCCGCACTACGGCACAGGCCATCGGCGCATCTGAGGACCGGCTGGCATGGATGCGCGGCGCGGGCTCCGACTACGAGATCGCCGTGCCGCTGCACGAGTTGCACGCCGTAGCCAAGGGGCACGGATATTACGAGGGCTTGCCGCCTGATATCCGCCGCGCTCAACTGACCCGTTTTCTGGAGTTGCATGACCAGCTTTACCCCACGCTCCGGCTGCATGCTTTTGACGCCCGCAAGCTTTATTCCGCGCCGATAACGATCTTCGGGCCCAAGCTGGCGGTGATCTATCTGGGCCGCAACTACCTTGCATTCCGCGACCGTGAACGGGTGCAGGCCATTACGTTGCACTTTGACGGGCTGGTCAGAGAGGCCGAGTTATCTTCGCGGGAGATGCCAGACTTGCTTCAAAAACTGATTGAAGTGATGGATTAGGAAAAAGCTTCAAGACACTGATAAAATTCAGATTTAAAGACATGAATCAACCTGCACGCTACGGCGCAAATGACGTCAAAGCTTCGGATCTGGATTCTCGGTATGACCATCCACCGCAATGACCTGCCCTGACACCAGCCGCGCAGCGTCTGAGCCGAGGAACACCGCCATGTTCGCCACGTCCCGCGCCTCGACAAAGGATCGCATCGAGGTGCCCTTGGCGTATCCCTCATAGACCTGATCGCGGGTCATCCCTTTGGCTGCCGCTTCACGTGCCAACACGCCCTCCATCCGTGAACCTTCGACCGCGCCCGGACAGATCGCGTTGGCGCGGATACCGTGCGGGCCAAGCTCCATAGCCAAGGTTTTCATCAACCCGATGACCCCCCACTTCGCCGCCGCATAGGGTGCGCGGTTGGGGTAGCCATAAATGCCTGCGGTGGACGAGGTCAGCACAATCGCGCCGGAGCCCTGCCGCTTCATCAGCGGCGCCGCATATTTTGCCGCCAGAAACGCGCCTTCGAGGTTCACCGAAACGCAAGCTTTCCAGTCCTCTAGCGCCACGTCTTCAACTGCCGCCGTCGGCCCCGCGATACCTGCGTTGGCGCAGAGCACGTCGAGCCCGCCCCATGTGGTTTCTACCTCTTGGAACAGTGCCGCCATGGCGCTCTCGCTGCTAACTTCCACAGTGCTGGAGCGCCAACCATCAGGCACCGATCTGACGTCCAGATCCGTGACCCAGACCTGCGCCCCCGCTTCGGCAAAAGCCTGCCCCATGGCGAACCCGATGCCCGAGCCGCCTGCCGTGATCAGAACCCTCACCGCTTACCTATGGCAGCGCCCGCACCTTCTGGTGCGGGCAATGACGCATGAGCCGCCGCGATCTCGCCCAGCTTCGCAGCGATAGCGTCCGATGGCTCCGACGCGCGGCGGGTCTCCAGCGAGACGTGGATCAGCATATGCTCTCCCGTCGCCAATAGCCGGCCACCTTCGTACATGCGGTGGAACAGGTGCATCTTCTTGCCCTGACCCAAGAGCACTTGCGTCTCGACGCGGATGCTTGCGCCTGCATGGACCTCGTCAAGGTGGCGTATATGGGTCTCGGCGGTGAAGTAGCTGCCGCCCGACGCGATGTAATCCGCGTCACAGCCGACCATCTCCATGAAGCGGTCGGTGGCGTCGCCGAATGCCTGCAAATACCGCGCCTCGTTCATGTGACCGTTATAGTCGGTCCAGTCCAAAGGCACCGCGCGTTGCACAGTGACGATGGGCAGCGCGCTGTCCTCCAGTTCCGGCTTGGCGGGCTGCGCACGGTTCAACACCGCGCCTGCCCCCCAATCCTGCGCCTTGAGCGCGCGCATCATGGCCACGAGGTTGGTGTCGCGGATGCGCTCCAACTCGCGGATCGAGTGCATGCCCGATTGCGCGTCAGACTGGCTGGCGATCTGGTCGACCAGCTCGTCGGTCAGCTCCGGCACGTCCATCAACTTGGTCCATGGCCACGAGAGGCAGGGGCCGAACTGCTCGATAAAGTGCTTCATCCCAGCCTCGCCGCCCGCAATGCGGTAAGTCTCGAACAGCCCCATCTGCGCCCAACGCAGGCCAAACCCCATGCGGATCGCCTCGTCGATTTCTTCGGTGGTGGCGATGCCGTCCTTTATAAGCCACAAAGCCTCGCGCCAGACGGCTTCAAGGAAACGGTCGGCGATATGGGCGTCGATTTCCTTGCGGACATGCAGCGGGAAGCACCCGATGGAGGTCAGGATATCCTTGGCCTTTTGCACCGTGGCGGAATCGTTCACAGGGCTCGGCACCAGTTCGATCAGCGGCAGCAGGTAGACGGGGTTGAACGGGTGCGTTACCACGATCTGCGCAGGGCGGAGTGCGCTTTCCTGCAACTCGGACGGCTTGAAGCCGGAGGTCGACGAGCCGATGATCGCGTCTTTGCGGCACGCGGCCTGCACTTGGGCGAAGACCTTGTGCTTGATCTCCAGCCGCTCCGGCACGCTTTCCTGTATCCAATCGGCGGGGCCGACGGCCTCGTCCAGATCAGCGTGGAAACTCAGGCGGCCCTCTTCGGGCATAGCGGTGTCTGACAGGCCCGGCAACGAGCGCCGCGCGTTGGCGAGAACTTCGTTAATCTTGCGTTCAGCCTCGGGGTCGGGGTCGAACACCCGCACGTCCCACCCCATGAGCAGAAACCGCGCGGCCCATCCGCCGCCGATCACGCCGCCGCCAAGAATTGCTGCTACTTGGGTCATGGGGACACCTTTCTGAGTTTGGTGATGTCGTAGCCGTTGAAGGCCAGAATTTCGCGGGCCGCCTTCAAGCGGTCCGGGCGGAGGCTTTTCGTGCGGTTCACAATCATACCGAAGCGACCCGAGGGCGTTCCCAGTGCCGCGGTGCGGTGATCTTCATCCACCCAAATCACCCAGACGGGGTCACCCACTTCGGGTGACAGTCTGCCGAACTGACCTACAGTTAAAAAAGGCCAATCGCCCCCCTCCGCATCTGCTGCAAGAGGCGAAATGGCGGCTTTTGAAATGTAGCGGTATCCGCCTGCCTCCGGCTTGAAGGTCAAACGGCTTACCGTGACTTCACGCGGGGTTTGCTCGAAGCTTTCGATCACCATCCAGTCCCCCGCAAAACGCATGAAATCAAACCGGGTGGACGATGTGATTACTACATTGGTATCGCGAAACCCGTCTGCAACAAACGCGGGCTTTGGCTCGCAAGCGGCCAGCCCCATCAGCACCAATGCACCCAGCCAAGTCTTCACCCGCGTGGTGCCCGCTTCGTCAGCCCCAGCTTTTCGCGCACCGCGTCCGGCCCGATCACCTTTGCGCCCAAGCGCTCGGTGATTTCTACCGCGCGGGTGACCAGCGCCTCGTTGGTGGCCAGCACACCGCGATCCAGCATCAGGTTGTCCTCCAGGCCAACCCGCACGTTTCCGCCTGCAAGGATGCTCGCGGCAGCCAGCGGCATCTGGTTCCGACCCAGCCCGAAGGCCGAGAACGTCCAGTCGTCGGGCACGTTGTTAACCATCGCCATGAAGGTGTTCAGATCGTCCGGCGCGCCCCATGGCACGCCCATACACAGCTGCACTAGGGCCGGAGACTCCAGCACGCCGTCTTTGACCAACTGCTTGGCATACCAAAGGTGTCCGGTGTCAAACGCCTCTATCTCCGGCTTCACGCCTAGGTCTGTCATCATCCGACCCATTGCGGTCAACATGCCGGGGGTGTTGGTCATGACGTAGTCGGCCTCGGCAAAGTTCATGGTGCCGCAATCGAGCGTGCAAATTTCCGGCAGGCATTCTGCGACATGCGCCACACGTTCTTCAGCGCTGATCATGTCGGTGCCGGGTTGGGTGGGCAGCGGGTTTGGAGCGCCGAAAACGATGTCGCCACCCATGCCCGCGGTCAGGTTCAGCACAACATCCACATCGGCGGCGCGGATGCGGTCGGTGACCTCGCGGTAGAGCTTCAAATCACGCGAGGGCGCACCCGTCTCCGGGTCTCGCACGTGGCAGTGGACCACCGCCGCGCCCGCCTTGGCTGCCGCAATCGCGCTGTCTGCGATCTGCTTGGGCGAGCGCGGCACATGCGGGCTTTTGTCCTGCGTCGAGCCGGAGCCCGTTACGGCGCAGGTGATAAACACCTCACGGTTCATTTCCAGCGGCATGATATTCTCCCTTTTTCGTGCAGCGGACTGCATCTTGGCAGGCTTTGGCAATCCTGTTTACGCGCGGATATAGCCTGAATACGTCATAGTTTCATCTTGGCAGAAATATTCCCGCCGGAGGCTCCGACCTTTCACCTAATACGGCATCGGATACGATTTGTGCGCGGCGGTGATATCGTCCAGCACCTCTTGCCCCAACACCAGATCCTTGCCTGCGATAATGTGCTCAAGCTGCGTCATCGTCGTCGCGCCGAAGATCGGGATCACCGGAAACGGCCGTTGGCAGCACCATGCCAGTGACATATGCACCGGGTCGAGCCCATGCTTGGCGGCGATATCCAGATAGGCCTGCGCCGCCTCCAGAACGCGATCGGAATTGCGCCCACCCATCTTGTCGTTGATTGACATGCGCGATCCTTCGGGGATTTTTCCACCCTGATATTTGCCGGTCAGGAACCCCACGGCCAACGGCGAAAAGGCCAGCAGCGAGATATCCTCGTTATGACCCAGCTCGGCCAGATCGGTATCGTAGAGACGGCAAAGCAGCGAGTATTCGTTCTGGATGCTCTCCACCCGCGGCCCGCCCATCTGCTCCGCGATTTGCAGCCACATCATGGTGCCCCAAGCGCTTTCATTGCTCAGGCCGAAATGGCGAATTTTGCCTTCCTGCACCAACGCCTTCAGGGCCGCCAGCACCTCCTCCATATGCGCAACGGTCGCCGCGCGATCCTGCGAGGACGGATCATAGGTCCAGTTCTGGCGAAACATGTAGCTGCCACGATTGGGCCAGTGCAGCTGGTACAGGTCGATCACGTCCGTTTGCAGCCGCTGAAGCGAGCCCTCGACAGCTTCGCGGATGGTCTTGGCGGAAATCTCCTCGCCATCGCGGATGTAGTTGCCCTTGCCTGCCACCTTGGTGGCCAGCACCACATCGTCGCGGCGTCCGGTCTTCGCGATCCAATTGCCGATGATTTGCTCGGTGCGGCCTGCGCCCTCCTTGGTCATCGGGTTGACCGGATAGGCTTCGGCGGTGTCGATGAAGTTGATACCGGCCTCAAGGCTGGCATCGATCTGGGCGTGCGCGTCGGCCTCAGAAGTCTGGGTACCCCATGTCATGGAGCCAAGGCAAAGCTGCGATACCATCAATTCGGTGCGGCCAAGGCGAACTGTTTTCATTGTCTGGGTCTCTCGCATTTAAACTCTCGCGAGACTAACGGTGGAGCCAGCGAGGGCAACCTCAAAACCAATCCCTCCGAACCGCGATCCCATCAGATATTCTTGGTATCGACCTTCGACAGAATCGTCTGGTTCAACTCGCGGAACGGGCGGATGTAGCAGGTCACCACGGCCCAGCCGCGCTCCATGTCGGTCAGGAAAGAGGTGAAGGAATGCGGCGACGCCGTCGGCATGTTGCGCACCTTCTGGGCCATGGCCTGATGGGACTCGTCATCGTTCCAGCCACGGTTCGACGTGCCGCCTATCCGGCCAAGCGCAAGAAAATCTGCCCCCACGCCTTTCGAGCGCGGCAGCAGGTGGTCCACATCCTGCCCGTCCGAAGTGCGCGGCATCACGTCGTCAAATGCGGCGCGGTAACCGGTATAGGCGGGATTCACGTACACCGTGGCCCATTTCTTGCGCACCAGCACGAATGTATTGGACACGCTGCGCCCGCCGATCTGATAGATGGAGACTTCGGGTTGCTTTATATCTGCGGTGCCGATTGCGGGGGCGGGCCAAAGAACGCCCTGTTGGCGCATCATCGCGCCATATTGCCGTGCGGTAATCATAATCGACCTCTTGGAAATTTTGTTAATCAATGCTGCGAGTATTTCCGATCCCGTCCCCCGAATCCAGCGAATTTGCTCCGCATGCGACGCGGACTGACGCAAAACGGCTTGCAGCCCATTACGGTTGAGGCGAGCGTGAAACAACCTAAAGGGTCGATTTATGCGTCTCATGATTTCCTTCGCGGCCCTGTTCCTTTCGGTCGTTCTATTGCAGTTGTCCTCCGGCGGCGTCGGCCCGCTGGACGCATTGTCCGGATTGGCGCTCGATTTCAGCACGGCAGAAGTCGGCTTGCTGGGCTCGGCGCATTTTATGGGATTTTTCATCGGCTGCTGGTGGGCACCGCGCGCGATGGGGTCGGTCGGCCATTCCCGCGCCTTCGCGGCATTCACCGCCACCGGAGCCATCGGCTTGCTGGCGCATATGCTGATCGTCAACCCTTACGCCTGGGCGCTGATGCGGGTTGCAACAGGCCTGTGCGTTGCCGGTTGCTACACGGTGATTGAGGCATGGCTGCAAGCCAAGGTCACCAACGAGACGCGGGGCCGCGCCATGGGCACCTATCGCGGCGTGGACATGGGCGCGTCATTGGTCGCGCAACTGCTGATCGGCGTGCTGGAGCCTGCGTCCTACGTCTCCTACAACCTGCTGGCTTTGCTGTGTTGCGCAGCGATCCTGCCGCTGACCCTGACCACGGCCCGCCCGCCCGAGACCCCCTCCGCGCCGCGCTTGCGGCCGATGCTTGCCGTGACACGCTCGCCCCTCGCGGCGGCGGGCGTGATCGTGGCGGGCCTGAACAGCGCGGCCTTCCGGATGATCGGTCCAGTCTATGGCCAAGAGGTCGGGTTACGCCCAGATCAAATCGGCCTGTTTCTGGCCGCTTTCGTCGCGGGGGGCGCGTTGGCGCAGTTCCCGTCCGGCTGGCTGGCGGACAAATATGACCGCCGCTGGGTGCTGATCTGGCTCTCGGTCGCCGCGATCGTCTCAAGCATGTTCACCGTTCTATCGGCCTCTGGCGGCACCACCATGGTGATGACAGGTGCCGCGGTGTTCGGCTTCACCACCTTCCCCATATATTCTGTCGCCGCCGCCCATGCGCATGACTTCGCATCGTCCGAGGAGCGCGTGGAGCTGTCTGCCGCACTGATGTTCTGGTACGCAGTCGGTGCCATTGCCTCGCCGCTCGGCGCATCGAAGCTGATGGAGGGCTTCGGCCCCACCGCTTTATTCATGCTGATGGCCATCGGTCATGCGGTTCTGGTTATTTTCGGCCTCACGCGGATGCGCGCCCGTGCCACCCCGAGAAAACGCACATCCTATGTCTACGCGCCTCGCACCTCGTTCCTGATCGGGCGGCTGCTTCGACGGAAAAGGGAGCGCAAATAGGTCTTCATCTTGGCAAAAATATTCAAAATCCGTCACTGGCAGGACGCGCAGCCTTAGGCTAAACCAACGCAGCACCTGCCAAGGACGATCTAATGACCCGTATCCTCATCACCTCTGCCATTCCGTATATCAACGGGATCAAGCATCTTGGAAACCTCGTCGGCTCGCAGCTGCCTGCGGACCTCTACGCCCGCTACCAACGTGCGCGCGGGGCCGAGGTGATGTTCATCTGCGCCACCGACGAGCACGGCACCCCCGCCGAACTGGCCGCCGCGAAAGCGGGTAAACCGGTGGCGGAGTTTTGCGCCGAAATGTATGAGATTCAGGCGGACATCGCCAAGCGGTTCGGGCTGTCGTTCGATCACTTTGGCCGATCGTCCAGCCCGCAAAACCATAAGCTGACCCAGCATTTCGCAGGGCGCTTGAAGGCGGAAGGCTATATCGAGGAAGTTTCGGAAAAGCAGGTCTATTCCAACGCCGACGGTCGCTTTCTGCCCGACCGCTATATCGAAGGCACCTGCCCCAATTGCGGCTATGACAAAGCCCGTGGCGACCAGTGCGAGAACTGCACCAAGCAGCTGGACCCGACCGATCTGATCGAGCCGCGCTCGGCGATCTCCGGCTCCACCGATCTGGAGGTGCGCGAAACCAAGCATCTGTATCTGCGTCAGTCCAAACTGAAGGATCAGCTGGACGACTGGATCAACTCCAAGACCGACTGGCCTGTGTTGACCACCTCGATTGCCAAGAAGTGGCTGCATGACGGCGACGGGCTGAGAGACCGCGGGATCACCCGCGATCTGGATTGGGGCGTGCCGGTCAAGGACGGCGAGAATGACTGGCCCGGGATGGAGGGCAAGGTATTCTATGTCTGGTTCGACGCCCCTATTGAATACATCGCGGCCACCAAAGAATGGGCCGACGCACGCGGGCTGGACGACAGCGCTTGGGAACGCTGGTGGCGCACCGACAAAGGCGCGGACGACGTGCGCTATGTGCAATTCATGGGCAAAGACAATGTGCCCTTCCACACGTTGAGCTTCCCCGCCACGATCATGGGCTCTGGCGAGCCGTGGAAGCTGGTCGACTACATCAAATCGTTCAACTACCTCAACTATGACGGCGGGCAGTTCTCGACCAGCCAAGGGCGCGGCGTGTTTATGGATCAGGCGCTTGATATCCTGCCTGCCGATTACTGGCGCTGGTGGTTGCTCAGCCACGCGCCCGAAACATCGGACAGCGAATTCACGTGGGAGAATTTTCAAAGCTCGGTCAATAAGGATCTGGCCGATGTGCTGGGCAATTTCGTGTCCCGCGTCACCAAGTTCTGCAACTCCAAGTTCGGGCCTGCGGTGCCGGAAGGCGGCGCATATGGCGAACGGGAACAAGCGTTGATCGTGGACCTCACGACGAAAATCCGCGCCTATGAAAACCACATGGCGGCAATGGACGTGCGCAAGTCGGCGGCGGAGTTGCGGTCCATCTGGGTGGCGGGGAACGAGTATCTTCAGGATGTGGCCCCTTGGACCACATTTAAGGAAAACCCCGAACAGGCCGCCGCGCAAATCCGGTTGGCGCTGAACCTGATCCGCGTCTACGCCGTGCTATCCGCGCCGTTTATCCCGACCGCGTCCGCGCAAATGTTGTCGGGCATGAACACGCTGGATATGAGCTGGCCGGATGACGTCGAAGCGGCCCTTGGTGTTTTGCCTGTGGGGCATGAGTTCACCGTGCCGGAGGTTTTGTTTGCCAAGATCAGCGACGATCAACGCGAAGAATGGGCAGAAAAATTCTCAGGCGTGCGCAGCTAAGCACTAAATCCACGCGAGCGTTGCCATAGCCAGCACAAGGTAGCGCCCAAGCTTCGCCACGGTCACCAGCAATAGGAACGGGCCGAGCGGTTCACGCAAAACCCCGGCGACAACCGTCAGCGGATCGCCGATGACAGGCAACCAGCTTCCGAGCAGCGACCAGCGTCCATAGTGGCTGTACCAGCCCTCGGCGCGGGCAAGTTGTCTGTCGGAGGCAGGAAACCAGCGACGGTCGCGAAACCGGAGCAGGAAGCGCCCCAACCCCCAGTTGATGACGGCACCTAACACATTGCCGACGGTTGCGACCAGCAGGAGCAGCGCCACCGAGTAGTTGCCAGTGGCCAGAAGGCCAACCAGAACCGCCTCGGACTGCATCGGCAGGATTGTCGCCGCAATCAAAGCCGAGGCGAACAAACCCAGATAAGCAATCACACGTCATCCCGCATGTCGCTCGCGGTCAAAACTGGCTCGCCCGCCCGCGCGGCCATGATCGGTATCAGCACGCTCAAAACCAGCAACCGGCCCACATGGCAGGCGGCAACGAAACCGGGATTGGCCCCCAACACCGCGCCCATGACGATCATCGTCTCCAGCCCACCCGGCGCGAAGGCGACAAGGACATGGGGCAGCGGCATCTCCAAAAGCATGGACACCGGCACGGCGAAACTGATGGCGAGTACCGTGGTCAATGCGGTGATCGCCACCCCACCGCCTGCATAGCGAAACATCATGGCAGGGCTGGTGCCGCTGAAACGAGAGCCGATAAGCGTCCCCATGGCCACGAGGCAGGCCATGGTCACCTTGGGCTCCAAAACACCGGGGGCGAGGTCTGACAAGTGGCCCGCTCCTGACACCAGCATCGCACCAATCAGCAACGGCGCCGGCACGCGGAGCTTCTCCAGCAGCCACCCCGCAAGGATCGCCAGCACGACCAGAACCGCGATATGCCCGAGGCCCAATACAGAGCCCTGCGGTGCCAGCCCTTGCGACATGTCCAACCCCATGAGGGCCGCTATCGCGGGGACCGTTAAAGTCAGCAGCAACACGCGCACAGATTGGGCGACGGTCACGCGGGTCAGGTTCACGCCGTAGGTCTCACCCAACGCAATAACAAAGCTCAGATGACCGGGGGCGGATGCCAGTACCGCGCTGCGTCGGTCGAAACCGAATACTCTGATCAGCAAGGCGCGGCATAAAACCATGGCCACGACCAGCATCATAGCCAGCGCGACGAAGGCCAACGGCCAACGCAGCATTGCCGCCGCAGCCTCCGCATTCACGCCGGCCCCGATGCCGATACCGATAAACAGAAATGCGATGTCGCGAAGGAATGGCGCGATGCCAAGGCGCAAGCCACATAGCGACAGCACCGACACCAGAACCGCAGGACCAGTCAGCATATAAAGCGGCAGGTTCACGACATATCCCAAGGCCGCCCCGACACCGCCCACGGCAAGCGAGAGCAGCGAAAGCCAGAGGGCAGGTAAAGTGGGCAGGGTAAACATGGGCAATCGCTATCACCCCTGCGTACGGATGTGGAGAGCGGCCACTGCATTTCCGCGAATACAGCAGATGTGCTTGACCTGCGCTGTCAAAGGTGCACCGCTCGGCAATGCACATGTTGCTCGTTCTTGCCCTGATAGCTTCGTCTTCTGCGCTCGCAAATTGCCCCGACTACGCCGAGGGTTACAATCGACGCAGCTTCGTGAGTTTTATCCGTGAGG
This sequence comes from Litoreibacter arenae DSM 19593, assembly GCF_000442275.2. Lineage (GTDB taxonomy): Bacteria > Pseudomonadota > Alphaproteobacteria > Rhodobacterales > Rhodobacteraceae > Litoreibacter > Litoreibacter arenae. The sequence goes on along the minus strand of NZ_KE557306.1, from coordinate 218,213 downwards.
ACTATAAGGCCGCGCCGAAGTGTTTGGACCGTGCGGTTGCCCTGACGCCGGATCATATCCGCGCAATCGTCGGGCGGGCCTTGGCGTTGATGTCGAACCCGTGGTTGCCGGAACGCAACCGCGTGACGCCGTTGCTCTCCCCCAAGAAAACGCGTCCGAGACCGACCTTTGATCTTTAAGCCCGAGCGGCACACCGTTATGGTCCGCCCACCCCTCGTGCCCGCGTGGTGGAATGGTAGACACATGGGACTTAAAATCCCTGGACCTTACGGTCGTGCCGGTTCAAGTCCGGCCGCGGGTACCATCTTCCTGACGCTTGATCTGCCATAAAAAAACGCGCCCCAGATGGGACGCGCTTCAAAATTTCTCTTGGGTCCGACCTTATGCGGCTTCGGCCTGGCTGCGGCGTTCGCTTTCTTCGCGAGACAGGGCGACAGAGGTCCGTACGCCGTTGCCGACAAATGCCATCAACCCCGATACGACACGTTCGTTCGGGTCGATGCCAGCACAACTCAGCACTTCGCGGCCATCGCGGGAGCGCGCCCAGCGAGCGATCTGCTCGGGGCCATTGCCATATTTTTTGTCATCCGCAATCGCGTCATCGAGTGCGGCCAAGACCACGGCGGCAAACAGTTTGCGTGCGCGTTGACCTTGTTCAAAGTTGAAAGCGTTGCCATCAACGAAATCAGCAGCCATTTCGTTTCCTTTGTTTTTGCTCTTGTATCTTCGGGCGTAAGCACGGTTGTGACAGATATTTTCCGATTCGTCATTGCGTATTAGGAATACCACCCATGCGACAGGCGCATAACTCTACATCACCATTAACCGTATCTAGTCTTCTTGCCTCCCCATAACTCCCCAGATATAGGATTGTTCCAACTTGTATCAACCTTTTGTCAAGGAATCGCCACAATGCCTAAAATCAACGGAAACGAAATCCGCGGTGGCAATGTTCTGGAACATAACGGCGGCCTCTGGGTCGCGGTGAAAGTGGACCACGTGAAGCCCGGAAAGGGCGGCGCGTTTGCTCAGGTCGAGATGAAAAACCTGCGCAACGGCTCAAAACTGAACGAGCGTTTCCGCAGTGCCGACAAGGTTGAGCGCGTTCGTCTGGAACAAAAAGACCAACAATTTCTTTATGAAACAGATGGCATGCTGACCTTCATGGACACCGAGACCTATGAGCAGATCGAACTACCAGCTGACCTACTGGGCGACCGCCGCCCCTTCCTGCAAGACGGTATGGTCGCGGTGGTAGAGTTCCACGAATCCGAAGCGTTGAACGCCACATTGCCTCAGAAGGTTGTCTGCAAGGTGGTGGAAACCGAACCTGTGATCAAAGGTCAGACAGCCTCCAAGAGCTTCAAGCCTGCGGTTCTGGACAACGGCGTGCGCATCATGGTGCCGCCGTTTGTGGGCGTTGACGAAGACATCATCGTCGACACCGAGTCGATGGAATATTCGGAGCGGGCTTAAACACCTAGATGGCGATCCAGCGCTCGGGCAGGATATCTGGATTAACCAATTTCGGGTTGTTGAACCATTTCGCAGGCCCGACCACCCGCGCCTCGGGCCTGCGGTCAAGCCAGCCGCCCCACCACGAAAACGTGGAATTGGCGATTACGTGATCCGAACAACATGACATAAGCCGCAAGTCCTCGTGAGGCTTGTCGGGTCCGTTATGACCAACTGGCGTGGTGTCATATGGCAGCTTCAGGTTGTCGCGCACCCATTCGGGATCGTCCGAGAAGACGAAGACCTTGAGGTCGCTTTTGCCCTCGGATAACCGCGCTAACGCGCGCAGATAATACGCCTCATCACATGTCGCGTGGGTGGAGTTGGACTTTGACGTCTCCACATAGTCCCCCCGCCGCACATGCAGCGATACGGTGTGCCCTGCGCTGGCAATCCGGTCCGCGTATTCAGCGTTTCGTGTATCCGGGGGCGTGACGATACGCAGCTCGTTTTCAAGATGGTCAAGCACATCTGCGAAGTAGCGCTCGGATTGGAAGTAGCCGTGCAGATAGGTGCCGTCAGGTGCCTGTGCGATGCGGCTCTGATAACCGAGCCCCCTTTCGCGCATGAAGGCCGGATCATGCCCGAAAGCCCGCCACATCACATACTTGAAGAAATTGTCCTTGGAAGGCGGCAACTCGGACGGCTCGGCGATACGCGCGGAGATATTGAAGTGATCGAGTCCAAACGCCCAATGCGAGCCCGGAGGCGCAAGGCGTGTATCCAAGACCAACTCGACGCCTTGCCGAAGCGATACGGCACGGGCCGTGGCATATTGGAACAGTTGGTTGCCCAAACCGCCGAAAATTCTGCTGTAGATCATGTCCTGCCCCATGGCCGCAAAGCTTGCACTGCTCCACCGCGTTTTCCAAATTATGCGCCCCAATAGCTCAGATCTGAGCGGACCTGAATTGTAAATTTCCGTCAAGCGGACCGGGCTCGATCGATTTTGCTTGGTTGGAGATCGTTCAGACGCAGTTTCACCAAAAGACGGGACGCTACCCGACAGCGAGCGGAGCGATTTGGTGAAGGCTCACCAAGAGGCGTGGTGTTACCGGTTCGTCTAAGAAGAATGGCACCGCTCTCAGGCGTAGTGGCAGGCTTTACCGCTTTGGACCGTCAGGGCGGCACGTTCTAGGTAGTCGGCATAGAATTTCGCCCGCCGGGCGTTTTCCTCGATGGCGATGCTGCGGGCGGCGTAGTCCTCAGCATTGACGCGCTGCAAAGCGTCGCGGACCTGCTCCTCGGTTTCGCAGATCAGAATGCCGTCCGTATCGAAATAATCACCGATATTAGGACATCCCCAGTAAATCGGTACAGTTCTGCACAACGCGGCATCGACGATCTTTTCGGTGAAGTAATGCCGTTCGCGAACATTCTCGATGATCAGTGAGAAACGATAGCTCTCCAATCCATCGGCCTTGCGCTCGAACGGCTTGTAGCCGCGTCCCATGACATCGACATCCAGCCCTTTTTCCCGCACGAAATCAATCATACGGTGGCGAAGTTGATGCCCCTCAAGGTCACGTTTACCTGACGCAATCAGTGACATATGGCGGGACTTTTCGGGGTTGATGCCGGAAATATCGTCAATGAACGTAGAACCAAAATAGAAGAAAATTCCATTGTCGATCTGTGCCAGCAAACTCTCCGATTTGGTTAAAATCGAACGAAATGATTTACGCCATCGGTAAGCGCGTTTCAGGTTTTTTGCGTGAACCGCATCGGGCTCTACGATCATCACTGAAACCTGAGCCCGAATGCCCAACCAGGGCGCGTAGAACAACTCTGAGTTGGGATAGGCAATCAGGTGATCTTGAGGCCCCATGTCCCGCACGGTACCGCGCGCCAACCGCTCGGGCCGCCCCAGCGGCCAATGCAGACTATCGAGTGGCGTGTTCGCCATACCGACCGCGGGCCAGCTGTTATAGGGGACGACGGCATAGGCAGGATTGTCGTTCATTTGCGTCTCCGCACGGAAGGAATGGAGGAGCGGTATTTTGCCTCGGGGTGTGGCGGATGTCCGTCGGTCACCTTCCAGTAACGCGCGCCGCCGCGTTTAAGCCATAGCGGCAGGCACAACAGCAGCCCGATCACGAAACCGCCTGCATGCGCCCAGTAGGCGACGCCGACGCCATCCGCACCGAAGTTTGCGACGCCGTTGAACACTTGCAGGCCAAACCAGATGCCTAGCATGGCCCATGCAGGCACCGGGAATATTTTGAAAAAGATCACGAAAATGAAAATGATATCGACCTTGGCGCGCGGGAAGAGCAATAGGTAGCCGCCCATGACGCCCGCTATCGCTCCTGACGCGCCCACTACGGGAACCGGACTGTAGGGATCTGCCAGAAGTTGCACCAGATCCGCACCAACGCCAGCAGCAAGATAGAACAAGGCGAAGCCGACATGACCCATCTGGTCTTCCAGATTGTCGCCGAAAATCCACAAAAACAGCATGTTCCCAGCTAAGTGCATCAGGCCGCCATGCAAAAACATGGAGGTGACGAGCGTGTAAGTCTGCGCGCCCGAGCTTACCTCGACCGGGCGCATGGCCCATATGTTGAAGAACGCGGCCAGGGCGCGTTCGTTGTCGAACAATGGCCAGTAGCTGACGAAGATCACGACATTCAGCGCGATCAGTGCGTAGGTCACATAGGGCGTGCGCTCGGACGGGTTGTGGTCGCGGATTGGAAACATGGCGCGACGCTGACCGATTGAGCGAAGGGGGTCAAGCGCCCACCTCCGCCAACAAAGCCGCGTTGCCACCCGACGCAGTGGTGTCGATGCAAACGTGCCGCTCGGCCAGCGTATCGCAGGGGCGCGGGGCTTCGGTGATTAGCTGCAAGATCGGGCCGTCGCGGCTTGCCAAGTCCTGCCGGATGCGGCGGGCGGTGTCCGCGTCTCCAAACCAGAGCACCCCCGAGATGTCGGGCGTGGTCGCGACCTCCTCGATCATGCCTTCGCGTGCGGTGCCGCCTGCGGCCTGCACAGCCGCGATTTGGGCAGCGGGGTCGGGCCCAAGACACAGGAACGGCGCGCGGGAATGGGTGGACAAACGGTTTGTCTCCCCGGTTGGTCCGGGCATGTCCTGCACCTCCGGCATCACAGGCGCGCCGTTGCTTTGGGTGAACTTGGTCAGATAAAGCGGCCCGCCCGCCTTGGGGCCGGTGCCCGAAAGCCCTTCACCACCAAAAGGTTGAGAGCCGACGACCGCGCCGATCTGGTTGCGGTTGACATAGATGTTGCCCGCGTGGACGCGGTCAACGACCTCTTGCACCCGGTCGTCAATGCGCGAGTGCAGGCCGAAGGTCAGCCCGTAGCCGGTGGCGTTGATCTGGTCGATGACCTGCTCAAGCTGGTGCGACTTAAAGGTTGCGACATGGAGGACGGGGCCGAATATCTCCTCCTTCATCTGGGCGATGCTGTCGACGCGCAACATGGTCGGCGCGATGAAGGTGCCGGATTTCGGGGTCTGAAGCTCGTGGATCACCCTGCCCTCGGCGCGGGCGATGTCGATATAGGCCGCAATCTTGTCGCGGGCGGCGGCGTCGATGATCGGGCCGACATCCGTGCTGACGTGCCACGGGTCACCGACATTGAGCGCGTCCATCGCACCTTTGATCATCTCGATCAGACCTTCGGCCACGTCTTCCTGCACATATAGGCAGCGCAGAGCGGAGCAACGCTGGCCTGCGGACTGGAAGGCGGAGGCGACGATGTCGCGCGTCGCCTGTTCGGGCAGCGCGGTGCTGTCGACGATCATGGCGTTGAGGCCGCCGGTTTCCGCAATCAGCGGTGCGGTGGCGTTGCCATCCTCCGCAAGGCTTCGGTGAACGCGCATGGCGGTGGCCGTTGAGCCGGTGAAGCAGACACCATCCACGTCTGGTTGCGCGGTCAAGGCCGCGCCCACCTCGCCGCCGCCGGGAAGGAGTTGCAGGGACGCGAGCGGCACCCCTGCCTCGTGTAGCAGCGAGGTCGCCAAGTGCGCGATAAGCGGGGTTTGCTCGGCAGGCTTGGCGAGGACCGCATTGCCTGCGGCCAAGGCTGCCGCAATCTGGCCAGTAAAAATCGCCAGCGGGAAGTTCCATGGCGAGATGCAGACGAAGCGCCCTCGCGGCGCGCCAGTGAGTTTGCCCGCCTCGCCCGCATAATAGCGCAGGAAGTCGACCGCCTCGCGGACCTCACCAATACAATCGGGCATGGTTTTGCCGGCTTCGCGGGCCAGCAGGGCGAAGATGGGGCCAATGTTGGCCTCGTAGAGGTCGGCGGCTTTGAGCAACACCTTGGAGCGCTCCGACGCGGTCGCACTCCATGGCTGCGCCGCTTTCACCGCTGCGGCAGCGTCTTCGGTGGAGGCGAGGTGCACGGTGCCCACGTGATCATCCGGCGTGGCGGGGGCATGCAGCTTGCGTTGGTCGGTGCCTGACTTTGCCGACACGATCAAAGGCGCAACCTCGGTCTGGCCGTCGCGGAATTTGTCGCGGACGGCGTCGATTGCGCCCATGTCGCGCGGGTCGGTCCAGTCCCAACCTTGGGAGTTCTTGCGGCCCGGGAAGATGTTGGCAGGCAGCGTCACAGCGGGAAAGCTCAACCCTTCGAGCTCAGCAAACGGGTCGGATGCCACTTTGGAGGCAGGCACGTCCTCGTCCACGATCTGGTTGACGAAGGAGCTGTTCGCACCGTTCTCGAGCAAACGGCGCACCAGATAGGCCAGCAAGTCACGATGCGCACCCACGGGGGCATATATCCGGCAGCGGGTCTTTTCGCGGCGCAAGACGATGTCATGAAGCCGCTCACCCATTCCATGCAGACGCTGGAACTCGAACGCATCGTAATCGGTGGCCATATCAAGGATCGCGGCGACCGTATGGGCGTTGTGCGTCGCAAATTGTGGATAGATGCGGTCGGTCAGACCCAACAGCTTGCGGGCGTTGGCGATGTAGGACACGTCGGTCGCTTGCTTATGGGTGAAGACGGGAAAACCGCTGAGACCCATGACCTGCGCACGTTTGATTTCAGTGTCCCAGTACGCGCCTTTCACGAGGCGCACCATAATGCGGCGATCAAGGCGGCTGGCGAGTGCATAAAGCCAGTCGATGACAAAGCTGGCGCGGGGCCCGTAGGCTTGCACCACGACGCCAAAACCGTCCCAACCTTTCAATGTGTCATCGGACAACGCCGCTTCGATCACGTCTAGCGACAAATCAAGGCGGTCGGCCTCCTCAGCGTCGATGTTGAGGCCGACTCCACCTTCGGCGGCCATGTGGCAAAGCTGCGACAGACGGGGGACCAGCACATCCATCACCCCGCCTTTGTGCGGTGACTCATAGCGTGGGTAGAGCGCGGACAGCTTGACAGAAATGCCGGGGTTGGAACGGATGTCGCCATGGGTCGCAGCCTTGGTGATCGCGTCAATCGCGTTGCGATAGGCGTCGAAATAGCCCCGTGCGTCGGCGTCGGTGCGTGCGGCTTCGCCGAGCATGTCGTAGGAATAGGTGTAGCCCTCCCCCTCGCGGTTTTCGGCGCGCGACATCGCTTTGGCGATCGTCTCGCCCAGTACAAACTGGCGACCCATCTCCTTCATCGCACGGGCTACGGCGGTTCGGATCACCGGCTCGCCCAACCGCTTGACCATGCCGCGCACCTGCCCTGCGATACCGCGCGACTCCTCCTCAAGAACCTTGCCGGTCAGCATCAGCGCCCATGTGGACGCGTTAACCAAGGAGGACGCCGAATGGCCTAAATGGCGGCCCCAGTCGGACGGCGCGATCTTATCCTCGATCAGCGCGTCCATCGTGTCGGCGTCTGGCACACGCAGCAAAGCTTCGGCCAAGCACATCAGCGCGACGCCCTCGTCGGTGGACAGGCCGTATTCGGCGAGGAATACCTCCATCAAACCGGGTTTGGCGGAGCTGCGGATTTGCTTGACCAGTGCGGCACCCGCATCGGCAATACGCTGGCGGTCCTCGGCGGACAGGTTGGCCGTGGCTATCAACTGGTCCAGCACGTCGCGTTCGTTAGGAAGCATATGGGCGCGCATTTCCTCGCGCAGGTCGATAGCGGTTTCACGGGTCATGGCAGGCTCCAGTATGCAGGACATTATACCACTGTACTCGCCCCATTGCCAAATTGAAGCCTGTGGTTCAGATTTGCAGCAGATTCCTTCCCGTAGATTCGAGAAATATCGGGCAAAATGACTGACGAGCTAGACACCTATGACACCGCCATCCTGAAAGCGGTTTCCGCCAACGGGCGGATCACGGTGACCGACCTCGCCGAGCGGATCAACCTTTCCAAATCCCCGACGCAAACGCGGCTTCGAAGGCTGGAAAAAGCCGGATATATTCGCGGCTACACGGCGCAGTTGAACCCGATCAAACTTGGGCTGGCGCACATCGCGTTCGTTGAGGTCAAGCTGGACGATACTCGCGAAAAGGCTCTCAAGTCATTCAACGAAGCGGTGCTTCTGGTGCCCGAGATCGAGCAATGCCACATGATCGCGGGCAAGTTCGACTATCTGCTAAAAGTGCGCACCTCCGATATGCAGACCTATCGCCAGATTCTGGGCGAGCGCGTCAGCGCCCTGCCCCATGTGGCCCACACCTCAACCCATGTGGTGATGGAAGCGGTAAAGGAAGAGGCGATCTGAGCATCGCCCTTTACTTCGCGCGCCTTTCGCGGCACCTCGGCAGGGCGTGGTGAACGGAGAGACGATGACCAAGGCGATTATGATACAGGGCGCGGGCTCTAACGTGGGCAAGTCGATGGTCGTCGCCGGATTGTGCCGCCTGTATGCGCGGCGCGGCCTGACAGTGCGCCCGTTCAAGCCGCAAAATATGTCGAACAACGCGGCCGTGACCTCTGATGGCGGCGAAATCGGGCGTGCGCAGGCCTTGCAAGCGTTGGCCTGTGGCGTGGCTCCACATACAGACATGAACCCTGTCCTGCTGAAACCGGAAAGCGATGTGGGGGCACAGGTGATTGTGCAGGGGCAGCGGTTTGCGACGCTGAAGGCACGGGACTATGCGAAGGCAAAGCCGACGCTCTTGGCTAAAACGCTGGAGAGTTTTCACAGGCTGTCGGGCAGCGCGGATCTGGTGATTGTCGAAGGAGCAGGCAGCCCGGCCGAGATCAACCTGAGGGCGGGCGATATTGCGAATATGGGGTTTGCCGAGGCCGCAAACGTGCCGGTGGTGCTGGTGGGTGACATTGATCGCGGTGGGGTTATCGCGCAGATCGTAGGAACCCATGCAGTGTTGGACGCCGAAGATCGGGACCGCATCAATGCTTTCATGATCAACAAGTTTCGCGGTGACGTCAGCCTGTTTGACGATGGTCTGGCTGAGATTGCCAAGCGCACGGACTGGCTCTCGCTCGGCGTGTTGCCGTGGTTTCCGGAGGCGTGGAAACTACCGGCGGAGGACGTGATGGACATCACCTCGACCGCTCGGGCGGGCGAGGTTCTGAAAATTGCGGTACCGAAGCTGTCGCGCATTGCAAATTTCGACGATCTCGACCCGTTGGCGATGGAGCCGGACGTCTCCGTAGAAATCATCGAACCCGGGCACCCCCTGCCCGGCGACGCGGACTTGGTGCTGATCCCCGGTACGAAATCCACTATCGGCGATCTGGCGTTCTTCCGCGCGCAGGGCTGGGATATTGACCTTTTCGCGCATGTGCGACGGGGCGGGCATGTGTTGGGTATCTGCGGCGGGTATCAGATGCTGGGTCGGGTGATCTCCGATCCGGATGCCATCGAAGGTGTGGCGGGCTCGGTCGCAGGTTTAGGGTTGCTGGACGTGGAAACCACGATGGCGCCGCTGAAGCGGCTTGCAGAGGTGACAGGGTCACACCCCGCAACTGGCGCGATGGTATCCGGCTATGAAATCCATATCGGAGTGACGGACGGACCCGACGCCGCCCGTCCATGGTTGCAAATGGACGGCGAGATGACCGGCGCTGCCTCTCCCGATGGCAGGGTTGAAGGCTGCTATATCCACGGGTTGTTCACCTCGGACACTTTTCGACGCGGTTATCTGGAACGCTTGGGTGGCAGGTCTCAGGTCAGCGATTATTCCGGCTCGGTCCAAGCGGCATTGGACAGTCTGGCTGACCATCTTGAGGCTAATCTGGACGTGGATGCACTGCTGGATCTAGCGCAAGATGTGCGCTAGCCGCTACTCGAATTCGCGGGTCACCAAAGCGCGATGGATTTCGCGGCGCACGAGTTTGCGGACGTTGCGTGTGATGCGTTCGCCCAGCTCCCCTGTCAGTTCCTGCCGCACGATCTCTGCAACCAAATCGCGCAAGACATCTTCATCAATCGTGCCGTCGTCCAGATCACCAAGATCAACTTTTTCAGCCGGCTCCGCATCATCAATAGATGTTTCGCCAACAGAGGCTGCTGCGGCAGTCGCGAATATAGTTTCTTGCTCGAATACGTCGGTTTGGACTTCTTCAGAGTCGAAGTCTTCGTCGTCGACACTTGTGTCGGAGGGGGGCACCGTCCAAGACTCTAACGATGCTTCGGCTTCCAACTCAAGGGCTTCGTCGGGATGCGCTTCTGGTTCATTGTCTTCGTCGTCAACCCGCTGTTGTAGCTGACCTTCATCCTCCACGGTCTTAGCCTGAGCGTCCACAGGCTGCGTCTTCTCATCAACCTCGTCCATCTGAGGCTGCCATGACGTCTGCTCGTCCGCGAACTCGGTGACCTTAGTGACCTCAGCCCTGCGGTTGTGCCTAACGAAATCTATGACAGGTGTTTCGGGGGGCTGCTCTTCATCCTCGTAGTACTCGTCATCTACGGGTGACCGCCAGTCGGACCGATTGGTCAATGCCCCTTCAGATTGCTCCGCGTCGTCCGTGGTCAGAACACTGCGGAAATTCGACATCTCTGTATGACGGAATTCCGGCTTGGGTTCTTCTACTGGTTGATTTACCCGCAGTGCTGACGTGAGGATCAAGGCATCCGCTGGCTTGGTTTTTTTGTCATCGTCGCTGTCGGACGCGCTAGGCCTGCCTTCACAGGTGTCTTCCCCTTCTTCCGTAGCACCATCGTCAGAGCTGGAATCCGACGATACAAGCCTGCGAATCGACGACAGAACGTCTTCCACATCTGCGTTGGATACCGGATCGGACATATGCTCAGCCTCTACATTTTACAGGTAAGATAACGGCCGTGCGCCGACGTGACAACAGATCGTTAAACTGCTCAGTTCTTTTGATAACGCTCGAGAATGCGATCCAGCTTCTTACCCGACTTGGAAATCGGAACAGGCGCGTTTTTCACGGCATTGTAATACTCGGAAGGATCGTAGCGCTCGACGTTGAGTTTGAGAGCGTCTGTGGTCAGCAACCCCATGGCGGCCAAAAGTCCATAGGCCGCCGAATAAACTTGCGTCTCTGATACGACGCGTGTCGTTCTCGCGTCAAAGAGAACCTGCTCGGCATCAAGCACATCCAACGTGGTCCGCGCACCCAATTTGGCCTCCTCGCGCACACCGTCAAAAGCGATTTGCGCGGCGCGTATCTGACGATCCGATGAAGTGACCTGAGCATTGGCGACCGCCAAGCGTGACCAAGCGTTCGCGACATTCTGATCTACTACGAGCGCCGTTTGATTCAGGACTGCTTTCGAGGCATGAACCCCGGCAAGCGATTTGCGGACCAATGCAGACAACTGACCACCCTGGTAGATCGGGACGTTCATTTGCAGGCCGACGCTCGAGTTGTTATCGGTCACCGAAGAATGGGAAAGGCTACCGCTTAGACTGATGCGGGGGCGCGTCGCAGCTTTGGCAGCGGCGTAGTTCAACTCATTAGCTTTGATCTGGTGCTGCACCTGATTGATCAGGGGGCTTATCCGTTTGGCCGTCGCCTGCGCTGCGTTAAGCGACTTCGGCAAGGAAGGCAGTTGCGAGATTGCCTGCAAATTGGATGGGGCGCGACCAACTGCCACCTTATAGAGTTCACGGCTGATCTGGAGATTGCCCTGTGCTTCCACCAGTGCACCGCGCGCTTGGGCCAGTCTGGCTTCCGCCTGCGCGACATCGGTCCGCGTGACCTCGCCCACTTCGAAACGGTCACGGGCAGCCCGCAACTCCTGCGTAATCAAACGCAGATTGCTTTCGCGAAGTTGCACGACACGTTGGTCCCGCAACACCTGCACATAAGCAGTCACCGCATCCAGCAACACATTTTGTTCCTGCTGCGTCAGGTCGGCTCGCGCCGCGAGAACGGTTTCTTTGGCGGATTCCACCGCCAATGCCGAGCGCCCAAAATCCCACAAAAGAAGCTCAAGAGTAAGGGAGACCGTGGCGGTTAGGTTGTCCCGTGCCTGCGCCGGGTCGGTATAATTGATGCTGGACCCCGCGTTGATGTTAGGTAGCAGCGACGAGAGTGCGATCGCGACATCCTCGTCCTCCGCGCGCAACAGAGCCCGGTTTTGTTCCAGCAGGTTGGAGTTGTTGTAAGCCGCAGTCAGCGCACTGGCGAGCGTTTCCGCCGTCGTCTTCAATGGGACCAAGGACAGACCTGCAACTATAAAGACAATGCCGAGATAACGTCGTTTCATGCGAACTTACCAACTCCTTGAAGCTCTGAAGAGCGGACTTTGCACCGAAGCAGGTTGCCCTGCCTACTATCCCTTACAGAGCAAATTGCCGCTCGGTCTCAAAGCCAGGAAGGACCGGAGCCCCGGCGTTGAACATTGCGTTCCAACTCACCTTGCCGTCAACCATGCGACCCAAACGCGCCTCGCCGACGGCTCCCTGCGCGAAAATCGCCAAGATGCGCCCGTCTTCCTTGAGTTGCGCCAAGATCTCATCCGGCATTTGCTCGACCGCGCCTTCGACGCATATCACGTCGTAGGGTCCATGCTTCGCCGCACCCTTAGCCAACGGTCCGGCAATCACCACCGCGTTGTCGATTCCCTGGTCCGCCAGAGCGGCCTCAGCGTCACGAGCGAGGGTTTCAATCTCCTCAACCGCGACGACAGCATCAGCCATATGCGCCAGAATAGCCGCCGAATACCCAAGTCCACATCCGATATCGAGGACGACGTCACTGCGCTGGATATCGAGAGCATCAAGCATTTTTGCAAAACTGCGCGGCTCCAAAACGACGCGGTTACCGCCGAGATCAATATTTGCGTCAGCGTAAGCCACGATGCGCTTGTTCTCGGGCACAAACGCCTCACGCCGCACTCTCAGCATCGCATCTATAATAGGGAACTTCGTAACATCTGACGGTCGCACCTGAGTGTCCACCATCATTACCCGGTTCGCAGCATTGTCGTACATACTAAACTCATCAGTCTAGTTTCAGTTATCTCGTGTTTGTCATATCTCACCCGTCTCGGCAACGACCAAGTTGCCGCGACGCCTTGCAATCCCGGCAATCGTTTCGCCGATTGCGGCCTTCAGTTTCCAGATTAGGCGCTTCGCACGTGCAAAGCATGTCTCTTTTTGGACATGTGCCAGCCGACCGGCAAAGACGCCAGCAAGGCCCTTGCAAGGCTCAAAGGCTTGGTCTAGAGAACCCCAACACCATACGGCGAGTTGGCGGAGTGGTGACGCAGCGGATTGCAAATCCGTGTACACCGGTTCGATTCCGGTACTCGCCTCCAATAAAATCAATGGGTTGCTTCTTTGGCGTCTCATTGGGGTATCACTCCTGGTATCAGTTTCATGATTTGGTCTCGTTCCGTTCCGAGCGTGAGCGCTTCTCATTTGCACGCTTGGCTCGCATCTCTTGCCGCGCCTCACCCGCGTACTTCAGGATCATGGACTTCGACATGTGGCCGGAGTAGCTGGCGATCTCATCGTCATCGCAGCCCGCATACAGCTTCATCCATTTGTACAAAGAATAGCTGCTGACGCCCAACCGCTCAGACATCTCTTGAACGGCATACCCGCGAGATGCGATGTGATGCACCGCATATCGCTTGAAATCTTCACTGGAATCCGGCTTCCACATGACGGCTTCTTTCCCTCAAAATCGGGGAAGAAGGCGTTTACAGCACCGGGGGCTAATCAGTCAGATCAATCCATACCAAGTATAGCGGCCAGATCATCCTGAGGTTCCTGCCGAGATTCCATATCAAGGCCGCTCTGAATGTGGTTCAGGTGGGATATGAGAAGCTGTTCGGCCAACTCTGCGTTTTTTGTCTGGATCGCCTTCAGGATGTTGTTGTGTTCATCATCTGGACAACTCGCGTTTTGTGACGACCCGAAGAGGCCCACGATTAGCGATGTCCGTGTGACCAACTCGCGCATCATTCTAAAGACGAATTTGTTCCCCGATGCCTGAGCGAGTTTTGTGTGAAATTCTCCAGATAACCGAATGATTTCAGTGCGTTCATTTTGTATGCGAGCGGCGTCTTCAAGGGCAATGTGATCAACGAGAACCGTCAAATCTATATCACTAGAGCTTTGAGCCAATTGCCGAACAAGCGGTGGTTCAATGAGCATCCGAGCCGCAAATACATCGTTGGCCTCGGACTTGTCAGGACAAGCGACATAAGCACCGCGATTTGACTGGAGCTCAATCAACCCTTGGCTCGAGAGTAGTAGAAGTGCCCTTCGAACCCTCATACGGCCAACACCAAAGGTCTCGCACAGCCGCGCTTCACTCAATTTGGTATTGGGTGCCAAACGTTGTTCCATGACCGCCTTGTAGATGCGCTCGACAATGAAACTTTCATCTGATTCCGGTTTCGGGTCCGACTTTCCTGTACTGTTTTTCTGAGGAATTGAGGACACGAGAGTGCTTTCAAGATGGGTTATTTATGCGGCTTTGCTGGCAGGGAACACTTAACCTTCAATCAGTTTAAGGCCAAGCTCTCGGATTTGTCGACCAAAATACCAAATATGTTGACAAAGATTGTTAACAATCGTCAAGTTACCTAGCGGCAAGCATGGAGACCCCATCAAACTGCCCGCCAAGAATGGCGCAACATGCGTCGAAATTGAATTCAACGGGAGTTAAGAATGCAACGTAGAACACTTATGAAAGCGGCTTTGACGGCCGTGACCCTGACCGCCCTTCAAACAACAACGGCACTTGCAGAAAATCCGGTTCTGAAAATTGGCTTTGTTGGTGTGACCAGTGGCCCCGCAGCGGCCTGGGGCATTTCCAACCAGCGTTCAATGGAAACCCGCGCCGCATGGATCAACGAAACCGGCGGATACGAAATCGGCGGTACCACCTATGACATCGAGATCGTGTCTTTCGACGACCAGAAAGACCCCAAGCGCGCAATTGCGGGTATGGAGAAGATGGCGCAGGAAGGCATCCACTACGTCGTCGGGCCGAACGTCGATGACGGTGCGGCGGCTGTGCGCCCCGTGGCCGAGGCCAGCGACATCATGTACTTCCCATACGCGTTCCCGAAGGAGCTGTATACCGCACCGGCCTCCAATGCTGTCCTGGGCATGATCGCAAACTACCAGTCCGGTCCCGCGATCTACAAACACCTGATGGAAAACGAAGGTGTCAAGACGGTTGCGTTTATTGCTGCCAACGAATCTGATCCGTTGAGCCAGCGCGACGGCGGTGTTGCCGCAGCCAAGGAACTGGGCCTCGACGTTGTGTCTGACTCGGTCACATATCAGGTCGACACAACAGACTTCACGCCTGTCTTGACACCGATCCTGCGCTCCCGTCCTGACCTTCTGGTCCTGTCCGGTGTGTCACCTGCAAATGCGCCTCAGTTGATCCGCTCTGCACGCGAACTGGGCTTTGAGGGTCTGATCTCGACCGAGACGGCCCAGGACGCCGGTGTTCTGGCAGAAGGTGCCGGTGATCTGGCCAACGGGTTTATCTCGGTCGGTGGCGCGTCCACACCCGAGCTGGCCTCGCCGATGATGAACGAATTTGTCGATCGCTATACCAAAATGTTTGGCGAGTATAACGACGAATCCAACACCAAGGTCTACGCGCTGGAGTATATCCTTGAAACGCTGAAAGCTACGCCCGAAGCCATCGACGATGTTTCGGCATTCAAAGCATCGATGGATAGCTTTTCCGCACCGAACCCCTACATGAACGGCGACGAGCAGCTGACCTATGTGGGCATGACGTCGTTTGGCCAAAAGCGCCAGATCGCGGTGCCTTTGGTGGTCAATGTCTATCAAGACGGCGCATTCGAAACGATGTTCATCGCGCGCGTCGACTAAACCCAACAATGTGACTGACTGCTTCCGGATGCGTCCGGGGGCAGTTTACTCCGGCGGCACAGACCGGGTTTGCCAAAGAAAGTAAAAGCTCATGGAACAGATACTGGCCAATGGGGTCTATCTGGGGTCCCAATATGCGATGATCGCCTTGGGATTGACCCTGATATTTGCGTTGATGAACGTCCTGAACTTTGCCCACGGGCAGATGTATGTCATCGGCGGCTTCGTCACCTACACGCTCTACGGGCAATGGGGCATTCCCTTTGTTCTGGCGCTACTCATGTCCTGCATAACGCTTGCGATCATTGGGGCATTGATTGAAAAATATCTGTTCGCGCCTGTCATCAAAGGGTCATCCCGCGAGGAGAGCACCATGTTGCTGGCCGCAGGGATCGCCTTTTTGCTCGATGCGCTGATCCTGCTGGTCTTCGGCGAAAAGCAGCGCGGTGTGCCCAAGATCGTGGACGGTGTCTTCAACTGGGATTTCCGGGTGATTATGCCGTATGACAGGATCCTGATCTGTGTTCTGGCGATCCTGTCGATCGTCGCTTTTATCGCCCTGATGCAATACACCAAGACAGGACGCGCGCTGCGCGCACTGGCGCAGGACCGGACGGCCGCCCAACTGATGGGTGTCAACGTCGACCGCTATTCGATGATTGGCTTCGCCCTGGGTGCGCTGTTGGCCGGCCTTGTGGGTGGCCTGCTTGTCACCATCACCGGCATCAATCTTGGCATGGGTGGTCCGACATCCATCAAGGCCTTCATGATGGTCATGATCGGCGGCGCAGGTGTGATTTCCGGTGCCATCTGGGGCGGGTTCATCCTTGGTTTCCTCGAGGCGTTTGGACTGGCCTACCTGTCGCAATACGGCGACATCACATACCTGCTGATCTTTGTCTCGCTCATGATCTTTCTAGCAATCCGGCCGCAGGGCCTGATGGGCAAACCGTGGGGCTGAACCAATGATGAACCTTTCCGCAAAACATGTCCTTGGCGTTGCCATATTTCTGCTCGTGATTTTTGTTGGGGTGCCGCTCTTTATCGCCGCGACAGGACGCTGGGACTTCTACTTCACACTTACCTCAGTGGCGCTGCTGGCCATCGCGAGTGCCGGGGTGTGGCTCACCTTTTACATCGGTCGGATCAATATCGGACAGGGTGCCTTTGCGTTGGTCGGTGCCTACGTCTCGGCCATTCTTGTGGTCAAGGCGGGCTGGTCCTTCTGGCTCTCCCTTCCGGCAGCGGGGCTATTCGCGGCTCTGGTTGCCGCATTGTTGGGCCTGCCGATCTTGCGCCTGCGTGGTGTCTACTTTGCCATGATCACCCTTGTTTTCACGCAGGTTGCGACGCTGACTGCACTGGCGTTGCCCATCACCAACGGGGCCAAGGGTATCACGAACATCCCGCTTCCTTCCGGAGTGTCTCTCTTTGGAATAACTCTGATCCCCGACTTTGGTGAGATTGAAAACGCGCGTATGGCGTTCTACTTCACCGCCTGTATTTTGATGGTCATCACATATGCCACGCTCTACCGTTTGGTGAATTCGCGGCTTGGGCATCTGTGCCGCTCGATGCAGCAGAACGAAGAGCTTGCGAGCTCTATCGGGGTGAACATCACTTATATCCGTATCCTGATCTTCTCAATCTCGAGCTTCTTCGGCGGGATTGGCGGTGCCATGTTCGGGTCCATCTCGCAATCGGTCTATCCGGCAACCTTTGTCGTCAAGGATTCCGTGGATTTCATGCTGAACTGCTTCCTCGGAGGGCTGGGATACGTCTTCGGCCCAATGCTGGGCACGCTGGTGATCTACTTTGGCTGGGACCTGCTTTTCGAGTTCGGCAAATACCAATTGTTGATCTATTCGATCATCCTGATCGTTGTGATCCGCTTCTTGCCTGACGGTTTGCTGAGTATTCGCTTCAGCAAGGGGGGCAAAAAATGAGCCCCCTTCTTCAAGTCAAGAATGTCACCAAGAAATACGGTGGCCTCACCGCAAACAACGACATCAGCTTTGACGTCTCCGAAAATGAAATCCTGTCAGTGATCGGGCCAAACGGAGCGGGCAAATCCACTTTGTTCAAGATGATCTCCTCATTTGTACCGACGACATCCGGCGAAGTGCTGTATCGCGGGGAACGGATCTCCAACCTGAAACCGCACATGGTGGCCCGAAAAGGCGTCGTGCGCACGTTTCAGGAAACGACGATCTTCAAAAGCATGACCGTCCGGGAAAGCGTGGTCGTCGCGCAGCACTTGCGCGCCAAGGCGTCGCTGGCAGGATATTTCTGGGGCTCAAAAACAGCGCAACAGGATGTGGATTCCTTTGGGCGATACGCCGATGAGCTACTCGCGTTCTTGGGCATGACCGCCATTTCCGACGAGCTGGCAAGTAATCTGCCGCAGGGCAACCTGCGTGCACTTGGCATCGCAATCGGGCTGGCGACAGACCCCAAGGTGCTTTTGCTGGACGAGCCTTTTGCGGGCATGAACCATGACGAGACCATGCGCATGGTGGATCTGGTGCGGTCCGTCCGGGACGAGCGCGGCGTGACCGTCATGCTGGTGGAACATGACATGCCTGCCGTGATGAAAATCTCTGACAGGATCGTGGTCTTGAACTTTGGCGAAAAGATCGCCGAAGGCACGCCGTCTGAAATCCAGAACAACGAAAAAGTCATAGAGGCCTATCTGGGCAGCGCCGACGACGAAATTGGGATGTAAGCCATGACGGTTATGTTGGATTTCAAAGATGTCGAACTTTACTACGATCACGTCTACGCCCTGAAAGGGGTGTCGCTGACGGTAAATGAGGGAGAAACAGTTGCCCTGATCGGGGCCAATGGGGCAGGCAAGACGTCAATCTTGCGTGCGATTACGGGCCTTGCGAAACCGGTGAAAGGGTCCGTCACCTTCGAGGGCACACGTGTCGACGGCACCGACCCCTCAAGCATCGTCGGGCGGGGGATTGCAATGGTTCCCGAAGGCCGCCGTGTATTCCCCTATATGTCGGTCAAGGACAACCTGATGATGGGGGCCTTCACCCGCAGCAACAAGGGCGAGATTCAGGATACGCTCGACAGCATCCTGACCCGTTTTCCACGGCTGAAAGAACGCTACAGCCAAGCGTCGGGAACGCTGTCCGGTGGCGAGCAGCAGATGATGGTGATCGGCCGCGCATTGATGGCCAAGCCCAAGCTGTTGCTGCTGGACGAACCAAGTTTGGGGATCGCGCCAAAGCTGGTGCAGGACATTGCGCGGTCCATCGTTGCCATCAACCGAGACGAAGGCGTATCCGTTTTGCTGGTCGAACAAAACTCCCGCATGGCGCTCAGCATTTCTAACCGCGCATATGCCATGGCAACCGGCAATGTGGTAATCGAAGGCAACTCGAAAGAGCTGCTGCATGACGACCGCATCAAGGCCGCCTACCTGGGAGGTGATGTCTAAATGAAAATCCTCGTCGTGAATCCAAACACCACCACGTCAATGACCACCAAAATCGGGGCGGCGGCGCGCGCGGTTGCCCGACCCGACACCGAGATCGTGGCGACCAATTCTCGGAACGGTCCGGCAAGCATCCAGGGGTTTTTGGATGTCGCCAATTGCGTGCCCGGCTTGTTGGAAGAAGTGGGTCGTCACACGGATGTTGATGCCATCGTCGTTGCCTGCTTCGATGACACCGGCGTCGACGCGGTACGTACACTTTCGTCTTTGCCTGTTCTGGGCATCGGAGAGGCTGCGTATCATGCAGCCAGCATGATCGCGAATAAGTTCAGCGTGATCACAACCCTGTCTCGTTCGGTGCCAGGCTTGGAAAACAACCTTCAGCGGTATGGGCTTGCTCAGAAATGCGCGCGTGTTCGAGCAACTGAAATCCCGGTCCTGAAGCTGGAAGAGGGAGACCCGGCGACTCTGGACAGGATCCGATCTGAAATCCGTGCGTCCATCGAACAGGACCACTCAGAGGCAATCGTTCTTGGCTGCGCAGGAATGGCTGACCTGATGGCGAAGTTAAGCGACGAATTCGGTTTACCCGTCATAGATGGAGTGGCTGCTGGGGTTACATTTGCTGAGGCCTTGGTGAACAACAAACTTAGCACGTCGAAAATCGGAGCCTATTCTAACAGCTAGCAGTATCAATGCTCTTGGATAACCGATTGAATTTGGAGCACGTTAGGTCTTCGCGAGGTGCCAATTGCCGACCTCGGTGCAGCCGCAGCGAATTGGTGCTTTGTCGGCCAGCACCTTGTCCGCCACAAGGTAGCCAACCAGACCTGCGCCAAGGAGGTTTTTTCAGGTTCAATGGTAAGGTTCGTGTATCCGCCTGAGAATAACCCTGTCTCAACGCTGGGACGCTCCCTCTGTTTTTTGAGACGTTTCCGCCTGTCTCATTTTGCGACACAACCCCGTTCGGACCGCTGTCCCCACCCTTCGGACACGCACCGGGGCCAAGATTGACATCGAGTTGCAATTCATAATGGTTGGACCGCATCTGCCATCGCATCCCAACGGGCATGACGCGTGACAAGGCCACATTCCGCTAACTTCATCATATGCCAAAACAGCATTGCACACGTCATTTCGAATTCATCGGCCAACCGCTTCGCACTTGGATTACATTGGCCGGATTCTTTGTCGTGGAAATCCACCAGCTGGATCAGCACGATATTGGCAGCGGGCTTCAATCCTTTGACGTTCGCAGCCACATCAATGCCGTGCCGTTCATGGTTTTGAGCCTGCAAAAGCGACGAAATCAGGTTCACTTCTTGCTCGCCAAATATCCTGATACGTTTCCACTATAAGATTCTGTTCTTATGTATAAATAAACTGAATTTCAAATTCGTGTTCGGGCGTTCGATTCTTCCACTCGCCTCCAGAACTTTTCAATCCAACGTATTTCTTCAAACGGATAGGATCCGGAGCCTGTCGATTAGGTCCAGTTTGGAATCTCCCCTCCCGGCAGAAGCTGCCGTGCGATCATAGGCTGGCGATAGTCCAAGTCGTTTGAGTCGCAGAATGCCACGACCCAGCTGTCATCCATCAGCAGAAAATCTAGAACCGAACCCAAGAAGGCAGGGTCTGCCGCCTGAGCCCGCATCGTATCTAATGACGACCCCGTAGCCCCCATGAATACGCCGATCAGGTCGTCGGATGCCGCGATCCAGCCGAGTGCGGAGAGTGCGAGTGCTTCGGCTGTCTGCGGTGTCATCATGTGGCTCCAGTGAAGTAAATGTTTCTTAACTCTTGGCAGATGAAACTGCTGTTCATCAATAGGCGATTCCCCGCAAACAGGAGAACTCCCATAAATGGCCGGCCGCGTACTCATATTGGACCCTGTTCCGACCAATCGTATGGTTTTGAAAGCAAAACTGGGACACGCCCACTATGATGTATGTGTCGCAGACAACGTCGAACAGGCCCGCAGCATGGCCAAAACGCAAATTTTTGAGGCGGTACTGATCTCCACCGCCCTATTGTCAAAGCCCGCTGGATGCGTACTGAAGTGGTTGCGAGAAACGCGTGCCGAAGCGGTTGTGCGTAGCACGGTAGTGTTCATGCAGGATGGTCGCTCAGACGAACACGGCATCGTTGATTTGCAGCGGTGCCTAGACGCTGGCGCCGATGATGTGTTGATCCGCCCATTTTCGGAAGAGGTGTTGCTTGCACGCTTAAGAAATCTCATGCGTGAAAATGCGGTAATCAGCGAAATCAATGGGCTAAACCTACCAAATAGCTGCGATACCCGAAAGGAGAACACATCGCGGTCTTCGACCGCCAAGGTCGTCGTTGCACAGGTGGGTCAGAGCTCTCAGTACGATTTGATTTCCGACGCCCAAAATCGATTGGATCAATGGAACGAATTATGCCAGCAAACCTTTTACGCAGAAGCCGCGAGTTTATCGGTCCTCACTCAGGCTGACGCAATTGCGCGGGAGCCAGATATTGTACTTCTTGTCGCCGAAACCGGCGCAGCCGAGAGAGCGCTCTCGATCATGTCACAAATGCGGTCGCGGTCACGCATGCGCGACGTTCGCGTCATTTTGATGCTAAAGGAGCCCAGAGCAGCGCAGGTTGCCCGCGCGTTTGATCTTGGTGCCCATGATGTCGTCTCGCAAGATGTCACACCTTTGGAACTTGTAAGCCGCATCAACAAGCAATGTTTCGTTCAAGGCGCAATCCAGCGAACGAAGCAAGTCGTGCACGACAGCCTGTTGCAGGCCGTCACCGACCCGCTGACGGGTCTTTATAACAGGCGTTTTGCAGCGACCAAACTTGCGCAAATGAAAGCTGATAGCCTGGCATCGGGTGAGCGTTTCGCCGTTCTCGCCTTTGACGTTGATCATTTTAAAGAGGTTAACGACCGGCATGGTCACGCAATAGGTGACGCTGTTCTGACAACGCTTGCGGACACGCTAAAAAGAAATCTGCGCGACGACGACTTGATTTGCCGCACGGGCGGTGAAGAGTTCCTTGTAGCATTGCCAAAGACAAATGACGAAGAGGCGACGGCGACTGCAAACAGGCTTCGCAAGGCCGTAGGTGAGCTCGACATCCAAGTCCATAAAAATGACGTAAAGCTGCGCGTCACAGTAAGTGTGGGGCTGTCGGTGCAGAACGGCCAAATGGCAATTTCCGACATGCTCGAACAGGCAGATCGCGGGCTCTATCTTGCCAAGGCTCGCGGGCGCAATGCCGTGGCGGTGGCCGCTGCTGCGTAGTTCCAGCGTTCTACGTCATCACCTTGCCCTACTTTCGCCGCGCTCCAATATTTCCATAAGTCGGTTCGCATAGGCGACCCGGTCGGCTTGGCTCATCAGCGCGACGTGCTCAGTCAAAGCGATCCGCATAATCTCGGATCGACCATTGATTACAGTTTGTTGGCGGTCAAGAATGTCTGCAAATGCACCTTTATCAAAGGGCGTACGCCGTAGCACATCAGCCGCTTCCAATGCGAGACCGCGCAATTCGGTCCGCGTTTCACGGCCCGCAGACTGACGCACAGTTCGCAGTCGCTGTCCAATCTCGCGGCGATCGGCCCTATCAAGGGCATGACCGTATATGCCAACCGCTCTCGCGTCTGCGGATCGCACCGAATTGGCTCGATGCCCCCGCTCTCCGCCAAGCCAAACGGCACCGACAACCGCGCCCAGAACCAGCAGGTTCAATGCCAACGATACGACCAGCACCACTTTTACACGGCGGGGAGTGCCCCCCGGGTTCTCACTCATCCGCGTCACCCTTCCTCAATCCAATATAGATCACCAAGCAACGCAGCGCTCATCACTACGTCCGTTTCCAATGCTTCGTTGATACTTGCCTCGCCCGGACCGAGAGCAAAATCAGGGTTAAGGAAACCCAAATAAATCCCGACGCATGCAGAAGCCACCAATCCGCCCGCGGCAGGCACACCACCGATATCGTTAAGAAACTGCCTCCACCAAGGCAATCTCACCTCTGGGTTCGGCTGACTCGCGTCCAGTATTTCCGCTTGTGCCAGCCTCGCGTCCTCAACTATGCGCGCCAACAAAGCCGCTGAGGGCAGCGGCGCTTCGCTACGTGCTTGAGCAAAATAAACATCGACATCACTCTCGACACCTTCAACCAAATCAGCATCTTTTTTCATAGCGACAACTCTTTCTTCTGTGGGGCAAGTATAACTGCAAGCGCCCGTCTTCCGCGCGCGGTCAGGCTTTCGACGGCCTCGACGCTGGTTTCCATGACCAAGGCAATTTCGGGGTTCGCCAAGCCTTCGATATGTCTAAGAACCACCGCTTGGCGTTGCCGGTCCGGAAGCTCCGAGAGTGCTTCATCCAAAACGGCGATGCGGTCAGCGTGAATTAGTTTCGCTTCGACCGACGGCGTGGGGTCCGCAGGCTCCGTGACATCATCCAGCCCAACGTTTGCACGCTCGCGTTTGCGGATCCTGTCAATGCATAAATTGTTGACCACTCTGTAGAGCCAAGTTGACACCCGTGCTTCACCGGGTCGCCAGTCGGGTGCTACGCGCCAAAGTTTCAACATCGCTTCCTGAACCACATCCTCGGCCTCGGCCAGATCACCCAGCATACGCCGTGCAAAACTCAGAGCTTGCGGGGCCAAACGGATGGTCAGCGTAGCGGCGGCCGCACTGTCACCATTGGCGAAGAGCACGAGCAGCGCATCATCATCAAGCTGATCCGATTGATCCAGAGCCATTTCCATCCAGCGTCACGCTACCCGAAAGCTGTATGCGGGGCGACATCAAAGCGCGCCGCCCCGTGATACATTACTTGTAGTGATTGCCGCCGTGGCGCTTGCCACCACGCCGCATCCCGCCGCGCTGCTCGAACTCCGCCTTCGTGATCACGCCGTCGCCGTCTGCATCCATACGCGTGAAGCCGCGCCCACGACGCTCGCCACCCATCTCCGCAATTTCAGCTTGGCTCAGTGACCCATCTTTGTCCGTATCAAAGCGCTCGATCATGCGGTCAAACCGTTGTGCTCGACGGCTCTCGGCAGCGGCTTGCAACTCATCGCGTGACAGCAACCCGTTTCCATCGCTGTCAGCTTGGGCGAAGCGAGCCTCACGATGGGCAAGCATCTCAGCTTCGGTAATGCGGCCATCTCCATCGGCGTCAAATTCCTCGAATGAGGCACGTGGGCTATGTGCCCCCTTCGCCTGAGCAATCATTGGCGTCACCGCAAGAGCTACGCCCAGCCCCGCCAGAAGTAGTTTCGCCTTAAGGTTTACGTTGAGTAGTGACATTCCAAATCTCCGTTATATTTTTGTCGTTCGGCCCTCATTGCCGCCGATACACATCTTTAACGTGGCAGAAGCTGCCTTCCGTCGCTGGAAACGGAATTTTTCTGGTGAACCAAGGATTGAACCCCGAGACATCCTGTCACCCTGCATTACCGCGCGACTGAATCTAAACTGTGCGCCTGTGACAAATGCATAAGTATAGTGAGAGACATGGTGGCCGAAGAATCTGAACGCGAACTCAAGCCCGCATTGCTACGCGGATGGTGCCGCCGCTGCCCCAATTGCGGGCAAGGCCCGATGTTTTCAAGCTACTTGAAGGTGCGGGACGAATGCGCCGTTTGCCAGGAACACATGAGCCATCACCGCGCGGATGACGGCCCGGCCTACCTGACGATCTTGATTGTCGGACACGTGATGGCACCCTTGCTGCTGTGGACGTTCTTCAAGTTTGAACCCGATCCGCTCGTCGTTGCTACGATCTTTACAATCGGATGCGTCGCCCTTTCGCTTTACCTGCTGCCCCGCCTCAAGGGCGCGATCGTCGCCCTTCAGTGGGCGAAGCGGATGCACGGGTTCAAACTGCATAGTGTATTGTAGTCGCCACGGGCTGTTTCTTTAATGACAGCGCATGAAAGGTCCGCATCATGTCCATGACACAACCTCCGATCCGGGACGCCGCAAGCGTGGTGCTCTTGCGAGATGCACACAGCACGCCGAAGGTGCTTATGGGTCAAAGGGGCAAGAACGCCGCATTCATGCCTGACAAGTTCGTGTTTCCGGGCGGCGCGGTGGATCCGGAAGATGCGTCGGTGGCTCTGCCGGGGGCACCCTCGCCGAAATGCCTTGCGCGGCTGGGGGGACACGGTTCGGCATTGCTCGCGGCTGCGTTGCGCGAGACTTGGGAAGAAACCGGGCTCACGCTCAAGCAATGCAACGGTCTGATATATTTCTTCAGGGCTATCACCCCCCCTGCCCGGCCACGTCGTTTTGACGCGCGGTTCTTTCTGGCTGATGCCGACAATATGATCGAAACTGATCTCGACGACTTTTCTCAGGCCAGCGACGAGTTGCGGCACCTGCATTGGGTGCCGTTAACCGAAGCGCGGTCTTTGAACCTCCCATTCATTACCGAGGTCGTTCTGGCCGAAGTCGACGCACTGGCCCGAACGATGGAGGCACCTTCAAGTGTGCCGTTCTTCGACAACAGTTCGGGCACTTCCCGGTTCTTGAGGATTGAATAGAACCGGTAGGACTAACCGTCCGTTCTGAATACGCAGCCGTCTGATACCAATTCGGGCGGCGAGAGGCACATTCCCTTGGCGACCTTCCATGCGGCAAGAACCTTCGGGACGTAGTTGCGCGTTTCCGCATACGGAGGCACGCCGCCATGTTTCTTCACGGCATTTTCGCCGGCGTTATATCCGGCAAGCGCCAGAATCGGATCGCCTTTGAATTCATCCATCAGCCACTCAAGATAAGCCACCCCGCCTTTAATGTTCTGCGCGGGGTCATTGCTATCCGTCACCCCGAAGCGCGCTGCCGTATCGGGGATAAGCTGCATCAAGCCCTGCGCGCCCTTGTGGCTTTCAGCGCTGCTGCGACCCCCGGACTCCACCGAGATGAGCGCAAGGACGAACGCGGGCGATATCCGCTTATTCAAAGTCTCCAGAAGGATCGTAGTGCCGTACTGGGATGCAATTGACTGCATGGCCTCCAGTCTGGGAGCCGCTACCCCCTTGCCTTTGGGCGCTTTGCCCAAGCTATCTACCGCGTTGGTAAAGCGCCCTGGCGCAGTCGCCTCGATAGATGGCGACACGGCTTGCCAAAACCAGTCTATTTGTGAAGGTGCAGGTGAAGGGGTCACAGCATCGGGGGCTTTGGCTGTTTTACTTTCCGCAGGCTTCGACTCGATCTGAATCGTGATCAGTTTTTTCGCGCCTTGCTTCGGGGGGCCAATCTTTTTGAAAGTGAAGTTACCGCCGAATGCTGGTTTCGCCTGCTCTGCAACTGCCGGGTAGGCCATGCTAACGCATAGCGAGATGATGAGTACGCGGATTAATGTCGACATTCGCCTGCCCGACTTGTCGTTAACTTATATATTTTTAGTGAACTTGGCAGAAAAGCCGCTCCGATACTACTGCATGCAAGCAACAATCGCGATAGCTGCGCCCGAATTGACGCAAATCCTCCAACAATTTTACGCCCAGAGATCAAATATATTAACATATTTTATATAAAAATCATATGCTTATAGATTTTTAGCTAGATTTCGCGCCCTGCTCTGAAAAGGAACCATTCGCGCCCAATTCTCGCCCCGATTGAGGGGGATACATACTGCATACCAAGACGGCGACACGGTCTAGAACAGAGGCTGGCCGGGTCGAACTAGCGTCAAGGTTAACTTGGAAACTGAACTTAACTTACATCCTTGGAGGGATACACTATGAAACTGAACACACTGATCAAGAATTTCGCAGCTGACGAATCTGGCGCCGTGACCGTTGACTGGGTTGTGCTGACCGCAGCCATCGTTGGCCTGGGCATCGCAGTTATGGCTTCGGTCTCCGACGGTCTGGAAGATCTGTCCGGCGACATCGAAAACCAGCTGACCACGCAAGGTGTTGCAGCCGCGTTCTAAGCGCAACTGCCATTACTTAGCGACTACAGAGATGAGGCCGCGTTCTTCGGGGCGCGGCCTTTTCAACGCGACTTGCAACTCGTGAATGATTCTTGAGAAAAATTCGCATTCGCATGCCGCCGGTCTTCGCGCCTGTCCTCTCAGAGGGGATGGTTAATATAGTCACGACAGCGACATAGCCTGGAGCAGAGGTTGAACGCGTTGGACAAGCTTCACGAGTGACTGAGAAACTAAGCTTATACCCTTGGATGGGATGCACTATGACACTGAACACATTAATCAAAAAATTCGCAACTGACGAAGCTGGCGCCGTGACCGTAGACTGGGTCGTGCTGACCGCAGCCATTGTCGGTTTGGGTGTCGCCGTTATGGCCCCCGTTTCCGAAGGTATGGAAGACCTGTCTGGTGACATTGAAACCCAGCTAACGACCCAAACTGTTTCGACCTCGTTTCAGTAAGGGGATGCGTATCTGAACTGAGCAGCGTCAATCGCCGCTTAACAGAACAGCCTTTTTAGCTGGTAGCATTCCGAAGGACGTGAAAGCCGACGCAAATCAGTATCTTGTTAGCAAAAAACTTGAGGAACAAACCATGACACTGAAAATACTCATAAAGAAATTCTTCCGAGAGGACGCGGGAGCGATAACTGTCGAAGTTATGGCAATGGGTGGGGTCCTTGTGGTTTTCGGTGTCTTCGCAGTGGCCGGGATCGTCGACGGCGTAGAAGAGCTGGAAGAAGAGCGAGGCTACCGGTTGGAAGCCCAAGATAAAATCTCCACATTCTGATTACGCCACCAACACGTAGACCCTGTGCCGCGCTTTCACCAGCGTGGTCTGTCTGGGTTATACTAGGCGCTTTAGCGCACTGCTTATGCAAAGCGGGAAACGGTTCGTTTCCGCGCGCCCGGCGGAATGTGGCGCAAGCGCCTTAATTTTTCTAATTTTTGCCTTATTTGCCTGCGATATGTCATAATATCGTGGTAAGATTTCTTAGATCTATGCTTCTGGAGAGTAGTATGGCGTGTTTGGCGTATAAAGTTTGGGAAGATGAGAGCGGGGCTGTAACCATCGATTGGGTTATCCTCGCAGCTGGCGTCATAGGCTTGGCTCTTGCGTCAATGGGTGTCGTCATCGACGGAACGGACGACCTGAGCGGTGATATCGAGGGCGCTCTTAGCAGTCAATCCATCAGCACCTCATTCTGATCGTCGATTTTCGGACAATGCCGTCGTAAATTCACGTCTGCTCCACCCTTTTGCCGCAATCTCCCTGCATCAAAGCTACATACGAGTGTGCCTGCACCACGCGAGCGGCAGGACGTGTTGAATAAACAAGGGGCAAAAAATGCGAATGGTTTTTGGGTTGGTACTTGTCATCGGGGTCGCGCTAGCGGGCTTCGCGGCATATATGGCAAAGAACAGATTTGATCAGTATCAGGCGAAGGTTGCGGCGCAGGAAAAGCTGCTGAAAAGCAACGTCCCGCTAGAGGCAGTGTTCACTGTCAAACGGCAGATCGCTTACGGTGAAACGCTGACCAAGGAAGATGTCCAGATCGTCTCATGGCCCAACAACGCGATTCCAGAAGGCGCGTTTCAAAAGGGTGAGGATTTGTTCCCGCCTACCGGCGCACTGCGCACCGTGCTTCGGGTAATGGAAAAAGATGAGGCTGTGTTGATCTCCAAGGTAACTGAACCCGGTGAAGATGCCGGAGTGTCGTCACGCCTGGAGAAGGGTATGCGGGCTTTTGCGTTGCGGGTGGACGTATCCTCCGGCGTTTCCGGCTTCTTGCGTCCCGGCGATCACGTGGATGTTTACTGGACAGGTGCTAGCCAAGGACGCGAAGTCACCAAATTGATTGACACGCGCCTCAAACTGTTGGCCGTTGACCAAATCGCTGACGGCGATCGCTCGGCTCCTACGATCGCGCGCACCGTAACCGTGGCCGCGTCCCCCGCAGAGGTCGGCGCACTTGCGCAAGCCCAGTCGTCAGGGCGTCTTTCCTTGTCCTTGGTCGGCGCCGGTGATGACACCGAGGTGGCCTCTGTCGAGATTGACCAGAATCAGCTTTTGGGCATTCTCGAAGAGAAGACCGTAGAGGCGAAAGCCGAAAAGGTTTGTACCATCAAAACGCGCAAAGGTGCCGAAGTGGTCGAGATCCCGATCGCTTGCAACGAATAAGCATAATATGACTCTGACGAAACTCAAGACGGCACCCTATATTGGGTGCCGAGCCTAGTTGAACACCACAATTTGCGTTGTGTTGCGACAGGCCCACATAAACGTCACGCTATAAACACCTGATTCTTGCAATAAAAACAGAATTCGCGCATGGTTCAGGAGAAAATGGGCAAAAGACCCGTTCCCCTTAGTGATCAGAGAGGCAGGATCACAATGAAATTGAAGCAGTATTTCTGCGCAGGCTTGTTCGGTCTCGCACTCACCACTTTCGTCCCGGAAACCGGCTTTGCACAGCAATTGAAGGTGACCAACCAGTCGACCGCCCGCAAACTCAATGTCGCGATCAATAGCGCGGTTGTGGTCGAAAGTGATGTGCCGTTTGCCGAGCTGTCGGTCGCAAACCCCGCCATTGCAGACATCGCCACCCTCTCCGATCGCACTATATATGTGCTTGGAAAATCGCCGGGACGGACCACACTAACCCTGCTGGGCGCCGATGGGCGCCTGATTACCAACGTGTCGGTGCGAGTGTCTCCGGACCTTTCGGAATTCAAGGAACGCCTTCGTGAAATCCTTCCGGGTGAGCAGATCGAGGTACGCACCGCAAATGACGGGCTCGTTCTTTCCGGAACCGTGTCCAGCATCGCCAAACTTGATCGCGCCTTGGACCTAGCTGAGCGTTACGCCCCTGAAGCTGTATCCAACTTGATGAGCGTGGGTGGCACACAGCAAGTCATGCTGAAGGTGCGCTTCGCAGAAATGCGCCGCTCTGTATCAAAGGACCTTTCCGCAAGCTTGGGCTTTCAGACGGCCGGAGGCTCTTTCGGGTCAAACGGCTTTACAAACACTCTTTCAAACTCAAGTAACCAAGCTGGCTCCCTTGGCTCCGGAAGTACGCCCGGCACTGTCAACTCCGCGCGTGAGCGTAACGGGGTCTTCTCGTTCGGCTTCGGCAGCGGGTCGCTCCGCGCGCTGGTCGTGCTGGAAGCCCTTGAAGAAAAAGGCATGGTACGCACCCTTGCAGAACCGAACCTGACCGCCCTTTCTGGCCAAGAGGCCACGTTCCTTGCAGGTGGCGAGTATCCGATTCCTATCGAGGACGACGGCTCGGTGCGGATCAGCTACAAGCCGTTTGGTGTTGAATTGAAATTTACGCCGACCGTATTGGACGAGGACATCATCAACCTCAAGCTTGATACTGCGGTATCTGGCTTGGATCCAACCGTCGTAGTCCAGAACAACGGCTTCTCGGTAAATGCGTTCTCGAAACGGGCATCGTCCACAGTCGTGGAAATGCGTGACGGCGAGAGTTTTGCAATCGCCGGGCTTCTTGAAGACGATTTCCGCGACGTCGCGGGCCAGGTTCCTTGGTTAGGTGACATTCCGGTTTTGGGCGCACTATTCCGCAGTGCGAACTATGAGCGTCGCCAGTCCGAACTGGTGGTGATCGTGACCGCACACCTTGTCTCCCCCACGCGTGGCAACGCACTCGTCGTCTCGACCGACCGTGTTCGTCCGCCAACCGAACGTGACTTCTTCCTCAACGGAACAGTTGCACGTGAAGTACGGACCCGCCGCACCACCACGGGCGAAGTGGCCCGCCAGGACTTCTCTGGCTCCTACGGCTATGTTTTGGAGTAATATCAGATGCTTAAAACTACTTCTCATCTCGCTATGATCGTCGCAATGACGGTTAGCCTATCGGCATGCTCCGGACCCAGCGACACGTTTGCCCGTGAAGCTGGAGGTAGTCTTGATGAGGGCGGCTTCGGCAACCCCACCATGACGAATACACTTGTCGGCAACGGCTCAATCGCGGTCGCCGAGACTCTAGGTCACCGTTTCGCATCCGATGTGAACACTCAGGTGAATTTCGAGTTCAACTCGGCAGCTCTGGACGCAAACGCGCGTGCTGCCCTGCTTGAGCAGGCAAACTGGATTAGTCAGTTCCCTGAAGTGCGGTTCCGTGTTTACGGCCACACGGATCTGGTTGGCTCGAATGCGGCGAACAAAGCACTAGGATTGCGCCGCGCGCAGGCTGTTGTCGCGTTCCTGACTTCTCAAGGCATCAGCCGTTCGCGTTTGGAAGCTGTCGCTTCATTCGGCGAAACGCGCCCGATTGTTCTTACCGAGAACCGCGAACGGCGCAACCGCCGGACGGTGACCGAGGTGACCGGCTTTGTGAAGAACCACCCAATGCTGCTCAGCGGCAAATACGGGATCCTCGTGCATCGCGAATATGTGCAAACCGCAAAGAGCGCAGAAACCCTCGCGAGAGAGAGAATAGTTCAATAACGGAAATAATACCTCAGTTTTTCGCTAATTTAGCCCCATTCTCGCCCCTTTTCTTAAGCATTCCTTGTCATGAGATAAGCCACAATCCGCTTAAAGTCGGCATGTTGGTTTAAATACCGCAAACAGTTGGCGGGGGCGCTAACCCTTAAGAAAGGTACCCTCGTTAACACGAACCCGGCCCTGTTTTGGCCAAATGGGATTCTAAGCATGACGAGCAGTGTAGCTTTACAAACCGAACCGGCGCCGATCACCGCCTGTACCGTCGCCCGCGACGTGCAGAACTTCGATCTTTTGATCGAAGACATGGAAACGGAGCTCGGCGAAGCTTGGGGTGACCTTAGCTTTGAGGATGCCAATGCGTACCTGTCACAACCGGATGCCTCGCAGCTGGAATTCATCGCAGTCGCTGTGGACAGTTCCGACGAGGACGCGTTAACGCTGGTTGGCGACGTCATTGGCCGCGCAAAAGAGGTCGGCGTCAAAGTCATCCTCATCGCCGAAGACGTCTCCCCCATCGCGCTACACCAGCTGCTAAAACTGGGCGCGGACGATTTTGTCCCCTACCCGCTTCCCGAAGGCGCGCTCCACGACTCGATCGAGCGCATCAAGAAGCCAGTTGTGCTAGCAGAAGTCGCCCAGACACCTGCCGAACCGCAAACCGCGCACGTAGCCACCGGCAAAGTCGGAACAAACGACGGCGTCGTGCTTCCCATTCACGGGTTGGCCGGCGGCTCCGGCGCGTCGACCTTTGCGGTCAACCTCGCTTGGGAACTGGCGACCGTTGACAAGAAGTCAGACGTGAGTGTCTGCCTGCTTGATCTTGACTTTCAGTTCGGCTCTGCATCGACCTACCTTGACCTGCCTCGACGCGACGCCGTTTTGGAGATGCTGTCGGACATCGAAAGCATGGATGACGACGCCTTCCGCGCGACACTTCTTACTTTCAACGACAAGGTGCAGGTTCTGACCGCTCCGGCTGACATGATCCCGCTGGATATGATCGGACCTGATGATATTGAAAAACTTGTCGCGACGGCGCGGCGCAACTTTGACTATGTGATCATCGACATGCCGACCACGCTCGTTCAGTGGACCGAAACTGTTTTGGGAATGTCGGACGTTTATTTCGGTATGCTGGAACTCGATATGCGGTCGGCTCAGAATACGATCCGTATGATCCGCGCGCTGAAATCCGAGGACCTTCCGTACGAAAAGATCCGCTACGTGCTCAATCGCGCCCCGAAATTCACCGATCTCTCAGGCAAAAGTCGCGCCAAACGCATGGCAGAAAGCCTTGATATTTCAATTGAATTGCACATGCCTGATGGCGGAAAGCAGGTCGCCCAGAGCTGCGATCACGGTCTTCCTTTGGTCGATACGGCGGCAAAGAACCCGCTGCGTAAAGAAATCGCCAAGCTGGCTTTGTCTCTGCACGAGACGAACCAGGCGGAAGCCACAGGATAACGAAAGGTTACCAGCATGTTTTCGCGCTACAAAAAAACTGATGCCGCCGCGAATGCGCAAGGCAAACCGGCGGCTGCGCCCGCAGCTCCTGCACCAAAGGCGTCCAGCTCGCAATCCATGCGAAAGGCGGAGACCAAGCTTCCAATCGCACCTGCGGAAGTGATTGCGCAGGACAAGGAGCTCAAGCGCCGTCAGCGTCTGGAAGAAGTCCGGTCGGAGCTTCACCACCGATTGCTCGACAACCTCAACCTTGCTGCACTGGAAAACGCGCCTGAGGCTGACCTGAAAGCCGAGATCGTCGCAATTTGCGCCGAAGGCCTTGAAGAAATGGCCGTAATCCTGACGAAGGACGAGCGGCAGACCCTGCACGCGGAACTGTTCGACGAAGTGACGGGTCTCGGCCCGCTCGAGCCGCTTCTCAAAGATGATACCGTAAACGACATTCTCGTGAACGGACCCAACCGCGTGTTCGTCGAGCGGGACGGTAAACTGACGCTAACAAACACGCGTTTCAAAGACGAACGGCATTTGCTGCGTATCATCGACAAGATCGTATCCGCGGTGGGGCGTCGTGTGGATGAATCCAACCCTTACGTTGACGCGCGTCTAAAAGATGGTTCTCGCTTCAACGCAATGGTGCCGCCAATTGCCGTGGACGGCTCCTTGGTTTCAATTCGTAAGTTCAAAAAAGAAAAGCTGGCGATCGATGACCTTGTCCGCTTTGGCGCATTTTCGGAAGAAATGGCAGCCTATCTGCAAGCAGCAGTCGCTTGCCGCTTAAACGTGATCGTCTCGGGCGGTACCGGCTCCGGTAAAACCACGACGCTCAACGCGCTTTCGTCCTTCATCGACAATTCCGAACGCATCCTGACCATTGAGGACACGGCAGAACTTCAACTTCAACAGGTCCATGTCGGTCGGATGGAAAGCCGCCCCGCCAACGTTGAAGGCAAGGGCGCGGTGTCCCAACGGGACTGCCTGAAGAACGCCCTTCGGATGCGCCCGGACCGCATTATCGTGGGTGAGACACGTGGCGAGGAAGTGATCGACATGCTTCAGGCCATGAACACGGGCCACGACGGCTCCATGACGACAATCCACGCCAACTCTGCGCGCGACGGTGTTTCCCGTCTGGAGAACATGATCGCCATGGCCGGTATCGAGATGCCGATCAAAGCTGTGCGGGCACAGATCTCTTCCGCTGTGAACCTGATCGTGCAGGCCTCCCGATTGCAGGACGGCTCGCGCCGAATGGTGTCCATCACGGAAATCACTGGCATGGAGGGCGACGTTATCTCCATGCAGGAGGTGTTCCGCTACCAACGCCTGGGCCTGCAACCAGATGGAAAGATCATTGGCCAGTTCACGCCAACCGGCGTTCGCTCGCACTATTCCGACCGGTTCAAGCAATGGGGCTATGACCTGCCCGCGTCAATTTACGAACCAGTCGCAGCGGAGTAACCAGTTATGGAAATCAGTTTTGAGCCACTTCTCTACGGCATAATCTTCGTCGCCGTACTGATGCTTATCGAAGGCATCTATCTGGTGGTGTTCGGGAAATCCATTAGCCTGAACAACAAGGTCAACCGTCGCCTGGACATGATCTCGAAGGGCGGCTCGCGAGAAAAGGTGCTGGAGCAACTCCGCAAGGAGATGAACCAGCATATGAACTCTGGCGGCATCCCGTTCTATTCGATGCTTGCCGACAAAGCGCTGCGCGCGAATATCGCATTTTCGCCGATGGCCTTGATCGCGATGATGTTCGTTCTGGCCGGAGTCGTTTTTGCTGTTCTAACGCAGATGACGGAAGCTGCGGCACCGGTTAGGGGCGTGATCGCTCTCGCCATGGGCATCGGGGCGGTTTATGTTTGGGTGAATAACAAGGCCAAGAAGCGCCTTGCATTGCTTGAGGAGCAGCTACCGGACGCGATCGAGTTGATGGTGCGGTCCCTGCGTGTGGGTCACCCGTTCTCGTCGGCAATCAACATCGTCGCCAAAGAGGTCGCAGACCCGCTCGGCACCGAATTCGGCGTTATCGCAGATGAATCGGCCTATGGTCGCGACGTATCGGAAAGCCTCAAGCATCTGGCAGAACGGATGGACATGCAGGATTTGCGCTTCCTCGCTGTCGCCGTGACGATCCAGCAGACTTCGGGCGGTAACCTAGCCGAAATTCTTCACGGACTATCTCAGGTGATCCGAGCCCGCTTCAAGCTGTTCCGCCGCGTAAAAGCCATCACCGCCGAAGCAAAATGGTCAGGCATGTTTCTGTCCGTGTTTCCGTTGCTCGCATTGGTCGGCATCAACATCATGGAGCCGGATTACTATACCGAGGTAAAGGATACCGAGTTCTTTATCCCCGCCTGTATCGTCGTGGGCGTATTTCTGGTGGTGAACATGGTGTTCATGCGCATCATGGTCAACATCAAGGTGTAATGAGATGCAGTTTATCGAGTCCATAAACCTGTTCCTTGTCGAGCGTTTCGGCGAGTTAGGTCCCCTGCTGGCCGTTGGCCTGCTTGGCTTCATCATGGTGCTGGTCACGCTGCCAACCATGTTGAAGAAGCAAAAGGACCCGCTTGACCGGATCCGCGAAGAAGCGCAACGCTCAACCGCGCGGGGTTCCAAACGCGGTGACGGATCGCTTCGCAATGCGAGCGGCACCGACAAACTCGACAAATTTGCGAACTTCCTGGAGCCGCAAGACGTCGAGGAACTGGCTGGTATGAAGCTCAAGCTTCTGCAAGCCGGGTACAAGCAGAAGTCGGCAGTGCGCACGTTTCACTTTGCGCAGTTCGCCCTTGGCCTTTTGTTCCTCACACTGGGCCTGCTTTACGTGTTGATCTTGGGTGGCGACGATATGTCGACGCGCGACCTCATCCTCGCAATCGTGATTCCGGGCGGCGCTGGCTACTACCTGCCCAAATACTGGATCGAACGGCGGCGTCAGGAGCGTCAAAGCGAGATCGAAAGCGGCTTTCCCGACAGTCTTGACCTGATGCTGGTCTGTGTCGAAGCCGGTCAGGCCCTGGATCAGTCGATCATCCGCGTCGCCGCGGAAATACGCGCGGGCTACCCTGCTCTGGCTGACGAGTTTCAAATGGTCGCCAATGAGATGAAAGCCGGTAAAGACCGCATCACCGTGCTCCGCGACATGGCCGAACGCGCTGGCGTGCCGGACGTTTCCAGCTTCGTTACGGTGTTGATCCAGTCGACGAGTTTCGGCACCTCGATTGCCGATGCTTTGCGGGTCTATGCGTCTGAAATGCGCGATAAACGCGTCATGCGCGCCGAGGAAAAGGCGAACGTGTTGCCCACCAAACTCACCCTCGGAACAATGATGTTCTGTCTGCCGCCGCTTTTGATTATTTTGATCGGCCCATCGATCTACGATATCTATAAGAATCTGAACGGCGGTGGGTAAACATGCGAAAATGGGTGGGTGCGATAGCAATAGGAATTGGCCTCGCCGGGTGCGCGGCTAAGCCCTCTCCACTAGGCGAAGGCGCCGATCCCTTCCCTCCCACCGGTGATGTTACACGCTTGCAATCCGTCGACGGACTAAGCGTTGGACACAGGCTCATGGCCGCTGGTCAATTCGAGCTGGCGTTGAAAGCCTACCTGCGCGCCGCTGGCGAACAGGGGACTAATGTTGATGTCCTAAGCGCCTTGGGATCGGCCAATCTGCGGCTGGGTCGGTTAGGGCAATCGGAAAAGCTGCTTCGGCGCGCCATCAAGGTAGATCAGACCTTCGTGCCGGCATGGAACAATCTGGGCGTCGTCCTGATGGAAACCGGCCGGGTCGGCGAGGCAAGCCGGGTCTTCAAGACCGCCTTCGCGCTGGATAGTGGCAAATCTGACGAGATTCGGGAAAACCTTCGACGCGCACTCGCAAAATTGGAAAACCCTGCCTATAGTTCAGAAAAAGACGAAAGAGCTTTTGACTTGGTGCGACGCGGCAACGGCCGCTACCTGATCTTACAGGCACCCTGATCAAACGCCATTGAGAGCAGAGTAGAGGACGCCCCATGCGCCACATGAAGACAGGAATGCTGTGTCTTATCAGCGTCATTGCCCTTACCGCGTGCGAAAAACGTGGCAATGGCGAGTTCAGCAAGACCCTCAAAAACGTCAATGTTATCGATGAGAGCAATCTCAACGACATCATGCTTACGGTCGCGGATCCTAACGAAGCGGTCACCTATTTCCAGAAAGCGACCCAAGATAATCCAGACCGGCTCGACCTTCAACGCGGTTTGGGAACTTCACTCCTTCGGGCGAAACGCGCTACCGAGGCGGCTGTGATCTGGGCAAAAATCACCAAGCACCCCGAAGCAACCAACGACGACCAGATTTCCTACGCCAATGCGCTGGTCCGCCAAGGCGAATGGAAGAAGGCCGAAAAGGTCTTGGACGGCGTCCCCCCCACCTTCGAGAACTTTGAGCGCTACCGGTTGGAGGCGATCATCGCCGATACCAACAAGGAGTGGAACAAGGCAGACAGTTTCTACCAAACCGCAGTCGGGCTAACGACGACTCCCGGTTCTGTGTTGAATAACTGGGGTTTCTCGAAACTCACCCGCGGCGATTATGACGAAGCCGAACGGCTGTTTGGCGAAGCGATCACCTATGATCCCAGCCTCTTCACCGCCAAGAACAACATGATTTTGGCTCGCGGCGCGCGGAAGAATTACACTCTGCCGATCATCCAAGTGACGCAGACCGAACGTGCCCAGTTGCTTCACACGATGGCGCTGACGGCCATCAAGCAAGGTGACGTGGAAATCGGCAAGACACTTCTGGAAGAAGCTATTGAGACCCATCCACAACACTTCGAGGCTGCCATCCGGTCGCTGCGCACGCTGGAAAGCTAACTGATGGCCATGTTCGCGCTCTGGGTCCTGCCCCTTGCGACCCTGATTTCGCTTTGGGTCGCATGGAGCGATCTTGCCCGAATGAAGATTCCCAACAAAGCCGTGCTGGCGTTGATGGCGTTATTCATCGTTGTCGGATTACTAACTCTACCGCTCGAGGCTTACCTATGGCGCTACGCACATTTCGCGATTGTGCTGGCGATAGGCTTTCTCATGACGATAACTGGCATCGTTGGTGCGGGTGATGCAAAATTCGCGGCTGCAATGGCACCGTTCGTTGCGACCACAGACGGCACCTCGGTCGCGGCAATCTTCGCCGTTACGACAATTATAGCCTTTGTTCTTCACCGGTTAGCGAGGATCAGCCCGCTCCGTACACTCGCGCCCCATTGGGAAAGCTGGGAGCGGACCCGGGACTTCCCCATGGGCCTACCTTTGGGCGTTACCCTGATCATCTACCTCGTTCGCACGGCTTTGCTCTAGGGACGCTCGTAAAGCGTATAGAGCTCGGTGCGGCGTATCTCTTTCAACTCCTCACCACGCGCAGCAACATCCGCCAAAATGGACCGGTAGGCCTGCGGTGTAGTCGGGCATGCAGGAATCAGGAAGTAGTCCGCGTTCTCGTATCCCTTGAGCTGCCCGTAATACCAAGGTGCAGCGCCCGACGTGGGCTCCAGCCCCCCGAACATCCAGAAATTCCCGATCGTGTCGGCCACAAAAACAGACTTACCCTCTGAGAGTCCGGCGGTGTCCATATCCCGCGCTATGGCGTGTGAAACACCGATCATTCCCAACTGTTGAACACAATGCGTCAGCTTCTCGCCTTGAAACTCCGGCAGCGGTGAATGCTCCGCGCGTTCATTGAGATATGCGAATTCCTCGCTGCCAAAAACCATTGGGGTGCGCACAAGAATATTGTCCGCCCGATCCGTCTTCGTAAAGAAGTCCCCATGCCGCTCGGCATAGAGCGTGTCTGCGAACAAAGCAGTGTAACCCGCCCTATCCGCGACAAGATGACGGACAGCGCTCGTGGCCATGTTGTAAAAGGAAGGGGCGATTAGAGTGCAAGCTACGACGGCCAACGCGATGATCTGCGGTGTTCGAGACACCGCAAGCACCATCACGGCAAGAAGGGCTAACCATTTCGGATCGTTGCCGTAATTTTGGTAGGTCACGTAAATCATACCCGGGCCCAGTAGCATCAGCACCAGCCCCAAAGTTGGGTTCACCCCCCGCCGCAGAACCACCACGCAGAGCACCAGCACCACGGTGCCCAGCACATATTGCGGGGCCGTCAGTAAAGTAGCCAAGTCTTCACCCGCACGCGGACGAATGTCGGAACTAGCAACAAGGGCAAGATCAGCCAGATATGCCGGCCAGAGTGCGGCACCTGCCATTAGAGTAAGCGCTAATCCAACAACGGCAACGACCCCGATAGCGACCACAATCGCACGCCATTGTCCGCGCAAGATCAATGCAACCGCAACACCCGGCGCGAAGGCGACGCCAAAGGTGATCTTGCCCATGACGAAAAAACTGAATGCTATGCCAAACACGATCCCGTCCGCCCACTGGTTCGGCGCACGCTTCGGATCCAGCACGGCGATCAGGATGGACGTGAACGCCAGGGCCCACGCCCATCGGTTGTAGTGCATCGAAAGCGATATAGAGGCCGTCGCCTCGCCATGAATCATGGCCAAAACAAGAACCATAACCAATGCCCCGACGCCGTAAGCCATGCCGCGCGAGAGTCGGCTGTATCCAAGCCACCAAACCATCGGAACAAGCAGCAACGCGACGCTGATCTGCGCCAGCAAAATCGCCGTACCTACGCCAAAACCCGCTTTCACAAATCCGACGATAGGCAGAAAACTCAATGCGCCCAAGGGGGTTACGAAATCTAGATGCGGCCATTCACCGTCGGCCATTCTCAACACTATCTCGATCAAGTGGAGGGTGTCACCCTCGTGACGGTCCACATAGAGCCCGCCCTTTGCCAAGCTCAGCCCGCCCAAAAAAGCGACCAATCCAAGCAGATAAACAAGAAAAAGCCTTGCTCCGGCCTTATCCATACCGTCGTCCATGCTCATCATCCCCATGTCCCGCTCTGTTGGCGGTGTTCATTATTCACGGAGGCTAGCCCAGCTGGCCTGCTTTTTGAAGCGAGATCGGTTTTTGTTGTTTGGATCCGGCAAAATCAGTAACCTATTTGGAAGGATGCCGAACAATCGGCGCGCGAGGCAGAGCACATGAATATGCACACGACCACTGGCGTTCAGGCGCCGGTTCCCCCGAAATCATTGAAGGATACCGGTCTTAGCATCGTGATGATGCGCGACATCCTGTTGAAGACGATCTTTCGCAAAAACCTCGAACACGTCTCGCAGATGGCAGAGGCGATATGCCTCTCGATGCCCCTGACCCAACAACTGGTCGAGATCACCCGCGAACAGAAACTGATCGAGGCGCAAGGTACGCTGCACGCAGGCTCCGGTTCCGAGATGGCATTTCAGTTGTCAGACGCCGGCAAATCCCGTGCACTGGATGCGCTGTCGCAGTCCGAATATTACGGCGCGCTGCCCGTGCCGCTCGAAATGTATAAAGAGCAGGTAAAACGCCAGTCCGTTCGCAACATCCAGATCACACGTGACAAGCTGCTGGGCTCCATGGGGCATCTGATCCTGCCGGAACATCTGCTGAATGATCTTGGGCCCGCCGTCAGCTCTGGTCGCTCAATCTTGCTCTATGGCCCTCCCGGCAACGGTAAATCGGCGATCTCCAACGGTATCCGCGACGCACTTGGCGACATGATCTACATCCCGCAATGCATCGAATACGCGGGGCAAGTGGTGACGCTGTACGACCCGATCGTACACACACTGATTGAGGATGATGCCGTTCAGGTGTCCTCGCTACGCCGCACCGACAACCGCTACGACAAGCGCTACCTGATGTGCGAGCGCCCCACCGTTATGACCGGTGGTGAGTTGATGCTGAACATGCTCGACCTGAACTACAACGCCACCTCGCGCACCTATCAGGCTTCGCTCCAATTGAAGTCGACCGGTGGCGTGTTCATCGTGGACGACCTTGGCCGTCAGGAAGAACCGCCGCAGGCATTGATCAACCGCTGGATTGTTCCGATGGAGGCAGAGTACGACATTCTGGCTTTGCAATCGGGCGAGAAGTTCGAGGTGCCGTTCGACACGCTGGTCATTTTCTCGACCAACTTCCACCCGAACGAAATGTTCGACGGCGCGGCACTGCGCCGTATCTTCTTCAAGATCAAGATCGACGGCCCCACGCAGGAAGAATTCCTCAAGGTGTTCGCCATGGTCGCGAAAAAGAAGAAGATGCCGCTCAACGAGGCCGCGTTGATCCATCTGTTGAAGGTCAAATACCCGACAATCGACAACGTCTATGCCAACTATCACGCGAACTTTCTGATAGATCAGATGATTGCGGTCTGCGAATATGAGGGCATCCCTTACCAGATGACACCAGAGCTGATCGACCGCGCGTGGGCCAACATGTATGTGAAAGACGAAGAGATTAAGCACTGACCATCTCTTCAGGCCGGGCTATATCTGGGGCATGACTGACCTGCCCCAGCCCATCACCGATTGGTTTACCAGCCGTGGCTGGGCTATCCACCCGCATCAGCAAGACATGCTCGACGCGGCGCAATCGCCGTCGACCTTGCTGATCGCGCCAACCGGTGGCGGCAAAACCATGGCGGGGTTCCTGCCAAGCCTTGCAGAACTTCACACCGCACCGCGCGATGGGTTGCACACGCTCTACATCTCGCCGCTGAAAGCCCTCGCAGCCGATATCAAACGCAACCTGCGCACGCCCGTCGAGGAAATCGGTCTAGACATACGCATCGAGGACCGCAGCGGGGACACCAGCTACACCCAAAAGCGCCGCCAGCGCGCGGCACCTCCACATATCTTGCTAACGACCCCTGAAAGCCTTGCTCTGTTGTTAAGCTACGAGGACGCGCCACGCATATTCGCCGGGCTGCAACGGGTGATCGTCGACGAAATTCACGCGCTGGCCGATAGCAAACGTGGTGTTCAACTGGTCCTGGGGCTTAGCCGCCTACAATCACTGGCCCCCGATCTACGTCGTGTCGGCCTGAGTGCCACCGTTGAAGACCCGAAAGCCATCGCCGCATTTCTCGCACATCACCCGCAGCCGACAAAAATCATCAACGCCGACCCGGGCCCGGACCCCGATATTACCATGCTGCAAACCGAAGAGGCGCCACCTTGGTCGGGAGGCGGCGGGCGCTACGCTATTCCCGCGGTGTTGGAGCAGGTCAAGCAGCACAACACGACGCTGATCTTCCACAATACCCGGGCGCAGGCAGAACTGTTCTTCCACCACCTCTGGCTTGCGAACGAGGACAAATTGCCGATTGGAATTCATCACGGCTCGCTCGCTCGCGAACAACGGGTGAAGGTGGAGCAGGCCATGGTCGAGGGCCGTTTGAAGGCGATCGTTTGTACAGGAAGTCTGGATCTCGGCATAGACTGGGGGGATGTCGATCTTGTCATCCAGATCGGCGCTCCGAAGAACGTCAAACGGCTGGTTCAGCGCATAGGGCGTGCAAATCACCGCTACAATGCGCCGTCCAAGGCGCTTCTGGTGCCCGCGAACCGCTTCGAAATCGTGGAATGCAAAGCCGCGCTGGATGCCGCGAAGGAGCATGATCTGGACGGAGACCCGCGCGGCCCCGGCCCCCGGGATGTTCTCTGCCAACACATTCTGGCTTGTGCAGCCGCAGGTCCGTTCATCGCCGAAGAGCTGTTCAACGAGGTCACAACCGCGGGACCTTACGTGAACCTCTCACGCGCCGACTTCGACCGATGCCTCGATTTTTGCGCCACAGGCGGCTACGCGCTTCGTGCCTATGACCGGTATCAGCGCATCATTGAGCGCAACGGGAAATGGCAGCTCCGCGACCCGCGCAGCGCACTACAAATCCGGATGAACATCGGCACTATTATTGACACCGAGATGCTTAAGGTGCGGCTCAAGAGCCGACGCGGCGGGGCGCCGCTGGGCGAGGTTGAAGAAGGCTTCGCCGCGACCCTGACGCAAGGCGACACCTTCCTGATTGGCGGGCAGATCGTTCGCTACGAGGGCCTGAACGAGATGACGGTCGAGGTGACGCGCCGTGCCTCCGACAACCCTAAGATCGCGACATTCTCCGGAACCAAGTTTGCCACGTCGACCCAACTCAGCCAGCGCATCCTGCGCATCTTTCAACAAAATGACTGGCCAGACTTGCCTGATCACACGTCGGAATGGCTTAAGCTACAACGCAAGCGCTCCAAACTTCCCGAACCCGGTCGCCTCTTGATCGAAAGTTTTCCGCAAGACGACCGTCATTATACTGTCATCTACGGCTTTGCCGGTCGCAATGCGATGCAAACACTGGGGCTGCTACTAACGCAGCGGATGGAGCAGCAGGGG
The DNA here is from genome assembly GCF_000442275.2 of Litoreibacter arenae DSM 19593. Lineage (GTDB taxonomy): Bacteria > Pseudomonadota > Alphaproteobacteria > Rhodobacterales > Rhodobacteraceae > Litoreibacter > Litoreibacter arenae. The sequence continues at coordinate 174,841 of NZ_KE557306.1, read as the reverse complement.
CTGGAACCCTTGGGCTTCCTGTCCACGGACTACGCCACAATGATCTGGAGCTTGCAGCCGGTGGTCAATCCGGCATCCTTGTTCGTTCTCGACAATCTGCGAGAGGGGCTGGAGGACTGGCTGGCCGGAAATGCAGTCATGAAACGCACATTCCGGGCATCTGCCATCATAGCCGGACTGATCGACCGCATGACACGCGGCCAGCGAAAATCCGGAAAACAGGCCACGTTCTCGTCCGACATCCTTTATGACACGTTGCGCAAATACGATCCCGATCACCTCATGCTCGACATCACCCGAGAGGAAGCCATGAAGGGACTGATCGACTTTGGCCGAATAGAAGACATGATCGCGCGGACACACGGCGCGATAGATCACCTTCAACTAGACCGCGTCACTCCGCTGGCCGCGCCGCTGTTTCTGGAAATGGGCCGCGTGCCCATTAAAGGTGCCGCCGAAGAACGGCTCCTGGTCGAGGAGGCTTCAGCCCTCATGGCAAAGGCAGGCTTGGAATGAGATCTTTCGGCTTTTGTGGCGCCGAACTTATCGCGCTTGGTTCCGGCGCACTGCTCTGGCCCGAACAGAGTCTGTTGGTGGTGTCCGACCTGCACCTTGGAAAGTCCGAACGTATCGCCCGGCGCAGTGGGCAAATGCTGCCCCCATACGAGAACACCGAAACACTGACGCGCCTAGAGGCGGACATCGACGCGCATGCGCCGTCTAACGTGTTATGCCTGGGCGACAGCTTCGACGACTTGAACGCAGGCCACGCCTTGTCCGATCCTGTCACCGAATGGTTGACTCGTTTAATGGCTGGCCGAGTATGGACATGGATTGAAGGCAACCACGACCCCGGCCCGCTGGAGCTTGGCGGGACGCATCTTGCGCAGCAGAGCGTCGGAGCGCTCACCTTCCGCCATATTGCGGATCTTGATGCGTGTACCGGCGAAGTCTCGGGGCATTACCACCCAAAAGCCAGTCTGCACTCTCGCGGTCGCACCGTGACTCGTCCCTGCTTTTTATATGACAACACCCGCCTCATCCTTCCAGCCTATGGTACCTACACCGGGGGCTTACGCTCCAGTTCGGCTCAGTTGCAAACACTCATGCAGCCCGACGCACGGGCAATCCTGACCGGCGCATCCACGGTGGAAATCCCGATGCCACGCGTCTAGGCTTTTGACAAAATCCGGAGCATCCATGTCCCTCACCCCGCGCAACCCCGACTTTGAGACCACCGTCCGCGAGAGTTTCGCCCGTCAGGCCATGATGGCAACCGCTGGCGCATCACTGGTGGAGGTCACGGCAGGACATTGCGTCATTGAAGCCCCGATCCAGCCAAACCTGACCCAGCAGCACGGATTCGCCCACGCCGCCCTGACATTCGCCCTAGGCGACAGCGCCGCAGGATATGCGTCGCTCACGCTAATGGAGCCCGGCCAAGAAGTCCTGACATCGGAGATGAAGATCAACCTTCTCGCTCCCGCAAAAGGCGAGCGGCTGAGAGCAGTAGGTCGCGTATTGAAGACCGGGCGGCGACTGATCGTCGTGCAGGCCGATGTCTACGCGCATGAGGGCGAAGTGATCAAACACATCGCCGCCCTGCAAGGCACCATGGTGCCGGTTTAGGCCGTCAGTCCCTCCGGCTCGTCCAGACCATTCGCGCGGCAGCAGGCGGTCAGAGTGTTCGCCAGCAAGCACGCAATAGTCATCGGCCCCACGCCCCCCGGAACGGGCGTAATGGCACCGGCAACTTCTGACGCGGACTCGTAGTCCACATCACCGACAAGGCGGGTCTTACCCTCACCCTTTTCCGGCGCGTCCAGACGATTGATGCCGACGTCAATCACGGTGGCCCCGGGTTTGATCCAGTCACCCGGCACCATTTCTGGCCGCCCCACAGCAGCCACCACGATATCGGCGCGCCGAACCACATCCGGCAAATCCTTGGTACGCGAATGGGCAATGGTCACAGTGCAACTATCACCCAACAGCAATTGCGCCATGGGCTTTCCTACGATGTTCGAGCGCCCGATCACGACCGCATCCATGCCCGACAGAGAGCCATGGTGATCGCGCAACATCATCAAGCACCCCAAGGGCGTGCAGGGAACCATCGACTTCTGCCCCGTTCCCAGCAGACCCACATTCGAGATATGAAAACCGTCCACGTCCTTGGCGGGGTCTATCGAGTTGATCACCAGATCTTCGTTTAAATGTTTGGGCAAAGGCAGCTGCACCAAAATCCCATGGATGGTGGGGTCTTCATTCAGTGACTTGATGATGGAAAGCAGGTCGGCTTCGCTGGTGTCAACATCCAGACGGTGCTCCACCGACTTCATGCCAACCTCGACCGTCATCTTGCCTTTGGACCGAACATAGACCTGGCTTGCAGGATCTTCGCCCACCAACACCACCGCTAGCCCGGGTACCAGATCATGCTCGGATTTCAGCTTTCCAACTGCGTCCGCGACCTGCGCACGCACCTTAGCCGCAAAGGCCTTTCCGTCAATTACCTGTGCGCTCATACCGATCATACCCTTGCTTGCGTCTTTTAGAACAGACCTTCAATCTGGCCATCCTCATTAAGCATGATGGCCTCAGCAGATGGAACCCGTGGCAGGCCCGGCATCGTCATGATCTCGCCGCAGACCACAACTACAAAGCCTGCACCGGCGGACAGACGCACCTCGCGGACCGGCAAGGAATGCCCGACAGGCGCGCCGCGCAGGTTCGGGTCGGTCGAGAAGGAATACTGCGTTTTCGCCATGCAGACCGGCAGGTGGCCGTAGCCCGCCTCTTCCCACTGGCGCAACTGGTCGCGGATTTTCTTGTCGGCCAGCACCTCGTCCGCACGGTAGATGCGCTTCGCGATGGTCTCGATCTTCTCCATCAGGCTCAGCTCGTCTTTGTAGAGTGGCGCGAATTGTGACGCGCCGCTATCCGCTATCTCAGCCACGCGGGTTGCCATCTCCTTGACGCCTTCCGAGCCATGCGCCCAATGCTTGCAAAGGATCGCCTCCGAGCCCTGCTTTTTCACGTAGGTTTGTACGGCCTCGACTTCCGCATCGGTATCACCGGAGAAATGGTTGATCCCGACAACAACAGGCACGCCGAAAGATTTGAGGTTTTCGATATGGCGGCCAAGATTGGCGCACCCTGCGTTCACCGCATCGACGTTCTCGGCAGCCAGGTCGGTTTTGGCAACGCCACCGTTCATCTTCATCGCGCGAACGGTCGCCACCAGCACCACGCAATCCGGGGCCAGACCAGCCTTGCGGCATTTGATGTTCATGAACTTCTCGGCACCCAGATCGGCACCGAAACCCGCTTCTGTGACGACATAATCGGCCAGCTTCAGCGCCGTGGTGGTCGCAATGACGGAGTTGCACCCGTGTGCGATGTTGGCGAAGGGGCCGCCATGGACGAAGGCCGGATTGTTTTCCAGCGTTTGAACCAAGTTTGGCTGCATGGCTTGTTGCAGCAATACGGTCATTGCCCCATCGGCCTTGATGTCGCGGCAATAAATGGGGGAGCGATCGCGGCGATAGGCAACGATGATGTCGCCCAAACGCTTTTGCAGGTCGTCCAGATCCATAGCGAGACACAGGATCGCCATCACCTCGGAAGCCACCGTAATGTCAAACCCAGTCTGGCGCGGGAAGCCGTTGGCGACGCCACCCAGCGAGGTCACGCAATCACGCAACGCGCGGTCGTTCATGTCGAGCACGCGCTTCCATGTCACCCGGCGTTCGTCGATTTCCAGCTCATTGCCCCAGTAGATGTGGTTGTCGATCATCGCCGACAGCAGGTTATGCGCCGAGGTGATAGCGTGGAAATCGCCCGTGAAGTGGAGGTTCATCTCCTCCATCGGCACCACTTGCGCGTAACCACCGCCAGCGGCCCCGCCTTTCATGCCGAAACACGGACCCAGTGAGGCTTCGCGGATGCAAATTGCGGCCTTCTTGCCGATGGCGTTCAGCCCGTCCCCCAGACCGACCGTCGTCGTCGTTTTGCCTTCGCCGGCAGGCGTGGGGTTTATGGCCGTCACAAGGATCAGCTTGCCGTCCTTCTTACCGCGCTGCGCGGCAATGAAGTCCGCCGACACCTTGGCCTTGTCGTGACCAAAGGGGAGCAAGTCCGCTTCGGGAATTCCCAGCTTGGCACCAATCTCCTGGATCGGGCGTTTGGAGGCCTCGCGGGCGATCTCGATATCGGTCTTGAAACTCATGCTTTATCTCCCCTTCGCCGCCGCGATTTGCGCTTCGGCGCGATTGTGTCCCTCCGCCTATATCGGGGATGCGCTGTCGCACATCCTGCATTTCCGACATTTGCGGCGTCGGAATCGGCCTTGCATGGGATATACGTTTCACATGGGAAACCGGAAACGCTGATTATGTCCTTGGCGGTGACCAAACGCGCTGATCGGGAATGTGCAATGTCAGGACGTCACCGACGCGCAATACCCCTTCCCGCTCGACCCACGCCGTGACCCCGCGCCTGCCGTTTGCAGCAGCTTTGAACGCGCGGCCGTGGCCGGGGACATCTTCGTCGATTATGGCCGCAGGTAGATGGCACGGTCGGTTTTCCATGTCGACGGTCAACGTCGTTCCGCTTTCTGTCTGCAAGCGCGACGACGGAGGGATGTGGGTGAAATCCGCGATACCCTCAACGACGATATTTGCGCCGCACCATTCCGGATTGAATGACGCTACCCCGATTTGGTCGGCGATGGCCGCCATTTCTTCCACCGAGATGATACAAAGCTGTCGAGTGTTGCGAATTGTGGTCCCTTTCGGATATTGCGATGTAACCCGGCTGCACGACAAGCGTGTCAGCCCGCCGTGGTCTTCGCCTTCGATCCCTGCGAAACTTGCCTCGACTTGCTTCAGCGGTGTTGAGCGCAAGGTGTCATCGCGGCTCGCTACTTTTCCCAACCAGACAATCTTGCCGGTGTAATTCGTCTTCATCAATGCGGGCATATCTTGGTGTCCGGTTGAAATCAGTCACACCTTCGACGACGCGAACGACCTAGTCCAACCAATATATGTGACCTAGCCATAACGAAAAACGCCCCTCGGGAAAGAGGGGCGCTTGTTCAGATCAATCAGAGTGCCAAGGTCAGGCTGACGGCTCAGGCTCCATACCGCCGTCCGACTTGGGTGTCTTGGGCTTCCGCGTCTTCGGGATCGCCGCAACGGAGGTCTTGCCACTATCAGGCGTATCATCCTCCTCGTCGTCGTCGCGGTTAAGCGGTTGCCCGGCAATCACCTTGGTGATCTCCGACCCGGTCAAGGTCTCGTATTCCAGCAGGCCTTGCGCCAAACGCTCCCAATCATCTTTCTTCTCGGTAAGAATACGCTTCGCTGTTTCGTATCCTTCGTCGATGATCTCTTTCACCTTCTGATCAATGATCTTCTGGGTTTCAGGTGAGTGGTTGGTTCCACCCCCATAAGCACCGAGGTAAGATTGCTGTTCGTTGGCATAGTCCACGTGCCCGAGCTCTTCGGAGAAACCGAACTGCGTGACCATCGCCCGCGCGATTTTCGAGACCTGCTGGATGTCCGATGTCGCGCCGGATGTGACATTCTCCGGTCCGAACTTCAGCTCTTCCGCGACCTTGCCGCCCATCGCCATTGCGATTTTTGACGTGTACTTTGTCTTGGAAACCGACAGTTGGTCACGCTCAGGAAGGCTCATCACCAGCCCTAAGGCACGCCCACGCGGGATGATTGTGGCTTTGTGGATCGGGTCGTGCTGTGGCACGTTCAGTCCAACGATCGCGTGTCCGGCTTCGTGGTAGGCGGTCAGCTTCTTCTCATCTTCGGTCATGACCATGGAGCGACGCTCCGCACCCATCATGACTTTGTCCTTAGCGTTCTCGAAATCTTCCATGGTGACGAAACGACGGCCCATGCGCGCAGCCGTAAGAGCAGACTCGTTCACAAGGTTGGCCAGATCGGCACCCGAGAAACCGGGCGAGCCGCGGGCGATGATGCGCAAGTCGACATCGGGGCCAAGCGGCACCTTACGCGCGTGAACGCGCAGGATTTTTTCGCGGCCTTTGATGTCCGGGTTTGGAACCTGCACCTGACGGTCGAAACGACCCGGGCGCAGCAGCGCCGGGTCCAAGACGTCCGGACGGTTGGTTGCGGCGACGATGATAATGCCCTCGTTGGCCTCAAAACCATCCATTTCAACAAGCAGCTGGTTCAGGGTCTGCTCACGCTCGTCATTGCCGCCGCCGTAGCCCGCACCGCGGGACCGGCCAACGGCGTCGATTTCGTCGATGAACACGATGCACGGAGCGTTCTTTTTCGCCTGCTCAAACATATCACGAACGCGTGAGGCGCCCACGCCGACGAACATCTCAACGAAGTCAGAGCCGGAAATGGTGAAGAACGGCACGCCAGCCTCGCCTGCAATGGCACGCGCCAGCAGCGTTTTACCGGTACCCGGAGGGCCCACCAGCAGCGCACCTTTGGGGATCTTACCACCAAGGCGGGAGAACTTCTGCGGGTTACGTAGAAACTCCACGATCTCTTCCAACTCGTCCTTGGCCTCGTCGATGCCTGCCACGTCGTCGAAGGTCACGCGGCCTTGCTTTTCGGTCAGCAGCTTCGCGCGCGACTTGCCAAAGCCCATCGCGCCGCCTTTGCCACCGCCCTGCATCCGGTTCATGAAGAAAATCCAGATGCCGATAATCACGAGGAACGGCAACAGAGTACCGACATAGGCCAGAATTCCGTTTTGTTCCTGACGCTTGGCCTCAATCGCCACGTCGTTTTCCAGCAAGACGGGGGTCACGTCGACGCCCTCAGGTTTCACTGTCGTGAACTGCTCGTTACCGGAGCGGATGATGATATTTTCACCGTCCAGCGTCACTTGGCTCACGTCACCCGCTTCCACGCGCGAGATGAAATCCGAATACGGTATCACGCGCGAATCCGCAGCCGACTGGCCGCCGTTGAACAGGTTGAATAGAGCGAGGATCAACAAAAACAGTACGACCCAGAAAGCGATTTGTCTCGCATTGCCCAAGAGAATTCTCCTAAATCAGCTCGGCTGGGACGTAGACACCTGCGCCACTTACCGCCTTTGATGTTAAAATAGGGATAAGTGGCGCAGGTTCAATGCGATAAAATGAACTCGCCGAAGTCTTTGGCGTCTCGGAGCAGCGTGACGCGCCACCCGCCGTCCCAACCAGCTAGCGGGGCCGATAGTAATTCTGCACCGTCCCACACTGACGGAGACGCGACAACCGACGCGTACGGCAGCCCAGGCGAGCGCCAGTCACCCGTGCATTGCGCCAAGCCTGCCTCACCCAAAGCGCGTATTTCCGTGGAATTTCCGTGCGGTCCGGCAAACATCCACCGGCTATCCCAGCACGCCGTTGACGGTGTGACACACGACGCCACAGCAGCAAGTTCCCGCCCCACACGCAGCACACCATGCCCAGACGTAATGACGCATCCGTGTAACACCGATTTCTGGCGCAAATCCGCCAGCACCCGCGCCAACTTCGCACCACGGGGCGGGTAATCCTGCCCAGAGACAAATTGCAGCGCGGATTTCAGCGCACGCCTTTGCGACTCAGCCGTGGCCGCGTCGAACCAGTCGAGCTTGAAACACAAATCGCCCTGCTCCATCCAGAATTGGCCGTCGAGGGAGCGTGAAAGCTGGATGTCCAAATCGCGCCGGGTGGAGCGGAGATTTTCCAAGGACTTGGTGATCATATCTCGTGACAGCCCGGCAGCCTCCAGCGCTGTCAAACTCTGGCGCACTAGGACGCGCTGATAGTTGGTATCCTCGTTGCTGGGATCGTCACACCAGGCGATGCCCGCCGCCATCAGGCGGTCTCGCAACATGTCGCGGCGCACGTGCAGCAACGGGCGGTGGAATGTAACCCCTTCCAACTTGAACGACGGCCGCATTCCTGACAGCCCATCTAGCCCCGCACCGCGTCCCAACTCCATCAGGAACGTTTCGATATCATCGTCGGCGGTATGGCCAAGCGCCACGTCGGTGATGTGGCTCGCACGCGCCCATGCCGACAACGCGCTATAACGCCCGCGTCGCGCTTGGTCTTGCAGGTTGCCTTCACCGCCCCAACGCCAGTGCAGCGTATGGTGTGGCACACCATGGGTTGCGCAAAAATCGGCAACCATAGCGATCTCGGCATCGGCCCCGCTACGCAGGTGGTGATGCACCGTCGCGACCGAAACCGGAACGCCACGCTCCAGCAGCAGGTGAAGCAGGGCCATGCTGTCGCTACCGCCCGAGACGGCAACGCCAAGCACGCGGTCAGCGGGCAGTTCGTTCAGGAAATCGTCGGGTAGTTCTGGCGCGCTCACTGGCAGCCAAGTTCGCGCATCGACGAGTTGGCTGGCAACACCTGATCCGATCCGGGATAGCGCACGCCGACCTCTTGCAACATCAGGCAGCCTTCCTGCGACTGGCCCAACTTATGCAACGCCAGCCCCAACCGATAAAGCGCCTCAGGCGCGCGTGGCGCGTCGGGCGAGCCGGAGAAGCTTTCCAGATAGGCCCTCGCGGCGTTGTTCCAGTCACCCAGTTCAGCCAGCGCCTGTCCACGCAGGAAATGCGCGTCAGCGGCTAGAGGCCCCCCCGGGTAGGATTCATTAAAGGCCGCAAACTTGTCAGCGGCGCCGCGAAAGTCACCGGCTGCGAGCGCCTCCTGCGCCCGCTCGTAGTCGGCTTTCTCTGACACCGCCAGTTCCGCGCCGCCTGCATCGGGCGTTGTATTCGGCGCAACGGCAACTGGCGCGGATGACGCGTCGCCGCCGCCCAGCAACGGCGTTTCGCCGATGGAGCCCAGATCGCAGCCTTCCTCCAACTCGCACAGCCGGAATTCAAGATCGCCCACGCGGTTGGTGCCGTCAGTCACAACCCGGTTGATCCGGTTCTCCAAATCTTCGGTCTTGGAGGTCAGGCGCGCGAGCGCCGCCTCGATAATGTCGATACGTTGTAGTGTGTCGCCGGTGATCGTCAGACCACCGGTATTGCCGCCCGACAGTTCGGAGCGCAGTTGCACGATGGCGCCATTAAGCTGGCCCAACTCGGCACGAATATCCGCAAGGCTCGAATCCTGCGCGGCCAAAGGCCCCACACTCAGAGCGAAACTCAAACACATCAGAACCTTGCGCATAATCTTGGCCTATCAGCTACCCAACCCGGCGGAGATCACCGTCACCGCACGGCGGTTCTTGGCATAACACTCCTCGGTTGAACAGACCGCAAGCGGACGCTCCTTGCCGAAGGTCACCGTGCGCAGGCGATTGTCGGCAACACCGTTCGCCACAAGGAAGTCGCGGGCCGCAGAAGCACGACGCGCACCAAGGGCGAGGTTATATTCCCGGGTCCCCTGCTCGTCGGCATGGCCTTCGATGATTGCGGTATAGTTCGCATTATTCGACAACCAGCCTGCCTGCTGTGTCAGGGTCGCGCGGGCTTCGTCGCCGAGCGTTGACTGGTCGACCGCGAACAGCACCTTGTCGCCAATCGTCTCGTTGAAATAGGCGGGGCTGGACGGATCCAGCGAGGAGCTGGAAATTCCGCCGTTGTTCAGGCCGTTTGCACCAGCACCGGCACCATCGCCGTTGCGGTCAAAGGGGCTCTTGGCGCAAGCGGCCAGCGCAATCGTGGTGGTCAGTAGTGCTACCTTGGTAAGCGTCTTCATCGGTTTGATCCTTATGGGTCTTATTGGCTCGATTGCGCAGAACTTAGCATGTGTCTGGCGCAAAGGGAATCTCACGGTTTATTTCAAAAGCGGCGACCAGCTGGGGTCCGACGCGTTGGCCTGCACGGCCTTCAAGTTGCGCCCCGAGATGTCCACGGAATAGAGCGTGGACGACCCGCCGGAACCGGCGGTTTCGCGGGTAAACATGATCACGCGGCCATTTGGTGCCCATGTCGGGCCCTCATCGAGGAAGGACGCGGTCAGCAGGCGCTCTCCCGAGCCGTCAGTGCGCATGACGCCGATGTGGAAGCGGCCACGGTTCTGCTTGGTAAAGGCGATCAGGTCTCCGCGCGGGGACCAGACGGGGGTGCCATAGCGGCCCTGCCCAAAGGAAATGCGCGTCGCCTCACCACCCCCCGCAGGCATGACGTAAAGCTGCTGCGTGCCGGAGCGGTCACTCTCGAACACGATCTGCGTGCCGTCGGGGGAGTAGCTTGGCGCGGTCTCGATTGCCGGGCTGGAGGTCAGTTGCGTGCGCTCGCCACTCGCCAGATTAAGCTTGTAAATATCGGTGTTCGATCCCGTCGTCAGCGAGAACACGACGTCCTGCCCATTGGGCGCGAACCGCGGCGCGAAGCTCATGGTACCAGGCTGGTCTTGCAGCACGCGACGCCCGACGGAAGCCACATCCAGCACGTAAATCTTCGGGAAGCCACTCTCGTAAGAGGTGTAGATCACGCGATCACCATTTGGCGAGAAGCGCGGTGCCAGCACAATCGCCTGCGCGTCGGTCAGGTATTGCAGGTTCGCGCCGTCGTAATCCATCACGCCAAGGCGCTTAAGGCGGGCGTTCTTGGGTCCGGTCTCGGAGACGAACACGACGCGGCTGTCGAAATAGGCCCCCTCGCCCGTGATCCGCGAATAAACCGCGTCCGCCACCTTATGCGCCATGCGTCGCCAGCCGCTGGTGGAGCCTACAAATTGCAGGCCCTCGCCCATCTGGTCCTCGGAAAACACGTCAAACAGACGGAATTTAACGATGATCTGGCCGTCATTGGTCGTGGAGACCGCCCCCGTAATCAGCGCCTGCGCGTTGATCGCTTTCCAGTCGGCATATTGCACGGGGCTATCAAAGCTGGTGATCTGGCTGATATACGCCTCTTGCCCGATTGCGCGGAACAGGCCGGAGCCTTGCAAATCCGACGACACCACAGCCGCCAGATCGCGTGCATATTGATCCGCGCCCGCAGTTTCCGCGATGAACGCGGGGGCCGCGAAGGGCAGCGGCTCGATATTGGGACTGTCCAACTCGATGCGCAAAGGTTCGGCCTGAGCCGCCGAGAATGTCAGGACAACTGCCAGACAGGTGAGAAACATCTTGATCATGGTCTTATCCTTTCACGCACGCAGCACATTGCAAGGCGTTCGCGCCAACCTTAGCCGCACTTGGGCGTATTTGCGCCATTTCGGTCATCTGATTTCTTTTTTCGTCGCGTTGAAGCTGACTTCCACTTCACGCCATTGGTCATATTTGTCGAGGGGAAGATTGTAGCCTTCCACCCCGCAGCGGATGATTGCCCGCCGCGCGGCCTCGTAGGCGCGGTCGACCGCGCTGCCGCTGCCGCCTGTCGACGAGATCAGGTTGATGGAGCTGACAACCGGCTTGGCCGACTGGTCCATCTGGAAGCCCACGACCACAGACACCGCCAAAGCGTCGGTGCCCAAGGCACCCACGTTCCAGCAGCGCTGGATGCCCAGAATGAAGGTCCCCTTCTCCTCGCGCGTGATCGGCGAAGAGGTCCCGCCACCGGGGTTGGCGTTGGTCGCCACGGCCGTCTCTGTATTCGCCTCGGCCACCGCATTCGCGATGCTGTCGGCAAGGCTCGGGGCTTCGGTCGGCGTTTCGACCGGAGCCTGCGGTGCCGTCTCAGTCGGTGTCTCGGCGACTTGCGGTGCCGGTCTCGCGGGCGGTGTGGGCTTGCGGCCCGGGCGTGTCGAAATAGTCGGCGCGGCGGTCGATGGCTCGTCCGCTTCCGTCACGATCTCGGTGGTCGATTCCTCGCGCGCAGTTTCCTCGCGGGCTTCTTCCACCGGCTCGGCACTTGGCGCCGGTGCGGCGGCGGCTTGGTCAACCTCGTCAATGGTCACCTCGGGGTCCGGTTCTTCGACGACCTCCTCCGCAACCCGCTCCGCCGCCCGCGGGGTCGGGCGTGCATCCGGCACGATCACCGTCGCGCCCGGCTCGCCGTCGGTCTCAGGCGCTTCGGGTTGTTCCGGCACGACCGGCGTCTCTACAGGGGCTGCCGGTTCTGGGATGACGGGGTCGGGTTCAGGTGCAACTTCTTCGACCGGTGCGGGGGCTGGCGGCGGAGTGTCGGGAACGTCAGGCTCTACCGCAGGCGCAGGTTGGTCCACTTGTGCAGGCACCTCCGGCGCAGGCGGACGCTCCCCCTCGCCGGGTGATTGGGCCTGCATCGCGGCAAACTCCTCGCCCGAAATGATGGAGACGTTACTCACCTCGACATTCAGGTCCGTTTCACGCGCAACAAAAAGCCCCCCTACGATCAGGTAGAGGATAAAGGCCGCATGGCCCGCTCCGGAAACATATGTGCCGGTATGTGGCGAAAGGCGCATGACGCGCTACCCGCCCTGCCCGTCAAGGGAAGGGCCGCCGGTATCCGTCACCAGACCGATATTGGAGAAGCCGCCCTTGTTGAGCGCCCCCATCACCTGCACGACGCGCTCGTAGGGGATGGAGCCGTCGGCCCGCAGGAAAACCTTGTCATCGTTCCGTTCGGCGGCAATCGCACGCAGGCGGCCAATCAGGGCCTCGTCTTCAATCGGGGTGTTCTGGATCGACAACTGCCCGTCCGCCTCAACCGTGATGGTCAACGGCTCTTCTTGCTCGGTCGGCAAGGCGGAGGCAGCGGTCTTCGGCAACTCCACAGGCACGCCGACAGTCAGCAACGGGGCCGCCACCATGAAGATGATCAGCAACACCAGCATCACATCCACGAAGGGCGTCACGTTGATCTCCGACATCGGCTTGGAGCCGCCCTTACGGCGTTTGCCCCGACGCCCGCCCGAAGACGCGCCTTGTTGAACGCTTCCAACCATCGCTCAGGCGTCCAGCTGGCGCGACAGGATGGTGGTGAATTCGTCGGCAAACGCCTCATAGCCCGACATGATGCGGTCCGAGTCAGCGCTGAGCTTGTTGTAGAAGATCACGGCCGGAATGGCCGCGACCAACCCAAGCGCCGTGGCGACCAGCGCCTCGGCGATACCCGGAGCTACAACCGCGAGGTTGGTGCTTTGTGAAATCGCGATTTCCTCGAAGGCGTGCTTAATGCCCCATACGGTGCCGAAGAGCCCGATGAACGGTGCCGTCGCGCCGGTGGTGGCAAGGAAACCCAAGCCGTAGGTCAGCTTTTCTTCCTGCTTGGAGATCGCCACATCCATCGAGCGGTCGATCCGCGCGGTCGCCCCTGCGATCAGTTGGCCGTCGTCACGATGGGACCGGCGCCACTCGCTCATGCCTGCCGCAAAAATCTTGTGCGCCGCGCCATCGGGGTCGGTGCCGATCTTGTCAAAAAGCTCGTCCAGCGGCTCACCCGACCAGAACATGCGGTCGAATTCCTCGGCCTCGCGGCGGGCCGCGCGGTAGTTGATGAATTTCTGCACGATGATCGCCCAGCCCCAGAACGAGGCCCCGATCAGCATCAGCATGACTATCTTAACAGTTGGTGTTGCCCGCCAAAAAAGCGCCGTGACTGAAAAGTCCACGTCGCTGGCCAGGCCTATTGCCTCAGCTTCCATAAAACCCGCTCGCCTTTTGTTTTTACCGCTTTGTGCGGCTTGATTGGCTGTAGATTAGCCGCAACGGAACTGCATTGCTACAATTCCCGTCCCAAGGGCATAAAAATTCCCGTTACCGTTGCATCAATTGGCGAATATCCGCCGGAAGCCGCGTCGGCCGACCACCTTCACCCAGACAAACAAGCGTCACGACCGATTTGAACAGCGTATCATCGCCCCGACTGACATCTTGCGTGAGCGTAATCCGTGCCGCAGAGATGTCCCGAACCTGTGTGGAGATCGTCAAAACGTCGTCAAATCTGGCCGGAGAGAGGTAATCCGCCTCCACCCGCCGCACTGCAAAAACGATCCCTTCGTCGGCCTTTAAGGCCGACTGGTCGACGCCCAGTTCCCTGACCCACTCGCTGCGGGCACGCTCGATGAACTTCAGGTAGTTGGCATAATAAACGATGCCAGCAAGATCGGTGTCCTCATAATAGACGCGGCACGAAAACAGATGGCTCACGACGCAAGCCCGATCCGTGCTGCAAGCCTTATCGCGTGGGAAGGATCACTTGCCGCGACCGGCATCACCGGATCATAGGCCGCGCGGATCACGGCTGCGACGTCCGGCTTTAGAATTGCCACGTCACCTCCCGTCAATGCCAAGGGCGATGCCCCTAGAAACGCCTCGTCCGACCACAGCAGGATGGATTGCACCACCTGCCCCAGACAGATTGTCTCGGCAGGTATATCCGACATCACCGCATCCATGCGCACAAACACGAAGCAGGCCTTGATGCCGCCTTCCGGGTCGAACCGGAACAGGCGGTACTGGTTGGCGTCCGCTGCCTTCAGTCGCTCGACCAGCGGGCCCAACTCGGGGATCAGCCGGTCCAGATTGGGCGTGTCGACCAATTCCTGCCACTCACGCAGAAAGAATACCATGAAGTTGGACCCCAACTCCGCATCTGTTTCCGCCATCTCGTGACCCGCTAGTTGGCAGACGGCCTCTATCGCGCCTTTAAGGATCGACACCGTGCTGTCCTCCACACCGAACGCCACCGGCGCAATCGGGCGGCCCCAGCGGGCGAACAGGTATGAGCCGTCAGCACGGGTAAACAGCTTGGTCACTGCTTCGGGGGATGTGTCGGGCATCATGGCAGGTTCCACCTCAGCAGCGAAGCGATCACCGGATCGTCGAATTGCTGGTCCCCGGCGAAAACGACAGGGCCGCCGCGATCATAGAAGATCACGAACGGCGCACCGTCACTGATCCTCAGCGCCCATGCAGCCGCAGCGCTGTTGCACTGATGGGCCTGACATGCGCGGCCAACGATCCAGTTGCCTTCCTGTTTGGTGTCACCCGGACCGGACATGCGCCGGTTCAACTCATCCACATTTTCAGGTGTCATCACGCGGGCGAGCCGCGCCTGCTCGCTTGGGTCTTGCGTCAGGTGTTGTGGATGCTGTCCCAGCCAGCGCGTCACATCCTGACCAGCACCTGCGGCGGGTGCCGTCCCCTCCGACACGGCCACCTGAGTCAATTGCGACCCGTCGAAGCGGAAAGTCTGATAGGCAACACGCGGCGCAGGGTCGGAGATGTCGATCTCGACTGCCTCCGGCGTAACCCGTAAATCAGTGGGACCACCACGGCAAACCCCGAACTCGTCAGTGCGCACGGCCGCCCCGTCCCGCAGCATAATCGCGATCTGCGAAGCTCCACCGCACATATTGCCGCCATGCCGGGAAGTCAGCACCGCCCAATCCTGCGCGCCACCTTCCACGGCCCAGACCCCGTCGATGGAATAGGCGTGATTTTCTATGCCGAGGTCGGAGCCGTTGAAAGTCACCCGCTGTTGCCCAAGCGGCCCAACCACCTGCAACACGCCGAACCGCGTCTGCGCTTGGGTGAACCCGCCCGCCGTGTAGTCGGCCCAAGCGGCCCCACCCCAAATCGCTGCGAGAACAAAAAACAGGTGTCGCATGGTCTCAGTCTCCGAACAGGTCCGCGTCGCGCCGTGGTGCATCGAGGCCCAGATGCGTCCACGCCTTTTGCGCCAGCATCCGCCCGCGCGGCGTTCGCTGTATCAAACCTTGCTGCAAAAGGAACGGCTCGATCACCTCCTCCAGCGCATCGCGGCTTTCCGACAGGGCCGCCGACATGGTCTCTATCCCAACTGGGCCGCCTTGGTAGTTCTCTGCGATTAGCCGAAGGTATCTCCGGTCCGCGCCATCAAGGCCCAGATAGTCCACGCCCAGACGTGTCAACGCGCTGTCCGCCAAGGCGCGGGTTATCTTGCCGCCACCTTCAACCACCGCGAAATCCACGACCCGCCGCAACAAACGCCCCGCAATCCTCGGTGTGCCCCGCGCGCGTTTCGCGATTTCCAGCGCCCCGTCATCTTCGGTCGGCACGCCCAGCAGCCGCGCCCCGCGCCGCACGATCTCGTGCAACTCGCTTTGGGTGTAAAACTGCAACCGCGTCGGGATGCCGAAGCGGTCCCGCAGCGGTGTGGTCAAAAGCCCCAGCCGTGTGGTCGCCCCCACCAGAGTGAAGGGTTGCAGCTCGATGCGCACGGTGCGCGCCGCAGGCCCCTCGCCGATCACCAGATCCAGCTCGAAATCTTCGAGCGCCGGATACAGCACCTCTTCCACCACAGGGTTAAGCCGGTGAATCTCGTCGATGAACAACACGTCGCGGGCTTCCAAGTTGGTCAGGATCGCCGCCAGATCGCCCGCCTTGGCCAGCACAGGGCCAGAGGTCATGCGAAAGTTGACGCCCAACTCCCGCGCCATGATCTGCGCCAGCGTCGTTTTTCCCAAACCTGGCGGCCCGTGGAACAGCGTATGGTCCATCGCCTCACCGCGTGTCTTGGCGCTTTCGATGAACACCCGCAGGTTCGCCCGCGCTTCGGCTTGTCCGATAAACTCGTCCAGCCCCTGAGGCCGCAACGCACGGTCGCCATCCTCGGCCAGCCGCTCGGGGCGCAATGTTGGGTCAGGTTCGCTCATAGACATCTCTATGCCGCACAGGCGGCGCTTCTTCCAGAGGAAGGTTCATCACTCCCTCGGCGCCAGCAACTTCAACGCGCCCCGGATCAGGGCGGGGGTTTCTGCCGCACCATCACCTGCGGCCTGCGCGATCGCGCCCGCCGCATCGCCATGGCTGTATCCCAGATTGACCAGCGCCGACAGAGCCTCTGCCTGCGCCGAAGCAGAGGGCATGACCACCGGCTCCAGCACATCATCGCCAGCGGGTGCAGCAGGCACGGAGCCCTGCGCCGCCGCCAGCGTGCCACCCATCGCCATCACGTTCGGTGCCTTGTCCTTCAATTCCAGCACCACTTTCTGCGCGGTCTTGGGGCCGACGCCCTTGGCCGCCTTGATTGCGTTCCAGTCGCCCAGGGTCACCGCACGGGACACACCATCCGCGCCCAAAGTCGACAAAATCGCCATCGAGGCCTTCGCACCGATCCCCTGCACGGACATCAGCAACCTGTGCCATTCTTTTTCAACCAGCGTGGTAAAGCCGAACAGTTGCAACAGGTCCTCGCGCACCAGCAACTCGGTGAAAAGCGACACAGCCTCGCCCGGTCCGGGCAAGGTGGCCATCGTCCGGTCAGAGCAATACACCATGTACCCGACCCCGCCGACGTCGATCAGCACGTGATCCGTTGCGCGGTAGTCGAGCCGTCCAGATAGTTTGCCGATCATGCCCCTGCCCTCGCCAATGCTGCGCTTAACGTGTTCCCTGCGCGGGCGTGAAACGCGTGGCACAGCGCGATTGCCAACGCATCTGCCGCATCCGGCCCCGTGATCACCACTCCCGGCAGTTGCATCTTCACCATATGCGCCACTTGCGTCTTGTCCGCATGGCCCACGCCCACGACGGTTTTCTTGATCTTGTTGGGGGCGTATTCGCCAATGCTCAGCCCCGCTTGCGCCGGAACCAGCATCGCAATCCCACGCGCCTGGCCCAACTTGAGCGTTCCCGCCCCGTCCTTGTTGACGAAGGTCTGCTCCACGCCGGCAGTGTCGGGTGCGTAGCCGGTGAATATCTCGGTCAACTGGGTGTGAAGGCTCAACAGCCGCGCCGCCAAATCAGTGCCTGTGGAGTGGCAGGTGCCGTTCGCAACATGGGACATGCGCACGCCGTCCGTGTCGATGATGCCCCATCCAAGGTTCCGCAAACCCGGATCAATCCCTATGACGCGCATGCCCTGCTCAACTTTTTGTTGTTCTTTTGCGACAGGTAGCACGAAACGCGAACATTTGCCAAGATGCTACGTGAATGTCGTTTTCCGATCACAATGTCGCTAACGGCCAAAATTGCCTCTTATGTGGTCCAAAATCGTCGCCTTGGGGTCCATTTGCGACCCCGTCACATTCGCATTTTTCCTATATTTTTAAGGCGTTTACCTGCCGTTAGCACATATGCGAAAACCGCATAGGTGGCATGCAATAAATATCCTTGTGAGACATCAGGGGCCGTCCTAGATGCGGCTAAGACATTCGCAAACTGCTCAAGGATTGGGCGCACTACAAAAAGGACGACTCGCATGGCTGTATATGAAACCTCCCGCTCGCTGAACGAAGGCGTCCGCGCCGATGCTCGTGGCTTCTTCTCCTCCCTGATCGGTGCTGTTGCAGCATGGAACGATCGCCGCGTAACGCGCAACGCCCTGTCGGCACTGACTGCGCGCGAACTGGATGACATCGGCCTGACCCGTGGCGATATCTACAACGTCTAAGCTGCCCTGCATCTTACGTAGACACATCAAAGCCACCCTCGCGGGTGGCTTTTTCGTTTCGGGAAACCCGGTATTCAGTTGCGAGGCAGAACCACGCTCAACCCCCGTGCCGTCACACGGGTCGCGCCATCGGCATCCAGCAGGAAAGCCGCCAAGACGTGAGGACTTTCCCCCTTTTTCAGTGTGTCGATGCGGCTGACATACTCGTCCTCACCCAGCTGGGCAAACACGAAGCCTTTGAGCATGACGAAGATCAATGCCATGGTCGCAAGGCTTTTGACGGGGACGAGCTTCTTCCGGCGACGTTTGACAACGTCAACCACAAGGCCATCCTTGGTGACCCTCTTGACGACCCGCTTGTTCGGGTCGCTCTTTTGCTGAATTGCATTCAACCGCTCAGCAAAGCGGTCTTTATTCACATCTGCCAAAACCGTTTTCCAGTGCTTATGAGTTGCACGTTTCCAACGTCAATTAGCAGAATTCCGCCTATTCACCTACAAAAAACGCGGTTTCTTGCTCATTCGGAGTGCACTCCACTCGCCGATGTCACGTCTTTGCGACAGTTGGAAACCGGAATTCTCATATACAGCTTGCACTTCGGCGGCTTGATCGGTGAGCAGCCCCGACAGAATAATTGTACCATTTTCG
Source organism: Litoreibacter arenae DSM 19593 (assembly GCF_000442275.2). GTDB lineage: Bacteria > Pseudomonadota > Alphaproteobacteria > Rhodobacterales > Rhodobacteraceae > Litoreibacter > Litoreibacter arenae. The sequence goes on along the minus strand of NZ_KE557306.1, from coordinate 155,944 downwards.
GCACAATTTGCCGCCATATCGGGGGCCAAGTCAATCAAGGGGCCTTTCAGGATGTTGGCAAAAATCAAGTCGAACGGTGCTTTTGCAGCGATCTCGTCATGTCCGAACCCGACGGCCTCAAGGCAGTTGATCTTGTCCGTCATGCCGTTCGCCTGTGCATTGACCTCCGCTACCTCGACGGCCACCGGGTCGATATCCGAGGCGATCACGACCTGATCCCAAACCGCCGCGGCCGCCATCGCCAGAACCGCCGTGCCGCAGCCCACGTCAATCACGTTCGTCGCGCGCCCGCCTTCGGCGAGATAGTCCTCCAGCGACAGCAGGCAGCCCTGCGTGGTCCCGTGGTGGCCGGTCCCGAACGCCATAGCTGCCTCAATTAACAATGCCACCTTGTCTTCAGGCACCTTATCCGCGTCGTGGCTGCCATAGACGAAGAAGCGGCCTGCCTCGACCGGTGCCAGTTCGCGGCGCACATGGGCGACCCAATCCGTCTCTGGTATCTCGGACACCACAAACGGCTTCGCCCCATGCGCCGCCGTCAGCAGCGCCAGTTCAATGTCGTTCGGCGCGTCCAGAAAGTAGCCGCCGACCTCCCACAGGCCGGAGCCGTCTTCCACCTCGAAAACCCCGACGCCGGTGGGCGCGGGCTCCAGCGTTTCCAGCGCCTCGCCCAAGGCTTGCGCGGCGTGCTCGCCCATCAAAGTGGTCAATGCGGTATATGTCGGCATGGGGGGCTCCTTCGGTCATTGCCGTTCGCTTAGGCCGCTGCTTGCACGGGCGCAACCCCTGCGGGCTACTCCGCCGGCGCGGGCTTGAAGCGGGCGAAAATCGTCTCATGGCCCGGCTCGGGATGGCGCGGGATCAGCATCGACAGCACCAGTGACGTCACCGCCATGCAGGCGGCCGCGACGAAGACCGACGCGGGCGAGTTGATCCACATATACCCCAGCACGACCGGTAGAAACACGGCGGCTATGTGGTTGATTGTAAAGGCCACCGCAGCGGTGGGCGCGATGTCGGCGGGGTCCGCGATCTTCTGGAAGTAGGTCTTCAGCGCAAAGGCCATGGAGAAGAACAGATGGTTCACGACGTAAAGGCTCGCCGCCAGAACGACGCCCCAGCCGAAGTAGTAGATGCCGCCATAGGCCAGGAAAACAAGTGTCAGACCGACATACTCGACAATCAGCATCCGGCGCTCGCCATAGACACCAATTGCGCGTCCGATCAGCGGGGCGAAGATCATGTTGGCGACGTAGTTGATCAGGAAAAGTGCTGTGACTTCATGCACTTCGAAGCCGAACCGCTCCACCATCATGAAGGCCGCAAAGACCACGAATATCTGCCGCCGCGCGCCGGATACAAACTGCAAAGCATAGTAGAGCCAGTAGCGCTTGCGTAGCACCATGGTCTTGTTCTGCGGGTTCGGCGTCTCGAACTGCGGGAAATAAACAAGACAAAACAACGCGATAAGAACCGTGATGCCGCCTGCGGTGAGGTAGACGAACTCGTAGCTCAGATCCAGCGTCTTCCACGTCAGCACCAGCAAACCGTAGGCGATCAGCGACGCGAAACTGCCCGCTGCGGTCAGCCAGCCAAGGGTTTGCGGGGCCTTCGCCTTGTCGATCCATTGCAGTTGAAGCGACTGGTTGACCGTCTCGTAATAGTGGAACCCGATGGAGGAGAGCAGGGTCAGCATCAGGATGCCACCGAACTGAGGGAAGTAGGCTGTGAGCGCGGTCGCGGCGCCGAGCAGGATCAGGGAAATCAGGCCAAGCACTTGTTCCCGAACGAAAATTATCAGGAAAATCACGCCGATAGCCAGAAAGCCGGGGATCTCTCGGACGGTGTGGAGCCAGCCGATTTCGACGCCGGTGAAGCCTGCGGCCTCGATCACGAAGTTATTGAGCAGTGCGGACCATGTGGCGAAGGCGATGGGCATAGCGAAGGCCATGAGAAACAACAGAAAAACCGGCTGCCGGATAAAAGGAAGCCGCTTTGCCTCGTCAAGATCGAGCCGTCTGATACTGTCGCCGAACATGGTTCAGGCTTACGCCTGCGCGGCTCAAAAGGCGAGAGGAAATAGGCGTCTGCAAAGCGTCGGCAAAGTGTCGGCAAAACGTATGGCAAGGTGGCCGGATATGAGAGGCTGGATGGCCTGCACGTCATGCCATCTCGGAAAACACTTGAACGGATGATCCACTGACGGACATTGATGCCGCGTTCGCGGCTGGGGTTTTCACATGTCGATGCGGGTGCGGGATTGGAACACCCTTCGCCACCATCAAAGGCGGCGAAAACACCGGGGCGGCGTCGCAAGTTCCGACACCGTCTTGTTGCGAAATTACGACATTTTTCGCCCAGTTTACGCAGCGTCGCCTCAAAAAACTCGATCTTCTTGGATTTTTGCTACTTTCGAGCGGTCAACAAGCAGCGAGATGTGGCGCGTATTATGAAAAGTAAGTCTTTAGTGTTGCCCTTTGCCGCAACAGTCCTTTTAGCGTCCTGCACTGTGGGGCCGGATTACAGCGAACCACGGATCGAGCTTCCGGCGCGGTTCGTCAACGGGCAATCCTCCGCGCTTGCGGATGCGTCGCAAACCGCTTGGTGGACCGCCTTCGGCGACCCCGTGCTGAACCAGCTGGTCGATATCGGCCTGCGCCAGAATCTGGATGTTCTCGCCGCGGTCCAGCGGATCGAGACCGCCCGCGCCTTTGCCGGTGCCACCGGCGTTCCGGCCCAGATCGACGGCGGCGCGTCGCTGGATACGCGCCGGGCCAAGGGACCCAACGGCCAGATCACCGAACCCAACACAGCGACGGCCGATGCGTTCTTCGTCTTTGACCTGTTCGGCCGCTACCGGCGCGAACGTGAAGGTGCCCTTGCCAATATCGAGGCCGCGCAGTTTGACGCGGGGACGGTGCGACTGGCTTATATCGCGGAACTTATCGACGCGTATAATCAGGCGCGCTTCTTCCGCGAAGCATCCGCCATTACCCAGCAATCCATTGCAAGCCGGCGCCGCAGCCTCGGGTTTGTCCAGCGCAAGGCGGACGCGGGCGAGGCCACCGATCTTGAACAGGCGCAGGCCCGGTCGCTTCTGGCCACTGCGCAGGCCGGTGCGCCCATCCTTCAAGGTCGCTACGAGCAGAACGTCTTTCGTATAGCAACGCTGGTCGCGCAACCGGCTGACGTGGTGTTCCAGCATATGAAGCCAAGCCGCGGGCAGCTTAGGCCCCGCGGCGCGACGCCGACCGGCGTTCCTGCGGATATCCTGCGCAACCGGCCCGACGTTCGCAGCGCGGAGCGCAACTTTGCGGCGGCAACAGCGCGGGTTGGCGTGACAGAAGCGCAGCTTTACCCGTCGCTCAGCCTCGAAGGTGCTGTTACCGGCGGTTCCGTGGATACGTGGTCGTTCGGGCCATCGCTGGTTCTGCCTGTCCTGAAACGCCCCCTGCTTCTGGCCAACCGCCGCGCGGCGATGTCGAGCGCCAAGGAGGCGGAACTTGTCTGGCGCAACTCGGTCCTGCAAGCGGTCGAGGAAACGCAGTCCTCCCTCGCGCTGGTGCGCCAGTGGGCGCGGCAGGTCAGCGCGTTTCAAAGGGCGGCCAATGCGGCGAGAGAGGTGCAGGGGCTGTCACGGGAAAGCTACGAGATCGGCGGCTCCAGCCTGCTTGATGTGATCGACGCCGAGCGGCTCAGCTTCGAGAACCGGCTGTCGCTTGCTACGTCGATCCGGGACTGGACGTCCAGCTATGTCAGGTTGCAAGTGTCCACCGGCAAGGGATGGCTGGTCGGGGTCGACAAGTACTACGTCATCAAGCGTGACGGTCGCGCGACCAACTGATCACTGCTCCTTGAAGGCGCGCGTCATGCTGTCCACCACCGGCTTGGCGATGTACTGGGCAAATGTGCGCTCCGCCGTCTGGATCATGACCTCCGCAGGCATCCCCGGCGTCGGGACGAAATCGTCGACCCGTGCAAGCTCTACCGGTGATAGCGTCACGCGGGCCACGAAGACCTCACGCACGACGCCAGACGTGGAATCCGTGATTGCGTCCGCCGAGACGTAGTCGATGACCCCATTCAGGATCGGTGTGGTGCGCGCGTTCAGCCCCGATAGCCGGACAACCGCAGTCTGACCCAGATGCACGCTGTCGATGTCGGTGCGCGGGATGAGGGTTTCGACGATGAGCGGCGCGTCCTTGGGCAGGATCTCGGCAATCGGCTTGCCGGTTTCGATGACCCCTCCGGGGGTAAAGTAATGCAGCCGAACCACGGTGCCTGCGACAGGGGCTGTCACCTCTGACCGGGTCAGGACGTTTTCGGCCTTGCGGTATTTTTCCCGCACGCTTTCAAGCTCCGACTGGATGATCTGCAACTCGTCGAGGGCGGTCTCGCGGTAGAGGCTACGTGCCTTGAGAATTTGCGTCTCGTGCTTGAGGATCAACTCCTCGTTCTCGCTGACCTCTGCCTGAAGCCGCCCGATCTGGCCCTGCGCCTCGACCTTGGCACGCAAGAGCGCGTTTACCTCCGACTGGCGGATCAGGCCGCTTTCGAACAGGTCCTTCTTGGTCTGGTGTTCCTCTTCCAGAAGGCCGACCAGTTTGCGGTGCGAGGCCAGTTGAACACGGTATCCTTCCGCGCGGATTTTGAGCGCGTTCATGTTGCGACTGAGCAATGACAGATCGTTCTCCAGAGAAGACCGCGCCACATTGAAGGACAGGCGCTGCCCGTCAAGGATCGACGCGATCTCGTAGTCCTCCTTTGCCCGCTCTTGCAGCTCGGCGGGAAATTCCAGCCTCTCCATCTCGCGGTACTCGGATATCAGCCGGGCCGCCGTTGCCTCCAGCCGCGACTTGCGGACGTCGAGTTCGCGGCGGTTGGCCAGCGCGGCGGTCTCGTCGAGCACCACCAGCACGTCGCCCGCTTCGATCTTGTCGCCCTCGCGCACCGTTATTTCGCGGATGATGCCCCCTTCGAGGTGCTGCACGATCTTGTTGCGCCCCGTGGCGACGAAGCTGCCTTGCGCGATCACGGCGGCGGCAAGGGGCGCGCGGAACGCCCACGCGCCAAAGCCCCCGAACGCCACCAGCATGAGGCAGAGGCCGAAGATGGTGTGCCGCGTGATCGAGCGCGGCACGTCGTCATACCATTCCTGCACGGTCAGTGCGGTTGTCTCGCTATTGCCCATTGCCCGGCTCCTCGATTGGTTTTGGCGGACGGTTGCGGTTCTGCTGATCCTGTTTGATGCGCTGCATCACGACATCGCGTGTCCCGAACAGGGCAATCGTGCCGTCTGTGAGCAGCATGATCTTGTCCACGACATCCAGAAGCGCCGGTTTTTGGGTGATGACCACCACCGTGATCTTGTTGCGGCGCGCATGTTCGACCGCGCGGGCCAGTGCCTTGTCACCGGCGGTGTCGAGGTTGGAGTTCGGCTCGTCCAGCACCACCAGCTTGGGGTTGCCGAAGAAGGCCCGCGCCAGGGCGATGCGTTGCTTTTGCCCGCCGGATAGCGGCGAGCCGTCGGCGGCCACCATCGTCTCGTAGCCTTGGGGCAGGCTGGCGATCATCTCGTGGACATCGGCCAGACGTGCGGCCTCATAAATGTCTTCGTCGCTGGCATCCTTGCGCATCCGGCCGATGTTGTCCTTGATCGAGCCGGGGAAGAGTTGGACGTCCTGCGGCAGGTAGCCGATGTTTTCACCGAATTGCCGTGGCTCCCAGTTCCGCAGGTCCATGAGGTCGAGCCGGACATTGCCCGACGTGGGCAGGATGGAGCCGACCAGCATCTTGCCCAGCGTCGTTTTGCCCGCCCCCGAGTTGCCGATGATCGCAAGGGTCTCGCCGGGGTTGAGGTGGAAGCTCAGCCCGTTCAGCACGACCTGCTTGGTGCCGGGAGGGACGAATAGCAGGCGCTCGACGTCAAGCCGGCCTTCGGGGCGCGGCAGACGCAGCTTTTCGAACTGGAGCTTCGAGTTCTGCAAAAGGGTCTGGATCCGGCCATAGGCACTGCGGGACAGGATAAACGCGTTCCACCCCTCGATGGAGCCCTCGATCGGGGCCAGCGCCCGGCCTGCGATAATCGAGGCCGCGATCACCATACCGCCGGTGATCTCGCCCTGGATTGCCAGATAGGCGCCCCAGCCCAGCATCGCGATCTGGGTCAGAAGGCGCACGCCACGCGAAAACGCCGACGAGATGATGTTGCGGTCCTGCGCGCGCACCTGCGCGGTCAGGGAAGCGGCGGTATCCTTGCCCCAGATCGAGACCGCCTCCGGGATCATCGCCAGGGCGTTGATGATCTGGCTGTTGCGCGACATCGAGTCGAGATGCATGTTCGCACGGGACTGCGCCATGTTGGCCTCGGCGAAGGGTTTTGCGGTGCTGCGCTGGTTGATCAGGGCGATGACCAGCAGCAGCAGGGATGTCACCACCACGATCATCCCCAGATGCGGATGCACCAGAAAAATGGCGAAAATGAATAGCGGGGCGAACGGCACGTCGAGAAACGAAATCAACGTCCCCGACGTCAGAAACCCGCGAAGTTGCTGTAGATCGCCAAGCGTCTGGTATTCGCGGCCCGTGCCGTTCAGCGACGCGGCCGCCGCGGCGCTCAGGATCGGGGCGCCAAGCTGGGCCGCCACCTCGACAGCCGTTCGCATCAGGATGAACCGCCGCACGGCATCGAACACGGCTTGCAGGATGACCGCCCCTGCAATCACCACCGTCAGCATGACGAGCGTGTCGATGGAGCGGCTGGTCAGCACCCGGTCGGATATCTGGAAAAGGTAGATCGGGATGGCAAGGATCAGCAGGTTGGTCGCGCAGGTCATCACCATCACGATTCCGAGGTTGTGGCGAACCGCCTTCAGCCCCCGCTTCAGGGTTTGCGAATAGTCCTGCGGCCCGACGCGCTTGTGGAAATTGGCGCCGCCGCCACCGCCACCGCCACCGCCGCCACCTGTCCCGTTGGAATTTCCGGGGGGTGAGGCGTCCTGACTGGGGATCGGTTCGTTGGCTTTTGCCTCAAGGGTCACGCCCAGACGCACGGGCTTGGGTTTATCGGCTGGCCGCGCCTTATCGTCCACGCGATCCACGGGCCTCAGAACCAGCCGCGGTCGCGTCTTGGTTTGTGTCTCCGGCGGGCAATCGGTCATATCTTTCATGAAAATACCAATATTAAACTACTTGTTAAGCTGTCATCGTTTGCATCACATCGAGGGCGCTACCACCCGCGTGTGCGTCGTAGGTCATTCCTTCGCCTTCCAGCGCCTCGGAAAGCGAGGTCGACACCATGTCATCCGCAAGGAAGGCTACCGCTTCATTGGTCAGAGCGGACATGCTCACCCCAAGCGGGTTGGCGTCTGTCTCGATGAGTTCCGCCTGATAAAGCAGGGCTTCGGAGTAATACTCACCGTCGGTCATGATATCGGAGTCGTAGCCGGTTTCATGGATCAGGGCCGTGTTGGTCAGAAGGTTCGATCCGCTGGTGATCGTCACCGGCCCCTGCATCATCGCGGAGGCCATCGCTTCCTGCGCCATGTGCATCTGGTCCTGATCGCCCAGATAATTGACCTGGTCGACGATGTTCATCTGGATCAGGTCGCCCTCGATATACAAAGCCCGCACGGCATCCAGACCTTCGAACATCTCGCTCTGCGCAACCGCGCGCGCCAACTCGCTGGCCCCTTCGTTGAGGTCGCGGAGCGCGTCCTTGAACTCCTGCAACATCTCGACCTGCGCGTCTATTCCGTCCCGCTCAATTCTGGCGTCGTTGCGCAGCAGGTTGTCGCTTCCCGAAACGATAGCGCCGCCCAGCCCCTCGCCGGAGAAGTAGTCGCCATCCAGAAGGACGTTGGTCTGGCTGATCGTGTTCAGAGATACCATCGCGCCGCCGACAAGGATCAGGTCGTAGCCGAAGCCGAATTCGCCGGCATGGACGGAGTTGAAGCTCTGGTTCTCACCAGTCACGATAGAGGTTGTGTTGGCCGAGAAGGTCAGCTCCAGCCGGTCGTTATCCGTTCCGAAGGTGAGTTGCTTGATCAGGTTCGTGACGGAGACATCGCCCTCTATCCGCTCCAGGTTCCAGGTGGAGGGGAAGGACAACGGTGCCTCTGTTTCCGCCTGTGTTTCGTCTGTCGGCTCGTTGCGGTAACTCACCAGCATCGAGGCGAGGTTGTAGGCCTGCGACGGCGTGGAAGGATCGCTCCAGAGATGGCCCTGATAGTGATCCATATCGGACAGGATATTGATCTGCGAAATCGCATCCAGCTTGATGACGTCACCGCTTACGGCAATGACCCCGGCGTCGATCCAGCTTGTCTGGATGTCCACCATGTTGTGGGCCTCATTCGCCCCCGTGGAGACCGAGTGGTCTGACACCATGGTGGTCGCAGGCCCCTCGCCCACCCCGTCCAGCACGGACCACGGGTTCTTGGAGTGGCCTGCCAGCTGGTCGGTGTCCGTTGTGTTTTCTTCTTCACCATTGCCGCGTTTGGCGCGGATGAACATCGGCAGTTGGTCGTCTATGTCGGGCAGTTCCTCGGCGACGGTGCCGTCCACATGAACGCCATGCACGTCCTCGCCGGTCTCAATCGTAACGGCGAGCCCCTCGACCTCCGGCGCGGTCAGCGCCTTCAACGCGTCGCGCAGGGCAAGGGCTGCGGAGGCAGGGTCGTCGAGGCCCTCGTTGAGAATACTCTGGAAGGACCACGGTTGCAGGGCCTCGGCGAGGCCGATCACCTCGTAAAGCGCCTCGTGGAAATGTTCGACCGAGATGAAGCCTGCCGAACTGATATCACCCAGAACATCGTCGTCCAGCAACGTGATTGATTGCAGGGTGATGGTGATGACCGATGACGGGATCGGGACGTAGGGCAGCACCATCGTCGAGAAATACAGGACGGGCGCGCCGTTGCCCAATACCTCCGGCGTGGGAAAGTCGGGACCGAACGCCGGCCCGCCATACATGCCCGAATGCGACGCAGGCACCGGAAGCGCCGGACCGCCCACGGAGGGGTTTGCATCCGGTTGGGGTGTATATTTCGTGTTGGGATCGTAGCCGTCAGTTTCATGCGGTGCGCTGATCCGGACCGGCCCGGTTTCATATGCGACCTCCTCGTCGGCTTGCGCCTCGATGGCCTTGAATTCGTTGTAATCCTTCCGAATGCGTAGTTCTTCGGTTGCTAAATGAAATATGCCAATAAAATGGGCAATGGACTCTGTGGTTGTGTCGAAGCTCATAGCAACGCCATCTCCTTGCGAAATCCAGTCACAGGCAGAAATACCACCTGCATGAGGGTGTCCGGGGCCGAAATAATGGCCCCGGACGTTGGTATATTACGCGTCGTTGTCGTCTCCGACGTAGTTGGAGCTCATCGATCCGCCGACCACGGTCATGTCGACCGTATTGCCGAGGACGTTAGCGCCCATCACGATGCTTTGGTTGAAGGCGGCTGTGTCGACAACCGCTGCGGCCGAGGCATAGGACTCGCCGGTGACATAACCGTCATCACCGTTGTTGGAGCCCCAGACACCGTTGTCGGCTGCGCCACCTGCGCCATTGGTAGCAGTGCCACCCATGCCGCCCATGACGTCCCCGACATCTGCCGCGCCGCCGGTGGACATGCCACCCATGGCGTCACCGGTCATACCGCCGGTTGCAGTTCCGTCGCCGGCATTTCCGCTTTCGCCGCCGGTTGCGGTGTTGGTGCCGCCGGTGTTGTTGCCAGCGTTGGACGTCGCCGTCTGCTCGCTGTCAGCCGCACCACCGTAGCCGGAGATGGCTTCCGCCCAACCTTCGGCAGAGCCGTCGGTGTCGGATTGGGAGAAGACGTCGGCAAGGCCGCCGTCACCGCCAGTGGAATTTGCGGTCGAGGTGCCGTCAACGTCGTTGGACGCGTCTGCACGTCCGTCAGCATCACCGCCGTCGCCGCCGTCACCGGCTGCACCGTCACCGGCGTCACCCATGGCACCGTCGCCTCCGGGGCCTTGGCCACCGTCACCGCCGTCACCCATGGCACCATCGCCACCAGGACCTTGGCCACCGTCGCCACCGTCACCGGTTGCACCGGCTCCGCCAGGACCTTGACCACCAGCAGCACCGTTGGCTGCTGCGCCAGCTCCGCCGGGTCCTTGCCCGCCTACGCCGCCGTCGCCGTCGCCGCCGTCACCCATGGCACCATCGCCACCCGGGCCTTGACCGCCACGCGCACCGGCACCGTCGCCGCCGTCGCCGCGGGCTCCGTCACCGCCGTCGCCGCCGTCACCGTCGCCGCCTGCTCCGGCACCGCCGTCGCCGCTGGCATCGGCATCGCCGTTACCGCTGCCGTCACCGTCAGCTGTCGAGCTGCCACCAGCATCGGAGGCACCTCCGGCATCAGCCGGGCCGTTTCCGGCTGCGGCATCTGCTGCGCCTGCTCCGGCATGAGCAGCAGCAAGGTTCAGAAGACCCAAGCCCGCTGCAGCACCTGCGGCCGCACCTGATCCGGCACCGGCATCACCGCCGCCCCCGGTTGCGTCATTGTCGCTGGACGCGGAGTTGGCCGCATCGGCATCATTGTCGCTGAAGCCGCTGTTGGCCGCGGTCGATGTTGCGTCGCCGTCGCCGCCGTCACCGCCGTCACCGTCGCCGCCGTCGCCGTAGCCGCCATCACCGCCGTTGCCGCCGGATCCGTCACCACCCGTAGCGTCGCCGCCAGTGCCGCTGCCGCCGTAGCCGCCGTAGCCACCAGAGCCGTTACCACCGGTGCCATCGCCACCGGTGCCACTGCCGCCTTCGCCGCCGTCGCCCGTGGTCGAGTCGCCACCGGTGCCACTGCCGCCGTAGCCGCCGTCACCACCAGAGCCATCGCCCCCGGTGCCACTGCCGCCGTAGCCGCCGTCACCACCAGCGCCGTCGCCGCCGGTGCCGCTGCCGCCATAGCCGCCGTCGCCACCGTCACCGTCGCCGCCATCGCCACCGTCACCGTCGCCGCCAGTCGCGTCGCCATCACTGTCAGCGCTCACAGCGCCGTCATTGGCATCGCTATGGGAGTCGGTGTTGCCGCTGTCGCCACCCGTCCCGTCGGTCGAGTTGCTGCTGTCGGCATTGCCGGTCGTATCGTTGTCGGTGTCAGCGTTTCCGCTAGCCCCGCCATCCGTGTCGGCGTGGTTGCCGGACAGGCCGAGACCAAGGCCGAGCCCGATCGCTCCGGCTTCACCTCCATCGCCGCTGTCACCGCCAGTCGCGTCAACGTCACCGTTGTCGCCGCTGGTGCCGCCACCGGAATGAGCCATGCCGCCCAATGCGAGGCCACCATGGCCGCCGCCGCCGCTTGCATCGGCACCGCTGCCGCCCGCGCCGCCGCTGTTGTTGGCGTCGATGCCTTCTTCGGCATAGGCCGAGCCACCATGTGCGCTACCGCTATTGTTGAACTCGCCGCCGTTGCTGACTGTGGCCGCTCCAAGATGGTCGTTGTCCGTCAACGCAGCTTCCTGAATGTTGACGATGCCGGTGTCGTTGCCGGCACCACCAAGGGCGTCGCTGAGGATGTCACCGACATTGACGTCGTCACCGGGATCGTAGTCGATGTCGATGTCGCCGCCAGCGGTGACCACATTCTCGACCGAGCCGTCGCCTTCCAGATCAATATCAACGATATCGTCGTCGCGTGGAATCCACTCGCCGCCGCCAAAGTCGATATTCACGGAGTTGGAGTTGTCGTTGCTATCATCGCCGCCATTGGTCTGCGACTGATCGGAGTTGGAACTGGTCTGCTGCTGCTGACCCTGTTCCTGACCTTGGCCCTGATCCTGCCCTTGGCCCTGGTCTTGCCCCTGGCCTTGATCGTTGGAGTTGTCGTTGCTGTCGGATGTGTCGACCTGCTGCTGCTGTTGCTGCTGCTGGTTCTGTTCATCCAGATCAATGTCGGCTTCCCGGACGTTGATGTCCGCGTCGACGTCCATGTCCAACTGTTCCACTTCAAGGTCGTCAAAGACGATCTGAGTGTTGTTGTGACCTCTGTCCTTACTCATGAGTCTATTCCTTTACTGGTACCCACGGACACCACCAGTCTATCCAAAAGTGGCAAATCCCCGGGTAGGTTTCGGTTTCAGATTTTCTTGAGATCGTTCGGGGCGAGGGCTGAAAAACAGCTTCGCCTCACCCGCTGATACACAGCATTTGTAGGGCCACACCTCCCCTCGTTACTAAAGCCAGGTGACACTGGGCCTGCCCCTGTCGAAGAAGGGGCGCGATCCGAACACTGGGTCGCTTTGACCTGGCGGTTACACAACGTACTAACTAACAACGCCGCATACCGGCGCTCAGAGAGGGTGCTCTTTCCAGTATTTGAAAAATAGATGGACGTTGGATTAGTCCGACCTAAGTAAATGACTTCACGAAACAAAATTTCCGTTTTCGCCACTTGTCAGCAAGATTCGCCCCAAAATGCGACATCTTTGGCCCACCACGCTCCCGATTCTAACTAGATCGGCGGTCGCAAAGTAGAGAAAACTACATCGTTAGTATTAGAAATAAACCCTTCGGCTAATGCTAAAGTCCTATTCGCCCCTTCAAATGAACAAAAATTGGCGGGACTTCGGTTTACGTGGTATTAACAAATTACAGCACCACCAGTTGCTTTAGATCAAAAGGTGTTCGGAATTCTTAGTGTTTAATGAGTGTATCAAGATACGGCCGTTCGGAGATTGCCCCTCGAAGTAAATTCGAGCGACAACCCAGTTTAAGTTCGGACCGGTACTTGTAAGTATGGGGTGAATTTTGATCGTGAATTTCCAATCATCAAAGTCGCATGGCGACGGCTACAAATCGGCAGGTCGCTCGTTCGAGTATGCGCAGAATACCAGCAGCGCGATCATCGTTTTTCTGGGCAGTTGCGTCACCTTTTCCGACCGGCTCTTGCGCACCGTCGCGTTTGAATTTGATGACGTCGAAGTGTTGCGGCTTCACAGCCTCGACGAGATGCACGGGCTTGACGAACGGACAAGACGCGCTGTGCGCCTCGTTTTGGTGGATGAGGACACCGTAGGGCTGCTGCCCCAGACCGCCGATGGCATAGATCAGGCGACACTCGGGGTCGGCGCGGTGCTGGCCTACCGGTCCCGAAGCAAGGCCCGCAGGGTGCTGAAAGCGGCCTATGAGGCCGAAATCGACAACCAACTGCGGTTTCTGCCGATGAAAGCACCTCTCGATGCGTGGCTGGCAGCGCTCAGGCTCCTGATCCTCGGGGAGGCGTTCATGCCGTCTGAACTGTTCGAGCGCCCCGGAAACCGCCCGACGCCCGCCGTGGGCGATATGCACGACGCGGCGACTGGCGGGACTGCACCGCAAAAGATCAGCGTCGAGCCCCCGACCACACTCACCGCGCGTGAACTTCAGGTGTTGGAGCTGGTGGCGGACGGTTTGCCGAACAAGTCCATCGCCAAGAACCTCGGGCTTTCGGAGCATACGGTGAAGCTTCATGTTCACCACATATTCGGCAAGCTCGGCGTCCAGAACCGCACAAGCGCGAGCACATGGTTTTTGGCGCATTACGGAAATTCCGGCTAGCTGGAGGATCGCAAAATGCCCCCCGTGGATACTGACACCCCGCTTTCTAGTGCCGCAACAGGTCAGAGCGAGTTTGACCGGTTTCTGCTTTTGCTCGGTCGGCTGAACTACAGCTGGACCAACACCGAGAGCCTGCTAATCCACCTGATTGCCGGGCTGTCGAAGACGGACAAGGAAACCGCCGTCGTCATCTTCCTGACGCTCAACACCACCCGCGCGCGGATCGGGCTGGTGGAGCGGCTGTCGAAGCTGCCGCGCATCTCGCAGATGGAACGCGAGGCGGTGTTGGGTATTACCCGCGCGGTCCAGCAACTGTCAGGGCTGAGAAACCAGTATAATCACTGCATCTATTCTTTCGATACGAAAAGCGGGGACCTGTCGACAATTCGCATGCGTGTGGCGGATCGCAAGAACCAGATCAAGGTCGGAGAAATGACGGCACTGGATTCAAAGACCATCGACGGAATTGAAAGCTCGCTGGTGGATTTGGCAAAGCTGAATACCGAAGTTTGGGCGTTGATAAAGACGTATGGCTACCCTGCGTGAAAAAAGGAACAGCAAGTTGATTTCAGCCGCGGGTCAGCCGCGGAAAGTTGTAGGTTAAATGGTTAAAACTAAAGCTGCCGCGTCGGCAGGTGCATTCAAGACATCGACGCCGGAATACGATTACTGGAGCGAGGCCCATACTCTGGCAGCCGAGCAACTGGCATTCGCGGTCCGAAGCATGATCCTGCTGACGGACTTCACCGGCGAGCCTGGCTCTGGCAAGTCCACGGTTCTGCGAAAGGTGCTGGCCGAGACGCAGCACAAGCAGCTTGTCGGTGTCATTTCCCACGACGTGACCGTCTACACCAATCCGGCGCTGGCCATCTTGCAGGCCCTCGGGGCCGAGGTTGATCCCGACGCCGACCGGCATGTTCATGAAGCCCTGCTGCGGCACAGTCTGCGAACGGCAAACACCGACCTTGGACTGGCCACGATCATTGTCGACGACGCGCATCGCTTACCGACCGAGGTGATATCGAACATCTTTGAACTGGCGGGTTTCCGGAGCGATGATGACGCCGCGCTGTTCAAGATCATTCTCATCGGGCAGCCGGACCTGCGTGACCGGCTGAGCCAGAGCATCCATGACCTGCTGGGGCCGTCGATCGAGCTGGAGCCGATGTCCGAAGCCGACACCGCCGGCTACATCAAGCACCGCCTCAAGACAGCACATGCCGACGGCGTGCCGTTCACGAAAGACGCCCTGAAGGCGGCCCACGAGCGGACTGGCGGACGCCCTTCGCTCATCAACCTGCTGTGCAAGTCTGCCCTGATCGCGGCCAAGACGCTTGGGCTGGATAAGGTGGACGCGAAACTGGTGGGCGACGGAGCCTCCTTAGAGGGGCATGCGGCTGATGACGGGCCCGAGCGCATCGCCCCGCCGGTTGCAAAAACCCCAAAGCCCGCAGCGCCAAAACGGGTGATCAAGCCTGAACCGGTCGTTCTGGACCTGCGTCCCAAGGCCGCCGAACCGGACGCGACACAGCCTGCACGCACCCTCCCTCCGAGTTTTCGCAGCAAACGAAATCCCGAAAACGGCAGGACGACGGCTCCCCCGCCACAGCCCATGACCGACACCGCAGCGGTGACGCCGCCTGACGGTCACGTTGCCCGCAGCCCGGACGCCGGACCCGCCGTGCGCCCTGCGACAGCTCGCAAAAAACCCATCGGCACTTGGGTTCTTGGCGCGGGCGCTGCCGCGTGGCTTGTGATCGCCGCTTACCTCTTTTTGTTGGCCGCAGAACCGCCGGTGACCGACTTGGAACTTGCAAGCGCAGACGAGAAGGTCATCGCCGCCGCCCCGATCCAAACCGCCCCCGAGGACACGGCGCTGCCGGACACAGGTGCGGAAGTCGCGCCAGCCATCGTGGCAGACCCCGCCACGACAGAGTTGATGCGTAGCGTGATGGCAGCAATCGGGAGCAGACCGGAAGGGGCCAACGGCTGGTATCGACGCGGTATCTCGGTCGCGGACAAGAACCCCCTTGCCGCCGTTGCGGCCTATGCGCTGGCCGCGCAGGAAGGTCACGCGCGGGCGGCGTATTACCTTGGGCAAATGTACGAAACCGGCGAGGGCATTCCCGCCGACATGGTTCTGGCGCGTCATTGGTACAGGCAAGCAGGCGAACAGATCGCGCCCGCTATTGACCGGATGAACGCCCTTCCCGCCCCCGAAAGTGGCGGGGCAATCGGCGCGGCAATCCCGCTTTTCGCGATTACGGAAGAGGGCCGTGAGACCAGTATCGGATGGACAAGTGCGACCGGCGCGGACCCGGTGGCCTATGAGGTCGAGTTTGTGGATGCAACGGGAAGTGCGCTTTCAACGACCGACCGGCTTGAGTCGTCGGTGCTGCGGGTGGCGCTGCCAAAGGGGGCGGCTTATTGGCGTGTCAGACCCGTGGGATCAGATGGCAGGCCGCTTGACCCGACGGGTTGGGTGCCGGTCGACCTCGCGGCGAACGGTAACTGAAACCCGCCGGCAACAACCTTACGCCGCTGATGAAATTACCGCTCAGCAGGTGCCGATCTCGCGGACGAGAGCGACAAGCGTCTGGCGATTGACCACCCCAAAGACCGTTCGCAATGCATCCAGCGGGCACGCGCCGCTCTCAAGCTCTGCCGTGAGCTGTGCCAGTTCGGCGGGGGCTGCGGCTGCCAGACCCGGCGCGGTGTCGAGAACCGCGCGGATTTTCTGGCCCGAACGCGGCTGACCGGCCCTCACCTGCCGAGGCGCTTGTGGTGGGTCTGCCTGCGCGTCGGGGGAAGGCGAGGTCGCGGGAAGGCTGACCAGTTCAGGCTCCGGCTCTTTCGCCACAACATCCGCGTCCGGCACGGCAGCCTGCGCTTCAGGTGCGTTGCCGACGAGCCCCGACAGTGTTTGCGTCAACTCTTGCAGGCTACGACGGACCCCGTCGCGGCTGGCGCTCACGCGGGCAAGCTCCGCATTTACGACTTCAAGCTTGGCAATCCGCTCGGATCTGGCTTGCTCCAGTTCGACAAGCTCTTGTTCGGTCTCTTCCACCCGGGTGCGTGTGTCGGACAGTTTCGCCAACAATTGCTCGCTGTCGGTGATCGTGGCCGTGCGGGCGGCCTCGGCCTCGGCCGCCATCGCCTGCAAGGTGTCCACCTCGCTCAACATCTCGTCGCGTTGAGCGGCCAGAGCCGCCAGCTCCGCCGTCAAGTCACTTGCGGCGCGTTCCAGTTCTTCGGTTCGGGCGCGTTGGTCGTCCAGCTCTTTGGCGGTGGATTCGCCTTGTGCGCGGGTCGCGGCAAGCTCGTCGCGCACCTCGGTCAGGTCCGCTGTCGCCTGCGAACGGTCCTGCAAGAGGGCGGCGAGTTCCGTTTCCACCCCCTTACGGTCCTTCTGAACCTGGGCAAGCGCGGCCTCGGCTTGCCGTAATCCCGTGCGCATTGCATCCAGTTTCGCTGCGTCGGCCTCCGCGGTCTCCGTCTCCGACCGCAGGACCGCGAGGGTTGTCTGGTTGGCCTCGATGGCATCCCTGACCCGCGCCGCTTCCGCAACGCGTTGCTCCGCTTGCGCTTGGATGTTCTCAAAATCGCTGCGTGCCTTCGCAAGCTCGTCACGGGCCAGTTGCAGCGATTGCTCGACCTGCGATTTCTCGGACTTCAACGCGGCAACGTCGGCCTCCAGAGCGCTGGTTTTCCCTTGCAGCGCCAGCGCTTCCGCAACCGCCGCCTGACGCGCCTCGACCTGCTCATTGAGGTCAGCCAGTGTCGCGCGTGTGGCGACCGCCTCCTCGTCCAGCTTGTCATTCTGTGACCGCTGGACGGCAAGTGCTTCGATAGCTGCCGCAAGTTCTGCCTTCATCGACGACAACTCAGCCTCGGTGGCGGTCTTCTCATCCAAAGCCGCCTCAAGCCCGGACTGCACATTGTCCAATTCGTCCCGCGCCGCCGCAGTGCGTTCGGCGGCTGTCCGCGCGGTCGCAATCTGTTCCGAGAGCGTGGCCAGCGTTTCTTCAGCCGCCCTCACTTCGTCTCTCGACCGTATTGCTTCGGCCCTTGCAGTGTCTGCCTCTTGCGTGGCGGCGGCCAGCGTAGCCTGAGCGTCCTGCAACCGTGCTGCGACCACTTCATAGTCGCTCATGGCATCGTCGCGCAGGCGCTCGGCATTCGAAAGTTTCTGCCGTGTCTCGGCGATTTTGCCGGTCACAGCCTCGGCCTCGACAAGGGCAGCCTGTCGGTTCTCTAACGCCGCTTCTGCCGCCGATACCTCGGCCTGCAAGGCCGCCAGTTCCGATGTGCGCGTGGCGATCAGGCCCTCTTTGTCGGCCAGCTCGCTTTCGGCGGCAGCCTTGTTGGTGTTGGCAAGGTCGAGGTCCTCGCCGACCTCCTTCACGCTCGCCTGCAACTCTGCCAAGGTTCGAGCCAGTTCCTCGTTTTCCGAGCGGATTTCGTCGGACCGCGCAGCAACCTGTTCCGCCTCTTCGATCTGGTCGGTCAGGGTTTGGAATTGTGATCTGGCGTCGGCCAACTCTGCCTGCGCGACATCGAGCGCGGCGGTTTCCGAGGCGACCTTGCCGGTGATGGCGCCAAGCTCCGCGCGGGCTGCGTCGGTCGCGGTCGCCAGATCAGCGACTTCGGCGCTCAGCGCGATTTGGGCCTCACGGTCCTTTTCAAGTGCCTTGGCAACGGCGTCGAGGTCGGCAATTTCGGCCTGCAATCCGGCAAGCTGGTCGTTGGCGCGGGCAATGTTGTCAGCCAAAGCCGCCGCTTCGGACTGGCGGTCTGCGATCTGCTCCGCCAACGCATCCGCCTTGGCGGTTTCGTCGGTGAGACTCTCTGCAACCTCAACCAGCTCTTCCTCGAGTTCGCGCTTGGTCAGCTCGATTTCGCCTGCCAGAAGCAGGTCAGTGCGGCGCTGCGCGCGGCTCTGCTCAAGTTCTTCGCTGATGGTGGCAAGTTCTGCCTGCGCGTCCTGAACCGCGTTCTCCAACTCGTCGCGCTTTTCGGTGAACTGGGCGATCTCGTCCTCGAGAAGCACCAGAATTTTCCTCAGTGAAGCGGGCGACGATGTCTCCTGCTCCGCTGAATCCGATACCGCCTGAGCGGTGGCGAGTGATGGAAAACTCGCCAGAAGCAGACACATGAAAATGGTGCAGAAGACAGACTTCACTGGATTTACCGACTATAAACACAACCCTTTACGACGACTGAAACTTGCACAATTTAGACGAAAAGTCGATTCTTATCGTTAATTTGCTTATCCCGTGCCGACTGGATGAACCGGAATCCTATGCCCGACAGGGTCATGCAAGGCACTACCCCGAGACGGGATCACATCAGTTCACTGCACTGCGAAGACGCTGCGCGGTGCTCGTTTCTAGTCCGCAATCACGACGTCATAAGGCACCCGCACGGACGTGCCTTCGGCGTCGGGCCGCGACAGGTCGGTGAGGACCAGCTCCACCAGATATTCACCGGGGTTCGTCAGCGAAAACCCGGCGGTCACGAAGTTGGAGAAGTAGTCGTCGGGCACCGGAATGCGGTGGGTGCTTTGGCCGGTATAGGTGTAGGCGTTCTCCATCACCTGCTTGCCGTCGCCATCCTTTCGGGTGACTTCCAGATCCAGCCGGATCTCGTAGCGGGCCTTGGAGGTGCCGGGATCGAAACGACCGACATTCAGGATATTGGCGTGGAAATCCATCTTTTCGCCCGGTTTGTAGACATTGCTGGCGCGGCGCACGGGGCCGTTGGCGGTGTTCGGATCGCTCGGGTCGATCAGCGCCTTGGAACTCACCGCCATCGGCGGCAGGTTGGTCTGACGCTCCGCCGCGCCTACGTCGATCTGCTGGTCGAACGGCGTGCGCGGGCCGAATTCATCGAGATTGTTCATCGCATAGGTGATCGCCGCCGCGTAGCAATCCACCCGCGCTTGCGGGTCGTTTATGGTGAGGATTGTGTCCGTATGGATAAACTCGCGCCCGGTCAGGGGTTTACGCACCAAAGCGCAGCCATCGCTTTGCAGCATCGCGAAAGAGCCATCCAGAAGCGGCGCGTCGGGGTTAGGGGTGGTCAGGGTTTTAATGACCTCGGCATGTTTTGCCGGGTCGGTGGTGCCAAGATTACCCGTCACCATGAACACCACGGTGCCGTCACCCTCGGACTTGGCTTTCTCGATAGTGCGGTCGATGGCGTAGAAATCCGTGTCGATCACGGTCTGCACCTGATCCTCGACGCCCGCCTGTGTCAGGGCTTGCGACCATTCCGCGTCGACGACGGTGCGTCCCGCGCCTTGGTTAATCAGAACAAACCACGCCTTGGTGTCCTGCGCCGCAGCGGATGTGGCGGTCAGGGCGAGGAGAAGGGCCGCACAATATTTCATCGAAAACACCTGAGATTAAAGAAACTAGCCCCAAGCGTAACAAAGGGCGCAGCAGGTGCGCCCTTTATTATTTCTACCCGCAGGAGATCGGCGGAAACAGGCTCAGGCCGACACGCGGCTCACAATCGCGCCCAGATCGGCGGCGATTGCCTTGATGTCGCCCATCGCGACGACGCGGACCAATACACCCTTGCCATCGTAGTAGTCGATCAGGGGTGCGGTCTGCGCGTGGTAAGCCTCCAGCCGGGACGCCACGGTTTCGGCATTGTCATCGGCGCGGCGCACCATGTTGATGGAGCCGCATTTGTCGCAAGTCTCGGCAACAACCGGAGCCTTGAACGTGTCGTGATACCCCTCGCCACAACCGCCACAGGTGAAGCGGCCCGCGATGCGCGTGACCATCTCGGCGTCATCCACATCCAGCGAAATCGCGGCGTTGATGCGCTGGCCGTTGGCGGCCAGCAAATCGTCCAGCGCCTCGGCCTGCACCGTGGTGCGCGGGAAGCCGTCGAGGATCACGCCCTTGGCGCAATCAGGCTCCGCCAGCCGGTCCTTGAGGATCGCCAGCACGATCTCGTCGCTGACCAGCCCGCCGCTTTCCATCACCGCCTTGGCCTGCTTGCCGGCCTCGGTGCCTGCGGCCACGGCTGCACGAAGCAAATCGCCGGTGGACAGTTGCACAAGGCCGAAGCTGTCTTCGAGCATCCGCGCCTGCGTGCCCTTCCCCGCGCCCGGAGGCCCGAGGAGGATCAGAACCGGCGCGGCCGAAGGATTGTTGGAGCCGTCCATCACGCGTCCTTCCGGTTCATGCGGTTGTCGACAAGATCATCGACTACGGCAGGTTCCGCCAGCGTCGAGGTGTCACCCAACGCGCCGAAATCATCCTCGGCAATCTTGCGCAGAATGCGGCGCATGATCTTGCCGGAGCGGGTTTTCGGCAGGCCCGGCGCCCATTGGATCAGGTCCGGCTTGGCAATCGGGCCGATCTCGGTGCGGACCCATTTTTCCAGCTCCTTGCGCAGCTCCTCGGTCGGCTCCACACCGTTCATCAGGGTGACATAGGCGTAGATGCCCTGCCCCTTGATGTCATGCGGGTAGCCGACCACAGCGGCCTCCGCCACCTTCTCATGCGCGACGAGGGCGCTTTCAACCTCGGCGGTGCCCATGCGGTGACCCGACACGTTGATCACATCGTCCACGCGGCCGGTGATCCAGTAGTCGCCATCGGCATCGCGCTTGCAGCCGTCGCCGGTGAAGTAGTAGCCGGGGTAGTCGCTGAAATAGGTCTTCTCGAACCGCTCGTGGTCGCCCCAGACGGTGCGCATCTGGCCGGGCCACGAGTTTGCGATGACAAGGACGCCTTCGACGTCATTGCCCTCGATCACTTCGGCCGATTGCGGGTCCAGAACCAGAGGCTTGATCCCGAAGAACGGCTGCTGTGCGGAGCCGGGCTTGAGGTTCGTGGCACCCGGCAGCGGGGTCATCAGGTGGCCGCCGGTTTCAGTCTGCCACCATGTGTCCACGATCGGCACTTTGCCTTTGCCCACGACGTTGTAGTACCACGTCCACGCCTCGGGGTTGATCGGCTCGCCCACGGTGCCCAGCACCTTCAGGTCGCTCAGGTCGTATTTCTCGACGAACTCGTTGCCCTGCCCCATCAGCGCGCGCAGCGCGGTCGGCGCAGTGTAGAACTGGTTTACCTTGTGCTTTTCGCAAACCTCCCAGAAGCGGCCCGCGTCAGGATAGGTCGGTACGCCCTCGAACATGATGGTGGTCGCGCCGTTGGCCAGCGGGCCGTAGACGATGTAGCTGTGGCCGGTGACCCAGCCCACATCCGCAGTGCACCAGAACACGTCGCCGTCATGGTAGTCGAATGTGTATTGATGCGTCATCGCGGCATAAGCCAGATAGCCGCCGGTGCTGTGCACCACGCCCTTGGGCTGGCCGGTCGAGCCGGAGGTGTAGAGGATGAACAGCGGGTCTTCGGCGTTCATCTCGACCGGCTTGCTGACGTCGTCGGCCTCCATCGCCATGTCGTTATAGTCGTAGTCACGGCTGGTCCATGTGGTCTGCCCGCCGGTGCGCTTGACCACCAGACATTTGACGCTGTCCTTGCAATGCAGCAGCGCCTGATCTGTGTTCGACTTCAGCGCGGTCTTGCGGCCACCGCGGGGGGCTTCATCGGCGGTTATGACCACCTTGGCGTCGCAGCCGTTGATCCGCGCACCAAGCGCGTCGGGCGAGAAGCCCGCGAATACGATGGAATGGATCGCGCCGATACGCGCGCAGGCCAGCATGGCGTAGGCGGCTTCGGGGATCATCGGCAGGTAGATGACCACGCGGTCGCCTTTGCGCACCCCGAGGGTTTCCAGCACGTTGGCCATCTTGCACACGTCGCGGTGAAGCTGCTTGTAGGTGATGTGCTTGGCGTCATCCTTGGGATCGTCCGGCTCCCAGATGATCGCGGTCTGGTCGCCACGGGTTTCCAGATGGCGGTCGATGCAGTTGGCGGCAACGTTGAGGGTGCCGTCCTCGTACCACTTGATATGCACGTTCCCCAGATCGAAGCTCACGTCCGACACTTTGGAGAACGGCTTGATCCAGTCCAGCCGCTTGCCCTGCTCTGCCCAAAAGGCGTCCGGGTCGGCCATGGAGGCCTCATACATTTTCTCGTAGCCGGCGGCGTCCACATGCGCTGCTTTCGCGAACGCGGGATCAGGGGCGTAGGTCTTGTCTGGATTGGAATGTGTCGTCATGTGGTCCTCCGCAAAATCTGGGGCAGGGAGCGTGTCGGCGGCGCAGAAAGAGCCGTGCGCCATCGTCGGGTATGGCCCCCCTTGAGGCGGTTATAACACGCCGTTTCAGGAATTTCCGCCAAGCGACGGGTATTGAATGAAAATCTTGTAAATTTATTTGTCTGGGACAGCAGGTTGCAGAAAAGAACTATGTAAATTCAGTAAATATTACTGCGCTATATGGGCTTGCTGCAAAGCAGCGAAGCTGCCAACCACCCCTGCTTGAGGAGGATTTTATGCTGTGCCGCTTGCACTCGCGCCCCCGCAGCGCGCACGCATGGAGCGCAAAATGACGCAGCGGCAGGCAAGCCGCCCAAGAGCGGGCGACCTGCGATTCTTTAACTGGCGAGCACGTTGCGGAACTGCCAGGGATCGCTCTCGTCGATGTCTTCGGGGAAATGCTGCCAGCGGTCCTGCAAAGGCGTCCAGTCTGTGTAATGCCCCTCGACCGGTCCCAGATAGGGCCGCTGCACCTCAAGGCACCGCGCATGGTCCATCTCGTCGGTCTCGACAATCCCCGCATTCGGGTTCTCCAACGCCCAGACCATGCCCGCCAGCACCGCTGACGTGACCTGCAATCCCGTCGCGTTCTGATACGGGGCCAGCTTGCGCGTTTCGGCGTTGGACAGGCGCGAGCCGAACCACAGCGCATTCTTCTCATGGCCGTAGAGCAGCACGCCCAACTCGTCGATGCCCTCGACGATCTCATCCACGTCGAGGATTTCATGCTCGACCTGTTGGCGGCCGGAGCCGAACATCTCGTGCAGCGACAGCACCGCGTCGTCGCAGGGGTGGTAGGCATAGTGGCAGGTCGGGCGATACTCAGGCGCATCCGCCGCGCCGACGGTGTAGTAATCCGAGATAGACACCGCCTCGTTATGGGTCACCAGATAGCCGAATTGCGGACCCGGCGTGGGGCACCATGTATGCACCCGGGTGATCGCACCCGGGCGTTCCAGCCAGATCGCCGACTGACAGCCCACATCATAGCTATGCGCGTTCTCCGGCATCCACGTCTCGTGCGTGCCCCAGCCCAATTCAGCAGGCTGGAAGCCTTCGGCGATGAAGCCTTCGACCGACCATGTGTTCACGAACACATTTCGCGGGCGTGGCAGGCGGCGGGCCTGCGTGTCGCGTTCGGCAATGTGGACGCCTTTGACACCGAGTGATTGCATCAGCTTGCCCCACCCTTCGCGGGTCGAAGGCGCGGTCGCGTCCTTGCCGGTGTCCTGCGCCAGCATCAGCAGCGCCTCCTTGACGAACCAGCTCACCATGCCGGGGTTGGCCCCGCAGCACGACACCGCCGTCGAGCCGCCGGGGTTCGCCGCCTTCTCGTCGCGCACTTTCTGGCGCAGGGCATAGTTGGTCCGCTCCGCGTTGCTTTCGGTCTCGAAATAGAACCCGTCCCACGGCTCCACCACGGTGTCGATATACGGCACCTCCATCTCGCGGCAGAACTTCATCAGGTCCAGCGAGGACGTGTCCACCGACAGGTTCACCACGAAGCCGCGACCCCGCTCCAGCATGCCCCCCAGCAACTCGCGGTAATTGTCGCGAGTCACCGCGTCCGGCACGAAGCGGATGTTGTGCTGCTTGAGGAAGTTGTGGTTGTCGGCGTTCGGCTCGATCACCACGAACTTGTCGGCGTCATACTCGAAATGCCGCTCGATCAGCGGCCATGTGCCCTTGCCGATAGAGCCGAAGCCGATCATCACGATGGGGCCGTCAATACGCCCGTAGACTGGGTGGGTCATTTATCTTCCTCCAAAGCAAAAAGACCGCCCCGAGGGGCGGCCTTTGGGACTGAATGCCGCAAGAACCTTAGTTCTGTGCGTAGTATTCGATCACGAGGTTCGGTTCCATCATGACAGGGTAAGGCACATCGCCCAGACCCGGAGTGCGCACGAAGGTCGCTTTCATTTTGGAGTGGTCGACTTCCATGTAGTCGGGAACGTCACGCTCCGGCAGTTGCGATGCTTCGAGCACCAGCGCCATTTGCTTGGACTTCTCGCGGACTTCGATCACGTCGCCTTCCTTCACACGGTAGGACGGGATGTTCACACGCTGGCCGTTCACGGTCACGTGGCCGTGGTTGACGAACTGGCGGGCCGCAAAAACGGTCGGCACGAACTTGGCGCGGTACACGACGGCGTCCAGGCGACGCTCCAGCAGGCCGATCAGGTTTTCACCGGTGTCGCCTTTGACGCGGGCAGCTTCAACGTAGGTACGCTTGAACTGCTTCTCGGTCAGGTCGCCATAGTAGCCTTTCAGCTTCTGCTTGGCGCGCAGTTGCAGACCGAAGTCGGACAGCTTGCCCTTGCGGCGCTGACCGTGCTGGCCGGGGCCATATTCACGACGGTTGACGGGGGATTTCGGACGGCCCCAGATGTTTTCACCCATCCGGCGGTCAATTTTGTATTTGGCAGCAGTACGTTTCGTCACTTGCTGATCTCCTTCTTTCGGTTTCAGAAGGGCGTTGTCCTCTCTGCGGATTTTGCCGCAGCGACAGGGCATCCCCTTGCGGGGGCCACCAACACCAATGAAGCCGCGCTTATAGACGGGTTGCAGAGGGAGTCAATCGGCTTTTGTGGCCTGCCGAAACACGATGTTGCTGGGTGCCCGCAAGCCGTATCGGAGGCTGGCCCCGATCGCCAGCACGCTGAGTATGAGCCACAGCCCGCCCCACAGCACCGTGGCCCCGCCGAACTCCTGCGCCATCATCCGCGCGTCCGATTGCAGATGCGCCCGCGCGATGGTGTCGGAGAAGATGTCGAACGGCACATAGATCATCGAGGTCAGCCCGATCACGCGCAGCACCAGATCATTGGCGCGGTGGTCCAGCCAGCGCGCCATGGCCAGCAACACCACCGCCAGCCCGACGCAAAACACAAGTGCAAACAGGTCGCGCAGATACAGCGCGGACACCAACAGCAACGCGACCCCCAGCCCCGCAACAACCGCGCGGTCGGCGGTGCTGCGCAACGCCGCGAACAACAGCGCCATGCCGAACAGCAGCGAGCCGAGATATCCGGCGCTTAACGTCAGGAACCGCGAGCCGCCACGTATCATCGCCTGCCCGCCCTGCTGGGGTGAGATGGTGATCTGCTCGATGGAGCCACCAGTCAGCACCGCCGCCAGCCCGTGGGACAACTCGTGCAGCAAAACAACGATGATTTTCAACGGCACCATGACCGGTGTGGACCACAGCGCGAAGATCACCGCGACGAGCGCCAGCAATTGCCAATGGCCCTTCACGAAGGCCACGCGGCTACACCATGTCGTGGGTCAGGATTGCGGCCTCGGACCGGTCCAGATTGCGACGTGCAAAGGGGCCGTAGCTATGCAGGTCGGCTTGCAACTCGGGAAACAACTCCAGCAGGCCCGCCCGCTGGTGGTCGTCGACCGTCTTCAGCGTGGTGTTGGCCGGATGATAGCTTTCCGTCTGCACGCCGTTCGCCCACAGCACCTGATGGCGCGACAGCAGCAGGTGGATATAGGTCACCTCCTTGACGGTGTGGTCCACGAAGACGCTGGTGTCGTTGATCAGGTCGGAAGCCGCGACCAGCACCTCGGGCTGGTTGAACAACGCCTGCGCCTTGGGGCCGGAAAACACGATCCGGTGATGCGGGGACACCAGCAGGTCGGCATCCGGCACGTCCTGATCCAGCGCGGCCGCGCGAAGCCGCACGGGGCGCAGTTCGGGCATGGCATACAGGCGGGCGCCGGACATGCGGCGTTGGCCGATCCAAAGGATCTCTTGCGGGCCGTCATCCTTGGTCTGCACCATGTCGCCGACAGCGAGCTGGTCAACGAGCGCGTCGCCATCCGGCGTGCGGATACGGGTGCCTTGGGTGAAGCAGATCACGTCACCACCGAAATCACTTGAACGGTGCTGGACCGGTCGCGCCCCCGGCGTGGAGGTCACGCGGTAATCTCGCCCCGCGAGCGGAACGCCATCTGCGCACCACCATAAGACCGCCTCCAAGCGGGGCGACCGTATCGGCACCAGCGTGAAATGCACCTCGCCATCCGACAGGACGTAGCCGTCGGGGCCGGTCGGTGCGCGGTCATCGCCGATCTTCAGATCGCCGCATTCGGGCAGGTCGAACCTGCGCTCCACCACCTGCGCGACACGACGGCGAAACTCGTCACGCCCGATCTCATTGGTGAGGATCAAAGGAGAATGCGCCCCGTCCAGACGCACGGCGTCCCCGTGCCATGACCAGACCTGACCGGCCTGAGGCAGCTGATCCGGCGCACATCGCGCACCATCCAGCTGGATTTGGTCTGACGTGAGGACATACGTGCCTGTAAAGCCCGTGTTCATGTCCGTTACCTGCTCTAGTCTTTTTATCGTTGGTCGTCTTTTTCTGAGCGGTAGCACGAAAACCGGAGTCTGGATAGATACGCGTTAACAATTTGTTAACGCATGAAGCTAACCTGTTGCATAGAGGCCTCCCTCCGGCGGGCTAGAATTCGAAGCGCGCGCTTAGCGAGCCGACAAACTGCCCTTCGGGCTGGGTCTCGTATTCCTCGCTCAGATAGGTCGCACCGTAGAACAGCGCCCCGTGCTTGAACTGCTGGTGCAGCCCCGCCCGAAACCGCGCGCGCATGTCCTTTTTGGCGATGCCCGGCGTGTCCAGATACCGGCTGTCGGCCACATAGGCGACGTCACCGCCAAGCATGAGCGACAGGCCGCCCGGGCGGTCGCCCCTGATGCCGGTGTAGAACTGCCCCGTGGTGCTGTCGCGCAGCAGCAAAGCGCCCTGCCCGACGCCGCCGAAGGTCACATCCGCCCCGATCCGCGCGAGCGTTTCCGCACCGGCCTGCATTTCCACGAACGGGCGAAGGTTGCCTGACCCGCCGAGAGCATATTCGCGCCCCGCTTCAAAAGTGACGGTCGGGTAAACCGCGTTATCCACCTGAAACCCGTCCACATTCACGGGGCTGGGGCCAAAGATGCCATGCAACTCGTCCTGTAGCTGGTCCAGCTTGGTTTGCGGGCCGACAAAGACCAGATCGAGCCCGAGGCTCATCTGCGTCGCACCCTTCCGGAAATGGGTGTGCGCACCAAAGGATAACGCGCCCACATAGCGCCGGTCCGACGCGCGCGGCGCGGCCACGTTGACCGGCGTGATCATCTCGGCACGGATGCGGTATTCGATCAACTCC
Source organism: Litoreibacter arenae DSM 19593 (assembly GCF_000442275.2). Classification (GTDB taxonomy): domain Bacteria; phylum Pseudomonadota; class Alphaproteobacteria; order Rhodobacterales; family Rhodobacteraceae; genus Litoreibacter; species Litoreibacter arenae. The sequence goes on along the minus strand of NZ_KE557306.1, from coordinate 128,031 downwards.
CCGAACCGCACAGGCCGCTGGCCGGACCAGTCCGACCCGCGCAGATGAGACACCACAAAGGACGCGCTGCGCCAGCGGTCCTGATTGTCGCCCAGCGCGTCGTTGTTGGTCAGGATGCCCCAGCCGAGCGACCGGTGGCCATCCGCCATAGCGCTTGCCGTCGCGCCCAGCAGGAACGTCAGCACAAGAAGGACGCGGGGAAATGTCATTGCAGGCCTCCGGGGCGTGAAAGTTGGCGCGTTTATCCGCAAAGCGGTGGAAGCGCACAAGAAGCCGTTGCGCACGTTTCGGGCAATCGGTCTTTTCGGCAACAGGGCTACGTGCTGCCACGCCCGCCCATATCGGTCGGTGCCACGGAGACCGATTTGATCACCGCGTAGCAATTCAGCCCCGCCCGCAGCCCCATCGCCCGGGCCGACCGGCGCGTCACCCGCGCCATCAGATCGACTGAGCCAGAGCGTAGCGCAACCGCCACGCCGGGGCCGTGGCCCTCGTGCAATTGCGTCACCGAACAGGGCAGAATGTTCAACGCCGACAGCCCATCGGGCTTGTCTTTTGACAACATTACGTCACTGGCACGAATACGCACGCGCAGGGTTTCGCCGTCCGACGCTTGCACTTTTGGAAGATAAAGCCGCCCCGCGCCGCAGGACAGCTCGCTCAGTCCGTCGCCCGCGTCGGACCGCGCCACGGTCACGTTCAAAATCGCCCCTGCCTCACGCACGCCTATGTCGGCGACGGCAGCGGGATCGGACAGGATCTGCGCCAACGGGCCGGAGCGCACGACCCGCCCGTCGCGCATCACCACCAGATGATCTGCCAGCTGGGCCACCTCCGCCATGGCGTGGCTGACATAGAAAACCGGAATGCTGGTCCGCGCGACCAAGGCTTGCAGGTAAGGCAGAAATTCGGATTTACGCGCATCGTCCAGCGCTGCCAGCGGCTCGTCCATCAGCAAGACTTTGGGCTGGCTCATGATGGCGCGGGCGATCGCCACCCGCTGCGCCTCGCCGCCGGACAAATCGCGCGGGCGGCGCTCCATCAGGTGGTCGATGCCCAGCGCGGCCAAGCCGCCATCCATTGGCGTGGAATGCGACTGCATGGGGCGCCCGTATTCTATGTTCTCCAGCACGCTCATATGCGGAAACAGGCGCGGCTCTTGGAACACATAGCCGATCCGGCGTTTGTGCGGCGGCACGAATATGCCCTTGGAACTGTCGAACAGCACATGCCCGCCCACGCGAATGTGGCCCGCGTCCGGGCGGCTCAGTCCCGCGATCGCGTTGATCACCGATGTTTTGCCACAGCCCGACGGCCCGAACAGCGCGGTGACGCCGCCCTCGCCTTCGAACCCCGCGTCCAAGGTGAACCCGCCAAGGCTCTGCGTGATCTGGACGGAAACGCTCATAACCGCCGCCCCGCGACTTTACGCGCAATCCACTCGGACACGGCGACCGCACCCAGCGCAATCACCAGAGACACCAGCACCAACCGCCCCGCTTGGCTTTCGCCACCGGGCACTTGCAGGAACGCATAGATGGCCGAGGGGATGGTCTGCGTCTGCCCCGGAATGGCGGCAACGAAGGTGATTGTCGCGCCGAACTCGCCCATGGCCTTGGCGAAGCCCAGAACCGCGCCTGCAATCACCGACGGCAAGGCGGCGGGCAAGGTGATCGTGCGAAACACCCGCCACGGCGACGCGCCGAGGGTGGTGGCGGCCTCCTCCAGCCTGCGGTCGCTGGCCTCGAACCCCAGCCGGATCGCCCGAACCATCAAAGGAAACGCCATGATCGCGGCGGCCAGGGCCGCTCCCGTCCAGCGGAAGGCGAACACAATGCCAAGATTGCTGAGGAAGCCGCCCACCGCGCCTTGCGTGCCGAAGGTCAAAAGCAGCAGGTAGCCGGTGACCACCGGAGGCAGCACCAGTGGCAAGAGCACCAGCGCGTTCAACACGCCCTTGCCCGCGAAGTCCCGTCGCGCCAGCAGATGGGCCACCCATATGGCAAGTGGTAGGATCGCCAACGTCGCCACGATGGACACGCGCAGCGACAGCGCCACCGCGCCCCATTCCTGTGGCCCCAGACCCAGCATCAAGGCGTCCCGAACCCGTGCGCGGCATAGATCGCCCTTGCGCGGTCGCTTTGAAGCGCTTGCAGAACGGCGTCGGCCGCTGGTCCCGCGCTGGCTGTCAAGGCCACGGGATAGCGGATCGGCAGGTCGGGCAATTCGGGCAAGGCGTGGATCACATGGATCGCAGGCTCCGCCACGGCGTCGCTGGCATAGACCACCGCAAAGGGCACCTCGCCACGGGCGGCCAAGGCCAGCGCCGCGCGGGCGTTATCGGTTTCAACCAGACGCGGGGAGATGGTGTCCCAGTGGCCCGCGCGTTCCAGATAGGCCTTCGCGTAGATGCCAACGGGCACCGAGGCGACCAGCCCCGTCGCGACGCGGCCATCGCTTGCGAGCATATCTTCGAAGGGCGCCGCCTCATGGCCGACAATCACCAGCGCGTTCGACAACAGCTCCACGCGGCTCTCGGCTCGGATCGCGCCCGCATCTTGCGCCGCGTCCATCCAGACCTCGTTGGCGGAAAAGAAGATATCCGCCGGTGCGCCTTGCATGATCTGCCGCGCCAACAGCCCGCTGCCGCCGTAGGAGATGCGCACGGGCAGGCCCTCAGTCACCTCGTCCAGAGCCGTCTTCAGGCTGGAGGCGGCGAAGATCACCACGTCCTGCGCCCGCACGGGCAGCGCGGCAAGGCAAAACACCAAAGCTATGAAAAGACGACGGATCATGGCGGGTGATTGTGGGCAAAGAACAGGCGGGCGCAAGGCCAAATGCCGCTTGCAGCACGGCGCAGGCCCGCTAGGCTGCGCGTCATGATGACATTCACCAAATCCGAGCTTGAGGACGCCTGCGCCCTCGTCTACCGCCACATGCCCGCCACGGCGCAGTATAGCTGGCCGATGCTGAACGCCCGCACGGGCACCCCCACTTGGGTGAAGCATGAAAACCACGGGCCCACCGGCGCGTTCAAGATGCGCGGGGCGATCACCTTCATGGACTGGCTGACCCGCACCCACCCGGGCGTGCCGGGCATCTGCACAGCCACAAAGGGCAACCACGGGCAAGGCCAGGCGCGGATGGCCACGGCGGCGGGTCTACGCGCGTTGATCTACGTCCCCCACGGCAACTCGGTCGAGAAAAACGCCGCCATGCGCGCTTTCGGGGCGGAGCTGGTGGAGCACGGGCAGGATTTCGATGAGGCCAAGGCAGAAGCCTTCCGCGTGGCCGAAGAACAGGGCCTGTTCATCGTGCCGCCTTTCCACAAAGAACTGGTGCGCGGCGTGGCGACCTATGCGTTCGAGTTGCTCTCCGCCCAGCCCGATCTGGACACGATCTATGTCCCTATAGGCTGCGGCTCCGGCATCTGTGGCACCATTCTGGCGCGGGATGCCTTGGGACTGAAAACCAAAGTGGTGGGCGTGGTGTCGGAGAATGCCCCGACCGCAAAACTATCGGTCGAGGCGGGCCGCATGGTCGAGACCGACAGCGCCAACACATTCGCCGACGGCATGGCCGTCCGCCTGCCCGTGCAAGAGGCCTATGACATCTACTCCAAAGGCGCGGAGCGGATCATCACCGTCAGCGATGACGAGGTCGCCGAGGCGATCCGCGCCTATTACACCTGCACCCACAATCTGGCCGAAGGTGCAGGGGCCGCGCCTCTGGCGGGGTTGTTGCGGGAGAAAGAGCGCATGGCGGGCAAGGACTGCGCGGTGATCCTGTGCGGCGGCAATATCGACACGGACTGGTTCTTGCAGGTTATGGCGGGCAAAACGCCGAAGGTTTAGCCCTCGTTAATACGACGCCTTCAACCGTGCGGTCAGCATATCCAGCCGCGTGCGCAGCTCGTCGCCGATCGCGCCCTCTCGCGGGGTGTCGGTCAGGGTGGTGAACCAATGCTCCGGCGGGTTGCGGCCGTGGCGGTTGCCCTCGAAACTAAGCGCCCGCAGGACCGCTTCGGCCTCGGGCGGCAGACGGTCGGGCGCCTCATGCCCCGCCAATTCGCCCCAAACAGAAGTCCACAACCGCCCCACGCTCCACGGGTTGTAGCCGCCACCGCCCAGCACCAGCAGACGCGGGGCGAGCGGCCGCAATGCCCGCAAGACGCGCAGATGCGCGTTGTTGGACAGGCTCAGATGCGACAGCGGGTCTTCCTCCACCGCGTCCGCCCCGCATTGCAGGACAATCGCGTCGGGGCGATGTGCCGTGACAACCGGCAGGATCAGGCGGTCGAGGATCAGCGCCATTTCCGTGTCGTTCAATCCGCGTGGCACCGGCAGGTTGAAGGCCGAGCCACTAGCGTCGTCCTCCACCGCCCCCGTGCGCGGCCACAGGCCTTCCTCATGCACCGAGACCATGATGGTGTCGGGATCCCCTGCGAAGCCATGCTCGACCCCGTCGGGATGATGTGCGTCGATATCCACATAGGCGATGCGCTGCACGCCTTGGCGGCGCAACGACAGCATCGCCAGCACCGGATCGTTGAGGTAGCAAAATCCCCCCGCACGGTCGGGAAAGCCGTGATGCGTGCCGCCTGCGGGGCTGTAGACCACGCCGCCGTCTGCCAGCAACTCGCCTGCCAGCATGGCGCCCCCGGCGGAGGTCGCCGGGCGGCGGAACATCTCGGGGAAGACCGGATTGTCCAGCGTGCCGATGCGGTGGCGGGCGCGGGTTTCCGCGCTGACATGCTGCGCGTCCTCCGCCGCCTGCAACGCGGCGACATAGTCGGGGCTGTGCCAGATTTCCAGCGCCTTGGGCTTGGCGCGGGGCGAGTTGACGAACTGCGCGGGCGGCAGCCATCCCAAAGCACGGCTCAGGTCCATCACGGTCGACACACGCGGCACGCGCAAGGGGTGCTTCTTGCCATAGGACGAGCCGCGATAAATCTCGGAGCCGATGAAAAGCGGTTGGGTCAACATGGGCCACATACCTAGCGGCTCTGCGCCGAAGGAACAGGGGGTTCGGCGCAATCCTCTTTAATTATTCATTATTCGCGGCTAGTTTAGGGAAAAGGCGTGTAATCGCGCCACCGGAGCAGAGCATGTCGCTGATCAAGATGAAACACCCCGCCCTCCGCATGGAGGACGCCCAGAAACGGGATGTGCGCACCCAATTCGGGGCGTTGTGTTTCCGTGTGCAAGACGGCGAGACGCAGGTGCTTTTGGTGACGTCACGCAAGACGCGGCGCTGGATCATCCCCAAGGGCTGGCCGATGGAAGGCCAGTCCCCCGCGCAGGCCGCCGCCATCGAGGCGTTCGAGGAAGCGGGCGTCGAGGGCAAGGCCTACAACATCTGTCTGGGCCTCTATTCCTACACCAAAATCATGGACAAATCGAACGACCTGCCCTGCGCGGTCTCGGTGTTTCCGCTGAAGGTTCAGAAGACCCACAAGGTCTGGCCTGAAAGCAAGGAGCGGACCCGCAAATGGTTCAGCATCAAAAAGGCCGCGGCCCGTGTGCGCGAGCCCGAATTGCGCAAGATTATCAAGAATTTCGACGCGGCTTTGCTGAAGGGCTAGACCGACAGGGCCTTGCCTTCGCCCCGCGCGTGCCTAAATTTATATGACGCAACAAGGACCTTAGACCCCAATGATCCGCTACGCCCTCACCTGTGCCAAAGACCACAGCTTCGACAGCTGGTTCCAGTCGGCAGACGCCTTCGACAAGCTGTTGTCGGCGGGCATGGTGACTTGCGCCGTGTGCGGCACGGACGAGGTTAAGAAGTCCATCATGGCCCCCCGCGTGCGCACATCGGAGGACAAACCGCTCTCCGCCCCCGCCTCCCCCGCCGAGCAGGCGTTGAAGGAGTTGCGCGCGAAGATCGAGGCTAACTCGGAGAATGTCGGCAAAAATTTCGCCAAGGAAGCCCGCGCCATGCATGACGGCACCGCGCCGGAACGCGCGATCTACGGCGAGGCGAAGCTGAAGGACGCCAAGGCGCTGATCGACGACGGCATTCCCGTTGTGCCCCTGCCGTTTGGACCGAACCGCAAGAACAACTAGCGGGGGCACCTCAACCGGCGCTATAGATTGTCGCTAATTATTGGCGTTCGGGTTCTTGGAACTGAACTAAGGAGAGCTTGGCAATGCCAAATGATGCGCGCCCTGTCCTGTCCATCATCGTTCGGCGGTTTGAGGACGAATTCAAAGATGACATCATGCAGTCCCTCGAACAATTGCAGAAAGCCGCGGCCAATGAGGAAGGATATCTGGGTGACCACAACAGCCTATCGAAGCAGGGTGATTGTTATGAACTCGTAAACGTTTTCTCGTTCGACTCGCGAAAGAACCTCGAAAGGTGGGAAAGCTCGGACCTGCGGAAAGACTGCCTTGCGAATTTGGACCAGCATCCACAAAAGGTAACGAAGCATCCCCATGTCGACGAATTCTCCCTATTTCTAAGTCCGAGGTCGCGGGTGAGCAAAATCGAAATTGTCGTAATTCTGATCTTCTGGATTCTCGTTCTAGGCGCGGCATTGTGCTATTTCGCCGATTTGCTATTACCTGAAACCTTCCCCGCAGCAGTGCGGTCGGTCTTGCTGATTTCAATCAACGTCGTGCTCATCAGCTACGTTTTTCTTCCTTGGACAAGCAAGTTGCTGACACGGCTCAAGACCCGTCCCGCCCACAAGAGGCCCGGCACATGAGCCACCCCCTCTAGCAGCAAGGTGCCTTACTGGCCCCGCGCCCCTTGCCCTTCGTGCCGCCGCGTCATAAGAGGCAGCACGATACGACAAGGGGCAAAACCCATGCCAAGACTGGTTATGAAATTCGGCGGCACGTCCGTCGCCAATCCGGACCGCATCCGCCGCGCCGCAAAGCGCGTGGGCGTCGAGGTGGCCAAGGGCTACGAGGTGATCGTGATCGTGTCGGCCATGTCCGGCAAGACCAACGAGTTGGTGGGCTGGGTCGAGGACGTTTCACCGCTTTATGACGCCCGCGAATACGACGCGATTGTCTCGTCCGGCGAGAACGTGACCGCCGGCCTGATGGCGCTGACCTTGCAGCAAATGGACGTGCCCGCACGCAGCTGGCAGGGCTGGCAGGTGCCGGTGAAGACCACCGACGCACATGGCTCCGCCCGCATCGAGGAAATCCCCACCGCCAATCTGGACGCAAAATTCAACGAGGGCATGAAGGTCGCCGTGGTCGCGGGCTTCCAGGGCATCAGTCATGAGGGCCGCACCACCACGCTGGGGCGCGGCGGCTCCGACACCACTGCCGTCGCATTTGCCGCCGCGTTCGGGGCGGAGCGGTGCGACATCTATACGGACGTGGACGGGGTCTACACCACCGACCCGCGCATCGAGGACAAGGCCCGCAAGCTGGACCGCATCGCCTTCGAGGAAATGCTGGAACTGGCCTCGCTGGGCGCAAAGGTTCTGCAAACCCGCTCGGTCGAGCTGGCCATGCGCTACGGCGTGAAGCTGCGGGTTCTGTCAAGTTTTGAAGAAATGGACGACAACGCGGGCACACTGGTCTGTGCCGAGGAGGATATCGTGGAAAGCAATGTGGTTTCTGGTGTGGCCTTCGTCAGGGACGAAGCCAAAATGACCCTCATCTCGGTCGCCGACCGTCCGGGCATCGCCGCCGCCATTTTCGGGCCGTTGTCCGAGGCGGGCGTGAACGTGGACATGATCGTGCAAAACATCTCGGAAGAGGGTCGCACGGATATGACCTTCTCCTGCCCCGTCAACGAGGTTCCCCGCGCCGAGAAGGCGATGGCGGACGCCAAGGCCGCCGGTTCCATCAACTACCACGATCTGGTGGCCGACACGGATGTGGCCAAGGTGTCCGTGGTGGGCATCGGGATGCGCAGTCATGCGGGCGTCGCGGCCAAGATGTTCTCCGCGCTTCAGGCGGAAGGCGTCAACATCAAGGTTATCACCACCTCCGAGATCAAGATTTCGGTGCTGATCGACCGCAAATACATGGAACTGGCCGTCCAAGCGCTGCATGACGCGTTTGATCTGGACAAAGTGGCCTAAACCTACCGGCGTTTTCACACTTACGCCGGGGAAGACCTCTCCCCTTCCGTCAAAAACCCCGCTATAGCGGAAATGAAGGACCACGGGGAGAGCCTGCCACATTGCCCGATAATTACGAAAGCGAAAGCCGCAAGCTGCTTGGCCGCCTGCGCGACACCCTTGCCGAAGAAGGCGCGGGACAGGAACGGCTTGACCGCATCACCTCCATCATCGCCGGGTCCATGCGGGCGGATGTGTGTTCAATCTATCTGTTTCGCGACCCGGACACGCTGGAGCTTTGCGCCACCGAGGGCTTGAAGCAAGAGGCCGTGCACCAGACCCGTATGCGCATCGGCGAAGGGCTTGTCGGCCGCGTGGCCCGCACCTCGACACCGGTGAACACGTCTGATGCCCCTTCGGCCAAGGGCTTTCGCTTCATGCCGGAAACCGGCGAGGAGAAATTCTCGTCCTTTCTTGGCCTTCCGATCCAGCGACTGGGCGAGACGCTTGGCGTGCTGGTCGTCCAATCGAAGGACGCCTACGTCTACACCGACGACGAAGTCTACGCGTTGGAGGTTGTGGCCATGGTGTTGGCCGAGATGACCGAGCTGGGTGCCTTTGTCGGTGAAGGCGCCGCCATGGGCGCACGCCATACGCAACAGGCCATGTTCCGGGGCAGTACAGGTCAGGAAGGCGCCGCCGAAGGCTACGTCTACCTGCACGAGCCGCGCGTCGTGGTGACCAACCCGATCGCCGACGACCCGCATGAGGAAATGCGCAGGCTGGAGGAGGCAATGGCCACCCTGCGCGGCAGCGTTGATGACATGCTGGGGGCCGTCGGCAAAAATCCCGACAAAGAACAGATGAAGGTGCTCGAAGCCTACCGGATGTTCGCAAACTCCAAGTCCTGGGGAAGGCGGATCGAGGAGAATATCGGGCTTGGCCTATCCGCCGAGGCCGCCGTGGAGAAAGAACAATCCGCCACCCGCGCCCGCATGCAAAGTGTGCCAGACGCCTATCTGCGAGAGCGGCTGCACGATCTGGACGACCTGTCGAACCGGCTTTTGCGTCTGCTGACCGGTCAGGGCAGCGACACCGGCGCGGAAATGCCGGAAAACCCCATACTGGTTGCCAAGAACATCGGACCGGGCGAATTGTTGGATTATGGCAAGAAGCTCAAGGGCATCGTGCTGGAAGAAGGCTCTGTAGGGTCGCACGCTGCCATCGTGGCGCGGGCCTGGGCCATTCCGCTGGTCATCAACGCCAAACGCATTCTGACGGAGGCGCTCAACGGCGACCATATCCTTGTGGACGGCGATCAGGGCGTGGTTCATCTGCGCCCCGAAGACGCGGTCGCCTCTGCCTTCCGCGACAAGATTGCGATGCAGACGCAAGCGCAGCAGCGCTATGCCTCGATCCGTGACAAGCCAGCAACCACTGTGGACGGCAAGACGATCTCGTTGCATATGAACGCCGGGCTGATCGCCGATCTGCCGTCGCTGATCGGCTCGGGCGCCGAGGGCGTCGGCCTGTTCCGCACCGAACTACAGTTCCTGACCCGCGCCCATGTGCCCCGCCGCTCTGAACTGGCGGCGATCTACAGCTCCGTGATGGATGCGGCTCAGGGCAAGCAGGTGGTGTTCCGCACGCTGGACATCGGCTCCGACAAGGTGCTGCCCTACATGAAGCCCACCGAGGAGCCGAACCCCGCGATGGGGTGGCGCGCGATCCGTGTGGGACTGGACAAGAAGGGCGTGATGCGGATGCAGTTGCAGGCGCTGATCCGCGCTGCGAACGGTCGGCCCTTGTCGGTGATGTTCCCGTTTGTCGCCCAGTTCGACGAGTTCCGCGAGGCACGGCAACATCTGCTGGACGAATTGGACCGGGAGCGGAAGCTGGGCCATGCCCTGCCCGCCGACGTCAAGATCGGCGCCATGCTGGAAACCCCGTCGCTTGCCTTCGCGCCCAAGCAGTTCTTCGAACTGGCGGATTTCATCTCGATCGGCGGGAACGACCTCAAGCAGTTTTTCTTCGCTGCCGACCGCGAGAACGAGCGGGTGCGCAAGCGCTACGACACGCTGAATGTCAGTTTCCTGACATTTCTGGAGCAGATCGTCGCCCGCTGCCAAGACACCAACACACCGATGAGCTTCTGCGGCGAGGACGCGGGTCGACCCATCGAGGCGATGTGTTTCGCCGCCATCGGGATGCGGACTCTGTCCATGCGGCCCGCTTCTATCGGGCCGGTCAAAAGCCTGCTGCGTCGCGTTGATCTGGGTGAGGCAAAAGCGGTCATCGACGCGGCACGCGCGTCGGGTGCGCAATCGGTGAGACCGGCGGTCATGGATTGGCTGACGGGCCGGAACAACAAATCCTGAGCCCCCTGACAATAAAAAAGCCTGCCGTCCGGTTTGATCCGAACGGCAGGCCGAGCCAACAGGAGGGAAGACCCGTCAAAATAAACTGGTTACCTGCATTGACCCGAGATCGCGAATAATGCGGCCGCAGGTCACTTACCCGTCCAGATAACTGCTAAGGTCTTACAAATCGGTTAACCCTAACCGGATTTTTGCGAAACTTCCTTGCGGAACATCTCCACCAAGGCCGCGCGGTCGGTGCCTGTCTCCTCGGCCAGTCGACGCAGGCCGAAACTGATCTGAGCCATTTCCTGATAATAGCTCGTGAAGCTGTAATTGATCGCCGCCCCCGTGACCGCGCCCAGAACCGGAATCGTCTGTGCGGCAAGCTTTTGCCCCATCACCATGGCAAGTTTAGGCGCGATCTGCTTGATGACGCCGTGAAGGGTCGCTCCGGTGACGCTGAGCCGGAGGGTCAGGAAGTTGAGATCGGTGCTGTCATCCTCTGCCAGCGGGCCGGCGGAGGCGAAGACCTGCAAACATTCGGCCCGCGTATCGGGGTGAGTGGTGTCAAAGCCGTTCTCCTCGGCGATGGTCTGGATCGCGCGGAGGATCACGGTGGTGGTCACCGGCAGCTCGGCCAGCGCGGATGGCAGCCCGCCGAACCCGCCAGCGGCCCCGGTGCCCATCGTCAGTGCGCGTGTCATCCACTGGCCGGAATCCGGCACATTGGCACGGGTCTTTGCCGCCGCCGTGAAACTGAACTCCAACGCCTTGATCGTGGCCCCGTCCAGCCCGTCGCGCGCGCCTTTCGGCAATCGCTCCAGCAGGCCTTCCGCCTGTGCGCCAAGCGCGTTCAACACCTTCAATCCGATGCCGCGCGAGTTGCGGTAGCGGGCGGCAAGATGCTTGATTTGCGTCTCCAAAGGAGGATCGGCGGGTCTGACTGGCGGCAAAACTGTCTGGCTCATCTTGAATAAATGCGGCTTTCCGCTGCGGTTTTCAAGGATGTGACCTGTCCTTTGACTCCGTTCCAGTCCCACAATCCCAACACGCGGTCGGGGTTCGTGGGCGGCGGCATCTCGACGCCGTCGACCTTCTGGAACCCGAATTTCCCGTAATATGGCGCGTCGCCGACCAGCAGAACCCGTTTCCAGCCCAGCGCCTCCGCGCGGGCCAGACTGTCGCGCACCAAAGCCCCGCCAAGGCCCTCGCCCTGACGGGTCGGGTGGACAGCAACCGGCCCCAACAGCAGCGCATCATGTGTGCCCACAAGAACAGGCCAGTAGCGGATGGCGCCGCCGATGATGCCCATATCGTCGCTTGCGACCAAGGACAACTCCGGCACCGGATCGACCCCGTCGCGCAAGCGATAGGACGACAGCGCGGTGCGCCCGGGCGCGAAGGACAGGTCATAGAGCGCCTCGACGGCCCACCAGTCCTGCGGAGTTTCGATTCTGAGTTCCAAGCACCCTGCCTGTTTTTGTCTTTCGGCGCAGTCTACATGGCGCTACCTCTTGGGCAACCAAGAAGGAGACGCCAGAGATGTTCTACCGCCCCGAAGACGGCCACGGTCTGCCGCATAACCCGTTCAACGCCATCGTGACGCCGCGACCGATCGGCTGGATATCCACCCGCGGGTCTGACGGGTCCGAGAACCTTGCGCCCTATTCCTTCTTCAATGCGGTGGCCTATGTGCCGCCTCAGGTCATGTTCGCCTCGACCACGGCCAAGCCGGACCGTGACGGCACCAAGGATAGCGTGTCCAACATCCGCGACACGGGCGTGTTTTGCGTCAACGTGGTGGAATACGCGGCGCGCGACGTGATGAATGTGACGTCGGGGCCGTGGGACAAGGAGGTTGACGAGTTCACGAAAGCGGGGATCGAGCGGGCGGAGTGTGACACCATCCCCTGCTCGCGCGTGGCGAACACGCCTGCCAATCTTGAGTGCAAACTGACCCAGATATTGCAACTGCCCGGCGAGGCGAATTTCGCCGTGTTCGGAGAGGTCACCGGCGTGCACCTGCGTGATGACTGTCTTGTCGACGGCATGTTCGACGTGACCAAGTTCCAGCCATTGGCGCGGCTGGGCTATCGTGACTACAGCCGTGTTGCGGATCTATTCAGCCTCAAGCGACCGGGCGAATAGCACGCCAAACGCCCCGAGCCGCCGGAAAGCGGCGCGGGGTGATGCGGTCATCTCTATCTGGGGATAAACGCCCTAAAACTGGCGCTGGAGACATAGGTGGCGGCGCCGCCATTTCGCGGGTTGAGCCAGACAGGGGGGTTAGGCCCTGCATCTTTGAACGCATGCGTCAGTCAGATTGCCCCATGGGTACGGGGCCTGATTTCCACGAGCTATGTTTCGACGTCGAGGGGCAGGTTCTAGCCGCCCCCCGTTAATCTTTTCCTAGGCGAGCGTGCGTTGCTAATGCCCGCCCGCCATGACGCCGGTCTTGACCGAGTAATCCACGGCGATCTCGTAGTCGGGGTCGTCGTCGCTGTCGATCATCAACTGGCCCGCCTTGGTCAGCAACTGGTGGCAGTCACGGCTGAGGTGGCGCAGATGGACGGACTTGCCCTCTGCCTCGTACTTACCGGCGATGGCCTCAATGGCTTGCAGGGCCGACTGGTCGGCCACGCGGCTGCGTGCGAAGTCGATGATGACCTCGTCAGGGTCGTCCTTCGGGGTGAACAGCTCGGAGAACCCTTCGGCAGAACCGAAGAACAGCGGGCCTTCGACCTTGTAGACCTTGGTGCCGTCTTCCATAATTTCGGTGTCGGCGTGGATGCGGCGGGCGTTCTGCCACGCATAGGCCAGCGCCGACACGATGACGCCCACGACCACCGCGATGGCGAGGTCATACATCACCGTAGTGATGGTCACCAAGACGATCACGAACGCGTCCAAACGCGGCACCTTGCGCATGATGTTGAACGAGTTCCACGCGAAGGTGCCGATCACCACCATGAACATCACCCCCACCAATGCGGCCAGCGGGATCTGCTCGATCAGCGGCGAGGCGACCAGAATGAACGCCAACAGGAAAAGCGCCGCTGCGATACCCGCCACGCGCGTGCGGCCGCCGGATTTCACGTTGATCATGGATTGCCCGATCATCGCGCAGCCGCCCATGCCGCCGAAGAAGCCGGTGACGGTGTTGGCCACACCTTGGGCCACACATTCCTGCGACGCGCCACCGCGCTTATTGGTCATTTCGCCTACAAGGTTCAGCGTCAGCAGGCTTTCGATCAGACCAATGGCAGCAAGGATCACGGCGTAGGGGAAAATGATCCAGAGCGTCTTGAGCGTGAACGGCGCCAGCATGTCGCCATAGAGCCCTGTGCCACCCTCGCCGCCGAAGCTGAACGGGATGTGGAACGGCGGCAAGCCGCCCTTGATGGAGGCCAGATCACCTACGCGAGGCACGTCAATGCCAAAGCCGATAACCAACAGCGCGACGATGCCGATACCTGCCAGAGGCGCAGGGATCAGGTTCGTTACCTTGGGGGTGGCCCAGATGATTGCCATGGTAAGAACGGTCAGCCCTAGCATGATCGCCAGAGGCCATCCCGTCATCCATTGGCCACTGGCAATGCCATGTCCGCCGCTTGTGGCGGTGCCGGGCACCTGAAACTGGCTCATTTGCGCGAGGAAAATCACGATGGCGAGGCCGTTCACGAAGCCCAGCATCACCGGATGCGGCACCAGCCGGATAAACTTGCCCAGCTTGAAGATACCCGCCGCGATTTGCAGCAGTCCCATCAGGATTACCGTGGCGAACAGATACTCGACCCCATGCGCGGCCACCAGCGACACCATCACAACAGCCAACGCACCAGTGGCACCGGAGATCATCCCCGGACGCCCGCCAATACACGCGGTGATCAGGCCGACGATGAACGCCGCATAGAGCCCCACCAGCGGGTGAACCCCCGCCACGAAGGCGAAGGCCACGGCTTCCGGCACCAAGGCCAGCGCCACGGTCAGGCCGGACAGGATCTCGATACGCCAGCGCGCGGCACCCATGGGGCCGGAGGGCGCAAGGCTCAATTCGTTCAGAATAGGATTTTTGGCGAGGGACGCCATCAGCTTGTTGGTCACGCTGCTGCCTCTTGTCAGGTCACATATGTCGATGAGTTGCGGGCCTGTTAGCGCACACAGTCGCGGAATGCACGGAATACTTGAGCATACGGTTGCGTGATGTCGCGTCCGGTGCATTTCCATCCGGGACACCTTCCGCCAATATGCCGCCAAACACTGCAATTCACAAATGAAGGATACCAAATGGCAGATGCGATGATCGGCGTGATCGGCGGCTCCGGCCTCTACGAGATCGACGGGCTGGAAGGGGCGGAGTGGCAAAAAGTGGAGACCCCGTGGGGTGCGCCATCAGACGCGATCCTCACCGGCACATTGGACGGCGTCAAAATGGCCTTCCTGCCGCGCCACGGGCGCGGGCATGTGCATTCGCCCACCACGGTTCCCTACCGCGCCAATATCGACGCGCTGAAGCGGCTGGGTGTGACGGATGTGATCTCCGTCTCTGCCTGCGGGTCATTCCGCGAGGAAATGGCCCCCGGTGACTTCGTGATCGTGGACCAGTTCATCGACCGCACCTTTGCCCGTGAGAAGTCCTTCTTCGGCACGGGCTGCGTGGCGCATGTCTCCGTCGCGCACCCGACCTGCCCCCGCTTGGGCGCAGCCTGCCTTGAGGCGGCCAAAGACACCGGCATCAACGTCCACAACGGCGGCACCTATCTGGCGATGGAAGGCCCGCAATTCTCGACGCTGGCCGAAAGCAAAATGTACCGCGACAGCTGGGGCGCGGATGTGATCGGCATGACCAACATGCCCGAGGCCAAGCTCGCCCGCGAGGCGGAGCTTTGCTACGCCTCCGTCGCCATGATCACCGACTACGACAGCTGGCACCCTGACCACGGCGAGGTTGACGTGACCCAGATCATTGCCACGCTGATGGGCAACGCGGCCCATGCCCGCGACATGGTGGCCAAACTGCCCGCCCTGCTGGGGGCGGAGCGCGCGCCCTGCCCCCATGGCTGCGACCGCGCGCTGGAATACGCCATTCTGACCGCGCCGGAGGCCCGCGACAAAACCGTGATGGCCAAACTGGATGCAGTCGCGGGGCGCTTGCTTTAGGAGATCGAAATCAGGTCCAGAAAGTCCTTTACCCGCGTCACCCATCGGGCGTCGTAATAGTCGACCGATACCTGTTCAAAATCGCAGTCCGCTGCATTGGCAGCCGGATCGCAATAGTTGAACGTGATTGGCTTCGGGTTGAACCCGACCATCTTGCCTTCAGGAAGGCCGGTGCTTTCGTTCTCGGCGAAATACACATTTGTCACCATGAGCACCAGATAATCGGGATGAGCGGCCGTATCCACGACGTCCTGAAGGCAGTATTCTAGATAGGCGGTTTGACTGGTCGTGGAGAACTGCTTTTCAAAGGGCATCACCAGCGAAACAGCCTTCACCTCGAACCCGCCATCGCCAGACACGCCGAGGGTGCCTGTGACATAGGCCATCGCCTGCGCGAACTGGAGACCCAGCTTGTTATGCGCCTCGACCGTTTCAGGCAGCTTGGAGATAGACACCTCTGTCTGTTCCTTGCTGCATAACGGCGTCGACACGAATTGCCCTGTCGGCTTGTAGTAGGCATAGGCCTTACCCGGCCAGGGCGCGTTTAGATGACCCGCGTGGATTTGCTTTTTCTTGAGCAGCACATCCTCGAAGCTCACGGTCAAGAACAAGGTGGTGGCAAAGGCCACCAGCACGCCGGTCAAGAAAATCCCGAGCGGCCATAGCAAAAGTTTCAGTTTCATGACGACCTCCTCAATTCGGACAGCATAAATTGCCACCGCAATTGTAGTATCCGTTGGGACACTCTTTCGCGGCGACAGGTCCAGCCATAGCTATGCCCAGAATGACGGCTAATAAAACGCGCATTAGACAAACTCCTTTTGATAAAATTAAAAGAAAGTGGACAAAGTTTACCACAGAATTACCCCGCCCAGCCGTGAGAAAACCGTGACAGAAAGGTGGGAGTATTCCGCTTTTTTATATTATTTACAGCATCTTACGATTTCACTCACGCGGCGGCTTACGCTGACGTAAACTATACTTATTTCAACCACAAAAATAACAAACAGGAGGATTTCCGCATGGACACTGCTGCAATCAAGCTTGTGCAATCCAAGCTCAAGGATATGGGCCATTATGCGGGCCGCATCGACGGGGATCGTGGCCCCATGACCCACGACGCAGTTAAGAAGGGCATTCCGCAGATCGGGGGAACACCCCCCGCCGGTTGGAAAGACCTCAGCGACAAACGGCAGACCATCATGTTTCTGCAACTCTACTGCCATGCCAACGACATCGACGCGGGCACCGTGGACGGATTCTGGGGCCCGCAAACCTCTTGGGCCGCCGACGCGCTGGAGGAGAAGCTGCGCAACGGCTTCGTCCATGCGTGGCGGGATGAGGAGCCGATCGACGCCAACCCGCACCAGTTCCCCAAGCAATCGCAGATGACCAGTTTTTACGGCCCCCACGGCATCCCCGGTGGGCGGTCTCCCGAACTGGTGTCGGTTTCCTGCCCGTGGCCTCTGAAGATCGCGTGGAACAAGTCGCAGCGCCGCTCCGGCTTCAAGGTGCACAAGAAGGTGGCCAACAGTCTGGGCGAGATCGTGGAACAGGTGCATGACCACTACGGGCTCAAAGAGATCGAACGCCTCGGCTTCGATCTGTTCGGCGGCGACTACAACCCGCGCAAGATGCGCGGCGGCAGCAGTTGGTCCACCCATAGCTGGGGCATCGCCATCGACTTCGACCCCGAACGCAACCGCCTGAAATGGGGCCGTGGCCGCGCCAGCTTCGCCCATCCCGATTGCGCCGACTTCTGGCAAATCTGGGAGCGTCAGGGCTGGACCTCGCTGGGCCGCGTCAAGAATTTCGACTGGATGCATGTGCAGGCCGCACGGCTCGGCTAAAGCCTTTCCACGCCCCCGCCGCTGGGGTATCCGGAGATGCACGCAATTTCCGGAGCACATATGCCCAACCGTAAGCAGGTCAAAGACTACATCCGCACCATCCCGGACTTCCCCCATGAGGGGATCATGTTCCGCGATGTCACCACCCTGTTTCTGGATGCGCGCGGGTTTCGCATGGCGGTCGACCAACTGCTGCACCCCTATGCGGGCATCCGGTTCGACAAGGTGGCCGGTCTGGAGGCGCGCGGCTTCATCATGGGCGGCGCCATTGCACATCAGTTGTCCACCGGCTTCGTTCCGATCCGCAAAAAAGGCAAACTGCCCGGCAAGACTATCGAACAAACCTACCAGCTGGAATATGGCGAGGCCACGATGGAGCTGCACGAGGACAGCTTGCAGCCGGGCGAAAAGGTGCTTTTGGTCGACGACCTGCTCGCCACCGGCGGCACCGCCGAGGCGGGGATCAAGCTGATCGAAAAGCTGGGTGCCGAGGTCATCGGATGCAGCTTCATAATCGACCTGCCCGATCTGGGCGGCCGTACCAAGCTGGAGGCGATGGGGCAGAATGTCCACGTGCTCTGCGAATTCGAGGGCGACTGACCTCCAACCACATCCTCCCCCATCATTGCTTCAAAAATACCTCGGGGTGTGGGGCAGAGCCCCACTAAAATCGGGGGTGCGGGGGCAGCGCCCCCGCTCTGGCGATGGCCGAAGGCCAGCGCAATCCCTACCCCGACACCACCGCACCGGGGTTCATGATCCCCTTGGGGTCCAGCGCCGCCTTGATCGCCCGCATCGCCGCCAGCTTCGTGGGGTCGCCATACAGGTTCAAATCGTCCACTTTCAGCCGCCCGATGCCATGTTCGGCTGAAATCGACCCGTCCAGTTCGGCCACAAGATCATGCACGATCCGTTTCACCTCGCCGCGCTGGTGGTCGTGATCCACCCGCGACTTCCCCGCCACCGGAAAGACGTTGTAATGCAGGTTCCCGTCGCCCACATGCCCGAAGCAGTTGATGCGGAATGTATCAAGTCGGGCCAGAGCCTGCCCCCCGCGTGCGATGAATTCAGGAATGCGTCCGATCGGCACCGAGATGTCATGCGAGGACACCGATCCGATCCGCCGGTTCGCCTCGGGGATGCTCTCGCGGATCGTCCAGAACGCATCGCGCTGCGCGCCCGATTGGGCGATCACGCCGTCGCTCACCAGTTCCCGCTCGGCGGCGGCTTCGAACAGGCGCTCCAACGCCTCTGACGGGTCCAAACCTGCTACACAGCCGACGTCGATCAGCACCATCCATTCCGGCACGTCCGTGAAGGGCGCACGCACCTCCGGTCCTACCTCGGCCAGAAAATCCAGTCCCATGCGGTTGATCAACTCGAAGGCCGAGACCTGATGGCCCAGCAGATCGCCCGCCAGCGCCAACAGGTCCAGCGCCGCCTGCGGGTCCGGCACGACCATAAGCGCCGCCCCTTCGCCTGCGGGTTTCGGAAACAGTTTCAGCGACGCCGCGGTGATGATCCCCAGCGTCCCTTCCGCCCCGATCAGCAGGTGGCGCAGGTCGTAGCCGGTATTGTTCTTTTTCAGCCGCGACAGCCCGTTCAGGATGGACCCGTCCGGCAGCACCGCCTCCACCCCCAGACACAAATCCCGCGCGTTGCCATAGCGCAGCACGTTCACGCCGCCCGCGTTGGTGGCCAGATTGCCCCCGATGCGCGCAGACCCTTCGGAGGCCAGCGACAGGGGAAACAACCGGTCCACGGCTTCCGCCGCCTTCTGCACGGACGACAGGATGACCCCCGCCTCGGCGGTCATCACGCTCTCGGTCGGGAACACGTCACGGATCTCGTTCATCCGCTCAAGCGACAGGATGACCGGCACAGGCCCGCTCTCGGCAACTTGGCCGCCAACCAACCCGGTGCCGCCGCCATAGGGGATGATCCCCACCCCCGCCTCGGCGCAGGCGCGCACCACCGTTGCGACATCTTCCGTGCAATCTGGGGCGATCAGAAAGCCGTCACCGCCGTGATAGCGCCCGCGCGGCTCTTGCAGATAACTCTCGGTCAGCTCGCGGAACGCAGCTTCGGGAAGTTTCGATTTCAGCTCGGCCCGAAAGCCGTCGGTCACAGAATTCAACATGGCATCTTTATTGCGCGGGTTCGGGACAGGGGAAAGCCTATTCAATCGGTTCGCGCAAATAGGCGGGACGCAAAGTCACGACCGTGGGGCGTTTCGGCAGCGTACGCAACGACACCTCCAGCGAACTGTCAGTGCGGCGATCAATGGCGAACTCGTCCGACATGCCCGCCACGAACCGCCCCAGAGAGCCGTCCGCCCACCAGTGCATCGGGATCACCACCGAAGATTTCAGCCGCTTCAGCACCTTCACCATCGTTGGCAGGTCCAGCGTCAGCCCGCCATCCACGGGGGCCATCACCACATCCAGCCGCCCGAGTGCCGCATATTGCGCCTGATCGGGCTCGTGGTGCAAATGCCCCAGATGGCCGATGCACAGCCCCGCCACCTCGAATACGAAGATGGAATTGCCGTCCGCCTCCACCTCGCCGCCAAACCGCCCGCGAATGTCGGTGAGGACGTTGCGCACCAGCATGTCGCCGAGGTCCAGATGATGCTCCTGCTGCCACCCCTGCAATACATGCTTGATGCGCGGATCGGGGTTCGGCGTCCAGTGGCTGGAATGGGCGTGGTTCATGGTCGCGACGTCCGGCACGAAGTCCCGCACGCCGAAAAATCCGGTGTAATCCGTAGCCGCCGTCAATCCGCCAGGCGTTTCCAGAATGAAGGTGGCATGCGCAATGTAGCTGAGCCGCACGGTATAGTCGTCTAGCGCCTCCCCGACTGAGGCGCGGTGGATATACTCGATCCCCGGAGCGTCGGCCAAGGCGATACAGTGGCTCGGCCTGCGGTCCTGAGCCATCGCCGCGAGCGGCATCATCAAAAAGAGAAGCAACCAACGCATAGCTCAAAGCTAGAGCATACGGTTCTCAGGGCAAAATCAAATGGACTTCATCTTGGCAAAAATATTCAAATCCCGCGCCAGCAACAGCTAACCCACCTCTGTTTTGCCCCGCCGGTCACCACGCAAACTGGCGAACAACACATGGTTGCGCCAGCGTCCGTTGATCTGCAAATAGCTTTGTGCCACGCCCTCATATTTGAAGCCGGACTTTTCCAGAACCCCGCGCGACGCGGTGTTCTCCGGCAGGCAGGCCGCCTCGATCCGACTCAGGTCCAGCGTGGTGAACGAATAATGCACCAAAGCCAGAATGGCCTCCCGCATGTAGCCGTGCCGGGCGTAGCGTTGCCCCATCCAGTAGCCCAGCGTGCCCGCTTGCGCGGGGCCGCGCCGGATATTGTCGAGCGTGATCGCCCCCAATAGCGCACCATCCTTGCGGCGTTCCAGAAACACCGGGACCGCGTTGCCGTTGTTGACGGAGCGTTGCGCCCAGTAGACGCGATTGGTGAAACTCTTGCGCGTCAGGTGGTCGGAGGCCCAGGACGGCTCCCATGGCGTCAGAAACTCGATCGACGACGACCGCAACGACGCCCATTCGCGGTAATCCCCATGCTGGGGCAAGCGCAGCGTCATCCGTTCCGTCTCGATACGGACCTTGCGCTTGCGCCCGAGCATCAGGCGGCGAGCCTGCGGGTGATATGCGCCAGATCGCGGGCTTTTTTCACAGGGCCATAGAGCGCCATGGCCGCATCTGCGGTGGCCAGCTTCGCGGCGAAGTCGCGCACCTGCGCCACATCCACCGCGTCGATCTTGTCGATGGTCTCGGACAATGGCGGCACGCGGCCCCAGATGCCGACCAGCCGCGCCAGACGTTCGGCCCGCGAGGACGGGCTTTCCAGCCCCATCAGCATACCGGCCTTCATCTGCGCCCGCGCACGGCTCACTTCCGCGTCCGACATATCGTCGGCGGCCCGTTTCAACTCATCCACGGTAATGTCGGCCAACCCCGCAATGTCGTCGCCGGACGTGCCTGCATAGACGGTCATCATACCGGTGTCGGAATAGCTGCCGATGGAGCTGTAGATCGTATAGCACAGCCCGCGTTTCTCGCGGATTTCCTGAAACAGCCGCGAGGACATGCCACCGCCGAAAGCGGACGCAAACACCTGCGCGGTATAGAAATCGTCGTCGCGGTAGCCCGGTGCCTCTAACGCCAGCGTGAAATGCGCCTGCTCCAGCTTTTTGATTTCGCGCCGCTCCCCCGCAGCGAAGCTGGCCTGCTCGGTCTGGAATGCGGCCCCCTGCGCCATATCGCCAAACATATCCTCGGCCATGCGCACGATCTCGTCGTGATCCACGGCGCCAGCCGCCGACAGAATCAGATTTTGCGGGCCGTAATGCTCCGCCACGAACCCTGACAGGTCGGCGCGGGAGAAGTTCGAGACCCGCTCCGTCGGCCCCAGAATGGTCCGCCCGATGGGTTGCTCCGGATAGGCCGCTTCTTGCAGCCAGTCGAAAATCACGTCGTCGGGCGTATCCAGCGACATGCCGATCTCTTGCAAGATTACGCCGCGCTCGACCTCGATCTCGCGGGGGTCGAACACCGGATGGCGCACAATGTCACCGATCACGTCCATGGCCAGTGGCACGTCGTCTTTCAACACGCGGGCATAGTAGGCCGTCACCTCGCGCGAGGTGTAGGCGTTGATATAGCCGCCCACGTCCTCGATCGCCTCGGCGATCTGCAAAGCGCTGCGCCGCTTGGTGCCTTTGAACGCCATATGCTCCAGAAAATGGGCGATGCCGTTTTGCTCGATACGCTCGTGGCGGCCGCCCGCATTGACCCAGATCCCCACGCTGGCGCTTTCCAGCGACGGCATGTGCTCGGTCACGATCCGGAACCCGTTTGGCAGGGTGGTAAACTGTTGCGTCATGCGTTGATACGCTCGCGGATCAGGGCTTTGATCTTCTCGATGTCATTTGGCAATTCGGTCATGCGCTCCTCGCGCTCGAACAGGTCCGACATGCGGTCGGGCAATTCAGGATGGTGGCCGGACGCAGCTTCGACGGCGGCCGGGAATTTCGCGGGATGCGCGGTGGCAAGCGTGACCATCGGGGTGCTGCCCAGATGGTCCATCGCCACTTTCACGCCCACGGCGGAGTGCGGGCAAAGCAGCTCGCCCATCGTCGCATTGGCGCGGGTGATCATGGCGGAGGTCTCTTCTTCGCTGACACGGCCCGACGCGTAGGTTTCCTTCAGCGCCTCATAGGCGCCTTGGCTGACCTTGAATTCACCGCTGGCTTTGAGTTCGTCCATCTGCTCCGACACCGCTGCGCCATCTTGGCCGTAGGCATAGAACAAGGCGCGCTCGAAATTCGACGACACCTGAATGTCCATCGACGGGCTGATCGACGGCTTCACGCCGTCAGTGGTGTAGGAGCCAGTTTCCAGCGTGCGGTGCAGGATGTCGTTCTGGTTGGTGGCGATCACCAACTCGCCAATCGGCAGGCCCATCTTCTTGGCGATGTAGCCCGCGAAGATATCGCCGAAATTGCCTGTCGGTACGGTGAAGCTGACCTCGCGGTCGGGCGCGCCGAGGCTCACGGCGGAGGTGAAATAATACACCACCTGCGCCAGCACCCGCGCCCAATTGATAGAGTTGACCCCGGCAAGGCGCACCCCGTCGCGGAAGTCGAAATCGTTGAACATATCTTTCACGGCAGCTTGGCAGGTGTCGAAGTCGCCTTCGATAGCCAGCGCGTGGACGTTATCCTCGCTTGGCGTCGTCATCTGGCGGCGCTGCACATCGGAGACACGGCCCTGCGGGAACAGGATAAACACGTCGACCGCGTCCAGCCCACGGAACGCCTCGATCGCAGCCGAGCCTGTGTCACCGGAGGTGGCCCCTACGATGGTCACCCGCTCTCCGGAGCGTTTGAGCGCCGCTTGGAACATCTGACCGATCATCTGCATGGCGAAATCTTTGAACGCCAAGGTCGGGCCGTGGAACAGCTCCAGAAGGTAGTGGTTTGACCCCAGCTGCACCAAAGGCGCGCGGACGTCGTGGCCGAAACCTTCGTAAGCCTTGGCAATGATCTCGCGGAACTCGGCGTCAGTGAACGTGTCGCCGATAAAGGGGCGCATCACGGTGAAAGCCACATCCTCATAGGACGCGCCGCGCATGGCGCGGATAGCGTCATGGTCCAGCGTCGGGATGGTCTCTGGCAGATACAGGCCACCGTCGCGGGCAAGGCCGGTCAGCATGGCCTGCTCGAATGTCAGGACAGGGGCTTTGCCGCGGGTCGAGATGTAACGCATGGGGTGTTCCTTCAAACGGTCCGCTGCCTGATACGCCAAAGCAAAAAGACTGTCATCCCAAACCATATGACTGCCAGCGAAAACCATGTGATCGCGTAGGACAGGTGGTCGTTCGGGATGCCCGCGCGACTGACAGGAAGCGGAGTGATCTGCGGCGTGGCGGGTGTGGCGTTGCGCAAGATAAGCAACACCGGCTCGGTTCCAAGTGTCGCAGCCATCCGGTCAACGTCACGCGCGAACCAGATGTTGCGCGCCTCGTCCGGCTCGGGGGTGTAGCTGTCTACCTCTTGCGGCCAATGGATGTTGCCTGCGACCACCACCTCGCCCGTGGGTGCAGGGGGGGGGGTGTCCTCCTCGATGGGCAGGATACCGCGGTCCACCATGATGGTGCGCCCGTCCGTGACGAACGGGCTGATGATCCGGTAGCCCGCGCCGATTTGCTTCTGGCTGACCAAAACGCGAATATAGTCCGTGCCATAGGTGCCGGTTGCCTGCACCGGCAGGAACGTGTGCGCGTCGGGGTCCGGATTGTCGGGCAGCGCCACCGGAGCGGTCGCAATGCGGGCGTCGATTTCCGACAGCATCGCCTCTTTCCATGCGAGACGGTTGACTTGCCAGACCCCCAGACTGATCAGGATCGCGCAGCCGATGATGCCGAACAGCAAGGGCAGGATCATTCGCTTGGTCATGTCACCTCAATGAAGAAGCGCGGAGGTTTCCCCCCGCGCCTATTGCCTGTCAATTGCTCGGAGGGCTTAGCTGCCCCAGATGTAGATCGACGCGAACAGGAACAACCAGACCACATCGACGAAGTGCCAGTACCAGGCGGCGGCCTCGAAGCCGACATGCTGTTCTGGTGTGAAGTGGCCCTTGTAGACGCGGATCAGGCAGACCAGCAGGAAGATGGTGCCGACCAGAACGTGGAAGCCATGGAAGCCGGTCGCCATGAAGAAGTTGGCACCATAGATGTTGCCCGAGAAGCCGAAGGCTGCGTGGCTGTATTCATAGGCCTGAAAGCCCGTGAACAAAACGCCCAACGCAATCGCAAGGATAAGGCCGTTTTTCAGGTCTTTGCGGTTGTTCTCGTGAACCAACGCGTGGTGCGCCCAGGTCGCCGCCGCACCGGAGCACAGCAGGATCAGCGTGTTGATCAGCGGCAGGTGCCACGGGTCGAACGTCTCGATCCCTGCGGGCGGCCACTGGCCGTCAATCGCGGGGCTGTCGGGGCCCATGGGGTACATGGCGTGTTTGAAGAACGACCAGAACCACGCCACGAAGAACATGACTTCGGACATGATAAAGAAGATGAAGCCGTAGCGCAGGCCGATGCGCACGACCGGCGTGTGATCGCCTTGCTGGCCTTCGTCGACCATCTCGGACCACCAGCTGAACATGACGTAGAGCACGGCGGCAAGGCCGATTGCGAACATCCATGGGCCGCCATCATGCATCCACACCACCGCGCCGGTCAGCATGACGAATGCCCCGATTGCCCCTAGGAACGGGTTAATCGACGGCGGCAGGATGTGGTAGTCGTGGTTCTTGGCATGTGCCATCTTATTGGGCTCCCTCGTGGTGGGCTTAGTTATATTCAGTTGTTTTTGCGGGCTGCTCGGGCGTCAGGGCCGCTTGGGCCGCAGGCTCGGGCAGGTCGATTTCGTAGAAGGTATAGCTCAGGGTGATTTCCTCGACAAACTTTCCGTCAGGATCGTCGACGATTTCCGGATCAACGAAGAAGGTCACCGGCATCTGTACCCGCTCGCCGGGCTGCAACACCTGTTCGGTAAAGCAGAAACACGCGATCTTGTTGAAGTAGCCGCCCGCCGTGAACGGGAACACGTTGTAGCTGGCTTGGCCCGCAATCGGGCGGTCGGTCGGGTTGTATGCCTCGTAGAAGGCCAGACCGGTCTCGCCGATGCGGACGGTCATTTCGCGCTGAACCGGCTTGAATTCCCACGCCATGTTCGACGACAGCGACCCGTCGAAGCGCACGTTGATGGTACGCTCCAGAATGGTGTCGGAGCCGGCATCTGCCTGCGCCGTCGTGCCGCCATAGCCGGTGACGCGGCAGAACAGATCATAAAGCGGCACGGAGGCGAAGCCGAGACCGCCCATGGTCAGCACCACACCGACCAGGATCGCCATCGTGCGTTTACGGGGATCGAGATTGCGCAGCATCAGTTGCCCTCCCCTTCCTGCGGGATCAAAGCGGGGCGGGACACGTGGTCATAGCCCTCGACAAAGCCGGTATTCTGCACCTTGACCACGGTCAGGCCGAATACGATCGCCACAAAGCCCACGAGCAACAGCCCGACGCCCAGATTGCGCCCGAAGCGGCGCTTGTGCAGTTCATGTTCAACACGCAATGCCATCGCTTACCAGGCCCCCATGCCGAATTTGACCCAGACCGACTGCGCCAGCAGGGCGCAGAAGCTGGCGAACAGATAGACCAGCGAGAAGCGGAAATACGCTTTCTCGGCGGCGTAGATATCGGCCTCCGCGTCGGCCTCGTCACGCTTCCACAGCTTCCACGCGCCCCAGACGAACTTTGCGTTCAGGTAAAGCGCAGCGGTCAGGTAGATCCAGCCGCCGATCGAGGTAAACGCCGCGCCGACCGCCAGCGGGGCGAGCAGGGCCGCGTAGATGAAGATTTGCTTGCGGGTCTCGCGCTTGCCGTGGGTCACGGTCAGCATCGGCACGCCCGCGTTGGTGTAGTCATTGTTCATGAACAGCGCCAAAGCCCAGAAATGGGGCGGCGTCCACATGAACACGAGGCAGAACAACAGCACGCTTTCAATCGACACGCCGCCAGTTGCCACGGCCCAGCCGATCATCGGAGGGAAGGCGCCCGCCGCCCCACCGATCACGATGTTCTGCGGGGTCCAGCGTTTGAGCCACATGGTATAGACGACGGCGTAGAAGAAAATCGTGAAGGCCAATAGGCCTGCGGCGACCCAGTTGGAGGCCAGCCCCAGCATGGTGACCGAGATAAACGACAGCCACAGGCCCAGTGTCAGCGCCTCGCCCGGCGCGACCCTGCCTGCGGGAACAGGGCGGTTGGCGGTGCGCTTCATGATCGTGTCTATGTCGTGGTCATACCACATGTTCAGCGCGCCCGACGCGCCGCCACCCAAGGCGATGAACAGGATGGACACCATGGCGATGAACGGATGGACGCTGACGGGAGCCACGAACACGCCGACCGCCGCCGTGAACACGACCAGCGACATGACGCGCGGCTTCAGCAGCGCCCAATAGTCGCCGAACTGGCCTTCGCCAGTTGCAGTGCCGATATTTTGCGTCGCGTCCGTCATGCGCTGATACCCAAACTCCCGAGAAGCGGTAGGGCGGGGTTCACCCCGCCGCACCAGTTAGTCTGCCGAAGCAACCCGAACAGGTAGCGGTGTCCCCGCATATTCCTCGATCGCGCCTTCCAGCCATTCGTCATAGACCTCCTGGCTGACGACTTTGACCGTGATCGGCATGTAGGCATGAGCCTGACCACACAGCTCGGAGCACTGGCCAAAATAGACGCCCTCTTTCTCGGCGTTGAACCACAACGCTGCCAGACGGCCCGGAACGGCGTCCTGCTTCACGCCAAACGCGGGGATGGTCCAGGAATGGATCACGTCCGCACCGGTGACCTGCATCACGATGGTTTTGCCGACAGGCACGACAACGGCGGTGTCGGTGGCCAGCAGGAATTCATCCTTGCTGTAGCCCGCCTCGACCAGTTCGGCCTCGACCTCTGGGGTCAGGCGGTTTTCGCCAGCGCCAATCATCAGGCTGTCGAACCCGAACCCGTGGTCGACATACTCATAGCCCCAATACCACTGGTAGCCGGTTGCCTTGATGACGATGTCGCCTTCGGGAATGCGCTGTTGCTTGAACAGGACAGGCACCGAGAATGCGCCGATGATCACAAGAATGATGACGGGCACCATGGTCCATGCCACTTCCAGTGTGGAATGGTGGGTGAAGGTCGCCGCAGTCGGGTTGCGTTTCGCGTTGAAGCGGAAGATGCACCACAGCAGCAGAGCGGTGACAAACAGCGTGATAACGGTGATGATCACCAGCACGAAGCTGTCCAGCCAGTGCAAATCGCGGGCGAGTTCGGTAACGGCGGGCTGGAACGCCATGGAGTCTTCTGCACGTGGAGTGCCGATAATTTCCAAGTCGTCCAGCGCGGCCTGCGCGTGTGCACCTGTTGCGGCGAAAAAGCCTGCGAAGGCAGCAAATAGTTTTGCAATTCTCATCTGTTGTTCCCGTCGTTGTCAGGGTCGTGTTCTTTTGGCACGCGGCGGCCCGCTTGCGTCTGGCCTGTGAGAAACCATATTACCATGACAGGAGCAAGCGCAGACACCAAGAAAGCGCCACCATGCCGCACACTATTTTGCGCTAGATCAAGGGAATCGACCATGACTTCAGCTAACGCCAGCCGCTTCAGGCCCTTCGAGACGATGCTGGATCAGGATCGCGCCTTGCAGATTCTGTCCGACGCGACCCGTGGCGCGGATGATGGCGAGCTGTTTCTGGAGCGCAAGCGCGGGGAGATGTTCGCCTTCGACGATGGCCAGTTGAAGACCGCCAGCTATGACGCCTCCGAAGGGTTCGGCCTGCGCGCGGTGCGGGGCGAGACCGCCGGATACGCCCACGCGACCGAGATTTCCGAACAGGCGCTGACCCGCGCCGCCAAAACCGCCCGCCTTGCCGTAGGCGCGGGCGGCGGGACGCTCTCCCCTGCCCCGGCGCGGACCAACGCCAAGCTCTATTCCGACATGGACCCTATGGAAGGCATCGCCTTTGCCGCCAAGGTCGACACACTGCGCGAGATCGACGCCTTTGCCCGCGCTCTCGATTCGCGGGTGGTGCAGGTCTCGGCCTCGCTGGCGGCGTCACAGCAGGAGGTTGCGATTCTCCGGCCCGATGGCACGCTGGTGACAGATGACCGCCCGATGACCCGCATCAACGTCTCGGTCATTGCTGAAAAAGACGGCCGCCGCGAAAGCGGTACCGCGGGCGGCGGCGGGCGCACCATGTTGGACGGGCTGCTGGAGCCGACGCACTGGCAGGGGCTGGTTCGCGAGGCCTTGCGTATCGCCTTGGTCAACCTCGACGCCGAACCCGCGCCTGCTGGCGTCATGGACGTGGTGCTTGGCCCCGGCTGGCCCGGCATTCTGCTGCACGAGGCCATCGGCCATGGGCTGGAGGGCGATTTCAACCGCAAGAAGACCTCCGCCTTCGCAGGGCTTATGGGCCAGCAGATTGCCGCCAAGGGTGTGACCGTGCTGGATGACGGCACGATCCCCGACCGGCGCGGCTCCCTCACGGTGGATGATGAAGGCACGCCCTCGCGCAAAAACGTCCTGATCGAGGACGGGGTGCTGGTGGGTTATATGCAGGACCGCCAGAACGCCCGGCTGATGGGGCGCGAGCCGACCGGCAACGGGCGGCGCGAAAGCTACGCGCACACGCCAATGCCCCGGATGACAAACACTTATTTGCTGGGTGGCGATGCAGAGCCGGAGGCAATTCTGCGAGACCTGAAGGACGGCATCTACGCTGTGGGGTTCGGCGGCGGTCAGGTGGACATTACCAACGGCAAGTTCGTGTTCAGCTGCACCGAGGCCTACCGCGTCAGGAACGGCAAGATCGGTGCTCCGGTGAAAGGAGCCACCCTGATCGGCGACGGGGCGACGGCGCTGAAGCACATCCAAGCCATCGGCAATGACATGGCGCTGGACCCCGGCATGGGGAATTGCGGCAAGGCAGGTCAATGGGTGCCGGTGGGAGTCGGGCAGCCGACGCTGAAAATCGGCGGGCTGACGGTGGGCGGCTCGGCGACCTAAACGGGTGGGTTCTTACGACATAAAGCGCGGAAGAACCCCATTTTAGTCAAATTTTATCAATGTGTTGCAGGAAATTTCTAAACTTATTTCCTGTATTCACCTTCCTTTAACTCCGACGGGTCAGATTGAGGTCACTGATTAGACGGAGCGAAGAATGGCCAGCGACCTGCTGTCTACCCCACCCCCCCTCGCACCCCCAAGACTACAGGGCGATACGGTCTCTTGGCTTCGTCTGATCAGGTCTCACCGTGTCGGTGTCAGCACGTTTTTCCGTCTCATGGACGAACATGGCAGCGCGGAAGCTGCGCTTGAGGCGCTTCCGGGCATCGCCTCGGCTGCGGGGGTTGCCCGCTACACCCCTTGCACGCTGGAGGCCGCGCAACATGAGCTGGCGCGCGGCGAACAGCTTGGCGCGACCTTGCTGCTCCATGGCACTCCCGACTACCCGCAAGCCCTGATGGATATCGACGACGCCCCGCCATTGCTCTGGGCGATGGGGAATATTTCGCTCGCGAACCGTGCCTCCATCGCGATGGTCGGTGCACGTAACGCTTCGTCGCTTGGCACACGGATGGCACATGGTCTGGCAAATGATCTGGGTAACGCCGGCTACATGATCACTTCGGGTCTTGCGCGCGGCGTTGATACCGCCGCGCATATCGCCGCCCTGCCCCACGGCACGGTTGCGGTGGTCGCAGGCGGGCTGGACGTCGTCTACCCGCGCGAGAACGCGAAACTGCATGACGACATTGCCAAACGCGGCCTCATCCTGTCCGAACGCCCCTTGGGGCTGCAACCGCAGGCTCGCGACTTCCCGCGCCGCAACCGCATCATTTCAGGCCTGTCCCGCGCCGTCGTGGTTGTCGAGGCCGCCGCGAAATCCGGCAGCCTCATTACCGCTCGCAATGCGCTGGATCAGGGGCGTGACGTCATGGCTGTACCCGGTCACCCGCTGGATCCCCGCGCTGCGGGCTGCAACATGCTGATCCGCGACGGGGCGGCTTTGGTGCGCTCACCTCAGGACGTGCTTGCCAGTATCGGTGCGCCGCAACCTCCACTTTTGCCGGAACGCGCCGCTCTTCCCGCCAGACCGCCGGTGCATCCACATGGCCCTGCGCACGCGCAGATTCTAGGACTGCTTGGCCCGACACCTATGGCAGAGGATCAGCTGCTGCGCGATCTGAAGGTGGATGCCGGAACGCTGGCCCCGCATCTCACGATGCTGGAGCTTGAGGGCAAGATCGAACGGCAGCCCGGCGGGCTGCTGACCCGCCTAATCTAGCCCGTCCGTCGCAACGCCAGAGCGACGCCGCCCAGCACCAACACGCTTGCCAACACGAAGCGGATAGTCAGGTCCTCGCCCAGAAAAACCATGCCCCCTGCAAGCGCAATGACGGGGACCGTCAATTGCGCAATTGCGGCCGTGGTCGTGGGCAGTTGCGGCAGCACGCGATACCAAAGTGCGTAACCCAGCGCCGACGTGATCGCGCCTGATAATACCGCCGCGGCTAAGCCTGTCGGCGTCCCTGTCGGCACCCCGGTGACGAACATTAGCACCGCGAGCGCGATTGCGGCATAGCGGAAGTTGCGCTCCGTATGCTGTAGAGGGGCCGCCGCTCCGCGTCCGATCAGGGTGTATACCCCCCAGCCGAGACCAGCCGCTGCCATCAGCGCAGCTCCCGAAGCATCCGGAGGCTTCCCGCCAACAGGCCAGAGCAACGCAGCCAAACCCGCGAAGGCCACGGCACAGCCCACGTAGCGCAGGACGGGAATACGCTCCCGCGCGACAACGGCAGCACTGAACATAGTGATCTGAACGACACCGAACAGGATCAGTGCCCCCACACCGGCATCAAGCGTGACATAGGCCAGCGAGAAGCCAAGCATGTAGACAAGCAGAGACACTGTGCCCGCAGCCGTGCCTTTGACCGTTGCGGGGGAGCGCCGCGCCCATGTCAAGGCAAGCAGCATTAGCGCGCCGGACCAAACCCGCACCATGGCGAAGTCCAAAGGCTCCATCCCGCCATGGGACACGCCCAGCTTGTTCAGGACAGAATTGGCGGCAAAGGCCAGCATGGTCGCGGCGGTGAGAAGAAACAAGCGCATGCGGGACGCTTAGGCCGATCAGGAAAAAATGGAAACTCACGAAACGGAAAAGGGCCGCCCAGTCGGGCGGGCCTTGATTGTTTGTGACGGTTTGGCTCTCGGCAGATCTTGCCGTAGCAAAATCGCCTTACCCTTGCGTGACAAAGGCCCCCACGAGGGAGGCCTTTGCACTGACGGATTCCGTCCTTTTGCCAGTGGCAAAAGGTCTTACATCATGCCGCCCATGCCGCCCATGTCGGGCATGCCGCCGCCGCCAGCACCTTCTTTGGAGGGCTTGTCGGCAACCATGGCTTCCGTGGTGATCAGCAGCGAAGCGACAGATGCCGCGTCTTGCAGAGCAGTCCGAACCACTTTGGCAGGGTCGATCACACCGAACTTGAACATGTCGCCATATTCTTCGGTCTGAGCGTTGAAGCCGAAAGTGGGGTCATCGGATTCGCGGATCTTGCCAGCTACGACAGCGCCGTCGACGCCAGCGTTCTCTGCGATCTGACGCAGAGGAGCCTCGATGGCCTTGCGCACGATGTTGATGCCGACGTTCTGGTCGTTGTTGTCGCCCTTGAGCCCTTCGAGCTTCTTGGACGCCTGAACCAGCGCAACACCACCACCCACAACGATGCCTTCTTGAACGGCTGCGCGGGTTGCGTTCAGCGCGTCGTCGACACGGTCTTTACGCTCTTTCACTTCGACTTCGGTCATGCCGCCGACGCGGATAACGGCAACACCGCCTGCCAGTTTGGCAACGCGTTCCTGCAGCTTCTCACGGTCGTAGTCGGAGGTAGTCTCTTCGATCTGCTGACGGATCTGGGACACGCGTGCCTCAATCTCGGCTTTCTCGCCCGCGCCATCAACGAT
The DNA here is from genome assembly GCF_000442275.2 of Litoreibacter arenae DSM 19593. Lineage (GTDB taxonomy): Bacteria > Pseudomonadota > Alphaproteobacteria > Rhodobacterales > Rhodobacteraceae > Litoreibacter > Litoreibacter arenae. Next base: position 95,522 of record NZ_KE557306.1, on the reverse strand, counting down.
GGTGGTCTCGTCCTTGGTGATCTGGATCTTCTTGGCGGTGCCAAGCATGTCCATGGTCACGGACTCAAGCTTCATGCCGAGATCTTCGGAGATCACCTGACCGCCGGTCAGGATCGCGATGTCTTGCAGCATGGCTTTACGGCGGTCGCCGAAACCAGGTGCCTTGACAGCCGCGATTTTCAGGCCGCCGCGCAGCTTGTTCACAACCAGAGTTGCAAGGGCTTCGCCCTCGACATCTTCCGCGATGATCAGCAGGGGTTTGCCGGACTGAATGACAGTCTCCAACAGCGGAACCATCGGCTGCAGCGACGAGAGCTTCTTCTCGTGCAGCAGGATCAGGCAGTCTTCCAGCTCGGTGGTCATTTTCTCGGGGTTGGTCACGAAGTAAGGCGACAGGTAGCCGCGGTCGAACTGCATGCCTTCGACAACATCGGTTTCTGTTTCCAGACCTTTGTTTTCCTCGACGGTGATGACACCCTCGTTGCCGACTTTCTGCATCGCGTCAGCGATTTGACGGCCGATTTCGACTTCGCCGTTGGCAGAGATGGTGCCGACTTGCGCAACTTCGTCGCTGTCATTGACCGGGCGGGAAGCCGCTTTGATCGCTTCGACGACTTTGGTCGTCGCCAAATCGATGCCGCGCTTCAGGTCCATGGGGTTCATGCCAGCAGCAACCGACTTCATGCCTTCGCGAACGATGGCTTGAGCCAGAACCGTAGCGGTCGTGGTGCCGTCACCGGCTTCGTCATTGGTACGCGAGGCCACTTCTTTGACCATTTGTGCGCCCATGTTTTCGAACTTGTCTTCCAGCTCGATCTCTTTGGCGACCGTCACACCGTCCTTGGTGATACGCGGAGCGCCGAAGCTCTTGTCGATAACGACGTTACGGCCTTTGGGGCCGAGGGTAACTTTCACCGCGTCAGCCAGAATGTTGACGCCTTTCAGCATCCTGTTCCGGGCGTCGGTGTCGAATTTGACATCTTTAGCAGCCATTTTCATGTGCTCCTTATAATTTCAGTTGTTGGGAAAGCGTAAAGGCGGGCTTCATCCCGCCAGACAGATCAGGACAGGATGCCCAGAATGTCGCTTTCTTTCATGATCAGCAGTTCTTTGCCGTCGATGGTGACTTCCGTGCCGGACCATTTGCCGAACAGGATCTTGTCGCCTTCCTTGACGTCCATCTCGATCCGGTCGCCATCGTCATCCTTCGCGCCGGCGCCAACGGCGACCACAAGGCCTTCCGCAGGTTTCTCTTTTGCGCTGTCGGGGATGATCAGCCCGCCTTTGGTTTTCTCGTCACCTTCAACACGTTCTACGAGAACGCGGTCGTGCAGCGGTTTCAATGCCATCTTGTTGGTGCTCCTTAGCTCCAAAGTTGTTCCCATGACCCCGTTTCGCGGGGTCGTTAGCACTCAACCGATGTGAGTGCTAACGATGGATAGCTAAGGAGCGCTGCGAAGCGAGTCAACCACTACTTGCGGCAATTTTTTGCGGAAAGTTCAAACAAGCAGATCGCCGTAATCAGAAAGCCCCTTCCGGCCCTCGGCGGACAGTGTGTAGACGCCCTTGCTGACCTTTTCAAACCAACCATAGTGATTGTCGCGCATCAGCCGCGTGGCGGTCGGCACCTCGGCCCAGCCCGCCACCTTCGCACCCTTGGACGGGCCATGCACCGCAAGAAACCGCGCGCAGCGCAGGGCGTCCTGACGGTAAGCGGTAATGATCCCGTGGCGTGTTGCACCGCCGTCATTCGGGTCACCCACCCGACGGGCAAACTCCTTGAGCAACTGCCCCTTGCGCTTCTTCGACTTTCGGGGCGCATAGGGTGCGGGGTCCGTATGGACCTCCACCAGCTTGTCAGACAACCGGACGGTGATCAGCCCCAGCCCCAGCCTGCGGCAAAGCTTGGTGTTTTCCTTCAGTGCCTTCTGGAACGGCTTTCCGGTCTTGCGCGGCACGGCGATATAGACGTCATCGGTCACCGACAGTCGCGCGACCCCTTGGTGAAACAGGCTTAGCGAGAACGCGGTCTTCAACTCGACGATCACCGGATCGCCCCCGTCGCGCACCGCCACGACGTCACAGGCCCCGATCTCGCCTTTGACCTCGTAGCCCTGCCGCTGGAGAAAGGCCTTAACAGGGCCGTAGAGTTCCGTCTCTTTCGTCATGGCGCGACGCTACACGGGGCAACAAGGTTTTGCCAAGCACCCGACGGATGGTATAACGTCGGGACAACAAGAGCAGACCAAAAGAGCCCCAAATCAGGAGCCACCCGACATGCTGACCGCCCCCCTTGCGGCCCATATGGCCTGCGACGCGGCGAAATTCGATTTCGCCCGCACCTTTCGCGGACAATTCACCCTGAGCCGCTCCTCCGGTCTGGTGATCGACGGATACCGCGTGACCGAGATGGGGGACGGCTGGCGTCTGCACCATTGCAGCTCCATCCCCTATGCCCGCCTCGAGCATGACAACGGTGATCCCGCCGGACTGGTGCTGGGCATTGCGGTGGATGACGCGGGACAACTGGTAACGGATGGCTACACGCTCGGCGCGAGTTTCGAGAAATTCGTGACGGATGCCGCCGGTCGCTATGTGGCGTTTGACGCGCAAGGCGCGGTCTACGCCGACCCGTCAGGCTCGATGGGCGTAGTGTTTGACGCGCAAACCCGCACCGTTGCCTCGACGCCGCTGATGTGTGTCAACCGCCCACTGATCGACACACCCCGCTTCGATCCCGGGGCGATACAGGCGGGTCAGGGCACTTATGCGCTTGGATATACCCGCGACGCCCATGTGCGCGGGGTGATGCCGAACCACCGGCTTGATCTGGCGACATTCACGCTTTCACGGTTCTGGCCGCTGGCCGATGCCCAGTTCGCCATAGAGAACCCGGAGCAAACAGTCGCCGCCATGGGCCAACGCCTGAGCGATGTTATCGGCGCTATCGCCAAGGGCCACACAACCTTGCTGCCCCTGACAGGCGGGCGGGATAGCCGTAACCTTGCCGCTGCGGCCAAGCCGCACCTGTCGAATGTCACGCAAAGCTTCACCCTCGTGTCCAACTGGCAGGGCCAGATCGACGCCGAACTGGGTGAGCAGATTGCGAAGACACTTGGGATCGACCATGTCACCTACGCCTCCTATTTCGGCGATGCGAGAAACCGCAAGACCCCCGGCAAGCTTGCCTGCCGCCGGATAAAGCGGTCCTTCAGACTGGCGACGGGATATGTCGGCGACCCCAATAACGATGTGATGGACGGGCTGGCGCGGAAGGTGCCCAAAGGGGTGGTCCTGCGTGGCAACGTGATGGAGTTGTTCAAGGCGAACCACTGGAAGCGCGGGCTGGCCCATGACGCCGCGCACCCTGACGGCCACGATGCCGACTATGCGACCGAGCGGTTGGCGATCCTGCCTGCAGGCGGCGAGAAAACCGTGGCGACGTTCAAGCCCGACTATCTGGCGTGGAAAACCACCTTGCCCGAGGCCGCGCAGGCGCTGGCCTATGACTTCGCCTTCATTGAGAGCCTGCTGCCGGGGTGGCAGCCGAAATTCTACGGCTACACCCGCAACTTTCTGGTGAATCCGTTCAACGATCGCGCCCTGATCGAAGGGTGCCTGCGCCTGCCGGTGGCGGAGCGTCAGGCGAATGTCTACAACGACGCCTTGCTGGCGCATCTCGCCCCGGAGTTGAAGGATATCCCGTTCCTGCCCGAGGTGAAGCTGGCCCGCGCCACCGCAGCATAATTCGCCGCATCGCAGCTGACGTGACAAGGCAATCTCTGCCTCCTATAAGGCGCGCAAAGACCACCTCCATCGCAAGGACGCTTCTTCAATGACCACTTTCGTTTTCGGCCACAAATCCCCTGACACCGACAGCACCGGCTCGCCGTTGATCTGGGAATGGTATCTCAACCACACCGGCGGAAACGCCACCGCCAAGCTGCTGGGCGAGCCCAACACCGAGGCCGCGTTCGTACTTGAACGCTGGAGCCTGCCGAAGCCGGAAATCATCGACAACGTGGCCGACGGGCAACCTTGCGTAATCGTCGACACCAACAACCCCGCCGAATTGCCCGACAACATCAACAGCGCGGATGTGCGTGCGATCATCGACCACCACCGGCTGGTCGGCGGGCTGCAAACCGCAGCCGCCATCGACATCAACATTCGCCCCCTGGCCTGCACCGCGACCATCATGCACGACCTGATGGGAGAAACCGCCGCAGAAATGCCCGAGGCTATCAAGGGCGCTATGCTGTCCTGCATCCTGTCCGACACTCTCGAGTTCCGCTCCCCCACCACCACCGACACGGACCGCGTCCTCGCCGAAAAACTGGCGGGCGAGCTGGGCGTGGATATTGCGGACTATGCGGCCGAAATGTTCGCGGCAAAATCCGACGTGTCGGCGTTCTCGGCGGCGGAGTTGCTGCGGATGGACAGCAAGGAATACGAAGTGGACGGCGTGAAGTTCCGCGTCTCGGTGCTGGAGACGACCAGCCCCAAAATGGTGCTCGACCGCAAGGCCGAACTCATGGAAGCCATGCCCACCGTCGCCGGTGAGGACAAGGTGAACGAGGTTTTGCTGTTCGTCGTCGACATCCTCAACGAGGAAGCCACGATGCTGATCCCCAACGATCTGTCCAAGCGCGTGGCGGAACAATCCTTCGGCGCAAACGTTTCAGGTGACAGCGTCGTGCTGCCCGGCATTATGAGCCGCAAAAAGCAGATCATTCCTTCCCTGAAGGTCTGATCCATGGCGGGCGGGCGTCCACGCAGCGCCCGCCGCCACACCCTAACCCAGAGGCCCCCATGACCCAGATCATCACCAACCTGTCCGAGATTTCCGACCGCTATGACGCGCTGTTCGTGGACCTGTGGGGGTGCATCCACAACGGGCTGGAGCCTTTCGCAGACGCAGTGACCGCGATGCAGGAGTATCGCGGCAAGGGCGGGAAGGTGGTTTTTGTCACCAACGCGCCGCGCCACCGCGGGTCTGTGGCCAAGCAGCTCGACAAGATCGGTGTGGCAGACGACAGCTGGGACGTGATCGCCACCTCCGGCGACAGCGCGCGGTTTGCGATGTTCAACGGGGCGGTCGGCTCGAAGGTCTATTTCATCGGCCAGCCGCACGACCAGACCTTCTTCGACCCGCTGGAAATCGTGGAAGACCCCGTCGCCATCGAGCAGGTTCCGCTGGAAGAGGCCGAAGGCATCGTCTGCTGCGGCCCGTTCGACCCGCAGGCCGACCCTGCCGTCATGCGACCGGAATTCCTTTACGCCAAGCAGAAGGGGCTGAAGCTGCTCTGCGCCAACCCCGATATCGTGGTGGATCGCGGTGATACCCGTGAATGGTGCGCTGGTGCTTTGGCCGCACTCTATACCGAAATGGGCGGCCAGAGCCTTTATTTCGGCAAGCCTCACCCCCCTATTTACGACCTTGCCCGCCGCAGGCTGGCTGCCTTGGGCAAATCCGTCCCGGACGACCGCATCCTGTGCATCGGCGATGGCGTGTTAACGGATATTCGTGGCGCGATGGGCGAGGATATTGATTCCCTGTTCATCTCTGGCGGTCTTGCCGCCGCCGAGACCAAAACGTCGCAGCAACCCGACGCAGACGCGCTGGAGGCCTATCTGGCAAAGGAAATGGTGTCACCGACCTACACGATCGGCTTCCTGCGCTAGGACAAAAAGTCTGGACTTTTCTGCGCCTGCAAAGTAATTATCTTTCAAACCTGTCAGTTCTCTTGTTTGAAAGTTACGCGCCATGCTCGACGTTCATCGCACAGACAACCTTCCCCGCGGCACCATCTGCATCGAGGATATTGAAATCGGCATGAAGCGGCATCTGCGCAAGCAGGTCACCGACCGCGACATCGAGTTGTTCGCCGAAATTTCAACGGACCACAATCCGGTGCATCTGGATGACGACTACGCGCAGGACACCATCTTCGAGGGCCGCATCGCCCACGGGATGCTGACCGCCGGACTGATTTCCGCCGTCATTGGCGAGCAACTGCCCGGCCACGGCACGGTTTATCTGGGCCAGTCGCTGAAGTTTCTTGCCCCCGTGCGCCCCGGCGACATGGTCATGGCCGAGGTTGAAGTGACCGAGATCGACCACGCCAAACGCCGCGTGACCATGCACACGCGCTGCGAAGTGGACGGCAAGAACGTCCTAAAGGGCGAGGCCGTGGTCCTGGCCCCCTCACGCAAGTTCGACTAACGCTTGCACCCCTGCCGCACGGCGTTTACCTCGGACGCCATGAGGATTATCCGAGACTACCAGTTTGTCAGACCCGAAGACCGTGGTGCGACCGCAGCCATCGGCAATTTCGACGGCGTCCATATCGGGCATCGCGCGGTGATCGACATGGCGCGCGAAGCCGTGCCTGACGCGCCGCTCGGCATTGTCACCTTCGAGCCGCATCCGCGCGAGTTCTTCGCCAAGGATGCCCCCCCGTTTCGCCTGATGAACGCAGAGGCCAAGGCACACCGGCTTGAGAAGCTGGGGGTCGAACGGCTCTACCAGCTGAATTTCAACACCAACCTGTCCAGCCTGACCGCCGAGGAATTCGCCCGCGATGTGATCGCCAAGGGACTTGGGCTGACCCATGTGGTCGTCGGTGCCGATTTCTGCTTTGGTAAGGGTCGCGCAGGCAACGCTGACATGCTGGCGGAGTTCGGGGCGAAACACGGCTTTGGCGTCACCATCGCCGATCTGGTCACGCAAGACACCGCGCGCATATCTTCGACCAATATCCGCACCGCTCTGTCCGAAGGTCGCCCCCGCGATGCCGCCGAAATGCTAAGTCACTGGCACCGCATCGAGGGTGAAGTCATCCAAGGCGCACAAAGGGGCCGCGAATTGGGCTACCCCACCGCAAACATGTCCATCGACGGGCTGCACCCGCCAAAATTCGGCGTCTACGCCGTGCTGGTCGACGTGCTGACCGGCCCGCATAAGGGCAGCTATCACGGCGCGGCCTCTATCGGCGTGCGCCCGATGTTTGGCATCAATACGCCAAATTGCGAGAGTTTCCTGTTCGACTTCAAAGGCGACATCTACGGTGAAACCTTGTCCGTCGCGCTTGTGGACTATCTGCGGGGGGAGTTGAAATTCGACAGCGTCGACGATCTTGTCACTCAGATGGACGCCGATTGCGCCCGGGCACGTAGCATTCTGGCGGCGCTATGAAAGACCCGATCCAGCGCGACGGCCTGCGCCACAAGTTCTGGGAGAAAGTCCCGCTAAAGAACATGGCGCCCAAGGAATGGGAGGCGCTTTGCGATGGCTGCGGGCGCTGCTGTCTGAACAAGCTCGAAGACGAAGACACGATGGAAATCGCGTTTACCCGCATCGCCTGCCGTCTGCTGGACGGCGAGACCTGTCGCTGCGCGCAATATGACATCCGCAAGCAGTTCGTGCCCGACTGCGTGGTCCTGACCCCGAAGAATATCGACGAAATCGGCTATTGGATGCCGCCCACCTGCGCCTACCGGCTGCTCCATGAGGGCAAGGCGCTGTATGACTGGCACCCGCTGATCTCCGGCACCGCGCAGAGCGTCCATGACGCCGGTATTTCCGTGCAAGGCTGGACGGTGCCGGAATTCGAGGTACCGGAGGACGAGTGGGAAAACTATATCATCGAGGACTAACCCCATGAATTTCGCCTCCGACAATGCAGGCCCGATGCATCCGAGCGTGCTGGACGCCATCGTAAAAGCGAATGCGGGCTACGAGATGCCCTATGGCAACGACACGATCATGCCGCGTGTCCGCGATCTGATCCGCACCAAGTTTGAAGCACCCGAGGCCACGGTTTATCTGGTCGCCACGGGCACTGCCGCCAACGCGCTGGCTTTGGCCACCTATACAAACCCGTGGGAGACGATCTTTGCCCACCGCGTCGCCCATGTCGAAGAGGACGAATGCGGCTCACCAGAGTTTTACACAAATGGCGCGAAACTGACCTTGGTCGAGGGCGCGGGTGCCAAAATGGACCCCGATGCGCTACGACAGGCGATCAAAGGCACCGGCCAGAAAGACGTGCATAGCGTCCAGCGCGGGCCGGTGACGATCACGCAGGCCACCGAGGTCGGCACGATCTACACATTGGAGGAAATTGCGCGGCTCACCGCAATTGCGAAGGAGTACGGCCTCAAAACCCATCTCGATGGCGCCCGCTTTGCCAACGCTTGCGCCGCGCTCGGCTGCTCCGCTGCTGAAATGACGTGGAAGGCGGGCATCGACATGGTGTCCTTCGGAGGCACTAAAAACGGCTGCGCGGGCGTCGAGGCGGTGATCTTCTTCGAGCCGGAGAAAGCATGGGAGTTTGAGCTGCGCCGCAAACGCGGTGCGCATCTGTTCTCCAAGCACCGCTACCTGTCCGCCCAGATGGAGGCTTATCTGACAGGCAACCTGTGGCTGGAGCTTGGTGCAAAGGCCAACGCCAATTGCGCGCGGCTGGTTGAAGGGCTCGAAACCGTCGCAGGTGCCGTAATTCCCGACACGCCCGAGGCCAACATGGTCTTCGCGCACCTGCCGCGTGCCGCCCATCGCCGCGCGATGGATGCCGGGGCGCAGTATTATCTCTTCCCATCCGACGCCCCACTTGACGGCCCTGACGGCGAATTGATCCGCTGTCGCATGGTCTGCGACTGGTCGAAATCCGCCGCAGAAATTGACCAGCTTACAGCCCTTCTGCGCGGCTAGGCCATAAACCCAGCAATATGCGCCGCCAGTTGCGGGCCATGGGTGACGGGGATCATGTGGCCAGCATCGTCGATTTGGACGCTGGTGCAATTCTCGAAACGGTTCTCCAACCCGCGCACGATTTCAGGCATCACGGGGTCGGACTTCCCACCGGTGACGATTAAAACGGGACATGTCACGTCCGGCAATCGCGGCCAGATGCGCCCTGTGTCCTTTTCCAGACCGTCAGCGGTAACGGCTATCAGGGGCATACGCGCGGCAATGGCGTCGCGGGCGTCTTCAGGCATTTTTGCCCAGCCGCCTTTCACACCCCAGTCTGCTAAAAACAGCTCTGCGGCGCGCATGTTGTCGCCCGCTGCAATGGCGTCCAGAACAGGCACTGCCCGCGTGGCATAGTCGGCGAACAGCTCTGGCGCGGCCTGTTTGGCCGCGTAGAAGAACACCGGCTCCACCAGCGTCAGGCTGCGCAAGAGTTCAGGTCGTTCGACAGCCAGCCGCAGCGCAACGGTTGCCCCGTAAGAATGGCCGATCAGGTGCAGGGGTGCGTCGAATGCGGCTTCAGCCATGCGAAACGCCTGCGTCTGATAATCGCCGCCGTCCCAGTCAACGGCGGCCCCATGTCCGGGCAGGTCCATCGTTGCGCAGTCCAAATCCGGAAATTCCGCGATCACCGACCGCCATACCCGCCTGTCGGCGAGCATGCCGTGCAAAAGCAGCGCGTCAGGCATCTAGAGTTTGCCCGCCAGATGCAGGTCCAGATCCTCGATCCGGTCCTGCCCCCAGAAGCGCTCGTCGCTATCGGTGATATAGGTCGGCGCACCGAATACACCGGCCAGCACCGCGTCTTCCAAATTGCGCCCGTATTGCTCCGCCCCTGCCAGCAGCCCCTTATCGGCCAGCGCGGGATCAAAACCGCAACTCTCCAGCACCTCGCGCACGACGCCATCATCGGCAATGTCGCGATCCTCGGCCCAACAGGCGCGGGTAAACGCATGAACCAGAGCACCGACATCGCCCCCTGCCGATTGCGCGGCGATAATCGCGTAGGAAGATGGCGCAGGGTTCGCAGGCCAAAACGCAGGTTTCAGGTTGATCGGCAGGTCCAGTTTCTTGGCTGTCCTGCGCAACTCCTGCAACCGCCATTCCTGCCGGTTTGGGTGCCGTTGCGGTGGCGGTGTGCCGCCCGTGCGGGCAAACAGCGCCATGATGTCGAGCGGCTTGTAGGTGATCGTCGCACCATGCTTGGCAGCCACATCCTCCAGTCGCGTGCCTGCCATGTAGGTGTAGGGAGACAGCGTCGCGAAATAGTAATCTATATGTGGCATTTGGACATCCTCTCGGGGTTAAACCTTTGCGCGAATCCTAGTCGGGTGTTACGGGGTGCGCAACGCGGGCCGGTTGGGGAACACAGGTCCGTGATAGATGCCAAACGGGGACTGCATATGCCAATCAACACCGATCCGAAACTCATCGCGGGTAACTCGAACAAGCCGCTGGCCAATGCTATCGCCAGGCGCATGTCGATGCATCGCGGTCAGGCGGTCAAGCCGGTAGACACGCGGGTGGAGCGGTTCAACGATGGCGAGATTTTCGTGGAGGTGTTCGAGAACGTGCGCGGCGAGGATATGTTTATTATCCAGAGCACGTCGAACCCGGCCAATGACAACCTGATGGAACTCCTGATCATGACCGACGCGCTGCGCCGCTCGTCGGCCGCGCGCATCACCGCCGTGATCCCCTATTTCGGCTACGCGCGCCAGGACCGCCGCACCAAGGCCCGCACACCGATTTCCGCGAAACTGGTCGCCAACCTGATTGCGGAGGCGGGCGTGGAGCGTGTCCTGACAATGGACCTGCACGCCGCACAGATTCAGGGCTTCTTCGATCTGCCGGTGGACAACCTCTACGCGTCACCGATCTTCGCGCTAGATATCCTGCACCACTTCAAGGACATGGAAGACGTCATGGTCGTCTCACCCGATGTAGGCGGCGTGGCTCGCGCCCGCGAACTGGCGCAGCGCATCAAGGCCCCCCTGTCGATCGTCGACAAGCGCCGCGAAAAGGCGGGCGAAGTGGCTGAAATGACCGTCATCGGGGACGTCAAAGGCAAGCGGTGCATTATCGTGGACGATATTTGCGACACCGCCGGCACCCTTTGCAAAGCCGCCGAGGTCCTCATGGCTGCGGGCGCGACAGAGGTGCACAGCTACATCACCCATGGCGTCCTCTCCGGTCCTGCGGTCGAACGCATCACCAATTCAGTGATGAAAAGCCTGGTGATCACCGACAGCATCGAGCCCACCAAAGAGGTCAAGGCTTGCAAAAACATCCGCATCGTGCCGACCGCCCCGATGTTCGCTCAGGCGATCCTGAACATCTCCGGCGGCATGTCCGTCTCCTCGCTGTTCGATAATGAGACGTTGGAGCCGATCTACGAAAGCCTCTACCCAAGCAACTGACCCATCATTGCTTCACAAATACCTTGGGGGTTTGGGGGCGAAGCCCCCCATCAAATAATAATGGGCCGCAGGCACAATTGGGTCAATTCAATATAGCTCCCAGTCGTCCTCGTTGGGCAAGGACCCGATCACGATCCAGTTCGCACGAACACGAGCGACGCGGCTATCACCCCACGTCCTGAACACAAGATCAAACCCGGCCTCTGTAATCTCCTCGGCAGAAATATCCATGCGCTGGTTGGTTTTCGTATCGCTGTCCCACATCGCAATTGACACCATCACGTTCGGTGGCGCCACGTAGGCCTCCTCGAATGTCACCTCAAACCTGTGCTCGCGGGGGCCGGTTCCGGTCCACATGGGGCCATCGTCGATATAGTCGGAAAACAGCACCCGAGATCCTTGGGTTATCCCGATGTTATTGCTGGTTAATCGCTGCATTCCTGACCCTTACGCGGACGTGGTACTTGTCAATTTCGACGACACTATGACGGCCTTCCTTAAGCTAACCCTTATCGGTTGAGCACACATAAAAAAAGCCCCGACGATCCGGGGCTTTCTCTATTCTCAAAGCAAACGGCGCGTTCGCCTATCAGCCTCAGGCCGAAATCTGGGTGCTCGCGGCAACCAGATCGTCGGCGTATTTCGCCGCCATGTCGGTATTGGCTGCGTCACGTTGCATGTTGGCCTCTTTGATGAGGTCCTCAAGCAACTCGGGTGTAACATCCGCCTTGGCATAAGCGCGTTCTGCCAGCACAGACGTGCCGGCGGCGCCGACCTCGGCGAAACCGCCTGTCACCAGATACTCGTCGGTGCCGGACGGCGTCACGACCTTCAGCACGCCGGGGCGCAGGGTGGTAATCACCGGCGCGTGGAGCGCCATAGCGGTGAAGTCACCTTCGGCCCCGGGGATTTGCACCTCGGAGGCCTGCACGGAAGCCAGACGCCGCTCGGGCGAGACCAGATCGAATTGCATCATCTCAGCCATGAAAGGCCTCCTTGAGTTTAGGCTGCGTCAGCGGCCATTTTCTCGGCTTTGGCAACCACTTCATCGATGCCGCCAACCATGTAGAAGGCGCCTTCGGGAAGGTGGTCATATTCGCCAGCCACAACAGCCTTGAACGACGCGATGGTTTCTTCCAGAGGAACCTGCTTGCCGTCGGAGCCGGTGAAGACTTTCGCCACGTCAAACGGCTGCGACAGGAAGCGCTGGATCTTACGCGCACGTGCCACGGTCAGTTTGTCCTCCTCGGACAATTCGTCCATGCCGAGGATGGCGATGATGTCTTGCAGCGACTTGTAGCGTTGCAGGATACCTTGGACGTCACGGGCCACTTTGTAGTGCTCTTCGCCCACAATTGCCGGGTCCATCAGACGCGAGGTGGAGTCGAGCGGGTCAACAGCCGGATAGATACCCAGCTCGGAGATCGCACGCGACAGAACCGTGGTTGCATCAAGGTGGGCAAACGAAGTTGCAGGTGCAGGGTCGGTCAAGTCGTCCGCAGGCACGTAAACGGCCTGCACGGACGTGATCGAGCCGGCTTTCGTGGAGGTAATGCGCTCCTGCATCTGGCCCATATCGGTGGCCAGCGTCGGCTGGTAGCCCACAGCGGAGGGGATACGACCCAGAAGTGCGGACACCTCGGAACCCGCTTGGGTAAAGCGGAAGATGTTGTCCACAAAGAACAGAACGTCGGTACCGGACTGGTCGCGGAACTGCTCGGCCAGCGTCAGGCCGGTCAGCGCCACACGCATACGCGCCCCGGGAGGCTCGTTCATCTGGCCGTAAACCAGTGCCACTTTGGACTCTTCGAGGTTGTCGGGGACGATAACGCCGGATTCGATCATCTCGTGATACAGGTCGTTGCCTTCACGGGTCCGCTCGCCAACACCGGCGAACACGGAGAAGCCCGAGTGCACTTTTGCGATGTTGTTGATCAGTTCCATGATCAGAACGGTCTTGCCCACACCGGCACCGCCGAACAGGCCGATCTTACCGCCCTTGGCGTAGGGTGCCAGAAGGTCGATAACCTTGATCCCGGTGGCCAGCACCGTGGACTCGGTGGACTGCTCCACAAAGGCTGGCGCGTCCTGGTGGATCGAGCGCTTTTCTTCGGCGTTCACAGGCTCGCCCTCGTCGACGGGCTCGCCCACGACGTTCAGGATACGACCCAGCGTCGCGTTGCCTACGGGCACCATGATCGGGCCATCCGTGTCGGTCACTTCCTGTCCGCGCACGAGACCTTCGGTGCCGTCCATAGCAATGGTCCGGACCGTGTTCTCGCCGAGGTGCTGCGCCACCTCCAACACCAGCTTTTTGCCGTTGTTGTCGGTGGTGACAGCGTTAAGGATCGCCGGCAGGTGATCGTCGAACTGGACGTCGACAACAGCGCCGATGACCTGTGTAATCTTGCCTTTTGCATTGGCCATGTTGAGGTTCTCCGGGTCTAGAGCGCTTCAGCGCCCGAAATGATTTCAATAAGCTCGTTGGTGATGACGGCCTGACGCGAGCGGTTGTACTCGATTGTCAGCTTGTCGATCATCTCGCCTGCGTTGCGGGTTGCGTTGTCCATGGCGGACATCCGGGCCCCCTGCTCCGAGGCGCCGTTTTCCAACAGAGCCGAGAAGATTTGCGTGGCGACCGCGCGCGGCAGCAGATCGGCCAGAATGGCCTCCTCGCTTGGCTCGTAGTCATAGATCGTGTTCACCTCGCCGGTATCGACATCGCTGAAATCGGCGGGGATGATCTGATGCTCGGTCGGGGTCTGGCTGATGACCGACTGGAAGGTCGAGTAAAAGATCTTCGCCACGTCGAACTCTTCGGCGTCAAAACGGCTCAGCAAATCTTGAGCGATGCGCGACGCATCCTCATAGCCCAGCTTTTTCACGCCCGAGAGGTCCACATGCCCGATGAAATGGTCGCCCAGATCACGCTTCAGAGCCTCACGGCCCTTCTTGCCGACGGTAAGAATTTTCACCGTTTTACCTTCGGCCAACAATTTGTTGGCAGCCACGCGGGCCAGTTTTGCGATGTTGCCGTTGAAGCCGCCGCACAGGCCACGCTCTGCGGTCATCACGACCAGCAGATGTGTCTGGTTGGAGCCGCTGCCGACCAGCAGCTTGGGGCCACTGTCGCCGGACACGCCACTGGCCAGCTGCGCCATCACGGCGTTGAACCGTTCGGCATAGGGACGGCCAGCTTCCGCCGCGTCCTGCGCACGGCGCAGTTTCGCGGCGGCGACCATTTGCATCGCCTTGGTGATCTTGCGGGTCGATTTGACCGACTCGATCCGGTTTTTAAGGTCCTTGAGGTTTGGCATCTGCCTAAGCCCCCCTTACGCGAAGTCTGCGGCGAACGCGTCGATTGCAGCTTTGATCTTGTCCTCGGCTTCCCCTTTGACCTTCGGGTCTTCCTTGGTGATGAAGTCCAGAACATCGGATGCCTTGCCACGCATATGCGCAAGCAGACCTGCTTCGAAACGACCCACGTCGGAGACGGCGATCTTGTCGAGGTAGCCATGGGTCCCTGCGTAGATCACGCAGACGATCTCGGCGTTGGTCAGCGGCGAATACTGCGGCTGTTTCATCAACTCGGTCAGACGGGCACCACGGTTCAGCAGCCTTTGCGTCGCGGCATCCAGATCGGAGCCGAACTGCGCGAACGCCGCCATCTCGCGGTACTGGGCAAGCTCCAGCTTGACCGGACCGGCCACAGACTTCATCGAGTTGGTCTGGGCGGAGGAGCCCACACGCGACACCGACAGACCGGTGTTCACCGCAGGACGGATGCCCTGATAGAACAGCTCGGTTTCGAGGAAGATCTGACCGTCGGTGATCGAAATCACGTTGGTCGGGATAAATGCCGAAACGTCGCCGCCCTGGGTTTCGATGATCGGCAGCGCCGTCAGGGAGCCGGAGCCGTTGTCTTCGTTCAGCTTGCAGGACCGCTCCAGCAGACGGGAGTGGAGGTAAAAAACGTCACCCGGATAGGCTTCACGTCCTGGTGGGCGGCGCAGCAGCAGCGACATCTGACGGTAGGACACGGCCTGTTTTGTCAGGTCATCATACACGATCAGAGCGTGGCGACCGCTGTCACGGAAATGCTCGGCCATCGTGGTCGCGGAATATGGGGCAAGGAACTGCATCGGAGCCGGGTCGGATGCGGTCGCGGCCACGACGATCGAATACTCGATCGCACCGGTTTCTTCGAGCTTCTTGACCAGCTGCGCCACGGTGGAGCGCTTCTGACCGATCGCGACATAGACGCAGTAGAGTTTCTTGCTCTCGTCGTCGCCAGCGGCATCGTTGTAGGATTTCTGGTTCAGGATGGTGTCGAGCGCGATAGCGGTCTTACCGATCTGACGGTCACCGATGATCAGTTCGCGCTGGCCGCGGCCAACGGGGATCATGGCGTCAACGGATTTCAGGCCGGTTGCCATTGGCTCGTGAACCGATTTACGCGGGATGATGCCCGGAGCCTTACGCTCCGCCACTTCGCGTTTTTTCGTCTTGATCGGACCCTTGCCGTCGATCGGGTTACCCAGACCGTCGACAACACGTCCCAGCAACTCGTCACCCACAGGAACGTCCACAATGGAGTTCGTGCGCTTGACGGTGTCGCCTTCTTTGATCTGACTGTCGGAGCCGAAGATAACCACACCGACGTTGTCGCTCTCGAGGTTCAGGGCCATGCCCTGAATGCCGCCGGGGAATTCGACCATCTCGCCAGCTTGGCAGTTGTCGAGACCATAGACGCGGGCGATACCGTCACCAACGCTCAATACGCGACCAACTTCGGCAACTTCGACTTCTTTGCCAAAGTTCTTGATCTGGTCCTTCAGGATCGCAGAGATTTCTGCAGCTTGGATCGCCATGTTATCCGACCTCTTTCATGGAATTCTGGAGGGAAGCGAGCTTCGAGCGGATCGACGTGTCGATCATCTTGGAGCCCACCTTTACAACGAGACCGCCGATGAGGCTTTCATCGACGGCCATTTTAATTTTCACATCTTTGCCGACGCTGGCTTTCAGCGTCTTGGCAAGTTTGTCCTGTTGCGCCTTGGTCAGCGCCTTGGCGGCAGTGACGTCAGCGGTCACCTCGCCTTTTTCATCGGCAATCAGTGCGCGCAGACCGGAGACCAGTTGCGGCAGCACGAAGAGGCGCCGCTTGCTGGCCATCAGGTTCAGCGTATTGGCCACCACCGGCGACAGCTTCATCTGCTTGGACAGCGCCGCGATGGCACCCGCCTGCTGGTCCCGCGAATACAGCGGGGACGAGATGAGGTCGCGGAAATCGGCGCTTTCGGTCAATGCGGCATCCAGCGTGTCAACGTCGGTTTCCAACGCCTTCAGCTTCTTGCCTTCCTTGGCCAGTTCAAACACAGCGGTCGCATAGCGCCCGGCAATGCCTGTGGAGATCGAGACTGGTTCGGACACGTCCACCCTTCCGTTACGAGGCCCGGACTTTGGAAGATGTCCGTTTGGCCGTTGCAAGAAAGGCCGCGAACCCCGCAGCCTTCAAAATCAGTGGTGATCTAGCAAAGCGGGGTGCCCACCGCAACAGGGAAGGCTAATATAATAGTGCATAAGGATGTCGGCCGATCCCCTTCTTTTACAGGGCAACGGGAGTTTGCGCCGCGAGGTGCGACCGATTGAAGCCAAAAAAATCTACGACCCGCAAGCGGAACAGTCGTGATTTTCGCCCCGATTCACGCCAAGAGGCTCGTTTAATCCTGCTCGGGCAACCGCCGCCCCGCAACAGGATTCGCGGCCCCTTCCAAAATGCGCAAAGGTGCGCGCATATCGACCGCCATGCCTTTCTTCTTCGGCGCGTAGACTTGCTTGCTCGCCTCGACAATCAACACCCCGCCCGCGTAATAGGATGACAGCCTGCGCCCGACATTCTCGAACGAGTTCGCCCATTTCAGCCACACTTTACGCTGACTAGGCGGCGCAAACAGCGCCGCACGATGACTTTCGGGCGTGAACGAATGACGCTTCAGCTGCGATTCCAGCTGCGACAATGAATAGGGACGCCCGAAGCCGAACGGCGTTGCATCGCGGCTTGACCAAAGCCCCGCGCGGTTTGGAACGACGAATATCACGCGGCCGCCCGGTCCCAGCACGCGGTAGCATTCGTCCAGCAGGTCCGCCGGATTGCCCGATGTCTCCAGCCCGTGCAGGATCACCAGCCGGTCTACCTGCCCCGTTTGAAGCGGCCACTGCGTTTCCTCGCATAGCACCGACATATTATCCTGCCCCGCAGGCCAGTGCATCACCCCCTGCGGCCCCGGCATCAGGGCCATCACCCGACGCGCCTCGCCGATGAACGGGCGCAGCAATGGCGCGGCGAATCCGTATCCCACGACTGTCTGTCCCTTGGTGTCCGACCACAGCGCGCGGACCTGATCGCGCACCGCGCGTTGTGCAACGCGGCCAAGCCCCGTGCGGTAGTAAAATTTCTTCAGATCCTGAACATCGAGATGCATGGAAAGCCCCTTCACGCGTCGCGCGCAGTCTGCATTGCTTTTCGCCCACTTGCAAAGGTGCCGCGCCAACTTACGTGATGAGCAACGGTCGGAGTTCACTTCGACGCAATCATCTCTTTCTTTTCGGGCCGATCACGCTCATTGTGAAAAGAAAAGACTTGAAGATCGGCGCTATAAACCGAACTGTAAGGTCTAAGAGGCAATGGTAGAGACCGGGTCCTCAGCCCGGAACCTGCCCTCGATAATAAAGGAGCATAGGGTGCCGTCATTCTCTGACACTCTCGAAAAAGCCATTCACTCGGCGCTGGCGCAGGCCAACACCCATCGCCACGAGCTTGCGACGCTGGAGCATTTGCTGCTGGCGTTGATCGACGAGCCGGACGCCGCCAAGGTGATGAACGCCTGTGGCGTCGATCTTGATGTGCTGCGAGCCACGCTCACCGAATTCATCGAGGATGAATTGTCCACACTGGTCACTGATGTCGAAGGCTCCGAAGCGGTTCCAACCGCCGCCTTCCAGCGCGTCATCCAGCGCGCGGCAATTCATGTGCAATCATCCGGTCGCACCGAAGTGACCGGCGCGAATGTGCTCGTCGCCATCTTTGCGGAACGCGAAAGCAATGCCGCGTTCTTCCTGCAAGAGCAGGACATGACGCGCTACGACGCGGTCAACTTCATTGCGCACGGCGTCGCCAAAGACCCCGAGTTCGGTGAGGCGCGACCAATCACCGGCGCAACCGACTTCGAGGAGGACACGTCCTCCAACGCGACCGAGGTCGAAGGCGACGGCAAGGAATCCGCGCTCGACAAGTATTGCGTGGACCTGAACGCAAAGGCCCAGAAAGGTGATGTGGATCCGCTCATTGGACGCGCGGACGAAGTGGAGCGTTGCATTCAGGTGCTGTGCCGCCGTCGCAAGAACAACCCGCTACTGGTGGGTGATCCGGGCGTGGGCAAAACGGCGATTGCCGAAGGGCTGGCTTACAAGATCGTGTCGGGCGAAACACCTGAAGTGCTGGCAAACGCCACGATCTTCTCGCTCGACATGGGCGCGCTGCTTGCCGGCACGCGATACCGTGGCGACTTTGAGGAACGCCTGAAGGCCGTGATGACGGAAATGGAAGACCACCCCGACGCTGTGCTGTTCATCGACGAGATTCATACCGTCATCGGCGCTGGTGCGACATCCGGCGGGGCGATGGATGCCTCCAACCTGCTGAAGCCTGCGCTTCAGGGCGGCAAACTGCGCTGCATGGGCTCCACCACCTACAAGGAGTTCCGCCAGCATTTCGAAAAAGACCGTGCCCTGTCGCGCCGGTTCCAGAAAATCGACGTGAACGAGCCATCCGTGGATGACACCATCAAGATCCTCAAAGGCCTCAAGCCTTACTTCGAGGAACATCACGATATCAAATACACCTCCGACGCGATCAAGTCGGCGGTGGAACTGTCGGCGCGCTACATCCACGACCGGAAGCTGCCGGACAAGGCCATCGACGTGATCGACGAGGCCGGGGCCGCGCAACATCTGGTGGCCGAAAGCAAACGCCGCAAAACCATCGGTGCCAAGGAAATCGAGGCTGTCGTTGCCAAGATCGCCCGCATTCCACCGAAAAACGTCTCCAAAGACGATGCGGAGGTGTTGAAGGATCTGGAAAAGGCGCTCAAGCGCGTGGTCTTCGGTCAGGACCAGGCCATCGAGGCACTGTCGTCGGCCATCAAGCTGGCCCGTGCAGGTCTGCGAGAGCCGGAGAAACCCATCGGCAACTACCTGTTCGCAGGCCCCACCGGCGTCGGCAAAACCGAAGTCGCCAAGCAACTGGCAAGCACGCTGGGCGTGGAGTTGCTGCGCTTCGATATGTCGGAATACATGGAGAAGCACGCGGTCTCCCGTCTGATCGGTGCGCCTCCGGGCTATGTCGGCTTCGACCAAGGCGGCATGTTGACCGACCAAGTGGATCAGCACCCGCATTGCGTGCTGCTGCTCGACGAGATGGAGAAGGCCCACCCCGACGTCTACAACATCCTGTTGCAAGTGATGGATAACGGTAAGCTTACAGACCATAACGGGCGCACTGTCGACTTCCGCAACGTGATCTTGATCATGACCTCCAACGCGGGTGCCATGGAGATGTCCAAATCGGCCATCGGCTTCGGTCGTGACCGCCGCGAGGGCGAGGATACGGCAGCTATTGAACGCACATTCACGCCGGAATTCCGCAACCGTCTGGACGCGGTCATCAGCTTCGCTCCGCTCAGCCAGAAAATCATCACCCGCGTGGTGGAGAAATTCGTGCTGCAACTCGAAGCGCAACTGATGGACCGCAACGTCACAATCGAGTTGACCCCTGCCGCAGCCGAATGGCTGGGTGAAAAGGGTTATGACGACAAGATGGGCGCCCGCCCCTTGGGTCGTGTCATTCAGGAGGAGATCAAAAAGCCGCTGGCCGAAGAACTCCTGTTCGGCAAGCTCGCCAAGGGTGGTGTGGTCAAGGTCGGCGTGAAGAAGGGCAAGATTGACCTTACAATCCTTGAGCCTGAAAACCCGCGGATCACCTCCAAGAAGAAGCCGCCGCTGCTCACCGCCGAGTAATGCGCGCAGCGTATCTTGCGCTATTGATGACAACTTTCGCGGCCCCCGTGGCCGCGAAAGACCCCCTCTTCTCCCTGCCCATTGATTGCGATCTGGGCGAGACCTGCTTCATCCAGAATTACGTAGACAGCGATCCGGGACCCGGCGCGCGGGATCACGCTTGCGGCCCGCTCTCCTATGACGGCCATAAAGGGACCGACATTCGTGTCGCGACACTGGCCGAGATGGAAGCAGGCGTCTCGGTCCTTGCTGCCGCCCCCGGCACCGTCCGTGCGACCCGCGATGGCATGCCCGACATTGCGTCCGACCACCCCGACGCGCCCGATCTGGGCGGCAAGGATTGCGGCAACGGGCTGGTCATAGACCATGGCGGAGGATGGGAAACCCAGTATTGCCATATGCGCAACGGCTCGGTGTCCGTTCAAAAAGGGCAGCCGGTCGCAAAGGGGGCCGTACTTGGTCTCGTCGGCCTCAGCGGCAAAACGGTCTTTCCCCACATCCATATGTCGTTGCGCCATGACGGTGAAGTGGTGGACCCGTTCGCCCCCGATGCAGAGGGAACCTGCGGCCCGTCCGAGGTCACGTTATGGGAAGACCCAATCCCCTATCAGGCTGGTGCATTACTTGATGCGGGCTTTTCAAACGGTCTGCCGGAGTTCGATGATATCAAGGCAGGGCTCGCTGATCCAGCGACGCTGCCGTCCGACGCGTCCGGCCTTGTGCTGTGGGGATACGCGTTCGGCACCCGCGCAGGCGACATGATGAAGTTTGAGATCATCGGCCCCGACGGCTGGCGGCACGATCAGATCGTGGAGTTCACCAAGCCGCAAGCGCAGGTGTTCCGCGCCTCTGGCCGCAAACGCCCCGCTGGTGGCTGGCCTGAAGGCACCTACAGCGGCACCGTCACGTTCAAACGCGGCGACACCGTGCTGAGCGCCGAGCGCCTGAGCGTCACTATTTCTCGGTAAGTTTCAACTCGATCCGGCGGTTCTGCGCACGCGCTTCCGGCGTGTCCGCCGTGTTGACCGGCTGGTATTCCCCGAACCCGTTGGCCGCCAGACGATCGGGGGGTATGCCCAACTCGTCGCTCATGTAGCGCACAACCGACAGGGCGCGGGCCTGACTCAACTCCCAGTTGTCTTTAAACTGGCCAAAGCCGGATAGCGGCACGTTGTCGGTATGCCCGTCGACACGGATCACCCAGTCCAGCGTGTCGGGGATGTCGTCGGCTACCCGCGACAGGATCGCGGCAACCTTGGCGACCTCGTTCCTTCCCGCCGGTGACAGCACCGCCTGACCGGGTTGAAACAGCACCTCGGACGAGAACACGAAACGGTCGCCCTCAATGCGGATTCCGTCCTGATTGCCCAAAAGTGCGCGCAACTGGCCGAAAAATTCCGAGCGGTAGTTTTTCAATTCCTTCGCCTCGGCCTCCAGCCGCAACCGCTCCGCCTCTTCCAGCTTGGCGCGGGCGCGCTGCTCCGACGCCACCAGCGCCAGTGCCGAGTTCAACTCCGAGCCGAGATTTTGCACCTGCACACTCGCCGCCTCACGCCGTGCGTCGGTCTCGTCCAGTATCGCCTGCAATGATCCCAGCTGTGTGCGCAGCGCGGCGACCTGCTGGTTCAACGCCTCAACCTTGCGCTGGCTTTCAAGGCTCACAGCCTTCTCATCTGCCAGTTCGTCGCGTGCCGCTGCGAGCAAGGCCGCGCGTTGCTCGGCCTCGGTCAGCGCGTCGCCTGCGCTGTTTTCCGCCGCCACTTTCGCGGCCAACGCGGCCATCAATTGCTCTCGCAGGTCGTCCTGCGCGGCTTTGGTCTGTTCCAGATTAGCGGTCGTATCGGCATTTGCAGCCAACGCAGCCGCCAGCTTTTCTTCCAGCGTAAGCTCGGAGGCGCGTGTCGAGGCCAGTTCTTCTTCAAGCGCCTTCTCCGCAGCGCGGGCCGCCGCGAGTAACGTGAGGGTATCCTCGGCGTCCTGCCGCTGCTCTTCCAATGCCAGCGTCATGGCGGTCAACTCCGCATCGGCATCTTTCAGGCGGTCACGCAGGGCCTCCGCTGCCGCTGCATCCGCCAAACGTGCGGTCTCAGCCTCGCTCAAAGCCTGCGCTTGAGCGTCGCTCTCCGACCTAAGATCAGCCACCAAGGCCTCCAGTGCCTCGCGTCGCGCGGCGGCCAGACGCGCGGCCTCCGTGCTTTCGTCGATCTCGTCACGCGCCGCTGCCAGCGCCAGTTGCGCGGCCTCTTTCTCGGAAATCTCCCGTGCCAACCCTGCTTCAATATCCTCAATCCGCGCGCTTAATCCGGCAGCGCGTTCTTGCGACGTCTCTAGATCGTCAGACAGGCTCGCCACCTGCCCGCGTAGCCCCTCACGGTCGCGCAAGAGCCCGGCGACCTGTTCCTCGAAACTGGCGATACGCCCCGCCTGCGCATCATTGCGCGCAGTGAGCGACGCGATCAGGGCGGTTTGCTGCGCGGCGCGGGCGTCGCGTTCTTCAATGTCCTGCTCCAACCCAAAGCTGCGCTGTTGCTCCAGCCCCAACGCCTCGGCCAAGGTCGCGACCTCGCCCGTCAACTGGTCCAGTTCGCTGTCTTGGGAGGTGATGGTTTCGCTCAGCATAAATTGCACGATCATGAAGATCGACAGCACGAACACCAGCACCAACAGCAGCGCAGTCATGGCGTCGACGAAGCCGGGCCAGATGTTGGCCTCGAACCGTTTGCCACTGCGTCGGGACAGTGCCACGGGGCTACTCCTCCTGCTCGCGGTCCGGCAGCCTGCGCAGGTTTGACGGGCGGCGATCGCGGGTCAGCTGTCGCACCGCTTGGGTCACCTGAGACAAATCCCCATGAAGCTGTGACATGCTTTCCTGCCGCCCCGAGGACATCTCTTCGAGAATTTTCAACAACTGCACGTCGATGGACCGCAGCCGCATCCGGCTCTCGGGATCGACGCCGTCATCATTTGTCTCCGATAGTTTCGCCAGCAGCCGTTCCTGCCCGTCCGCCACACGGTTCAGCGCGTCGGTCGGATCTATCGACATATCCAACCGCTCGGTCAGAGTGCGCACCGATGCGGTCAGCCCGTCCAGTTTATCTGCGGTCACCGCGCGGCTGGCCTCTCCCTGAACAAACAGGCCTTGCAGGCTGTCGATCTGCTCGACCATGTGATCCAGCACCGTTGCAACCACACCTTGGTCAAATGTGCCGCTACCGTCACCCTCGCCCGATGAAAAGCCCACGCGCGTGATCGTCGACAGCCACTCTTCCATTTCACGGTAAAAGCGGTTCTGTCCGTGGCCTGCGAACAGCTCCAGCAGGCCCACGACCAGCGATCCCGCAAGCCCCAAAAGAGACGACGCGAACGCAGTCCCCATGCCTGCCAACTGGCCTTCCAGCCCGTCCATCAGCTGCCCGAACACCGTCGCGCCGCTTTCGCCCTCGGCCACATTGAGCGACCGGATCGTGTCCACGACGCCGGGAATGGTGGTCGCCAACCCGTAAAACGTGCCCAAAAGGCCCAAAAAGATAAGCAGGTTGACGATGTAGCGCGTAATGTCGCGCGCCTCGTCCATGCGCGATGCCACGGAGTCAAGAATGGTGCGGGCCGAGCCGGAGCTGATCTGCATCCGCGCCCCGCGCGACCGCAACATGCCAGCCAGCCCGGCCAACAGGCGCGGTGCGCGAAACTGGTCATGATCGACGCGATCTTGGGCGAAACTCTCGATCCAGGACACGGAGGACGTGAGTTGCAACACCTGCCAAAAGCACGCCAGAACGCCAAATACAAAGACCGAGAAGATCACGCCATTGAGGTAAGGGTTTGCCAGAAAGACCGGTGCCACTGCCGGATACGCCAGATATCCGCCCGCCACGACAAGACCAAGGATCAGCAGCATGACGATGATCTGCCGCACCGGTTGGGTGAATTGCGGCGTGCGTTCCCGCTCGGCTGGGATATCCATCAAATCGGGGCCTCTGACATGCTCGGACTTCTTTTTATGCAGGATATGATACGGGGCCGAAGGCGCTTTTCAAAGGGGAAACTACCCCGCCAGTTGCCGTACCCGCGCGACCAACCACGCCATATCGGCGTCCTCGATACCAAACGCATCGAGTTGCTGCGCGGTGTTATACAGATATTCGGTGTTCAACCCGCGGCCACCGACCGCCTTGGAAATCACCTGCGCCTGCCGCTCCAGATCCAGCCCGCCACAATATTGAACGTGGTCCTGCTCGATCACATAGCACACCGCAGGCACCTCCCGTCCGTCGCGCAATTCCAGATCATGCACCTGCTCGACATAGGCCGCCGAAATCAGTTCCCGCTCCCGTAGATATTCCAGCACACGGTCCCGCTCAGCATCCGCCACGCGCATCGCGACGCCTTCGCAAGCCGCATCCGCTTCGTCCAAGGCAAGCACCAGCCCCGGCTCATCTTCCGAGCCGCGGTGGTGGATCGACCACATGCAAAACGAGCGGTGAAACCCGTTCAGCCGCGCAAGCACCTGTTCCGCAGGTTCGAAGCCCGGATTCCACATCAGCGATCCATAGCCAAAGACCCAAAGGGGGGTGTCACTCATCATCTGGTCCTTCCATCTGCGGCCCTGTAAACAGCATCACGGGTTTCGGGAAAAGGACAAACCACATGCGCAAGCTCTTGATCGTCGTTGTGGTCGCCGCCACCGCATGGGCCGCCTACTGGGTGGTGGGCGCAACCGCATCGCAAAAAGCGACCGAGGGCTGGCTGGACGCGCGCCGCGCCGAGGGCTGGCAGGTGGAATATTCCGACCTCAAGGTGCGCGGCTTTCCCAACCGTTTCGACACCACGATCACCGATGTGCAACTGACCGACCCCGACACGGGACTGAGCTGGTCGGCCCCGTTCTTTCAGATATTTTCACTTAGCTACCAACCTAACCATTTGATCGCAGCCTGGCCCAATACGCAAACACTGGCGACGCCGTTTCAGAAAATTAACCTTGAAACCAGCAAGATGACGGCTTCCCTTAAAGTTCTACCCAATAGCAGACTGGAACTCGACAGCGCGACTGTTGTGGTCGAAGGGGCCAACCTGACGTCGACCCAAGGCTGGACATCTGCCGCCGACAAGGTGAATGCGGCCATCCGCCGGACCGTCGGAAAGGAGATGACATACGACATCGCGGCGCAGGCTGACACGGTCACCCCCGGTGACGCCTTGCGCGATCTGGTCGACGCGGGCGGCACATTGCCAGACGTGATCGAGGGCTTCACCTTCGACAGCGAAATCGCCTTTGCCAGCCCGCTCGATATCCGCGTGATAGAAGACAGACGCCCCGACATCACCACGCTCGCGGTCAAGGACGCCAGCGGCACCTGGGGCGAATTGCGGCTCCGCGCAAAGGGCGACCTGACCGTTGATTCTGACGGCTACCCGTCCGGCGAGATCGCACTGAACGCCCGCAACTGGCGCGAGATGCTGACGCTCGCCGTGAGCGCGGGCGCCGTCCCGGCAGAGGCCGCGTCCGCCGTGGAACTGGGTCTGGGCTTCCTCGCCAAGCTGTCGGGGTCCGAAAACTCGCTCGATGCACCCCTCACCTTTTCAAACGCCCGGATGTTCCTTGGCCCGATCCCCTTGGGACCGGCACCGACGCTCAACCTGCGCTAACGACAGTATCTACCGGACCGATACCGCGCGGTGTCGAAATGGAAGTGGTCCTGATGATAGCGGTCGGCATTGGGGCCCAGAACCGTGCCAAACGGCCCACAAGCTGCCTTGTGCATCTTCTTCAGGGCAGGCCCGTTCTTGGCGCTGCGCCAGCCTTTCAATACCGTCATCGACGAGCCGTCCTTGAGGTTGATCGCGGCAATATCCACCGCCCGCCCGCGCCCGTGCTCCGAGATCTTCCCGCCGCGCTTGTTGTTGCGGGTCCGGCAAGCGTAGTGCGCCACGACTCTCAGCGACTTTACGCCACCGCCACGTCGCCCAACGACCGGCTTCACCCCCTGCTCCACCCACGCATTCAGCGCCTTTGCCGTCGTGCAATCAATCGTCGCATGCTGCGTCAACGCCACGCCGGACACCGCGGTGACCTTCACCCCACTATCCAGCCCGCAGCCCCTGATCTTACCCGGAATTCGGCTGATCTTCACACCACGAATGTTAGGATCGCCACAGACCGAGCCTTGCAGCCCCTTCGCAACCCGCTTCGATCCTTTGCGCGTTGCAGGGGCGATAGCGCCCTGAGCTTTCGGCTTCTGCCGGAAAGCTTCTCTCAGTTGCTGCCCGAACGTGTTGCGCCGTGTGCCACTTCGCGCGCCTGATCCGCGCCGCTTGTCAGGGCGCAGTGACCGTCGCGGGGCAAGCTGCGAGTCCGAGACATCGACGATCACCGCCCGCGCCGGGGCCGGGGCTGCAATCGGCTCGCGTGGCGCAGGCCGCAGCGACGTGCCTGTATTCGCCTGCGCCATTCCGGCCAACAAGGCTACTGCCACCGCCAGCCACCTCATTTCGCGTTCCGCCCGAAGTTCGGCGCGTCGGTGTCCTGCCCCGCCTCAATGATGCCGCGCCGGATGGCGCGGGTACGGGTGAAGTAGTCGTGCAATTGCTCCCCGTCGCCGGTTCGGATAGCGCGTTGCAGGGCGAACAACTCCTCGGTGAAGCGGCCCAGAATTTCCAGCGTCGCGTCCTTGTTCGCCAGAAACACGTCCCGCCACATGGTCGGGTCTGACGCCGCGATCCGCGTGAAGTCGCGGAAACCGGCGGCGGAATATTGCACCACTTCGCTGTCGGTCACGCGCCCCAGATCGTCCGCCACGCCGACCATCGTATAGGCAATCAGGTGCGGCGTGTGCGAGGTCACCGCCAGCACCAGATCATGGTGCGGTGCGTCCATCTCGTCCACGTTCGAGCCCATCTGCCGCCACAACTCTTTGTATCGTTCCAGCACTTCCGGGTCGGTCCCCTCCAAAGGCGTCAGCAGGCACCAGCGGTTGTCGAACAGTTCCGCAAAACCGGAGCGCGGACCGGACTGCTCCGTCCCCGCCAGCGGGTGCGCGGGAATGAAATGCACGCCCTCGGGCAAATGCGGGGCGACCGCCTCGATCACTGCGCCCTTGGTGGAGCCGACATCCGACACCAGTGCGCCCTGTTTCAAATGCGGCGCTATCTCGGCGGCCACTGCCCCCATGGCGCCAACCGGAACGCACAGGATCACCAGATCAGCACCCTCGACGGCCTCGGCCGCGCTGTCCACAACGCGGTCGCACAACCCGATCTCCCGCGCGACATCA
This sequence comes from Litoreibacter arenae DSM 19593, assembly GCF_000442275.2. Classification (GTDB taxonomy): domain Bacteria; phylum Pseudomonadota; class Alphaproteobacteria; order Rhodobacterales; family Rhodobacteraceae; genus Litoreibacter; species Litoreibacter arenae. The sequence continues at coordinate 67,995 of NZ_KE557306.1, read as the reverse complement.
CGGGTCTCGGCCGAGCGTGCGTAGCCCACGACTACTCCTGCCAATCCGGCGCGTTTCATCGCGTAAAACAGCGACCCCGCGATCAGCCCCAACCCGATCAGGGCCACGCGGTCATAGAGTTGTGCCATTCAGAGCACCTCCTTGATGGCCACGATTACGCGCTTGCACGCGGCCTCGGTCCCGACGGTGATGCGCAGGCAGTTTGGCAGGCCGTAGCCTGCCACCATCCGCACGATCAGTCCCTTGGTTTTAAGATGCGCGTCAACTGCCTGCGCCTTGGCCTGATCCTCGAACCGTGCCAGCACGAAATTCGCCTGCGACGGGTCCAGCGCGACGCCCATCGCTTGTAGTTCCCGTTCCATCCAGCCGCGCATCCGCGCGTTCTCGGCGCGGCACCAGTCGGTGTAACCCACATCCCGCATCGCCGCTTCCGCTGCCTTCAAAGCCGGTACCGACAGGTTGAACGGCCCGCGCACGCGGTTCAGCGTATCGACGATATCTTGTGGGCCGTAGCCATAACCGATGCGCAAGCCGCCCAGCCCGTAGATCTTGGAAAATGTCCGTGTCATGAACACATTGTCCCGCGCGTCGATCACCGCCTTGCCCGCGTCGAACCCGTCGACGAACTCGGCATAGGCCCCGTCCAGCACCAGCAAACAACCCTCCGGCAACCCGTCCGCCAACCGCGCCACTTCCACCTCGTCGATCATCGTTCCGGTCGGGTTGTTCGGGTTGGCGATAAACACCAGCCGCGTCCGCTCCGTCACCGCGGCCAGCAGCTTGTCCACATCGGTGGTCCGTTCGGTCTCAGGTGCTACGACCGGCGTGGCCCCCGCAGCCAGCGCCGAGATACGGTACATGGAAAACCCGTGTTCCGTATACAGAACCTCGTCTCCCGGCCCCGCATAGGCGTAGCACAAAAACGAGATAATCTCGTCCGAGCCAACCCCGCACACGATCTGCGCAGGGTCCATCCCCTGCACCTCGCCAATCGCCTCGCGCAAGCTTGCGTGGTCGGTGGAGGGATACAGGTGCAACTCCCCCGCCGACTGCCGGAACACATCCAAAGCGCGTTTCGACGGCCCGTGCGGGTTCTCGTTTGATGACAGTTTCACGACATCCGATACGCCCTCGATCTTCGAGGCACCGGATTGGTAAAGCTCGATCTCCATGATCCCCGGCTGCGGCGTGATCGTCATGTCAGTCATCCCCAAAGTTCCGCCCGTTTTAACCAGCCCGAACGCCCTTGGAAAGACGCAACCTCATGCTTCATTGCTTCGATAAATATTCCCCCCGGAGGGTCGTTCTCAAAAGAAGCTCTGCGGGTCGATGTCGATCTGCAACCGCAAATCGCCTTTCAGCCGCACCGGCTTGATCCAATCCGCCAGCGCACCCTGTAACGCGGCCCCTTTCGGGGCCTTAACCAGCAGCCGGACACGATGCCGCCCGCGAATCCGCGCGATCGGTGCGGGCGCAGGCCCGTAGACCTGAGCACCCACGCGCTTTAAAGCCCCGTCATTGCGCGCCAGCGCGTTGCCCAGATCGAACACCGGCCCGACCTCCGGCCCCGACAGGATCACCCCTGCCATGCGTCCGTATGGCGGCATCCCCGCCTGCTCTCGCTCCGCCGCCTCGGCCCGCCAGAACGCCTCCTCGTCACCGTTCAGGATGGCGGTGATGACCGGATGCTCCGGCTGGAAGGTCTGCATCAATGCAACCCCGCGCTTCTCCGCACGTCCTGCCCGACCGGCCACCTGCCGCATCAACTGGAACGTCTTTTCCGCCGCCCGCAGGTCGGAGCCCTGCAAGCCAAGGTCGGCATCAATCACCCCCACCAAGGTCAGGTGCGGGAAGTTGTGCCCCTTGGCCACAAGTTGCGTGCCGATGATGATATCCGCGCCACCCTCGGCAATTGCTTCGATATGCGCTTTCAATTCGCGCGAGGTGCCGTAGAGGTCCGACGACAGCACCACGACCTTCGCGTCGGGGAACAGCTCTGCCAGCTCCTCGCCCATGCGCTCCACACCGGGGCCGATGGGGGCCAGCCGGTCCTCCGCCTCGCAGGAGGGACAGGCGGTCGGCATCGGTTTCGTCTCGCCGCATTGGTGGCACATCAGGCGCTTCAAGAACCGGTGCTCCACCATCCGGGCGTCGCAATGGTCGCACATGATCTGATGCCCGCATGCGCGGCAGATCGTCATCGGCGCGTAGCCGCGACGGTTCAGGAACACCAGCGATTGCTCGCCCTTCTCGATCCGCTTGGCGATCTCTCGCTGCAAGGTAGGCGACACCCAGCGCGAACCGGGCAGGTCCTCGCGCCGCATGTCGATCGCCCGCATCTCCGGCAGCACCGCGTCGCCAAATCGCGAGGTCAACTCCACCCGCGCATATTTCCCCGCCTCCGCGTTGGCCCATGTCTCCAGCGACGGCGTGGCCGAGGCCAGCACCACCTGCGCCCCGCACAAGGACGCCCGCAACACGGTCATATCACGGGCATTGTACAGCACACCGTCTTCCTGCTTGTAGGAGCTGTCGTGCTCCTCATCCACCACGATCAACCCAAGATCGCGGTAGGGCAGGAACAGCGCCGAGCGCGCGCCCACGACCAGTTCCGCCCCGCCATCGGCGACCATACGCCAGACGCGGCGGCGTTCGGTCATCGTCACACCGGAATGCCATTCCGCAGGCCGCGCGCCAAAGCGTTCTTCCACGCGGGTCAGGAATTCCGAGGTCAGGGCAATCTCCGGCAACAGCACCAAGGCCTGCCGTCCCCTTCGCAAGCACGCCGCCACCGCTTCCAGATACACCTCCGTTTTGCCCGACCCCGTCACGCCTTTTAGCAATGTCGTGGAATACCCGTCACGGTCCAAAGCTGCGACCGCCGCCGCCTGATCGTCGGTCAGTTCCTTGCCGGGCCGTGACGGGTCCAGCCGTGCGAAAGGTAAATCGCGCGGGCTATCCTCCTCGCGCACAGCCCCCTGCGCTGCCAATCCCTTGACCACGGACGGTCCCACGCCCGCCTGCTCCGCCAGTTCTTTCAACGTAAACGACAAGCCGCCGAACTCCTCCAGCACGGCCAGCACCTTTTCGCGGGCGGGGGTCATTCGGTCGACCTCGCCTGTGCCCATGCGGAACACCTTGCGCATCGCGGGCGGGTCGCCCAATCCGGGCGAGCGGGTCGCCAGCCGCACCATCGCGCTCAGCGGGGTCAGCGTGTATGCCCCCGCGCGGGTCAGAAAGTCCTTCATCTCGTCGCGCATCGGTGGCACGTCCAGCACCCGTATGACCGAGCGGACCTTGGCATAGTCGAAATCGCCCTTGCCCGGCCCCCAGACCACGCCCAGAACCTTGCGCGGGCCCAGCGGCACCTCGACAAACGCGCCCAAGTGGCAACCGCCCTCCGGCGCTTTGTAGTCGAGCATGCGGTCCAAAGGCTGGGTGGTCACGACCCCCACCAACTCGCCTTCATGGAAAAACCCGCTCACGACTGCCCCTTCACCGTTTGCTCTCACCTACGCAATTGAGGTAAAGCCACACTTAACGAGACCAACCGCCCACCGAAAGGCATACCCAATGAAATTCTTCGTAGACACCGCCGAAATCGACGACATCAAGGAACTGAACGCACTGGGCATCGTGGACGGGGTGACGACCAACCCCTCGCTGATCGCCAAGTCGGGCCGCGACATTCTGGAAGTGACCAAGGAAATCTGCGACATCGTCGATGGCCCCGTCTCCGCCGAGGTCGTCGCGTTGAAGGCCGACGACATGATCGCCGAGGGCCGCAAGCTGGCCAAAATCGCCGAGAACATTGCCATCAAAGTGCCGCTGACATGGGACGGCTTGAAGGCCTGCAAGGTGTTGACCGGCGAAGGCAACATGGTCAACGTCACGCTGTGTTTCTCCGCCAATCAGGCGTTGCTGGCCGCCAAGGTCGGCGCGACGTTCATCTCGCCCTTCATCGGCCGTCTGGACGACCTGAACCTCGACGGGATGGAGCTGATCGCCGACATCCGCGAGATCTACGACAACTACGGCTACGAGACCGAAATCCTCGCCGCGTCCATCCGCTCCGCCAACCACATGTCGGATTGCGCCAAGGTCGGCGCCGACGTGGCGACCGCTCCGCCTGCGGTGATCCGGAACATGGCCAACCATGTGTTGACCGACAAAGGGCTGGACGCCTTCATGAAAGACGCGGAAAAGGCTGGTATCAAGATCGTCTGATCCTCTGGGAAACTTGTATTGAAAAGGCCGCGTTTCGCCTTGAAGACGTGGCCTTTTTTCTAAAACGGGAGCATATATGAGCGGACTTCTTGCCCTTCTGGACGACGTCGCCGGTATCGCCAAAGTCGCGGCCGCGTCGGTTGATGACGTGATGGGCCAAGCCGCCAAAGCAGGCGCGAAAGCCGCCGGTGCGTTGATCGACGACGCCGCAGTGACGCCCAAATACCTGCACGGGTTCGAGGCGTCGCGCGAACTTCCCCTCGTCTGGCGCATCGCCAAAGGGTCGCTCAAGAACAAGCTACTCTATCTGCTGCCCATTGGTCTGCTGTTGTCGAACTTCGCGCCGTGGGCGATTACCCCGCTGCTGATGCTGGGGGGCGCATATCTGTGTTTCGAGGGTGCCGAGAAGGTCGCGCATCTGTTTACCAAGCATGACCATCACGCCGACCAGCCCGAAGATCTGCCGCAAGACCCCGCCCATCTGGAGGAGGAGAAAGCCACAGGCGCAATCAAGACCGACCTGATCCTGTCCGCCGAGATCATGACCATCGCCTTGGCAGAAATTCCTCCAAGCTCATTCGCAATGGAGGCCGCGACCCTTGCCACCGTCGCTGTCGGCATCACCGTGCTGGTGTATGGCTCCGTCGGGTTGATCGTGAAAGCCGACGACATCGGCCTGTCCATGGCCAGGAACGCGACTTTCGCCGCGACCCGCTCGGTCGGGCGCGGCATCGTCAAGGCTATGCCGGGCTTCCTGAAAATGCTGCTGATCGTCGGCACCGCCGCAATGCTCTGGGTCGGCGGGTCCATCGTGATCCACGGGCTGGACGTGCTCGGCTTCACCTTGCCCGAACACATCATCCACGACATATCCCACGCCGCGGGCGAAGCGGTGGGCACGGCGCAAGGTGCGGTGCAATGGATCACCAAGGCCACGCTGGACGGCCTATTCGGCCTTGTACTTGGCCTTGTGCTGATCCCCGTGGCCACCAAGGGTCTGGTCCCCGCTTGGCGCACGCTGCGCGGCAAGTAACGGTTTGACGCTGGACCACACCCGCACGCTGTCCTAGCGTCGCGCGATGAAGCTGTCCCCCGCAACCCTTGGCCCGATCTTCGCGGCCATAGCGGTCACATTGTTCTCGCTGAACGACGTGACGATGAAATTCCTGTCCGGTGGTTATGCGCTGCACCAGATCGTGCTGATCCGCTCGCTGGTCGGCATGGTCGTCGTGTTGCTGTTCATGGTGCCATTCCAAGGTGGCTTCGCCGCGCTGAAGACCCGCCGCGTCGGCGCGCAAATGGCACGGGCGAGTATGGTGTTCTTCGCCAACATGACGTTCTTCCTTGGGCTCGCTGCCCTGCCCCTGGCCGACGCCGTGGCGCTGTTCTTCGTGTCACCCTTCGTCATCACCATCTTCTCGGTGCTGTTTCTGGGTGAAACTGTCGGCCCCCGCCGCTGGGCCGCCGTGGGCGCGGGGATGGTGGGCGTCCTTATCATCCTGCGTCCCGGCACGTCAGCGTTCCAGCTGGCCTCTCTGCTGCCCATCGCCGCCGCCTTCGGCTATGGCGGCCTGCACATCATGACCAGATACCTGCGCACGACCGAAAGCACCGTGTCGATGGTGTTCTACATCCAGCTGATGTTCATCCTCGCAACCTGCGTTCTGGGATTGGTCATGGGCGACGGCAAGTTCGCCACGACCGCCGACCCGTCACTCGAATTCCTGTTCCGCCCGTGGACCACACCCGAGGCCAGCGACCTGCCCTATATCCTGATCCTCGGCGTCTTCGCCTCGGTCGGCGGCTACTTCATATCGCTGGCCTACCGTCTGGGAGAGGCGGCGCTGGTCGCCCCGTTTGAATATCTTGCCCTGCCACTGTCGATCATCCTCGGCATCACGCTGTTTGACGAATGGCCCGACGCAATCGCATGGGCGGGCATCGCGCTGATTCTCGGCTCCGGACTTTATACCGTGTGGCGCGAAAACCAGCTGGCCAAGCCACAAACGCCCAAGCGCCGGGGCTAGGTGCTTCCCATTTGCGACACCTCGCGCATCGCGCAATCTCTGCGTGGAAAAAGAAAAGCCCATAGGCTATAGTCCTGCAAAACAACGCCATAAACAAAGGCATCGAGCATGATTGAGCAGGCCGAAGTGCTGGACGCGCTACGCTCCAAGATTCTGACGGACCCGGAGGTTATCCTTGAGGATCAAGACCTTATGCGGGCCTTGATCAGCGCGAACGAGCGATCTTTAGGCGGCAATATCGTCGATCTGCGCGGCATCGCGATGGAGCGGCTGGAAAGCCGTCTGGACCGGCTGGAGGACACCCACCGCTCTGTCATTGCTGCCGCTTATGAAAATCTGGCAGGCACCAACCTGATTCACAACGCCGTTTTGAAGATGCTGGAGCCTACGGATTTCCCTGCCTTCCTGACCTCGCTTTCGGGCGACATGCTGGAGGCGCTGCGCGTGTCCCGCCTGCGGCTGATCCTCGAGTCGAAAGAACATGACAGCCCCTCCATCGGGTTCGAGGAAGTGTTGTCCATCGTGGAGCCGGGCGTCGTAGATTACTACATCACCGCTGGCCGCGATATTCCCGTGCGCCCGGTCAGCCTGCGTCAAGTGTCGCCCGCGTCCGAGGACGTCTATGGAGACAACGCCTCCTACATCAAATCCGAAGCCCTGCTGCGCCTTGATCTGGGCGAGGGCCGCCTGCCCGGCCTGTTGGTCATGGGCTCGGAAGACCCGCACCAGTTCCGGCCCAATCAGGGCATGGATCTGCTCACCTTCTTCGGCTCCGCCTTCGAGCGGGCGATCAAGCGCTGGCTGGCTTGATGCTGATCTCGCCCGCCTGCCGCGATGCGCTGGAAGGTTGGCTGATCCATCGAAAATCGCTCGACGGCGTGGCCGACAATACGATCGAGGCGTATCGTAGCGACGTTCTGGGCTTTCTCAATTTCATCACCGGCCATTTCGGCGATGCCACCGGCCTGAAACCGTTGGAGCGCGTGAAGCCGACCGACATGCGGGCGTGGATGGCAAGCGAGCGCAAGCGCGGCGTCGCTGCGCGGTCGCTGGCCCGCGAGCTGTCCTCGGTCAAAAGTTTCTACCGCTGGCTGGCGGAGCGCGAAGGCTTCGAGCCGACCGCCGTGCTCGCCACCCGTTCACCCAAGTTCCAGAAGAAGCTGCCCCGCCCGCTGGCTGTTGATGCCGCTCGCGCCATGATCGACACCGTCGAGACGCAGGCCAGCAGCGACTGGATCGCCGCCCGCGACGCCGCCGTGCTGACGCTGCTCTATGGCTGCGGGCTGCGGATATCGGAGGCGCTTGGCCTGACCTTCGCCCAAGCCCCGCTGCCCGACGTGTTGCGCATCACCGGCAAGGGCGGCAAGGAACGTATCGTCCCCGTCATCGCCCCCGCCCGCGTAGCGGTGGACCAGTATTTGGCGGTGCAGCCGCATTCGTTGCTGCCTGACGACAAACTGTTTCGCGCCGTCCGGGGCGGGCCGCTGAGCGCGCGGCAGATCGCCAAGGCGATGGAAAGCGCCCGTATGCAACTGGGTCTGCCCGCCACCGCCACACCCCACGCCATGCGCCACTCCTTCGCGACGCATCTGCTGGAGGCTGGCGGCGACCTGCGGGCCATTCAGGAACTGCTCGGCCATGCCTCCCTGTCGACCACGCAGGCCTACACCGCCGTCGACACTGCGCGGCTGATGGAGGTCTACGACAACGCCCACCCTAAGGGGCGCAAGCACGGCTAGCGCCTTCAGACACTCACGCGTTCGTGTGAAATCGTTGGCAAACTTGTATTGGCAGCGCGGCCCTCATGCTGCGACAAACTGTCCATAACAAGACTTTAGGGAGAGAGTAACCAATGACCATCCGTACCTTCATCGCCGCGACCGCCGCAGCCACCGCCCTCATGGCGACAGGCGCCCATGCCGCCGACTGCGCAATCGACGTCGAGGACCCGTTCGACCTAGAGGCCGCCCAGATCACTGAAATCTACGACTGCCTGAAGGACACCATGGCCGAGGGCTATGCGAAAGAAGGTGACGAGGTCGCCGTGAATTATCGCGCTTGGACCGTCAGCTCCACCCGCCCCGCCGTTGCCGGGCCGCATGGCAACCGCCTTCTGCAAACCTTCGCCAATGATGTCGCCGCAGAGCAGTATTTGAAGTTCGCCGAAGAGGGCGTGAAGATGCCCGCAGGCTCCGTGCTGGCCAAGGAATCTATTACCATCTCCACCAAGAAGAAAGAGGCGCGCACCGGCCCGCTGTTCATCATGACAAAGATGGAAGACGGCGCGATCCCCGAGACCGCCGACTGGCTTTATGCAGGCATCCAGCCCAACGGCAAGGTGATGAAGATCAAGCAGGCCTTCTGCCATGACTGCCACGCCAACTACGCCGAGCAGGATATGCTGGCCTACCCGCTGGAAGAGGTGCGGGTCGCCAACTAGGCCACATCAAACAGGAATTGTGCAAGGCGCGTCCGCTTGACCGCGCCTTGCACTTTACAATTTGCGTCACTTTGGGCCATGAGGGGCCATGACACCTCAGATCAAAGCCCTAAATGTCCATCTTCTGACCGCCACCGGGGCCGTGTTCGCCATGCTGGCAATGCTTGCCGCCGTGGAGCATGAATGGGCGATCATGTTCGTCTGGCTTGTGGTGGCTTTTGGTGTGGACGGCATCGACGGCCCGCTGGCGCGCAAATATCACGTTCAGAAATACGCCCCGCAATTCGACGGGGTGCTGCTGGATCTGATCATCGACTACCTGACCTATGTGTTCATCCCCGCCTTCGCGCTGTTCCAATCAGGGCTGTTTGAAGGCTGGACCGGCTGGTTCGTCATCATCGTCATCACTTTCACATCGGCCTTGTACTTCGCCGATACACGGATGAAAACAAAGGACAATTCCTTTTCCGGCTTCCCCGGTTGCTGGAACATGGTGGCCATCGTCGTCTTCGCGTTGCAGCCGAATTTCTGGATCATTCTGGTGCTCGTAAGTGCGCTTGCCATTGCCATGTTCCTGCCGCTGAAATTCGTCCACCCCGTCCGCACCGAGCGTTGGCGCTCCGTCACCCTGCCCGCCGCACTGGCGTGGACCTTCTTCGCAGGCTGGGCCGCATGGGTGGATTTCGACCCGCAAAGCTGGGCGCATTGGGGGCTGGTCGTGACGTCCATCTACCTGCTGTTTGCCGGCGTTGCCCAACAGCTGGTTTACGGCAAAGACGGCTAGATCAGCAGCGACGCAGCCCCTTCCAGCTTCAGCAGCGCGACCTTCGCCTCGACCCCGCCCGCGCCGGAATAGCCGCCCAATCCATTGGCCGCCAGAACGCGGTGACACGGGATCAGTATCGCAATCGGGTTCGCCCCACAGGCCTGCCCGATGGCTTGGGCAGACACGCCCAAGGCGTCCGCCAGATCGCCATAGGTCCGCGTCTCGCCATAGGGAATGGCGCAGAGCGCGGCATAGAACTTCTGTTGAAACTCCGACCCTTGCGGCTTCAGTGGCAGGTCGAACGCCTGCCTGTCGCCCGCGAAATAAGCCTTTAGCTGCGACACCGCATCGCCCAGAACGCCCTCTGCGACATTGCTGCCGGAGCGGTCCCAATCCAGTGAAACAATCGCCCCGTCCCGCTCCGTCAGGGAGAGCGGTCCGACGGGGCTGTCAAGCCATGCTCGCGCCCCGTCGCCCATCTTATTCCAGCGCCGTATCGCAGCGCTGGCACACACCTTCATGAGTGTGCGTCCCCACATCCGGCAGGATCTTCCAGCAGCGCTGGCACTTATTGCCCTCGGCCTTGTCGAACACCACGGCCACGCCGTCGGTATCCTCCAAGGCGAAGGCTCCGGCGGGTGCAGGGTCGGTTGTGACCGTGATGCCGGAGGTGATGCACATATCGTCGAAGTTCACCGTGCGCAGAACCTCTGCGGCACCCTCACTGACGTACACAGTCGGCGCCGCTTCCAGCGAGGAGCCGATGACCTTCGCCGTCCGCTCGACTTCCAAAGCACCCGTCACCACGCGACGCACGCGGCGCACCGTCGACCATTTGGCGGCCAATTCCGCATCGCGCCATGCGGCGGGCGTCTCGGGGATATCCACCAGATGCACCGAGGACTCGTCGCCCGGGAAGCGTTCCAGCCAGATTTCCTCGCAGGTGAACACCAGAACCGGTGCAAGCCATGTGGTCAGGCGGTGGAACAGGATGTCCAGCACGGTACGGGCCGCGCGGCGGCGCACAGTGTCGCCGTCGCAATAGAGCGCGTCCTTGCGGATGTCGAAATAGAACGCCGACAGGTCCACGGTGGCAAAGGTAAACAGCGCCTGGAAGACCCCTTGGAAGTCGTATTTGGCGTAGCCTTCGCGCACCACTTCGTCCAACTCGGACAGGCGGTGCAGCACCCAGCGCTCCAGCTCCGGCATTTCCGCAGGCTCGATCCTGTCGGCTTCCGTGAAGTCGTTGAGCGAGCCCAGCATATAGCGCATCGTATTGCGCAACCGGCGGTAGCTGTCTGCCACGCCTTTGAGGATTTCATCCCCGATCCGCAGGTCCGCCGTATAGTCGGATTGCGCGACCCACAGGCGCAGGATGTCCGCGCCGTACTGCTGCACGACCTTTTCGGGGGCCACCGTGTTGCCGACCGATTTGGACATCTTCATGCCCTTCTCGTCCAGCGTGAACCCGTGGGTCAGCACGCCACGGTAAGGCGCGCGCCCGATGGTGCCGCAGCCCTGCAACATGGACGAATGGAACCATCCGCGATGCTGGTCGGTGCCTTCCAGATACAGATCCGCCAACCCGTCTTCCGAGCCGTCCTCGCGGTCGCGCAAGGTGAACGCATGGGTGGAGCCGGAATCGAACCAAACATCCAGAATATCCATCACCTGGTCGTAGTCGTCAGGGTTCACGATGCCGCCAAGGAACCGCTCCTTCGCACCGTCCTTGTACCACGCGTCCGCGCCCTCGGCCTCGAAGGCCTCCAGCACGCGCGCGTTAACCTCTTCATTGCGCAGCAGGAAGTCGTCGGCATCCGGCAAAGCGCCTTTCTTGGTGAAGCAAGTGAGCGGCACACCCCACGCACGCTGGCGCGACAGCACCCAGTCGGGCCGCGCCTCGATCATCGCGTGCAGCCGGTTGCGGCCCTTTTGCGGCGTCCACGTCACCAACTCGTCGATGCTGCGCAGCGCCCGCTCGCGGATGGTCTTGCCATAGGTGTCCTGCCCGTCGCCCACTTCACGGTCGATGGCAGCGAACCATTGCGGCGTGTTGCGGTAGATCACCGGAGCCTTGGAGCGCCACGAATGCGGATAGCTATGCGTCAGCCGCCCGCGGGCCATCAGCAGGTTGCCCGAAGCCAGCACGTCGATCACCGCCTTGTTCGCGTCGCCCTCCTTGCCGTTGGGCTTGAGGATACGCTTACCGCCAAACAGCGGCAGGTCGGCACGGTAAGATCCGTCCTCGATCACGTTATACGTCATTGGCAGGCCGTATTTGAGGCCGATCTGGTAGTCGTCGTCACCGTGGCTTGGTGCGGTGTGAACGAAGCCCGTGCCCGCCTCGTCGGTCACATGATCGCCCGGCAGCAGTGGCACGTCGTAGTCCCACTCGCCCTGACCATCCGGCACGCCGCGCAGCGGATGCTTCAAGGTCAGTGCTTCCAAAACAGCCGGAGACGCGTCGCGCAGACGCTCGTAGGCGTCAACACGGGCTTGGCCAAAGATGTCTTCGGCAAGCGCATCTGCCATCAGGTATTTCTCGCCGACCTTGGCCCAGTTGTCCTCGGCGGCCTCAGTCACCTTATACAGCCCGTAGCTGATCTTAGGCCCGAAACACACCGCACGGTTTTGCGGGATGGTCCAAGGCGTCGTCGTCCAGATCACCACGTTGGTGTTGGCAAATTCCGCGCCGATCTCCTGCGCGGCGGTGGCGGTCTTGCTGTCGTCCCCGCCGGTGATTTCCGCTACCAGCGCCTCGGTTCCGGCCAGACCCACCACGGGGAACTTCACCCAGATCGTGTGCGACTGGTGGTCGTGATACTCGACTTCAGCCTCCGCCAAAGCGGTCTTCTCAACCGGCGACCACATCACCGGTTTCGAGCCTTGGTATAGCGTCCCCGTCATCAGGAACTTCTGGAACTCCTCCGCGATCACCCGTTCGGCGTGGTAGTTCATCGTCAGATAGGGGTCGTCCCAGTTGCCGGTAACACCCAACCGCTTGAACTCCTCGCGCTGGATATCCACCCAGCCCGCAGCAAATTCGCGGCATTCCTGACGGAACTCCACCACGTCCACGGCGTCTTTGTCGAGGCCCTTGGAGCGGTACTTCTCCTCGATCTTCCACTCGATCGGCAAGCCGTGACAATCCCAGCCGGGGATGTAGCGCGCATCACGGCCCATCATCTGCTGCGAGCGGACAACCATGTCTTTCAGGATCTTGTTCAGCGCGTGGCCGATATGCAGATGCCCGTTGGCATAGGGCGGGCCGTCATGCAGCGTAAACGGAGCCCGCGTCTCGGCTTTCGCCTTTTCGCGTAACTTCTCGTAGACGCCAATCCTGGCCCATCGTTCCAGCCAGCCCGGCTCGCGCTTGGGCAGGCCCGCGCGCATCGGGAAGTCGGTCTTGGGCAGGTTCAGCGTGTCTTTGTAGGAAACGGTCTCGGTGGTGTCGGCGCACATGTCAGGCGTCCTTTGTCGTCGGATTTGCAAATCTGATTGGGGTCGGTGCGAGCATCTCAAACACCTTTGCCCGGCGTCTCATCTCGATCAGAGCGCCGGGGATATAATTCGAATGATGACACGAATGTAGGTCATGGGGCGCTTATAGACTTGGGCGAGCCGGTTCGTCCAGTGCGCTTGACACCTCCAGCCCCAAGAGCCGCGCCAAGGCCGGTCCCTGCCCGCTGACATCTTCCAGGCTGTAGCCGTCCAGCACCGCGAAAAACGCATCCTGCGCCTCGGCCAGCGGCCCGCGCAACCCGCAGGCCGGCATGATCGCACATGCGCCATTGCCCGCGAAACACTCTGCCACGGAAAGGTTCCGCGTCAAGCTGCGCACAACCGCGCCGATCCGAATGTCTTGGGCGGGTTTGGCGAGGCTCAACCCCCCCGCCCGGCCCCGCGTCGACCGTGCAAAACCCTCCGCCACCAGCGCCGTTGCCACTTTCGACAGGTGATGTTCCGACAACTCGAACTTCGCCGCGATCTCGGCCACGGAGGCTTTCCGCGCGCCGCACAGACGCAGGTAAATCAGCACGCGCAGGCCGTAATCGGTGAACTTGTCCAGTTGCATGGGCTTTAATTAGCATTTGCAATGCGCAATTAAAAGCGTTAGATAATCCGCATCCGCAATACGCATTATAGAAAGCGCAGCAATGGCACAAAAGTCCACAGCAGACAAAATAGCGGACGTCCTTCTCTGGCCCGGCACCAAAATCTGCGAGATGATGGGCGTGCCGCCCGCCGACGACATGGGGCTGATCCGCTCCATGTTCAACATGCTGGTCTACCTGTGTATCCTGCTTCCCATCCTATGGATTATTCTTTGACTGCCCAACCACCGCGTTTTGACATCACGCCCGCCCAAATCGACCAGGTCGTCACGAAGTTCTACGCAAAAGTCCGCACCGATCCGGTGATCGGTCCAGTATTTGCTGCCCATGTACCAGCGGATGGCTGGCCTGAGCACGAGGAAAAGATCGCCCGCTTCTGGCGCAACGCGATCCTTCGCGAGCGCAGCTATGACGGCAACCCGATGCAAAAGCACATGGCCGCCCGCGACGTGAAGGGCGAGCATTTCCCCCATTGGCTCTATCTGTTCGACACCACCCTCGCGGCAGAACTGCCCCGTGACACCGCCCGCGCCTTCTCGGCGCTGGCGCACCGCATCGCACGCGGGCTGCGCATGGGGGTCGAGGATTTGCGTGCCCCCGCAAACGCGCCGCCCAGCCTCTGACTGCGCGCATTTATCCCATGACGCCCGCAACTTAACCGCATAGGTTGCGCGCCATGAGATATAAAATCGCCATCGTCGGCGCCGGTATCGGCGGCCTGACTGCCGCCGCCCTTCTGGCCCGCCAAGGCCACGACATCACTGTTTTCGACCAGTTCGCCGCGCCGCGCCCAGTGGGCTCCGGTCTGGTGATCCAGCCCGTGGGGCAAGCAGTGCTGGCAGAGATCGGCGCGCTCGACGCCGCTCGTGCCAAAGGCAACCCGCTGCGCCGGATGCTCGGCCACGAGGCCAACAGCGGCCTCCGCGTCCTCGACGTCACCTATGACCACGATCCCGAGGGGGCAAATTTCGGCCTCGCCATCCACCGCGCCAGCCTGTTTGACGTGATCCACCAGGCCGCGCAACAGGCAGGCGTTACAGTCACCCCGTCGCATCGGGTTACGAGTTACAAGAACGCCTACTTGCATTTCGACGCACATGACCCGCACGGACCTTTCGATCTGGCCGTCGACAGCTCCGGCGTGTCCTCCCCGCTTTCGCCGATCGAGGCCAAGCCGCTGCCCTATGGCGCGATCTGGGGCACCGTACCGTGGGTCGAGTGCGGGTTGCCGCAAGATCAGCTCACCCAAACCTACCGCCGCGCCAACCGGATGATCGGCATCATGCCGTCCGGCACCCTGCCCGGCTCCGACATCCCGCAAGCCGCGATCTTCTGGTCCATGCCGCGCGATGCCCATGCGACGTGGCGTGAAACCCCGCTTGACGAGTGGCACGCCGAAATCGCCAAACTCTGGCCCGAGGCCACCCCAATCTTCCGGCAAGTCACCCGCCACGACCAGATGACCATGGCCCGCTACGCCCACGGGACCCTGCGCAAACCCTACGCCGAAAACCTCGCCATCATCGGCGACGCCGCCCACAAGGCGTCGCCGCAACTGGGTCAAGGGGCCAATATGGCGATGCTCGACGCCTCCGCGCTGGCCAAAGCCCTCGCCCAGCACGGCTTGCAAGACGCCCTGCCCGCCTATGCTATGGCGCGACGGTGGCATGTGCGCATCTATCAGGCGATGTCGTGGGCCTTCACGCCGCAATACCAGTCCGACAGCCGCTGGCTCCCCACTCTGCGCGACCACGTCCTGTTCCCCGTCAGTCAACTCCCGCCGGTCCCGCGCCTGCTGACCCGTCTGGTGCGCGGAGACATGATCCCGCCCATGGCTTCACTCACCCCACGCGTCTGACACTTCTTTTTTCGATAAATACCTCGGGGGTGCGGGGGCAGCGCCCCCGCTCTGGCGACTGACCGAAGGTCAGGCGCAATCCCTCAAGACGTCGGGAACAAGCCCGTCAACGCCCGCCGCACCAGCCCCGTCACAGACGGTCTGTCTTGCGTCCCGTAGGGCAACGGTCGGCACACATCCATCGCCGCCACCCCCACGCGGGCCGTCAAAGCCCCGTTGATCACGCCCTCGCCAAAGCGGCGCGACAGTTTCGACAACACGCCGCCGCCCGCGACCGAGCCGATCAGGTCGTCGCCCACGGCCACCGCCCCCGTGGCCACCAGATGCGTCAGCACTGCCCGCGTCAGCCGCCAGCTTCCCAATGTGCCGGAGCGGCCGCCATACACTTCCGCAACCCGGCGGATCATCCGCAAATTGGCCGTCAGTGCCGCGATTAAATCGGCCAAGGCCAGCGGCACAATCGCCGTCACCGTCGCCACCTGCCGCGCCGCCGCTTCGACTTCCAAGCGCGCCAGCGCGTCCAGCGGGGCCAGCAAATGCGTCTCCGCCTCACCCAGTACCGCATCCACATCGAACCCGTCGCCGTCCCGCGCTGTCACTGCCGCACGACCCGCCTCCAACTCGGGCCGATTGGCGTATAAAACCAACAACTGCGCCGACACCCCACGCGCCGCTTTCAAATCGCCCGTCGCCAGTGCCGCCTCCGCCTCCGTGCGCAGCCCGTCGATCTTCTTCAGCCGCCCGATGGCCAGCCATTCCTTGCCCGCGACAAGCAGCAAGGCCAGCAAGAACAGCCCCGTCAGCCCCACCGCAATCGCGCCCAGAACGGGGCTGCGCGCCAGCAATCCGGTGACGAAATCCCATGCAGCGACGCTTGCCACGAAACTGACCAAGGCCAGCAGAGCCGACCAGAAGAACCGCGCCAGCCGCGACGGGCGGCGCGCCGCCAAGGCCGCCACGGACCTCATCGCACGGCCTTGCGGCATCTCGTCGGCGATTACCGGCGCAGTCGCAGGCGTCACATCGGCAGGCTCGTCCAGTTCGATCAATACAGGGCGTTTGCTCATCTCAAGCGGTCTCCGATCAGGAATTCTGCGGCGCGGTCCAGCCGTATATGCGGCGGGCCTTCGCCCGGTGCCAAGTTCAACTTCGCAGGGGCAAAATTCATCACCGAATACTCCGCATCCAGCCAACGCTCCGCCCCGCCCCGCGCGGCCCCGATGATCTTGGCAGGGTCCGAGGGCAACTCGCCGGGATAAAACGCCGCCTGCTTGCCGGTCTCCATCAGCCGCCCGCGCACCACGTCGAGCCCTTGCAAGTGGTCCTCCGTCGTCGCCCGCAAAGAGGCAATCGACATGGCTTGCGTCTTGGCTCCGGCGAAATCCGCGCGGTCCCGCGCCTCGCGCAACAGCGCTTCCATGATCGCCGTCAGCCGCCCGTGTTGCGAGTGGTGCAAATGGTCCGCCTTGGTTGCCGCGAACAGGATTTTCTCCACCCGCTTGCCGAACAGGATCTGTGACAACCACGCATTCGCGCCGGGCCGGAACGCGCCCAGAATATCCGCCATCGCGCTGCGCAGATCGCCTACCGCCTGCGGTCCCGCATGGATCGCGCCCAACGCGTCCACCAGCACCACCTGCCGGTCGATGCGCGAGAAATGGTCGCGGAAAAACGGCTTCACCACCTTGGATTTATACGCCTCGAACCGCCGTTCGAACTCACGATACAACGATCCGCGCTTCGAGACCTCCGGCACCGGCATCGGCGCAAAGGTCAAAACCGGAGAGCCTTCCAGATCACCCGGCAGCAGGAACCGACCCGGCGTGTAATCCGAATACCCCGCCTCCCGAATGGCCGCCAGATAAGCGGTGTAGGCCTCCGCAAACCGCTTCGCCTGCGGCTCGTCCAGCTTCACGCCGCCGTCGGTCGACCGTGCCAGCGCGACAAAGGCCGCGCCTGCGTCCCGCCCGTCGGCACGGCTCAAAGCCTCCTCCGACCACTCGGCATAACTCTTGTCCATCAGGCCCAGATCCAGCAGCCATTCGCCGGGATAGTCCACAATATCCAGATGCATCGTGCGCGGCCCCGACACCATGCCCATCAGCCCCGTCGGCTGCACCCGCATTGACAAGCGCAACTCGGAAATGGACCGCGTCGACACAGGCCAGTGCGGCTCCGCCCCTGTCAGCGCGGCAAGATGTGTCTCGAAATCGAACCGCGGGATCGTGTCGTCCGGTTGCGGGTGCAGATACGCCGTCTGGATACCCCCATCGGCCGCCGCCCGAAGCTGCCCCATGCGGGCGCGGTCCATCAGGTTGGCAATCAGCGAGGTGATGAACACCGTCTTGCCCGCACGGCTGAGGCCAGTCACACCCAGCCGGATCGTCGGTTCGAACACGCCTGTCACAGTCTGGGTCGCGCCCTCCACCGTGCGGCCGATGCCATCCACAATATCGTAAAGTATCAAGTGCGTCCCTCGGGTTGTTCATCCCTACATAGGACGCGCGCGAGCCCATGTGTAGGCCCTTGGCACCGCGCCGCAGTCAGGCTACCTGAGGGCCATGCCCCGTTACGCAATGAAAATCGAATATAACGGCCAGCCTTACAACGGCTGGCAACGCCAAGACGGCCAACCCACCGTGCAGGGCGCGATCGAGGATGCCTTGCGCAAGCTCCAGCCCGATTTCGACAAGATCGCCGCCGCAGGGCGCACCGACACGGGCGTGCATGGCTTGGCGCAGGTGGCCCATGCGGACCTGACACGCGACTGGGAGGTCTTTCGTCTGAACGAGGCGTTGAACTACCACCTCAAGCCACACCCGATTTCCATTCTTGAGGTTGCAAAAGTCTCCGACGACTGGCACGCTCGCTTCGACGCGACCGAGCGGCGCTACTGGTTCCGCCTGCTCTACCGCCGCGCCCCTGCGACCCACGACAAAGGCCTCGTCTGGCAAATCAACTACCCGCTGGACGTCGCCCCCATGCGCGAGGCAGCGCAGCATCTCATCGGCCAGCATGACTTCACGACCTTCCGGTCGTCGACCTGTCAGGCGCTGTCGCCGGTTAAAACCCTTGACGAGCTGACTATCGAGGAAGTCGCCGTGCCCTACGGTGCCGAATACCACTTCTCCATCCGCGCCCGCAGCTTCCTGCACAATCAGGTGCGCAGCTTCGTCGGCTCGCTGGAACGTGTCGGCTGCGGCTCATGGAAGCCGATCCAGATGAAGCACGCGCTGGACGCCGGCGACCGTGCG
The DNA here is from genome assembly GCF_000442275.2 of Litoreibacter arenae DSM 19593. Lineage (GTDB taxonomy): Bacteria > Pseudomonadota > Alphaproteobacteria > Rhodobacterales > Rhodobacteraceae > Litoreibacter > Litoreibacter arenae. The sequence goes on along the minus strand of NZ_KE557306.1, from coordinate 49,308 downwards.
GCCTGCGGGCCGGTCTGTCCGGCGGCCGGGCTGTATCTGGCAGGCGTGGGCTATGCGCAAGACCCGTTTACGGGTGCTGCACCGATCAATACCGGCGGAAAACGCTAAACGCTGCCATGCCGCTTCAACGGCACCACATCCTTGCTGGGCTTCCAACCCGCCAGCGCGGCATCTTCCTGACAGCCTGCCACATAGCGTTTCAACAGGCCGATGAAGAACTTCAGTTCCTCCTGTTGTGCGGCCACCTTGTCCAGTCGCGCCGCGATGGCGTCTGCATGCAGGTTCAGCACGTCACGCCCGCCCATATCGGCCAGCGCCAGCATGTCGAAAATCGGCGAGATAATGTCTTCGAGCACATCCACCGCGATCCGCTCCCGCATATCTGCGGGTGACAGCTCTGTTGACTGCTCAAATTGCAGCACCCTTCGCATATCGCCAACATAGCGCTTGAAGCGCATGACTATCACTCGCCCGTCCGGTTCCGCGTGAAGGCTCAGGCCCGACAGGCCGATGCCTGTGTGCGAAAAGGCGAAATCCGGCATTAGCACGGCCTCGTCCTCGACAGGGGTGCGTAGAAGAAGGGTCAGCAGCGTGCGCGCAAATTCCGGGACAAACACGACATCCAACGGCCTGCCCTTGCGGAAGGAGTAGCTGTTGGCGATATCGTCGGACACCAGTTCGAGCGACGATACCCGAAAGCTGTCAAAGCCCTCTTTGACCACTGTCACCGACAGGCTTTCATTGGGTGTAAGGCTTGTAGTCGCAGCAGTTGGCATGGCGTCCTCACTCTCGAAATCATCGCACAAAGGCGAACTTGTTAATACTTGGCTTCCAATCTTTAAGCTGACTTAAAGGTCAGCCTAAATGATTAATAAAGCGTTTACGTTTCCTTAACGCCCCACGCATCCCAACCGCACGCAGGCCGAAGTCGGGGATATCGAAATACTTTTTTGTATTTATTATCAGCATGTTGACCCGCAAACCACATCTGCCCGGTCACTCCACACCCCATAGGCGAACTTCCGCCACGTTAAGGATTTCGGCCCCGCCATGCGGTTGCTTGCATCACAGAATCGCCACGCGCCCTAGCTTTTCAGCCTGTAGCCCGTCTTGAATATCCATCCGATCACCGCGATGCAGATGCCGGTGAATAGCGCGATGGCGAGCAGGCTCAACCCGATGGACACATCCGCAGTTCCGAAAAACGCCCAGCGAAAACCGGAGATCAGATAAACGACGGGGTTGAACATGGTGATCGTCTGCCACACCGGCGGCAGCATCGACACCGAATAGAAAGACCCCCCAAGGAACACCAAGGGCGTAATCACCAAAAGCGGGATCAGCTGCAGCTGCTCGAAATTCTTTGCCCAGATGCCGATGATGAACCCCAGCAGCGCAAAGCTGAAACACGTCATCACCAGAAACGCCAGCATGGCGACAGGGTGCGCAATCGTCAGGTCCACGAACAGATGCGCCGTGCCGAGGATAATCAACCCCACCAGAAACGCCTTGCTGGCGGCGGCGCCCACATAACCGATAACGATCTCCAGAAACGAAATCGGCGCCGACAGCAGTTCATAAACGGTGCCGATGAACTTGGGGAAGTAGATGCCGAACGACGCGTTCGCCGTGCTCTGCGTCATCACAGTCAGCATGATCAGCCCCGGCACGATGAACGCGGCATAGCTGACGCCTTCCACCATGTTGATCCGCGACCCGATGGCCGTGCCGAACACCACGAAATAAAGCGAGGTGGACAGCACCGGTGACACGAAACTCTGCAACAACGTCCGGAAAAACCGCGTCATCTCAAAGACGTAAATCGCCTTGATCGCCGTGAAATTCATGCCGCGCCCTCCACCAAGCCTACGAAAATATCCTCCAGCGAGGATTGCGAGGTCGACACGTCCTTCAGCACCAGCCCTTCCGCCGCCAGATCGCCAAGCAGCGCGGTGATGCCGGTCCGCTCGCCCTTGGTGTCGTAGGTGTAGATCAGGCTCCGCCCGTCCGGGCCGATCTCCAAATCATAGGACGCCAGCGCCTCCGGCACCTTACCCACAGGCTCGTGCAGGTCGATCCGCAACTGTTTGCGTCCCATCTGGGTCATCAGTTCCGCCTTGTCGCTGACCAGCAGGATTTCCCCGCCATTGATCACGCCCACGCGGTCGGCAATCGCTTCCGCCTCTTCGATGTAATGCGTGGTCAGGATGATCGTCACCCCATCCGCGCGCAGTCCGCGCACGATGTCCCACATGTCCTTGCGCAACTCCACGTCCACGCCCGCCGTCGGCTCGTCCAGAAACAGCACGCGCGGCTCATGGCTCAGCGCCTTGGCGATCAGCACCCGCCGCTTCATCCCGCCCGACAGTTCCTTGACGCGGGCGTCCTTCTTGTCCCACAGCGACAATTGGCGCAGGATGTGTTCGATATGCGCGTCGTCTCGCGGTTTGCCGAACAACCCGCGCGAGAACCTGACCGAGTTGATCACCTTCTCGAACGGCTCCAGCGCGATTTCCTGCGGCACCAACCCGATCAGCCGCCGCGCCGCGCGGAAGTCGTCCACGATGTCATGCCCGCCCACGGTAATTTTCCCCGAGGTCGCGTTGACCATCCCGCAGATCACCGAAATCAGCGTGGTCTTGCCCGCGCCGTTCGGCCCCAGCAGCGCCAGAATTTCGCCCTGCTCGATATCCAGCGATACGCCCTTCAGCGCCTCGAACCCGCCGTCATAGATTTTTACCACGTCTTTGGCAGATACGATTGCAGGCATATGTCCTCCGGTAACATTCCCGTGCAGTTGTAGGCAGCGCGACGCGCAAGGGAAAGGCGGAGTTCTGCGCATCAGATCAGATTCGCTGTGCATCGCGCCTAACCCCATTGATTTGTTTCAACATTCGGATAAGTTCGCGGCATTGTCCCGTGAGGGAAAACAGATTTGTAATGCTTCGCTGTCACGCATTGGGCCGGTTGGCCGTGAGCGCACACGGCTTTTGACGATTGGAATACCACCCCCGTGAGCCTTGAGCAGATCGACACAATGATCGACTTTGCCATTGCGCAGGTCTCCGACACGCCCGACGGCTACCGCGCGGTGGTGCGCGATATGGCAAAGCAGTGGCCCGACGCGACGGGCGCACAAATGATCTTCGTGCTCGTCAGCGCGTCCCATGCGATAGAGCGTGTCTTCGGCGACAACCCCGACGGCCATCCGGAAGTGCAAAACACGCTACGCGTTGCGGCCCTGTTGGGCAGCGACCTATTCGCGTTGCAACTGCGGGGCAACTTCGCGCCCACCGGCCGGGATCTTGGGCGCTACTGGGCCGACAGCGACCCGTTCTTTCTACATCTCTAGGCGTAGGATGCGCGGATCGCGCGGATATTCTCGCCATAAGGCGCGGGATCGCTGACCGAGCCGCCCTTGAACACCGCCGAGCCTGCCACCAGCACATCGGCGCCAGCCTTAACCAAGCCCGGAGCCGTCTGCGGCGTCACGCCGCCATCCACTTCGATATGCACCGGACGGTCGCCGATCATCGCGCGCAACTCCGCCACTTTGCCTTCCAACGGAATGAAGCTCTGCCCGCCAAAACCTGGGTTAACCGTCATCACACAGATCATGTCCGCCACGTCCAGCAGATGCGCCACCGCCGAGGCCGGTGTGCCGGGGTTCAGCGCCACGCCCGCCTTCGCCCCCGCTGCGCGGATCGCCTGCAAGGTGCGGTGAATATGCGGCCCCGCCTCGACATGGGCGGTGATGATATCCGCGCCTGCCTTGGCGAACTCGTCGATATACGGATCGACAGGCGCGATCATCAGATGCACATCCATCACCGTCTTTATATGCGGCCGGATCGCCGCGCAGGTCGCAGGCCCGAAACTCAGGTTCGGCACGAAATGCCCGTCCATCACGTCCACATGGATCCAGTCCGCGCCCTGCGCCTCCACCGCGTCGATCTCGGCACCGAAATTGGCGAAATCCGCTGCCAGAATGGAAGGCGCGATTTTTACGGTTCGGTCGATGGTCATGGCAGAATCCCCTAGTGCTATTCCAGCCCTGTCCTACCGCGCAGGCTCCCGCTTGGGAAGGCTCGCAGCGACTTGCAACCAATGCCCTCCCGTGCCACGTTTCGAGCTTCACATCCGCGAAGGACGCTGCCCGTGAGCACCCTGACATCGACCCAGACGCAACTGCCGCAACTGCATCTGCCCCGCAATCCAGGGCTGCCGCTGGACCTTGACCGGGTCGCGCGGGTGCAGGCCAACACCTCCGCCATCGAGCGCCGTGCCGCGACCCTGCCCGGCCGCCGCAGCGTCAAGAAGGACTATCAGGCCGCGTGGCTTTTGAAGGCCGTGACCTGCATCGACCTGACCACCCTGTCCGGCGACGACACCGAGGGCCGCGTGCGCAGGCTTTGCGCCAAGGCCCGCCAGCCGATCCGCGCAGATATCCAAGACGCCTTGGGCGTCAGCGGCATCCAGACAGGCGCCGTCTGCGTCTATCACGACATGATCGAAACCGCCGTGGACGCGCTTCAAGGCTCCGGCATCCCTGTGGCTGCGGTGTCCACGGGTTTCCCCGCCGGCCTCTCCCCCTTCCACCTGCGCGTGGCCGAGATCGAGGAGAGCGTGAAGGCCGGTGCGCGCGAGATCGACATCGTCATCTCCCGCCGCCATGTGCTGACGCAAAACTGGCAAGCGCTCTATGACGAGATGAAAGCATTTCGCGAAGCCTGCGGCGACGCCCATGTGAAGGCTATTCTGGCAACTGGTGAGCTGGGCTCCCTTCGGAATGTGGCGCGCGCGTCGCTGATTTGCATGATGGCCGGTGCGGATTTCATCAAAACATCGACGGGTAAAGAAAGCGTCAATGCGACCCTGCCCGTCAGCCTCGTGATGATCCGCGCCATCCGCGACTATTTCGACGCCACCGGCTACCATGTCGGCTACAAGCCCGCAGGCGGCATCTCCAAGGCCAAGGACGCGATCACCTATCTGGCCCTGATGAAGGACGAGTTGGGCAACCGCTGGCTGCAACCGGACCTATTCCGTTTCGGCGCGTCGTCGCTGCTAAACGACATCGAGCGTCAGCTAGAGCATCACATCACCGGCGCCTACTCCGCCTCCTACCGCCACCCAATGGGCTAAAAACATGACCGTAAAAAACATTCTAGAGACGATGGACTATGGCCCCGCCCCCGAAAGCGCGTCCGAGGCGATGGCATGGCTCGACAGCAAGAACCGCCAGTTCGGCCATTTCATCGACGGCGAATTTACCAAGCCCACGCAGGACTTTACGTCGAAAAATCCAGCCACCGGTGAGGTGCTGGCAGGCTTGTCCCAGGCCCGCCCTGAAGACGTGGACGCAGCCGTAAGCGCGGCACGTAAGGCACAAAAATCATGGGAGAAATCCGGCCACACCCGCGCAAAATACCTCTACGCATTGGCCCGCGCGTTGCAGAAACATTCGCGCCTGTTCGCCGTTTTGGAGACACTTGACAACGGCAAACCCATCCGCGAGTCCCGCGACATCGACATTTCTTTGGCACAACGCCACTTCTACCATCACGCAGGCTTCGCCCAGCTGATGGAAACCGAGTTGCCCGACCGCGAACCATTGGGCGTTTGCGGCCAGATCATTCCATGGAACTTCCCGCTGCTGATGCTGGCATGGAAGATCGCCCCCGCTTTGGCGATGGGCAATACCGTGGTGCTGAAGCCAGCCGAATACACCTCGCTCACAGCGCTGCTCTTTGCAGAGATTTGCGATCAGGTGGGCCTGCCCAAAGGCGTCGTGAACATCATCACCGGCGACGGCGCGGTGGGTGAAATGATCACCGCATCGGATGTGGACAAACTGGCCTTCACCGGTTCCACCGAAGTGGGCCGCATCATCCGCAAAGCTACGGCAGGCTCCGGCAAGGCACTATCGCTGGAGTTGGGTGGCAAGTCCCCCTACATCGTCTTCGACGACGCCGATCTGGACAGCGCCGTCGAAGGCTTGGTCGACGCCATCTGGTTCAATCAAGGTCAGGTCTGTTGCGCAGGCTCACGCCTGCTGGTGCAGGAAGGCGTCGCCAACACCTTCTACACAAAGCTGAAATCCCGCATGGACGGGTTGCGCATCGGCGACCCGCTGGACAAATGCATCGACGTCGGCGCTATCGTCGACCCGATCCAGCGCGCCACGATCGCCGATATGGTCGCCACCAATGACGAGGGCGAGACCTACCAGACCACCGCCCCCGAAGGCTGCTTCTACCCGCCGACCCTGATCACCGGCCTGACGACCTCGTCAAAGCTGATGCAGGAGGAAATCTTCGGCCCCGTGCTGGTCTCCACCACCTTCCGCACCCCGGCCGAGGCGGTCGCCATGGCCAACGACACCCGCTACGGGTTGGCGGCAACTGTCTGGACTGAAAACATAAATCTGGCGCTGGACGTGGCGCCAAAGCTGGTCTCCGGCATCGTCTGGGTGAACTCCACCAACCTGATGGACGCCGCCGCAGGCTTCGGTGGCGTGCGCGAAAGCGGCTTCGGGCGCGAAGGCGGATGGGAGGGGCTGTCCGGCTACAGCAAGCTGAAGGGTACTCCCAAACCGGCCAAGCCAGTCACGGCCTTTGAGGGCAAGGGCGGCTTGTCCGATCCCATTGACCGCACCGCAAAGCTCTATATCGGCGGCAAGCAGGCGCGACCTGACGGCGGCTATTCCCGCGTGGTCTACGGCCCCAAGGGCAACGCCTTGGGCGAGGTCTCGCTCGCCAACCGCAAGGACCTGCGCAATGCGGTGGAAGCCGCGCATGGCGCGAAAGGCTGGTCCAAAACCACTGGCCACCTGCGCGCGCAGATTCTGTATTACATGGCCGAAAACCTGTCTGCCCGCGCAGGCGAGTTCGCCGACCGCATCAAGACGATGACCGGAAAGCAGGGCAAAGACGAGGTCGAAGGCGCAATCCAGACGCTGTTCACCTACGCCGCTTGGGCCGACAAGTTCGATGGTCAGGTGCATGGCGTGCCGATCCGCGGTGTGGCCTTGGCGATGAAAGAGCCCGTCGGCGTGATCGCGGCCCTATGCGACCAGCGCCCCTTGGCGGGATTGGTCGAGGTTATCGCCCCCGCGATGGCGATGGGCAACCGTGTGATCGCCGCCGCCTCCGAGGTGTTCCCGCTGGCCGCAACAGATTTCATTCAGGTACTGGAGACTTCTGACGTTCCCGCTGGAGTCGTAAACTTGCTGACGGGCGACCACAAGGACGTCGCGCAACATATGGGCGCGCATATGGATATTGACGCGGTCTGGAGTTTCTCCGACCCGAGCCATGCGGCAACCATCGAAGCCGCATCAGCCGGCAATCTGAAACGCACCCTGATCGCGCCTGCGCCCGCCTCCCCAAAGGCGATGCTGGAAGCGGCGACCGAGGTCAAAAACATCTGGGTGCCCTACGGCGAATAGCGCAGCGTCAAACTTTCACCGAAAGTTTGACCCCAAAGTCTCCCGGAGACTTTGGCCCCGCGCTGCTACCTACGCGGCTTGCCCTTCCACGTGTCGAGCCACGCCCGAAAGCCTGACCGCCGCTCGTCCGCATAGTCATCCACTGAATCCCAAGTCTCGCCGACGCTCTCGGCGATCGGATCGATCTTGGAGCGCTTGAACCATTGCAGCAGGCGGAACAGCCCCAGACAAATGCCAGCCAATATCACCAGAATAACGATGTTCAACCACGGGATCAGCGTCGCGTCCGGGTCGTCCGTCGCACGAATGCCAACAGCGTTCGGGAAGATCGAGTAGAACTCGTTGCGCCAGCCGTAATGCGTCAGCACCGCCCATTGCGGGTCCGCCTTGGTCGAGATCAAATCCGCCGCTTCGGTTTGCAGGTTCTTGGTGTCGAACTTGAAATAGGGCGGCCAGCCCCAGCTGGTGTCCTCGTTGCGGTAAACCATCGGCTTGCCATTTTGACGGATCGTCTGGATGAACAGCACGTCGCGGTTGGTGCCGGTCACATCGCTGCCGGAGTCGCCGGAGGCCCAGAACCATGAATTCTCGCCATAGTCGATCCGCTGCTCGAACGTGCCGACCACCCGCACGACATCGCGTTGCGGCAAGGTGTAATGCAGCACGGAGGCCACCAGCAGCCAGAACAGCACGACGATTGTGTATTTGACCCAACGCAACATCTGCAGGTTTCCTTATTGAAAGTTGACCACGTAGACCAGCACGCCGATCACGAGGTATGGCACCACGAAGACGCCCAAAATCAGTTTGCGCCGCAGCGAGCCGTCATATTCCGCCAGCCCCTTCTCGATGAATTCATCGCGGTCCCCTGCGCGGATTTCTTCGTCCCATTCCTCCGCCAACTTGCCGCGCCGGACGGAGCGCGACCATGCCGACAGGATGAAGTAGACGATCAGCATCACGATGAAGGCCATCACCGTCAGACGTAGTAGCGCAAAAATCATCGCGTTCTCCTCACCGCGCCCCATGGCCCGACCCTGGCGACGACGTCGCGCGGCTCCTCGGGCTGGAGCGGCTCCTCCATAGGCGCGTCGCCGCTGCCGAACAAGGCTTCGCGTGCGCCTGCCTTGTCCACCATATACTCACGCGCAAGGAAATCGGCCACAAAGGTCTTCTTCTGGTCCGGCCAGCCACGATAGCGGGCGTAGAACAGCTCCTTATGGCAGATGAACAACTGGCGCACATCCAGCGGCGCCAGTTCCGCCAAAAGCATATTGACCAGATCACGGTCGGGGTGCGGCTTGGCCCTGAGCGTGTAGAAATAGGCGGGATCATTGGACGAGATGCGCGGCCACGCCCCGCCCCCCTCCGCCCAGCGCAAAAGCTTGCCCAGAGTGTGAAACTCCGGCGGAAGCAGGTCCGAATAGCGCCGCGCCAAGGAACGCAGGTCGGTCCGGCGCACTTGGCTCAGGTCGGCCTCCATTGTGGCGGCCACATCCACAACAATGAAATCCAGCTTCTGGCGCAGGATCGCCACCGCATCCACGCCGCGCGCCTTGACGATGGGCTCGACCAGTTCGTTGTCGTTTAGAAACTTGGCAATCTTCGTGCGCTCCGACGCGCCGATGGCCGCCCCGCCCTGGCCCACGGGCAGATTGCCCAGATCATCCTCCGACATGGAAATCACCGCGGGTTTCTCCACATCACGGAAGGCGTAAAGCCCGCCGAAATGCGCGGTCCAGAAGTTCCCCTGCTCGTATTCGGCATGGCCCAGCTTGATCGGCACGCGCGTTACGTCGCCGGTCTTATGGGCCAGCTTGATCATATCCGCGATCAGCACATCGTCCCACCACGCGTCGTCACGCTCGCGGAATTCCGCGATCATCCCGTCGAGCTTGCCCGCATCCGCCACCACACCGGAGGTCGTGTCGGCCTCCACCCGTATCTTGCGAATGTCGAACAAATGCGCGGGCTTGGTCACGCTGTAGACCGAGTTCACCAACTCCCCCGCCACCGCATCCCGCGCGGTCAGGGCGAACAACTGCGCCTCGTTGGCGTCGATGAACTGCCGCAATATTCCGCGCGAGGTGGAGAACTTGGCCTCCAGTAACGGCGCGGTTCTTTGCTCGGTCGAGAGCAGGATAAACTGCCGGTTGCAGCCCTTGGGGTTCAGATACAGATGGTCGCCCAACTCCTCCCCCACCTCCGGCGCGTAGCCGGAGATATCGACGTGGAAATCCGTCAGCGCCGTCTCCTTGCCCGTCAGATGCTTGAGCGCCCGGTTGTAGCGGTCCGCCATCGCCTGCCCATTCACATGGAACAGGTTGCCATACATCAGGCCCTTTTCGATCAAACGCATCATTGGTCAGGCCCCTCCGTCCCATCGCCGCGGCGATAGATTAACAAGTAACTAAACAGCGCCCCTACCCATATGGCGATGCAGAACATGATCGACAAGCTCAGGAACATCTCCCCGAACCCCTCCGTATGCCCCGCATAGTTCGCGCCCGAGGGCGTAAGCGCGCCGAACAGGTAGGCCGTCACCGCCCATGCGAGCAGGATGGGGGCGATGAGGATCGGGAGGAGGAGTTTACGCATGGGTTTAGCAGTCTATTCGCGTAAACGCAGATGTTTGGCGATTAATCTTCATTCTTTGATTTCGCCAGCTGGCTCATATTTTTCAGTGAATGCCAAAATTGAGCCATATGTCTCAGCCACATGTCTTTGAACCGATGGCATCATTTTAACACCGCGCTCTGGCCAACCATGGCTTTCAAACATTTGCGTCCAGCCACCAAAATGCTCTTTCGCAATGCGAGAAATCGCCTTCGCATCCCAACCAGGCGTATAATCACTAGCCATTCTTCCCCTCCAAATACCGCCGCTTCGCTTCCTCATTCAGCCCGAATTCCCGCACCATATTGGCAATCGCCACCTCGTCGGACTTGTCGGCATAGCGGAATTCGCTATCGGCGTAGCGGTTGATTTCCTGGATCACCATGTCGACTGTGATCGGCTGGCGTAGCTCCTCGATCATGCCCTTCTTCTCGTCATAGGATTTGAACAGGAACAGGTCCGGCTCCTCCATCCATTCGTCCGGCAGCTCAAAGTCCATCGCCCGCACCTTCACGGCGTCGGTGATGTTCTTGATCGCGCGGCCGGTGAAACGGTGGTCGGCCTCCTGGATGCCTTTGAGATACGTCCCCAGCTTGGCAATCGTATCCAAGCTGCCGATGTCTTTCGACACCCGCTCATAGACCCTGAGCAGCCCGTCTTCATGCGGCTTCGAGTGCCCCTCGAACGATGCGGCGACGGCCTTCTTGATCTCTTGCGCGGCGAAGACCGTGTGGTCGCCCAAGGGGATGTCGTGGTTCTTGCCCATTAGCAGCGCCAGAATGTCGATGTAGTCGTCCCGCGTGATCGGCCCGTCCACAAGGAACCGAGCGCCTGCCCGCTGGCGCAGGGCGTCGTCGACATTTTCGGGGTAGTTCGAGAACATCCCGAAGGTGCAATTCCCGCGCACTACGGTGTTGGCCCCCGCAAACGACTCCATCAGCACGGCGGTGATCTCCAACTGGCCCGCGCTCGACTGCCGGTCACCGCGCTTGCCCGCCAACTGGTCAATGTCGTCGATGGTGCCGAACCCGATCACGTTGGGGTCGATCACGTTGTTGATGAACGCCTTGGCGTTCTGGCCGGACTTGCCCTGATAGCTGTCGATGTTATCGGTCGAGAGGTTCTGATAGCGGAACGGATAGCCCGCCGTCTCGCAATAGCCCGAGATCAGCCCCGCCATCATCTGGATCAGCGTCGTCTTCCCCGTCCCCGGCGCGCCGTCGCCCATGAAGGTGAAGATGAAGCCGCCAAGCTCCGCAAACGGGTTCAGCTTGCGGTCGAAGTCGTAGGCCATCAGCATCTTGGCCAGCTTCATCGACTGGTATTTTGCGATATGGTTGCCGACAACCTCGTTCGGCTTCTTGAAGGTCATCGTCAGCTTGGTGCCCTTCGCCGCGTGCGCAGGGGTGAAGCCGTTGATTGTCAGATTGTCCGCCTCGACGCGGTAGGAGGCCGAGTTGAACGCCTGCAAGCGCGGCGTGTTCTGCGCGCGCAGGGCGACCTTTTCCATCATCTGCTCGGCATATGCCAGCACGGTTGCGACCAGCTTGGCGTCGTCGCTGGCGAACAGGGTCAGGTCTTGGTCCAGCTCCCACAACGCGCCGTGCAAGGCGAGTTGCGCGTTGTCTGACAGGATTTCCTCTACTCCGCCAATCTCCACCGATACCTCGCTGGCCTGTGACGCCAGCAGGAACGAGGTGGCATTGGCGAAGGTAAACAGCACCGCCAGCGCTTCCGCCGCCAGCAATTCCCCGAACTCCGCGCGGCGGGCTTCCGCGACGCGGCCTGCGAGGTTTTCCTTCTTCAATTCCGCCAGACCCGTAGCCTCCGAAAACGCCTCGCCCGCCGCCAAGGCAATCGCCAAGGCGCGGCGGAGGCCGCGCAACACACTGGCCTGAACGGCGGAGGGCAACACATCCTCGCCCACGCCTTCCACCCGTTCGATCAAACGCACGCCCTCGGGTCGCGCGGTGGAGCGGGTCACCAGACCGGGCGTGGTCGACCGAAACCGGCGGCGCGTCCCCAGCCCTGCGGATTTCTCCGCCTGCGGGGCCTCTTTCGCCTTCGCGATGCGCGGCGTGTGGTCCACGCCCTCCAGCATCGCCACCGCCGCCGCGTAATGCTTGCGGATGTCCTCTTCGGTCAATTCCATCAAATCGGCTGATTGGCTCATTCTATCTCCGTTGGCGGGTAAACCCCCGCGCTATCTGTAAGAAACAACACGCCCCGCAGGGCTGACGACGAACTTGCGCACGTCATGAAATCCGGCGGGGTTCTTCTCGGCCAGCACCTGAAACGGGCGTTGCGGCAGAATGATCGAGCGTTCGATGCTCGTCGTCCCCGTCTCTGCCCCGCGCCCGCCAAACGGGTCGAGCTTGAAAATCTCGCGCTCAACAGTGCTGAACCAGCCCTTCTTCTCCATCTCCGTGCGCTCGGAATGCAGGTCCTCGACCGTCCAGGCCAACGTCCAATCCTCACCCACAGGGCCTTGCGCCTCTTCCAGCACCTCGCGGATCGGGCCGGTCTGCATGGTGAACGCAGAGGAATACATCGGCCCCACATGAATGCGCCGCAGCCGCTTGGGGTGCAGGTCGTCGAAATCGCGGTCGAACCCTTGGGCAATGGTCAACAGCTTCAACCCAGCCGAGCCTTGCGCCATCAGATGCGCCTGCGCCGACGGCCAGCGCCGCGCGTCTTTGGGCAGCGCCACTTCGCCGGTGTCCTCGACATCCATCAGGTAGATCGTCGGCACGTTTTGCTGGCTGTCATAGACCGCCCAATGCAGCAGATAACTGCGCCGCTCGTCCGTGTTTCCGGTCCACAACGCCTGCGGATCATTGGTCGCCCAGAACAGCCCGCCCTTGGCCAACGCCTCGTAATACAGCCGCTGCGACATGGCGTATTGCAGCTTGGTCGGCACGGTCAGGTCGCCCACAATCTGGCGCACCATCTCGTCTTTCAACTCCTCGACCGAGCGCATGCCCGACAGATGCGCCTTGGCCTGCTGCGCGTCGTTGGCCATCTTCATCGGCTCTGCGAAGACCGGAAACCCGCTCTCGTGGCGGTCAATCGACAGCGAGCCGAAGAACACGCCGGTATCGCGCCCCGTCAGCAAATACTTGTGGCTAAGCGCCCGAAACGTCTGCGCAATCCGCGCCACATATTCCGAGATGATGCCAACATCCGCTTTGGAGAACGTCCGCTCCACCTCCATCTCGGCGGCCACGCGGGCCAAATGGCCGGTGATCCGTTCGAACTTGGCAAAGTAGCGCCGCGCCGCGAGGTCATCGGTCAAGCCGGAGTGGTCGGCGGTGAGGTTGAGGTCTTCAGTCATTATCTCGCGCTTTAATCCTCATCACCACTTCAAAAATCGCCATAACACCCCCGACTACGAACATTACCGCTCCAGCGATCCCCGTAAGCATCGACAATACCCAGAATGTAAAACCAACAGCCATCACCAGAAAATATAGCCCGAACGGCAGTGGAGTTGAAATTGGCAGCAGTGAAGACGTCATCACCAAGGGAAAAATGCCTGCTACCGCCATGCAGCCTAAACCTATCAGGCAAATTTTCCTCCAGCCCGTAAGCTCAAGCCCCATACAGGTTCTTGTCGTGCTTCTCGACGATCTTCTCGAAGCGCCGCGCAAACCGCTCGTCGGCCTTCGCCTTCTGTTCCAAAACCTTTCTGGCGAAGACCATCTGGTCCTCGTGGGCCTCCATCATCTCGGACATGCGCGCGTTGGTGGCGGCACCGATGCCGGCCATGGCGGATTGCGCCTCTTGGTCGGTTTTCACGCCAATCTCGTTGATCTTGTGCGCCACATCCTGCTGCTGCGCCGTTTTCAACGACTTGGTCAGCGCGTCATAGAGCACCACACGTTGCTTGGTGTCGGTCTCCAGCTTGTTGATCAGCACCATCTGCGTCGCCGCCTGATTTTGCAGCGAGTCGATCCAGGTCTTGCCCTGCTCGATATAGCGCTCCAGCGTCTGGCTCTTGGCGAGCTTCACCTGCTCCGCCTGCACCTTCTCGTTGTATTTGGAGTTCATCTCCGCCAGTTGCGTTTCCAGCTTGGTGCGGGCGGCGGCGTCCTGCTCGACGGAGATCTTGTTCTCCAACTCGATGATCGCAGGGTCCATCGCCACGATCTCGGCCCGCAGGGCCTCCAGCTCGCCCACGGTAAATTCGCGGTCGTCCAGCGTGGCGGTGAGGTTGGTTTCCACCTTTTCCTTTTGCTCGTTGAGCAAAGCCAGCTGCCCTTGCAGCAGTGCCACGATGGTGTCGGACTTGCCAATCAGGTCTTGCAGCTTGTCGTCGATCGACGCCGTGCGCATACGCTCCTGACGCAGGCTCTCGGATTTACCCTTAGAGAAGATGCCGACGAAGCTCTCCCAGCCGGTTTTCTCGCGCATGGCGGAGAAATCTTCGGAAAAGCCCGAGGTCACGTCGTCCAGCCCCATGATCAGCTCGGCAATGTTCGCGTCCATGGCGGCGGTGTGCGCGTGGACGTCTTCCAATGACGCGTTCTCGATGTCCAGTTCCAGCACGTCACCCGCTTGCAACTTGGCGCGGGCGCTTTCGATCTTGCTGGTCATTTCCGCAATTTTTGATTGCGCTTCAGCGACTTGCTCTTGGCTTTCACGGACTTGGGCATCGAAATCGGCCATATAAATCTTCCCTCGTTTGAATGTTATTACCATTTACTTAATGGCAGGAATTTCAGTTTTAAAGAGTTTGCCACGCCAGACCTGCCCCGCGCCATAGCAAAAAGGGCTCTGCGGGGGATTTTAGCCAAGCGCCGCTTGCATCATCGGGCTTTGCGCGTCACGTAGCCCGTCGATGACGTCAAAATGATGGCGTCCGGGCAAAATGATCTGCTCCGCGCCCCAAGCCTCCGCCAGCCAGCGGGCCTGATCGAGGAAGGCCGGACGCTCGCTCCCGCCGACCACAACCGTCACCGGCACGCCCAGCGGCTTGCCCAAGGCGGGGCTTTCCGCCGCCGCCTCTGCCGCATCGAGGCGCAGCGTGTCGTTCATGGTCAACTCCAGCAACGGGCGCAGGTCCGACACGGGCGAGATCGACAGCACATGCGACAGTCGCGCGGCCACCGCGTCGGGCAACACGCCCGCCATCGCCATCCGCGCCACCAGATGCCCACCTGCTGAATGCCCTGCCAGTACGATCGGCCCTTCTACCCGTGCCGCCAAAGCGGTAACCGCCTGCGCAATATGCGCGGTGATCTCGCTGATCCGCACCTCCGGCGCCAGCGGGTAGCCCGGATGCGCAATCGCCCAGCCCGCGCTCAACGCGCCTTCGCCGTAGCAGGTCCAGTCATCCTTGTGCCGCTGCAGCCAGTAGCCGCCATGCACAAAGACGAACAGGCCCTTCGGGGTGCCTTCAGGGCGGATCAGGTCGAACTTCGCCCGCGCGTGGCCCCCGTAGGAGACGTCATACTCCCCGTCATGCGCCGCCCGAAATTCAGCCGAGGCCGCTTCCCATGCGTCCGCATAGCTCTGGGCGTCCAGAATAAATGCCCCGTTTTCATAACCTGAATCAAGCTCTTGCCGGGTTTTCGTCATTTTTCTCAACTTTTTTCCAAGGATTGACGCCGCCCATGCGTCCTACCATCACTATGCGTATGAAAACCAGCGACGAGGCCTTGGCGCAAGCCGCCAGTGACGGGGACAGCGAGGCATTCGGCCTGCTGGCACGCCGCCACTACGACCGGCTGTTTCGCCTGTCATGGCGGCTGACAGGGCATAAGGCCGATGCCGAGGACCTGACCCACGACATCCTCGCCGCCCTGCCCGCCAAGCTGCGGAGCTTCCGCTCCGACGCGCGGTTTACCACATGGCTCTACCGCGTCACGCTGAACGCCGCGACCGACCGCGCCCGCAAGGCGCAACGTCGCCGCGCCGCCCGCGAGGGCTGGGGGCAGGACTACACCCGCCGCGCAGCCGAGGCCGCGGACGCTGCGCAGGCTCAGGATTGGTTAACCACCGCCATGCGCGCCTTGCCAGCGGAGCTGCGCGAGACCGTGGCGCTGACCTTGGGCGAGGATTTGACCCAAGCCCAAGCCGCCGAGGTCATGGGCCTGTCGGAAGGAACAATCGCGTGGCGCATGTCGGAAGTGAAGCGCCACTTGCGCGAAATGGCCACAGAGGAGGCCGGATAGATGGATGAACTAGACAAACTCCGCGCCGCCCTGCGCGACGCACCTGCGCCGAACGAGGCTAAAAAGCAGGCCACACTGCGCGAGGTCGAAGAAAATTTCGCCAGCCTCCAAGGATCAGGCCCCGCCGCACGTCCTACAGAAACAAGCCCCGAGCGGGCTGGATTTCTGAAAGGACTTGGACAGATGTTTACGAAACCGAATTTGAAACCAATGATGCTCGCGACTTCGTCGCTGGTGATTATTGGTGTGGGCGTGGTGCTGGTAACCGAGCAGCCCGCCCCCTCAACGATGCAACCCGCGCCGGTTGCCGAGGAAATCGCTATGGAGCCGCCCGCGTCGCCCCCTGTTGCAGATCTGGAACTGGACGACGACGCCACCGGACGTCTCATGTCCCGCTCATCCGAAGCGAAACGAATCCCATTGGATGCGGCACCGGCGTCCGAACCCGCCTCTGTCGCGAGACAACCCGCGCCACAGGGATCGGTAGAAAGCAACCAACCTGTCGCCAATAGCGGCGCATTCCGCGACCGCCTGCCCCAACCACAGATCGCGCAGTCGCGCGACCAGTTTCCCGACGCGACACCCAACCCGCTGAAGGTGACGTCCGAAGAACCCGTCTCCACCTTTTCTATCGACGTCGACACCGCAAGCTATTCCTGGGTCCGCTCCAGCCTGTCGCGTGGACAGATGCCTGACCCGCAATCCGTGCGCGTGGAGGAGATGGTGAACTACTTCCCCTACGCCTACCCCGCGCCCGACGGCGACGTGCCGTTCCGGCCGACCGTGACGCTAAGCGAGACGCCATGGAACCCCGACACGCAGCTGATGCACATCGCCATCCAGGGCGCACAAGTGACCGAGCGGCCGCCGCTCAACCTGGTATTCCTGTTGGACACCTCCGGCTCAATGCAGGACGCAAGCAAGCTGCCCTTGCTGGTGCAAAGCTTCCGCTTGATGCTGGGCCAGTTGCGCCCCGAGGACGAGGTCGCCATCGTCACCTATGCAGGCTCCGCCGGAACGGTGCTGGAGCCGACCAAAGCGACGGAGCGTAACAAGATCGAAGACGCCCTCAGGCGCCTGTCAGCAGGCGGCTCGACCGCTGGCGGCGAAGGCCTGCGCGCCGCCTACGCGCTGGCAGACGAGATGCGCCGCGACGGCGAGGTGTCCCGCGTGCTGCTGGCGACCGACGGCGATTTTAACGTCGGGATGCAGTCTGATGCCGAGTTGAAGGGCTTCGTCGCCGACAAGCGCAAATCCGGCACCCACCTGTCAGTGCTGGGTTTCGGACGCGGCAACGTGAACGACGCCCTGATGCAGACGCTGGCGCAAAACGGCAATGGCCAAGCCGCCTATATCGACACACTGGCCGAGGCGCAGAAGATGCTGGTCGACCAGCTCTCCGGTGCGATGTTCACCATTGCGCAGGACGTCAAGATACAGATCGAGTTCAACCCGGCCACCGTCGCCGAATACCGGCTGATCGGCTACGAAACACGCGCGCTGCGGCGCGAAGACTTCAACAATGATCGCGTTGATGCGGGAGAGATCGGCGCGGGCCACACCGTCACCGCGCTGTATGAGGTGACGCCCGTAGGCTCGCCCGCCGTGCTCACCGACCCGCTGCGCTTCGGGGCGGGAGCAGAGGCAGGCAACACCACTGACCTCGCCTTTCTGCGCCTGCGCTACAAGGAGCCGGGCGCGTCAGACAGCAAACTACTGGAACAGGTGGTGTCCACGCAGATCGCCGAAACCGGAACTGAGGCCGGTTTCGCCACCGCGATCGCGGGCTTTGGTCAACTGCTCCGCGGCAACACGGCACTGGGCGAATGGGGCTATGCCGATGCCATCACGCTGGCGAATGCGAACAAGGGCGATGACCACTTCGGCTATCGCGCCGAGGCTGTGCAGTTGATGCGACTGGCGCAATCTCTCTCTGGCGGTTGAGACGTGGCGAGCCGACCCTCCGGGGGAGGTATTTTTGGAAAAAAGAAGCCGGGGTAACGCTTTGTTAACTTGGCTTCCGCTATTCGATCCCTGCGGTACAGGCGGAGGCGCCGATGGCCGTGGAAGAAGAAGTCGCTCCGTCGTGTGCCCGTTGGCTGCGGCGGGGCGCATCTTCGACATTGGCCAAGCCTCCGCCGTCCGCACGAGTGTTCCCTGTCAGCAGCGCGTTAAGGTTAACGTTCCGATATCTTAACCAAGCAGCACTTCTCCCTGATTTCTTTTTTCCGAAAATACCTCCCCCGGAGGGTCGCTCGGCAAACAGATCCGCGATCAACCGATGGCATCACGCTTGCTCAGCAATAAAGGAATAAAGAAAAGCCCCGGGGCCGTCAGGCACCGGGGCTTTACAACTTCTTCACTGTCGCTGGCTTAATGCAGCTTGGCCTGCACCTGAGCGATGGCATCGTCGATCAGGCCGTTCTGGTCCGCAGCAGAGGTCTTGGCAGCGACAACATCAGCAGCAGCAGCGATAGCAATCGAGACGGCGCGGTCGCGCACTTCACGCACCGCATTGGCCTCTGCACTGGCGATCTGGTCTTCGGCGGCTTGCAGACGGCGGGCGATGGAGGTCTTCAGATCCTCTTTAGCCTGCGTCGCAGCAGCTTCTGCCTCGCGTTTGGCTTCGGCAACAATGCGGTCAGCTTGCGCAGCCACTTCCTTTTGCTTGCGCTCGTAGGAGGCCAGCAGGGTCTGCGCCTCTTCACGCAGCGCCTTGGCCTCGTCAAGCTCGGCCTGAATGGTCTCGGCACGCTTGTCGAGCATACCGCCCAGCATCCCCGGCACCTTGAAGTAAAACAACACCGCGATGAATAGCAGGAAGGCCAGCAGCACAATGAAGTTGGTGTTGTGCAGCGAGAAGAAAGGGCCGGTTGCAGCCAGCGCAGGCGCGGGCAGAACGGCCGTAAGAGCGAGGAGCTTCTTCATCCCTTATCCCTTCATCTTGGCGTTGACGGCGGCGGTGATCGACTTGGCGTCGATTTTCCCGGGTGCCACAGCGGCGACGATGTCTTTGGCGATATCCTTGGCCACAGTCGCGGCACTTTCAGCGGCGCTGTCACGGATGGCCGCGATTGCCTTTTCGCCTTCAGCGGCGCGGGCCGCAATCTCGGCATCAGCCTTGGCGATGGCCTTGTCCAGATCCACCTGAATGGCAGCTTTGGTCTCGCCAACGATCCGGCCGGCTTCGGCGCGGGCGTCGACAAGGGCCTTCTCGTAGGCAGCTTCCGCGTCGATTGCCTGTTGTTTCAGGTCTTCGGCGGCGGCAATGTCGTTGGTGATCGTGCCGGCACGTTCCGCCAGAACCGATCCGATGCGCGGCAGCGCGACGCGCGACAGCACAAAGTAGATGACCACCAAAGTGATCAGCAACCAGACGATCTGGTTGTCAAAGCTCGAAAAATCGAGCTGTGGCATACCCGCCGAGGCGCCGGCGTGATCGCCGTCAACCCCAAGCGCATCGGCCATGCCCTGCGCTTCTGGGCTAAGGTTATGTTCAGCCATGCTGACCTCCGAAGTGCCTTGTTACACCGGACGAGCCCGCATGGGACCCGTCCGACCGTAAGGATGGTATAGCTTGGTTCTTAAACAGCGAACATCAGCAGAAGAGCGACGAGGAACGAGAAGATCCCCAGTGCTTCCGCGAATGCGATGCCGATGAACAGGGTTGCAGTCTGCGACGCAGCTGCGGACGGGTTGCGCAGCGCGCCGGACAGGTAGTTACCAGCCACGTTGCCCACACCGACGGCTGCGCCGCCCATGCCAACAGAAGCCAGGCCTGCGCCGATGAATTGACCCATTTGTGCGATATCGCCTTCCATGTCTTTTCTCCTTACGATGGAATTGAGGTGATTGGTCTTCGTAACCTTAGTGCGCGGGATGCAGCGCATCTTTCAGATACACGCAGGTTAGAATTGCGAACACGTAAGCCTGGATGCCGCTTACGAGAATTTCGAGCCCGTACATGGCGGTGATCGCCAGAATGGACAGGGGTGAGATCGCCGCGATGGCAGCGAAGGCTGCGAACACTTTGATAACGGCGTGGCCGGCCATCATGTTGCCTGCCAGACGAATGGAGTGGCTGACGGGGCGCACAAAGTAGCTGATGACCTCGATCAGCGCCAGAATGGGGCGTAGTGCCAGCGGCGCGGACGAGACCCAGAACAGGCCCAGAAAGCCGATGCCGTTCTTGACAAAGCCAAGAATGGTGACCGCGAGGAACACCATCATCGCCAAAACGCCGGTGACGGCGATATGCGACGTGGTGGTGAACGCCATCGGCAGCAAGCCAAGGAAGTTCGACACCAGAATGAACATGAACAACGTCATGATGTAGGGGAAATACTTGACGCCGTCCTTGCCGGTGACGTCTTCGACCATCTTGTAGACAAAGCCATACATCATCTCGGCGATGGACTGGCTACGCGACGGCACGATGGCGCGGCGCGAGGTGCCCATGACGAGAAGCAGGATGATACAAACGACCGTCAGGGCCATCCACAGCGTCACGTTGGTGATGGTGAACGCCCCCACCTCGCCCATGCCGAACAGCGGCTTGACGATGAACTGATCCATCGGGTGAAAAACCAGACCGCCTTCTTCCGCACCTTGAGCTTCTGTCGCCATCTCTTCAGTCCTTCTTGCGGGCCTCTTTGGCCTCATGTTCGTTTTGGACCTCTTTGGCGGTGCGAAGCATGACGTTCACCCCGGCCGCGAAGCCCAGCAATGTGAAGATCACCAGAAATATCGGCAATGTGCCGAACAGCCAGTCGAGGCCGTATCCGATGGTCAGACCGATCCCCAGACCGGCAACAAGTTCCGTCACCATGCGCCAGCCCTGCTGGGCCCCCGAATAGTGCTCGTCCCCTCTCGGCTTTTCGGCCTGCGAGGTTTTCTTCAGTCCGTCGATCCGGGCGCTCAGCGCGTCCAGCTGGGCCTTGTTCGGGTCTTCGGACATCAAAATCACCCCTCTGGAGGTTTGCAGGAGGGATAGGCCGACCCGTGCGCGGAGTCAATTGCGACACATCGCAACCCGAAATCCGGACAAGCTATTGATATATATTGAAAAAGAGAATTTTTCCCCTCGACAGAATACCCCATACGAGCGTCAGGCTTCCCAAAAGCATATTCAACCATTCGGTTGACGATCGGCCAGCACCGCGCCATTACGTCGCCATGAGCACAGCCCTCGACATGACATTTGCCGCGCTGGCGGACGGGACCAGACGCGCAATTCTGACAATGCTGTTGGAAGACGACATGGCGGTCACCGATGTGGCAGAGCCGTTCGACATGTCACTGGCAGCGATCTCCAAGCACTTGGGCATACTGACCCGCGCCGGCCTGATCTCTCAGGAAAAACGCGGGCGCGTCAAATGGTGCAAACTGGAGCCTCAGGCGATGCGCGAGGCGATCGTCTGGATCGAGAGCTTTGGCCAGCTCGAGGCGCTGAATTTCGACGCCTTCGAGCAGTTTTTGAGTAAGGAATTGGGCGGTTAAACCAATCCGGCAAGCCGCAAAACAGCAAGAACAACCACGATAAGACCAATCACATAAATAACACTGCGCATAAGACGCTCCTTGTATTTGGGCCGCATCAGGAACGGCGGCTTGTGCTAGTGAACGCAAAACAGGCGCGGTTGGTTCCCTGCCATCAATCCCGCAGCAACAGCAGCAGCGCGAGAACCGTCATCGCCACGCCGACCAGCACCAGCGCGGGCGGGGCAGTGCCGCCAAGCGCCAGCTCCCACAAGATTACCCAGCTTGGCACCAGATAGGTATAGGCCATGACCTTCGAGGACGGCAGCCTGAGCGCCGCGTATTGCAGCAGCACGAAGGTCATCGCAGAGGCGGCGATTGCGACATAGAGGATCGTCACCCAGACGATCACCGGCAGCGCCACCCAGTCGGTCGCCCACAGGTCGGACCAGCCCCAGACCACCAGCACCCCCAAACCACCCAGCAGCGTGAAGAAGGAAAACACCACCGGCGGCTCGCCCCGGTTCAGTTTGCGCACCAAGGGCGTATAAAGCGCGTGAGCCGCGCAGCCGACGAAATACACCGCCTCGCCGCGGCCCACCTCGAACGCGAGTGCAGCTTGCAAGTCGGCACGAAAAATCACCCAAAGCGCCCCGACGGCGCCAAGGCTCAAAGCCACCGCCATGCGCCCCGTCAGGATCTGGCGCAAAAGCAGATACCCCGCCCCCGCCGTCAGCACCGGCGTCAGCGTAAACACCGCTGCCGCGCTGACCGGCGCTGCGGTCTTCAGCCCTTCGAACATCAGCACGAAATAGGACGCGAATATCCCGCCCAGCAGCAGATAGCGCCACGGCGCCACCAACGCGCTGCGCGGCAGGCCTGTCGTCGCCAACGCCGCCACGCCGATCACCAGACCTGCGATCGCAAAGCGCACGGTGTTGAGCGCTGCGGGCGAAATCTCGTTGGCCGCCAGCGAACCGAGCGAAAAAGACCCTGCCACCAGAACCGAAAACAGCAGCATCGCCGCATGACCGCGCAGCGACGGCACCATGACGCGCACCCGTACAGCTTCATCTTGGCTCAAATATTCATCCCCGCTCAATTCCGGACGCATGGCTCACGCCTTTGGGCTCGCGTCGCCCCACAGCACCAAACATGTCGCGCGCCGAAGGCGCTCAATCAGGTCACGCCGCGCTAGAGCGTGGCCCAACCCTTGGCCTCTTCCTTCAGAAAGGTCACGAAGGAATGCACCTTGGCGGTGCGATGCAGGTCCACATGGGTCACGCACCAGAAGGTCGAGGACCAGCTCTGCTCTGTGGGTAGCATCTCTTTCATATCCGGGTGCGAATTGCCGATATAGGCGGGCAGGAACCCGATCCCGGCACCCGCGATCACGCCATCCTGCACCGTATTGGTGTCGGAGGATTTGTAAACCACGTTCTCCTCCGGCACGTTTTCACCCATCCAGCGCATGAAAGGGGCGCGCAGGTTCAGCGTGGACATGCGGCAGAAACGGTGGTTGGGAATGTCCTCGATCCCCTTCAGCGGACCGTGACGGAACACATAGTCCTTGTGCGCATAGAGCCCCATGGGCATCTTCGCCAGTTCCTGCACGATATTGTCCAGATCATCCCCGGGCGCACCCGCGCGCAGCGCCACATGCGCCTCGCCATATTCCAGCCGCAACGGGCGCGTGTCGACGATCAACTCGGCACGGATTTCGGGATTGTCGCCCTGATACTTCGTGATGGTCCGTGCCATCAGCTGTGACATCTGCGGCAGGCAGGTGACGATCAGATCGCCCGACACCGACGCCCCGCGCCCGTGAATGCGGCCCGCAAGCTGGGTCAGCTGGTCCTCGGTCGCGGCGGCCACGGTCAGCAAATCCTCCCCGGCTTCGGTCGGGGTGTAGCCACGGGCATGGCGCTGGAACAGCTTCGCGCCCAGCTTGCCCTCCAGGCTGTCGATATGCCGGATAACGGTTGCATGATGGACGCCCAGCACCTCGGCCGCGGCGCTGACCGTGCGCAGGCGGGCGACCTGATAGGCGGTGCGGTATTCGTCCCAGTTGTCGATTTCCATCTCGCGTTGTCTCCCTTGTGCGCAGATGCGCAAACCTGCGAGAACCATTCCAGATCAGTTCGATATTGCAAGAGGAAAGCGGGATGCCTCCCCTTTTCAATTCTGAAGGACCCGCTACGCTCCGCCCCATGAAAGTCACCCGCAATCTGCCCGAGCAGCTTATCATCGAAAACCGGCCTTGGGTCATCTCGCTTGCGCTGGTCGCTGGCTGGGCGCTGTTCTTTGCAATCGGCCTGTCGATTTTCCTAAGCGGTCAACCTATGGGCCTCATCTTCATGGCTGCAAGTGTCATACCCCTGATCCTGATCTACTTCTTCGCCCGCCGCACGCAGGTGCTGTTTCTGCGCCCTGAAGGCCGGCTTATCTTCCGGCGCAAAACGCTGCTGGGCAGCTCTCAGGTCGTGCATGAGCTGAACGAGGTGGACCAAGCCATCGTGCAGCAGAGCAGCACGAAAGACGGCGGCGCAACCTACCGCGTGGCGCTGGTCTTTCCCGAAGGCCAAAGCGCCGGCACGCACCCGCTAACGCTGGCCTACAGCAATTTCAGCGACCATCACGGCATGGCAGACACGATCAACGCTTGGCTTGACTCACAGCAGCCCACGGCGTAAATCGCCCCAACATCCGGAAGCACCAGACTTCCGGTCCCCGCCATGAGGCAGGGATCGCCCCCCATCAGCGCGTCGCGCCCGTGGGGGCCAAACTGCTTGTTTGGACTCCACTTGTGATGAGTGGCGGGGGCAATTGTCGTTTAGCCGGTCCGACCTTAGGTATGGGCCAACCATGAGGAAGAAAAAGGAGCCGAGAGCCCATGTTTGAGAATCTGTCCGAACGCCTCTCCGGCGTCTTTGATAAGCTCACAAAGCAAGGTGCGCTGTCCGAGGACGACGTCAAGACCGCCCTGCGCGAGGTGCGTGTCGCCCTGCTCGAAGCCGACGTCTCGCTGCCCGTGGCCCGCGATTTCGTCAAAGCCGTGGCGGACAAGGCCACCGGCCAGAACGTCACCAAGTCGATCACCCCAGGTCAGCAGGTCGTCAAGATCGTCCATGACGAGTTGAAGCATGTGCTGGCAGGCGACGACGACACGCCGGGCGAGTTGAAAATCGACAGCCCCCCAGCCCCGATCCTGATGGTGGGTCTGCAAGGCTCCGGTAAGACCACGACCACCGGCAAGCTGGCCAAGCGGCTGAAAGAGAAGAACAACAAGCGCGTGTTGATGGCGTCGCTCGACGTGAACCGTCCTGCGGCCATGGAGCAGTTGGCGATCCTCGGTGCGCAAATCGGCGTGGACACCCTGCCGATCGTCAAGGGCGAGAAGCCCGTCGACATCGCCAAACGCGCCAAGCAACAGGCGACCTTGGGCGGCTATGACGTCTATATGCTCGACACCGCCGGCCGCTTGCAAATCGACGAAGTGCTGATGCAGGAAGTCGAAGACGTCCGCGACATCGTCAAACCGCGCGAAACGCTGCTGGTCGTCGACGGCCTGACAGGTCAGGTCGCCGTCGAGGTCGCGGAAGAATTCGACGGCAAAATCGGCATCTCCGGCGTCGTTCTTACCCGTATGGATGGCGACGGTCGCGGCGGTGCGGCCCTGTCCATGCGCGCGGTCACCGGCAAGCCGATCAAGTTCGTCGGCCTTGGCGAGAAGATGGACGCGCTGGAGACGTTCGAGCCGGACCGCATCGCGGGCCGCATTCTTGGCATGGGCGATATCGTCGCCTTGGTCGAAAAGGCGCAGGAAACCATCGAGGCCGAACAAGCCGAGAAGATGATGAAGCGCTTCCAGAAGGGTCAGTTCAACATGAACGACCTGAAAAACCAGCTTGAGCAGATGCTCAAGATGGGCGGTATGGAAGGCCTCATGGGCATGATGCCCGGCATGAAGAAGATGGCAGGTCAGGCCAAAGAGGCCGGCATGGACGACAAGATGCTGAAACAGCAGATTGCCCTCATCCAGTCGATGACCAAGCGCGAGCGCGCCAACCCGCAGCTTTTGCAGGCGTCGCGCAAGAAGCGCATCGCCAAGGGCGCGGGGATGGAGGTCTCGGACCTCAACAAACTTCTCAAGATGCAGCGCCAAATGGGCGACATGATGAAGAAGATGGGCAAAGGCGGGATGCTGAAACAGGCCATGAAGGGCATGTTCGGCAAGGGCGGCATGCCCGACATGAACGACCCCGCCGCCATGGAAGCCGCCGCCAAAAAGCTTGGCGGAATGGGCGGCATGCCCGGTTTGGGCGGCGGTGCCCAACTGCCGCCGGGTCTGTCAGGGTTCGGGAAGAAAAAGTAATGGGCCACCGCGACATCCCCGTGCTGGAAACCGAACGTCTGGTCCTCAAAGGGCCGGAGCCGCAGGACTATCCCGACTTCAAGGCGACGTTCACCAGCTTCCGCGCCCGCTACATGGGCGGGCCGTTGAACCCTTACGAGTCGTGGATGCTCTATGCTGCCGAAATCGGCCACTGGGAAATTCGCGGCTTCGGTATGTGGATGATCCACGACAAGAACAGCGACGCGACGCTGGGCATGGCAGGCGGCTGGCAGCCCGCGATGTGGCCGGAGCGCGAGATCGGCTGGATCATCTGGCCGGACGTTGCAGGCAAAGGCTATGCGCTGGAAGCCGTCGACGCCGCGCGTCGCCATTTCTACACCACTGGCTGGGATGGGGCCGTCAGCTATCTGGACCCCTACAATCTGAACTCGGTCCGCCTGGCCGAACGCCTTGGCTGCGTCAAGGACAAGGACGCCAAATCCATTGGCGACGACGACGCCGTCTACCGCCATCCTGCGCCCGGCGCGTTGCAAGACACGCAGCTGTCCCACGGCATCGCCATGGAGATCAGCCACTACCAAGACCCCGCCTTCAAGCCGAAAGGGTTCCCCCTTGACTGATGCCGTGACCCGCGCCGCCGAAATCCTGAAGGAACACCGCGCCAGCATCGACCGGCTGGACGCGATCCTTGTCTATACGCTGGGCGAGCGCTTCAAGCACACCCAGGCCGTCGGCAAGCTGAAGGCCGAGCACGACCTGCCGCCAAGCGATCCCGACCGCGAAGCGCAGCAAATCAAACGACTAGAGGATCTGGCACAACGCGCCGACCTCGACCCCGACTTCGCCAAATCCTTCCTGAATTTCATCATTCGGGAAGTCATCCAGAACCACAAGAAAATCCAATCGTAGGGCGGGGTTTACCCCGCCAACCAAGCCATCCTAAGGAGAACCAAACAATGGCAATGAAAATCCGTCTGTCCCGTGGTGGGTCCAAAAAGCGCCCCTTCTACCGTGTCGTTGCAGCTGACACCCGCATGCCGCGCGATGGCCGCTACGTCGAGAAACTGGGCACCTACAACCCGCTGTTGCCAAAAGACAGCGAAGAGCGCGTGAAGCTCGACATGGAACGCGTGCAGTACTGGCTGGATCAGGGCGCTCAGCCGTCCGACCGTGTATCGCGTTTCCTCGAAGCCGCTGGCGTTATCGAGAAGAAAGAGCGCGCCAACCTGAAAAAAGGCGAGCCGGGCAAGAAAGCGCAGGACCGCGCTGAAGAGAAAGCCGCGAAGGCTGCTGCCGCGGAGGAAGCCAAGAACGCTCCTGCCGAGGAAGCACCAGCTGAAGAAGCTGCCGCCGAGCAGTCCGCAGAGTAATCTGCGCCTCTGGCTATGCGTGACTTCGAACCGGCTTTCCGGGACGAGCTATATGAGTTGATGCGGTGGCGGCGCGACGTGCGCCACTTTCGCACCATACCCGTGGACGAGGCACTGCTGATGCGGTGCCTCGACGCATTTTCGCATGCCCCCTCGGTGGGGCTGTCGGAGCCGTGGCGCATCGTGCGGGTCGAAAGCCCGTCTGCCCGCGCCGCAGCCCGCGACAATTTCGAGATCGCCAATGCCAAAGCCCTGGCCCGCTATGACGGCGACAAGGCCGACAATTACGCCAGGCTGAAACTGGCGGGCATGGACCGCGCGCCGGTGCAGCTTGCGGTCTTCTGCGACGACGCTACCACGAAGGGGCACGGCTTGGGCGCAGGCTCGATGCCGGAGATGCGGCGCTACTCGGTCGTTTCGGCGGTGACCCTGTTCTGGCTCGCCGCCCGCGCCGAAGGGCTGGGGCTGGGCTGGGTGTCCGTGCTGGACCCCGCGCGGCTGTGCCGCGATTTAGGTGTGCCGGAGAATTGGGCCCTGATCGGATATTTCTGCATCGGCTACCCCGAAGGCGACCATGACACGCCGGAACTGGCCCGCGAGGGTTGGGAAGCCCGCGCCGCCGCGCTCGACATCCGCCGCGCATGAGCCCGCGCTATGTCATAGGTGTCGTCCACTCCGCCCATGTGGCCGAGGGCAAACGGCAGGGCTTCGTCGCCTTCAGCCACGGCAAGGAAGCCGCCGTGCGCAATCTGGATGTGGGCGACAAAGTGATCTTCTACGCGCCCAGGACCGGCTTTGACGGCGATCCGGTGCAGGCTTTTGTGGGCCATGCCACGATCACCGGCGATGTGCCGCGGCAGATGGACTACATGACCGGCATGCCCGCGTGGGTCCGCGACGCGGTGTTTGACGACGTGACGGAGGTGCCGGTGCGACCGCTGCTTGAGCAGCTGTCCTTCGTCACCCGTCCCAGCCATTGGGGCATGGCCTTCCGGCAGGGCAAATTCACCATTCCAGAAGTCGATTACCGGCTGATCGCGGATGCGATGGGGCTGGACGTATGATCCGGCGCATGATCACGCTGGTGCTGATGGGACTGGCGTTCTATGGCGGCCTCAAGGTAGAGCGCGGAGTGTGGCAAGACCGCTGCCTTGACGCAGGGGGCGCGATTGTAGGCAAGGTTTGCACAGGAGCACGAGGCGGATGAGCAAGGAACAGATTGTTGTAGGTGCCATCGCAGGCGCGTTCGGCGTCAAGGGCGAAGTGCGGCTGAAGAGCTTTTGCGCCACGCCGGAAGACATCGCACTCTATGCGCCTTTGAAGGGCGATAACGGCGTCGAATACACGTTGAAAATCACCCGCGCCATCAAAGGCGGCTTCGCCGCGCGGCTGTCCGGTGTGCGCTTCAAGGACGAGGCGGACGCCCTGCGCGGCGTCAAGCTGTCGGCGGCCCGCGACCTGCTGCCCTCGCTGCCCGACGACGAATACTACCACGCCGACCTGATCGGGCTGGAAGTGCTGGATACCGGCGGCAAGCTGCTGGGCAAGGTGGCCGCCGTTCTGAACCACGGCGCGGGCGATATTCTGGAATTGCGTGGTCCCGCGCTGAAAGGCTCGGTGCTGCTACCATTTACCCGTGAGGCGGTGCCGACGGTGGACCTTGCGGCGGGCCGCGTCATCGCAGATCCGCCGGAGGGGCTATTGGACTGAGGGATTGCGCCGGGCCTCCGGCCCGTCGCTACGGCGGGGGCGCTGCCCCCGCACCCCGATTTTAGTGGGGCTCTGCCCCACACCCCGAGGTATTTTTGAAGCAATGATGGGGCAGCCTAGCGGTATGGGGCGAGAAGGCGCGTCATGTCGATGCGTGCCTTGAGGCGCGAAGCGAGCAGATATGTTCCCGCGAGTTTGCGTTGGATGAACATCATCTCGACAGGTGGCGGCGTCACAGGCAGATCACCGGATCGGGCAAAGTCCATCCCTGCCGCGCGCAGGCGAGCGGCGGTCGTGTCGGTGGCGAAATCTATCGGAACAGTCGCGCGCAGCGGAGCGAAGGCGAGTTCCATCATATCCAGCATACGCAACTGATGATGCTTGGCGGTCGTCGCTTCCCAGTAGCCCGTCGCGATGGCCGCTTCGCGCATGTCTTCCCGCGTCCCGTGGAGCCCTGCCCCCAGCAGGGCGCGAAGGTTGTCGACCAGCGTCGCGGGCAGTTCGCGCGTCGCACCGAAGTCGAGCAGGACCAGCTTGCCCGTGTTCCTGTCATAGCGGTAATTGGCGAAATTCGGGTCGCTCTGGATGAGGCGGAACTCGAAAATTTCGCGAAGCGTCAGGGTGATGAGGCGCGTCATCACATCGTCGCGCAAGGCCTGCGGTGCATCCGCGAGCGTGTCTATCGCGTCGCCGGGAGTGTAGCTCATGGCAAGGATGTCGGGCGTGGTCAGATCGGGGTGGAGTGTCGGCACGGTGAAGCCTTCATCCCCCGCCAGCAAGGTCGCGAAGCGTGTTAGCATGGTGCCTTCCCTGAGGTAGTCAGCCTCATCGTGCAGCTGGCGACGGGCCTCTTGCAAAAGAGGTTTGATGTCGAGGCCACGGGGCAGCAGGCCCGACATGCGGATCAGCGTGGCGACGTTCGACACATCGGCGTCGATGCTGCGGCGCACGCCGGGATATTGCACCTTCACCGCCAGATCGCGCCCGTCCATGGTTGTGGCGCGATGCACCTGCCCGATGGAGGCGGCGGCAAGGGGTCTTACATCGAAGCTCTTGAACCGTTTGAGGAAATCCGGCCCCCAGTTGGCGACGAGTACCTTCTTGAGCTGCGTGGGCGGCATGAAATGCGCGTCGGCACGAAGCTGGGCGAGGATCGCTGCCAGTTCTGGTGGCAACAGGTTGTCGGCCTCCATCGACATGAGTTGGCCCATCTTCATGGCCGCCCCGCGCATCTGGGCAAGCTGTCCCGTCAGCCGCGACGCGTTGGCCGGAGTGAGCAGCAGATCAGCCACTTGCGGACGCTTGCCGGACAATAGCTCGCGCGACCCGTTGAGGGCC
Source organism: Litoreibacter arenae DSM 19593 (assembly GCF_000442275.2). Taxonomy (GTDB): domain Bacteria; phylum Pseudomonadota; class Alphaproteobacteria; order Rhodobacterales; family Rhodobacteraceae; genus Litoreibacter; species Litoreibacter arenae. The sequence goes on along the minus strand of NZ_KE557306.1, from coordinate 18,813 downwards.
GCCGACCCGGCAACACCTGCGGCGAGCCCGCCGAGCCGCGCCAGACGGGACAGGCGGCTGTCCGGCACCGCCAGACCGCGCGGGGTGTGTTTGAAGCGCGTCATGGAAAGGAAGCTAGCACGGGATCGCGCTTTGCAAAGGCGCACGGTTTGGCGTAGATGGCGCGGATGAGCACGCCGTCGAAATCCCATGGTCGCAAGACCATCGCCGCCTCCCTGACCCCGCGCGACTTGATGGCGGAACCCACCCGCTTGAAAGGCGCGTGGTGCGCCAAGATCGTGACATTGTTTCCGGAGGCCTTTCCGGGCGTGTTGGGGGCATCCTTGACGGGCAAGGCGTTGCAGGAGGGCAAATGGACGATCGACCCGATCGACCTGCGCATTTTCGGCGAAGGCAAGCACCGCAACGTGGACGACACACCTTACGGCGGTGGCGCGGGCATGGTGCTGCGGGCGGATATCGTGGGCAAGGCACTGGACTTTGCGGCCCGTGGCACGTCTGAGCGGGCCAAGTGGCCGGTGATCTACCTGTCGCCGCGCGGTGCGCCGTTTACGCAAGCCAAAGCTGCGGAATGGGCGCAGGCGGATGGGATCACACTGCTGTGCGGGCGGTTTGAGGGCGTCGACCAGCGGGTGTTGGATCACTACGAGATTGAGGAAGTTTCTCTTGGTGACTTCGTGCTGACCGGCGGCGAGATTGCGGCGCAGGCGATGATCGACGCCACGGTGCGGCTGTTGCCTGATGTGCTGGGCAACGCGGCGTCGACCGAGGAGGAGAGTTTCTCCGACGGGATGCTGGAGCATCCGCAATACACCCGCCCCGCCGAATGGCGCGGGATGGGGGTGCCGGAGGTGCTGACCTCCGGCGACCATGGCAAGGTTGCGGATTGGCGGCGTGCGCAGTCGGAAGCGCTGACCAAAGCGCGCCGGCCCGATTTATGGGCCAAGCGCGAGGGTGGCGAAGGCTAGACCTTCACCACCATTTTGCCGAAGCTGCGACCTTCGAGCAGGTCGTTCAGCGCCTTCGGCGCGTTCTCCAGACCCTCGACCACCTGCTCCTTGTATTTAACCTTGCCGTCTTTGAGCCACTGGCCCATGTCACGGGCGAATTCCTTGTAGGTGTCCGGCCCGAAGCTGTCGAAGATGATGAAGCCCTGCACCTTGACCTTCATGCGCAGGATTGTCCCCATGATGACCGGCCCCATGTCCGGGGCGTCCGGCAAGCCCGGCAGGTTGTACCAAGCCACCATGCCGCAGACCGGCATCCGTGCGAACGGGTTGAGCAGCGGCAATACACCGTAGAGCACCTTGCCGCCGACATTCTCGAAATAGACGTCGATGCCGTCGGGGCAGGCTTGTTTCAACTGGTCGGCGAAGTCGTCTGCCTTGTGGTCGATGCAGGCATCGAAGCCGAGGTTGTCGACCACATGGGCACATTTCTCGGGACCACCGGCGACACCCACGACGCGGCAGCCCTTGAGCTTGGCGATCTGGCCAACGGTGGCGCCTACGGGGCCGGAGGCGGCGGCGACCACGACGGTTTCGCCCTCTTTCGGCTCACCGATTTTCAACAGGCCCGCATACGCGGTGTAGCCGGGCATACCCATGATGCCCAAGGCCCAGGACGGATGGTCGGGGTCGGACCCGAGGTTGAGCACCTGCGTGCCGTCCGACACCGCGTAGTCCTGCCAGCCGCTGCCCGCCAGCACGTAGTCACCTTCAGCGAAGCCTTTGACGTCGGAGGTGACGACTTGTGCGACCACCTGCCCTGTCATCACCTCGCCCAGCTTGACCGGCTCGGCATAGGACTTGGCATCGTTCATCCGGCCGCGCATGTAGGGATCGAGCGACAGGTAGACCGTGCGGAGCAGCATTTCGCCCTTGCCTGCGGTGGGAATATCGGCCTGCTCCAGCCGCAGGGTGTTGTCATCCGGCAGGCCCTGAGGGCGCTCTGCCAGAACGATACGGCGGTTGGTGGTGTCTGATTGTGTCATGTCGCGCTCCTGAGGTAAGGTTCCTTCAAGGATGGGCCGCACGGGACCGGTCTTCAACCGTTCCGCTGCGAAAAGGCCGAATTTAGGCGCGGGCGGCGATGGCCGCTTGATCTGGGGGGCGATCCCTCCTATACCCCGCCAATCTGGAATCAGAATACTGACCGGAGCCTTTGTTTCATTGACCATCTGATGCGCTTTCTTCGGCGCCTGCGGCAGATGCGGAAGCGGCGGCATATAAGCAACGACGACCTGATCTCTGGCGGGCGCTACGGCGGACCCGGAAGAAGACCGAGAGCTCTTGGGACGCGAGACACATTCACCGGGCAAACCGGGATCATATAAGGAGCGTTTCAGATGAACCTGATCGCAGAATTGGAAGCGGAACAAATCGCCGCTTTGGGGCATGACATCCCCGACTTCAAAGCGGGTGACACCATCCGCGTGGGCTACAAGGTGACCGAGGGTACCCGTAGCCGTGTTCAGAATTACGAAGGCGTCTGCATCGCCCGCAACAACGGCACCGGCATCGCCGGCTCGTTCTGCGTGCGCAAGATTTCCTTCGGTGAGGGTGTGGAACGTGTGTTCCCGCTGCACTCCACCAACATCGACAGCATCACCGTCGTGCGCCGTGGCCGCGTGCGCCGCGCCAAGCTGTACTACCTGCGTTCGCGTCGCGGCAAGTCCGCCCGTATCGCAGAGGATTCCAACTACAAAGCGCCCAAGGCGTAAGGGGAACCGTCATGAAAAAAGATACTCATCCCGAATATCACGTCATCAACGTCAAAATGACCAATGGCGACGTTGTGCAGATGAAATCAACCTGGGGCGCCGAAGGCGACCAGCTGTCTTTGGATATTGATCCGTCCGCGCACCCTGCATGGACCGGCGGCAACCAGCGTCTGATGGACACGGGCGGTCGTGTTTCCAAGTTCAAGAACAAATACGAAGGTCTGGGCTTCTAACCCCTGCCTCTCTTGTATCGCAACAAAAGCCGCCCTTGTCCGGGGCGGCTTTTTTCGTTGCACACACCAAACGCCGTGTCAGGCGGACCTGACACGGGTTGGAGGGCGCTCTGTCTGGGAATTTCCAACGTAGCGCGCCCCGAAGGGCGCCGGACGGGGATTTCCCCCGCATCCTCGCCGGTTTTTCCGGCGGAGAGGGGTATTTAGCCCCTGTCTCATGCATGATTTTCGGATGCCCCCAGTATCCTTGCAGACCTGTGACAGCCAGCAACGAGGGGGCCCGGAACCATTTGGGATCGACGTCGATATGCGGGGGTTTACGCCTCGAATGTTTACGCGCGCTTAACCTTGCGTTCGCAGCCTGCAAACTTTGCGGCAGTTTCGCTTCCCCTCGCCCCGCCGCGTGCTTATAACCGCCCCGAACCCCGGCAAGGGGACACGCACTAGAATACGGGACAGAACATGGCCGCGCATATTATCGTCTTTGGCAACGAAAAAGGCGGATCGGGCAAATCCACCAACTGCATGCATGTGGCCACCGCGCTTGTGCGGGCGGGTTTCACGGTGGGGGCGCTTGATCTGGATTTGCGACAGCGCAGCTTCTCGCGCTATTGCGAGAACCGGGTCCGGTTCTCGAAGAAGAACGGCTTGAGCCTGCCCTGCCCTGAGATCGTTGAACTACCGGAGGTCGATCCCGCCAGCCTTGGCGCGGGGGAAAACATCTATGACCGCCGTCTGACCGAGGCTGTGGCGGGGATGGAAGGCCGGTTTGACTTCATCGTCATCGACTGCCCCGGCTCACACACGCGGTTAAGTCAGGTTGCGCACTCATTGGCCGATACGCTGGTGACGCCGCTCAATGACAGCTTTATCGACTTCGACCTGCTGGCGCGGATCGAGCCGGAAACACAAAAGATCATCGGCCCCTCGGTTTACGCCGAAATGGTCTGGCAGGCGCGCCAGCTACGCGCGCAGGCGGGACTGACGCCGATCGACTGGATAGTGGTGCGCAACCGCGTCGGCACCCAGCGCATGCATAACAAGAAAAAGATCACCGACGCCGTGGAGGCCTTGGCCAAGCGCATCGGTTTCCGCGTGGCGCCTGGCTTTTCGGAGCGAGTCATTTTCCGCGAGTTGTTCCCACGCGGGCTTACGCTGCTGGATCTGGGTGATCTGGGGGTCAAGAACCTCAACATCTCGAACATTGCAGCCCGTCAAGAGGTCCGCGAGTTGGTCAAATCGCTGCGCCTGCCCGGCGTCGAGGTGAATTTCTAGCCGCCGGTCGGCACGTCGCTGTTTGAGGCGACCTGCCGTTGCCGATGTTTCAACGCCTGCAAACTGTCGTCCGCCACTTGCGTCGGGACAGTACCCGGGATGAGCGCCATCAATGCCGGACTAGATGTGATGTGGGATGCCAGTGTGGCGGCCAAGCCGGTATAGACTTGGCCCCGTTCCAGCTTTCCAGAGGCCAATCCGATAAACATCATCGAACTTGCGGCGAGGGTAAACGCAAAGAAAAAGAGCTGTAGTCTGTTGAATATTCCGGCAAGCACCCTCATCCGCGCCCCCGTTGGTCGGAGCGGTCGGGCGATGTGACGTTTGGCGATACGGGCATAGGTCAGTCTTTCGCGAGTCGGTTTAACGCGAGGTAAAAGTCGCAGGCGATTGAGGCATTTCTCGGGCAAATGGCTTCAAACCGGACAAGTCGTGTCTGATTCTTCGTGACGAGCGCGATCCCCACACCCGTTCCGGAGCCTTAAGAAATATCGCGTACGCCGCTTGTCCGGCTAACGAGAACAGCGACGTTACCCTACGTTAACTATCAAGGCCTTGACCTTGTTCGGATTTTCCGCACCGGTAGCAAGGAAATTTACAAAATATTTGAGATGCGGACAGTTTGTTTACAAAATTACCACCTAACCACAAAGAGATAGTTACTCATGAAAAACCAATCGGATAAAAGAATTTACTAAGGGGGCCGTTTTCCATTTGTCGTTCTGTCCGGTTTCGCCCTCTCGAGTATGATCTTGAGGAAAACCGCATGACACCAAGCCACGCATTTGCAGACGACACCGCATTTGTTGGCGACACCGATGCGACACCGGATGGTTGGCGTCACCCTGTTGAGGCCGGACATCGCGGTCGACACGCGCGAGCAAGATATAACGATCACTAAAGGAGGAGCGCCAAATGGCGGATCTAAAACCAACGACCAAAGCGGCCCGGGACGGCGACGGCTACTGGTCGGCAAACATTCGTATCATCTACATCAGCCTTATCATTTGGGCACTGGTCTCCTTCGGCTTCGGCATTCTGCTGCGCCCGATGCTTGCCGGTATTCAGGTCGGCGGGACTGATCTGGGGTTCTGGTTCGCCCAGCAGGGTTCCATTCTTGTCTTCCTCGCGCTGATTTTTTTCTACGCGTGGCGCATGAACAAGCTGGATCGTGAATTCGGCGTGGAAGAGGACTAAATTATGGATCAGTTTACAATTAACCTGCTGTTTGTCGGCGCGTCTTTCGCGCTCTACATCGGCATCGCGATCTGGGCCCGTGCGGGCTCCACGTCGGAATTCTACGCTGCCGGTCGCGGCGTGCATCCGGTCACTAACGGCATGGCGACGGCAGCGGACTGGATGTCTGCGGCGTCGTTTATCTCCATGGCGGGTCTGATCGCCTTCACCGGCTACGACAACTCGTCCTACCTGATGGGCTGGACCGGCGGCTACGTGCTTCTGGCGCTGCTGTTGGCGCCGTACCTGCGCAAGTTCGGCAAATTCACCGTCTCCGAGTTCATCGGCGACCGGTTTTATTCCCCGACCGCGCGTCTGGTGGCGGTGATCTGCCTGATCGTGGCCTCGACCACATACGTGATCGGCCAGATGACCGGCGTGGGTGTGGCCTTTGGCCGTTTCCTCGAGATCTCCAACACCTCCGGTCTGCTGATCGGTGCATGTGTGGTGTTTGCATACGCCGTGTTCGGCGGCATGAAGGGCGTGACCTACACGCAGGTGGCGCAGTATGTCGTGCTGATTCTGGCCTACACGATTCCGGCCGTGTTCATCTCGCTGCAACTGACCGGCACGCCGATTCCGGCTTTGGGCCTGTTCTCCGAGACTACGGCTACCGGTGGCGAGAGCAGCGTCTACCTGCTGCAAAAGCTTGACCAGATCGTGACCGAGCTTGGCTTCGCCAGCTACACCGAAGCACACAAGGACAACCTTAACATGGTGTTGTTCACATTGTCGCTGATGATCGGTACCGCAGGTCTGCCGCACGTCATCATGCGCTTCTTCACGGTGCCGAAAGTGTCCGACGCTCGCTGGTCTGCAGGCTGGGCTCTGGTGTTCATTGCGTTGCTGTATCTGACCGCCCCTGCGGTTGGCGCCATGGCACGTCTGAACATCACCGAGTTGATGTGGCCAAACGGCACCAGCGGCGAAGCCGTTTCGATTGAAACGATCGAAACCGCGCCTGAGTATGACTGGATGCTGACCTGGCAGAAGACCGGTCTTCTCGACTGGGAAGACAAAAACGGCGACGGCAAGATCCAGTACTACAACGACGGATCCGACGCGATGGCCGAAAAAGCTGCGGCGAATGGCTGGGAAGGCAACGAGCTGACCAACTTCAACCGTGACATCCTTGTGCTGGCGAACCCCGAGATCGCAAGCCTGCCAAGCTGGGTAATTGGTCTGGTGGCCGCTGGTGGCCTTGCGGCCGCGCTGTCGACCGCTGCCGGCCTGCTGCTGGCGATTTCGTCGGCGGTGTCGCATGACCTCGTCAAAGGTGCGATCAACCCCGGCATTTCCGAGAAGGGCGAGCTTTTGTCCGCCCGGATCGCGATGGCGGTGGCGATTGCGGTGGCGACATGGCTGGGGCTGAACCCACCGGGCTTTGCGGCGCAAACTGTGGCGCTGGCGTTCGGGCTTGCTGCGGCCTCGATCTTCCCGGCGCTGATGATGGGGATTTTCTCCAAGCGCGTGAACAACGTGGGCGCGGTTGCGGGCATGTTGTCGGGTCTGGTCTTCACGCTGGTCTACATCTTCCTGCATAAAGGCTGGTTCTTCGTGGCAGGCACCAACTCGTTCCCCGACACGGTCGACGGCTCACTGTTCGGGATCCAGTCCACCGCGATCGGTGCGATCGGTGCAATCATCAACTTCGCGGTGGCTTATGCTGTCTCGATGTCGACGAAAGACACCCCGCAAGACATCAAGGACCTTGTCGAAAGCGTGCGTGTGCCAGCAGGCGCAGGCGCTGCGGTCGACCACTAAACCCAGCGGGCTGGCGGAGACACTTCGCCAGCCCGACACCTTCCGAGCAAGGACATCCCCATGCCCGACGAGCGCCTGTCTTTCCTGTCGCGCCTCCACCCCTACAACCTGCTTTCCGACGCGGAGCGCGAAATCCTTGCGACGCAGGCGAAGTGGATATCGGTAGCCGCAGGCGACGACATTTACCGGCGTGGCGACGTGCTGGAAGGCCTCTACATCATCGTAGACGGCAAGGTCACTGTAACCGACCAGAACGACAACACCATCTCGCTGCTGGAGCGGGAAAACTCTTTCGGCGAACGCGGATTGCTGCGCGACGGCATCGCCGTCACCTCCGCAAAAGCAGATAGCGACACCCGGCTGTTGTGTCTTTCCCCCGCCACCTTCCATCAGTTGCGCGAGGACCACGACGCCTTTGCGCGCTTTTTCAACCGCTCTCGCGCGGACGCCAAGCCACCATCGGGACTGGCCAGCGTGCTGGTGGACCGCCTCATGGTCGCGCCGCCCGTCACCTGCCCGCCGGACACCACTATTCGGGAAGCCGCACAGATGATGCGGGACAGGCACATCTCGTGCCTCTGCATCTGCGAGGGCGACGTTCTGACGGGTATCGTAACGCTCCGCGACCTATCGGGAAAAGGGCTGGCGGACGGGCTTGCCTATGAGACGCCGGTTCAGGATATCATGACGCGAGACCCGCGGGTTTTGCCGCCCTCTGCTCTTGGCTCCGACGTTCTGCACATGATGATGGAGCACCGGCTGGGCCATTTGCCGATTGTGGCATCCGGCAAGCTGGTCGGCATCGTCACCCAAACCGACCTGACCAAGTTTCAGGCGTCCAATACCGCCGGTGTGGTGTCGGATGCGGCGGTTGCCGCAGACGCCAACGCGCTTCGTGATGTTACGGCCCGCATTCCCGACTTGCTGGTGCAGCTGGTCGCGGCTGGCAACCGTCATGATGTCGTCACCCGCATGATCACCGATATTGCGGACGTGGTCACCCGCCGCCTGCTGCATCTTGCCGAGGAGAAGTTCGGCCCGCCCCCCGCCCGCTATCTGTGGCTGGCCTGCGGCTCGCAAGGGCGTCAGGAGCAAACAGGCGTGTCGGATCAGGACAACTGCCTGATCCTTGAAGACGGGCTGAGCGACGACGCTGCGGCTTATTTCGAGCCGTTCGCGCAGTTCGTCAGCGACGGCTTGAACACCTGCGGCTATGTCTATTGCCCGGGCGATATGATGGCGACCAACCCGCGCTGGCGGCAACCCCTGTCAGTCTGGCGTGACTACTTCAGCGGATGGATCGCCAATCCCAGCAAGGAGGCGCAGATGCTGGCGTCGGTCATGTTTGACCTGCGGCCCATTGGCGGCGACACGTCCCTTTTTGAAGGCTTGCAAGCTGATACCCTGCGCGCGGCGGCGGGGAATTCCATATTCACCGCACATATGGCGAGCAACGCCCTGACCCACGCCACGCCGCTGGGCCTGCTGCGGGGCTTTGCCACGGTCCGCTCCGGCGAGCATCGCAACACGATCGACATGAAACTGAACGGTGTCGTCCCCGTCGTTGACCTTGGCCGCATGTACGCCCTTCAAGGCCAATTAGACGCGGTCAACACCCGTGCGCGGCTGGAAAGCGCTGTCGCGCGCAAGATCGTCAGCGAAAGCGGTGGTCAGGATTTGCTGGACGCCTATGATCTGGTGGCGCAGACCCGTCTGGAGCATCAGGCCAAACAGATCAAACAAGGCAAGGCGCCGGATAACTACCTGTCGCCTGCGTCCCTGTCCGGCTTCGAGCGCAGTCATTTGCGCGACGCGTTCGTTGTCATCAAGACCATGCAGTCTGCACTGATGCAGGGGCGCGGTATTCTCGGCTGATCTGTCGAGGACACAAAGGAAGGAAGAGGCCATGTTCTTCGAGCTGATCGGAACACTCGTTGCCGGTGCCGCGGTCGCGCTGATCGTTTGGGCCGTCAACCGCACCTTGAAAGGCCGCCTGCCCTCATGGCTGGTGCCGGTCTCGGCTGGCGCTGCGATGCTGCTCGCCACGATTTCCAGCGAATATAGCTGGTTCTCGCGCACGCAGGCGTCGATGCCCGGCGGAATGGTCGTTGCCGACAAGGTGGAGGAGCGTGTGTTCTACCGCCCGTGGACCTATGCCAAACCCTTCGTCAGCCGCTTCGTCGCAGTTGACCGCGCAAGTCTGCGCACTCATCCAGAGCAGCCCGAGCAGAAACTCGTCGATCTGGTGTTCTATGGGCGCTGGACGCGCACCGCCAAGATACCCGTCCTGTTCGATTGTGCCGCCGGAAAGCGTGCCGACATCGTGGACGGCATCGAATTCGGCGATGAGGGGGAAGTCACGAATGCGCAATGGCGCGATCTGTCCTCCGAAGATCCTATCTTGAGGGCTGCTTGTAAGGAGACCTGAAATGAAAAGCCTCAGCCTCAGGCTTCGCGTGTTTTTGTTCTTCTGCCTTATTGCATCGGGCAGTACGGCAGTCGCGCTTGTCGGGCTTTGGCTTGGATACCGGCAGCTTGGCGACCCTGCGGCGATGTCTGCCTTCATGACCAGCGCGATCGTATCTGGGTTCGGCATATCGGGCCTCGTCGTGCTGATCTGGCTGCTATTCGACGAAAATATCAGCAAGCCCATCGAGTCGATAACCGCCCTGATGCGCCTGCGCGCCCACACGGACGTCGCGGCCGGTATGGATGAAAGCAAGGCCCGATACCTTGGCGATCTTGCTCCGGCAGTTACAGCATTCCACCAGAAGCTGGCGGCATCGTCACAGGCGACCTCGGAGGCCATCGCGCGGCAGACCGAACGCCTCAAGCGACAACGCCAGCAGCTTTTGCAAATTCTGTCAGACATTCCGATTGCCGTGATCGTTGCAAAAACGGATCATCAGATCGTGCTGTATGATGGACAGGCTGCCGCGCTGATGGAAAAGGAAGCGCCAGCGCGCCTTGACGGCTCGGTCTTCGACTATCTTGAGCGGGAGGGGATCGAGCGAGCGCTGGAGCAAGTTAAGCAACACGAAGCGCGCCGCATTGAAATCGCGTTGAAAGGGCATTCCGGGGCGCTGTATTCAGGACATATCCGGCTACTCGGTGAACGCGGCGACTACACTTTGATGCTGGAGCCGCTAAGTCCCGACGCCGAGCGCCCGCTGGTCTATGATTTCGACCTGATGAACAAGCAGCGGTCTTCGGCGTTGGACGACACCGCCCTGCGCGATCTTTGCTTTGTTGTGTTCGACAGCGAGACGACGGGCCTCAACCCCGAAAAGGACAAGGTCGTGCAGCTTGGCGCGGTTCGGGTGATAAATGGCAAGCTGGTCCCCGGAGAGGTGTATGACAGCCTGATCAATCCCGGTGTGCCGATCCCTGCCAGTTCCACCAAGGTTCACGGAATCGATGATGCGATGGTCGCGGATGCGCCGGATTTTGCGCAGGGCTGCCGCGCGTTTCACCGCTTTGCCAGCGACGCGGTCATCATCGCGCATAACGCCCCCTTCGACATGGCGTTCATTCATCGGCAGGCCAAAGACCTTGGCCTGTGCTTTGACCATCCCGTGCTGGACACCGTGCACCTGTCGGCAATCGTGTTCGGCGGCTCGGCGGAGCATACGCTGGATGCGCTTTGCGAGCGGCTCGACATTGTTATCCCACCCGAGAAGCGCCACACCGCGTTGGGGGATGCTCTGGCAACCGCAAAAGTGCTGGTCGCGCTATTACCCATTCTGGAAGCCAAAGGCCTGACCTCGCTGGGCGCGCTAAAATCCGAGATCCGCAAGCACAGCCGCATCCTGAAAGTGCAGGACTGAAGGTCGATTTTTAGTGTGTCGCCTTCTCAATGCTTCACTAAGGGCGACAAAGCCAAAGCGCTTATTCGGTCGCTGGCAGAACTAGCCAGCCATAACGGTGTGTTGGATGTCGCTGTGCCGCGCCCCCGCAATTATCAGTCCCATCGTTCGTCTCCTTTGCTGTAATAAATGCTATCAAAGGAGCGGCATCAAACCGTGACGGTCCACAGTGCACCTGAACAACGTCCTTGGCCAAATCCAGGCCCACGGTCTTTACTGTCATTGGGTGGCTCCTTTCCTGGCAGTCGATGACAACTGCACTTTGGCACATTCGATGCCGGCGGAGCAGGAGCCATCCACCTCATCCGCTATTGGGATGTACCGGCTACTTCACCCAGCAGGTTAGGCTTGACCTATTTCACCTGCAGATAGGATAAGTAGCATGGCGAAGACAACATTTGATGAGCTGATGTCGATTGGCATTGATATCGGTAAGGACATATTCCACATCGTGGCATTCGACCCCGAAGGCCATCTGGTAATGCGCAAGCAGATCAAGCGATTGGCGCTGGTTGCGACGTTTGATAAGCTGCCCCGGTCCGTGGTCGGCATGGAGGCGTGCCTGAGTGCGCGTTTTGTCAGCCGTACACTACGCAAGATGGGCTTCGAGCTGCGGATCATTCCTGCGATCTACGTGAAGCCTTTTATTAAAGGACAGAAGAACGATTACAACGATGCGGAGGCAATCGCCGAAGCGGCATTGAGGCCAAACTTGCAGACTGTTCCTGAGAAGAACCAAGAGCATCTCGACCTTCAGGCGCTTAATCGCGTTCGGTCACGCCGGACGGCAACGATCAACCAGATCCGCGCGTTTCTGATTGAGCAAGGCATCACGGTGCGCAAAGGGCTGAGGGCGTTGAAGAACTCGTTTGAGAAGATCCTGGAAGAGCGCAAGGACGAGGTATCACCGCGCATGCGGGAAATCCTGATTGGCCTCTATGGTGCTTGGCTGTGGCTGGATGATCGCATTGACACTGTCTCGAAGGAAATCGAGCAGATCAGCCGAACCGAAGAGAACTGCGTCAACGTCATCACGATCTCTGGCATCGGGCCAATGATCTCGACGGCCATGGTTGCCGCAATTGGAACGGGTGAAGCGTTTGGCCGAGGGCGCGACTTTGCGGCCTGGGTTGGCCTGATACCACGCCAATACAGCAGAGGCGGTCGCACCGTCCTCGGACGCATCACCAAGCGCGGCAGTTGGTATCTGCGAATGCTCTTCGTTCAAGCCGCCAAGGTCATACTGATGCGAACCAACCGATGGCCGGACTTCAGCTTCGGCGCCTGGCTGACTAAAGCGGCAGAACTGATGAACCGAAATAAGCTGGCGGTCGCCCTGACTAACAAGCTGGCAAGGATGGCCTGGAGCATACTTCGACACAAGACGGCGTTTGACGCGCCACGAGACGAGGCCGCTATCGGCGTTTAAAACGGATCGACCCATAGGAGTTTGCGACTGACATAATGCATGGAACGGAACAATTACGCCCCTGAGTTTGACGGCCCATTCGGTCATCTTTGACCTTGCCGCTAATTAGACCACGGCGCGTGCGTAACCCCAACAAGGCCACGACCCGCGTGTCGACCAGTAGGCCGGATACATATGAGCGACTTCCGAGAACATACGAGAAATCATTTGCGAACGGCAGCCGGTACATACAATTGGACCGGAGGAGGACCTGTTTGAGGTGCAATTTGGATTTGTAGACGCTTTGCCCCCTACTTTAAAGCGAGGAGGCCGACATGGGCACAAGCAATTGCAGCGACGAGTTCAAGCGGAAAGCGGTGCATCAGATCACGGTGCGGGGGTATCCGGTTCGGGAGGTTTCGCGGCGCTTGGTCGCGAGCAGGCATTCCCTTTGCAAATATGTGAAGCTGTTCGGGGAGACGATGCGGAAGCTCGGTGAGATCATGAAGTTGAGAACCGGCAATTGAAGCGCGAGCTGGCCGGCGTGACGGAGAAGTGACACGTGGCACAGGAGGCTGCAAAAGAACCGGAATGGGTGAAAAAAAGCTGGAGCGCCACAGGAAACCAAACGGGAAACCCATCGCGACCGAGGGTCCGAAGCCATCGGTCACGCAGTCGATGAGGGTTGCACTGCGCCCCTCATACGGTACCATATCCGCATTACATTATGTAGCATTACATAGGCAGCAGCATTGAACGCGAATACCGACGTAAACGATTACTGGACCCAACAATGCAGCGATCCGGAAACACCGTCAGAGCCTTTTCTTAGCTTTAAGACCATCGAAGGCGTTGAGCCACTTGATGCGCAGTTTGGCGTGGCGAGCCCGAAGACCGTGCCAGATGTGCTCTATGATCTGTTGTTTGGCCAGCCAAAGCAGACAGAGAGTGAGCTGGAACCAGTCAGGGGCAACGCCACAAAGGCGTCGCCTCTGTACACCCACGCCATCCTCGACGCCACGAAGGTCAGCAACCTCCCCGAGTTACTGGCGGCTTCCGGCTTGGAGCACCGCTGCCTGTTCAAGGGTGAAGCCTACGAGGACATGAAGGACGTGGCGCCTTGGATTGTTCGGCTGGAAGACGGCCACGGTTTCACTTGCAGCCTTTTCACTTGCTCAGACGCGCCTTGGCACCTTTGGAACAGTGCGCCGGGGATCTATTTCCGCTCGAGCGGCAAGCTCGATGAGTTGTGGGGACATTTCCGCAAGTTCACGAAGGTGCAGGATGACGACGGAAAGTGGTTTTATTTTAGGTTCTGGGAGCCCTCCATGTTTTTCGGTCTCGTCGAAAATGCAACCGCGATCGCCACACAGATTTGCGCTCCGCTACACTCTGTCGTAGCTCCCATGGACGCACATACGGTCGGCCACGTCCTAAATCCTGAACCGAGTTTCGAGCGGCCTGAGCGACCGGTTCTATCGACGCAGACTAAAATTGTTCTCTCAAAAGTTCGCCGACACAAGATGCTGATCGACATAGCGGAAGATATCTATTTGAGTGAAACCGCTGCGAAAAGCACAATCGACTGGCCTAGCCAAAGGGATCAGACGGTGAGGCGAGGCACGCATGCGCTTCAAACCTATGGGCTGCGAATGCGCAAATCGCTGCACAGCTACCTGATGATCCGCAATGCCATGCCAGAGGTGTTTGACGATAACGCTCTGCAGATAAATGAAATCCTTATGACATCCGACTCTGAATCTACTAAGTTAGACAGATTGATCAGCTATTTGAGAACTGTTTGATTATGACTTTTTCTCGTTTGACTTTGGTGACGACGATATGGGTTTGCGTGGCCTTGAGTGGTCAGGGGATGTCGCGTAGCAATGTGCCTGCGACGGTGGTGCTTGAAACTGGCGCATGGCGTGCTTGGCCGGTAATCTACCAGTTCACCATCAACAATTTGACGATTGGGTTCGTAAATGATGCCCTCAGCGGTGCTGATAAGATTCCACCAACGGATGGTGCATCTTACATAACGACCGTGCCTCGCCTGAAAAGCCCGCGTAGCTATATACTGGACACCACAGTCAATTGGACCGAGCTGTCCACGGGTCGTCATTATGCTACTGATTTCGAGGTCGATGAAAATGCCTATAGTTGGTTCGACGGTGAGGGAGTACCGCTATATGTTACGTTTGGGCAGCACGGCGCATTTACGGTGCGCACCCTGTCAAAAGCCCGTGTAATAGGACCCGTCACAGACGCGATTGCGCTGGATGATCTGGACATCATCGCGCAAGGCTGCGCTCAGCGAACGGCTACAAAGGCGTGGACGGAGGAGCGGCTTAAGATGCAATTACAACAGGTATTTGCTCATGATGCTGCATTTGTTGAAAAGCATCGGGGCGATCCACTTCCGGCACCGCAATGCCCTGATCCGGGCAGATAGCAGATGGCAGATGGATCCAACCCGAATTCTGTTCTCGATTACGCTCAAGCCGTCAACGCGGATAGCTCGACAAGTGCGAACGCACAGGTGGATGCGGCAGTGTCGACCTGCCCTGATGTTGCGCTGAATTTCGGGGTCTTTTTCGACGGCACTTACAACAACCGCGCTAATGTCGCCTCCTTTAGTGCCGGCACCACGATGCAGACCGGCGGAAGTTACGACAATTACATCACCAATGTGGCCCGGCTGAGCGAGCTGTATTTCACCAGAGACAATGATGTCCCTAATAGCTGTGGCAATACTGACGAAGCCTATCGTTCTGTCTATATAGACGGGATTGGGACCTCTGCGGGGCAGTCAGATGATGGGGCTGCTGCCGCAACTGGGTTTGGCAAATACGGGGTTGAAGAGGCTATCCGGAACGCCACCGCAAGGCTGGAACGGGCAACTAAGGAGTTTGGCGGGATAGATGCAATCCGCTCCATCAAATTTGATGTGTTCGGGTTTTCACGTGGGGCCGCCACCGCGCGCATCTTCGCCAATCTCATTGCCGCTGGTGAGGTTCCAAATGCGCAAGTGCGCTTCTTAGGGCTTTACGACACCGTCGGCTCCTTCGGTATCCCAGGCAACCAGCTTGAAATGTCGCCCCAGGATGAGGCACGGTATTATGCTTGCTTCATTCCTTCGATCCGGCTGCAGCTGAACCAGCGGTGTCATACTGTGCCCACAAGCGACACGCTTGATATGGAAGTCAGGACCAACTCCGCCGAACACGTCTACCATATCGTCGCCGACGACGAATTCCGTGCCTTCTTCCCGTCATCCAGCGTAAAGCCCAGCCATGGCGTCGAGGTAATTATGCCCGGAAATCACGGCGATATTGGCGGCTCCAGCCCGCCCGCGAAGTTTTTCGAAGAGACAATGAACCCACCACGTTTCCTGCGCGACCGTGGATATTGGGATACTGCTTACCGCCAAGACATCGCTCCCACCAACAACGTCGATCGCCTGATGCGTAACTGGGATCACAACTATCGCCGCATGATTGAGCCGGGCATCTGGACGGTCGGCTATACGGCGATGCTCGCGCGTGCTCGGCAGGCAGGTGCGCCTTTGCGCGACGCCCCGGTCGAGGTTCCACCTGAACTGCACACCTTGACGAAGACCATGATTGGCGGCGGTAGCCTGCCCGAAAGCGCACGCCGTCCGATCCGAACTAAATTCGTGCGCATGTCGCATGACGGTATTGGATCCAACATGCTGGACATCAATAACGAGCGCGAAAGCTACCCAAACCAACCTTAACCTCGTCGCTGTCTCGCATCTGGGCTTATTCGAATTTTTGAGACACTAACGATCGATATCGCCGGGTCCACTGCCGCTCGTTTGTGCCGCCCTTTTCCTTGACACGTGTAGTCAACCACATGGCCCTAAGAAACATTTGCGGCAACACCCAATTGGTTCAATCAGGAGTTTGCCCAAGAAGACTTGGCTTGTTCACCAGCAATGGCGAACCCGCGTTAATAATAGATGTCTGCTTCGGGGAAGCCGCGCTGTATCGTTGGATATCTTGGCGAAAGGCCGGCTTGGGCCGCCCGTGTGGGCGGTCCAAGATTTCAGATTTCAATGGCTTCCGCGATAGCCAGTGCATCGTCAAGCTCGACGCCGAGATACCGGACCGTGCTATCAATATTGGTGTGACCAAGGAGTAGCTGCACGGCTCGGAGATGTCCCGTCCTTTATAGATCTGCGTAACCCTAGTGCGACGCATCGAACGGGTTTTATAGGCCGTCGCTTCAAGGCCGAACGAAGTTACCCAGTCTCGAACGATCCGTGCGTATTGCCTTGTCGAAATGTGAAGTCGCTCATGAAACCGGCCTGGCCAAAGATATTCGGATCCGACCATCAGCTCGTCTTCCATCCACTTATCAACTGAGGCCCGGGTGCCTTCCGAAATTTCGAAGCGGACTGGTTTCTGCGTTTTGCTTTGCAGAACAGAAGCGCGCTCTTTGATTTGACCCGACGCCATGACGTTGACCACTTCATCTTCACGAGATTGCAACCTCGAAGTTTGCTGTCGTTTGCCATGTTGAACATGGCCAGGTCGCGGTGGTTCTCCGCCAGCTCCAGTCTCACGCGGATCGCCCAGACATGTTTCGGTTTCAGTGGTCGCTCTTGTCCAACGAGCCGGCCTTTGTTCCAAGCTGGGCGCAGAGCCCGAATGGCAGGTAAATTTGGTGTTTCCATGACTTATCCTCCGATCCGCCATGCCCTCCCACAACGACAACCCGACGTTGACCAGGCCAAAATATCACATGGTGCTGCGCCGCTTCTAAGGTCCGTTGCGAGCCCAATGTAACGAATGCTGCGTCGCGCTCAGATGTCGGCTTCGCGCGGGAAGCCAACATTTGCGGCGGGTGCAACGAATTGGCCAGATGCAGGATGATTTCACTTAAAACGGGAGTGCTCGCCGAAGCGGCGTTGCTCAATGTCTGAGGCTGCTCAATCTGGCAATGTGATCCTATTCAACCTGCACAATTGCGTCCTCCCACTGGCGGACGAAGGCTTCTCGTTTCATTTGATCCAAATATGTCATCAAGGCGGGGTCCAGGTTGATCGTTCGTTGTGTTCGAAAATCCTGGGATCCCGATAGCGGCGGCAAGGGAAAAACGCGCGGATCAGCTATCGATTGAAGCTGCAAGAGATGACGAACGAAGAGATCCGCGCGTTGTGGGTCTGGCGCAGCGGTGGATGCAAGAATTGTCCGCATCATAGTTGTCGGAAATTCCGACGGCAGGATGACAATCAGGTCATCGGATGTCTCAGCCTGCGCCCGCGCGTAGCTGCCCAGAACGTTGTAGGCCATTATCAAATCGCCCGTCCGCAGATCGTCAATCATCTGTCCCGAACAGCAGTACAACTTCGCACCAACGCGCGCCATCACTTCCGTCAAACGCCAGTAAGTCTCGGTGGCGCGGGCATCTTGCGTTGCAAAAAGATAGCCCAAGCCCGACTGCCGTACATCATAAGTGCCAACCCGCCCGTGAAATCGGTCTGGGTAGTCGCGCATCAACTGGATCAAGTCTTGTCGGCTGCCTGGAACAGGAAGGTTGTTGAAGGCCTGGCGATTGAGAACAATCGCAGCAGGTTCGGAAGTGAAGGCGAACAGGCTGTCGTGCCATTGTGCCCACTCGGGGTGGTCAACGTTCAAGACGGGTTCTGAAAACCCATCGTTCGCCAGCTTCAGCTGCAAGTCCATTGCGCTCGAGATCACAATGTCGAAATCCTCTGGCGCGGCGCGAAACAGCTGATCAATGTCCACTGTTCCCGTGACGAGATACTCGACAGAAGTATCCGGCGTCACCGCAATGAAATTTTCGATGATTGGTGCGAAAAACGATGTGTTCGTGCTGGACAGAATGCGCAGAGCTGGGCTGCTTGAAGTTCCGAATATCTGGCGGTCTTCCCATTCTTGCGTGGCGCCCGCAAACGGAAGCAAGAGCGCGATCAGAAATAAAAGGTAACGCATGCGCCGCCCTCAGGTGTGTTGCTTAGGTTCATCTCACCGCCATGGGCGACGGCAACTTCCTGTGCAATCGTCAGCCCAAGTCCCGACCCGACTTTGTTGTCAATGCCCTTGCCGCGCACGAAACGCCCCGAGAGTGTCTGAACTTCATCGGCTGCGAATCCCGGGCCCTCGTCCATGACGCTGACGGCCAAACGAGGTGCGCCCGAGACCTTAACCGTAACGACCGTTTCGTCAGGGGCATATTTGAGAGCATTGTCTATAAGGTTGCGCATCGCGTTCTGCAGCAAGATGTCCGTCTTCAGAGATAATGGTCTTCAGAGCGGCCTGA
>NZ_KE557305.1 GCF_000442275.2 Litoreibacter arenae DSM 19593 | reverse complement strand
CCGCGACGGTGCTGACGCCCGCCACGCCGCTGGTCCCCGGCGCGACCGTGCCTGAGTTGGATACGGATACAGGCGTGGTCTCGGTTCCGGCTGGAACTCCGGCTGGCACCTACACGATCAGCTATGAGATTTGTGAAGACCTGAACGCGACCAACTGTGATGAGGCCACGGTGACGGTCGCGGTCGCACCTGCGGAAATTCAGGCGGAGGACGACACGCCGCCGCCCGTGAGTGGATTGACCGGGACACCAGAGCTCACCAACGCGTTCGACAATGACACGCTGAGCGGCGATCCTGTAAATGTGGACGATATCACCGCGACTGTGACGGCTCCGGCCACCCCGCTGACGCCCGGCGCGCCTGTGCCGGTGCTGGACCCGGCAACGGGTATCGTGTCTGTTCCGGCAGGCACACCGGCCGGCACCTATGAGATAACCTATGACCTTTGCGAGAACCTCAACCCGGCCAATTGCGATCCGGCTGTGGTCACCGTTGTCGTCACTCCGCCGGAAATCGAAGCGGTCGACAACATCCTGACGACGCCGGTTGATTTGGCCCTGCCTGTCACCGGACTTGTGAATGTCTTCGACAATGACACGCTCGGCGGGGCGGCGTTTGATCCGAGTGCTGTGACGGTGACGCCGCTAGGCGCGTTGCCCGCCAACTTTGTACTGAACCCGGACGGGACCGTGGACACGACAGCATTTGTGCCGAACGGGACCTATACGTTCGACTATCAAATCTGCGAGGTTGTGAACCCGACCAATTGCTCGACCGCGACGGTATCCGTACCGGTTGAAAGCTCTGTCCCTGCGGTCAGCGGGACGGTCTACCTTGATAGCAACGGCAACGGCGCCTTCGATGCGGGCGCGGACGAGACATTGCCAAACTATGTGGTGCAGTTGCTCCGCAATGGCGAGGTCGTTGAAGAGACGGTGTCCGGCCCCGATGGCGAATACCTGATTTCCGGCTTCCCACCCAATTCGGGCTACGAGATCATCTTCACCGACCCCGAGACAGGGATCGCTGTCGGGTCGATTCAGGACCTGACATTCGAGGTCGATACAATCCTCGCCGACCAGAACCAGCCGATTGATCCGGCGGGCGTCATCTACGACTCCTCCACGGGTTTGCCGATTGCGGGTGCCACCTTGCAGCTGACCGATGCGGCGGGCGTTGCTTTGCCAACGGCGTGTCTGTTGCCGGGCCAGCAGCCCCAGACGACAAATGCTTCCGGCGCTTACGGTTTTGATGTGATACCTGGTGCGGCACCGCAATGTCCTGCCGGTGAGACCGAGTACCAGATCGCGGTTACGACCTATCCGCCCGGTTATATCGCGGCCCCCTCGGCTTTGGTTCCGCCACAAGCGGGATCACTGGACGCCACGACATGCCCGATTGACGCCATCCCCGGCGGCAGTTGTCAGTTGTCGCCATCACTGGCGCCCCCTGCGGCAGGTGCGCCGACGCCATACTATTTCAGCTTCTTGCTGGAAGCAGGCGATCCGGATGTCATCAACAACCACATCCCGCTGGACCCCATTCCTGTGGTGCCGGTTGCGGGCCTGAGCGTCACCAAGATTGCCGGTGTTTCAACCGCGCGCCTGGGCGACACGGTGACGTACACGATCACCGCCGCGAACGCGAACCTGACTGCGGCGGGTCCAGTCGATCTTGTTGACAGCTTGCCGCCGGGCTTCCTGTTCACGCCGGGCAGTGCAACGCTGGACGGTGCGCCTGTTGTCCCGACCGTCGTGGCCAACCGTATAACCGTGTCGGGTGTGACCGTGCCTGCCTCGGGCAATGTCGTGCTGGTCCTGCAAGCGCGAGTCACGAGTGCCGCGCCTCCGGGTGATGCGGTCAACCGTGCGCGTCTGGTTGACCCGGTGACGGGCAATCCGCTGACCGCCGACGGCACAGCTATTGTCCGCATCGTCGCAGAGCATGTCTTCGACTGCGCCGACATCATCGGCAAGGTGTTCGACGACAAGAACCACAACGGATATCAGGACGAGGGCGAGCCGGGTCTGGCGGGCGTCCGTGTCGTCACCGTGCGCGGCGTGCGGATCACCACTGACGAATTCGGACGGTTCCACGTGCCTTGCGCGGAGCTGCCCTCCGACATCGGGTCGAACTTCACGCTGAAGCTGGACACAAACAGCCTGCCCACCGGCTACCGGGTTACCACGGAGAACCCGAGGGTGATCCGCGTGACAGCGGGCAAGATGGCCAAGCTGAACTTCGGTGCTTCGATTTCAAGCGTGATTGACATCGACCTGACGGCGGCGGCGTTTGATCCGACCACGGGCGAGCCGATTGACGGATTTGAAGACAGCGTTGACCGGCTCTTGGGCGCGATACAACGCAAGCCCTCGGTTCTGCGCCTGTCCTACATTCTTGAGAATGACGACCTGAAAACAGCACGGGCGCGGCTTCGCGGTGTCGAAAAACTACTACGCACGAAATGGCGCAGGGTGGGCAGCTACAAGCTGAACATCGAACAAACCGTCAAGCGGGTGCAGTGAGGGATATGATCATGAACAATCACCATAGAAAATCCTTCATCCGCATTCTGCTTGGGGCAACGGCACTTGGCGCGATTGCGACAGCACTGCCCGCCGCCGCACAGAACAACTGCGATCTGGTTAACGGGGTATTGCCCGCGGGCTGCGAAACCGGAAATGCGGGCGAAACGGTCCGTATGCCAGTCGGTGCCAATACCGAGATCGCAAACGGCGCGCGCCAGCCCGCGACAGGATTTATCATCAGCGTCGATGGCGAAACCTTCGAGGGTGACGAGAAGGTTGAGCAGAAGAAGCGGCAAGCGGACGTGGCCCTGGCAAAGGCCGACATTCGCGTGCAAGCCGATGATCTGGCCGTCGAGAAGCGTCTGGACCTGGAGGTCATGGGACCAACCCGGGGCCACAAACCCGGCGACACGGTCCGGTTCCAGTCCGCGACCAACTATCCCGCGTTCCTGACCCGTGGCGAGGTGCGCATCATCGACCAGCAGGCCCGTGGCGGCCCGCGCACAGTGGGCGTTTTTCCGATCGGACCCAACGGTCAGGCCGAAGTTCGACTGCCTGAAGGCCGCGATCTTGTGGCCGTTCACCGCGTCTATGACGCGCGTGGCCGCTATGACGAAACGACCGCGCTGGTGCTGGATCGCCCCAATCAGGCGCGAGGGCAGGACGACGTCGAGGAGGGCAGCTCGACCACCGCCATCGACCGCATTCCTGTCCGTGGCGGGGCCGTGACGGTCTCCGGCAGCTCGCTTGCCCCGAATGAGACCGTTTCGACCTTGGGCGAAACGATCCGCGCCGACGCGCAGGGCCGGTTTGTGTTGCAGCGCATCCTGCCAAAGGGCGACCAAACCGTCATTGTCCAAACCAAAAGCGCAGGCCGCGACGTGACGCTGGCGCGCGAGGTCGAGCTGGGCAAAACCGATTGGTTTACCGTCGCCGTTGCCGACATCACCGTCGGCCATCGCGAGCAAGCCGTCACCGGCACGGATGGAAGCTATCAAAAGGGCCGTCTGGCGTTCTTCACCCAAGGCACCAACGCCAATGGCGTGACCATCACTGCCTCGACGGACACGCGGGAGGAAGACCTATCGGACATCTTCCGCAAGTTCGACGAGAAAGACCCGCGCAGCCTGCTGACGCGCATCGACCCGGACGAATACTACCTGACTTACGGCGACGACAGCACCTTCGAGGAGGCCGCGCCGACGGCGGGCAAGTTCTATTTCAAAGCGGAGAAGGACGAGAATTTCGCGCTTTGGGGTACATTCAAGGGCCAAGTCAACGGATCACATTTCCTACGCAACGAACGCACGCTTTACGGCGCACAGGCGCAGTATAAATCGGCCCAGCAGACCAAGAACGGCGATGAAAAGGCGGAACTACAGCTCTATGCGGCCCAGCCCGACAACCTGCCGCAGCGCGATATTTTCCGCGGCACGGGCGGGTCGGTCTATTTCCTTCAGCGGCAGGATATCTCCATCGGCTCGGAAACCCTGAGCGTCGAAATCCGCGATCCGGATTCAGGCCGGGTTCTGGAGCAGCGCACGCTGGTTTATGGCCGGGATTATGACATCAACTATCTGCAAGGCGTCGTTACACTGCGCGCGCCGTTGACCAGCACCATCGGCGGCGGGGTGGTCGTCACCAACCCCGGTGGTGAACAGAACGTTAATCTGGTCGCACAATACGAGTACACTCCGACCGCCGGAGGCCTTGACGGATATTCCTACGGGGGCAGGGCGCAGGTCTGGGCCACGGATCAGCTGCGCTTTGGTGCAACCGCGCTGATCGAGAAGACCGGAGCCGCCGACCAGAAATCCTATGGCGCGGATATGCTCTATCAGTTCAGCGAACGCACCTTTGCGACGCTGGAATATGCCCGCAGCGAGGGGCCGGGCTTCGGCTCCAGCTTCTCGACCGATGGTGGCCTTATTATCGACAACACGCCACCGGTTGGCGGCACGGGTGAGGCTTACAAGGCGGAGGTTGTCGCCGATTTCGCAGATCTCGGATTTACCACCGATGGTCGCTTCGGAGTGTACTATGAGCACCGCACGCTGGGGTTCTCAACCCTGGACCATCAGGTGAGTGCGACGACCGGCGACGAAACGCTATGGGGGGCCTATTCCGAATTCGAGGCCTCCGAGCGCTTGAAATTCACGCTGTATTACGACGACTATAAGAACGACGCTGGCCAATATGCGCGCGAGGGCGGTATCGAAGGCAGCTATAAGCTGTCAGAGACCCGCACCCTTGGGTTTGGGATCGAGCATCTCGACAAGCTGACCGCTCGCGAAACAGGGTCGCGGACCGATTTTGCGCTGCGCTACACCGTGAAACCGAACGAGCGTCTGGAATGGTTCGTCTATGGGCAGGCGACGCTGAAACGCTCGGGTCTGGAAAAGAACAACCGTGTCGGGGCAGGGGGCTCCTACGCCTTCAACAACGGCTGGAAGGTTGAAGGCGAAGTGTCGGATGGCTCCACCGGTGTCGGCGCTGCTGCGCGTGTCTCCTACGAGGACGAGAACAACAACAGCGTTTATTTCGGCTACGAGCTGGACCCCAACCGCGAGTTCTTCGCAGGCAGTGTAACTGGTGATGACAAGGGGCGGTTTGTGTCCGGTGGCCGTCGGCAGGTGACGCGTGACTTGGCCTACTATGGGGAAAACACCTATGATCTGTTCGGCTCTCACAGGTCGCTAACCAGCACCTACGGCGTCGACTATGCGCGCAGCGAGTTCCTGTCCTACACCGGATCACTAGAGGTCGGCCGGATCAACGACAGCATCAATGGCGACTTTGACCGGCACGCGCTGTCCTTTGGCGTGCGGTACGAGGATGAAAGCCTGACCGCACGGGGCCGTCTGGAATATCGCCGGGAACGGGGGCTCACGGGGGGCACCAACCGGGATGCGGACACAATCCTGTTTGCAAGCTCCGGCCGCTACAAGATCGACGACACGCAACGGTTGGTGTTCAATCTGGACGCGTCAAAAACCGATACGGATCAGTCGTCAATCCTCGACGGCAAGCTGGTCGACGCCTCCATCGGATACGCCTATCGCCCAGTCACCAACGACCGTCTGAATGTCTTGATGAAATACCGCTATCTCTATGACGATTACGGCCAGCGGATAGACGGCACCGACGTAACCGGCCCGCGCCAGCGCAGCCATGTGCTGAGCCTCGACGCCATTTACGATGTGAACCAAAAATGGACGATCGGCGGCAAGGTCGGTGCGCGGTTGTCCGACTCTTCGCCGGACGCCACGACTGCGTTCTCAGAGAACGACGCGTGGCTTGCTGTTGCGAATGTCCGATACCATCTGGTCCACAAATGGGATGCGCTGCTAGAGGCTCGCATTTTGAACGCCGAGCAAATCCAGACGAAGGAATACGGGCTGGTTGGGGCGATTTATCGCCATGTCGGGAACAACTTTAAACTGGGTGTCGGCTACAACACTGGACGGTTCTCGGACGATTTGACCGATCTGACATATGACGACAAAGGCGTCTTCATCAATCTGATCGCCAAGTTCTAGAGACTTATCTCCTAGAGGGTGTAGCTTGGACAAAGGTCCGCAAAAGACCAGCGCCGTTCTTCAACTTCTCGTCGGCTTACTTGTTTCAAAAAAAAAGGCTGGCAACCTTCAACTTTCCGGAACGGCAGCTTGAACTGGCGACTAATCTTCCTCCTATCCTCTGTGGTTGAGATGAGCACAAACACTCTCTGACTGCGCTAACGACCGGTGTTTCTGCCGCATTACCGCGATAGGTTCTGAATGTTCGCAGTATTTATTGTGCTGCGTGGGCTCGCAGCGAAGATTGTTGATTTACAAGTTGGGCTCTTCGCCAACCTTAGTCGCTCCGAGAACCAACGCTCCCTAACCTGAGTCGCGCTTAGAATGTTTTTCCGCTCTCGAACGCAAACAACGCCTTCTGGCGATCCAGTTCAGCTTCGGTCGACAATGCTACGTTTTGGCCGGGCCGAACTGGGCCGCTTCTGCACGTTTCAGGCCCGCAACGCTTTTTCGATCGGTAACTGTCGGATGCGTTTGCCGGTCGCGGCATAGATCGCGTTCGCGACCGCTGGGCCGATGGGCGGCACGCCGGGTTCGACGACGCCGGTCGGCGGCTCGTTCGACGGCACGATACGCATGCGGGATATTGCCATATCCAAAGCCGCGTGAACCAGTATGGGCAGTCATGACCAGCGCGGCAAATCACGTGTGAACCAAGGCGGAAGCCGCAAGTTTGTCTGTTCTGGCTGCACGCCAGCGTTTGGCTAGGCTTGGGTATGCAGCTTGACCGGTCTCCACAATGGGACCCATCATCTTTCCCAGAATGGCAATCCTGCGGACCGTAATATGGAGGATCGCAGCGATTTGTCTTACGCTTCCTCTAGTTGGCAGGTATCGCTGAGCAATTAGTGTGCAGAGGTCGATATTGCTTAAAAGGTAACATAAATTTCATTACGAGAATCATATTGATGAGTAGGGCACATTCTAAACTGGGTTGCGACAAATCCCCTATCTT
>NZ_KE557304.1:341-6491 GCF_000442275.2 Litoreibacter arenae DSM 19593 | reverse complement strand
GCCCCTGCTGCTGTCGACCTATATCAGCCACACAATCCTGCGCGGCCTGATGAATGGCAGCGTCGAGGCGGCGTCCTTCGACGATCCGGTGACGCAGGGGGTCATGGCGATCCGGCAGGCGGTCTCGGCAAATGAACTGGCCCCCGAGGCCGTCGGCCCAGAGATCACGCTCCTGACCCGCAACGACGAAAACTTCGACCACGTCCGCATCTCCCCCGCGAGCTATTTCCCAGCCGTGCAATAGGTCGGATTGTCGGCCGTGGGGCTTGCGCGACCTGATGTCGGCTCTGCGGACTAAGCTGCCGATGGATGATATTAGTCGGATGACTGCTCATCGTCTCAAAGTAGCCGTTGGCTAATCGTCCGAATGTTTCGTTGCGGCCCGTCGAATGAGGCATACACTGTGTATGCGAAATCAGGTGATCCGCTAATTCAAACTGTGCGGAACACAGCTACTCATGGTCAACAAGAACGCAATAGCGCCGGTGAATACGCCTTAGTGGCGCGACGGGAAATAGCTGTCACTCATTCGAAGTACTTACATACGCCCTGTTACAGTTCGAGTACTGCTACCCTTTGTGAACGCAAAGCCGAGAAGCAGATTAGTGGCTAACCGTTCTCAAAGGGTATCGATTAAAAATGAGGGTACGGAATTCCTTACTCGCGTTCGAATGGTGAAAAGCACAGAAATTCCCCTCGAGCTTTGGAAGTCATGAGCGCAATTGGCATTGGCATGATAAGCTGGAGAGAACTTGTCGTGTAGGTTTATGCCGCTCATTGAGAGGCGAGATTAGGGGACTAAAGTTGCAAATAAATAGGGCGTTAATTGCGCTTGTGAGTGTAGTAATTTTCGCTGGTTTTGCGGCTCTGTCCGGTAAAGCGAGCTCGTCTCGGGATTTTCGCTTTAGCGGCTGGTGCCTCAGGCATTCTGGCGAGGACTTGGAGTTTTTTCCAATTCCGGAACGGCCGCGAGGTATTCCAAGGTTTCGTGCATCCTCTGACTTGCCGTTGCCGTTGCTGTCCGCGCCGCCCGATGAAACTGGGCTGGTAGTTTCCTATACAAAAAACCCAACGTATTCGACCAAGTATGCCGCATCCGATCGGGGTCGCATGGGATGCACCCGAGTGCCGCAGGGCAACGGCCTATCGCAGTTGACAGGGGAAGGTCTTCCCAACTGTTCGGTCAGCAAGAGCCGTGACACGGATTACGACTGGTTTGAGCCGACCGACCCATTCGGTACACTAGACGGAGTTTTTGTCCGTTGCGGGCGAAGTTCATTAATACGCAATTGTAATTTAACTGGGTTGCTACCCAACGGTTGGGAAGCACAAGCGGTTTTGCCCAAACCTTATTTGGACGATTGGCAGAAGGCTGCTCGTACGGCGCGCGGCTATTTTGAAACTTACCTGACAGATTGTGGAAAGAACTAGCATGGATTACCGAGACATCTCTCCTTACTTCACAGAAGATGGTAAGTTGAAGCTTCTAGCCCCTGAACTCGACACGCTCCAAGAGTTGGTCGATGCTGGTGATCGAGGGGCATTCCATTTTTTGTACGGAGAAATGGCCGATAACGACGATGCAAGGTTGACTGCGAAAATATCGACGTTCAGTGACACAGTGGGTGGAACGGCGTTTGCATCCAACTGGGCCCTTCAGCAAACTGAACCAAACTATCCCGGAATCTATGCAATCTCGCAGCAAATTGCAGTTGATATATTGCTGTTGGCCCGTAGAGAAGTGGAGATTCAAGATGGCGGGACAGGCTATTTGGATAAAGAGGAACATTTCACTTCTGCAGATAATACGTGGATCAACCTCGGGATAGGAGAACTTTTTCCAGGAAATCTTGTAAAACTTGCTCGTAACGAAGCTGATTTGGGATTTTGGGAAGAACTAGGAGATATTGCAGCATTTTTGGCATTAGGGGGATCCCCGGGGGAGCAGGCAGCTTTATGGGGGGCAGCGTACTCGGGCTACACAGGGAAAAAACTTAGCGATTTCGAAGGCGTCTCAGGTTACGAGATAATCGAAGTGGCCGGCGGCCAGGTTGTCGTAGACAGCGAAGGACGCACCACCGCTACCTTCATCAGTGCTGGGGGAGACGACTTGCTAGCTGAGTTAACCCAAGGGTTCACGCTTGGGTTAAATCTTGATTCATTCATCGCCTACCCCGAAAGCATCTATAACGTGATGGGTGAGGTTGGATCGCAAACCCAGATTCTGAGTCCGTGGTTGCCTGAATATGCTGACGCTCGACGTGATTTTACCCAATTTTCTGATGGTGCATACAATGGTGACAATGCTCCGCTCCCATCCGTAGGTGACCCCACACTTAGACTCAGTCAAGATGCTACCGGTGATCGCGATCTTTTGATGTACACTGACACAGCCGATGTGGCTTTTGCGGGTGCAGGAAATGACTTGGTCATGATGGCGGATGGGAATGACCGCGCTCACGGACAGGCGGGTGATGATGTTCTATGGGGGCAGCAAGGCAGCGACCAACTCGATGGCGGGGCGGGTAATGACATTCTGCGCGGCGGGATCGGCAATGATGTGCTTTATGGTGGAGAGGGGGACGATATACTTGATGGCTCCGACATCACCATCGAAGGCTACGAAGCAGCTTTACTGACCTACGTTTTTGGTGATGAGCGTCTCGCAGCCTTAGACGGGCATGATGTCCTCATGGGGGGTACTGGAGATGACTTACTGCGCGGTGGCCTAGGAGCTGACTTTCTATTCGATCGAGGGCTTGAGACTTATACTGGCGATCAGATCAACCTCAGCCCGAGTAACACCTTGCTTTACGCATATGACGGCGGTGACGATGGGAATGGAGACGCCTTGGGTAGCGACATTCTTGTTGGTGGAGAGGGATCCGATTTCTTGGTTTACTCCGGTGGTCGAGATACTTTCTATGGTGGCACCGGCGATGATACCTATTTGGTCTCGCCAGAGTTTATCGAGAACCGCGAGTTTTCCTTCGACGAATTGACTATCGTTCTTGAAGAAGAAGACATCGCCGACGAATCCACCTGGTTTGGACATGATTACGTCATCGGAAATGGCCGTGGCATCCACTCGATTGTTTTCGAGGGCCTCAATCGCGATGATGTTACGTTTGCGTACGAATACGAAGAAACAGCCTTCGACGAACTCTCCACCGAGTTACAAACCTCGTTTATCAACTTGCTTGGAATAGATTCCATTGATCTGGGTACTTTCCCAATTTTTAGTCTTAGCGGGCAGCTTTCGATTACGGTCAACGCCACGGGCAGCAGCATCTATTTTGACAATGTTGGTGGTGCATACGTTGGGGGTAATAACAGTTTTTATGGCAGTGTTTTTATTGAACCGATGCTGGCCACAGAAACCTACGCCGTATTCGAAGACGGCACGTATTTCGATTGGATGCGCGAACTCGATCGCATTGAATACGTACAGCCGGTCAACGGAACTATTTCTGACGATGCTGATGACGCGCCTGAAAGCCAAGCAGAAGAACGCGGCTTCGAACCACCCGAGGAGGAACCGGAAGAACAGATCGGTACGAATGCTACCGACTTTCTTGTCGGTACGTCTGCAGATGAAAATCTAGTCGGCCTGCAAGGCGATGACTATCTTCATGGTTGGGACGGTAACGACATACTCACCGGCAATGAAGGTGCCGACTTGATTCACGGGGGTGAGGGTTTTGACATCGCTAATTACTCAACCGCAGCGGACGCAATTGTTGTATCGCTTTCCTCCGGGAACGGGATATCTGGTGAGGCAGATGGCGACCGATTGATTTCTATCGAGGGAGTGCGGGGTTCAGCTTTTGGTGACACTCTTTATGGCGGCGCAGGCAACAACCAGCTTTTTGGAGGTGACGGCGACGACCGGATTGAATCTGGGTTCGGGGCGGGCGTAACTTACATGAACGGTGGGAATGGCGCGGATGTTCTAATTGTGCGCAGCGGGAATGCTCAAGTATTGGGCGGCGCGGGGAATGATCAACTGTTCAGCGGCCCTGCTGCTGGGATCGAATTCATGTTTGGTGAAGAAGGTGATGACACCCTCTACGCGTCCATGGGCGACGATCTCTATGACGGTGGCACAGGCTACGACACGCTATCAACTGAATACCTTATTAGCTCTCTCTCTGATCGATACGTAAATCTTGAAGATGGCATCATGAGGGCACGCTTTTTTACGGATAACTCCATCGGCATCGGTAGTAATGAACTGGTCAGCATCGA
This sequence comes from Litoreibacter arenae DSM 19593, assembly GCF_000442275.2. GTDB lineage: Bacteria > Pseudomonadota > Alphaproteobacteria > Rhodobacterales > Rhodobacteraceae > Litoreibacter > Litoreibacter arenae. The sequence goes on along the minus strand of NZ_KE557304.1, from coordinate 2,243 downwards.
AGCCTATCTTGGTGGCAGGGGAAATGATCAAGTCTTCGGTTCTAGCGCTGCCAACCTTCTCAGCGGCGGGGGTGGCAACGACGAACTTGATGGCGGCGCGGGCGATGACACACTCTACGGCAGCTCGGGTGACGACATTCTTCGTGGTGGAGATGGCGACGACGCTCTCTATGGTAGTATTCCAGGTCTGTCGACATACTTAGGTTCGGATATCCTCTTCGGGGGCGCAGGTACTGATACAGCATATTATTCTGCAGCTTTCTCGACTTACAGTTTTAGCACTTTCAATGGTGTGCTTTTCGTTGCTCACGGAGATGGCAATTTTGATGAGATCGCGGATGACGTAGAACTAATTGCCTTTGCCGACGCTACTTATACCTGGGGCGAATTGAGCGCGATTATGATCAATGATGGACCTACTGCCATTGATGATACGGTGGAAATTCTTGAGGGCGAAACGGTCACTCTTGATCCACGTCTCAACGACAGTGATCCGAATGGTGATCCTCTCAGCATTGTAGAAGTCAATGGCAATGCAACTGGGCCATCTTCCACTAGCTACACTGGACCTGGCCTTGATTTGGCAATTCGATTGACAGCTAATGGTAGTCTAAGTTTCGAAGCGGACAACTTCTTCGGAGATGATCTTGCCCCAGCCGAAACCTATGTTCTTACAGTTACCTACACAGTCTCCGATGGCTTAGGCGGCTTTTCCAGTGCCGATATCACAGTAACTGTTGTTGGGAACGACGAAGAAGTGGTTGGAGCGGTGGATGGCACTGAAAACTCAGATGTTATCAACACTAGCTATGTAGATGCCGATGGCGACACGGTGTCCAGCGAGGCCGATACGATCTTTGGCTTAGGAGGTGACGATACGATAAACTCTGGGGGCGGCGATGACACGGTCTATGGAGGTGATGGCGACGATATAATTGACGGTGGTGACGGCGACGACCAACTACACGGTGGTGGCGGCAATGATACGCTGTTGGGTTTAGCAGGAGCTGACTTCTTTGATGGCGGAGAAGGCAACGACACTGTCAGCTATTCGTATACTGCTGCTGATTTGTTTATCGACTTATCGGCCGGTGGAGCCTCCACCGGAGCCGGAGCGCCAATACAAGAAAGCTTTGCTAGCATTGAAAACGTCATCGGAAGCGATGGTGAGAACACTATAATAGGTGATTTTGAAGATAATATTTTGTCTGGGTTGGATGGCTCTGACCGCTTAGAAGGCGGTGCTGGCGCTGATACCCTTATAGGTGGGCTTGATGCGGATACCTTAGTTGGTGGCACGGGCGCTGATGTGTATCGATTCACGACGGGTGATGCTGCGGATCGAATATTAGATTTCGATCCCGAAGAAGATATTATTGAAATTGATGGCGTTGTTTTTGACGTCAGTGCTGTACCAAGCGGAGTATCAGTATCCGATCAGGGTGCGGATGTTCTCCTATCCTACGGAAGTGGTGACACCATTGTTTTGGAAGGCCTAAGTGTCACTGAATGGATTGCCGCGACCAGTGGTGGAACTACTGTCGGGATTCTTGACGGCACGGAAAGTGCTGACATCATCGACACCAGCTACGTTGATGCAGATGGCGACACCGTGACCGATGGAGCTGAAACGATCTATGGCTTTGGCGGTGACGATACGATCAGTTCCGGAAGTGGCAACGACACCATCTATGGCGGAGCCGGAAATGACACTATCCAAGCGTCTCGCGGCAACAAAACCATTGATGGTGGTGACGGCAACGACACCATCTACGTGATCGATAGCAGTGTCGTTGATGGCGGTGCTGGTGACGACTACCTGTTCTCCAACTTGAATAAAGGCGGCGATCACACCTTCACTGGCGGAACTGGTGCTGACACGTTCGAGTTTGCATATGCAGG
>NZ_KE557304.1:0-156 GCF_000442275.2 Litoreibacter arenae DSM 19593 | reverse complement strand
TCACCGACTTCGAGGTTGGAATTGACACGCTCATCATCGATGGTCAGACGCTGTCCGGACTGGCAATTGAGAACCTTCCAGCGACGTACACAACCAGCGCGAACAGCGATGGCGACTTGGTCTTGAACTACGGCACCATTCACTCGGTGACCTTAG
>NZ_KE557303.1 GCF_000442275.2 Litoreibacter arenae DSM 19593 | reverse complement strand
TCCGACAAGGGCGATGGCGGCATGGGCGGTGGCTCTGGCAAAGGTAGCGGCTCCGACAAGGGCGATGGCGGCATGGGCGGTGGTAGCGAGGGCTCGAACGCAGAACTAGGCGGCAAGAAAAATGTCAGTAACCGGCTAGCAGCCAACGCCCTTCAACTGATGAAACCTCAGGGGACTGACCCATTTTCCGCAACCCAGAATCTACGCGGTGGTAGGCAAATACTGATGGTGACCGCACCACTGCGATTTGCGCATTCAGCCACCAATTCAGTGTTTTCCAACCAGATTATCCGTGTGCAAGCCGCTGTCCCGTCCATCCAACTGCTTGCTGGTGGGCGAATTTGCGATGAAGTGGACGCATCAAACCAATCAGAGACAAATGACGGCGACGCAGACGAATCAGAAGTTCACACTGGCGCCGAGGCCAGCAAAGAAGTTCAGGTTGTACATTGGAACCATCCGCTGCCGATGCCAGAAACCCCGATCTCAGAAACGGACTTAGCTGAAAGTTTGGGTCTTGAGGCCGAGGGCCTTCCTGAGGAGTACCGCACTCCGGACAACGTTTACACGACCGAAAACGACACTCCTCAGTTCGTGTTGCTTGCGTCTCAACAAACGACCCCTGCGGCGCTTGATATCATACAATCCCTTGGTGGAATTATTCTTGAGATTTCGTCGCTGCCCAGTCTTGATCTAAACATGATTGTCATTGACTTGGCCGGCGCGGTGAGTGGTGCGGAAGTGCGGGCTCTGTTGGCCTTCGACGGGATCGATGCGGACTTTGACATGAACCACATTTACGTGGGGGCACAAGGTAGGCGGTCCTACGCACACGAACTGGTTGGGTCTGCCGACTTTGATCGCTGTACCTTGCCTCGATCTGTTCGTATCGGCATTATCGACGGCCCCGTCGATGACACGTCACCTTTTCTACACAACGTCCAAATGCGGTCGCACACGGTCCTCGGTCAAACTGAAGTTCCTGCGTCAACTTCTCATGCAACGGGGATTGCTTCTCTAATCGCTGCGGCACCTGCGGCGGATAGTGTTGAGGGTCTCGCAATTGGAGCGGAATTGTTCGTCGCAGTCGCTTTCGCAGACTCGAAGAACGGAAATATCGCATCGACTCAGAACCTCGTGAAAGCAATCGACTGGCTCCTCAGCGAGAAAGTTGAAATTATCAACATGTCTCTTGCTGGGCCACATAATCGCACCCTGAGACGTGTCCTCTCTGTTGCCGGAACGCGCGGCGCGACTATCGTGGCCGCCGCGGGAAATGATGGCCTCCCACATGTTGCCTACCCAGGATCCGACCCTAACGTGATTGCCGTCACGGCAGTAGACGCGTTCAAGGATATATATGCGATGGCGAGTTTCGGGGACGAGGTGGAGTTTGCGGCGCCGGGCGTCGATCTGCTTGTGGCCGAAGGTATCGGCCAAGCCTACCGTTCCGGTACTTCGTACGCCGCGGCAATCGCAAGCGCTATAATCGCTCACGTTATTGGTAATGCACACATGTCCCCATCTAAAGTACGTGATGTACTTCGAGACAGTGCTACTGATTTGGGCGCGGCAGGTTGGGATCCACGCTTCGGATGGGGGTTGATGCAATTAGGTCTGTGCAAGGACGAGAATTAACCTCTGCGCTGAAGCTCATGGTCTGCTCGCCATCTGTGAAGCCGTACTGAAAAAGCAAACTTGCGATAGTCGTAGCGAGTGTCTAATTGGCGCTGACCTGCCACGGGATTTTTCCTCCATTTGCAATTAGAGTGATCCTGTCGCGGTTTGATGCCGCTCCTTTGATAGCATTTATTGCTGCAAAGGAGACAAGCAATGGGACTGAAACGGACGGACGAATTCCGCCAAGGTGCTGTGCGGATCGCACTGACGAGCGGGCTTACGCGCAAACAGGTGGCTTCTGATTTAGGTGTCGGGCTGTCAACGCTGAACAAATGGATCACGGCACATCGAGACACTGATGTGGTGTCGAAAGAGGATCTGAGCCTCGCTCAGGAGAATGAACGCCTTCGACGCGAGGTGCGCATTCTCAAGGAGGAGAAGGACATCCTAAAAAAGCCACCCAGTTCTTCGCGGGCCTAAAGCAATGAGATCTAGGTTCATCGAAGAACACCGTGACAGTTTTCCGGCCAAACGCTTATGCCATGTTGTCGGTGTCAGCACGCGTGGATTGCGGGCCTTCCGCACCCGTCCGGCCAGCCGCAGACAGCGGTCTGATATGGTAACGTTGGCGCACATCAAAGAACAGTCACGTCTCAGCCTGGGCAGCTATGGTCGGCCAAGAATGACAGAGGAGCTGAAAGAGATCGGTTTGGATGTGGGTCACCGCCGAGTTGGCAGGTTGATGCGCCAGAACGGCATATCTGTTGTGAGAACACGTAAGCGCAAGGTCACGACAGACAGCGACCACAAGTTCAACATCTCACCAAATCTGCTGAATCGGGACTTCACTGCGAGCAATCCCGACCAGAAATGGGCTGGCGATATCAGTGTAACCTGGGCGGACCTGCGGGACACTTGCGTTGCTACT